>CAVYWS010000011.1:0-37147 GCA_963772265.1 uncultured Solirubrobacterales bacterium | reverse complement strand
TGAGCGGCTCCGGCGCCGGCTGGGCCGGCCCGGGTGGCTCCGAGCTGCCGCCGCGGGCCTCGATCGGCGGGCCGACCGGACCGCTCTCCACCCACCCCCTGTACATACGCAGCAGCACCAGCAGGCCGACCAGTCCGGCGAGGGCGGAGAGACCGCCCGCGTAGGCGAGCGTTCCCCGTGCTCCGATCGCCGCCACCAGCACTCCGCCGGCGGCGAACGCGGCGAGCTCAGCCGAGTTGCGGATGCCGTTATAGGCCGCGAACGCCCGTCCGTGGAGGCGGGCTGGGACGCGAACGTGGATCAGGCTGCGAAACATGACGTTCTTGAGCCCGTGGGCGAGCCCGCCGAGCATCGAGCAGGCCAGAAAGAAGGCGAAGCTGAGCCAGAGGGCCGGAAGCGCCAGCGACAGCCCCTGCACCGAGGCCGCCGCGAGCCCGCACGAGGCCACCGCACCGGCCGCGATTCGGGGCGACAGAAGCAGGGCCCCAAGCGCCATCCCTACGGTCCAGATCGAGAGCATCAACCCGTAGGCGACGTCGCCCCTGCCGAGCACGTCCTCGACGAAGAACAGCTCGCCGACCCAGACGGCGGACATGAACAGAAGCGAGCTGAAGGCGACGATCATCGCCAGCGAGAGCACCCGCTCCCTGAACAGGTAGGCGATTCCGTCGCGGGCCCGCGGCATCCGATCGCCAACTTCGATCGCACCGGGCTCGCGCCGGACCCGAAGCGCCAGCGCCGCGCAGCCTACGGCGGCGAAGGTTGCGGCATCGACGAGCATCGCGAGCTCCAGCCCGCCGGCCGAGAACAGGACGCCACCGAGCAGGGGCCCGATGCCGAAACCGATGTAGCGAGCGGTCTCCACGTGCCCGTTTGCCTCCTGGATGCGGCGATCGCCGGCCAGCAGCGGCACCAGCGCGAATTCGGCCGGCTGGGAGACCGCGAAGACGACGCCGAGCAGCACCGTGAGCGCCAGCACCGCCGCCGTGGCCGAGGTGAACCCCAGCACCCCCGCGACAGCGGCGCCGGCCAGCGAGACCGCGGCCAGCAGCCGGGTCGCTTCGACCCGGTCGACCAGCAGGCCGGCGTGCCCGGCAACCGCGACCGATGGCCCGAAGAGGCAGACCCAAAGGCCTGCGATCTCCAACCCGGATTCGGTCGCCTGCTTCACGTGCAGTCCGAGCGCCACGATCGCCACCCAATCGCCAAGCGCGGAGACGCCGACCGAGCCCGCGACGAGGCGGAAGTCCCGCGAGCGAAGCAGACTTGCGTCCATGCCGGGCGCAGTATCTCGCCCCCGGCGGGCCCGAGCCTGGGCGGAACCTGACCGGGTGTCGAATCCCGGCCGCCGATCTTTCGACACCCGGATAGCGACAGCGCCGCCCGCCGGCCCGACCATTTGAGCCATGGGCGAGGAGCGCAGACAGATCGTCGCCTTCGGCGGCGGGGGATTCTCGATGGAGTCGGGCAATCCGCTGCTCGACGACTACGTGCTCGGACTCGCTCCCTCGGCGCGGCCGCGGATCTGCTTTCTGCCCTCGGCGAGCGGCGACGCCGACCACTACATCGTCCGCTTCTACCGCGCCTTCGAGGCCAGCCGCTGCGAGCCCACGCACATCTCGCTGTTCCGCCGCGAGCAGGGAACCATCGACTTCCGCTCCCACCTGCTCTCCCAGGACGTCGTCTACGTCGGCGGCGGCAGCCTGATCAGCCTGCTCGGGGTCTGGCGGGCGCACGGCATCGATTCGATCCTGCGCGATGCCTGGGAGGCGGAGGTGATCCTCTGCGGGCTGTCCGCCGGGTCGCTGTGCTGGTTCGACGAGGCGGTGACCGGCTTTCACGGCGAGCCGCGCCGGGTCGACGGCCTCGGCTTTCTGCCCTGGAGCAACTGCGTCCACTACGAAGCCGGCGGCAAGCGCCGCGAGTCCTACCGGGGCTTCCTGCTCGACGGGATGCGCCCCGGCTACGCCGCCGAGGACGGCAGCGCCCTCCACTTCAAGGGCCTGCGGCTCGATCGGGTCGTCTCCTCGCGGCCCGAGGCGCGTGGCTGGAGGCTGGAGCGGCGCGGCGACGGGATCTCGGAGACGCGGCTGGCGACGGCCTATCTCGGTGGCGAGACACCGGCTGCGGAGCTGGTGACGGCGTGACGCGACGGATCCTCTGCATCGGCGGCCACGGCTTCAGCGCACGGCCCGCGGATCGGGCGATGACCGACCTGGTCGTCTCGCTGGCGGCCGGCGAGCAGCCTCGCGTCTGCCTGCTGCCGACGGCGAGCGGCGATGCCGCGGAGCAGAGCGCCGCCTTCAACACCGCCCTGGCCAATCGCGGCTGCATTCCCACCGAGCTGTCGCTGTTCCGGCTCGGCCGCCGGCCGGTCGCTGTGCGCGACCATCTGCTGGCCCAGGACCTGATCTACGTCGGCGGCGGCAACCTGCTCAACCTGGTGGCGGTCTGGGAGGCGCACGACCTCGGCGCCATCCTGCGGCTCGCCTGGGAGCACGGGATCCCGATCTGCGGCCAGAGCGCCGGCGCGATGTGCTGGTTCGAGCTGGGGATCACGACCGGGGCCGGACGGCTGCGCCGCGCCGCGGCGCTCGGCGTGCTGCCCGGCAGCTGCAGCGTCCATTACCACTCCGAGCCCGACCGCCGCCAGCTGCTCCTCGACTCGGTCGCGAGCGGCGGCCCGAGCGGCTACGGGATCGACGATCACGCCGCCCTGCTCTGGCATGACCGCCGCGTGGTCGGCGCCTACTCGTCGCAGCAGGGCGCGACCGTCTACCGGGTCAAGCGGGACGGCCCCGAAGTCGTCGAGCGGGCGTTCGCCGCGGAGAAGGTCGTCCCCGAGGGCGCCGCAGAGGGGACTCCCCCCGACATCGCCGAGTTCAGGCGCGCCCGGGCACGGCGCGGGTGCCGGCGCGCGGCTAGACCCTGCCGCCTCGCCCAGGCACGCTTGGACCGCCGGTCCTACCCGCCTGGCCAGGCGGTCCGACAAATGGGCGAACTGCTGCCCCGACATTTCCGACAGCCGTCCAAAGTCAACCCGCCGAGGCCGCCCTAACGTGGCCGCAATCGGTAAACCGCGACCGTCGGGGCATGCTCCGGCGGGCAAGGAGGAACGGTAATGAAACGGAAGTTCCTTGCCGCAGCGCCCCTGGCAGTGGTCCTTTCGCTGGCCTTGCCTTCGTTGGCGTTCGGCGCCGACGGGCCCACCCTCGACGAGACGGTTTCCAGCGTCAACACGACCTGGGTGATCGTCGCGGGGATTCTCGTCATGTTCATGCAGGCCGGCTTCGCCTTCCTGGAAATCGGCTTCTCACGGATGAAGAACGCCGGTGCGGGCATCGCGAAGATCCTGGTGAACTTCTCGATTGCCTCGCTCTGCTACTGGGCGGTCGGTTTCGCGCTCGCGTTCGGGGGCGCCGGGGCGATTGCGGGTACGCACGGGTTCTTTCTCGACGTCAGCACCGACGCCGCCTCGACCGGAAGCATCATTCCGCTGGTCGGGGCCACCGGGGTAAACCCGGCGGCGCTGCTGTTCTTCCAGTTCGTGTTCTGCGCCGTGTCGCTGGCGATCGTCTGGGGCACGACGCTGGAGCGGATCAAGTTCGGCGCCTACGTGATCTACGCGATCGTGTTCAGCGCCCTGATCTACCCGATCATCAGCCACTGGATCTTCGGCGGCGGCTGGCTGCAGGCCAACATCGGCATGCAGGACTTCGCCGGCTCGACGGTGGTCCACCTGATCGGGGCGACGGGGGCGCTGGCGGCGCTGCTGCTGCTGGGGCCGCGGATCGGGAAGTACGGCTCCGACGGCAAGCCGCGGGTGATACCGGGGCACTCGATGCCCCTGGTCGGCCTCGGCGTGCTGATCCTCTGGCTCGGCTGGTTCGGTTTCAATCCGGGCTCGACCCTGGCCGCGGTCGGCAACCGCTTCGCGGAGGTCGTCCTGGTCACCAACCTGGCGGCTGCCGCAGGCGTGGTGTCCGCGGTCGCGGTGATGTACCGCAAGACGAACACGATCGACATCGGCATGGCCGGCAACGGCGCGATTGCAGCGCTGGTCGCGATCACCGCCCCGTCCGGCTACGTCGAGTACTGGGCGGCACCGATCATCGGCGCGATCGCCGGCGTGATCGTCGTCTACGGCGTGTTCGCGATCGAGAAGGTCCTCGACGACCCGGTTGGAGCGCTGTCGGCGCACGGTCTGGCGGGCGTCTGGGGCACCCTGGCCTGCGGCCTGTTCACCTCGCCGCGGCTGGCGGAGCTGAACGGCGTCGGCAAGCCCGGCGTCTGGTACCAGATAACCGATTCGGCCAATGCCCCCGGTGGCGTGTTCCAGCAGCTCGGGGCCCAGGCGCTGGGGATCGCGGTCGCGTTCGTCTGCGTGTTCGTGGTCTCCTATGCCATGTTCGCGCTGATCAAGGCGACGATCGGGCTCCGCGTCACCGAGGCCGAGGAGGATGCCGGGCTGGACATCTCCGAGCACGGGATGTACGGATACCCGGAGCAGTTCATCCCGCAGCCGGAGTATTCGACCGGACTGCCGTCAAATGCGCCGCCGCCTCCGGCAGCGACGCCGGCACCCGCTGTCAGCCAGATGGCTGCACAGCAGGCCAAGTAAGGAGGATTGGACGCATGAAGAAGATCGAAGCGTTCATCCGACACGAGGCGTTCGAGCCGATCAGGACCGAGTTGCTCGAGCGAGGGTTTCCCTCGATCTCGATCCTCGAGGCCAAGGGCTCGGGTCGCCAGAAGGGGATCATCGAGCAGTACCGGGGTTCCACCCTGACCGTCAACGTGCGGCCGAAGCTCAAGGTCGAGATCGTCGTTGAGGACAAGGACAAGGGCCTCGTGGTCGAGACGATCCTCAAGCACGCCCGAACGGGCGAGGTCGGAGACGGAAAGATCTTCGTCCTGCCGGTGGAGGAGGCGATCCGCATCCGCACCGGCGAGAAGGGCGAGGAGGTTTTGGACCCACACACGGAAACGGAGGTTCCGGCCTAGGGCCTGCGGGCATACGATCGGAACGGAACGGGCGGGGCGGCCGAGCTCTTACGAGCAAGGCCGCCCCGCCCCAACCTCCGTCAAGAAAAGGAGACAAGGAGAGAAATGGCAACGACCACCGAGCCCCAGTCCACGCCGGGCGACATCCTCGCCCGGGTCGAGGAGGAGGGCATCGAGTTCATCCGCTTCTGGTTCACCGACATCAATGGCCAGCTGAAGAGCTTTGCGGTTGGCAAGGAGGAGTTGGAGGACGCGCTGGACGAGGGGATGGGATTCGACGGCTCCTCGATCACCGGCTTCAACCGGATCGAGGAGTCCGACATGATCGCGATGCCGGACCCAGATACCTACGTCGTCCTGCCCTGGCGTGACGACGGCGGCCAGGGCAAGGGCAACGTGGCGCGGATGTTCTGCGACGTGCTGCGGCCCGGCGGCGAGCCCTACGAGGGCGATCCGCGGTTCGTGATGCGACGCGCCCTTGCCCGCGCCGGCGAGATGGGCTTCGACACCTTCAACCTCGGCCCGGAGCTGGAGTTCTTCTACTTCGCCTCGGACGAGCTGAACGAAGACGGGATCCCGACGATCCTCGACAAGGGCGGCTACTTCGACCTGACGACGCTGGACGCCGCCTCGGATCTGCGCCGCGACACCGTCAACGCGCTGAAGAAGGTCGGGATCCCGGTCGAGTACACCCACCACGAGGTCGGGCCCTCCCAGCACGAGATCGACATGCGCTACGCCGAGGGGCTGCGGATGTCGGACAACGCGATGACCTATCGCACCGTGGTCAAGGAGATCGCCCATCTGCACGGGGTCTACGCGACCTTCATGCCGAAGCCGCTGTTTGGCGAGAACGGATCCGGCATGCACACCCACCAGTCGCTGTTCAACGAGGGCAAGAACGCCTTCTACGAGGAGAGCGGCCACTACCACCTCTCCGACACCGGCCGGGCCTACATCGCCGGCCTGCTCAAGCACGCGCGCGAGATCTGCGCCCTGTTCGCGCCCAACGTCAACAGCTACAAGCGATTGGTGCCCGGTTACGAGGCGCCCGTCTACTGCGCCTGGTCGCAGCGCAACCGCTCGGCCCTGGTGCGGGTGCCGATGTACCAGCCGGGCAAGGAGAAGGCGACGCGGTGCGAGCTGCGCTGTCCGGATCCGTCCTGCAATCCCTACCTGACCTTCGCGGCGATGCTGCATGCGGGGCTGGACGGGATCGAGCATGGCTACGACATCCCGGAGCCGATGGAGACCAACCTCTACGACCTCACACCCGACGAGCGTGACGCGCGCGGCATCGAGCAGCTTCCCGAGACACTCGGCGAGGCGATCGAGGAGCTGGCCGGCTCGGAGCTCGTCCGCAAGGCGCTCGGCGATCACATCTTCGAGCGCTACGTGGAGCTGAAGCGCGAGGAGTGGGAGGAGTACCGGGTTCAGGTCACCCACTGGGAACTCGAGAAATACCTCCCTGTGCTCTGACCTCAAATGCGAGACCTCCACGCCACCATGCTCGGCGCTGTTCTCGGCGGCGAGGGCTTGGAGGGCGTGGCGGAGCTCGCTTCGCACCAGACCGGCGGGCCGGTGGCGATCGTGCTTCCGGCCCGCGGTCTCTCTGCCTCCTCGAACGGCGGGGTGGCGGAAGAGCTGGTGCGCTTCGTCGCCCGGCGGATCGAGGGGGAAGACCCGCCGGATCCCGACGGGCTTGACGTCGCGGTTCCGGTCCAGGCGGGGGAGGACGAGATCGGCGCCGTGCTGGTGATGGGCTCGAACGGCTCGGCCGCCCGCGAGGTACCGTCGATCGACAGCGAGGAGGTGGCGCGGGCGGCTGCATTGGCCGCCGTCGCCGAGCTTGCCGTCGCCGAGGCCCGCGACGAGGTCGAGCACGAGGTGCGGGCGAGCCTGATCGAGGACCTGAGGGCCGGCAAGGTCGACAGCGCCGACGTCGAGCGCCGCGCCGCCCGGCTCGGCTGCGAGCTGCCGAACGGCGGGCTGGTGCTGATCGCCGAGCTGCGCTCGCAGAAGCCGCGCGGCGCCGCGGCGCTTGTCGAGTCGGAATGGCCGGGGGCGCTGGCGGAGCCGATCGGCGAGCTGCTGTTCGCGATCCTGCCCGGCGGCGAGCAGGAGCCCGAGGCGGCGACGGCGCGGGCGCGGAAGCTGGCCGGGCGCCTGCGCAGCCACGGCCCGGCCGCGGTCTCCTCGTTCTACCCCGAGCCGGGGGACCTTCACCAGGGAGTGCGCGAGGCCGAGCTGGTGCTCGAGGTGGTGCGTCGCGACGGCCGCCTGGCGGAGCAGATCGACGCCGGCGCCGGCGACGGCGTCTACCGGCTGCTGTTTCGGGCCCTGGTCTCCGATCCCGAAGAGGTGCGCAGCTTCTACGAGGACACGGTCGCTCCGGTGATCGCCTATGACCGCCAGTACCGCAGCGAGCTGCTGACGACGCTGGAGGCCTACCTGGCCCAGGACTGCAACATGAACGCGACCGCACGGGCGATCTTCGCCCACCGCCACACGGTCGCCTACCGGCTCGACCGGGTGCGCGAGCTGAGCGGGCTGGACCCGGGCTCGAGCTCGGACCGCGAGCGGCTCGGCCTGGGGATCAAGGCCTACAGGATCCTCGAGCCGACGCTGCCGAAGTAACGGTCTTACGAGCCGGGGAGGACGACGCTGCCGTCCTCCTTGACTTCGAACGACGGGTTGTGGGCGACCTCCCAGACGTGCCCATCGAGGTCGCGAAAGCCACCCGCGTAGCCGCCGTAGAACGTCTCGGCCGGCTGGCGCGTGATCACAGCGCCGTTTCTCTGCGCATGCTCGATCACCTCGTCGACCTCTCCGCGCGAGGCGACGTTGTTGGCCAGCGCGATGCCGCCCCAATCCGCGCCGTCGTCCTCGATGCCCATGTCCTCGGCGAGCTTTTCGCGGGACCAGAGGACGACGACGACGCCGTTGGCCTGGAAGAAGGCCGTCTCCTGGATGTCGCTTGTGACATCCCATCCGAGCGCCTCATAGAACGCCTTGGCGCGGGCGTAGTCAGAGACACCGAGCGTGATCAGCGAGACGCTTTGCTTCATGGCTTCACCTCCGTATTTGCCAGCTTATATAAACATGACCTGGCCGGCGAATAGCATCGCCGCATGGCCGCTGCACTCGGCTGGGGCGCGCTTGCCGCCTCCTCACTGGTGATCGGGGCGCTGCTCGCCTTCGCCCGCCGCTGGCCCCATCGACAGCTCGGCTACGTGCTCGCCTTCGGCGCCGGGGCGTTGATCAGCGCCGTCAGCTACGAGCTGGTCCAGGAGGGGCTCGACGTCGGCGGCGGCGGCGCGACCGCGCTCGGCCTCGGCGCCGGCGCGTTCGCCTACTACCTCGCCGACGGCGCGGTGGGGCGCCGATTCTCCGGCGGCCGGGGGATGCCCGGGCGGATGCAGGGGTGCGTCTCCCGGGCAGGCGCTGGCGCTGGGCGCCTTCCTCGACGGCGTCCCCGAACAGCTGGTGCTCGGGATAAGCGTCGCAAGCGGACATGGGGTGGGAGTCGGCCTGCTGGTCGCGATCTTCGTCTCCAACCTGCCTGAGTCGATCGGCTCCTCGAGCGAGATGGAGCGAAGCGGCACCGAGCGCCGCACGATCCTCCGGCTCTGGCTCGCGGTGGCGGGGATCTGCGTGCTCTCGACCATGCTCGGCTACGCGATCGCCGATGCGGCATCCGACGAAATGCGGGCCGGCGTCAACGGCTTTGCCGCCGGGGCCCTGCTGGTGCTGCTGATCGATTCCCTGATCCCCGAGGCGACCAGGCAGGCGGGGCGTACCGCGGGGCTGGTGACGACGCTCGGCTTTGCCGTAGCCGCCGGCCTCTCGACCGTCAGCTGAACTGCGGGCCCCTCCTCGCGCAGCCGCAAATTGCGCATAGACTCCGCCGTCCATGCCCGCCACAGCGGCCAAAGCGGCCACAGCGGAGGAAAGTCTCGAGGCGGTCGAGTTCGCTTCGGCGGATGAGCTGCGCGACGTGCTCACAGCCCTGCTCGAGGAGATCGACGGCGAGAGCGAGCTCGGAACCCGGATGCGCTCCGCCCGGGTCTCCTACCGCTACGTCTTCTCCGACCTCGGCCTGTCTCTGACCGTCGCCAGCTCCGACGAGCGCGACCACAACGTTCGCTGGTCGTTCGCCGAGGACCCGGAGCTGCAGCCGCGGCTGACGCTCGAGATGAGCTCGGCGGTGGCCAACCTCTACCTGCAGGGGGCGGAGAACCTGGCGATCGCGATGGCCCGCGGCCGGATCCGCTGCTCGTGTGAGTCGCGCGCGGCGCTCGACCTGCTGCCGATCAGCAGCCAGCTGGTCGCCTGCTACAGGCGAGTCCTGGAGCGGGATTTCCCGCATTTGCTGCTGCATTAAGCCGGCTTGACATCGACCCCCCCGGTCGTATGCTGCGGCTGTCAAAAGAGGCAGCAGGCCGACAGTGGGCCGGCCGCCGAGCCTCCCGGCGACTGAGGCGAGGCGAGAAAGCCCGCGAGGCGCGAAGAAGCGCCGCCAGGCCGACGTGGCGGGCCGAATGCCCGCAGGCGACGGGGCCGCGTGACCCCGTCGCTTTTTGTTTGCGCCCCCGCGGCTAAGGTGCGGCGGTCGACGAGATGGCGGCCGACGAATACATCTCCCTGAGCGAGGCCTCGCGCCGCGCCGGTGTTTCGGCGAGCACGCTGAAGCGCTGGGCCGAGGAGAAGGTGATCCCGGTCAAGAAGGGGCGCTGGACCGGGGTCGCAGCCGCCCAGGCCCGGGTCGTGGCGCGGATGCGCGAGCGGGGCCACTCGCTCGAGGACCTCAAACGGGCGGGCCGGGAGGGCAAGCTCGCCTTCGGGCTCGCCGAGGAGCTCTTCCCCGACACCGCCGGCGTCCACTCGATCGAGGAGGCGGCTGCCGACACGGGCCTGGAGCCGGAGCTGATCGAGCGGCTGCAGATGATGATGGGGACTCCGACCGGTAGCGAGCGCACCCTCAGCGAGGCCGACCTGGAGGCGATGCGCCACTGCGCCCGGATCCTCGAGGCCGGCCTGCCGCTGGTGGCCTTCCTGCAACTGGTCCGTGTCTACGCGCAGGCGCAGCGCCGCGTCGCCGACGCCGAGGTGCGCCTCTTCCATCTCTACGTGCACGAGCCGCTGATCCGCGACGGGGTTCCGGAGATGGAGATGGCGGAGGAGATCCAGAGCCTGGCCTCCGACGTGCTGCCCCTCGCCACGCCGCTGTTCGAGTACCTGCACAACCGCTACGTCCGCTTCTTTCTCGAGCAGGACGTCGTCGGCCACATGGAGTCGGAGCTGGGCCGCGATACCACCCTCGGCCGGGTTCTGGTGACCCTCTGCTTCATCGACCTGACCGGGTTCGTCCGCTACACCGAGGAGGAGGGCGACGAGGAGGCGCTGGACGTGATCGAGCGCTTCATCGAGACGGTCGAGGCGACCCTGCCGGCCGAGGCGACGATCGTGAAGACGATCGGCGACGAGGTGATGATCGTCTCGCCCGACCCCGGCTCGCTGACCGAGTGGGCGGTCGGCTTCCTCGCGCTATTCCAGGAGCGCCCGAGGCCGCGGGTGGGGATCCACCACGGCTGGGCCGTCTATCGGGACGGCGACTACTTCGGCACCGACGTCAACCTTGTGCACCGGATCGTCAACCGGGCGCTGGGGGGCGAGGTGCTGGTCACCGACCGCGTCGTCGAATCGATCCGCGACGCGCACCTCGAGTTCGAGCCGATCGGCGAGGTCGAGCTGAAGGGATTCCCGATGCCGACACCCTTGTATGTGGTGCGGCCGGCGGACTCCTAACCTCTGAGGGGTGACGAACGAAGCGGTCGAGCGGCTTGCGCGGGTCGTTCGCGACAGCGGCCTGGTGGCGCCGGGGAGCAGCGGGGTGGCGCTGCTATCCGGCGGCCCCGACTCGGCCTGCCTGGCGGCGGGCCTGGCCTGGGCGGTGGGCGCGGACACGATCGCCGCCCTTCACCTCAACTACCGCCTGCGCGACGACTCCGACGACGACGAGGAGGCCTGCCTTGAGCTCTGCGAGGAGCTGGGAATCGAGCTGGCGGTCGAGCGTCCGCGGCTGGCGGAAGGGAACATGCAGGAGGCCGCGCGCGAAGCCCGCTACTCGGCGGCCGAAAGGCTGCGCGGAGGGCGCGGCGGGGAGTGGATCGCGACCGGCCACACCCGCAGCGATCTCGCCGAGACGATGCTCTACCGGCTCGCCGCCTCACCGGGCCGGCGGGCGATGCTCGGGCTGGCTCCGCGCCGGGGCCGCCTGGTGCGCCCGCTGCTGGCGATCGGCCGTGCCGACACGAGGCGGCTCGCGGCGGAGGCGGGGCTGCCTTATCGCGACGATCCTTCGAACCGCGATCTGCGCTTCGCCCGGGTCAGGGTCCGCGAGGAGGTGATGCCGGCCCTGCGCGAGATCAACCCGGCGGCGGAGGAGAACATCGCCTCGACCTGGGCCGAGCTGGCCGAGGAGGCCGACGCGCTGGAGGCCCTGGCCGTCGAAGCGCTCGAGCTTGCGGCCGCGCCGCCGCCCTCGACCGCGATTCAGGTCGAGCGCCTGGCCGAGCTGGCGCCGGCGATCCGCCGCCTGGCGCTGCGCCGGCTGGCCGAGCGCGCCGCCGGTCGCCAGGTCGCCCTCGGCCCCGACCGCACGAGCGAGATCTGGCGCCTCGCCCGCCGGCCGGAGGGGGGCGAGGTCGAGCTGCCGGGCGGTGTGCGGGCGATCTGCGAGGCGGGGCTGATCCGCTTCGCCATGCGCCAGGACAAGGGGGAGCCCGAGCCGGCGATCCTGAAGGTGCCGGGAAGCTGCCGCTTCGGCGACTGGGAGATCCGGGCCGAGCTGCAGCCCGCCGGCCTCGAGCCGATCGGCCCCGACGTCGCGACCCTCGACGCGGCGGCGCTCGGCGACCGCCTCCAGGTGCGCGCCTGGCAGGACGGCGACCGGATGCGGCCGCTCGGCCTCGCCGGCACCAAGACGCTGCAGGACCTCTTCACCGACAGCCGGGTGCCGCGCTCGCTTCGACACGGCCTGCCCGTCGTCGTCGCCGGCGGCCGCATCGCCTGGGTTGCCGGAGTCGCGGTCTCTGAGGAGTTCAAGCTGGGCCCCGGCTCGGAACGGGCGGCGGTGCTGACCGCCAGCCTCAGCGCTTGAGCCATACTGCGCCGGTGAGCGACGACGCGATCGGAGAGATCCTCGTCTCCAGTGAGGACCTCCAGCGGCGGGTGCGCGAGCTGGGGGCCGAGATCAGCCGCGATTACGAGGGCCGCGACCTGGTCATGGTCGGCGTGCTGAAGGGGGCGGTGCTGTTCATCGCCGACCTGATGCGCCAGCTCACGGTGCCGTGCGAGGTCGACTTCATGGCCGTCTCCAGCTACGGCTCCTCGACCGATTCCTCAGGCGTGGTGCGGATCCTCAAGGACCTCGACGCTCCGATCGAGGGCCGCGACGTGCTGATCGTCGAGGACATCATCGACTCCGGCCTCACCCTGCACTACCTGATGCGCAACCTGAAGGCGCGCTCGCCGCGCTCGCTCGAGGTCTGCGCGCTGTTGACCAAGCCCGAGCGCCGCAGGGTCGACCTGCCGACCCGCTACGTCGGCTTTGAGATCCCGAATCGCTTCGCGATCGGCTACGGACTCGACCACTCCCAGCGCTACCGCAATCTCGACTACGTCGCGGTCCTCGACGAACAGGGCGGCGACGCCTGATCCAAGCCCCCCCGGCGCCCGTAGATGTGGCCATGGGCGCTTCAGGCAGGCAGGGGGTGCCTGGTACGCTGAGATCCCGGTTGCAAGGCCGGATTTCCTT
This sequence comes from uncultured Solirubrobacterales bacterium, assembly GCA_963772265.1. Lineage (GTDB taxonomy): Bacteria > Actinomycetota > Thermoleophilia > Solirubrobacterales > 70-9 > Mayfieldus. Next base: position 24,324 of record CAVYWS010000011.1, on the reverse strand, counting down.
TGTTTACGCCGTAAAGGGCTGTTTTGAGACGTTTCTTCAAGAGCGCAGCGTTTCCGATCCTGCTGGTGGTGATCCTCGCCTTCGTAGCCCAGCGGGTGATCGGCAGCGGCTCGGGCACCGAGCCGCCGAGCTACAACGAGTTCCTCTCGCAGATCGACCGCGGCCAGATCCAGCAGGTCACGGTCAACACGAAGGACAACACGCTCGACGTCGAGCAGACCGACGGCACCAAGTACTCGACAGGGTTCCCGAACAACACCGAGCAGGACCTGGTCAACCGCCTCGACCGCAACCACGTCACCACCGACGTCAAGGGCACAGGGGGGTCGAGCCTGCTCTCGGTGCTCACCTACATCCTGCCCTTCGTCCTCTTCTTCGGCTTCTGGATCTTCTTGATGAACCAGATGCAAGGCGGCGGCTCGCGGGTGATGAACTTCGGCAAATCGCGGGCCAAGAGGATGTCGGTGGACGCTCCCAAGATCACCTTCCGCGACGTCGCCGGCGTCGACGAGGCAGTCCAGGAGCTCCAGGAGATCAAGGAGTTCCTCGAGAACCCGAAGAAGTTCCAGGCGCTCGGCGCCCGGATCCCCAAGGGCGTGCTGCTCTACGGCCCGCCCGGCACCGGTAAGACGCTGCTCGCCCGGGCCGTCGCCGGCGAGGCCGGGGTGCCGTTCTTCTCGATCTCGGGCTCTGACTTCGTCGAGATGTTCGTCGGCGTCGGCGCCAGCCGCGTCCGCGACCTCTTCGAGCAGGCGAAGCAGAACTCGCCCTGCATCATCTTCATGGACGAGATCGACGCCGTCGGCCGCCACCGCGGGGCCGGCATGGGCGGCGGCCACGACGAGCGCGAGCAGACGCTGAACCAGCTCCTGGTCGAGATGGACGGCTTCGAGATGAAGGACAACATCATCTTGATCGCCGCCACCAACCGGCCCGACATCCTCGACCCGGCGCTGCTGCGGCCCGGCCGCTTCGACCGCCAGGTGGTTGTCGACCGCCCCGACCGCAAGGGCCGCAAGCGGATCCTCGAAGTCCACACCCGAGGCAAGCCGCTTGCCAAGGAGATCGACCTCGACTCGCTCGCCGGCCAGACCCCGGGCTTCACCGGGGCCGACCTCGCCAACCTGATCAACGAGGCGGCGCTGCTGACCGCCCGCTCCTCCAAGCGCGAGATCACCATGCACGAGCTGGAGGAGGGGATCATGCGGGTGATCGCGGGCCCCGAGAAGAAGACCCGCGTGATGTCCGAGAAGGAGCGCCTGATCACCGCCTACCACGAGCTCGGCCACGCGATCGTCGGCCAGGTGCTTCCCAACTGCGACCCGGTCCACAAGGTCTCGATCATCAGCCGCGGCCAGGCCCTCGGCTACACGATCTCGCTGCCGACCGAGGACAAGTTCCTGACCAGCCGCGCCGAGCTGACCGACACGATGGCGATGACCCTGGGCGGCCGCGCCGCCGAGGAGATCGTCTTCAGCGAGATCACCACCGGCGCCTCCAACGACCTCGAGAAGGTGACCGAGACGGCGAAGCAGATGGTGATGCGCTTCGGGATGTCGGAGCGCCTCGGCCCGCGCGTCTTCGGCCATGACCGCTCCCAGCCCTTCCTCGGCCGCGAGTTTCACGCCGAGCCCGACTACTCCGACGAGATCGCGCGCGAGATCGACGACGAGATCCGCCGCGTGGTCGAGGACGCCCACCAGACCGCCAAGGACATCCTCGGCGAGAACCGAGATCAGCTCGACCGGATCTCGAAGATCCTGCTCGAGCGCGAGACGATCAACGCCGAGCAGTTCGTCGCCCTGCTGGCGGGCAAGGGCGAGGAGGACGTCTTCCCCGAGGAAGAGGAGGCGGCGAAGCCTCCCGAGTCTCCGGCGGCGGAGCCGGAGAAGCCTCAGCGCGAGGGCCCGCGGCCGGTGCCCCGCCCGCGTCCCGGCCTCGCCGGCGGTGGCGCGGCCGAGATGCGCGCGGACCCGACCTAGGTAGAACGCCCTGACCGTCGCTCGGGTTCTGTCGCTGCTCCCTGGTCGCGCCGCGCTCGCGGGCGCGCTCGCCGCTGCGGTCCTGGCCCTCGGCGCATGCGGCGGAGGAGGGGGGGATCGAGCGGGCCTCCGAGCAAGGCGGAGACGAAGAAGGCGGTGAAGACGGCGAAGGAGCTCTACCAGGTGGCGAAGGCCTTCAGCACCCTTGATCTCGCCACGGGCCCCTGCATCGGCAACCCAATACCGCATCTCGGCGGCGACTGGGTCGCCGACATCGCCCATGACCCCCGCCGGCCGATCGACGACGAGCCTGCGAACCAGTGCTCGCTCTTTCGCGAGGGCAAGGCGCACCACTTCGTCGAGCTCGACCCTGCCGGCAAGCTGATCCGGACGCAGTAGGCGGCCCCCAGTCCAACGGGCCGGCTGCGGGTCCCGTCCCCCTGCATATACTCGTTGGAGGCGATGAGGCTCGCCTTCAACCGCGCCGATCTCGGCGCTGATGGCTTCTGATCCGTCTCAAGCTGAAGAGAGAAGGAGCAGACGCCGGTGGAATTGACGTGCTTCGTCGAGGTGCCCAGGGGCAGCCGCAATAAGTACGAGTACGACAAAGACGGCGGTGTTCTCAGGCTGGATCGCCAGCTCTTCGCGTCAGTCGTATATCCGGCCGACTATGGCTTCATCGAGGGGACGCTGACGGAGGAAGGTGCGCGCCGAAAGGCCGGCCATCCCGGCGCCGAGATCGATGCACACCTGGACGCGCTGATCCTCGTCGGCGAGCCCACGTTCCCGGGTTGCCGGATCGACGTTCGTCCAATTGGAATCTTCGAGATGCGTGACGAAACCGGGGTCGACGACAAGATCCTCTGCCTGCCGCTGGGGGACCCCGAGTGGCAGGACGTGAATGAGCTGGAGGATGTCTCTCCGCGAGCACGCGACGAGATCGAGCATTTCTTCCTCGTCTACAAGGACCTTGAGCCGGATCGAGTAACCGCAATCGAGGGTTGGGGCGGTCGGCAGAAGGCCGAGACGGAGATCGCGACGGCGCAGCAGCGGTTCGCCGACCGGCATACCGCCGATATTCCGCGCGCCTAGCCGGGTGTTCAATGGCCTCTACGGCTTCGCACTCCTCGCCCGCGCGTCGGCCCTCGATCGTCAGCATTGAATGGCGGGCTTTGAACCCGGTCGCGATGACCGACGAGGTGGAAGCCAACCGGGTCGCTATCATGCGCTCGTCCTCAGGGACGCGGCGATGGAGTTCGCCGGGGCGCTGGCTGTAGTGCCGAACCGCCCAAGTTGGGCTGATGGCTCCTGATTCGACGACCTGTCGATCGGAGCCTGCGCACTAGCCGTGATGCCCGCTTGGACAATCCAGGTTTGCCAGGTAGCCAGCATGCTGTCTGTTCGCGCCGCTGATCAGCGGGGTGATCGCCAAGCTGGAGGCGCAGCTGCAGTCGCGGCAGGGCCCGTCGGTCCTGCAGCCCTACTTCGACATCGCGAAGTACTTTCGCAAGGAGACGCTGCGCCCGGAAACCTCCTCGCCCTTCTTCGAGGTCGCTCCAGTGATCGCCGTCGCCTCTACTGCACGATCGCCTGCTGATCCCGATCCTGACAAGCTTCCCCCTGCCTCTGGGCACCGCGGGGGACATCCTCGCGGGCGCTCTGCTCTTCGGCCTCGCCGGCTTTGTGACCGCCTTGGCCGGGGTCGACTCCGGCTCGGTCTACGCCTCCCTCGGTTCCAGCCGCACGCAATCGGTGGCGACGCTGGTCGAGCCGACGCTGATCTTCGTCTTCTTCACCGTCGCGCTGGTCTCGGGCACTGATCTGCCCTACGCGCTCAACGCGACCCTGAAGGAATCGGCGTCGCAGTACTTCCGGCCCAGCCACCTGCTGGCGGCGGCGGCTTTCTTCTTGATGCTGATTGTCGACACCGGCCGGGTGCCGATCGAGAGCCAGGGCTCGACGCTGGAGTTCGGGATGATCGACGACGCGCGGCTTTTCGAGCACTCCGGCCCGGCCATGGCGCTGTTCCGATGGGCCTCGACGATGAAGCAGTACCTGCTGTACGTCGTCTTTCTCAATGTCCTCATCGTCCCCTGGGGTCTGGCCGACACACGATCGGCCGGAGCAGTGGCGGCGGCGATGCTCCTCCTGCTCGCCAAGATGATCGGGCTGGGGACTGTCATCGTGGTCGTCGAGTCGATCGTCGCCAAGCTGCGGCTGTTTCGCATCCCCGACTTCATGGGCGCCGGCTTCGTTCTCTCCCTGCTGGCGATCCTCGTCTTCTACCTGGCCGACGGCTGAGCCATGGAGTCGGGACCCCAATACGACCTAGCGCATGCTCTCGCGGCTCTGATCGCGATCGGTGCCTTGCTCAGCACGCTTGCGTTGCTGGGAGCCAAGCTGGTGCACGAGCAGATCCGCGTCTATGCAATGCAGTCATTCTTCGCGGCTGCATTCGCCGCGCTGGTCGGTATCCACCGCGGCTCGGCCGACTTGATCGTCCTCGGGGTTCTGACCCTGGCGATCAAGAGCTTCTTGCTCCCGATCGGCATCAACCGCCAGATCACCTTTCAGGTTGCAGAGCACGAAGTGCCGCTCGTGATCGAGGTGCCGATGTCGCTGCTGATCGGCGGCGCGCTGGCCGGCTTTGCCTATTGGTCGGCCTCGGCCCTGGGAGCGACCGGGACGCTTCTGCCCAACCCGGTTCTGGGCATGCCGATCGCGCTGATCTTGGTCGGGCTCTTTTTCATGATCACGCGCCAGAACCTGATCAGCCAGATCGTCGGTCTTCTGGTCCTGGAGAACGGCGTCTTCTTCGCAACGGTCACATTGGCGCCGGCACTTCCGTTCGCGGTCGGTTTCCTGCTGTTGTTCGACGTGATCACCGCGGTGATCTTCTATGGCGTGCTGGCGAGGTTGGTCGTCGCCCGCACAGCCGGGCACGAGCGTCGTCGACATGAACGCGCTGCGGGGCTAGGCGATGGGCTTTGCCGCATTGATCACAGTTCTTTTGCCGCTGCTCGCCGCCGGGTTGACCTGGATCACAGGCGACCGGACGATCTCGGCGCTGTTCTCGATAGTCGCCAGCGTTGGGTTCGTTGGCGGCGGCGCTGGTCGTCGTCTTCGGCTTTGACGTCGAGCATGGCCAAAGCGCATTGGGCTCGGCCGTCTATGTAGATGCACTGAGTGGTGTCTTCCTACTCGGGATCGCCTTCGTCTATGCCGTGGTCACCATCTATTCGGCGGGCTACCTGCGTCCGCAGATCGGGCACGTGCAGCAGCGGCGTGTTTACTGGCCGCTGCTCAACCTCTTCGGGTTTGCCTTGTTGGCCACACCCCTGGTCGACAACTTGGCCGTGCTCTGGGTCGCGGTCGAACTGACAACGGTTGTCTCGGCACTGCTGGTTACAAGCGAGGGCAACGACGCTTCGCTGGAGGCGGGCTGGAAGTACCTCGTGATCGGCTCCTCGGGGCTGGCGATAGGCCTGTTCGGCATCGTGATGCTCTACGTCGCGGCCGTCCCCGCCCTGGGGCACGATTTCACGCCTCGCTACAGCGAGCTGGCACCGATCGCTGCCCAGATGTCGCCGACGCTGACCAAGGCCGCGTTCGCCCTGGTGATCGTCGGGCTTCGGGACCAAGGTCGGCTTGGTGCCGATGCACAGCTTGGCTTCCGGATGCCCACTCGGAAGGCCCAAGCCCGATCAGCGCCATGCTCTCGGGTGCGCTGCTCGCGGCGGCGCTCTACGCCGTGTTGCGAATCGGCGCGATCTCCGAGGGAGCCGCCGGCAGCACCTATGTCCGGGCGCTGCTCTTGACCTTCGGTGCCCTTTCGCTGCTTCTTGCCGGCTTTTTCGCGCTGCGCCAGGCCAACTACAAACGGTTGCTGGCCTATTCCTCGATCGAGCACATGGGAATCGTCTCGCTCGGGGTCGGCATCGGCGGGCCGATTGCCGCCTACGGAGCGTTCTTGCACGTCCTCGCTCATGCAGCAGCCAAGAGCCTTGCCTTCTTCGGCGCCGGTGAACTGCTCAGCCGTTATGAATCACGAGCGGTCGCCGACGTGCGTGGGGTGATGCGGGTGGCGCCGTTTGCCGGCTGCATGGTCTTGATCGGCGCGATTGCGATCGCGGGCATGCCGCCGTTCGGAATCTTTCGTAGCGAGGTGCTGATCGTCAGCGGCGGCTTCGCCAGATCCTCCTACTTCTTCGCCGGGCTTCTGATCGTCGTGGCCAACATCGCGTTCGTCGGGCTTTATCGGACCTTTCACCAGATGGTGCTGTCGCAGCCGCCGGAGAAGCCCAGCGAGCGCTGCGCGCGTCGCCAGCAGCCGTTGATGGCGGCGGGAATGCTGCTCAGCCTGGCCGCGCTGCTGATCCTCGGCCTCTGGGTTCCCGACCCGCTCAGCGATCTGCTGCAAAACGCGTCCGGGGTGATCGGCGGACAGACATGATCGAGCTACGCAGCGAAGAAGCGCGGTTCACGCGCAAGTTCTCGGAGGAGATCGACCAGAGGATCGCCGGGGGTGGGCGGCTGATGTCGCTCTTCCTCGCCCCCGCCGAAAAGGGTGATGAGCTGATTGCTCTGGTCTACGACCAGGGAGAGGTGACGGCAATCCGGGCCCGGTTGCAGCAGGGCGAGAGCTCCTACCCGGCGCTGACCTCGCTGGTGCCGGCCGCGCATTGGCATGAGCGCGAGCTCCATGACCTGCATGGCGTCGAGCCGCTCGGGCACCCGCGGCTGGAGCCCCTGTTGCGGCACGAAAACGGCGAGCGTCTGCTTGAGGAGCGCGGAGGGCTGGAGCACCGCGGCCACCGCCGTCTCGGAGGTCCCGGCGTGTTCGTGATCCCCTACGGGCCGGTTCGCTCCGGGGTGTTCGAGACCGCCCAGTACCTGGTCCAGACCAGCGGCGAAGACGTTGCCTATTGCGCCCAACGGCTGTTCTTCAAGCGCCGCGGAGCAGAACGGCGGATCTGTCAGGTTCCGCTCCCGCTTGCCGTCCTCGTCGCCGAGCGCGTTTCGGGCACCTCCAGCGTTGCCCACGCCCTTGCCTTCTGTCAGGCGCTTGAGTCGCTGGCCGAGATGCAGGTCCCCGCCTCCGGCGCTTGCGATCCGCTCGGCGCTTGCCGAGCTCGAGCGCCTCTACAACCACGCGGAGGTGATCGTCCGCGAGTGCGAGGACGCATCGCTGACCGTCGGGCAGGCGCAGTTCGCCGCGCTGAAGGAACGTCTGCACCGATTCGCGGCGGCGATCGCCGGCAATCGCTACCTGCGCGGAGCGGTGATCCCTGGTGGGGTCGCCCTGGAGCTCGACTCCGAGGTTGCGGCTCGTTTGCGCGATCAGCTTGCCGACTGGGCGACCGACTATCGCTCGGCCCTGGGCCTGCTGATGAAAACCGACTCCTTCCTCGACCGTCTGCTCACAGCCGGCCCTCTGTCCGGCGAAGATGCCCGCGAGTTTGGCTGTGTCGGGCCTGTGGCACGCGCTTCGGGCATCGATCTCGATACCCGGCGCGACCTTCCATACGCTGCCTATCCGCGCCTCAACGTGAAAGCGCAGGTCCGGCAGGACGGTGACGGCATGGCGCGCTTGGAGGTGCGCTTCGGCGAGATCGAGGACTCGCTGCGCATGATCGACGAGCTGCTCGCTGATCTTCCAGCAGGTCCCCCCGCCGTGCCGCTCGGCGACCTGCGCCGCGAAGAAGCCGTGGGCTGCGCCGAGTCGGCTCGCGGGGAGACCGTCTACTACCTGCGCTCCGGCGCGGCGGATCGCCTCGAGCATGTGCCACGTGCGCGCTGCGTCGTTCGCCAACTTCGGCATCTTCAACCGCCTCTTCGAGGGCCAGGTGCTGACCGACTTTGCCTTCATCGAGCACAGCCTCGGGCTGTCGCCGGCTGGATGTGACCGATGATCGGCTGGCTGTTCAAAGGCTTGCGCTCTCGGCGCCTGACCACGCCGTACCCGAACGGACCGGAGCCGGCATCGGCTGAGTTTCGTGGGCGGGCGGCGATCAGCACCGAGGTCGTGGCAGCCGAGCAGGCCCAAGCTGCTGCGGCCGCCTGTCTTCCTGACGCGCTGACGGTCACCGACAGGGGTGCGCTTCGCCTCGACGCGACGCGCTGCATCAACTGCGGGCTGTGCGTCGGTGCAGTCGAGAACGGCGCCGTGAAGATGGAGGCGCGGTTTGAGCTCGCGGGGCCGGAGGTAGACACGCTGGTTGTCGAATCCGAAGGCGGCGGCATGCCGGCGCCCGGTGGGCGGGACGTCGGCGCGCAGGGCACCGCCAATGGCGGCCTGTCCTTGCCGCGCGCGTTTCGGCGCTCGATTCACATCCGCCATGTCGATGCCGGTTCCGATGGTGCCGTCGAGCAGGAGATCGCCGCCCTGCAGAGCCCGTACTACGACATGCAGCGTCTCGGGCTCTTCTTCACGGCGACTCCGCGGCACGCCGACGTGCTCCTGGTCACGGGAGCGGTCACCGCACCTATGGAGGACCATCTGCGGCGCACCTATGAGGCGATGCCCGACCCGCGGATCGTCGTTGCAGCGGGGACCGATGCCTGCAGCGGAGGGATCTGGACCGGCCCCGAAGTCCGGGGCGGCGTGGACAAGGTGCTTCCTGTCGACGTCTACATCCCCGGCGATCCCCCGGCGCCGATCACCTTGTTGCACGGCCTATTGCTCGCCACCGGGCGCGTCGCACCGGCCCCCGCCCCGCTTGCAAGAGGCCGGGCTATGAGTGCGCTCGGCCTCTTGCTTGCGATCGGATCGTCCGGCCTGCTTGCGGCCGCGCTTCTAGCCGTAGCCGTTCCGGACCTCGGTCGAGCGAGGTTGGCGGTCGCGCTGGTGGGATGCGCTGCTGCCGTTGCGCTCGCCGTGGGCGGCGGCATGGCCACCTTCGGCACCCAAGTTCATTGGGAGTGGTTTGGAGGATTCGGGCTCGGCAGCGGAGGCTTCAGCGCCGATCGCCTCAGCGGCCTGTTCGTGCTGATCTCCTGCGCGGCGGCTGCCCCGCTGCTGCTCGCAAGTAGCGGCGGTACAGCGCCAGGAGCCAGGCTTGCGGCGGCGCTGCGCCCGCTGCTCGTCCTGGCGGTCATCGGCGTTTATCTCGCCGACAACGTCTTCGTCTTCCTTGTCGTTTGGGAGCTCTCGGTGTTGGCGATCTTCGCCCTGGTTGCGGTGCGCTACGAGGACGAGGCTGCATCTCGGGCCGCCGATCTGACGATCACGCTTGCGAAGCTTGGCGGCGGCGCGATCCTCGCCGGCTTTCTGCTGCTGGCGGCGGAGACCGGCTCGTTCTCCTTCGCCGAGCTTGCGCAGCGCGCGCCGGATCTCGACCCAGCATTGCGAGGGGTTTGCTTTGCGCTCTTCTTTGCCGGCTTCGGCGTCAAGGCGGCGCTGGTCCCGATGCAGACCTGGCTTCCGTCCGCCTACGGTGAGTCGAACGCCGAAAGCGCCGGACTGCTGGCGGCGGTCGGGCTCAACATCGCCTTCTACGGAATGTTGCGAACCTGGTTCGGCTTCCTTGGTCAGCCGGAGGTTTGGTGGGCGGTCGTTGCCTTGCTGGGCGGCTCGGTGACCGCGCTGCTGGGCATTCTCGGCGGCATCGTGCAGACGCGATTGCGGGTGTTCATCGCCTACTCCTCGATCGAGAACTCGGGGATCATCGTTACCGCCCTCGGCATCGCGCTGATGGGTCTGGCCCAGGGCGAGCGCGGCCTGTTCGGCCTCGGCTTGATTGCGGCGACCTTTCAGATCACGACGCATGCGATCGCGAAGGCGGGCCTGTTCACGGCCGCAGCGTCGGTCGAGGCTGCGACGGGGACCGACGACATGGAGCGCCTCGGCGGGCTCTACAGAGCTTTGCCCCTGGCTGCCCTCGGTGCCCTGTCCGGCGCCGCAGCCCTTTCGGCGCTGCCGCCGTTCAGTGGCTTTGCCAGCGAATGGATGACCTTCGAGGGCCTGATGCAGGGCTTTCGGGTCAGCGGGACCGGTTCGCATCTGGCGATGGCTCTTGCCGGTGCGCATGCTGGCGCTGACCGCGGGGCTGACGGCGCTTGCCTTCGTGCGGGCGCTGGGCATCAGCTTCCTCGGCATGCCGCGCCGCGATGCCGGCGCAGGTGCCCGCGATTGCCGATCGCGCTCGCTCGCCCTTGCGGTCCTCGGCCTCGGCTCGCTGGCGATCGGCGTCGCCGCACCCTGGATGGTGAAGGTCCTCGAGCAGGGAACCGCGGGAATCGGCGGCGCGGCCGCGTTTGGGCGGATCTCCCGCCCGGGTTGGCTGATCGAGCCCGGCTACCCTGACTTCGCCAGCATCTCGCCGACCGTCCTCGCGATTGTCCTGGTCTCGTTCGCGGTTGGCTTCTGGGTGATTCGAGCGCTGCTGCGGGCGCGGGTGCGCGGGCGGGTGGTCCCCGTCTGGGCCTCGGCGACCGAGGCCAGCGGGCGCTACGAGCAGTACTCGGCCTTCGGCTACGCGAATATGACCCGGGTCATATTCAACGTCATCTACCGGATTCGCCCACGGGTCGAGCTGCGCGGGGACGAGCGCTTTCCCGAGCGCCTGATCCTTGCCCGCGACGAGCCGCGCGTCTATGACCCGCGTTGGCTGTATCGGCCGGTGAGCGTGGCTTTTCTCTGGATCGCTGCCCGGGTCCGCGCGATCCAGGCCGGGTACCTGGGCTTGTACCTGCTCTACCTTCTGATCGCGCTGATGGTTGTCCTGCTGGTTGCCCCCCGCGTGTGAACCGCCTCACCGGCGCAGCGCCAACTTGAGCTCTAGGCGCGGGCGCGGTCGATGCGGGCGCGATCGATGCGGGCGCGATCGCCCATCAGCGCCAGGTCGGCTGCCTCACAGAGCTGCTTCGGCGTCATCCCCGGCTGCAGCTCGGCGGCCGCGAAGTGGATCCAGATCGGCTCGGTGTCGGGCCGGCGGCAGGCGGCACAGACCTTGGCCTGGATCCGCCCGATCACCACGTCGGCATCCTCCTTCGCGGTGCCAGGGAGCAGCAGCACGAACTCGTCGCCACCCCAGCGAAAGACTCGGTCGGGCCTGCGCAGCTCTTGATCCATCGCCTGAGCCACCCGGTGCAGGGCCTTGTCCCCCTCGAGGTGGCCGAACTCGTCGTTGATGCCCTTGAAGTGCTCGATGTCGCCCATCGCCATGCTCAGCGGGGTGTTCATGCGGTCGGCGCGGGAGATCTCGTCGACCAGCGCCTCCTCGAATGCGCGCCGGTTGCCGATCACGGTCAGCTCGTCGAGGCGGGCCTCCTCGCGGGCCAGCTCCTCGTCGCGGCGCATCGCGAGCCGCTGGGCGCGGATGCTGGTCATCATCAGGAAGACGAGCATCGCGAGGGGCGCCCAGATCACGAACTCGGCCAGAACCTTGGCGGCCGTGGCGTTCTCCCATCCCCCGTAGGCGAGAGGAGCGGCAAGCAGCAGGCCGAGGTACCCGATGAATGGAGCCAGGCGGCGGATCGGATTCGTCGCCGCGACCAGCAGCACCAGGTTGAGCAGCAGCCCGTCGTAAGGAGCGGTTTCGCCGCCGGCCAGCCACTGCATGCCGGCGATGCCGAAGGCGCCGACGTAGCAGGAGACGAGCACCCCGGTGAAGCCGATCGTGAATCGCTCTGATCGCAATGCAAGCGCGAAGGAGATCGCCGCCACCACGAGCACGTCGCCGATCAGCCATCCGGGGTTGCCGATCTGGTTGTCGATCGGGCTGAATGCCCAGAGCGCGACCGCGAGCATCGAGTTGACCATCCAAAACCAGCTGCCAAGCCGTTTGGTCAGGCCGAGATCGGCGCCCGCGTAGGGGTCGGCCTGCTTGGCGAAGAGGAGTTTCAGGGAACGCAACATCGCAAGACCCCTTTCGTCCGTGCCCGCTCGCCGCTTTAGACCCGGTGGCTGTATAAGAGCCCGATGCCTGCGCAAACCGAGTATTCGGTAGGGAATTCGTCGTTCCCGAGAATCATGGGCGTGGTCAATGTCACCCCGGACTCCTTTTCGGACGGGGGCGAGTTCCTCGACACCGAGCGGGCGATCGAACACGGGCGCGAGTTGGCGGCGGCGGGCGCCGAGGTCCTCGACGTCGGCGGCGAGTCGACCCGCCCCGGAGCCGCGGCGGTGAGCGCGGAGGAAGAGCTGGCCCGGGTCGGGCCGGTGATCGAGGGCCTCGCCACGGGCGAGGCGCAGGTCTCGATCGACACCTCGAAGCTGGCGGTGGCCGAAGCGGCGCTCGACGCCGGGGCGGCGATGGTCAACGACATCACCGCGCTTCGCGCTGCGCCGGAGATCGCCGCGCTGTGCGCCGACCGCGGCGCCGAGCTGGTCCTGATGCACATGCAGGGCTCGCCGCGGACGATGCAGAGCAACCCCGTCTACGACGACGTCGTCGACGACGTCAAGGCCTTCCTCGCCGAGCGGATGGCGTTCGCCACAGCGCAGGGAGTGGCGGAGGAGCGGATCTGGCTCGACCCCGGGATCGGCTTCGGCAAGACCGTCAAGCACAACCTCGAGCTGCTGCGCCGCCTGCGCGAGCTGACCGAGCTGGGGCGCCCGCTGGTCGTCGGCACCTCGCGCAAGAGCTTCATCGGCAAGCTCTCCGGAGCCGAGGTCGACGAGCGCCTCGGCGGCACCGTCGCCAGCTGCGCGATCGCCTTCGCCAACGGCGCCCGGATGCTGCGCGTCCACGACGTCCGCGAGGTGGCGGAGGGGATGCGGGTCGCGGCGGCGATCCTCGCCGCCGGCTAGAAGCCGCCCTTGAGCTCGATCCAGAGCCCCTTGGCGGCCGCGACCAGCTCGCCGTCGGGGGTGAAGATCGCGGTGCCGCTGAGGTGCTTGCGTCGGTCGTGGTGAAAGGGCCAGCCGACCGCCACGTAGGTGGCCCCGGGCGTGACCGGTCCGTAGAGCTGCCCGGTCATCCGCCCCAGCATCACGACGTCGATCTCGGGGAGCAGGATCAGCGAGCAGCCGCCTGGGCAGTCAAGCGCCGCCCAGACGACCTCCGGCGCGACCGAGCCGTCCTCGAGCGGCAGCCCCTCGTCGACCTCCCAGGGCGAGGCGATGACGTCGTCACGTCCGGGCACCGGGCCCGCGATCACCCGCAGCCCGTCTCCCGGCCGGCGCTCGGGGCCGCAGACGAAGCAGCTCGCATAGGGCGAGTGCCGGTGCAGCGGCGAGGCCTCGCGTCCGGCTTCGGCTTCAGCCAGGGTGACCGGCTCGGGAAGCTCGAGCTCGAGCGGTTTGGGGGCCCGCGCCTCGGCGATCAGGGTCTCGCCGTCGAAGAGGCGCACACCCGGTCCCGCCTCGCGCACCTCCATCTCGGTGTCCAGCGGGGGCGGCGAGCGCAGCGTCACCTCGGCCAGCCGCGGATCGACGTGGCGGGCGATCACCCCGCAGGCGTAGCCGCCGTGGGCGCTCCGGGGCGGGCCGTTGAAGCGTCCCTCGATGACGATCGTCGCCGCCATGACTGGACTCTCTCAGAGATACTGCGGCCGTGGAATCGCACGGAAACGGGCCCGAGACCAGCGTCGAGGTCGAGCTGCGCGGCCTCTCGATCTACACCCACCACGGGGTGAGCGATGCCGAGCGTGAGGTCGGCCAGCGGCTCGAGTTCGACCTCAGCTTCGACGTCCCCGACTGCGACGCGGTGCTGACCGACCGCCTCGAGGACACGGTCGACTACGCCGAGGCCTGCGACATCGTCGCCCTCGCCGCCACCGAGCGCAACTACAAGACCCTGGAGCGGCTCTGCAAGGTGATCGGCGAGCGGCTGATGGAGCGCTTCGGCTGCGAGCAGGTGCGGGTGCGGGCCGCCAAGCCCGAGCCGCCGCTGCCGCTGGCGATGCAGGAGGTCGCGGTCGAGGTCACGCATCATCGCGAGGAGCCCGAAGAGGCGGGGGAGGACGGGGAAGACTGACGCGGACCGGCTACCTCGGGCTGGGCTCCAACGTCGGCGACCGCGAGGAGCACCTGCGCGCCGCGGTGCGGCTGCTGACCGAGCACGGGGTCGAGATCGAAGCGGTCTCCTCGCTCTACGAGACCGAGCCGGTGGGCGAGATCCTCGACCAGCCCGACTTCCTCAACGCCGCCGCACGGATCTCCACCGACCTCGGGCCCGAGGAGCTGCTCGACCTCTGCAAGGTGATTGAGCTCGAGCAGGGCCGGGTGTTCGGCGCCCCCCGTCACGGGCCGCGGCCGCTGGACGTCGACCTGCTGCTGCTCGAGGACCTTCAGGTGAGCAGCGAACGGCTGACCCTGCCGCATCCCGAGGTGACCAGCCGCCGCTTCGTGCTCGAGCCGCTGGTCGAGCTCGACCCCGAGCTGCAGCTTCCCAGCGGGATCCGGCTCGCCGCGGCTCTGGAGTCGATCGGCGAGGCCGAGCGGGTCGAACGGGTGGGGGCGTTCCCCCGCTAGGCGGCCGGCGCCGGGGCCGCTGCGCGCAGAGGCTCGAGCCAGGCGGGCGGCAGGATCGGCGGCGCCTGCCCGGGATATTCGGGGTTGACCCGCATCGCGAGGCTGCCGGCCGGGTGGGCGGCGATCAGCGGCCGCAGGTCGTCGAGCGTCATCGCGAGGCGGATGCTGGGGGCGATCTGAAAGTCGGCGGCGTTGAGCCGCTCGCCGTCCAGCACCCCGGCCTCGCACCAGTCGTCGATCCGCTTCAGCATCCCCGGCAGCGCCGCGAGGTCGTGGCGCACGTTCTCGTCGTTTGCCTCGTTGAGGCGCGCCGCGGCGGCGACGATCGGCCCGCCGGTCTTGACCGCGAGCCCGACCGGAATCCCCAACCGCGCCCCCTCCGAGTAGCTGCGCAGGACCGAGCGGTCGCGCCTGATCGCGTTCCAGATGATGCGCCGGATCGGCGCCTGCAGGTCCTCGTCGCCGAAGCGCTCCGCCTCCTCGACCTCGGTTCGAAGCTCGGCCTGGTCGGGGAACAGCGGCGGCTGTGGCTGGAGCCGGTCGAGCTCGCGGGCGATCTCGCGCGATCCCTGGAAGCGGCGGCCGTCGATCTTGATCGCCGGCACAGTGATCCCGGGGAAGCGCATCGCCTTCAGCACGCCCTTGGCAATCACCGGCATCAGGTCGGTGCGCTCGTACGGGATCCCCTTGTGGTCGAGCATCAGCATCACCGCGGCCGACGGGTGCGAGCCGGGAATCACGTACAGACGCACGTCCACGCCCCGGATCCTATGCCAGCCCCGCGATAATCGGCCCGTGCTCCTGGCGATAGACGTCGGCAACACGCAGACCCACATCGGCGCCTTCGACGGCGCCGACCTGGTCGAGCATTGGCGCATCGGCACCGACGCCGAGGCGACCGCCGACGAGCTCGCGATCCGGGTCTCGAGCGTGCTCGAGCTGCGCGGCTTGGCCCTCGATGGGATCGACGGCTCGATCGTCTCCTCGGTCGTGCCGCCGCTGTCGCCCGAGTACGGGCGGATGGCGGAGCGCTACCTTGCCGCCCGCCACCTCAGCGTCGTGCCGGGAATCAAGACCGGGATCGTGATCCGGATGGACAACCCGCGCGAGCTCGGCGCCGACCGGCTGGTCAACGCCGTCGCCGCCTTCGACCGCATCGGCGGGCCCTGCGCCGTGGTCGACTTCGGTACCGCGATCACCTTCGACGCGATCTCGGCTCAGGGCGAGTACCTGGGCGGGGTGATCGCACCGGGGGTTCGGATCTCGATGGAGGGGTTGACCAAGGCGGCGGCGAAGCTCCCCAACGTCGAGCTGGCCGAGCCGCCGGGGGTGATCGGCAAGACCACCCAGGCGAGCATGCAGTCGGGAATCATCTACGGCTTCGCGGGCGCGATCGACGCGATCGCACGGCGGGTGATGGTCGAGCTCGGCGAGGACACCCGCTTCATCGCCACCGGCGGCGGCGCCGACGTGATCGTGCCCTTCTGCGACACGATCGACGAGGTCGACGACCTGCTGACCTTGACCGGCCTGCGGCTGATCTGGGACCTCAATGCCTGAGAACGGCGCACAGCCGGCGCTCACCGATCCCTTCTCGATCGGCGGGGTTCGGATCTCCAACCGGGTCCTGCTCGCGCCGCTGGCCGGGATCGGCAACTGGTTCGTGCGCCTGCAGGCGCGCCGCCACGGCGCCGGGCTGGCGGTCTCGGAGATGGTCTCCAGCTTCGGGCTTCACTACCGAAACGAGCGCACGATGCGCGAGCTGATGCGCATCCACCCCGACGAGCATCCGGTCTCGGTCCAGCTCTTCGGCCACGACCCGGAGGTGATGCGCTCGGGCGCCGCGATCGCCGCCGAGGCCGGCGCCGACCTGATCGACATCAACATGGGCTGCCCGGTCCGCAAGGTGCTGAAGACCGGGGCGGGGGCGGCCCTGCTTCACGACCGCCACCTCGCGCTCGAGCTGGCCCGCGGCGCGATCGCGGGCGGTGGGGTGCCGGTGACGGTGAAGCTGCGCTCGGGCCTGAAGCCCGGCGACCGCTCGGGCTTCGACCTCGCGGTGGCGCTGGTCGAGGAGGCCGGCGTGGCCGCGGTTGCCTTTCATCCCCGCGCCGCGGAAGCAGGCCACAAGGGCAGCCCCGACTACGCGCTCACGGCCGAGCTTGCGCGGCGACTCGACGTCCCGGTGATCGTCTCCGGCGGGCTGCAGAGTGCCGAGGCCGCGCGCCGCGCCTACGGGGAGTCCGGCGCCGACGCGGTGATGATCGCCCGCGGGTCGCTCGGCTGGCCCTGGATCTTCGAGCAGCTGACCGGCCGCCGCAGCGAGCCGCCCGCCCGCGACGAGGTGGTCCGGGAGCTGCTCTGGGTGATCGACCGCGCCGAGGAGCACTTCGGGGCCGAGCGGGCGGCCCGCAACCTGCGCAAGTTCTACCCCTGGTATCTGGACCGGCTCGACATCCCGCGCGAGGTCACCGAGGAGCTGCAGCGCCGCGCCGGCCTGGATCGGGCGCGGGAGCTGATCGAGTCCTTGGCGGGTCCGGTGCCGGTACCGACCTAGCCACCCGTCCCGCCCCACCTGCCACCCCTTCCGCGCACCCTGGGAGTTTTCGGAAATTTCTGTGCGCCTGAGAGAAATTCTGTGCGCCTGAGCGAACCGAGTTCAACCCTGGGCAACGAATTTGCATCTCAGGCAAAGCATTTTCCGAAAACTCCCAGGGCCTGCTGGAGGGGGCGTCCCCGCCTTCTCGGGGCTCGGCCTAGAAGGCCGATTGCTCCAGCGGCGACGGCGTGACCGGGCTCGGCGGCACGGTCCAGCCGCTCGAGTCGGCCTGCCCACCACGGCCCGCGGTCAGCGCCCGTGCGATCTCGAGGTTGGCGGCGATCGCGCGGCGCAGCGTGTAGGAGGTGAACGGGAAGCGGCGGCCGTAGGCGATCCCGTGCCGGTAGCGGAGCGGGATCCGGCTGCGGCCGAGCCAGGTCCCGAGGATGCTGGCCGCGCTTGAGGGGTTGCAGTCGGAGTCCTGGCCGGCCCGGATCGAGATCCGGATCGTCCGCGCCAGGTCGCCGCGGCCGTAGAGCAGGCCGAGCAGCACGTAGCCGCCGTTGAGCTTCGCGTCGACGTTGAACTCGGTATTGGTCGCGGTGTGCTTGACCGCCGGAGAGTGGGCGTTCCAGCGCCGCTCCAATCGCCGCCATGTCGCCTTCCAGTCGCGCGGGTGGGCGGCGTGCCAGCGCAGGACGTCCTCGATCATCGCCCGGTAGGAGCTGCCCCTCGGCACCGACTCGCGGCCCGCCTCGACGATCCCCTCGATGCCGCGGGCGCGGAAGGCGGCGGCGTGCATCGCCGCGATCATCACACCCCCGTAGACGCCGTCGCCGAAGTTGGTCACGTGGCCGACTCGCCAGGCGAGCCCGGCCGCGGCGCCGGGCTGCGCCGGTGCCGCCAGCCCGGTCCAGTCGGACTCGATCTGGAAGTCGATGTCGTCGGCGAAGCGGTTGTGGGCCGGGTCGCCCGAGAGCGGCGCCGGCACCCCGGCCCGCAGCAGGTCGCGGGCCCGCAGGTTGGCGAAGAAGAGCGGGAACTCGGTCCTTGCGAACGCCGCGCCCCATTCGGGAAAGCCGGCGCTCTGCCCGGCGGCGAGGGTGGCGTCGAGGAAGGGGATCTCGACGTAGGTCTCATCGGACTCGCCGCCGAAGCTGTAGCGGTTGGCGCGGCTAAGGCTCCAGGCCGGCACCTGGTCGGCGGGGACCATGCGGCCGCGATAGCGAAACTCGGTTGGGATTCCCCAGGCGCCGCCGATCAGCGCTCCGACCCAGCCACCGGCGATCCGGTCACGGACGTTGCGCTGGCTGAGCTGGGCGGCCGTGGCGGGGGTCGCGGCCAGGGCCAGGGCGGCGGCAAGCGCCAGGGCGCAGAGCAGAACGGTGAGACAGCATCGACCGGGGCGCATTCGGTTTCAGGGTATGGCTAGCATGCCGCGCTCGCTGAAAGTGCCGGGACCGGATCGGAGGAATCGAATGACTGCACGCAAATGGATCGCCATCGGGTTCAGGGTGGGCTTGCTCGGCATAGCCGTCGCCGGGATCGTCACTTCGGCCGGGGGCGCCAATTCGGTCGCCACCGCCTCGTCGCACAGCTGCGACCTGACGCCGCACCAGCAGCGCCACCTCGGCGCCTCCTACGTGACCTCGCTCAAGGTCAGCGGGGTGAGCTGCCGCAAGGGCCGCAAGGTGACCAAGGCGTTCCACGGGTGCCGCACCGAAGGCGGCAAGCCGCAGGGCAAGTGCAACCACCGGGTCCTCGGCTACAGCTGCAGCGAGCACCGCTTCGACGCGGTCCCGCACGTCCAGTACAACTCGCGCGCCACCTGCAAGCGGGGTGGCAAGGTCGTCAAGAACACCTACACGCAGAACGTCTAGTGGGTGAACTCCTTGTCGATCTCGCCGACGACGATGTCGGCGGCGAGGCTCGAGCCGGTCTCGTCGAGGTGGATCCCGTCTGACTCGCGGACGATCTGGTCGCGCCCGTCGACCTGCATCGAGTCGCGGTAGCGGTCGCCGGGGGTGAAGACCGGCACGGTGTCGATCAGGTGCACCTGGTCGCGCCAGGGCTGGGCCGCGACCTCGATCGCCTGGTTGACGGTGCGCTCGATCCGCTGCCGGGCCGGGTCGCGCGGGGTCGGAACGGTGAGCCAGAAGACCTGGGCCGCGCCGGCCTGGCGATAGGTGTTCATCATCTGCCGCGCCCGATTGGCGTAGATCGCCGCCCATTCGGGGCCGCAGCAGCTCACGTCCTTGCCGCCCGGCCCCGGCATCGCGTAGCCCTCGTTGGCGCCGATGAAGACGACGACCGCGTCGGGATGGTCCTTGGCCACCTGACCGGTCGAGAGCTCGCCCCAGTCGGCGAGGGTCGTGTTGGAGATCCCGGTCGCCAGATGGGGGTCGCGAACCACGTCGACGCCGCCGGGGGCGAGGCGGCGGGCGATCTCGATGTCGAGCGGGGTCGAGAGCGAGTCGCCGGTGACCAGCAGCTTGTCGAGCGGCCGCCGCTGCGGCTGCTCGCCGAGCGCCAGGGGGTCGAAGTTGTCCGGCGTCGCCGGCGGGACCTTGCCGCTGGGGGCGGAGCTGACGCTCGTGTCGAAGCTGCCGGAGCTGCCGAGGTCGTCGTTGGCGGCGACGACCGAGGTGACGCTGTCGGCGGCGTCGGCCAGCGGCAGGCGGTCGGCGACCCAGCCGGCCGGCTTGCCGAACCCGAGCACGATGTCGCGGCCGATCCCCGGCTTCATCTCCTCGCCCGCGTGGCGGACCGAGGCGCCGGCGAACAGGACCAAGAGCAGCGAGGTGATCACGACCGAGATCACTGCCTGGCGGGCGCTGAAATGGCGCAGGCCCTCCTCGTCGAAGCGGCCCATCAGGTTGTCGTCTCTTGCGCGCGGGTCGGTCATCTCAGAAGCGGAAGTAGATGAAGGGCGGTACCCCGTTGCCCGGCACCGTGGCGCCGACGAAGAGGATAAGGACGGCCAGCGCGGCGCCGAGCAGCGCCGGGTTGAGCTGCTCGATCCGCACCTCCCAGCCCTCGGTGCGGCGCTCGGGCAGCAGCTGCAGCGCGACCACGATCCCGGTCAGGGCCAAGACCGGGAAGGTCCAAAGGGTCGGCGCCGCCCAGACCCCGAAGCGCTGCACGAAGTCCCAGAAGACGCCGATGCTGTCGGCGCGGAAGAGGATCCAGCCGAAGCAGACCAGGTTGAAGGTGAGAAATCCCCGCAGCCAGGCCGGGGTGCGGCGGCCGATCCGCCCGTCGAGCGCGTGCTCGGAGCAGAGGCCGAGGCCGTGGAAGCCGCCCCAGAGGACGAAGGTCCAGGCGGCGCCGTGCCAGAGCCCGCCGAGCAGCATCGTGATCATCAGGTTGCGGTAGGTGAAGAGGCGGCTGCCGCGGTTGCCGCCGAGCGGGATGTAGAGGAAGTCGCGCAGGAAGCGCGACAGGGTCATGTGCCAGCGGCGCCAGAAGTCGCGAAAGCCGGTCGCCCGGTAGGGGCTGTTGAAGTTCTGGGGGAAGATGAACCCCATCATCAGCGCCAGCCCGATCGCGATGTCGGTGTAGCCGGAGAAGTCGCAGTAGATCTGGGCCGCGAAGCCGTAGGTGGCGATCAGCGCGTCGGGGCCGCCGAAGGCCGCCGGGACGCCGAACACCGGGTCGACGACGGTGCGGCCGAGGTAATCGGCGATCACCACCTTCTTCACCAGCCCGAGCCCGATCAGCCCCAGCCCGGCCCCGACCGCGACCTTGTTGGGATCGCGGGGGCCTTCGAGCTGGGGCAGGAACTCGCGTGCCCGCACGATCGGCCCAGCGACCAGATGGGGGAAGAAGCTGAGGTAGATCGCGCAGTCGATCAGCGAGGCCGGGCGCACCAGCCGCCGCTTGACGTCGACCACGTAGGAGATCGCCTGGAAGGTGAAGAAGCTGACTCCGACCGGCAGCAGCACGGTCATCAGCGGCAGCGGCACCCCGAGCCCGA
This sequence comes from uncultured Solirubrobacterales bacterium, assembly GCA_963772265.1. Lineage (GTDB taxonomy): Bacteria > Actinomycetota > Thermoleophilia > Solirubrobacterales > 70-9 > Mayfieldus. Next base: position 3,409 of record CAVYWS010000011.1, on the reverse strand, counting down.
CCGTGTCGAGGGTGTCGGAGACGTCCTGGACGAAGAACGAGTAGTACTTGAAGAAGCCGAGCACGGCGAGGTCGCCGATCACCGCCGCGGCGACCAGCCAGCGCCTCCGCCGCTCGTCGTCCGAGCGGTCGATCAGCACCGCCCCCGCCTGGTTCCACAGCGTCACCCCGGCGAGCAAAAAGCAGAACTTCGGGTTCGCCGCGGCGTAGAAGACGTAGCTGGCGACGATGATGAACGGCTTCCAGAACCGCGGTCGCGGCATCAGCGCCCAGTTGAGCGCCAGCACGAGCGGGAAGAAGATCCCGAACTGGACGGTTGGGAAGAGCAGTTTGGAACCCTGCGTTAGGTTGCCGCGACCGGGGCGATGCTAACTAGATGATCCGATCACTGTTGATCCTGAGCGGGGCCATGCTGGTCCTCATCGTCGGCGTTCCAGAGCCGGCCGGCGCATCCTGCGGCGGGGTTCAGAAGGAGCGTCCGACCCACAAGCGCGCCCACCACGTCAACCCCAAGGGCCGCCCGCCGCTGGCGATCGGCGACTCCTCGATGCTGCTCGCCGTCCACAATCTCGCCCACGCCGGCTACCGGGTGAACGCCCGCGGCTGTCGCCAGTTCACCGAGGGGATCGGCGTCGTCGGGGCCGCCAAGCGCCGGCACAAGCTGCCCCACATGACCGCGATCGCCCTCGGTGCCGACGCCTCGATCAGCCGCAGCCAGATCGAGCACACGCTGCATCTGCTCGGCCCGAAACGGGTGCTGTGCCTGGTGACGCCGCGCGAGTCCGGGGGCGGCTCGGGCGCAGACGCGACCCGGGTCCGCGACGCGGGACATCGCCATCCGCACCGGGTGCGGGTCCTCGACTGGGTCAACTTCAGCCAGGGTCATCCGGGCTGGTTTCAGCCCGACGGCCTGCATCTGACGTTCCCCGGCGCCCACGCCTTCACGAAGCTGTTTCGCAAGTGCCTCCCGCTGGCCCGCGCGGGCAAGTTCCCGGCGCCGAAGTAGGAGCGTCCAGGCACGAATCGGGGCGATTTTGAGCCTCGTGGACCCGGCGCTATAATGCCCGGCTTCCTGGCCCAGGGTGGCGACGAGAGGTCGCCGCGTCTGGGTCGTTTTTGCCGTCGGGGGCCACCGGGCTCGTCCAGCCGGGGTGGCCCCAAAAAAGCGAGAGGAAGAGCGGTGACTCGTCAATCGGTAATCACGCAGGAGGGGCTCGAGAAGCTCAAGGAGGAGATCGAGCAGCTGTCGACCGTCAAGCGGCGGGAGGTTGCCGAGCGGATCAAGGAGGCCCGCGAGTTCGGCGACATCGCCGAGAACGCCGAATACGACGACGCCAAGAACGAGCAGGCTCTGCTCGAGCAGCGGATCGCCCAGCTCGAGGAGCGGCTGCGTCGCTCGACCGTGGTCGACGGCAAGGCGATCGACACCAACGAGGTCGGGGTCGGGGCCACGGTCCACGTCAAGGACCAGAAGTCCGGCGACTCGCAGAAGTTCCAGATCGTCGGCTCCACCGAGGCCAACCCGGTGGAGCACAAGCTGTCCAACGAATCGCCGATCGGCCAGGCGCTGATGGGCCACAAGCGAAACGACGTCGTCACCGTCGACGTCCCCCGCGGGCCCAAGCGCAAGCTGAAGATCACCAAGATCGAGGCTGCTTAGCCGCCCGGTAGGCTCGCCCCGGTGAGCGAGCCCGAACCCGAAACCTCCGAGCTTCTCCGCGAGCGGCGCGAGAAGCTCGAGCGCCTGCGCGGGGCGGGGCTCGACCCCTTTCCCCATACCTTCCCCGAGCGCGAGGAGATCGGCGAGGTGCGTCGCGCCCACGAGGGGCTGACGGCCGGGGGCGAGACCGAGTCCTGGCACCGGGTCGCGGGCCGGATCGTCGCCCGCCGCGGGCACGGCAAGGCGGCCTTCTTCGACCTCCGCGACGCCAGCGGCGATATCCAGCTCCATGCCCGGAGGACATCCTCGGCGAGGACCGCTTCGAGCAGCTCGTCGGCCTCGACCTCGGCGACATCCTCGGGGTCGAGGGCGTCGCCTTCTCGACCAAGCGCGGCGAGCTGAGCCTGCGGGTCGAGGGCTGGGAGCTGCTCGCCAAGAGCCTTCGCCCCCCGCCCGACAAGTACCACGGGCTGCAGGACACCGAGTCGCGCTACCGGCGCCGCGAGCTCGACCTGATCGCCAACCAGGACACCCGGCACCTGTTCGCGATCCGCGCCCACACAGTCGCCGAGGTGCGCCGCTGGCTCGACGAGCACGGCTTCATCGAGGCCGAGACGCCGGTCCTGCAGCCGCTCTACGGCGGCGCCCTCGCCCGTCCCTTCGTCACCCACCACAACGCGCTCGACCGCGACCTCTACCTGCGGATCGCCACCGAGCTCTACCTGAAGCGGCTGATCGTCGGCGGCTTCGACAAGGTCTACGAGCTCGGCAAGGACTTCCGCAACGAGGGCATCTCGCCCAAGCACAACCCCGAGTTCACGATGCTCGAGTGGTACGAGGCCTACGCCGACTACAACGACACCGCCGCCGACCTCGAACGGCTGGTCTCGACCGTCGCCCAGAAGGTCCTCGACACGCAGGAGATCGAGCGCGACGGCGCAAGCATCGATCTCACCCCGCCGTGGCGGCGGGTCACCCTTCGCGAGGCGATCAAGGAGCACTCGGGGCTCGACATCGCCGAGCACCCGACCCGCGAGCAGCTCGCGGCGGCGATGGACTCCGAGCCCGACCCCGAGGAGGGCTGGGGGAAGCTGGTCGACGGCCTGCTCTCCAACGGGTCGAGCCGAACCTGATCCAGCCGACCTTCGTCACCGACTATCCGGTCGAGCTCTCGCCCTTCGCCAAGGCTCACCGCTCCGAGCAGGGGCTGGTCGAGCGCTGGGAGGCGTTCGTCTGCGGGGTCGAGATCGCCAACTCGTTCACCGAGCTCAACGATCCCGACGAGCAGCGCCGCCGCTTCGAGCAGCAGGCCGCCGAGCAGGAGCGCGGCGACGAGGAGACCCAGCCCTACGACGAGGCCTTCGTCGAGGCGCTGGAGCAGGGGATGCCGCCGACCGGGGGGGTCGGCCTCGGCATCGACCGCCTGGTGATGATCCTGACCGGGGCCCCGAGCCTGCGCGAGGTGGTGCTGTTCCCGGCAATGCGGACCTGAGCTCAGTAGCCGGCACGGAGATAGACCCCTGCCCACTACGGATGCGCGGGCCACCCCGGTGCGCGAGGATTGAGTCAGACGTAAGGCAAAAATCCCAAGCCACGGATATCCAGCGGCGCTCGCAGAGGGCGCCGTTCTGCCTTCTCCCACGCCTGCAGGCCCGAGTCCAACCAGGGCATCAGTGCCTCCTACGGACGCAAGACCCACGCTGGCTACGGATGCGCCCGCGCCCGCGGGCGGCGAGGATCGGTGTTAGTG
>CAVYWS010000010.1:0-129957 GCA_963772265.1 uncultured Solirubrobacterales bacterium | reverse complement strand
TTCGCGCAAAGCGGTTGCGAGCTTCTGAGGGTGTCGACCAGCCGGAAACTACTCCGCGCCGAACGCGATCGTCCGCGCGGACGGTTCGTGGCTGGGCGTGAGCCGAGAGGCCCAACGTCTAGTTTTCATGCGTACTGGTCGCGGTGGCGTAAGCGTGCTATCCGCGACCGCTCGCCTATGCTCGCGGCGTGGCGGCCACTACGAGCCCGATCATCCCGGAGCTGCCGATTATCCGCGCTCGTGGGGACCGAGCAGCGTGCGACGTCCTTCGAGCTTTTCTTCGACCTCGTCTACGTCTTCGCTGTCACCCAGCTGTCGCGCCACCTGCTCGCGGACATCAGCTGGTCAGGCGCGGCCGAGACGGCGTTCATGCTTGTCGCCATGTACTGGGCGTGGAACTACACGACGTGGATGACCAACTGGTTCGACCCGGACACGGCGCCGGTCCGGCTTGTGCTGGTGTTCGTGATGGTCGCAAGCCTGCTGATGGCGGTCGCGATTCCGGAGGGGTTCGGCGAGTACGCGCTGCTGTTCGCTTGCGCCTACTCGGGTCTTCAGATCGGGCGAAACGCGTTCGTTGTCGTGGTCACGCCGCGCGGCTTGTTCAACCAGAACTTCCGCCAGATCCTGGCCTGGAGCGTGCTCTCGGCGCCGCTGTGGGTCGCCGGCGGCATCGTCGACACCGAGGCGTTGCGCTGGGTTCTGTGGCTGGGTGCCCTCGGACTCGACCTCGCGGCTCCGCTGGTCACGTATTGGCTCCCGGGCGCCGGCGCCACCGCCATGAGCCAGTGGCAGATCGAGGGCGCCCATTTCGGCGAGCGCTTCCAGCTGTTCGTGATCATCGCGCTCGGAGAGAGCATCGTTCTCGCAGGGGCCACTGCCTCGAATACGGGGTTGAGCCTCGAGGTCGTCGCCGCGCTCCTGCTCGCCTTCCTCTCCTCGACGGCGCTCTGGTGGTTGTACTTCGGCCAGGTCGCCGGCAGGGTTTTGGAGCGGATCCGCGCAGCCACCGCCGAGGAGCGGGGCCAGATCGGCCGCGACATCTACACCTACCTCCACCTCCCGATCGTGGCGGGAATCGTCCTCGTCGCGGTCGGCGACGAGCTTGTGATCGCGCACCCGACGGACGCCCTGCATGACTCGGGAGCGCTGGTCGTGCTCGGGGCCCCAGCCCTCTTCCTCGCTGGTCTGATGGCCTGCGCCGCCAGGATCGGCCAGGCCCAGAGCGTGCCGCGAGCCGTGGTGGTCATCGCGCTCCTTGGCGCCGCGCCGCTCGCCGCCGGCGCCGACGGGCTGGTCGCGTCGGGAGTGCTCACAGCGCTGCTGGCCGCGCTCGTGGTCGCCGAGCAGCTGCGCGGGGCGTCCTCAGCGCGAACGGCCGGACTTGCGAAGGCCCGCGGTGGCAACGCCTGATGCTCCCGTGCGCCGATCCCAAAGTTCGACTACCGAACCGCGGGGTTACGCAGGAGGGACGCGCAGCTCGAGATCACCGACCTCGTGTGCCGCTTCGTCCCCGAGCGACCTGAGCGCGAGATCGCACCGCACGCCGATCTCCTGCGCGAGCTGCCGTGGGGGCGAGGCCACTTCGGCCACCCCGAGGGGGTGTGGGGCTACACGTCGCGTCGATCCTCGCGCATCGGCGGCTACCCGTGGATGTGTGAGTAGCGCGCCCGGCAGGCGCATGAAAGCGATGAGACTCATCGAGCTACAACGTGAGCTATGTGCTGCGGTCGTTCAGCGTGTCTTCAAGGAGCCCGAGGACGATCCCGAACACTGCGTGGCGGATCGTCGCCTGACCAAAGGCCCGGCGGTTGGCGGCGAGCTTCGGCAGCTCCTTGCGGGCAGGGTGGTAGCGGTCGACCAGCCCGGTCATCGGCCAGGTCGCGACGTGCTCGATGAGGCCCGCCAGCAGGCCGCGGAGGACCGCCGGCCCCGGCAGGGACGGCTTGAGCCGCGCGTATGCGGCGCCGAGGATCGCGCCGTTCTGAACGTGGAGCGCGAAGCCGATGGGTTGCCAGCCGTCGCCGCGCGTCACGAGCTTGCCCAGGATCTCGACGTCGTCGTACTTGGAGTCGAAGAGGCGTTTGTCGAGTGGCTGCTCGAGCGTCATCACCGCCGCCGCGACCGCGCCTGCAACCCCCCCTCGCAAGCTCGTTTGCAGCATTGGTCAAGCATGCCAGGGTTTCTGTGCACTTGAACCGACCGCGGATTTCAGAGCACGGGACGCACGATGAGCATCCCCCGGCTCGAGACGAGATGCGCTAAATCGTCCGCCAACTGTTCGACCCGTTCGCTCCCCTGTTGCTCAAAGCGCTCCACTGCGACGATCTCCGCGATCAGCACGTAATCGGCTTGACCGATCGACTGTCCGGGCACGTCCGCCGGCCGCGTAAGACGCCAGTCCGACACCGTGTCCAGCGACCCGCGGATGGTGTCGCGATCCCCCGCCATCAGACGCTCAAAGTCTTCGGCCAGCTCCGGGGAGCGCAGTTGAAACCACATGAGAAGGGTCGCGGGAGAACTCATCAACGGAGCGTAGTTCACAATCGCAGCTGGATCGCTTGCCGCACCCGGCTTCCCTGCTTCGCATTCTGAGTACGCATCCCGCTAGGGCGCCTCGCCCCCACGAACCGCTTGCTGCGAGTCTCGATGCGGCGACGGTCAGGTGTGACCGGGTGAGCCATCGATGACTTTCACTCCTGAGCTCGGTCAATAGAAGCGACACGATGACGGGAAGGGCGTGAGAAATGGGCAAGGTGCTCTGGCACACGATGATGAGCCTCGACGGCTTCATCGCGGGGCCGAATGACGACATGGATTGGGTCTTCGGGATCGATGGCGGAGACGGGCAGACGGCCGACGAGGTCGTGCGATCGACGGGAGCCCTGCTGGTCGGCCGGCGAACGCAGGACGTTGAGGACCGGCTGCAGCCGGGCTTCTACGGCGGCGCCTTTCGTGGGCCGTTCTTCGTTCTTCGCCACGACCCGCCCGCCCAGCCGCCTGTGGTCAACGGCGTCACCGGCCAGTTCATCGACGTCCCAATCGAGAAGGCGGTAGCGGTCGCCAAGGAGGCGGCCGGAGACGCCGACGTGGTCGTCCTGGGCGCGAACGTTGCCCGGCAGATTCTCGAGGCGGGCCTGCTCGACGAAATCATCGTCCACGTCACCCCGGTCCTCGTCGGCGACGGCGTCCGACTCTTCGAACGCGAGGGCGGCGCGGCAGTCAAGCTCGAGCGAATCGCCTCCCTGGACGAGGGTGAGACCACGGTGCTCCGCTACGCGGTCGCTGTCGCAAACGCGTGAATCGGGAAGTGCTGCGCTGGTCTTCGCGCAAAGGAGGCGCGACCACTAACGCTTCTTGAGCTTCAGCTTTCTTGACTGGGTGTTGGGGTCGCCGCCGGTCGGGGTGTAGGTCACGGCGACCTTCAGCTTGACCTTGCCCGTTTTGTTGAGCTTCCTCTTCTTCTTTCCCTTCGCCTTAATCCGCAGCTGCACATTTCCCGCGCTCACGGCCTTGCTGGTTACGGCGCCTGAGGCGCGGGCGACCTTGGCACCCCTGCCCGACGCGGTTAGCTCGCCGGGGTTGGGGACGTTCACGGTGAGGGTCGCCGTGCCCTTCTTCGTGTTGCGCCTGACCTTGCCGAAGGTGACCGAGTTGCTGGGCTTGGCGGGCTCGAACACGGCCGTGATGTTCAGGTGACGGGAGAAGGGGGTGAAGTCTTCGGGCTCGCCGTCCGCCGCATCTCCGAAGCGGCCGAGGACCGTGTCTCCGGGAATGATTGCTGAGAGGCACGCAGCGGGAGCAACCGCGCCACTGTGGAATCCGAGGAGGTCGCCTGCTTTCACCGGAATGTTCGCGGAGAACGTGTTGATGGCACCTGGGGCCAGCGCGCGAGGCCCGTCGTGGCCGACGGCCGTGTAGGTCGTCGCCGCGACGACCTGTCGCCAGATCTTCAGCGTCATCGTCTGCCCGGCGCCCGCGCCGGCGCTATGGCTCCAGGAGGTGATCGTCCCATCGCCGGGCACCACGTAGGGCGTGCCAGACCCCACGGACAGCTGTGCCCAGTCGTTATTGGGGGCGCAACCCTCGGGTGCGGGGACGACTTGCCCGATCGTCACCGACGCGGTGGCCTGCGAAGCGCTCGCCGCCAGCGACAGCGCCGTGAGGAAAGCGGCGACCACGATCTTTCTTCGCGCTATGACCCAACTGCGCATTCGGCGGGAATCCTATCTCCATAGCCATGCACGACATCCGGGGCTGCTCCCTCAGCGCGTGTCCCCAGCACTCACCGAGGCTCTCGAGGGACCGCTGCTTACGCCCCTTCCTCGCGCAAAGCGAAAGCGAGCCAACGCGCTTGCCCCAAACTCTCGCGCTCGGCTCCGGCGGCTAGCATCCCTCGACCCGGGATAGCGCCATCACGGCGCTGCGCCAGCCAGAGGGAGGGCCCAAGATCAAGAGTTTCCGTTAAGTCTCGCGCCACAGCCGCTTCGCCGTGGCCATCGGTTTCTGTGCCCTCGTATTGCCGGTCGGCCCCGCAGGCGCCGCGACCCAGATCGGGGAGACCTTCGAGCCCACCGGCAATTGCAGCCCGAGGACCCGACTTCAGTCCAGTTCGCCCGGAGGACAGTACGCGGCCCCCCTCGCGGGCGTCATCACTTCGGCGGCTCGGATGGTTCGCATCAAGGGCGGAACAGTCGCGAGATACTGAGCCGGTGATGTCGGAGGAGAACATCGACCTGATCCGTCGAGTCTTCGAGACGTTCAACCGCGGGATGCCTGGTTCTCGCGCAACGCAACAGCGCGCATCGCCGAACTTCAGGGCTTCCGCTTGACGAGCTTGATCCGCTTCGCTTTCGTCAGCGGAACACCATTGGTTCGGGTGAACGTGACCTTTGCCTTCGCTGCAACCTTGCCGGTGCGGTTGAGTTTGCGCTTCTTTTTTCCCTTGGACCTGACCGTGAGCTTCACCCTGCGGGCGGCGATCACGCTCTTGGCAGCAGCCTTTACCGCCCGGAAGGCACCGACCGACCGCTGCTTGACAAGTCCCTTGCCGGTCAGGGTCAGCGTGCCGGGGCCCGGCACATTGACGGACAGGGTCGCCGTTCCCTTGTGCTTGTTTCGTCTCAGCTTGCCGAAGCTGAGGGGCGTGTAGCTGATCTGCACCTGCGGGGGAGTGCCGGCGGCGACCACGATCTGGCTCCCCGCCGGCGGCACCAGAGAGGAGCCGCCGCCGCCGCCCCCGCCAACGCTCATGCCGCCGCCACCGCCACCGCCACCGCCGTAGTAGCCGCCCCCGCCCCCGCCCCCGCCGTTGGTGGGGGTCAGGCCTGCCCCGCCGTTGCCGCCCAGGCCGAGCTGGCCGCTGGTGCCGTCAAACCCTGAGCCCCGACTCCACCCGCGCCACCACCGCTCGATGTGCCGGCATGGCCTTGCTCGTCGGGGGCAGCGCCGGTGCTGCCATCATTGCCGGCTGCGCCGCCGGCGCCCCCTGCGGCACCACCTCCGCCGCCGGCCACGATCAGCCGCGGATCAGGCAACAGCCCGGTCGAGCGGGGCGCGGTGCGCACGTCGGAGACCCCGCCCCCGCCCGCTCCGCCCTGGCCGCCCGTCCCGCCGCCGCTGAAGCCGCCCGCTCCGCCGGCTTCCGCCGACTGGCCGTTGCCAGCCACTTCGACATAGAGCACTTGACCGGGGATCACCGGCAGGTCAGCCGATACCTGCGCTGGCGCGCCGCCAGACGCAGGGGAGGAACTTCCTCCGCTACCGCCGATGGCCAGGACATGCAAGCTGGACACACCCGCCGGAACCGTGAATATCTGCTCGGTCCCGGTGAAAAAAAACGTTTGCGTTGCCGCCCGGGCGGTGCCTACCCCCGAGGCTGCAGTCAAGACCAACGCGGCAAGACCGCCTAATGCTGTGGCGCGCCCTATGAACCTGCGTCCGAGGGCTGGCAGGTTATGGGCTCGAGGACTCACAGTGCGCACGGACTATTCGAGCCAACCGTCTCACAAGCATCGCCGGGGTTCAACTCGGGCTGTGCCCCCAGACCTTCCGCAGGTATGACGGGGGCTGCCGACGTCGCCAGGCGTCGTGAACGTGACCTCTGGATTGAGAGCCTCCGTGGGACCGACCTCGCCCGTGGCGGAGAAGTGGTCGGCTATCAGCAGCACGACATCGCGTTTGCCCTCGACATCCCTCGATCAGTATCTCGCTCCCGATGCCTACCCAATGCCCAAGCTTCCAGGAGTCGTGGCCAACTCCGGCCGGCTTCCCCCTTCGCGTGAAAGCAGAAGCGGCTACGACGGCGCCCCGGTCGCAGAACGCTGCGCCGCGTAGTCGACGAACGCCTCCAGGGCCTCGGGGTCGACCAGTGCGTCGCGGCTCGCGACCTGATCGGCCGTCGCGCCGAGCAGTATCCGCTTCACCGGTACCTCGAGCTTCTTCTGGGTCATCGTGCGCGGGATCGCCGGCACCGACTCGACCGTGTCCGGCACGTGCCGGGGTGAGAGCTCGCGGCGCAGCTCGCCGGCGAGCAGCCCCCGCAGCTCGTCGTCGAGCTCGACCCCGTCGGCGAGGGTGACGAAGAGGATCAGCTCACCGGGGCCGCCCTCGGGGTCCTCGAGGTGGACGACGAGGCTGTCGAGCACCTCGTCGATCCCCTCGACGACGGCGTAGAGCTCCCCGGTTCCGAGCCGAACGCCGCCGCGATTGAGCGTCGCGTCGGAGCGCCCGGTGACCACGCAGCTGCCGCGCTCGGTGAACAGGATCCAGTCGCCGAAGCGAAGCACCCCGGGGTAATGGTCGAAGTAGGAGCTGCGGAAGCGCGAGCCGTCGGAGTCACCCCAGAGGCCGACCGGCATCGAGGGCATCGGCTGGCGGATGACCAGCTCGCCGAGCTCTCCGACCACCGGCTCCCCGGCTTCGTCGTAGGCGGCGCTGTCGACCCCCAGGCAGCGCCCGGCGATCTCGCCCCGGTAGACGGGCAGCATCGGCGAGCCCTGGACGAGCCCGCTGCAGACGTCGGTGCCGCCGCTGCCGACGTTGAGCAGGACGTCCGCGCCGAGCTGCTCGTAGACCCAGTCGTAGCCCTCCGGCGGCAGCGGCGAGCCGGCCGCGGCGAGCTGGCGGATGCTGGAGAGATCGAGGCCGGCAAGCTGCACGCCGCCCTTGCGGCAGCCCATCAGGTAGGCGGGCACGGCGCCCATCAGCGTCGGCCGCAGCTCCTCGGCGAGCCGCCATTGCGAGCGTCAGGTCGGGATAGAGCGGGTTGCCGTCGAGCATCACGATCGAGGCCCGGAACAGCAGGGTCGAGACCAGCGCGTTCCACATCATCCAGGCGGTGGTCGTGAACCACATCAGGCGGTCGCCAGGCTGCAGGTCCCAGCTCAGGCCCTGGTTCTTGAGATGCTCGAGAAGGATGCCGCCGTGGCGGTGCACGATCGCCTTCGGCTTGCCGGTCGTGCCGGAGGAGAACAGCACGCAGAGGGGATGGTCGAACGGCACCGGGTCGAACTCGAGCGGCCCGGCTTCGCCCAGCAGCTCCTCCCACGCCACGGCGTCGGGCAGGGAGTCCTCCTCGCCGCCCGCGTAGGGGACGTGGACCACGTGCTCGAGCCCGGGAAGCGCGCCGCGCACCTCGGCGACCTCGGCGCGGCGGTCGATCGGCTTCTCGCCGTAGCGATAGCCGGCGATCGCCAGCAGCAGCTTCGGCTCGAGGTCGGCGAAGCGGTCGATCACGCTGCGAGGGCCGAACTCGGTGGCGCAGGAGGCCCAGATCGCGCCGAGGCTGGTCGTGGCGAGAAAGGCGACCAGGGTCTCGGGGATGTTCGGCATGTAGGCGACGACCCGATCGCCCTCGCCGATGCCCAGCCGCCGCAGGCCCACCCGCGCCCGCGCAACCTGGTCGCGCAACTCGCCGAAGGTCAGCTCGAGCGGGTCTCGGGTCTGCGATCGGGCGACCACGGCGACCCGGTCGAGGTCCTCGTCGGTGCCGAGCATGTGCTCGGCGTAGTTGAGCCGGGCGCCGGTGAACCACTGCGCGCCGGGCATCTCGCGCGAGGCGAGCACCTGCTGATACGGGGTCTGTGCCTTGACCCCGAAGAAATCCCAGATCGAGCCCCAGAAGCCCTCGAGATCGGAGACCGACCATTGCCAGAGCTGGTCGTAATCGCCGAAGTCAAGACCGCGACGGTCGCGGACGAAGTCGAGGAAGCGACCCATCTGCGTCGTTTCGCGCACGTCGGCGGGCGGCGACCAAAGGACCTCTCCAACCTCATTCATCCCTGCCCAGAGGCTACCCGCCGCACGGCTTGGCGTATTGTCGGGTCGTCTGTATGCAGATCGGTAAGGCCGGGGTGCCCGTCAGCCAAATCAGCCAGGCCTACCCCGACCGAGTCGAAGTTCGGGGACGCGATCTCTGCCGCGACCTGATGGGCAGGCTGGGGTTCACGGAGTACTTCCACCTGCTGCTCACCGGCCGCGAGCCGACCGAGGACCAGCGCTTCTTCCTCGACCTGTTGCTGGTCGCGATCGCCGAGCACGGGATGATGCCCACGAACGTCGCCGCCCGGATGACCCTCGCCGCCGATCCCGGGTCGCTGCAGGGAGCGGTCGCGGCGGGAATCCTCGGCTGCGGCCCGGTCATCCTCGGCACCTCGGAGGAGTGCGCGCGGCTGCTCGAGGACGCCCAGGAGAAGGTCGCCGCGGGCGCCGAGCCGGCATCGGTCGCCGCTGAGGCCGCGACCGCGGTTCACGCGTCGGGCGGGAAGATGCCCGGGTTCGGCCATCCGGTTCACCGGCCGCTCGATCCGCGGGCCGAGCGGATCCTCGAACTTGCCGACGCGCGGGAGGTGAGCGGCCCCCATGTCGTGCTGGCCCGCTGCTTTCGCGACGGCGTAGCCGACGCCTGGGGCAGGCCGCTGACGATGAACGTCGCGATGCCGATCGCCGCGGTGATGCTCGACCTGGGGTTCGCGTCCGCCGCGGTGAAGGCGGTCCCGATCCTCGCCCGCACGGCGGGCCTGCTCGCACACCTCGCCGAGGAGCAGGAGCGGCCCCTCGGCTTCCTGATGGCCGCGAGGGCGGAGGAGGCGATCGAGTACGAGCCACCTCCCGAAGAGCCGGCCCGGTGATCCTCGCGCCCGAGGTCGAGACCCGGCCCTGGGCGGAGCAGCATGCGATCGACGACGCCTCCTATCGCTCCCAGCTCGACTACCTGTTCGACCGATCGGCCTTCTACCGCCAGAAGCTGGCTGCAGCGGGCTTCGGCTCCGCAGCCGACGCCGGTGGGCTCGCGGAGATCGCCGGGCTTCCGCTCACCGACAAGCAGGAGGTCAAGGCGACCTGCACGCCGGAGGATCCAATCGGCGCACATCTCTGCGCGGAACCCTCGGAGATAGCCAGGATCTATTCGACCAGCGGCACCAGCGGCTCGCCCAGCTACGTTCCGCTGACAGCCGGCGATCTCGACAACTGGGTGACCGGGTCGGCGCGCAGTTACGCGGCATCCGGGATAGATGCCGGCCAACGGATCGTCTCCACCTACAACGCCGGCCCATTCGTCGCCGGAGCCGCGCTGGCCGCCTTCGAGCGCGTCGGCCTCTGTCACATCCCAGTCGGAACGGGGAACACCGAGCGCTTGGTCCGGGCGATCGAGCTGCTCCACCCCGAGGCCGCCGTGCTGACGCCGTCCTACGCTGCCCATCTGATCGAGTGGGCGGCGCAGCGCGACATCGACCTGCGGCGATCGAGCGTCGAGCGGGTCCTCGTGGCAGGTGAGCCCGGCGGCGGCGAGCCGGCGTTCCGCGCGATGCTCGAAGAGGGCTGGGGCGCCCGGGTCACCGAAGCGATGGGCATCGGCGACATCGGGGTGTCGCTGTGGGGGGAGTGCGAAGAGCAGGACGGGATGCACCTCGGCGCCCGCGACTTCGTCCACGCCGAGCTGATCGACGCCGCCACCGGCGCGGCCCTGGAGATCGAGGATGGCGCCGGCGGAGAGCTGGTCCTGACCCACCTCCGCCACCGCGCCGCGCCTCTGCTGCGCTTTCGCACCCGCGACCAGGTCGAGATTCGGACCAGCCCCTGCGGCTGCGGACGCACCGGCCCACGCCTACGTTGCGTCGGGCGAACCGACGACATGCTGATCGTTCGCGGCGTCAACGTCTTCCCTTCGGCGGTGCGGGAAGTGGTGAGCGGGTTCGCTCCCCAGGTCAGTGGACAGGTCGTCCTTCGCCCCCGGTCGGCCGGGCCAAAGCAGGATCCGCCGCTTCCGGTCAACGTCGAGCTCGGGCGGGACGGCCGCGCCGACGCCGGGCTAGCCGAGGCGATACGCGACAGACTTCGCGAGGTGCTCGTCGTTCAGACCCGCGTCGATCTGGTGCCGTGGGGGAGCCTGGAGCGAAGCGAGTACAAATCGAAGCTCGTCCTAAGAGAGGCTGAGAGCGAGGAGAGGTGAGATGGCAACCAACACATTGAGCATCCTCAAGCCGAGCGTCAACAACCTCTGCGTCAGGATCTTCGTGCGGGCCGCGGGGCTCGACTTCGAAGAGCTCGACGTATGGGGCAAGAAGGGCACGCCGGAGTTCCTTTCCAAGGACCCCGCTGACCTCACGCCGCTACTCGAGGAGGAGGGGCTGCCGAACGGGTCGCTCTGGGAGAGCTGCGCGATCATGCAGTACCTCTGCAACAAGCACGGCCTCGAGCGGTTCTATCCGACCGACCCGGACCGGCGGGCGATGGTCGACAGCGCGATGTTCTATTTGATCGGCACGCTCTATCCGCTGATCGCTCGCGCGACCTACCCGACCCTCTCCTTCCCGCAGTATCCGGGTGAGGTGGGCTCGTCGGACGCCGACGAGGAGCTCAAGCAGCGCGCCGAGAAGGAGGCAGGGGATGCGCTGGCCATGCCGCTGGAGGCCTACCGGTCGTTCTTCCTGGACGGCAAGAAGTTCATCGGCGGCGACGATCCCTCGATCGCAGACATCCGCCTCGCCGCGTCGCTGGAGTTCCTGCGCGCGATCGACTACGAGTTCCCGGCCTGGGCCGAGGAGTACATGACCGCGATCGAGGCGGCCCTCGGGGACGCCTACTCGGAGCCGGCGACGGAAGTCCGCGAGTTCGTCGCATCGGCGAAATCCTGAGGAGGTCCGATGAGCCCCGCCCAGCGAATGTCCACGGCCGACGCGGCCTGGCTGCACATGGACCGCCCGACCAACCTGATGGTGATCACGGGGGTGATCTGGTTCGACGAGGCGCTGGACTGGGATGCGGTGCGCGAGGTGGTCAGCAGCCGCCTGGTCGACCGCTTCCCCCGCTTTCGCCAGCGGATCGCAGAGAGCCGCATCCCGCTGCGCGGCCCGAGCTGGGAGGACACCGACTTCGACCTCGACCTGCATCTGCACCGGGTGGCGCTGCCGGCACCCGGGGACGCCTCCGCACTGCAGGAGCTGGTGTCCGACGTGATGGCCCGCCCGCTGGACCGGGCCCGCCCGCTGTGGGACTGGTACCTGGTCGACGGTTACGACTCCGGTTCGGCGATCGTCGTGCGAATGCACCACTGCATCGCCGACGGGGTGGCGCTGGCGAGGGTGCTGCTGTCGCTGACCGACGCGCAGTCGGACGCCGGGATCGAGCCTGAGCAGGTCGGCGAGGAGGAGGGTGCCGGGACGAGCAGCCTGCTCGGCGAGGCGGTGCGACCCGTTGGCCGCGCCGCCGAGATCGGCGTCGGTGCCGGCAAGGCCTTGACCCACGAGGCCGTGCAGGTCGCCCGCGATCCCGCCAAGCTGCTGGACCTCGCCGCGGCTGCGCGCGACGACCTCAAGGCGGTCGGCAAGACGCTGTTCAGACGTCCTGACACGAGGACGGTCTTCAAGGGCGAGCTGGGCATCGCCGACCGGGTCTCCTGGTCGGATCCGATCCCGCTCGACGACGTGAAGGCGGTCGGGCACGCGACCGGCACGACGGTCAACGACGTGCTGGTGACCGCCATCGCGGGAGCATTGCGCGCCTACCTCGCCGCGCGCGACAGCCTGGTCGATGAGATCCACGCCTTCGTGCCGTTCAACCTCCGCCCGCTCGACCGGCCGCTGCCGCGCGATCTGGGCAACCGCTTCGGGCTCGTGCTGCTGACGGTCCCGGTGGGAATCGAGGATCGCCAGCGGCGACTCGAGGAGGTCCACCGCCGCATGCTCGAGATCAAGCAGTCGCCCGAAGGCGCGGTCGGCTACGGCCTGCTCGAGGCGTTGGGCACGACGCCGGAGGCGGTCGAACAGCGACTGCTCGACCTCTTCTCGGCGACCGGCTCGGCGGTGATGACCAACGTCCCGGGCCCCGCCGAGCGCGTCTACCTCGCCGGGACGCCTGTGCGCGGGGTGCTCGTCTGGGCGCCAACGGCTGGCAGCGTCTCGATGAGCTTCTCGATCTTCAGCTACGCCGGCGAGGTGACCGTGGGAGTGATGGCCGACCGCGGCCTGGTGCCCGAACCACAGGAGATCGTCGGCGCCCTGGGACGCGAAGTCGCCGCGATGCTGAGCAGCGATTCGCGGAAAGCGTGATGGCGGCGACGACGAGCACTGTACCGGAGGGGCTCCTCGAGGGAGCCGGGCTGCCTCCGGCCCAGATCGCGGCTTGGGCGGCGATCGTCCCGGCTGAGGACGGTCGTTTCGAGCAGCAGGGGCAGGCGGTCGGCAAGTACCTGCTCAGGGGCGAGCAGCTTCTCGAACGCCTGCCCCCGGTGCCGCAGCGGGGCGACGCCGAGCGCGACGCGGCGCGCGCGATCGCGGCGGCGCTCAACGAGGCCCGTGAGCTGTTCCTGCGCGCTCACGTCGACGAGGTCCATGCCGCGCTCACCGAAGAGGGGACCCGTCCCCTGCGCGACGACGAGTTGGTCTTCGCGGCGGCCGAGCGCTTCCCGGGGCTGACCCCGAACCGGGATGAGATCGCGGCCGAGCTGGAGCGGCCGCTGGCGGAGAAGGAGGGCGTCGAGATCGCTCAGGGCCTGCTGCTCGCCCATGTCCTTTCCTCGCCGCGGGCCGGGGGCCACCTCGTCCACACGATGCTGCGGCCGACTGCGGAGGCGCTGCAGAGGCTCGACGAGTTCCGCGCCGCCGGCGAGCTGGATCTCGGCGCCGTGCACGTCAGTCGCCGCGGGCGGGCCGGGATCCTCGAGATGAGAAACCCCCGCCACCTCAACGCCGAGGACGAGACCACCCTGGGGCCCACCGAGGTCGGCGTCGACCTGATCCTGCTCGATCCCGAGATCGAGGTCGGCGTGGTGCGCGGCGGCCCCGTCGATCACCCCCGCTATGCCGGCAGGCGGATCCTCGGAGCCGGGCTCAACCTGACCAGGCTCTATCGCGGCTCGCTTCCGTTCATGTTCTTCGTCACCCGCGACCTCGGATACGTCAACAAGATCTACCGCGGCCTCAGCGGACCCGAGTTTCGCCCCGGTGAGCCGGAGGAGACGACCGAGAAGCTCTGGATCGCCGCCGCCGAGACCTATGCGATCGGCGGCGCCTGCCAGCTTCTTCACGTCGTCGATCACGTGATCGCCGGGCGTGGCTGCCGGCTCTATCTGCCCGCTCGCAAGGAGGGGATCATCCCCGGCGCCTCCAACCTGCGCCTGCCCCGCTTCGTCGGCGACCGCCTGGCCCGCCAGGCGATCGTCTCGGGGCTCGAGTTCGAGGCGGGTACGCCGCCCGCCGAGCTGATCTGCGACGAGACGGTCGAGGCGGACGCGGTGGACGCCGCGCTGGAGGCGCGGATCGAGGCCCTGACCAGCTCCGGCCTGGTCAACGCTGCGGCCAACAGGCGCGCGATGCGGATCGGCGAGGAACCGCTCGACGTCTTTCGCCACTACATGGCGACCTTCGCCCGCGAGCAGGCCTACTGCCACCTCAGCCCGGCCCTGGTCGCCAACCTCGAGGAGCACTGGAATGCACACGAGCGCAGCCTCTGAGGCGGCGATCCGGGACCCGGCCGAGACCGCCTCGCGCGAGGAGCTGCGCGCCATGCAGCTGCGGCGCCTGCGGGGGACGGTCGAGCGGGTGCTCGCCGGACAGCCGGTCGGCGCCGCCCATCTCGCCGAGGCCGGCATCTCCGCCGCCGAGGATCTGGGCTCGCTCGACGACCTGCGCGGGGTCGGGTTCATCGTCAAGGACGACCTGCGCGAGCACTATCCGTTCGGCCTGCTCGCGGTCCCGCGCGAGCAGGTCGTCCGGGTGCACGCCTCCAGTGGCACCCACGGCAAGCCGACCGTCGTCGCCTACACCCGCGCCGACCTCGAGAACTGGGCCGAGGTGATGGCGCGCTGTATGACGATGGCCGGGGTCCGCCCGGGCATGGTCGTCCACAACGCCAACGGCTACGGGCTGTTCACCGGCGGGCTCGGGTTCCACGACGGAGCGGAGCGGATCGGGGCGACCGTGGTCCCGGTCTCCGGCGGCCGGACCGCCCGTCAGGCGATGCTGCTGGAGGACCTCGGCGGCCAGGTGCTGGTCTCGACCCCCTCCTACGCGCTCGTGATCGCGCAGGGTATTCGCGACGAGGGGGGTGACCCGCCGGCCCTTCCCCTCGAGCTGGGGCTGTTCGGCGGCGAGCCCTGGAGCGAGGCGATGCGGAAGCAGATCGAACGCGAGCTGGGCATCACAGCGATCAACAATTACGGCCTCTCGGAGATGTGCGGGCCAGGGGTTGCCGCCGAGTGCCCGGCCCAGGACGGGCTGCACGTGCAGGAGGACCACTTCCTGGTCGAGGTCGTCGACGCCGAGAACGGCGACCCGCTACCGGACGGGGAGGTCGGGGAGCTCGTCTTCACCAGCCTGACCAAGGAGGCGCTGCCGCTGATCCGCTACCGCACCCGCGACCTCGGCTCGCTGACCCACGAGCCCTGCGGATGCGGGCGCACCATCGCGCGCATCCGCGACCTGCAAGGCCGGGTCGACGACATGCTGATCATCCGCGGCGTAAACCTCTTCCCCTCGCAGATCGAGCAGCTTCTGCTCGGCGTCGAGGAGGTCGCGCCGCATTACCAGCTGATCGTCGAGCGCCCCGAGCAGTTGGACGAGCTGACGGTTCGATGCGAGCCCGTCGCCGCGGATCTCGATCGCGAGAGCCTCGGGCGACGGTTGGAGGGCCTGCTCCGCGAGCAGATCGGGATCAGGATCGCGATCGAGGTGGTAGATCCGGGGGCCATTCCCCGCAGCGAGGGCAAGGCGGCGCGGGTGGTCGACCGCCGCCAAGGCATCTGAGGCAAGATACTCGCCGGGTCAGATCCGCTGGCGATTGGAGGAGGTTGAGATGGGCGAGGCGAAGCTGCTCAAGGACCACATCGACAAGCTCTCGGCGGGCGATCTCGACGGCGCCGTCGCGATGTACGCGGAGGATGCAGTCCTTCACTATCCGGGCCAGGGCCCGCTGTCGCGGGACTACCGCGGCCGCGAGGAGATAAAGGGGTTCTTCATGCGGGTGGGGGAGCTGACCGGCGGCTCGTTCTCGGCCGGCTACGACGCGCTTTTCGCCGGCGACGGGTACGAGGCGGGCCTGGCGTCGCTCAGCGCTGAGCGCGAGGGCGAGCGCCATGAGTGGAAGGCGATGGAGCTGATGCGGGTCGAGGACGGGGAGATCGTCCATCACCAGATCTTCGAGGACGACCAGCACGCGCTCGACCGCTGGTGGGGCCTGTAGCCGCCGACCCATCCGAGCTCGGGATGCTGGCGGCGGCTACGCTGCTGCGCTCCCGCGAGCTCTCCTCGGCCGAGCTGCTCGCGGCCTGCCTTCAGCGCATCGATGACGCGAATGGGGGTGCGCCCAGCTTCGACGGCGCCCCCGAGGCGGTCAACGCCTGGGTCCGCCTCTATCCGGAGCTGGCGCAGGATCTCGCCGCTGCGGCGGACCGGCGCCTTGACCGCGAACGCGGCGACGCGCCGCTGCTCTGCGGGATCCCGATCGCGGTCAAGGACCTCTACTCCGTCGCCGGGCTTCCCGTCACCGCCTCGAGCCGGGTGCTCGACGGCAACACCGCCACCGCGGACTCCACAGCCTGGGCCCGGCTCCGCGAGCAGGGGATGGTCCTGGTGGGCCACACCCACACACACGAGTTCGCCGCCGGGGGCACCACGGATCAGGTCGGGAACCCCTGGGCGCTGGATCGCGCGGCGGGGGGCTCCAGCGGGGGCTCGGCCGCCGCGCTCGCGGCGCGGATGGTTCCGGCGGCGCTCGGCACCGACACGCTCGGCTCGCTTCGCATTCCCTCCGCCCTCTGCGGGACCAGCGCGGTCAAGCCGACGCACGGACGCGTGCCGATGGACGGGGTGGTGCCGCTCGCCCAGACGCTCGACCACTCCGGCCCGATGGCCAGATCGGTCGCGGATTGCAGCGCCCTGCTCGCCGCCCTGGCCTCCGGGGGCGCGCAGGTGTCGCCGCTGATGCCGCCCCCGGCCGCGGTCGGGCCGCTTCCGCTCGAGGCCAGGCTCCGGCCCGCGGCCGCTCGAAGGGTTGACGCTCGCGATCACCGATCGGCCCCAGCGCCAGGAGCTCGAGGCGGACGTCGCCGAGGGCCTGGAGAGGGCGCGAACGGAGTGCGAGAAGCTCGGTGCGTCCTTCGTCGAGCATCCGGCGCCGGCCGAGCTGCCGGGCGATCGGATGAGCGCAGTGCTGTTCGCCGAGATGTGGGCGTATCACCGCCAGTTCGCGGACCGCGCCGACCGCTACCGGCCCAGCATCCGCGAGCTGGTCGAGGCGGCCGAGAACCTCGGCGATGCCGCGGTCTACGTTGGCGCCCAGCAGCAGCGCGAGGCGTTCACGGCTGAGTGGGAGTCCTGGTTCGCCGAGCACCGAGTCGACTTCCTGCTCGAGCCGACGGTGCCGCTGGTCGCGCCCGTCCGTGGCGACGGCTACGACCCAGGCCACGCCGGCGGCGAGGGAGACCCGATGATCGCGCTGACCGCGACCTGGGACCTGACCGGCTTTCCGGTCGCCTCGCTGCCGGCAGGCGTCGGTCGCGGCAGCCGGCCTCCCGGTCGGCGTGTCGCTGGTCGGTCTACGGGGATCCGAGGCGGCGCTGGTGCAGGCGGCGATCGACCTCCAGGAGCAGGCGCTGGCACCCCCGCGGCCGCCGTCCTGAGCCCCGCCGCTCAAAGCCAGGGCAGGATCTCCTCGACCCCGTCGATCACCTCTCCCGGGCGCTTGCTCTCTGGCACGTCGGCGAGGTCGATCCTGCCGCTGAGCCCGCTGCGGACGAGGATCGTGCGCGAGCCGCCGAGGTGCCCCAGGGCGATGTCCATGTCGAGGTCGTCGCCGATCACCGCGACCTGCTCGGTGGGCACCCCGAGGCGCCTCGAGACCTCCTGCACGGCGACCTCCGATGGCTTGCCGACGACGATCGGCTCGGCCTCGGTCACCTTGGCGATCGCGGCGGTGACCATCGCGCCCTTGCTGAAGATGATGCCGTTGGCGCCCCAGTAGCCGGGGCCGTAGTTCGCGGTCAGAAGCGAGGCGCCGCGCAGGACCGCTCGGGCCGCCTCCTCGGCCTCGTCGAGGTCGACCTGCTCGACGTGGGTGACGAAGACGGCCCCCGCGTCGACCCCTTCGGTCACCGTGACGCCCTCGCGCGCCATCCGCTCCTTGGTCGAGGCCGAGCCGAAGACCATCACCGTCTGGCCGGGGTGGCGGTCGCGAAGGTAGGAGAGCGCGCAGCAGACCGGGGTCAGGATCTCCTCGCCGCTGACCGGCAGCCCGTCCTCGGTCAGCCCCGAGGCGAACTCCTCGGGGGTCAGGTGGCTGCCGTTCGTGAACAGGACCAGGGGGCGGCCGGAGGCGCGAATCCTCTCCAGCACCTCGACCGCGCCGGGCAGAGGCTCGGAGCGGAAGTCGCCGCCGCGGTGGACCAGCGAGCCGTCGATGTCGAAGACGAAGCCGCCGACGTCGTCAAGCCGCACGTCGCCACACCACCAGATCGTCGCCGGTCTCCACCCGCAGGTAGCTGACCGACTTCCCGTTTGGAGACCTCGCGCAGCAGCCAGACCAGCGGGTCCTCACCCGGGCGCTTCTTCGGCGCCGGGCGCAGCGGCGCCTGCCCCTCGACCATCGCGTCGACCTGCTCGGCCGGCATCGTCAGCCGCAGCAGCAGCTCCTCCTCGGAGATCCGCGCCCCGAAGCGCTCGCGGGCGCCCTCGAGGCCGAGCGGCTCGAGATCCCGCAGCTCCCCGGCGCGGGGAAGCGAGAGCACCTTGTCGGCGACCTCTGGATCGAGGGGCGCCGCCGGCTCGTAGAAATGGCCGAGGAAGTAGCGCACCGTCTCGTCGGAGACGTTCGACCAGCGGTCGCCGGAGATCACGTTCATCACCGCCTGCGTGGCGACGAACTGCGAGACCGGGGTGACCATGATCGGATAGCCCATCTCGGCCCGCACCCGGGTCACCTCCTCCAGCACCGCGTCGAAGAGCTCGGGGCGGCGCTGCTCCTCGAGCATCCGCTTGGTCGTCGTCACCATCCCGCCGGGCATCTGATGGCGGTAGTAGGCGGCGTCGTAGTCCGCGGGGGCGCCGGAGGGCAGGTCCCGTTCGCGGGCCAGCCCGGCGAAGTGCTCGGCCACCGCAGCCAGCGCTTCGAGGTCGAGCCGGTGCGAGAAGCCCTCCGCCTCGAGGTTGCGCAGGGTGCCGTCGACCGGCGGGTTAGAGGTCCCGTTGGCGAGCGGCGGCACCGCCGTGTGCAGGACGCGGATCCCCGCCCGCAGCCCCTCGACGTAGGCCAACGGGCCGAGCCCGATCGTGCAGTGGCTGTGCAGCTCGACCGGGCGGGGCGCGAACGCCTCGATGAAGGCCGGCGCCAGCTCGCGGACGGCGTCGGGCGTCAGCAGCCCGCCCGGGTCCTTGAGGTAGAGGCGGTCGATGTCCTCCGACGCGGAGACGGCTCGCGCCCGCTCGACGTAGTAGGCGTGCGTGTGCACGGGGCTGATCGAGTAGGTGAGGCCGACCACCACCTCCTCGACCCCCTCCTCGCGCGCCATCCGGGCGAGCCGCACCAGCGAGTCGGGATCGTTGGAGGGGTCGGCGATCTGAAAGCGGCGGATTCCGTTGCGAACCACGCAGCGGAAGGAGAGCCGCATCAGGTCCTCGCCGGCCGGCACCCAGGAGATGAAGCGCATGCCGGTGGTGATCAGGTTCAGAGGCGTGTTCGGCATCGCCTCGCTGACCAGGCGAATCCGCTCCCAGGGATCCTCGCGATGGAAGCGCACCGACACCGCCATGTGGGTGCTCGAGGTGAAGTCGAGGGCGTGGAAGCCGACCCGGTCCATGGTCGGGGCGATCGCGAGGATGTCCGGGGTGGTGAGGCCGGTCGCGCTCCAGAGGCTCTGGTTGCCGTCCCGGGTCGTGGTGTCGACGATGTCGATCGCGGCGCTCACGGCTGCACCCTGAACAGCGGTTGTCCTTCTTCGACCAGCTCGGCGTTCTCGGCGCAGACCTCGACGATCGTCCCCGACACCTCGGCCCGCACCGAATTCATCATCTTCATCACCTCGATGATCCCGACCACGGTGCCCGGCTCGACCCGGGCGCCGACCTCTACGAAGGGCTCGGCGCTGGGGCCGTCGGCGACGTAGAAGGTCCCCAGCATCGGAGCGTCGATCGTCGCTGCCTGGCCGGTGGGCCTGCTCTTCGCAGCCGGCCGGCCTTCCGCCGGCGGCGTCGACCGGCTCTGCGGTTCGGGCTCCTCGACCGCCGGCGCCGCGCCGCGCCGCACATGCAGCTTGAAGTCGGGGCGCTCGATCCGCAGCTCGTCGAGCTCGGACTCGTCGATCAGCCGCAGGATCTCGCGTACGTCGTCGTCGCTCAGCGCCATCAGGGCTTCTCCGATCGCTTTGCGTCGGCCCCGAAGGTGCCCATCACCATCGCGATCGCGGACTTGCGCTTGCCCGGCCCGGCCTCCCGCTTGAGGGCGGTGGTCACGGGGCGCGACTGCAGCACGAAGGTGCCGGGCTGCTCGCCGCCGGCGATCGCCCACTCGACGTCCTGGTGGGAGCCGAAGTGCTTCTCGACCCGCTTGCCGAGCTCCAGCAGGGCGGCGAGCTGGTCCTCGTCGAGGCACGCCTCAGCCTGGCGCTCCTCGGAGACCTCGACGCGAACCGTGCCCGCGCCCCCGGGGTCGGGTCGGTACTCGACCTGCTTCGGGCCGACGCTTCGGTGGGTGATCTCGCCGGTCACCTTGCTCAGCCGGAACTCGTCCGGGGTCACCTCGCCGCCGACCACGGCGAGGCCGAGGCCCCAGCTGGCGTTGACGGCGAGCGTGCTGGGGTCGCCGTTGACCGGATTGCAGGTGAACATCACGCCGGAGATCTCGGCGTCGATCATCTCCTGCACGGCGACCCCCATCGCCTGCCGCTCACCTCCGACGAGCCGGGCGCGATAGGCGATCGCCTCAGGGCTGTAGAGGCTCGCCCAGCAGTCGCGCACCGCCTCGCAGACGCGGTCTCCTCCGCGCACCCAGAGGTAGGTCTCACCCTGGCCCGCGAAGGTCGCCGCCTCGCTGTCCTCGCCGAGGGCGCTGGAGCGCACCGCCACCGGCGGGTCCTCCCGGCCGGCCGCCAGCGCCGCGTAGCGCTCGCCGAGCTCGGCCCGCAGGGCGTCGGGGAAGGCGCCGCTGCGGATCCGCTCGCCGATCGCCTCCGACGCCGAGCGCAGCGAGCCGACGTCGCCGGGATCGACGCCGGCGAGGCGCTCGGCGATCTCGTCCCCGAGGCCGGCGGCGGCGAGGAAGGACTCGAACCCCACCGAGGAGAGGGCGAAGCCGGGCGGAACCGGGATTCCGCTCGCGATCAGCTCGCCGAGGCTGGCGCTCTTGCCGCCGAAGCGCTCGGCGTCTCCGCGGCGCAGCTCTTGCAGCGGGCGCGCGTGCTCGCTCATGCCCGGTTGCTCAGGCTGCGCCGTTGCCGTCGAGGATCGTCACCACGCCGGTCGAGCCGTCGACGCGCAGCTGCTGGCCGGTGCGGATCCGCGAGGTCGCGGTTCCGGTCCCGACCACGGCGGGCAGCCCGTACTCGCGCGAGACGATCGCCGCGTGCGACATCACGCCGCCGATGTCGGTGACCGCGGCGGTGATCTTGGAGAAGATCGGCGCCCAGGCGGGGGAGGTGATGCTGCAGACGAGGATCTCGCCGTCGCGGACGTCGCCGATCTCGTCGACGGTCCGCACCACCCGCGCCGGGCCTTCGATCTCGCCCGGGGAGGCCGCGGCGCCGGTCAACTCGTCGCCGTCGTCGCGCTGGCGCGCCCACTCCTGGACCCGCTGCGTGGTCACGCCCCAGAGCATGATCGTCATCGGATCGGTGATCGCCTCCGGGGTGACGCCGAGGGCCGGCGGCGGGTTCCACTCGCCGAGCTTGGCGAGCAGCTCCTTGCGCCGCGCCGCGATCGGCGGCCAGTGCTTGGGCCCGAGCGGCTCGCCGCCGGTGGCCCAGGTCAGGGTCAGCTCGTCGAGCGCGCGTCGCCACCTCGTGGCGGCTGAGCTGGAAGATGTCCTCGCCGTCCTCGAGGAAGCGGTGCTCGGCGAGCAGCGCCCCGAACTCGCGCAGCTTGTTCCACCAGCGGGTCAGGAACCAGTAGTCGCAGAAGAACTTGTGCTCCTCGACATAGGGGAAGACGGTGCGCGAGAGGCCCAGCAGCTCCTCGAAGCCCGCCCGGGCCTGCTCGTCGAGCAGCGCCCCGTATTCCTCCGCGAGGCGGTCGCGCTCGCGCCGGATCTCCTCGGTCGGGCGCTCGATCTGCTCGCCCGCCCGCAGTGCGTTGACGTGGCCGATCAGCGAGGCGTAGGGGATGCTCGGGTCGTCGAACCAGCTGCGGTAGTAGTGGTAGAGGCCGTCGCCCGTGGCCATGTTGAACCACGGGTCCTTGACCTTCTCGAGCTCGTCGAGCCAATTGCGGCCCTCCTCGCTGCGGCCCAGCTCGGCGTCGATCTGCTCCGGGGAGCGGCCCTCCGCGAACGCCTCGTCGACGCCGCTGTCGATCGCCAGCTGGGCCAGGCGCCGCAGCTCGGCGTCGGGGCGGAACAGGGCGACGTCGATCCCGGCGACCATCTGGGCGATGTGCTGGTCGGGGATGTCGGGGAGCGCCTCCTTGCAGAAGTCGGCGAAGGTGGCGTAGGCGCCGTAGCCGAGCAGCAGGAACTCGAAGTGGTGCTGCCACATCAGGTCGGCGCAGCGGAGCGTCCGCTGGTAGGCGTCGAGCAGCTCGTAGAAGGCGGTGTTGCGATCGTCCGAGTGCATCACCTCCTCGGGCTCGTACTCGGGCAGATCGGGCACGCGGAGGTTGGTGATCTCGTCGATCAGCGCCTCCATCTTGGTGCGCCACTTGCCGTAGAGGTCGTCCCAGTTCTCGAAGTAGTAGCCGGCGCGCTTCTGGAAGAACTCGGCCCGCTCGGCGATCTTGTCGGGGTCGGTGACCGGGTTGCCGGAGATGTAGACGTAGCCGTTGACGATCCTGTAGTCGATTCCCATCGCCGGCGGTACGGCGAAGACTCGGTTCTGCCACGAGCCGACCGCCTGGTAGGGGCTGTCGATCGCGTGGACGTCGAAGGCCGGCATCGGAACCGGGAAGTGCATCGAGTTCCAGAACCAGAAGCGGTTCTCGTCGAGCTCGCGCCGGCGCTCGTCGAAGAGCGTGTAGTAGGGGTACATCTCCTCCCAGCCCTCGCAGCCGGGCGGGGTTTCGATCGAGTACGGGCTGGGGAACGAGCCCAACTCGGTCGACGTCGCCATCTGGTCTCTCCTCCTCGTTCGGGCCCCGGCGGCGCCCCTTTCGGCGCCGCCGTTGTATACAGCGGGGTGAGCCAATGTTAAACCGGCGATGCGCGTAGTCGAGGTTGTCGAGTTCGGCGGGCCCGAGGTCCTGCGGATCGGAGAGCGCCCCGACCCGCGGGCCTCGGACGCGGAGCTGGTGGTGCGAATCCATGCCGCCACCGTCAACCCGACCGACCTCGGGGCCCGCTCCGGCCAGGCGCGCAGGCGGATGCCGGACCTGAGCCGCCGTTCGTTCCCGGCTGGGACCTCGCCGGGGAGGTGGTCGAGGGCGATTCCGGCGGCTTCTCCGCCGGCGATCAGGTGGTGGGGATGATCCCCTGGGTGCGGATCGGCGGTCGGGTCGGGGCCTATGCGGAGGCAGCCGCCGTCGAGCCGGACTGGCTCGCCCCGTTGCCGGACGGGATCGACCATCCAACCGGCGCCACGCTTCCGCTCAACGCGCTGACCGCGCGCCAGGGGCTCGACCTGCTTGCGGCCGCCGCGGGGTCGAGGTTGCTGGTCACCGGGGCCAGCGGCGCAGTCGGCGGCTATGCGACCCAGCTCGCGGCCCGCGACGGCCTGCACGTGATCGCCACCGCGTCGGACGGCGACGAGGATTGGGTCGCCGGCCTCGGTGCCGAGGAGGTGCTGCCGCGCGATGCAGATCTCGGCGACCTGGAGCCGGTCGACGCAGTCTTCGACGCGGTTCCGCTCGGCCCGCCCGCGACGGCGCCGCTGCGCGACGCGGGCGCGGTGCTGTTCACCCGCTCGCCGCAGGACTTCGAAGCGGCATCCCGGTTGCGGGTCGAGACGCTTCTCGCCGAGACCGACCCCGAGGCGCTGCGCTCGCTGGCCGCCGACCTCGGTGCGGGCCGGCTGCGGACCAGGGTCGCCGAGACCCTCGACCTCGCTCAGGCCGCCGAGGCCCACCGGCGGGTGGAGGCCGGCGGCCTGCGCGGAAAGCTCGTCCTCACAGCCTGACGCGGGATCTGTATACAAGAGGCCGCGCGCGCTAGGCTGCGCAGAGCTACCGCGAGGGAACGGAGACAACATGGCGACGGCACAGCTTGAGGACCAGCAGCTTCTGATCGGCGGCAATTGGGTGGGGGCCAATTCGGAGGGCGTCTTCGAGCAGAAGGACCCCTACACCGACGAGTCGGTGGGAGTCGTCGCGGCCGCCTCGCGCGAGGACGCCAAGGCGGCCGCCGATGCCGCCGCCGCGGCGTTCGGCGAGTGGTCGGCGACTCCGCCCGGCCAGCGGCGCGACCTCCTCACCGCCGCGGCGGACCTGCTGGGCGAGCGGGGCGCGGAGATCGCGACCACCGCGACCCAGGAGACGGGGTCGACCTTCGGCTTCGGGATGTTCAACGTCGGACTGGCGACGGAGATGCTCAGACAGGCAGCGGCGCAGGCCTACTGGGTGACCGGCGAGGTGATTCCCTCCGACGTGCCGGGTCTGACCGCGATGGGCATTCGCCAGCCGGCCGGCGTCGTGGTCGGGATTGCGCCCTGGAACGCGCCCGTGATCCTGGGGACGCGCTCGGTCGCGACGCCCTGGCCTATGGCAACACCGTCGTGCTCAAGGCTTCGGAGAACAGCCCCCGCACGCACGCGGCGATCGCCCGCGCGCTCGATGACGCCGGCCTGCCTCCCGGCGTGATCAACCTGATCACCCACAAGGCCGAGGACGCCCCGGACGTCGTCGACGAGCTGATCGCCCACCCCGCGGTGCGGCGGATCAACTTCACCGGCTCGAGCCGGGTCGGGCGCCTGGTCGCCGAGAACGCGGCCCGGCACCTGAAGCGGGTGCTGCTCGAGCTCGGCGGCAAGGCGCCGATGATCGTGCTCGCCGACGCCGACCTCGACGAGGCGGTCGAGGCGGCGAAGTTCGGCTCCTTCATGCACACCGGACAGATCTGCATGGCGACGGAGCGGCTGATCGTCGACAGCTCGGTGGCCGAACCGTTCACCGAGAAGCTCGCCGAGCGGGCGTCGGCGCTGAAGGTGGGAGATCCCCACGACCCCGAAACCCAGATCGGACCGCTGGTCAGCGATGCGGCCACCGAGCGAGTGGCGGAGCTGGTCGAGGAAGCGGTCTCGAAGGGTGCCGAGGCGGTCACCGGCGGCAAGCCGGACGGGAAGCTGTTCCCGCCGACCGTGCTGCGGGGCGTGACGCCGGAGATGCGGATCTACTACGAGGAGTCGTTCGGCCCGGTGGTCCCGGTGATCCCGGTCGAGGGGCCCGATGAGGCCGTGAAGGTCGCCAACGACACCGAATACGGCTTGGCGGCGGCGGTCTTCGGCAAGCACGTGCCGACGGCCTTCGAGCTTGCTCGCCGGGTCGAGAGCGGGATCTGCCATGTCAACGGCGCCACCGTTCACGACGAGGCCCAGATGCCGTTCGGCGGCGTCAAGGCCAGCGGCTTCGGCCGCTTCGGCGGCAAGGCTGCGATCGAGGAATTCACCGAGCTGCGCTGGATCACGATCCAGCAGGGCTCGCGGCACTACCCGATCTAGCTATTCATCGTCTTCCAGCACGCGCTGGGCGACGGCGAAAGCCGCGTTGGCGGCAGGCACCCCGCAGTAGACCGCGCTCTGCAGCAGCACCTCCTTGATCTCGTCGTCGCTGAGGCCGATTCGCTTCGCTGCGCGGACGTGCATCGCCAGCTCGTCGAGCCGGTTGAGGGCCACCAGCGCGGTCAGGGTGATCGCACTGCGGGTCCGGCGGTCGAGCCCGGGCCGGGCCCAGATCTCACCCCAGGCGTAGCGGGTGATCAGGTCCTGGAAGTCGGCCGTGAACGTGCTCGTGCCCGCGATCGCAGCATCTACATGCTCGTCGCCGAGCACCTCACGGCGCACCTCCATGCCCCGCTCATGGGCCTCGTCGGTCATTCAGCTCACCACCTTGGGGACCAGATGCGCCAGCAGGGCGCGGTTCACATCGTCGGCCCGCTCGACGTTGGCGAGATGGCGGGCGGGGGACAGCATGATGCAGCGTGCATCGACAACGGAGTCGGCGATCAGCTGCCCATGCTCCGGCGGAGTCGAGAGGTCGTCCTCACCGGTGATCACCAGGGTTGGCGCACGGATCGCCATCAGGTCACCGCGCAGGTCGGCTTCGGCGAGCGCCTCGCAGCAGGCCGCGTAGCCCTCGCGATCGATCTCGAGCAGGGTGCGGCGAAGCCGGTCCACCACCTCTGCCCTGCGTCCCCGCATCGCCGGGGTGAACCAGCGCTCGAGCGACGCGTCTGCCACCGCCCCGATGCCATCCGAACGGACCAGGGCGGCCCGCTCCAGCCATCGTTCGGGGGGTGGGATGTGCGCCGAGGTGCAGCAGAGCGCAAGGCGGTCGATCCGCTCGGGGGCGTGGGCCGCCAGGAACATTCCGGTCATCCCTCCCAGCGAGGCGCCGCAGAAGCTCACCCGATCGATGCCGAGGCCGTCGAGCAGCGCCACCGCATCCGCCGCCAGCTCCTCCAGCCTGTAGGGGCCCGGCGGCGCCGCCGTGCCGCCGTGGCCACGCTGGTCATAGCGAAGGACCCGGAAGTGCTCCATGAGTGGGGGCATCTGGTCCTCCCACATGTCCATCGCGGTTCCGAGCGAGTTGGAGAGCAGCAGCGTCGGCGCCTCCTCTGGCCCGTCGAAGCGGTAGTTGACCTCGATGCTCACCGATGCTCCCTCCATGCCTCGAGGGCGCGGTCGACGAAGGCATCGGCCGAGCCCAGGTAGCCCTCGGGGTCCAGGGCGGCGTCGATCTCCGCGCTCGAGAGCTCCAGCTGCGAGTCGGCGGACAGCTCGTCGCGCAGCGATCGACCGGACTCAGAGGCGCGGCTCACCGCGTCGGCGACCAACCTCTTCGCCTCGGCGCGCCCGACCCGGTCGGCGATCGCCATGCTCACCGCCTCGGTCATGACCAGGCCGCCGGTCATCTCGAGGTTCTGCCGCATCCGCTCGGGCCGCACCTCGAGGCCCTCGAGGACTTCGCGCATCGATGCCGCGGCAGCGCCGGTGTAGGCCAGCGCGTTGCTGAGCGCCTGCCACTCCGCCTGCCAGGCGCCGGCGGCGCGCTCGTGCTCCTGGGTCATCGCCTCGACCAGGATCGATGCCTCGCCGCGCACCCGGTGCGCAGATGCAAGCGCCAGCGCCGACCCGACCGGGTTGCGCTTGTGGGGCAGGGTCGAGGAGCCGCCCCGTCCTTCGCCGCTCGGCTCGGCCACCTCGCCGACCTCGGTCTGTGAGAGCAGCTTCACGTCGAGCGCCACCTTGCCGATCGCCCCGGCTGCCAAGGCCAGAGAGCTGCCGAGCTCGGCCACCCCGGAGCGGGCCGTGTGCCAGGGAAGCACCGGCTCCTCGAGGCCGAGGCTCTCGGCCAGCGTCGCCAGCACCGCCGTCCCCTGCGGCCCCAGCGAGGCAAGGGTCCCCGCGGCGCCGCCCAGCTCGACCGCGAGCGGGATCGACCTCAGCCTGGCGCGTGCTTCGACGACGGCGACGAGCCAGCCGGCGGACTTGAAGCCGAAGCTGGTGGGAAGGGCCTGCTGCAGCAGCGTGCGGGCGACCATCACCGTTCCACGGTGCTGGTCGGCGAGCCTCGCGCAGGCCTCCGCCATCCCGGCGAGCTCCTCCTCGATCACGAGCAGCGCCCGCTGCGCGACCAGCATCGCCGCCGTGTCCATCACGTCCTGGCTGGTGGCGCCCCAGTGCACGTAGCCGGCGCCGTCGCCCTCGACCGCCTCGGTCAGGGCCTTGACCAGAGGAGCAGCCGGGTTGCCGGCTGCCCGGCCCTCGCGTCCCAGCGCGGCGGCATCGAAGCGGTCCGCCCTGCAGGAGGCAGCGATCGCGGCCGCGACCTCCGCGGGGATGACGCCGGTCTTGGCCTCGGCCTCCGCCAGCGCCGCCTCGAAGTCGAGCATCGCCTGCACCCAGGCCCGATCCGAGGTCGCGGCGCGCAGATCCTCGGGCAGGAAGAGCTCGCCGAAGAGATCAGACGTCAAAGAATGCCGTTTCGCGTTCGCCCTGGAGATGGATGTCGAAACGGTATCCGCCTCCCTCCTCGGCGGCCAGCAGCGTCGAGCGGCGCTCAGGATCCTCGATTGCCGCCAGCACCGGGTCCTCCCGGTTGGCCCCCTCCTCGTCGGCAAAGTAGATCCGCGTCACCAGCCGCTTCAGCAGGCCGCGGGCGAACACCGAGACCTCGATGTGGGGGGCCTGCATCGTCCCCTCCTGCCCCGGGACCGGCCCCGGCTTCAAGGTCACGAAGCGGTAGCGCCCCGAGTCGTCGGTACCGCAGCGGCCGAAGCCCGTGAACCTCTCGTCGATCGGCGGCCCGACCCGGTCGTCCTGGGGATCGTTGTAGCGCCCGGCCGGGTTGGCCTGCCAGATCTCGAGCAAGCGCGTCGACCACCGGAGTGCCCTCGCCGTCGAAGACGATCCCCTCGATCGCGATCGCGTCCGGTTCGTCGGCGGAGACGAGCTCGTTCTGCCCTGTGTCGGAGAGCCCGATGTGAAAGAACGGGCCGACGGTCTGCGAAGGGGTCGGCCTGGTTGCCGCCCAGGGGCTCTCGGGCTCGCTCATCAGTGCTCCATCGGGGTCGAGTCGTGCCCGCGCAGGACGATGTCGAACTCGTATCCGAGCGCCCACTCGGGGACCGATTCGGAGAGGTCGAAGCGGCTGATCATCCGCTCCCTGGCTTTCTCGTCGCGAACCGAGTGGAAGATCGGGTCCTGGTAGAAGAGCGGGTCGCCGGGGAAGTACATCTGGGTCACCAGCCGGGTCGCGAAGGCGGGCCCGAACAGCGAGATGTGGATGTGCTGGGCGCGCCAGGCGTTGTCGTGGTTTCGCCACGGATAGGGCCCCGGCTTGATCGTGATGAAGCGGTAGCGACCCTCGTCGTCGGTCAGACAGCGCCCGGCGCCGGTGAAGTTCGGGTCGATCGGGGCGGGGTGGACGTCGACCTGATGGCGGTAGCGGCCGGCCGAGTTCGCCTGCCAGAGCTCGATCAGCGTGTTGCGGACCGGTCGCCCGTCGCCGTCGAGGACCCGCCCGTGCAGGATCATCCGCTCGCCCAGTGGCTCTCCCTCGTGCTGGCGCGTGAGGTCGTGGTCCAGAGGCCCGACGTCTTCGTGGCCGAAGGCGGGACCGGTCAGCTCGGTCAGGGTCTGCGCGATCGGGATCAACGGCCGGCTTCGGCGCCCGCGTGCGGGTGGCGACGTAGTCGGGCCAGAGATAGTCGGGGTCGTCGCTCTCGCGCCGGTAGGGGGTCAACTCGTGCGGTTTGCCTTCCATCCAGGCCTCCACCTCCTCGACAGTTGCCTTCAACCGACGCAGCACCTCCAGCTCCTCCTCCGAGGGTGGCTCGGTCTCGATCAGATTCTCCGCGATCTGAAGCTCCCAGCCGGTCGCCTCCCGGGCATCGTCCGCGCTGACCCCGGGATGAACCTGGGTCATCGTGAGCTCGCAGCTCTGCGGATCGGGGCGCAGCACCCCGAGGTCGGTGATCACGACCGTGGGGCCGCTGGCCGGGGAGCTTGAGGCGCTCGCGGTCACCAGGCCCCTCACCGAAGCCGATCGACGAAAGGAAGTCGAGCTGCTCGACGAAGCTCCGGGTCGACTGGCGGATGATCACGATCACCTGGCCGGCCATCGCCGCGATCTCCGGCGCTCCGCCGCCGCCGGGCAGGCGCACCTTCGGCTTGTCGTAGTCGCCGATCACGGTGCTGTTGAGGTTCGCGAAGCGATCGATCTGAGCCGCCCCGAGGAAGCCGACGTCGATCCGCTCGCCCTGCAGCCAGTAGTTGAAGATCTCGGGGACGGGCACGACGGCGTCCGCGGTCTCGGCCAGCTCACCGTCCCCGATCGAGAGCGGAAGGGTGGGCGGCTTGGACCCGATCGTCCCCGACTCGTAGATCGAGCACGGTCCGCGGGGCACGGGTGAGGCGGGCGAGGTTGGCCGCGGTGCTGGGAAGTCCGATGCCGACGAAGCAGATCGTGCGATCGGTCAGCTCCCGCGCCGCGGAGACGGTCATCATCTCGTCCGCGGGTGACCGTGCTCATCCGACGTTCTCCTCCATCCAGTCGCGGAAGGTGTCGCGCTCGCGGCTGATCTCGTCCCAGCGCTGATAGAAGCCGTTGTCGCGGGCGTAGTAGTCGTGCGCGTAGGAGGGGTGGGCTCCCCGGGGCGCCTCGGCGACGGCGGTCACGGCCCAGGTCGGCAACACGATCGCCCCCGGTCGCGGCTCGAGCTCGTCGACCACCTCCTCGACCGTGACCAGGGAGCGGGCCGAGGCGAGAACGATCTCCTTCTGCACGCCGATGATCCCCCAGAGCTGCACGTTTCCCGTCGCGGTCGGCCCGCTGCGCGTGGACGATCCCGACGTCGGGGCGGATCGCCGGCACCGCGGTCAGCGTCTCACCGGTGAACGGGCACTCGATCCGTCGCGACCGTGTCGCTGGAGCGCTCCATCAGCTCGGTGCCGACGTACCCGCGCAGAACCGCGAAGGGCAGGTTGGAGGCACCCGCCGCGTAGCGATTGGCCATCCCGGCGTGGCTGTGCTCCTCGAGCTCAAGCGGAGCTCGGCCAGTCGTTCTCGACAGCGTCGCGAAGCCGGCGCAGCGAGCCAACCCCGGGGTTGCCGCCCCACGAGAAGATCATCTTCCGCGCGCATCCCATCCCGATCATCTGGTCGTAGATCAGGTCCGGGGTCATCCGGATCAGGGTCAGGTCGCGCTTGCGCTGCCGGATCACCTCGTGGCCGGCCTCGAACGGGATCAGATGGGTGAACCCCTCCATCGCAACGGTGTCGCCGTCGCTCGACCAGCTCGCGCACCGCCTCGTCGAGGGCAGCAGCTCAGCCATCGCCGCCGCGTCTCGTCGACCAGGCGCAGGACGTCGCGCAGATAGAGCAGGTGCTCCTTCATCGCCCGCTCCGCGCGTGCGGGATCGCCTTTTTCCATCGCCGCGAGCAGGGCCTCGTGCTGCTCGACGACCGCTGAATGGACGATCGCCTCGCCGAGTGCCGCGGCGAGCTTCGGCTGCACGACGTCGAAGACCCAGCTGGTCAGCGCCGCGACCATCCGGTTATCGGCTGCGGAGGCGATGATTCTGTGGATCTCGGCGTCGGAGTCCGCCACCTGCTGCGGAGAGTCGAACGGCTCCACACCCTCCGCCCGCACCGCCTCGCGCAGGGCATCCAGGGTTGCACGCGTCCACCTCCTGGGCCGCGCGTCCGGCCAGCGGAACCTCGAGCAGCAGGCGGGCGTCGAGCAGCTCCTCCAGGGTCACGGCGCCGGTCTCGACCATCACCGAGATCGCCTCGCTGAGGCTGCGGCTCATCCCGTCCTCGGCGGTGTGGGCCACGAAGATCCCCCCGCCCGGCCCCTTGCTCGCCCGGACGAGGTTGCCGCTGGACAGCAGGCGGAGTCCCTCACGCAGGGTCGGCCTGCTGATGCCGAACTGCTCCGCGAGGTCCCCCTCACGGCCGAGGAAGTCTCCGGGCGCAAGCCCCTCTCGCTGGATGTAGTGCTGGATCTGCATCGCCACTTCCTCGCTGGCGCCGCGCACGTTCGCCGGCTCGACGCGGGCGGTGCGGGAGCGGGAGTCCTCTTCGTTCACGGCCCTGACCAGGTTCTCGATCGCTCGTCGATCACCCGACGGGCCTTTCCGTCGGCCCGTGGCAGGACGCCGGGCGCGATCGGGACGACGCGAACCCGCAGGCCGAGCTGCTGGCGCATCGTCTCCTGCAGCCGCCGGGCCTCCCCGCCTTCCCCGAGCTCGACCTCGAGCTTGATCTCGTCCATGCCGCCGGGCTCGGAGTAGAAGGTGAGTCGAAACTCCCCCGTTCCGCTGGTTTGCCGCACCGTCTCCTCGATCGAGGAGGGGTAGACGTTCATGCCGCGGATGACGACCATGTCGTCGGTGCGGCCGACGATCCCGCCCGGCAGCCAGCGGTCCTCGTGCCCTCCCGGGCAGCGCTCGTCGCGAATTCATCACGACGTCGCCGGTCCGGTATCGGATCACCGGAAAACCGACCCGCCCGAGCGGCGTCAGGACCAGCTCACCGCACTGCCCGGCCGGCGTCGGGCTCAGCTCCGCGTCGAGGATCTCGCAGTCGAACTCGTCTTCGAACACGTGCAGTCCGCCCCCCTCCGGACAGGGATAGCCGAACGGACCGACCTCGGTCAGCCCGGCGTGCTCGAGGCAAACGCGCTCCGAAGCCCTCCTCGATCCGCGAGCGGACGCTGTCAAGCGATGCCCCGGGCTCGCCGGTGCAGATCACACGCTCGATCGACTCCAGCGCCTGCTCGAGGCCCTCCTCCACAGCCACCTCGAGCAGGTGAAGGGCGTAGGTCGGGGTGCAGGCGAGGACGGTTGCTTCCAGGTCGACGATCGTCTGCAACCGCTGGACCGAAGTCATTCCTCCCAGCGGCACCGACATCGCCCCCAGCCGCTGAAGCCCCTCCTCGGTGGCCCAGAACTGAACGTGGGGGCCGAACGAGTACGCCAGGGCGACACGGTCGCCCGCCTGCACCCCGGCGACAGTCAGGGTGCGGGCGAAGAGCTCCCCCCACCAGGCCCAATCCTCGGCCGGTGTCGAGGACACGCAGAGGGGCGCCCGTCGTTCCGCTGGTCTGATGGACGCGGATGTATTCGGAGAGCGGAAAGGTGAGGTTGGTGCCGAAGGGGGGGTTGGCCGCCTGGTCGAGGCTCAGCTCGCTCTTGGTGAGCAGGGGAAGCTCTTCGATCGCCGGGTCCTGCGGCACGCCCTGCAGGCGCCGGCGCTGGAATTCGTTCCTTTCCCGAACCAGCGCCAGAAGCTCGCGCCAGCGGGCCCCATTGGAAGTCCTTCCCCGGGCTTTGTCCAGGGTCTGCGATGAGGGTCGGGTCATAGAGGAGATCGTGGCTTGCGACTGCCAAACCCCTCTCTGCGGCGATCATAGTGCAAATAGATCAAACTATTTGTCTTAAGTCTCAAACCGCCGTCCCCAGATGCCGCAGGCCGACGTAGTTCTCGGCCAGGGTCGCCGCCGCCGCCTCGGAGGAGCAGACGTATTCGAGCTGGGCGCGGGACAGACGCGCCTGGAAGCCGTCCTCGTCATCGGGAAACCGGTGCAGCATCCAGGTCATCCACCAGGAGAAGTGCTGGGTGCGCCAGACGCGTCGCAGGCAGCTGTCCGAGTAGGACTCCAGCGGCGCCTCGTCGCCGGACTCGAACCAGCGGGCCAGAGCCTCGGCGAGCACCCGGACGTCGGCGACCGCCAGGTTGAGGCCCTTGGCCCCGGTCGGGGGCACGATATGCACGGCGTCGCCGGCCAGGTAGAGGCGGCCGTACTGCATCGGCTCGCTGACGAAGCTGCGCATCGGTGTGATGCCCTTCTCGATCAACGGCCCCTCGGTCAGCGACCAGTCGTCCTCGCGTTCGAGCCGGGTGTGTAGCTCCTCCCAGATCTGGGCGTCCGACCAGTTGTCGACGTCGTCGTCGGGATCGCACTGGAAGTAGAGCCGGCTGAGCTCCGGCGAGCGCATGCTGTGCAGGGCGAAGCCCCGCTCGCTCGCGCAATAGATCAACTCCTCGGTGGAGGGCGGGGCCTGCGGCGAGGACGCCGAACCAAGCGAAGGGGTAGTCGCGGGTCTTGAAGCTCAGCGCTCCCTTCGGGACGGCGTCGCGGCAGACCCCGTGAAAGCCATCGCAGCCGGCGACGAAGTCGCAGCGCAGCTCCCGCGCCTCCCCCTGGTGGCTGTAGCGGATCCGGGGCCGGTCGGTCTCGAGGTCGTCCAATTCGACCTCGGAGACCTCGAAGATCAGGGGCCCGCCGCCGTCGAGGCGGGCGGCGATCAGGTCCTTGACGACCTCCTGCTGGCCGTAGATCGTGATCCCGCGCCCGCCGGTGAGCTCGTCGAAGGCGATGTGGTGGTCGCGGCGCTCGAAGCGCAGGTGGATGCCGTGATGGACGAGGCCCTGCTCGACCATCCGATCTCCGACCCCCATCTCGATCATCAGGTCGACGGTGCCCTGTTCGAGCACTCCGGCCCGCACCCGCTTCTCTATATAGGGCCGGTCACGCGCCTCGATGATCACCGAGTCGATGCCCTGCAGGTCCAGCAGCCGCCCGAGCACGAGCCCGGCCGGCCCGGCGCCGACGATTCCGACCTGGGTGCGATCGGCGGTCTGTGCGGCCAATCCTCTCCTCCTTGATCAGATCAGATTGTCTTATCTTTACGCTTCCGGAGGGTATCCGTGCTCCGATGCGAGCTCCGGACGTCGCCTAGCCACCGCATCCGGATCCAGCCATCGCCGAGCCTGCCCTCACCACAGCTCCCAGCCCTCTCGGCGGGCGCGGCCGGCGGTCACTCGCGGCTGGGACCGCGGTCATCGTCTCGGGTGTCCTGCCGGGATTTCTCACCGCCAGCATGGCGCCCCGCATTCGCACCGATTTCGCCTTCGGCGATTCGACCCTCGGCCTCGCCGTGGCGATCTTCTATGTCGTCTGCGCGATCGCCTCGATCCCCGGCGGGCACCTCGTGGAGAGGATCGGCGCGACGGCGGCGATTCGCCTCGGCGTCACCTTGACCGTCGTCTCCTGCCTCGGGATTGCGCTTCTGGCGGGCTCGGCCGCGGGGCTGATCGCGCTGCTGCTTGCCGCGGGGGTCGGGAACGCGATCACCGGCCCGGCGGTGAGCGCGATGCTCAAGCGCGAGGTGGCGGGGCATCGCCAGGGCCTCGCCTTCGGAGCGCAGCAATCCGGCGCTTCGCTGGGGGCGCTGCTGGCCGGCCTGGCGTTGCCGGCGATCGCGATCCCGATCGGCTGGCGCTGGGCCTACGCCGGGGTGGCGCTGCTGGCGATCGCCGCTGCCGCCGCGACGCCGGTCTCCGATTCGATGCCGCGGGCGGTACGCGAGGTCCACACGCGCGGCTTGAGCAGCGTCCATGCCCTCGCCGTTGCCGCGATGCTGGCCAGCGCCGCCGGGGTCGGCTTCGTCTCCTTCCTCGTCACCTATTCGGTCGAACATGGCCTCGCCGAGGGCGCGGCGGGGCTGCTGCTCGGGGCGGTCAGCCTGGCGGCGACGGTGAGCAGGATCGGCCTCGGGGCGATCGCCGACCGGGCCGGGCAGAACGCGCTGCGGCCGCTGCCGGCCATGCTGGCCCTGAGCATGGCGGGTTACCTGTTGCTGATCGTCGGGGAGCCGGCGGTGATCGTCTTCGCGGCGCTGCTCGCCGGCAGCGTCGGCTGGGCCTGGCCCGGAGCGCTGACCCTGGCCGTCGTGCAGCGCAGCCCCGAGGCCCCCGCGTGGGCCGTCGGCGTGATGATGTCCGGCCTGTTCGCCGGAGCGGTGACCGGGCCGCTGCTGGTCGGCCTGCTGGCCGAGAACGACGCCTTCGCAGCCGCCTGGATCATCTGCGCGGCCTTTGCATTCCTCTCGCGCGGCGACGATCGCCGCCGTGCGGCGTGGCGAGGGTCGCGACCTGAGCCCGCCGGGGTCTCAGCGGCCGTGAGCCCGGACCCCGCATCCCCCGCGGCCCGAGTGGAGCTAGCCGGACTCGAACCGGCGACCAGACGCAATCGGTCGTGGCCCGCCGCATTGAGCGACGCCCCACGACCGATGGAGCTAGCCGGACTCGAACCGGCGACCTCCTGGGTGCGATCCAGGCGCTCTTCCAACTGAGCTATAGCCCCAAAAATACGGAGAGGGGGCGCCGATGATGCCCGCCTCCCGCTGCAAGAATACGCTCTCCTTGGCATGAGCTTTCGTAGGCGTCTCACATTGACCGTTCTGTTGATCATGGTCGTGCCGGTTCTGGCGATCGTGATCTTCTTCGTGCCGCTGTCGTCGCAGTCGAGAACGGGAAAGGCAGACGCCCGTCTGGCCGGTGCGCTGACACCGACCCTGAACCAGTACCGCACCGATCTGCGCGAAGCACGCCGCCAGGCCCGCCTCGCGGCCAACGATCCGCAGCTCGGCGCCGCGGTCGCGTCGGCTCCCAGCCCGGCCCTCGACCGTTTGGTCAGATCGCTGGCGCTGACGCTCGGCTTGACGCGCCTGGAGGTGCGCAACGGCGCAACTACCCTGGCCTCCTTCTCGAGCGGCCAGCCGGTTGCCGACGTTGAGCTGCAGATCCGGGACCAGGGCGGCGATCTCGGGACGATGATCGTCTCGACCACCGACGCGACCGAATTCGCCCACGAGGTCAGCCGTGACACGGGGTTCCCCTTCGTCGTCTCCAGCGGCGGTGCGACGATCGCCACCGGCGGCGCCGCCGCCGGTGGGCTCGACCTTTCTGGCACCGATTCGCGCACCACGGACGTGAGCCTTCCCAGCGGCGACTACCGGGCGCGAATCGTCTCACTGCCCGACGCCGTCGGTCCGATCCGGGCCGCCCTCCTGGGCCCCAGGGGCTCGGGAATCTCCGGCAGCCAGGCACTGGTCGCGGTGATCATCGGCGCTCTTGTCCTGCTCGCCCTGGCGCTGATCGTCCCCCTCGTCCGCGACCTGCGCAACCAGCACGAGCGCGCCGAGGAGGAAGCGATCACGGACGCCCTCACCGGCCTCTCGAACCACCGCCGCTTCCGCCAGATCCTCACCAAGGAGGTCGAGCGGGCGAAGCGCTTCGACCGCCCCCTCTCGGTGGTGATGCTCGATCTCGACGACTTCAAGGAGATAAACGACAGCCATGGCCATCTGACCGGCGACCGGGTCCTGCGCGAGGTGGGCCGGGTGTTGATGTCGGAGTCACGGGAAGTCGACGAGCCGGCTCGCTACGGGGGCGAGGAGTTTGCGATCGCCCTTCCCGAGACGAGGATCGGTGGAGCGGTCGAGGTCGCCGAGCGGATCCGCAAGCGGCTCGATCGAATGCGGATCCCGATCGACGGAGGGGGCGGGGAGATCGCGGTCAGGGCAAGCGTCGGGGTCTCCGGCAGCCCCGAGCAGCAGCCCGATGTCAGGTCCCTGATCAAGTCCGCCGACCAGGCG
Source organism: uncultured Solirubrobacterales bacterium (assembly GCA_963772265.1). Taxonomy (GTDB): domain Bacteria; phylum Actinomycetota; class Thermoleophilia; order Solirubrobacterales; family 70-9; genus Mayfieldus. Next base: position 93,224 of record CAVYWS010000010.1, on the reverse strand, counting down.
CTCTACAGGGCCAAGCAGCAGGGCAAGAACCGCACCGCGAGCGCCACCGGGCGCCGTCCCGCAGAGCCCGTTCCACGCTAGCTGCAGGCACGGTTGCAGGGGCGTGGCAGTGGGCGGAGTGTCCCGCCCGGCACCGTGCAAACCGCCTAGTCTGTAGCGCGAGCGAGGCGGAGACCATGGGCATTCTCGACGAGGCAATCCGCGAACATCTGGAGCTGAAGCGGCAGCACGGGGCTGCCGAGGGCGACCTGCGCAAGCTCGAGGACGAGGCCTTCGGCCCTCCCGAACGTCCAGGGGCCCCCTCCGGCGACGCCGAGACCGCTGTCGCGATCGAGGACGAGCCGGCGCCGGCGGTCGAGGAGCCGCCCGCCGAGCACGAAGAGCCGCTGCCTGGACCGGTCGAGACCGAGGAGCCCGAGGTCGCCGGGGCGGAGGTAGTGCGCGCCGAGACCGAGGAGCATCCGCCTCCGGAGCCCCCCGATGAGCCCGAGGCGATCAGCGACCAGCCGACCGAGATCTACGACTTCGGCGGCGAGCCCGCGGTCGAAGAGCCCGCGGCGGCAGAGCCTGCCGCGGCCGAGGAGGCGCCGGCCGAGGAGCCCGCGGTCGAAGACGATTTCTTCTCCGAGCAGTCGCTCTCCGACGAGCTCGACCAGGCCCTCGACGCTCCTGAGACGGCCGAGGCGGCCGCGCCTGAGGTCGCCGAGCCGCTGCCGGGGGAGGGTGAGGAGGCGCTGCCTGAGAAGGGTGAGGAGGCGCTGCCCGAGGAGACCGAGGCGGAGTTCGCCGAAGGCGAGGAGGAAGGCGAGGAGGAAGAGGGCGAAGACGTGCTCGAGGAGACCCCGGAGTTCCTCCAGGACACCCCCGAGCACGACCAGATGTGGTTCGAGCAGAAGCCGCCGAAGGACTTCGACTTCGACGACTAGCGGGCGCTCGGCGAAAACCCCCGCTTGATCAGGAAAACCCCGCTCTAGGCGGGGTTTCCTGTTGGCGTTCTTGCCTTCCCTGGCAAGTATGTGTAGGCAGTCGGATCCGGTTCGTAGACCGGTACAAAGCTAATCGGTGCCTGGCAGCCGGACTTGAGCATGTTGCGCAGGGATTTAGAACAGGCGTCCATGCCTGGGCACGGCTCGTGGCCGGGCTCTGGCCGCTCAGGTCACGTAGCCGCGGGTACGGGCGGCCTGCACGACCCGCTCGATCCCGAGCTCGAAGCCGGCCTCGCGCAGCGGCACCCCCGATTCCTTGGCCCGCGCCGAGACCTCGCGGTAGGCGCGCCGCATGATCGTGCTCAGCTTGTCGTTGACCTCGCGTTCCTCCCAGCGGAAGTGCTGGAGGTTCTGGACCCACTCGAAGTAGGAGACGACGACGCCGCCCGCGTTGGCCATCACGTCAGGGATGATGTAGACGCCCTTCTCGTTGAGGATCGTGTCGGCGGCCGGGGTGGTGGGGGAGTTCGCGCCCTCGATCAGCATCTTGCAGCGCAGTCGATCGGCGTTTCCCTCGTGGATCATCCCCCCGAGCGCGGCGGGGATCAGGACGTCGCAGTCGACCGTCACCAGCTCGTCGGCGTCGATCTCCTCGGCGCCCTCGAAGTCGGACAGCTTGCCGCCCTCGTCGATGAAGCGGACCAGCTCGTCGGGGTCGAGCCCGGCAGCGCTGTGGATCGCCCCGTTGGCGTCGGAGACGGCGACCATGCGGCAGCCGAGCTGGTGCATGATCCGCGCCGCCCAGGAGCCGACGTTGCCGAATCCCTGGACCGCGAAGGTGACGTCGGCGGGGCTGAGGCCGAGTTGGGGGGCGGCCTCGCGGAACATGTAGACGCAGCCCCGCCCGGTCGCCGCCTCGCGGCCGAGCGATCCCTCGAGCTCGATCGGCTTGCCGGTGCAGATCGCCGGGGTGTGGCCGTGGAGCTTCCCGTACTCGTCCATGAACCAGGCCATCACCTGGGCGTCGGTGTTGACGTCGGGAGCCGGGATGTCGCGGGTCGGCCCGAGGACCTTCTCGATCTTGTCCATGAACGAGCGGGCGATCTTCTGGACCTCGGCCGGTCTCCAGATCGGCGGGCTGGCAGTTGACGCCGCCCTTGGCGCCGCCGAACGGAACCCCGGCGATCGCGGTCTTCCAGCTCATCAGCGAGGCGAGGGCGCGGACCTCGTCGATGTCGACCTCGGGATGGAAGCGAACGCCCCCCTTGTAGGGTCCGCGGGCGCCGTTGTGCTGGATCCGGTACCCGGAGTAGACGTGGACCTTGCCGTCGGCCAGCTTGACCGGGATCTGGACCGTCACCTCGCGGTACGGGCTCCAGAAGACCGTCCGCAGGTCGTCGCGCAGCTCGAGCCGGTCGCAGGCGCGGTCGAAGTAGTGGCGGACGATGTCGAGGTTGGAGACCTCGGCCCGCTGCCCTGGCTTCCGCTTGCCCTTCTCGGCCTCCGCCTCGGCCTTTCGATCGACGGTCTCGGGAGACTTGTCGGGGTGCTCGCGCTCCCCAACAGCCTCGGCTGTCTCGGCCTTGGTTGCGATCTGAGCTCGTCCCTCCGGTTCCTGCGCAGCCAGTCTCTCACACGGTGCCCGAGCTGGCGGGCTTGCTTCCGCTCTTGGCATTCCCCCCCCGGCGCCGTCCTAAACTCTCCTCGAAAGGGGCCATAGCTCAGTTGGAAGAGCGTTCGGTTTGCATCCGAAAGGTCGCGGGTTCGAGTCCCGCTGGCTCCATTCCATCTCCAGGCCTGGATCGCCGGGCCACGGACCTGCAGGCGCCGTGCCTCCGGCGCCCCACCCTCGGCAGGTCGCGCAACGATCTTGCGGGATTTGCCCTGGTTTGAGCGCTTCCATGCCGCTGGGTGCAACAAACGAGGTTGAATTGCCGCGGGATCACCGCAATCATTAAGTGATGGCTGTCGTCGCCGACCCGCAGACCTCCCGCCTGCAGCTGGACGGGCAGTCGCTTGCGATCGACGACGTGGTCGGCTTCGCCCGAAACCGAGGGGCGGCCACTCTCTCGGCGCAGGCGGTCGAGCGGGTCGAGGCGGCGAGTCGGCTGCGGCGTGACCTGGTCGAGCGCGAGGTCCCGATCTACGGCGTCACGACCGGGTTCGGAGACAGCGCCAACCGGCAGGTGTCGGCCGCGCGTGCGGCGCAGCTGCAGAAGAGCGTGGTCCGTCACCTCGGCGCCGGGACTGGGCCGATCGCCTCTCCCGAGGTGACCCGGGCGACGATGCTGTTGCGCGCCAACTGCCTCGCCAAGGGCAACTCCGGGGTGCGGGTGGAGCTGATCGAGCGGCTGCTCCTGCTGCTCAACAGCGATGCACTCCCGCAGATTCCCGAGCGCGGCTCCTGCGGGGCCAGCGGCGATTTGGTTCCCCTTTCCGTACCTCGCCTCATTGATCGTCGGCGAGCGGGTGGACGTCATCCTCGATGGCCGGCAGCTCAGTTCGCAGGAGGCGCTCGGCGAGCTCGGGCTGGAGCCGCTCGAGCTCGAGGCAAAGGAGGGCCTCGGGTTGGTCAATGGGACCTCGTTCATGAGCGCGTTTGCCTGCCTCGCGGTCCACGACTCAATCCGGCTGGCCCGGACCTCGGATGTCCTCACCGCCCTCGCATCGGAAGCGCTGCTCGGCAATCGCGGGCACTTCAACGCCTTCCTGTTCGAGGCCAAGCCGCACCCGGGCCAGATCGAAAGCGCGCGGATGATCCGTGAGATCCTTGCCGAGTCCGAGCTTGCCCTGGACAGCGAGGCGATCTTCGCCGACCAGGCGATTGACGGGCAGGCGTTCCTCGAGTTGGATCGCCAGGTCCAGGATCGCTACTCGATCCGCTGCGCTCCCCACGTCAACGGCGCCCTTCGCGACACGCTCGAGTGGCTGGAGCGCTGGGTCGAGATCGAGATCAACTCCTCCGACGACAACCCCCTCTTCGACGTCGAAGGCGGGCGGGCGCAGAGCGGCGGAAATTTCTACGGCAGCCACATCACCCAGGATGGACTCGCTGATGGTCGCGCTGGGAACCCCGCGACCTCATGGACCGCCAACTCGAGCTGCTCGTGGACGAGAAGTTCAACGTCGGCCTGACCCCCAACCTGATCCCGCGCTTCGGTCCCGAGGATCCGCAGGCCGGGCTGAACCACGGGTTCAAGGGGATGCAGCTGTGCTGCTCGGCGATGACTGCCGAGGCGATGCACCTTTCGGCTCCGGCGAGCATCCATTCGCGATCCACCGAGGCGCACAATCAGGACAAGGTGAGCATGGGCACGATTGCCGCCCGTGACGCGCGTTCGATCGTCGACCTGGCTCAGAACATCGCGGCGATACACCTGATCGCCAGCTGCCAGGCACTGAGCTGCGCGGCATCGAGAAGGCGAGGCGACCGCCGAGAGCCGTCCACGGGCTGTTGCGCTCGCGAGTCGCGTTCCTCGAGGCCGACCGGCGCATGGACCGCGAGATCGCAGGCCGCGGTCGACCTGGTCGCCTCCGGCGAGCTTGGTGCTGCCGTCGCCGGGTCCACCGACGCCGATCCACCGCAATAAATCGGGGTCCTGATGGACCGGATCGACCAAAGGATCGTGGCCCTGATGCGGGAGGATGCGCGCCGCTCGTTCAAGGACATCGGCAGCCAGGTCTCGCTCTCAGCGCCGGCGGTGAAGCGACGGGTGGACCGCCTCGAGCGCGCCGGGGTGATCAAGGGGTACACGACGACCGTCGACCACTCGGCCTTCGGTTGGCACGCTCACGCCTTTGTCGAGCTCTTCTGCGAGGGCAGCATGTCCGGAGCCGAGGTGCGGGAGGCGGTGATGAAGCATCCCGAGGTCGAAGCCGCCTACACGGTGGCCGGAGCACCCAGCGCGATCCTTCATCTGCGCGCCGAGAACAACCAGCACCTGGAAGAGACGCTGGAGCGGATCCGGGAGACGAAGGGTGTGCTTCGCACCCAGGCGCAGATCGTCCTCTCGACCCTGCTCGAGCGGCCGATGGCCGAGAACGACGGAAAGCCCCCCGGCGCGTGAGAAGTTCACGCCCACCGAGTTGATCGAGCGGCTCTGCGGGGGGCCGCTCTCCGTCGAGCCCTATCTCGACCAGATGGAGAGCAAGATGGGCGAGATCTACGGGTTGGCGGACTGAGGCTCGGCCTGGGCCCCAGCGGGTGCCGCTCCGATCCGCGCGCCCGCCTTCATCAGGCGCGGCACCTGCTTTAACGGGTCGGGGGTGTTGAGCAGCACCACCCCGAGGTAGCGGCCGTTGACGTGGGCGGTGATCACGTAGCAGCGGCCGGCCGCGTTGGTGAGCCCGGTCTTGACCCCGGTCACTCCGGGGTCGCTCGATGAACGGGTTGATGTTGAAGAGGTCGAGGACGCCGCCCTTGATCGGGAAGCGCATCCGCACCCGCCGCGTGCCGACGATGCGCCGGACCACCGGGTTGGCGAGGTCGAGCCGGGCCAGCGTCGCCAGGTCCAGAGGGCAGGAATGGTTGCCCGCGTCCTTGATCCCGCTCGGGGTCGAGAAGCGGGTGCAGGTGAGGCCGAGCTGCTGCGCCCGCCGGTTCATCCGCCGCACGAAGCCGGCGATCGTGTGGGCGTCGTGCTGGGCGAGCGCGATCGCCGCGTCGTTGCCCGAGACCAGCAGCAGCCCGTAGAGCAACGCCCCCAGCTTGACCCGCTTGCCGCGGGGCAGCACTCCGACCCCCGAGCCCGCGTAGCCGAGGACCCTTGGGGTGATCGTGACCCGCTCGCGCAGCTTGTGGCGCTCGGCGATGATCAGCGCGGTCATCATCTTGGTCAGGCTGGCGATCGGGAGCTCGCGCAGGGGATTGAGCTGCCAGAGCACCTCGCCGCTGTCGATGTCGAACAGGACTCCGGCCCGGGGCTGCTGCTTGAAGCGAACCCGCACGGCGGTCGGCGCCGCGGCGGCCCGCACGGTGAAGCGGTTGTGGACCGGGGGGCGGGTTCCGGGGTCGTTGGTGATCGGGCTGGGCAGCCCGGCTGTTGCGATTGCGGTCGTGCCGGCGCCCTCGCCCCGGTCGTCGATCGGCGTCGCCAGCACCACCGCCGCGGCCCAGACGGCGATCACGATCAGCCCCCCGAGGGCTATCCGCATCCGCTTCATCAGCCGGGAGCCGCCGCCGCCGGCAGGCCGGGGCTGCGCCGCGCGAACAGCTTCACCAGCGCCAGTCCGAAGATGAATCCGCCGACGTGCGCGAAGTAGGCGACGCCGCCCTCACCTCCGATGTCCGGTACCGCGACCTGACCGACCGCCGGGATGAACTGCAGCGCGAACCAGAGCCCAGCATGATGTAGGCCGGGATCTCGATCAGGGTGACGAAGAAGATCAGGATCACCAAGGTGAGGATGCGGGCGCGGGGTAATAGCAGCGCGTAGGCGCCGAGGACCCCGGCGATCGCTCCGCTGGCGCCGATCGTCGGCAGCGTCCCGCCGGGGTCGATCGCGGCCTGCGTGTAGACCGCCGCCACCCCGGCGAGCAGGTAGAACAGCAGGTAGCGGGCCCGGCCCATCGCCTCCTCGACGTTGTTGCCGAAGATCCACAGGAACAGCATGTTGAAGCCGATGTGCAGGATCCCGCCGTGCATGAACATCGAGGTGAAGACGGTCACGTACCAGGGCGGATTCGAGTATCGAGCGAACGGGGCGCCGCTCGATGCCGCCTGGCGGTACTCGGAGGTGCCCTGGCAGACGACATCCGCCTCGCCACCCGAGCTCGAGGTGACGCCGAAGGCGCAGTCCCGGCCCGGGTGCAGGATCCGGTAGGGGATGGCGCCGTACCGGACCGAGTTCTCGTCGCGCTCGGAGAGCCCGCTGATTCCGGTCCTGCTCAGCCCGGGCGATTCCTCGCTGCCCGAGAAGCCGAGCTGCCAGACGAAGAACCCGATGTTGACCGCGATCAGCAGCACCGTGATCAGGGGGAAGCTCGCCGTCGGGACGTTGTCCTTGAGCGGGATCAAGGAGCCGCGAGCCTACAGGCGGGGGCCGCGCGCTTTCGCGGCTCGCCGAGTCAGGCAGCCCGGCGGTCGGGAAGCTGCTCGTCGGCGTGGTATGAGCTGCGAACCAGCGGCCCGGCGGCGACCGACTCGAACCCGATCTCGTAGGCGGCCCGCTCGAGCGCCGCGAACTCGTCCGGATGCCAGTAGCGGATCACCGGCAGATGCCGCTCGGTCGGGCGCAGGTACTGGCCCACGGTCAGGACCTGGACCCGCTGCTCGCGCAGGATCCCGAACGCCTCGACCATCTCGTCGAAGCTCTCGCCGAGGCCGACCATCAGCCCCGATTTGGTCACCACCCGGTCGCCCCCCATCTCCTTGGCCATGCGCAGGACCCGCGCCGAGCGCATGAAGTCCGAGCCCCGGCGGGCGAGGGGGTAGAGCCGCGGCACCGTCTCGACGTTGTGGTTGAAGACGTCGGGCAGCTCGTGGATCACCTTGGCGAGCGGCATCTCCTGGCCGCGGAAGTCGGGGGTCAGCACCTCGACCTTGCAGCCCGGCGCCTGCATCCGGATCGAGCGGATCACGCCGACGAAGGCGCCGGCGCCGTAATCGGGGAGGTCGTCGCGGTCGACCGAGGTGATCACCGCGTGGCGCAGGCCCATCTTCGCCACCTGGTTGGCGACCCGCAGCGGCTCCAGCGGGTCGTTCCAGGTCGGCTTGCCGGTCTGGACGTTGCAGAAGCCGCAGCGCCGGGTGCAGACGTCGCCGAGGATCATGAAGGTCGCGGTGCCGCGCTCCCAGCACTCCCCGACGTTGGGGCAGTTGGCCTCCTGGCAGACGGTGTGGAGGTTGTCGTTCTCGATCGCCTTGCGCAGGCGCCGGTAGGTGGGGCCGCCCGGGGCCGGGACCTTGAGCCATGGCGGCTTGCGCTCTCGGAACGGCCGTCCGTCGCTGACCGTCGCGCCGCCCGGGTTGGCGCGGGAGCGGGTGACGTGGATTCGCGTCTGATCGGGCATCGCTTCTACGCTACCGGCGCCGCGCTCCGGTCCGACCCGAAGTCGACCTCGATTTCGGTCAGCCGGGCGGCACCGACCGGAGCCGGCCGCCGCTCGTAGACGGCGGCGAAGCGGCCGACCAGGGCCTCGCCGAGCGCGTCGAGGTCCTGCTCGGCGCCCCGCTCGCGGGAGACCGAGGTCATCCGCACGCCCTCGATCCCGCAGGGGACGATCCACTCGAACGGCTGCAGGTCGTTGTTGACGTTGATCGCCAGCCCGTGGGTGGTCACGCCGCGGCTGATGTGCAGGCCGATCGAGCCGATCTTGCGGCCGCCGGTCCAGACCCCGGTCAGCCCCTCGCGCGTCTCCGCCTCGATCCCCAGCCCGCCGAGGGTCTCGATCATCACCTGCTCGAGGCGCCGGACATAGGCGTGAACGTCGTCTCCGAAGGGCCGCAGCGAGACGATCGGGTAGGCGACCAGCTGCCCCGGCCCGTGATAGGTGACGGCGCCGCCGCGGTCGGTGTCGCAGACCTCGATCCCCTGCGCCCGGTACCAGTCCTCGCCCATCGGCAGCTCGGCGGGCTGCGACCGCCGCCCGCGCGTGTAGACGGCGGGGTGCTCGAGCAGCAGGAGCAGGTCGGGGATCTCCTCGCGCTGGCGCGCTGTCGCCAGGCGCGCCTGCAGCTCCCGCGCCGATCCGTAGCCGACGATCCCGAGCTGGCTGACCCAGAGCTCGTCCATCTCGATCAAGTCTCGCACGCGCGGCTCGCCGGACGCCAACCCCGGGCTCCCTCGCTAGGCGGCTCGCACGGCCTGGGCCGCGTCCAGCCGCCGCTGCGCCAGCTCGTGTGCGGCCCGCAGCGGCGTGGTGCCGGCGCGGTCGGCCTCGTCGAGCACCCTCTCGATCGTCTTGCCGATCGAGTCGACAAGGGCGTCGACGTGGGCCGGGTCGTGGCCGGGAAGGTCCGCGTAGACGTGGATCAGGCCGCCGGCGTTGGCGATGAAGTCGGGGGCGTAGGTGATCCCCCGATCCTGCAGGCGCTGCGCCAGCGACTCGTCGGCGAGCATGTTGTTCGCCGAGCCGCAGACGATCTCGCAGCGCATCAGGTCGGCGTTGACCTCGTCGATCGCGCCGCCGAGCGCGCACGGCGCCATCACCTCGCAGCGGCTCAGAATCGCCCCTTCAGGATCGACCCAGCGGGCGCCAAGCTGCGCCGCGGTCTCCCTGCGCCCGGGGTCGATGTCCGAGACCAGCAGCTCGGCGCCGCTCTCGCGCAGGCGGCGAGCCAGCGCCGTGCCAACGTGCCCGAGGCCGACCACGCAGACCCGAATGCCGCTCAAGTCCGGCGATCCGAAGCGATGCGCGCAGCAGGCGCGAATCGCCGCCTCGACGCCGCGCGCCGTCAGCGGGCTGGGATCGCCGCCGCCGCCGAGGGCGGGGGGGAGCCCGACGACGTGCTCGGTGCGCTCGGCGATCGCCGTCATGTCGTCGGCGTCGGTCCCGACGTCCTCGGCGGTGATGTAACGGCCCTCGAGCGACTCGACAGCGTCGGCGAAATCGAGCAGGACGGCGTGCCGCTGCTCGGCCTCGGGCCGGCCGTCTGGCAGGCAGATCACGCCCTTGCCTCCACCGAGATCGAGGCCGGCGGCGGCCGCCTTCAGGGTCATCGCGGCGGCCAGCCGCAGCGCGTCCTCGACCCCATCGCCGTCCTCCCGGTAATGCCACATCCGGCAACCGCCCAGCGCCGGGCCGAGGGCGGTCGAGTGAACCGCGATCGCCAGGCGCATGCCGCTGCGCTCGCCCCGGCGGGTCAGCAGCTCCTCGTGTCCGTTTGAGGTCAAATCACTCGACCTCCCCACCCTCGAGGCGCTTCCGCACCGAGGCGAGGAAGCGGGCAGCCACCGCGCCGTCGAGCGCCCGGTGGTCCCAGGACATGCAGAGGTAGCTCATCGGCCGGATCGCGATCGCGTCGCCGCCGGCCTCCTCGACCACGACCGGCCGCTTGACGACCGCCTCGAGATCGAGGATCGCGACCTGGGGCTGGTTGATGATCGGCGTCGCCAGGACGGCGCCGAACTGCCCCGGGTTGGTGATCGTGAAGGTGCCGCCGTGCACGTCGTCCGGCTTCAGGTCGCCGCGCCGGGCCCTGTCACCGAGGTCGTTGATCGCCGCCGCGGTGCCCTCGAGGCTGAGCCGCTGGGCACGCGGGATCACCGGCACGATCAGGCCGTCCTCGAGGGCGACCGCGATCCCGAGGTTGACGTCGTCGTGGTAGACGATCTCCTCGCCGTCGATCGAGGCGTTGAGGATCGGCTGCTCGGCCAGCGCCAGAACAGTCGCCCGCGCGACGAAGGCGAGGTAGGTCAGGCGCACCCCGCGCCGCTCCATCGCCTCGCGAAGCTCGGCGCGCCGGGCGGCGACCTTGGAGAAGTCGACCTCGACGATCGTCGTGCAATGGGCCGAGGTGCGCCGGCTCTCGACCATGTGGCTGGCGATCTTCTGGCGCATGATCGACATCGGCTCGCGGTGCTCGGCAGGCCCGGCCTGCGCCTGGCCGTTGGTTGCCGGTTCCGGCTCGGGCCGGTAGGGCGACTCGGTGTGCAGCGGCCGCCCCTCGGCCCGCCTTGGCCTCGCGCGCCGCCCTCGATGAAGGCGACCAGGTCGGACTTCTTGACCCTGCCTCCGATGCCCGTGCCTTCGACCTGCTCGAGATCGATCCCGTGCTCATCGGCGATCCGGCGCACCACCGGGGAGTAGTAGGTCGAGCGGTCGATCTCAGACGTTCCTCCGCGGGTGGTGCGGCGGAGGAACCTCCGGGGTCCCGCGGATGCCGGTGGCGCACGGGGCCTCCGATTCGCCGACAGGACCCGCGGCCGCGCGGTCTGGGCCCTTCCTTCAGGGTGAGCCTGACCCGGCGTCGCGCTCGGATCGATCTCCGCCATCAGTTCGCCGACGGCGAGGGTGTCCCCCGGCTCGGCGAGCAGCCGCTCGACCCGCCCACTGGCCGGCGAAGGGATCTCGACGTCGACCTTGTCGGTGGTGACCTCGCAGATCACCTCGTCGGCGTCGACCCAGTCGCCGGGCCGCTTGCGCCATTCGATGATCGTCCCCTCGGCGACCGAGATGCCCATCTGCGGCATCTCCACCCGGACGACCTGCTCAATACGCGAGGAGCTCACGGCAGGCCTCCTTGAAGTCGTCGAGCCCGGGCAGCACGTGCTGCTCGAGCGGGGGGCTGAACGGGATCGGCACGTCGGGCGCCGTCAACCTGGCCGGCGGCGCGTCGAGGTGCTCGAATGCCTGCTCGGAGATCAGCGCCGCCAGCTCCGCGCCCACCCCGCAGGAGCGGGTTGCCTCGTGGGCGAGCAGAACCTTGCCGGTCCTGCGGGCGCTCGCCAGCACCGCATCGGTGTCGAGCGGGCAGAGGGTTCGCAGGTCGAGGACCTCGATGTCCTCGTCGAGCTCGTCGGCGGCCTGGGTGGCGAGATGGACCGCCGATCCGTAGGCGATCACGCTCATCTCCGAGCCCTCCCGCGCGACCCGGGCCTGGCCGAGCGGAACCGTGTGCTCACCCTCCGGAACCTCGTCGCGCACGTGGCGGTAGAGCCCCTTGTGCTCGAGGAAGCAGACCGGGTTGGGGTCGCGGATCGCGCTGGACAGCAGGCCCTTGGCGTCGGCGGCGGTCGCGGGGGCGACCACCTTCAGGCCCGGGGCCTGCAGCAGCCAGGCCTCGGGGTTCTGCGAATGGAAGGGGCCGCCGGAGAAGCCGCCGCCGGAGGGAAGCCGCACCACCATCGGCACGGCGATGCCCTGGCGGTAGTGCAGCTTGGCGGCGACGTTAACGAGCTGGTCGAAGCCGCAGGCGATGAAATCCGCGAACTGCATCTCGCATACGGGCCGCAGTCCCTCGACCGCGGCGCCGACGGCGGCGCCGATGATCGTGTTCTCGGCCAGCGGCGTGTCGAGGACCCGGTCGGCGCCGAACTCCTCCGCGAACCCGTCGGTGACCTTGAAGGCGCCGCCGAACTCGCCGATGTCCTCACCGAGGCAGAAGACGCTCGGATCGCGCCGCATCTCGGTCCGCAGCGCGTCCGAGATCGCCTCCAGATAGGTCATCTCGCGGCTCGCGCCGGCGCTCCCATTCGTCGTCCCGGCGGCGACCGCGGTTGCGGGGGGCTTCACGCCGGCCTCCCGTTTCCGTTCAGCGACCACCTCGACCAGGGGGCCTCTCCGTCGCCGAGCGGCTCGGAGCCCTCGGCGAAAACGCCCTCCAGCCCCAGCTCGGCCTCGGGCATCGGCGAGGCGAGCGCCTGCTCGGCGCACCCGTCGACGTAGCGATGCACCTGCTCGAGGATCGCCGCGACCTCATCGCGCTCGAAACCATGCTCGGAGACCAGCCGATCGCTGTAGAGGTCGATCGGGTCGCGCTGGCGCCAGTGTTCCAGCATCTCCTGCGGCACGTAGCTCATGTCGTCGTGAGCGCCGTGGCCGTGCATGCGCATCGTCTCGCACTCGATCAGGGTCGGTCCACCGCCCTCGCGGGCGCGATCGACCGCCTCGCTGGCGGCCTCGAACACCGCCTCGACGTCGTTGCCGTCGACCTTGGCGCCGCCGAAGCCATAGCCCTCGGCTCGCCGCACGGGGTCGACGGCGAACTCGAGCCGGTTCGGGGTCGAGTAGGCGAACTGGTTGTTCTCGAGCACGAAGACGACCGGCAGGCGGTGGATGCCGGCGAAGTTCATCGCCTCGTGCCACTGCCCGTTTGCGGTCGAGCCCTCGCCGAAGAAGGTCATCGCGACGCGCGGCTCGCCGCGCATCTTGAAGGCCAGAGCCATGCCGACGGTCGGCTGCGCCATGTCGGGCAGCATCGAGACCATGCCGACGCAGCCCAGCCGCGGGTCGCCGAAGTGCATGTTGCCGTCCTTGCCCCCGGTCACCCCTCCGCTGCGGCCCATGTAGTTGGCCAGGTAGCGGTCGGGGGTCACCCCGCGAACGAAATGAGCCCCGAGGTCGCGGTGGAGGATGCACATCCGGTCCCGGGGCCCGAGGGCGTAGGCGGCGCCGACCGATACGGCCTCCTGGCCGCAGCCGTCGTAGAAGGAGCCGGGCACCTTGCCCTGCTTGTAGAGGGCGAGCCCGCGTTCCTCCGCCGCCCGCATCATCGCCATGAAGCGCAGCAGGCGCCCGCGGTCCTCACGCGTTAGCTTGCCGGCGCGCGCGTCAAGCGTGGCATCGGTGGCCGCGCTCATCTCGCTGAGCGTCATATGAGCCGTCCCTTCGGGTCTGGCCTGGCTTCGGGATCTCTTCCGCCGGGCCGGTTGTCGCGGCACCGGGATCTCCGGGAACCGCGCCTATGGACGCAGGAGGCGAGGGATCTTCCCCTCCTCCCTATGTGCGTATAGCTACAGCGATCTTACCCGCGGGGGAGGCGGTTTCAACCCCGTCGACGATCGTTTACGCGATTTCGGCAGCATTTACTGCGCAACCCTGGGCATTCGGTGCGTTGAAATGGGCCCCAATCCCGGGGGACCTGGCAGTCGGGAGGCGCTATGAGAACCCTTTGCAGGGACTGCGAGCGCTAGGCGGTCCAGCGCAGGCTCGACCGTCCGTCCGCGAGTCGGATACTCCCTGACATCCGCCCCGCCCGCGCGTTGTCCCTTCGGGGGATGGAACCCGACGCAGGCCCCGAGGCCTGGGAGGTGAGCACGATGAGCAGGCATGCAACGACCGGCATTGGAAGGCACGGCGGAAGGCTTGTCGCCAGCGCCGCCGTGCTCGGGCTCTGCACCTTGCTCACGCTCTCCGTGCGCGGCACCCAGCATGCGCCGGCGGCAGTCATCGATCCAGCCGACCTGTCGTTGACCAAGTCCGACAGCCCGGATCCTGTCGCGGCTGGCCGCTCGCTGACCTACACGATCTTCGTCGCAAACGTCGGCCCCGATCCGGCGACCGGCACGGTCGTCACCGACGACCTCCCCAGCCAGGTGAGCTTCGAGGCCGCCACCACCTCGATCCCCGCTGGCAGCTGCAAGCGAAGCGGCCGCCGCGTCACCTGCGAGCTTGGAACCCTGGCGGCGAGCAGTTCGCCGGCGACGACCCCGACGGTGACGATCAAGGTGACCGTCAAGAACAACGTCAAGGTCGCCCAGATCTCAAACACAGCCTCGGTGGCCAGCGACGTCACCGACCCCAACCCGGCCAACAACTCCGACACCGAGTTGACGCGAGTCGTCAAGCCGGGTTCGGTGAGCTGCCGAAACCGGGCCGCGACGATCGTCGGCACGGGCGGAAACGACGTTCTCATCGGCACTGCGAGGGTTGACGTGATCGTCGCTTTCGCCGGCAACGACACGATCATCGCCGCAGGCGGGCGCGACATCATCTGCGCGGGCCGCGGCGCCGACAGCGTCAGCTCCGGTTCCGACGCGGACTTCGTCAAAGCCGGTGCTGGCCCGGATCTGGTCAGGGGCCGCGGCGGTGCCGACGTTCTACGCGGAAACCGCGGCCGCGACCGGCTGCGCGGAAACCGCGGTCCCGACCTGCTGGCCGGCGGGTTCGGATTCGACCGCTGTCGAGGCGGCCGCGGCCACGACATCCTGCGCAGCTGCGAGCGCTAGCTCAGGGGCAGCCGCCGTTCGCCGCGCCACCGCGCTCAGTGCCGCCACGAACCTGACGAACAGGAGCCGAAGCTCGTGTTCGCCAGGTCGGGGCTGCGGTCGATCGAGATGTAGGAGTACTCGCCGGGATAGCCGTCGTTCGAGGTCAGCCCGGTCGCGTTGTCACGCAGGTTCTCGTTCGTGTAGCGCTGGCCGTTGCGGAGATGGATGTCGAGCCGCGACGGGTAGTAGAAGCTGAACATGTTGCCGTCGTGGTTCGGCTGATCGATCGCCGCCTCCGCTCCGTCGTGACGCCAGCGGTCGGTCAGCAGCCGGCGGTCGGCGGTGCAGTCGTCCTTCAGGTACTTGTCGAACCATGCGGTCGTGTACCAGTTGATCTCGTCCGCGCCCCGCAGAGTCGCCGGGAATGCCACGTTCGGGACCCAGTCGAAGTCGTAGTGGGTTCCGCCGCGGATGATGATCTCGCCGGTGTCGACGCCCGCGGCCGAGTAGGCCAGCGACTCCCGGCTCTTGGCCAGCGGGTCGGGGTCGGAGGTGTTGGGCTGCGGGCGGGATGAAGTAGTCGGCCGACATCCCCAGCGCCGGCTTCTTGATCGGCGGAACTGTCCGCTGCGACGGGTCGACGCAGCCCTTCTCCTCCGGTCCGCCGCCACTCGCGCCGGTCGACTGGTTCGGGTCCGGCGCCGCCAGGTTGTCCCAGGCGACGATCGTGTCGACCCGCGGGTCCCACTGGCCGATGTAGGAGACCCCGGCCGCCCCGTAGGAGTGCCCGGCGATCCCGAGCTTGCTCGGATTGAGCTGCCTGTAGAGCGGGTTGTAGGGAGCGTCCAGCCCGGCCGCCACGCGGCGGTTCTGCTTCGCCGCGTGGCTGGTGCCGCTGTTGCAGCTCGGCACCGGCTTGTACGGATGGTCCGGGGTGGAGAGGAAGAAGTTGATCGCGTCCTCGGTTCCGTCGAAGAACGGGCGGCCGTCGGTCTGGGCGGGGAAGCCCTCCTGCTGGTCCGGCGCCTCGCCGAAGGAGTCCGACTGCCCCTGGTTCTGCGGGTCCCAGGTGAAGACGACGTAGCCGGCCTTGGCGAGGGTCTGGGCGACGAACCAGTAGACGCGCTCAGGAGCCTGGACCGAGCCGTTGGTGATCACGATGCCGGGCCGCTTCGCCGGGCCCGCCTTGGTCGCCCAGACATGGCCCGAGAGCGTCGCGCCGCTGCGGGCGGTGAAGAGGACCGGCTTGACGATCCCGTAGCCGCGCGGCCCCCAGTCATAGAGGCGGACGTCTCCGGCGCAGCCGTCCTCGCCGGTCGCGCAGAGCTGGGCCATGAAGTTGCGCTCGGGGTCGGCGGCCTGCATCTGGGTCGCCTCGATCCGGTTCTGGAGGCTGACCTGGCGCAGCAGGGTCTGGTACTGGAGGGTGTTGTAGATCGTCTGGCGCTCCTGGCCCTTGTTGTAGTTCTGAGCCTCGACCAGCGGGTCGAATGCCGCCGCCGGCGACACGATCGCGAAGACGAATCCGACCGCTGCGAAGACGATGCGCAACCTCACCCCAACCTCCTTGGCCGAGTTTTCGAAATACCCCGCCGGGACGATTGCACAAGCCCCCGCCCCTCGCAACAGGGAACCGTTGTGTTGCACTGAGTCCCGGGCCCCGAGCCCGGGACCGCTACAGCGCCAGGTTCGCCGGCTCCTCCAGCAGGGCCCGGATCCGGGCCAGGAACTCGGCCCCCTCGGCCCCGTAGAGGATGCGGTGGTCGCAGGCGAGGGTGGCCGACATCAGGTGCGCCGTCCCGATCTCGCCGTTGCGAACCACCGGCCGCTCGGCGATCGCCCCGACCGCGAGGATGCCCGCCTGGGGCGGGTTGATCACCGCCGAGAAGCTGTCGATCCCGTACATGCCGAGGTTGGAGACGGTGAAGGTGCCGCCCGAGAGCTCCGGCGGGGTGATCGTCCCCTCGCGGACCTTGGCTGCCAGCTCGCGCGTCGTGCGGGCGATCTCGCGCAGGCCCTTGCGGTCGGCGTCGAACACGGTCGGCACGGTCAGCGCCTCATGTCCGGCGACCGCGACCCCGACGTTTACCCGGGAGTAGAGCTCGAGCTGGCCGTCGCGATAGGCGCCGTTGGCGCGCGGGTTCTCGCGCAGGGCGATCGCGCAGGCCTTGACGACCATGTCGTTGAACGAGGGCACCGGCTCGCCCTCGGGCGTCCCGGTCTTCATCTCCGCCCGGGCCGCAACGGCGCGGCTCATGTCGACCTCGACGGTCAGATAGAAGTGCGGCGCGGTCGCCTTCGACTCCGCCATCCGGCGCGCGATCGTCTGCTGCAGCTTGGTCAGCTCCCGGCGGGTCACCTCGCCCTTGGCGGTCTCGGGGCGCTCGGGGGCGCCCGGCGCGGCGGGCGCTGCTGAAGGCGCAGCCGCGGGTTGGGCCCCGGCCCCTTCGACATCGGCCTTGACGATCCGGCCTCCCGGGCCCGAGCCCGGGATCGCCGCCAGGTCGAGCCCCTTCTCGGCCGCGATCCGCTTCGCCAGCGGCGAAGCCTTGATCCGGCCGTCGCCCGCGGGGGAGGGGGCGGGAACTGCTGGCTCGGCCGCGCCCGGCTCGGCGCTGGGAGCCGCCGCGGCTGTCGCGACGGGCGCCTGCGGCGGCCTGCTCGGCCTTCTCCGCCTTGTCCTTCTTGCCCTTCTTCTTCTTGCCGCCGCCGTCGCCCTTCGCCTCGCCCGGCTCGCCGACCCGCGCGATGACGTCGCCGATCGCCAGCGTGTCGCCTTCCGAGGCGACCAGCTCGATCAGGGTGCCGGCCGCGTCGGACTCATAGACCATGTTCGCCTTGTCGGTCTCGATCTCGACCAGCTCGTCGCCGACCGCGACCTCGTCGCCCTCCGACTTCAGCCAGCGCAGCACCGTGCCCTCCTCCATCGAGTCCGAGAGGCGGGGCATGACGACGTCCTCGGCCATCAGCGGCTTCCCTCCACCGTCTCCATCGCCGCCCTGATCACGTGCTCCTCGTGGGGGATCGCGGCCTGCTCGAGGCGCTTCGAATAGGGCATCGGCACGTCGGCGCCGGTGACGCGCTGGATCGGCGCGTCGAGGTAGTCGAAGGCCTGCTCCTGGATCAGCGCCGCCACGTTGGCGCCGACGCCGCCGTGGGGCCAGCCCTCCTCGACGATGACGACCCGGTTCGTCTTCTGCACCGACCCGAGGATCGTCTCGAGGTCGAGCGGACGCAGGGTGCGCGGGTCGATCACCTCGGCCTCGACTCCGTGCTCGCTGGAGAGCTGCTTGGCCGCGCTCTCGGCCACCTGGGCCATCTTCAGCAGCCCGATGATCGTCACGTCGGAGCCCTCGCGCCGCACCGCCGCCTCGCCGAAACGCAGCACCTCGCCGTTCTCGGGCACCTCGCCGCGGGCGCCGTAGAGGGTCTCGTGCTCGATGAATATCACCGGGTTGTCGTCGCGGATCGCCGCCTTCAGCAGCGCCTTGCCGTCCGCCGGCGTCGAGGGGCAGGCGACGAGCAGACCGGGGACGTGCAGGAACATCGCCTCGAAGCTGTGCGAGTGGGTGGGGCCGAGCTGATGCCCGCCGCCGCCCGGCATCCGGATCACCATCGGCACCCGGACCTTGCCCCCGAACATGTAGGGGATCGCCGCGGCATGGTTGATGATCTGGTCCGCCGCCAGCAGCGAGAAGTTGACGGTCATGATCTCGACCACCGGTCGCAGGCCGGCCATCGCCGAGCCCACCCCCAAGCCGACGATCGTGTTCTCGGAGATCGGGGTGTCGCGGACGCGGCGCTCGCCGAACTCGTCCAGCAGCCCCTCGGTGACCTTGAAGGCCCCCTGGAACACGCCGACGTCCTCGCCCATGAGGAACACGGACTCGTCGCGCTGCATCTCCTCGCGCAGGGCGGCGTTGAGCGCCTCGCGCATGCGCATCGTCGCCACTAGGACTCCTCCTCCGGATCTTCGCCCTCGGCCTGGGGCTGGCCCTCCTCCGCGTCCTCGCGCCCGCGCGACTCGGCGCCCTCGCGGGCGTCCCCCTGCTCGGCCGGGTTGATCCGCGGCCCGCTCGGCACCCCGGCGTATGCGGCTCCCGCCTCGGCCAGGTCCTTGGCGCGCTGCGAGGCCTCGGACTCGCGCTCGCCCGGGTGCGGGTCGGGGCTGCGCTCGTCGACCGCGTACCAGCCCATCGTCTCCGAGACCACGTAGAGGTGCTCGTAGAGCGAATCGAGCGCCGGTTCGGCCGAGTCGTCGGCAAAGTCCACCGCTTCGGTGACCGCGCTGTCGGCGTCCTCGCGGACCTGCTCGACATCACGCATCGTCAGCACTCCGTCGGCGATCGCCCTCGCGGCGAAGGTCTCGATCGGGTCCTTGGCGCGCCACTCCTCGACCTCCTCCTTCGAGCGGTAGACCTCGGGGTCGGCCGCCGAGTGACCGCGGAAGCGGTAGGTGAATGCCTCGACCAGGGTCGGACGGCGCTCCTCGCGGGCGATCCGGATGTGCTCGGCGACCGCCTCGCGAACCGCGAGCACGTCCATCCCGTCGATGCGCTCGCCCGGCACCCCGTAGCCCTCGGCCTTGCGCGAGAGGTCGGTCTGGGCGGAATGGCGCTCGACCGCGGTGCCCATGCCGTAGAGGTTGTTCTCGACCAGGAAGAAGACCGGCAGGCTCCAGAGTGCGGCCAGGTTCATCGTCTCGCCGAAGTTGCCGGCGTTGGAGGCCCCGTCGCCGAACATGCAGACGGTGACCGAGTCCTCGCCCCGGTAGTCCGAGGCGAGGGCGAGGCCCGCCGCCAGCGGCAGGTTGCCGCCGACGATCCCGTAGCCGCCCATGAACCGGTTCTCGAGGTCGAAGATGTGCATCGATCCGCCTCGGCCGCCGCTCGTGCCGTCGACCCGGCCGAACAGCTCCGCCATCACCGCGTTGGGGCTGGTGCCGCGGGCGATCGCGTGGCCGTGGGTGCGGTAGGTGCCGATCAGATAGTCCTCGTCTCGCATCACCGAGGTGGTGCCGACGATCGTCGCCTCCTCGCCGATCGCCAGATGCAGGAAGCCGCCGGCCTTGGCGCGCTGATACTGGCGCCCCGCCTCCTCCTCGAAGCGGCGGATCAGCGCCATCGTGGCGAGCAGCTCGCGGCAGGTGTCGGCATCGGGCAGCGGGCGCTTCGCGCCGGCGCCGTCGGCCGAGCTCGCGCGCGCCTCTTCGCTTGCGGTGGTGGGGTTGTCGGTCACTTCCGAACCTCGGCTCCACCTTAGCTAAGGGGGCTGCCGGCTCGGGAGGAGCAAGCCGAACCCGGACGCAGCGGCCGGAAACGGGAGGACCTCAGGGCAGATCGAGCGCGGCCTGGGTCGGCTTGACCGATTCGCGGTGGGCCTCCGCCAGCAGCTCCGTGACCTCGTCGGGCGGGGCCGGGCGCGCGAACAGGTAGCCCTGGGCAAGGTCGCAGCCCACAGCGCGCACTGACTGCAGCTGCCCGTCGGATTCGATGCCCTCCGCGATCGCGGGCACGCCCAGCGCATGGGCCAGGCTGACCAGGTTCGCGGTGATCGCTGCGTCCTTGCTGTCGTGCTCGACGCCCTGGACGAAGGAGCGATCGACCTTGAGCATGTCGACCGGGAAATGCCGCAGCTGGCCAAGCGAGGAGAAGCCGGTTCCGAAATCGTCGATCGCGACCCGCACGCCCAGCTGGCTCAGCTCGCCGAGCTCCGTCTGGGCGCGCTTGCCTCCCGCACCCTCGACCATCGCCGTCTCGGTGATCTCGAGACCGAGGCAGGTGGCGGGGAGTCCGCAGGCATTCAGCGTCCCCCGCACCAGCTCGCTGAGGCCGCCCGCGTTGAGCTGCTTGGCGGAGACGTTGACCCAGGTGACGAACGGATCGGGCAGCAGGCCGGCTTCGCGCCAGCGGGCCGTCTGCGCGCACGCCTGCTGCAGCACGAACTCGCCCACCCGGAAGATCAGGTCGGTCGCCTCCGCCACTGGTATGAACTGGTCCGGAGGCACCGGCCCGCGGGTCGGTGAGTGCCAGCGGGCGAGCGCCTCGACGCCGACGATCGAATCGCTCTCGAGCGAGATCTCGGGTTGGTAGTGGACGCTGAGCTCGCCGTCCTGAAGGCCGAGCCGGAGCTCGTGCTCGAGGCCGAGGAGCTGGTCGAACTCGCGTGCCATGTCGTGGTGGAAGACCTGGAAGCGGCCGCGCCCCTCCTTCGCCGCGTACATCGCGACGTCGGCGTTACGCACCAGCTCGTCGCTGTCGCCGCGGCCCCCCGGATGCAGCGCGATTCCGACGCTGGCGCTGACCGCGAGCTGATGGTCGGCCATCCGCATCGGCTCCGCAAGCCGGTCGATCAGGCGCTTGGCGAGGGCCTCGGCCTGGGGCTGCTTGGTGCCGTCGAGCAAGAGCGCGAACTCGTCGCCCCCGAACCTCGCCAGGGTGTCGCTCGGACGGATGATCTCGTCGATGCGGGCGGCGACCCGCTGCAGCAGGGTGTCGCCGACGTCGTGGCCGAGCGAGTCGTTCACCTGCTTGAACCCGTCGAGGTCGAGCATCAGCACCGCCAGCGCATCTCCGGAGCGGGCCGAGCGCGCCAGAGCCTGGTCGAGCCGGTCTCGGAACAGGGCCCGGTTGGGCAAGCCGGTGAGGCCGTCATGGAATGCCTGGCGCTCGAGTTCCTCCTGGAGGTGGACGCGCTCGGTGACGTCTCGGGCATTGAGCACCACGCCTCGAACGTCGCGATCCTCGCGCAGGTCGGTGACGTGTGCTTCCAGTTGACGCCATTCGCCGAAGCTGTTCTCGAGCCGGAAGGCCACCTCACGCGGGCGGCCGTGGATGCATGCCTCCTTGACTGGCGCGCGGTCATCGGGGTGGACGGAGCCCAGCAGGCCGTCTCCCAGGAGCTCTTGCTCGGGCCGCCCGAGCATCCTCGCCACCGATCCACTCGTGTAGCGACAGCCGCCGCGCCCGAAGACGATCACGAGATCGGTCGAGGCGCTGACGAGGCTTCTGAAATGAGCGGTCTGACGGCGCGTCGCCGCGACGAGGGCGAAGCCCAACGCGAGCGTCATCAACAGGCCGGCGATGCCAAGGACCACCTGGGTCGTGATCAGGGAGTTGATGTTCTCGTCGGTCTCCATGGCGATCGTGCGGGCTGCGTTGAGCGACACGTTGGAGGTCAGAGCCGAGAGCACCCGCAGCCTCTCGACCGGGTCGCGGGTGCTGATCCGCTGGCCGGCGGTAAGGCGGACCGAGCTCTGCGGGCGGCCGGCGAGAATCGCGGCCCCAGTCGCGGTCAGGTCGTTGGCCAGCCGCCGCTCCTGTTCGAGCTGGCTCCGGACCAGGGTCCCCTTGGCCGCCGAGAGGGTGGCTCGGTCGTCGTCGCCGGGCACCTCGGGCACGGGTCCGCCTTCGAGCAGCGTGGTGGCGCTGGCCTTCAGGGTGCTGGCCACCGCGGTGGGGTCGGCGGGGGCGCCGGCGCGGGCCAGCAGAACCTGGTTGACGTAGCGCTCGGCGAGGGTCCGCTGGCGCCCTGCCACCTCGACCACGGTGGCCCGGTTTCGTGACTTGCCGGTCGTGCGGATGACCAGGGTCACACTGAGCAGCGAGAAGAGGGCGAAGATGGCGAGGATCGCGACCGTCGCACGGCGGCCCCGCGCCGCGAAGGGTTGGAAGGCGAGCCCGCGGCGCATCGCTAATGCACCAGCACTACCGTGTGCATGCCGCCCTTGAAGTGCCCGGTCATGTTGCAGAACAGGACGTAACGCCCCGGTTGCAGGTCGAGGCCGAGGCTGCGGTCACCGGGGTCTGCCGCCTCCAGCTCATGGGCTCCCTTCAGCGCGTCCTCCTCGACCCGCAGGCCGTCGCGGCTGATCGGCAGCGGCCCGCGGCCCTTGGGGGCCACGACCAGCTCGTGGGCATCCGGCCCCCGGTTGTGGACCAGAAGGCGGACACGGCCGGCCGCGATCCGTTTCGGCGCCGAGATTCGGAAGTCGCGTTCGGTCACCTTGACCGTTTGGCCCTTGGTTTCCGGGGCCGAGCCCCCACCGCACCCGGCGGGCAGCAGGACGACGACCGCAAGCGCGGCCCAGACCGACGGGCGAAATCGATTTCGCCTCACCCTCCGCTTATCGGAGGGCACCAGGCATCCCTTTACGCGTGAAGTTGCGGCTGTTCAGGGCAGATCGACGAGCTTCGACCGCAGGGCCGTCTGCACCGCATCCTCGAGCCGGTCGTCGCCCCAGAAGACCTTGCCGCCGATGCTCATGCTGGGCACCCCGTGCACTCCGAGGTCGCCCGCCGCCTCGGTCGCCTCGCGCAGGGCGTCCTTGACGGCCGTCGTCTCGATCGCCTTTTGCACTGCGTTGGGGTGAAGCTCGCAGGCGGCCGCCGCGATCAGGACGTTGTCGGGGTCGGTGAGGTCGCGTCCGGCGGCGAAGGCCTGGCGGAAGGCGGCAAGCGCGAAGGCCACGGTGCGGCCGGTCTGCTTGGCGAAGGTTGCGGCTCGCATCGCGGTCAGCGTGTTGCCGGGGAACGGATCCGGCCAGCGGATCGGCGCCAGTCCGTAGGCGGCAGCCCGCCGCTCGACCTCGGCGATGCCGGACTCGCGCTCCTCCGTGAGCCCCCATGACCCGCGCCCGAAGCGCTTGAACAGACCGCCGAGCAGCACCGGCTGCCACTCCGGCGCCTCGAGGCCGGCCTCCGCGAACAGCCCGCTGACCCGCTCCGCGGCCAGATATGCGTATGGGGATCCGAGATCGAAGTAGAAGACCGCGGGGCTGCTTATCGCGACCACTTCTGGGTCAGGCTAACCACCTCGTCGTCGGGGACCCCGACCGAGAAATGGGCGTGGACGATCTTCCAGGCGCCGCCGTCCTTGCGCATCACCGCCGTGACCCGGGAGGGGACTGTTGAGCCGTCGGGGGCGACGATCGCCGGCTCGTCCGCGACCCAGGCCATCGAGCCCTCCTCGTAGGCGGTGACCACGCCGGGCTGCATCCCGAAGCCGGGGGTCTCGAAACCGGAGCGCATCCCCCTGCGGTCGTCGATCCATTCACCGGGTGCGGTTCCGATGATCAGCTTCGCGTCCTCGGCGACGTAGTCGTCGAAGCTGCCGGCGTCGGTGGCTGTCAGCCGTTCGCAAAAGCCAATCCATGCCTCGCGCGCGGAGTGCGACTCCTCCATTTGCTCCCCCTCGTTCCTGAATTCGCCGCCGCATCCTATGGCGGCCGGCGGCGACAGTGCCGACCGGTTTCAGCTAGGCGTGGATCGCCCAGCCATCGACGGCGCGCGCGGCGTCGAGGATTGCCTCCGACATCGTCGGATGAGGATGGACGATGCGGGCGAGCTCCTGATAGCCGCCCTCCAGCGCCATCGTGTCGACAAGCTCGGCGATCATGTCGCAGGCGCGGTTGCCGACTACGTGGGCGCCGAGGATCTCGCCGTACTGGGCATCGGCGACGATCTTCACCAGCCCCTCGCGGTCGTCGTAGACAACAGACGCGCCGGCGCCGCCGAGCTTGAACTTTCCGACCTTGATCTCGCGGCCCGATTCCTTCGCCTGGCCCTCGGTGAGCCCGACGCTGGCGACCTGGGGCTCGCAGAACGTCGCCCCGGCGACGAGGAGGATGTCCACCGGGTGCGTCTCCGCCCCTGCTATCCGCTCGGCGGCCACGACCCCCTCCTCGGAGGCCTTGTGGGCCAGCGCCGGCCCTCGCACCAGGTCGCCGATCGCGTAGACCTTCTCGTTCGAGGTTCGCTGGTACTCGTCGATCTCGATCTTGCCGCCGTCGCCGGTCTTCACACCCGCCGCATCGAGACCCAGCGACTCGGTGTCGGGCGCCCGCCCGCCGGCGATGCAGAGGTAGTCGACCTCGGCGGACTGATCTCCCCAGCTCACCTTGACCGAGTCCTTGCCGGCCTCGACCTTGTCCACCGGGGTCCCGGTCGAGACGTTGATGCCCTGCTTGCGGAAGTGGCGGTCGACGACCCGGGCCATGTCCTTGTCCTCGGCCGGGAGCACCTGGTCGAGCATCTCGATCAGCGTCACCTCGGTTCCGAAGCGGGCGTAGGCGGAGGCGATCTCCGAGCCCGAGGCGCCGGCGCCGACCACGGCCAGCTTCGCCGGCTGCTCGGGCAGCGACCATGCGCCCCAGGTGTCGACGACCCGGTCGGAGAAATCGACACCCGGGATCGGCATCGCGACCGAGCCCGTCGCCAGCACGACGGCGCCGCTCTCATAGGTCTTTCCGCCGACCGCGACGTCGGCGTCGGCGGTCAGCGAGCCCTCGCCCTCGATCAGATCGATCTTGTTCTTGTCCCAGAGCATCTTCACTCCCCCGGCCAGGGTGTCGGAGACCTTGGCGCGGCGCTCGCCGAGCGCCTTCCAGTCGATGCTCGCTCCCTTGACCACGACGCCGAGCTCGGCGCCGTTGCGGGCATGGTCGAAGACCTCGGCCGTGTGCAGCAGGGTCTTGGCCGGGATGCAGGCGTAGTTGAGGCAGCGTCCGCCCGCCTTGTCGCGCTCGACCACCGCGGTCTTCTGGCCCAGCTGGGCGGCGCGGATAGCCGCCACATAGCCGCCCGGCCCGCCGCCGATCACGATCACGTCGTAGTCAGCCATCTGGGCCCGAGCCTACAAGACGCGCTCAGTCCCTCGGCAGGCGGTGCGGCATCTGGATCCGCGCCATCGCCTTGACCATGAAGACGAAGAAGGCGACGCAGATCCCGACCAGCACCACGGTGCCGATCACCTGGGCGACGGCGGTGGCGGTCACCAGCCCTGCGATGCCGGCGAGCATGAAGATCACCAGCAGCATCTGAAAGCCGAGAACCGCCCAGTAGCGCGCCTTCCACATGCCCCAGGCCATCGCGGTCAGCACCACGGCGATGAGCGCGATCTGCAGCGGGTGCGGCTCCTTGCCCTGGACGGTGGCGTCGCTGAACAGGGCGATCACGGTCGAGACCCAGAAGATCAGCGCGATCACCGCCGAGAAGACGGCGCCGACCGTGACCACCGCCGGCCGCTCTCCCTCGTAGAGGGGGACGAGGGCCTCGCGCGCCTCGCGGTTTCGCTCCTCGGCGCGGGCGTAGCCGCGCTCGATCGGGCCCGGCGGCTCCGCCTCGACGCCCGCCGCCGCGGCGCTGGTCGCAATGCCCTCGGTCTCGGCCGGGGCTTCCGCCCCCTGCGCCGCCGAGCGGGCCTTGCGCTTCTGGCGCGCGGCGCGCTTGCGCTCGCGGCTACCCACCGGGAGCCTCGTCGCCGATCTCGGCGAAGGCGCGTCGAAGCGCCGCTGCCGCGCGCGGCGGGATCGGCGGCGTCACGGATCGCCCGCACGGCGGCGAGCCTGCTCGCCCCCGCCTCGACCACCTCGCGGGCATTCGACTCGTCGACTCCGCCGATCGCGTAGAACGGCAGCCGGGCGTGCTCGGCGGCGTATTCGACCAGCTCCAGCCCGACCGCCGGGCGGCCCTCCTTGGTCGGCGTCTCCCAGATCGGGCCGACGCTGATGTAGTCGGCACCCTCGGCGGAGTCGATCTGCTCACGCGAGTGGGTCGAGAGACCGATCAGGGCGTCCGGCCCCAGCAGCCCGCGCGCCTCGGCGACCGAGATGTCGTCCTGGCCGACATGGACGCCGTCGGCGCGGCATGAGCGCGCCAGGGCGGGGTCGTCGTTGACGATGAACAGGGCGCTGTAGGTGTCGCAGAGGCGGCGAAAGGTCGCGGCGGCGACCGCGGTCGCCCTCCGGTCGAGCTCCTTCTCGCGCAGCTGCACGATGTCGACGCCGCCGCTTAGAGCCGCCCGCAGCAGCGGCTCGGGATCACCGCCACCGGGCCGCGCCTCACAGACGAAGTAGAGGCGGGCGGTGCGCAGGCGCTCGCGTCGCAGAGGGCCGGCGGAGTCGGACGGTGCGAGGCTCATCGGCCGGCCGCGGCGAGCGCCTCGCGCTCGCTGGAGTAGGTGCGCGCCTCAGCGACGCGGCCCTCGTGCACGACGAGCAGGGTCGCGATCTGAGCGCTCGTCTCGGCGCCGGTCTCGCGGCCCCGGCCGCGAAGCTCCCCGAGCACAAGCGCACGCTGTGAATCGAGCTCGCGAACCTCCTCTGGCTCGATTCTCATCCAGGCCCAGCTCTCCCGCGTGTTGGCGACGAAGTCGTCCAGCGCGGTCGGCCCGCTGTACTCGGTTGCCTCCAGCGCAGCCCGGAAGGGAACGATCACGGGCTCGGAGGCCCAGAGGCGGCGGGTTTCCGCATCGATCCCGGTCTTGCCGGCGCAGAACTCACGATTGAAGACCTCGACGGCGCTTTCGGCCACGGCTTTCGCTGACTCGGGCACGCAACGATTATCGCGAGCGCCGCCGGGAAGCGAAGGAGGAGTACGATCGATGGACAACGGGAGCCCTGAAGCCAAGGGCTGAGAGGGCGGCTAGGGCGCCGCCGACCGTCTGAACCTGATCCGGGTAATGCCGGCGCAGGGACCTGCGCGGAGCCCGGAACGAGAGGTTTCGTGCCAAACGCAAACTCGAAGACAACCGACGTGGCCGTGGTGGGAGCCGGGGTGATCGGGCTCGCCTGCGCCTGGCGGGCCGCCCAGCGCGGCCTCAGCGTCGTCGTGCTCGACCGGATCGCCCCCGCCGCGGGAGCGACCGGCGTCGCCGCCGGGATGCTCGCCCCGATCGGCGAGCTCGACTTCGGCGAGCAGCCCCTGCTCGAGATGACCGCTGACGCCGCGGCGCGCTATCCGGAGTTCGTCGCCGAGCTCGAGGAGCGCAGCGGCGTCGAGACCGGCTACCGGCGCTGCGGCGCCCTGCACGTCGCCCTCGATCGCGACGAGGCCGAGGAATTGCGCCGCCGCCACGAGCTGCAGCGCTCGCTCGGGCTCGAGGTCGAGTGGCTGACCCCGCGCCGCTGCCGCGAGCTGGAGCCTGGCCTCTCGCCCTCGATCGCGGCCGGGGTGCACGCGCCCGACGAGGGCGCGGTCGACCCGCGGGCCCTCTGCGCAGCGCTGCTGGCGGCGCTCGAGCGCGAGGGCGTCGAGCTGCGAAGCGGAGCCGGGGTTGCCGAGGCCGTGGTCGAGGGCGGACGGATCACCGGCCTTCGGACCGAAGCCGGGGAGGAGATCAAGGCGGACAAGGTCGTCCTCGCCAACGGAGCCTGGGCCGGAAGCTCGGATTGGCTTCCCTCCGAGGCGCGCCCGCCGGTGCGCCCGGTCAAGGGCCAGATCCTCTCCCTGCGGGGCCCGGAATCCGATCCGGTCTGCGAGCGGATCGTCGCCTCGGAGCGGGTCTACGTGGTGCCGCGAGCCGACGGGCGGCTGATCGTCGGCGCGACGGTCGAGGAGCAGGGCTTCGACACCACGGTCACCGCCGGCGGGGTCCACGAGCTGCTGCGCGAGGCCTACCGTCTGCTGCCCGAGATCGCCGAGCTCGAGCTGCTCGAGACGGCGGCCGGCCTGCGACCGGGCACGCCGGACAACCTTCCCCTGGTCGGCCCAGGGGCCCTGGAGGGGCTGGTGCTTGCGACCGGGCACTACCGCAACGGGGTCCTGCTCGCCCCGCTGACCGCGGAGCGGGTCGCCGATGTCCTCAGCGGAGCCGAGGTGACGGCATGAGGGTCGAGCTCAACGGAGAGCCGCGCGAGCTCCCCGACGGCGCCACCGTCGCCGACGCGGTCCGCGAGGCCGGCGGGGATCCGCTGGCGCGCGGCTTCGCCGTCGCGGTCGGCGGCGAGGTCGTCCCGCGCGGGCAGTGGGGGCGCGCGCTCGACGAGGGCGAGAAGGTCGAGGTGCTGGCCGCGATCCAGGGCGGCGCCGAGGGAGGCTGGAGGATCGCCGACCGCGAGCTGGCCTCGCGCCTGATCGTCGGCACCGGCGGCTTTCGCTCGCTCGCCGACACCGAGCGGGCGATCGAGGCCTCGGGGGCGGAGATCGTCACCGTCGCCCTGCGCCGGGTCGACCCCGACGCCAGCGGCTCGGTTCTTGACGTCGTCAAGCGGCTCGGGCTGATGCTGCTGCCCAACACCGCGGGCTGCTACACGGCCCGCGACGCGATCCGCACCGCACAGATGGCCCGCGAGGCCTTCGATACGGACTGGATAAAGCTCGAGGTGATCGGCGACGACCGGACCCTGTTCCCCGACGCTGTCGAGCTGCTCGACGCGGCTGAGGCGCTGGTCGACGACGGCTTCGTGGTCCTGCCCTACACCAACGACGACCCGATCCTCGCCCGCCGCCTCGAGGAGGCCGGCTGCGCGGCGGTGATGCCGCTCGGATCGCCGATCGGCTCCGGCTCGGGCATCCGCAACCCCTACAACGTCGCGATCATCGTCGACGGGGCGGGGGTGCCGGTGATCCTCGATGCCGGCATCGGAACGGCGTCGGACGCCGCTCTGGCGATGGAGCTCGGCTGCGACGGCGTGCTGCTGTCGAGCTCGGTGGCAAGGGCCGAGGACCCGGTGACGATGGCGGTGGCGATGCGGCGTGCTGTCGAGGCCGGATACGCGGCCCGCCAGGCGGGACGGATCCCGCGCAAGCTGCACGCCGAGGCTTCGACCCCGGAGCAGGGCCTGGCCGAGCCCTCCTAGCCCCGGCTACCATCGGCGCGGGCCTCTACGTCAACGGGTTAGACGGCGAGCCTTTTAAGCTCGAGGACTGGGTTCGAGTCCCAGGGGGCCCACTCGCGGTGTGCGGCGCGGGCGCCGGCCTATTTCGAGCCGCTGGCCGCGTGGAAAGTCGCTGCCATGTCCTCGTCGCCGTGACCCAGCTCGACCGCGCGCGACATTTGCTCGCGCACGGCCTCCAGCGCCGGAAGCGAGATCTCGGCGCTCTCGGCCGCCTCGAGGATCAGCCCCGCGTCCTTCGCCGCCAGGTTGAGCGCGAACGAGGTCGGGAACTCGCCTTCGATCATCATCTTGCCCTTGATGTGCGCGTAGGCACTGTCGAGCGGCCCGCCCTCGATCAGTTCGAGGAAGCGCTCCTTCTCCATCCCCAGCCCCTCGGCCAGTGCCATCGCCTCGGCCACCGCCTCGGTCAGGCTCAGGACCCAGGTGTTGACGACCATCTTCAGCCGCTGGCCGGCGGCCGGCATCCAGACGGTCTTCGCGCCGATCGCGTCGAATGCCGGGTCACAGGTCGGGCGGGCGCTCTCGGGCCCTGACGCTAAGCACGACCAGCGCCCCCTGCTCGGCCGGCTGCCTGGTCCCGAGGACCGGCGCGTCGACGAAGCCTGACGCCGGCGTCGGCCGCCAGCTCCACGAGACGCTCGTTGGCGTCGATGCCGACCGTGCTGAGCTGGGCCCAGACGGTGTCCTCGCCGCAGGCCTCCAGGCCTTCGCCGCCCATCACCTCCTCCACCGCCTCGGCGTTGCTGAGGATCGTGATCACCAGATCGGCGCCGCCGATCGCCGCCTCGGCATCGGCCTGCACATCGACCCCGTGCTCGCGCAGCGGCTCGGCCCGTTCGGCGGTCCGGTTCCAGGCGCTGACCTCGATCCCGGCGCCGGCGAGGTTGCGGGCGATCGGAAACCCCATGATCCCTGTCCCGAGCACGGCGACTCGCATCGCGCTCAACCTACCCGCCGCCGGCGCCCTGAAGACGCCAGGTGCTAGTGGCGGAAGTGGCGGTGGCGGGTGAAGACCATCGCCACGCCGGCCTTGTCGCAGGCCTCGATCACCTCGCCGTCGCGCTTCGACCCGCCCGGCTGGATCACCGCCGTCGCGCCGGCCTCGATCGCGGCCTGGGGCCCGTCGGCGAACGGGAAGAAGGCGTCGGAGGCGACCACCGATCCCGCCAGCAGGCCCTCGGCCTCCTCGCCACGCGCCTCGCGGCACTTGTCGAGCGCCAGCCGCACCGAGTCGACGCGGCTCATCTGACCGGCGCCGATCCCCAGCGTCGCGGCATCCTTGGCGATCACGATCGCGTTCGAGCGCACGTGGCGCACAACGGTCCAGGCGAACAGCAGGTCGCGCCACTGCGCGTCGGTGGGCTCGGTCTTGGTGACGACCTCCATCAGCTCGCGCGGCTCGGGGTCGCCGTCGCGATCCTGGACCAGCAGGCCGCCGCGCACCCTGCGCATGTCTCGCTCGGTCGGGGCCGGGGCCCGCCGCTCCTCGTCGGCGAGGATCCGGACCGCCTCCTTCTGCTGCAGCGCGTCGAGGGCCGCCTGCTCGTAGATCGGGGCGACCAGGACCTCGACGAAGTTCTCGTGCAGTCGCTTGCCGAGCTCCTCCTTGACCTCGCGGTTGAGCGCGATCACGCCGCC
Source organism: uncultured Solirubrobacterales bacterium (assembly GCA_963772265.1). Taxonomy (GTDB): domain Bacteria; phylum Actinomycetota; class Thermoleophilia; order Solirubrobacterales; family 70-9; genus Mayfieldus. The sequence continues at coordinate 62,451 of CAVYWS010000010.1, read as the reverse complement.
GAACGCCGACATCGGGTCGCAGGCGAGCGCCTTCTCGTAGGCCTGCATCGCGTCCTCCCCGATCGCAACGCCGCAGGGGTTGTTGTGCTTGACGATCACGCAGGCGGGCTGATCGAGGTCGGCGAGCAGCCGCTGGGCCGAGTCGAGGTCGAGCACGTTGTTGAACGACAGCGCCCGGCCGTGCAGCTTCGAGACCCGGGACAGAACGTGGGAGCGGGCGCCGACCTCGCTGTAAAGCGCGGCGCGCTGGTGCGGGTTCTCGCCGTAGGAGAGGTCGAAGAGCTTCTCGAACCCGAAAGCGAGGTGCTCGGGGAAGTCCTCATAGGCGCTGCCGAACCAGTTGCTGATCGCGGCGTCGTAGCGCGCGGTCTGGGCGAAGGCCTCGTTGGCGAGCCAGTGCCGGGTGCTGGCGGTGATCATGCCGTCGGCGGCCTCGAGCTCGTCGAGGACCGCGTCGTAGGACTCGGGCTTGACGACGATCGCGACGCTGCGGTGGTTCTTGGCCGCGGCGCGGATCATCGTCGGCCCACCGACGTCGATGTTCTCGATCGCCTCCTCGGGGTCGACCTCGCGGCCCGAGATCGCCCTCTCGAACGGATAGAGGTTCACGCAGACCAGGTCGATCGGCTCGATCCCCTCCTTCTCCAGCGTCGACATGTGGTCGGGGTTGTCGCGGCGGGCCAGCAGTGCCGCGTGCAGCCGCGGGTGCAGAGTCTTCACCCGCCCGTCGAGGATCTCCGGGCTGCCGGTGAACTCCGAGACCTCGGTCGCCTCGATCCCCGCCTCGCGAAGGGCGCTGGCGGTGCCGCCGGTGGAGAGGATCTCGACCCCGAGCTCGGCGAGCCCCTTGGCGAAGTCCGCGAGGCCGGTCTTGTCGGAGACCGAGATCAGGGCGCGGCGGATCCTGCAGACCGCCCTCCTCCTCCGAGCTCGCGCCCTCCTCGGCGCGGGCAAGTGCCTCGCCGACGATGCTCTCAGCGGTCGGTTGGGATTCGCTCATTCGGTCCGGATCCCGCGATCGGGGGGAGCCGATCCTAAATGGCACCCACGCGGAACGCGACGCAGGCGGCCGGACAAGATGCGAGTGGGCCGCCCTTCGGCGGCCCACTTCGCGCTAACTGCGAGTTTTCGCCACGCTCAGACCGGCGGCGGTCGGCGGCTTCAGGGTGAGCGCGAACGGGTTGTTCGGCCCCGCCATCAACGGTTCAGGGTCGGGGTCAACAGGCCGCACCCGGTCAGCTTCGGCAGGTTGTAGGTCCCGAGAAATTGAGTCCCGTGGTCCCGAGCTGGGCCAGCGTGCGCGCTCGCCATCGAGCGGCAGCACGACCGGCGACGAGGTGTGGCAATTCGCGCCAGGCGGGACCGACAGCCCCAGCAGCCCCAGCTTCTTGATCCGCACGTCGGTCGAGCGGTGGCGTGGGTTGTCGCGTTGCCGTCAGGGTCGAACCGGATCGTGCCCGCGGTCGGTGAGGTCTCCTTGATCGAGAGGGTGACCTGGGATGGCACCAGCCCGAGCAATCCTCACTGTCGTCGTGAAATCGGGAATCGTGGTGGTGCCCCGAGATCGTGCCCTGGGTGATGTTGGCCTGCGCCGTTGAACGCCGAGTCGGGGGGAAGCTGGATGTTCTGGTTGAGCTTCTTTATCCCGAGGGTGCCGCTCGACCTGCCAGTTGTTGAACGGAATCGTGAAGTCCGCGCCCTGGGCGACGGGTGCCGCGATCAATCCGAGTCCGACGACGCTCAGCGCGAGCGCCGCAATCCGTGCCTTCAGCTTTCTCATCGAGGCGAGCCTCCTGCTCTTGCCAGTACCGAAAAGGACCCGGGAATCTTTACCACTTCTTGGTAGCGGTCGGCTCTGCCTAGCCCTCGATCGAAACCACCCGCGGGCTGCCGGGGTCGAATCCGGACCCGGCCCGCGGCGATCAGCCGGATCGCCTCCGGCAGCAAGGCGTGCTCGGAGGCGTGGATCGCCTCCTCGAGCGTCTCCCATTCGCGATCCGCGGGAACCGGGACCGGCCGCTGCAGGATGATCGGGCCCGAATCGACTCCCTCGTCGACGAAGTGCACGGTGACCCCGGTGACCTTGACCCCGTGGTCGAGTGCCTGCTGGACCGCGTCGAGCCCCGGAAACGAGGGCAAAAGCGCCGGATGCACGTTGATGATCCGGTTTCGGAACCGGGCCACCAGCGAGGCCGAGAGAAGCTGCATGTAGCCGGCGAGGACGATCAGCTCGGCGCCCAGGCCCTCGGCCCAGTCCCCGATCGCCGCGTCACGCGCCTCGCGATCCTCGAAGTCGTCGGCGCGAAACACCGCCGTCTCGATTCCCGCCTCCTCGGCCCTCTTCAGGGCCTGGGCGCCGGGCTTGTCGGAGCCCACTCCGGCGACCTCGATCCCGTCCGAGCCGTGCAGCTGGTCGATGATCGCCTGCAGGTTGGTGCCCGTGCCCGAGGCGAGCACGCAGAGCTTGAAGCCGGCCACGGGCGCGACCCTACCGGGCGTTCAGCTGCTGGCCGGGACGACGGCGATTTCCTCGAGGGCGAACTTTCCGTTCGCCGAATCGGGGTCGCCGCCGAGCGGGTAGCGACCCGTGAAGCAGGCATCGCAATGGACCTCCGGCCCGCTGCCCACCGCCTCGTAGACGCCGTCGAGCGAGAGGTACGCGAGCGAGTCGGCGCCCAGCTCCACGGCGACCTCGTCGATCGTCCGCCCGTGGGCGATCATCTCCTCGCTGGTCGACATGTCGATCCCGTAGTGGCAGGGATGGCGGATCGGCGGAGCCGAGATCCGCAGGTGGACCTCGAGCGCGCCGGCGTCCCGCAGCATGCCGACGATCTGCCGCGTGGTGTTGCCGCGCACGATCGAGTCGTCGACCACGACCACCCGCTTGCCCTCGACGATCTCGGGCAGCGGGTTGAACTTCATCCGCAGGCCGTGCTTTCGGAGCTCCTGCCCGGGCTGGATGAAGGTGCGGGCCACGTAGCGGTTCTTGATCAGCCCGTCGTCCTGCGGAATCCCCGAGGCGCGGGCGAAGCCGTTGGCGGCGGGGTTGCCCGAGTCGGGCACCGAGATCACCAGGTCGGCGTCGACCGGCGCTTCGCGCCAGAGGATCTCTCCCATTCGCCCGCGCGACTGCTGCACGACCCCGCCTTCGAGCCGCGAGTCGGGCCGCGAGAAGTAGATCTGCTCGAAGACGCAGAAGGCCGGGCGGTCGGAGCGGATCACCTGGCGCGCCTCCAGCCCACGCTCGGTCAGCGAGACCAGCTCGCCGGGGTGGACCTCGCGCAGGAAGGTGGCCCCGATGATGTCGAAGGCGCAGCTCTCCGAGGCGACCACGTAGCGGTCGTCGAGCCGCCCCAGTGCCAGCGGCCGCACCCCATAGGGGTCGCGGAAAGCGACGATCGCGTGCTTGGTCATCGCCACCGTCGAGTAGGCGCCCTCCAGCCGAGGCATCACGTCGGCGACGGCGTCCTCGATGTGGCGGCCTTCGTTGGAGGACAGAAGCGCGGCCATGATCTCGGAGTCCGAGGTGCCGCGAAACTCGATTCCGCCCGCCCGCAGGTCGTTGTAGAGCTCGACCGCGTTGGTCAGGTTGCCGTTGTGGGCGAGCGCCAGCTCGCGGCCGTCGTCGCGCCAGACCGGCTGCGCGTTCTCCCAGGAGCCGCCGCCGGTGGTCGAGTAGCGCACGTGGCCGATCGCCATGTCGCCCTCCAGCGCCCGCAGCTTCTCCTCGTCGAAGACCTGCGAGACCAGGCCGGAGTCGCGCAGGGTGGTGATGTGGCCGCCCTCACAGGTGGCGATTCCGGCCGACTCCTGTCCGCGGTGCTGGAGCGCGTAGAGCCCGAAGTAGGCGAAGCGGGCGACGTCTTTTCCCGGCGCGTAGACGCCGAAAACGCCGCACTCGTCGCGTGGACCCTCGCGTTCTAGATGAAGCCGCTGATCAGCGGTCAAAGGGCGCGTTGCCTCGCATTTAGAGGGGTGGGACGCGCAGGCGGAGTGCCTACATCGGCAGGGTAGCAACGGGGGCGGATCAGGCTGGGAAATGGCGTCTAGGATCCAGGCAACCGAGCTCCGGGAGGAGATCATGCAGCAGGCCGGTAGGAATCCCGCCCTCGACCGGCTCGAGGCGCTGGTCGGAGAGTGGTCGCTCGAGGCCGGCCCGCCCGGCGGGCCGCGGTGGGCTGCCGAGGCGCGCGCCAGCTTCGAGTGGTTCGCTGGTCGGACGTTTCTGGTCCAGCGCCAGTCGGTCGACATGCCCGAGGCGCCCGACGGCATCATGATCATCGGCTCCGGCGACGACCCCGAGGCTTTCCGCCAGTACTACTTCGACTCGCGCGGCGTGCATCGCATTTACGAGATGACGCTCAAGGACGGCGTCTGGAAGCTCTGGCGGGACTCGCCGGACCCTTTCCCGCAGCGCTTCGAAGGCACTTTCTCCGACCACGGGCAGACGATCGAGGGCCGCTGGGAGAAGGCGCCGGACGGCTCTGACTGGGAGATCGACTTCGATCTCACCTACCGCAAGCTGGGTTAGGGCTCGGCGCTCTCGGCGAGTGAGCGCCAGGCGCGCTCGGCATCCCCAAGCGGCACCGCAAGCGATTGCTCGGCAGCCTCGATCTCGATCGCCTCGCCGCCGACCTCGCCGACCAGCAGCACGGCCAGCGCCTCGGAGGCCAGCGCTTCGAGGCGCGAGCGCTCGCCGCTGAGCACGAAGCCGCCCGGCCCCTCGCCGAACAGCGCCGTCTCGCCGGAGACGCCGCGCTCCTCGACCAGCGGATCGATGTCGACCCGGCAGCCGACGCCGCCGGCGATCGAGCACTCGGCGAGCGCGGCGGCCAGGCCGCCGTCGCTGACGTCGTGGGCGGAGGCGACGGCTCCTGATCGCACCGCCTCGCGCAGCGCGGCGAGCGCCGCCGCCATCGTCGTCAGATCGACCCCCGGCAGGCCGAGGTCGAGCTCGCCGCGCAGCTTCGCCAGCTCCGAGCCGGCCAGCGAGGGCGCGAACGGGCCGGCGAGCGCGATCGCGTCGCCGGCGCGGGCGAATCCGCTCGGCGCGGCGCGGGCCGGGTCGGGAAGCTCGCCGACCATGCCGATCACCGGGGTTGGGTAGATCGGCCCCTCGGGCCCCTCGTTGTAGAGCGAGACGTTGCCGCCGACGACCGGGGCATCGAGTGCGGTGCAGGCTTCGGCGAGGCCGGCCACGGCGCGATCGAGCTGCCAGGCGGGCCCGGGCTTCTCCGGATTGCCGAAGTTGAGGCAGTTGGTGACGCCGAGTGGCTCGGCGCCGACGCAGGCGAGGTTCGCCGCGCATTCGAGCACCGCCTCGACCGTTCCGTTGTAGGGGTCGCAGGCGACGCGGCGGCCGTTGCCGTCGATCGCGACCGCAATCGCGGTCTCGGCCTCGGGCACCTGCAGCACAGCCGCGTCGGCGGCCTCGGGGCGGCGCACGGTGCGCGAGCCGACGACCGAGTCGTACTGCTCGAAGGCCCAGCGCTTCGAGGCGACGTTGGGGGATGCAAGCAGTGCCAGCAGTGCCTCGGCGGCGTCGGCGTCGGCTCCGATCCGGGCGCTGTTGCCGAACTCCCAGGCCTGCGGCTGCTCGGGCTCGAGGTCGTAGAGCGGGCACTCGTCGACCAGGGCCGAGACCGGGACGTCGCCGACCACCTCGTCCCCGCTGAGGACGCGGATCCTGCCGCTCTCGGTCACCTCGCCGATCGCAGCCGCGCCGGTCTGCCACTTCTCGCAGCGCCGCAGCACCGGCTCGAGGTTCGAGGGCTCGACCACGGCCAGCATCCGCTCCTGGGACTCGGAGACCATGATCTCGAAGGGCTCCATGTCGGCCTCGCGCAGCGGCACCCTGGCGACGTCGATGTCGATGCCGACTCCACCGGCCGAGGCCATCTCTCCGGCCGAGGAGGTGAGGCCGGCGGCGCCGAGGTCCTGCAGCGAGACGAGCAGGCCGTCTCCGAGCAGCTCCAGGCAGCACTCCAAGAGCTTCGACTCCTCGAACGGGTCGCCGATCTGGACGCTGGGCCGCTTCTGCTGGCCCTCCTCGAGCTCGGCCGAGGCGAGCACCGAGGCGCCGCCGATCCCGTCGCGCCCGGTCGAGGCGCCGATCAGGACGACGAGGTTGCCGGGCCCCGACGCCGCCGCACGGACCATCTCCTCGGTTCGGGCCAGGCCCACGCACATCGCGTTGACCAGGCAGTTGTGCTCGTAGGGCGCCTCGAAATAGATCTCGCCGCCGACGGTCGGCACCCCGATCGAGTTTCCGTAGTGGCCGATCCCCCGCACCGCTCCGTCGAGCAGGTAGCGCGAGCGCTGCGAGTCGAGCTCGCCGAAGCGCAGCGAGTCGAGGACCGCGATCGGGCGCGCCCCGAGCGCGAAGACGTCGCGCAGGATCCCGCCGACCCCGGTTGCCGCGCCCTGGAACGGCTCGACCGCGCTGGGATGGTTGTGCGACTCGACCTTGAACGCGGCCGCATAGCCGTTGCCGAGGTCGACGGCACCGGCGTTCTCGCCCGGCCCCATCACCACCCGCTCGCCCTCGGTGGGAAGCCGGCGCAGCAGCTGGCGCGAGTGCTTGTAGGCGCAGTGCTCGGACCAGAGCAGCGAGAACATCGCCAGCTCGACCTCGTTGGGCTCGCGCTCGAGCAGCTCGCAGATGCGGTCGTACTCGGGGTCGGTGAGCCCGAGCTCGCGGTGGCGGCCCTCGGCGGTCAGGGTCACGCCGTCGCCTTCGCCGCGCCCTCGAACAGCCTCAGCCCGTCGGTCGAGCCGGTCAGATCGTCGACGGCGTGCTCGGGGTGCGGCATCAGGCCGAAGACGTTGCCGGCCTCGTTGGTGACCGCGGCGATGTCCCGCATCGACCCGTTCGGGTTCTGCCCGGGCGCGTAGCGCAGCGCCACCTGGCCCCGCGCCTCGAGCTCGTCGAGCAGGTCATCCGGCGCGAAATAGCGCCCCTCCCCGTGCTTGACCGGGACGGACAGCCGCTCCCCCTGCCGCAGCTCGGCGGTGAAAGGCGAGCGGTCGCTCTCCACCACCAGCTCGACCTGGCGGCAGACGAAGCGAATCCCCTCGTTGACGAGCAGCGCCCCGGGCAGGAGCCCCGCCTCGCAGAGGACCTGAAAGCCGTTGCAGATCCCAAGCACCGGCCCGCCGCGCGCGGCGAATTCGCCCACCGCCTCCATCAGCGGCGAGAAGCGGGCGATCGCGCCGGCGCGCAGGTAGTCGCCGTAGGAGAAGCCGCCGGGGACGATCACCCCGTCGACGTCTCCCAGCTCGCCGTCGCCGTGCCAGAGCAGTCGCGCCTCCCCGGTCCGGCCGGCAGCGGCCGAGGGCATCCCGCTCGTCGCAGGAACCCGGAAACTGAACCACGCCCCACTTCACTGCGTGGTCCAGGACCTCGATCTCGAAATCCTCGATCAGCGGGTTGGCGAGCAGCTTCTCGCAGAGGGCGGGGAGGTCGTCGGCGCTCTCGGCCTGCAGCTCGACCATGCGCCCCACCCTCACGTGGGAGACGTCGTCGAAGCCGAGCGCCGGCAGCGCCCGCTCGACCGCCTTGCCCTGGGGATCGAGGATGCCCTCCTTGGGCCGGATCAGGACCCTTGCCTTCACGGGCCTCAGATTACGGACTCGGCGTGATGCACCGATCGCGACGTGGCCGAGCGCCCCGCCGGCCCTGGCGGGGCGGAGCGCACGCTTCATCGCCGGTCGTCTACTTGAGCAGCGGGTAGACGCAATGGTACTTCGAGGCCGTCGCGGCGGATATCGCCACGACCCCACCGTTGTTGAAGACGATGTTCGTCTGTCCGGCTCCGTGGACTGCGTCCGCATACGACGATTCGGGCGTCGGCCCGTCGCCGAGGAAGATCTGGCCGATCGTCGAGCGCAGCATCAAGGTCGTCGGCAGAAAGCCACCGGCTCTCGCACAGTCGTCGGAGGCATCGAAGACGCTTGCCGCCGGGCCGCGCAGCGCGGTATCGAAGCAATAGCCGCGAATCAGCGTCGTCCCGGCCGGGCATTGAGCCGCGTGCCCGTTCACGGCGTCGGAATTCTTCGCGCTGTCGACCGAGAGCGTCGGAGCCCGAGCGGTGATCAACTTGTTGGCGATCTTGCGCGCCCTCTTGTTGGCGATCTTGCGGATCAGCTTGCGGACCTGCTGCTTCTCGCCGTGGCTGATGCCGCTGATCGTCGCTCCGCCTTCAGCGACCGCTGTACCGCCGACCGCTGCGACCAGCGCCACGATCGCGAGCAGCAGGGCCGGCGACGGGCGTGGCCGCCTGGTGCGTCGTGTCATGAATGCTTCCCTTCCCCCTTGCCTTCTGCCGCCCCGCAGCTCTTGCCGCGTCCCTGATCGCGATGCGGAATATGGCTATCTGAACTTCAACGGTCGCTCAGCGCCGAGCGATTGTCAAGCTGACGGCAGTGGCCCCTGAGGTCAGAGCCCGAGACCGGTGATCCGCTCATAGGCCTCGACGTACTTGCCGCGGGTCTGCTCGACGACGTCGGGCGGGATCTCGGGGCCGGGGGGGAGTGGTCCCAGCCGGTCTCGTCGGCCCAGTCGCGCACGAACTGCTTGTCGAACGAGGGTTGCGAGCTGCCCGGCTCGTACTCGTCGGCGGGCCAGAAGCGCGAGGAGTCGGGAGTGAGGACCTCGTCGGCGAGGATGACCTCGGCGCCGGCGTTGCGCCCGAACTCGAACTTGGTGTCGGCGAGGATGATGCCCCGCTGCTCGGCATGCTCGGCGCCCCGCTTGTAGACCTCGATCGAGATCCGCCGCAGGTCGTCCATCAGGGCCTGGCCGCCGACGATCTCGGCCGCCCGCTCGAAATCGATGTTCTCGTCGTGGTCGCCCAGCTCGGCCTTGGTCGCCGGGGTGAAGATCGGCTCCGGGAGCTTCTCGGACTCGCGCAGTCCCTCCGGCAGCTCGATCCCGCAGACCGAGCCAGACTCGCGGTACTCGCGCCATCCGGAGCCCGAGAGATAGCCGCGCACGACGCACTCGACCGGATACATCTCCAGCTTGCGAACCCGCATCCCGCGATCGGTGACCTCCTCGGGGACGTCCTCGGAGATGAAGTGGTTGGGGACGATGTCGCCGGTCAGCTCGAACCAGAAGATCGACATCTGGGTCAGCACCCTGCCCTTGTCGGGGATCGGCGTCGGCAGGACCACGTCGTAGACCGAGATCCGATCGGAGGCGACCATCAGGAGGTCGTCCTCGAGCTCGTACATCTCGCGGACCTTGCCGGTCGAGTGGTGCTTGAGGTCGGCGATGGCGGTCGTCATCGGCTCTGCGCCGATGCTAACAACGGCCCCGGCAGACCTCGCGGCGTGGACCGACGTCACACGCAAGGTCTCCGCAATGTGTGATCCTTTTTTGCGATGACCCTGCCGCCGGAGCTCCCGAGCCGGCCCGCTGCTCAAACCATGCGCTGGATGTTCCGGCCGATCGAGTTCCTGGACGATGGGCGCCGGCGTTACGGCGAGACGTTCGGCATCAAGTTCGTCGGATTCAAGACGCCGCTGTACTTCACCTCCGAGCCCGCGGCGGCGAAGGCCGTCTATTCGAACTCGAAGAACACCCTGCCGCCGGGCCGCAACACGACGCTCGAGCCGGTGATGGGGCCCCGCTCGGTCCTTCTGCTCGAGGGCTCCGAGCACATGGCTCGTCGCAAGCTGATGCTGCCGGCCTTCCATGGCGAGCGCATGCGCGCCTACGAGTCGGTGATCGAGGAGGTGATCGACCGCGAGATCGACTCCTGGCGCCAGGGCGAGGAGTTCCGCATCCACCCGCGGATGCAGAGCGTCACCCTCGAGGTGATCCTGCGGGCCGTGTTCGGAGTCACCGACCCGGCCCGTCTCGGCCGCATGCGCGAGGCCCTTGCAGTGCTTCTACGTCAGACCGCTTCGCCGGCGAAGCAGCTTCTCGGGCTGGCGAGCCAGCGCTTCGGGGGCTGGGGCCCCTGGCGCAGCTTCGAGAAGACCCTTGCCCGCGTGGACGGGGTGATCCAGGAGGAGGTCTCGACCCGCCGTGCCGACCCCGACGTCTCAGAGCGCGAGGACATCCTTTCGATGCTGATCGCCGCCCGCTTCGAGGACGGCAGCGAGATGAGCGACTCCGAGGTTCGCGACCAGCTCGTCACCCTGCTGCTGGCCGGCCACGAGACCACCGCCACGGCGCTGGCCTGGACCTTCGACCTGCTGCTTCGCCACCCCGGCACCCTGGAGCGCCTGCAGGCTGAGATCGACGACGGGAATGGCGACGACTATCTGCGGGCGGTGATTACCGAATCGCTTCGGCTGCGGCCGGTGATCCCGATCGCCGGAAGGCGGCTGGTGGAGGACATCGAGGTCGACGGATACACGCTGCCGGCCGGCGCCGACGTCAGCCCGGCGATCTACCTCACGCACACGCGCCCCGATCTCTATCCCGATCCGCACAGCTTCAAGCCCGAAAGGTTCCTCGAGGAGGGCCCGGAGACCTACTCCTGGATTCCATTCGGCGGCGGTGTGCGCCGCTGCCTCGGCGCTGCGTTCGCCGAGTTCGAGATGCGGATCGTGCTGCGCGAGGTGCTGGGACGCTGCCGGCTGGAGGCCGCGAGCGAGCGGCCGGAGGGAGTCAAGCATCGCAACATCACCCTCTCGCCCCGACGCGGCACGCCGGTCGTACTCGCCGAGCGGCGGGCCGCCGCAGCCGAGGCCGCTCTCGCCTGAGCGGGCGGGTTCAGCCCTTCTTCTTCAGCTTCACGCGCACCGATGGCTGGGCGCCGGCCGCGACGTTCTTCAGCTTCAGGTTGGCCCAGACCTTGACCTTCTTGCGGCCCCGCAGCAGCCGCTTCCCACGGCGGTTCAGCGGGATCTTCACCGTCTTGCGCTTGCCCGCCTTGATCTTGAACTTCTTCTTGGCAAAGGTGACGCGGGTCTTCCTCGCGAGTCTTCCCGGCTCGGTGGCGGCCGAGAGTCGCGTCAGCCTCGCGGTGAGGTTCTGGAGCAGGAAATTCCCCACGCATCGGGCCCCGGCGGCGCAGAGCAGAGGCGCGAAGACGTTGCCGGCCCGGACCGGAAGCGTGCGGCGCAGGAACTCGATCGGAGACTTGTCGGCGCCGGGGGCGGCGTTCCATTCGGCGTCATAGAGGACCACGAAGCCCGGGCCGAAGCCATAGGAGTCGACACGCTCCTGGCCGACCTGCCAGGCCGGGAACCAGAGACCGAGGATGTTGTTCGGATTCGAGTCCTGGTTGGCGGGAAGCGGCACGTTGGGGTCCAGCACCGAGAGCGTCAGGTGGTCGTCGACGTAGAAGCCGGTGTCTGGGTCGGGCGCGATGTCCTGTCTCACCGGCAGGTTCACGTTGACCGGGGTGATCGCGTTGGCGGCCGGGGTGAAGATCTGACTGGCGTTGATCGCCTTGCAGCAGGCGTAGGTGGGGTGCCCGGGGTCACTGGGGTTGTCCTTGCGCAGCGCCTGCTCGACCACGATCTGCATCGGCCCGGTCACCGGTCCAACCCGCACCCGCACCTGGGTCACCACGCCGACTCCGGCCGGGGGGAACCCCGACTCGCCGGTGCTCAGGTTGGTTGACTCCGCCGAGCAGGTGGTCGGTTGGTAGAAGAGGAGAAACTGGCCGCATACGTAGGGGCTGTTCGCGGGTCGGTTGAGGTTGTGACCGAAGGTCACCGCCTCGGCTCGGGGCGCGAGCAGCGCAGCCGCGCAGATCGACACCAGAACGGCCAGTGCAGAGATCGTCGGACGCCTGGACGGGACGGGGGGCAAGGTGCCCACGGTATCGACCGAAGCCGATGGCCTGACCGACCTTGAGGGGGCTTTCTGGACCTATCGTCGAGCGCTCTGGAGCTTCGCCGCGCTCAGCCGTGCAGTGACTCGAGCCGCTCGAAGATCGTCGGGGACGTGGCGCAGGTAGGCGTCGTAGTCGAAGACCGCGTCGAGGTCGAGGTCGGGGGCCTCGATCGCGATCAGGTCGCGGAACGGGGTTCCGCCGTCGAATGCGCGCTGGGCGGCGCTCTGGACGATCCGGTAGGCCTCGTCGCGGCCCATCCCCGACTCCACCAGGGCGGTCAGCGCCCGCTGGCTGAACAGGGCTCCGTTGGTGAGGTCGAGGTTGGCGCGCATCCGCTCGACGTCGACGATCATCTCCTCGGCGATCCGGGTCGCCGTGTGCTGCATGTAGTCGAGCAGGATCGTCGCGTCGGGCAACACCACCCGCTCGGCGCCGGAGTGCGAGATGTCGCGCTCGTGCCAGAGCGCCACGTTCTCGAGCCCCGTCTGGGCGTATCCGCGCAGCACCCGCGCCAGGCCGGTGAGGCGCTCGGAGAGGATCGGGTTGCGCTTGTGGGGCATCGCCGAGGAGCCCTTCTGGCCGGGGCCGAACGGCTCGGAGACCTCGCGGACCTCGGTCCTCTGCAGGTTGCGGATCTCGGTCGCGAAGCGCTCCAGGCCCGCCCCGGCGAGGGCGATCGCCGAGAGCAGCTCGGCATGGCGGTCGCGGGGCACGACCTGGGTCGAGACGTCCTCGCGGCGCAGGCCCAGCGAGTCCATCACCCGCGTCTCCACCGACGGTGGCACCGAAGCGTAGGTGCCGACTGCGCCCGAGAGCTTGCCCACCGCGGCCTCCTCGACCGCGCGGCCGAGGCGGGTCACGTTGCGGTTTGCCTCCAGCGCGAACCCGGCCAGGCGCAGCCCGAAGGTGGTCGGCTCGGCGTGGACGCCGTGGGTGCGGCCGACGCAGAGGGTGTCGCGGTGCTCGAGTGCTTGCCGGACCAGGGCGTCGCGGTAGGCAGTGGCGCCGTGCAGAAGGATCAGCCCCGCCTCGGAGATCTGCAGGCCGAGCGCGGTGTCGAGGACGTCGGAGGAGGTCAGGCCGTAATGGATCCAGCGCCCCTCCTCCCCGACCTACGCGGCGACGACGTCGACGAAGGCGGCGACGTCGTGGTTCGTCTCCCGCTCCCGTTCCTCGACCGCCTCGACGGTGAAGGCGGCGCGCGAGGCACAGGCGTCGGCCGCCTCGCGCGGTACGACGCCCTCCTCCGCCCAGGCCGAGGTAGCCGCCAGCTCGACCGAAAGCCAGGTCTCCATGCGGTGCTGCTGGGTCCAGACATGACCCATCTGCTCGCGCGTGTAGCGGGATATCACGCGTTGATTATCCGGGCCGCAAGCAATCCGGCGTTCTTTGCCCCGTCGATCGCCACGCAGCCGACCGGCACGCCAGGCGGCATCTGGACCGCCGAGAGCAGGGCGTCCAGGCCCCCAAGGTTCTTGCCCGAGACGGGGACCCCGACCACCGGCAGGTCGGAGTGCGAGGCGGCGACGCCCGGCAGCGCCGCCGACATCCCGGCACCGGCGATGATCACCTTCAGCCCCCGCATGCGCGCGTTCTGACAGTAGTCGCGCACCTTGTCGGGGTCGCGGTGGGCGCTCATCACCCGCACCTCGTAGCGGATGCCGGCCTCGTTGAGGGCCTCGCCGGCGGGCTGCATCTTCGGCTTGTCGTTGGCCGAGCCCATGATGATCCCGACCAGCGGCGCATCGACCTCGATCTCCTCGAATGCCTCCTCGACCGCGGGCATCGTCGCGGTCGCCGGTCCCTGAGCCTCGGAAACCCCCGGGTCGGGGGCGGCGCCTTCGGGATCCTGTATCTCCATCGTCTTTCCCTTTCTAGCTCTGGGTGGCGAGCCGCTCCACCGCTCGCGCCGCGATGTCGGAGCGCATCTGCATGCCGTCGAAGCTGATCCGGCGAGCCGCATCGTATGCCCGATCACGGGCTTCGAGAGGCGTCGGGCCGAGCCCGGTCACGTTCAGCACCCGGCCCCCGGCGGTGACGATCTCGCCGTCGCGGCGGGCGGTGCCGGCGTGGACGACCTCGGCGACCTCCGCGGCGTCCTCCAGGCCGCTGATCACGTCGCCCTTGGACGAGGACTCCGGGTAGCCGGCCGAGGCGAGGACCACGGTCACAGCCCAGTCGTCCTCGAACTCGGCCTCGACGGCCTTCAGGCCCCCCGGCTCCCGGCTGGCAAGGCAGAGCTCGATCAGATCGGAGCGCAGCCGCGGCAGGACCGCCTGGGTCTCGGGGTCGCCGAAGCGAACGTTGAACTCCAGCACCCGCGGCCCCTCCGAGGTCAACATCAGCCCGGCGTAGAGCACTCCCCGAAACGGCTCGCCCCGGCGCGCCATCAACTCGACGATCGGGCGATGCACCGAGTCGGCGATCTCATCGACCCGCGCCGGGTCGAAGCCGGGAACCGGCGAGTAGCTGCCCATGCCGCCTGTGTTGGGCCCGCCGTCACCGTCGAAGATCCGCTTGTAGTCCTGGGCCGGCGCCAGCGGCAGAACGTTCTCGCCGTCGCAGAGCGCAAGCAGCGAGAGCTCCTCGCCTTCGAGGAACTCCTCCAGAACCACCTCGGTCTCGCCGAAGCGCTTCTCGGTGAAGAAGACCTCGGCGGCTTCGTGCGCAGCGGCCTCGTCCTCGCAGATGATCACGCCCTTGCCCGCCGCCAGGCCGTCCGCCTTCAGCACCGCTGGGATACGCGACCTCGGCGAGCCGGCCGCGCGCCTCCTCGGCGCTGCGGATGACGGTGTGGGAGGCGGTCGGCACCCCCGCTTCGGCCATCAGCTCCTTCGCGAAGGCCTTCGACCCCTCCAGCCGCGCCGCCGCGCCGGTCGGGCCGAACGCGGCGATGCCCTCCGCCTCGAGGGCATCGACGGCGCCGGCAACGAGCGGTGCCTCCGGGCCGACGATCACCAGGTCGGCGCCGTTGGAGCGGGCCGCCGAGACGATCTGCTCGACGTCGGAGGCGTCGACCTCGGACAGACAGGTCGCGTCGTCCTCGATGCCGGCGTTGCCCGGTGCGCAGAGCAGCTCGGGGCCCAGCGGCGAGCGCCGCATGGCGCGGATGATCGCGTGCTCGCGACCGCCTCCGCCGACTACGAGTACTCGCAAGCGGATCGGTGCCTAGAGCGCCGAGCTCAGCTCGTCGGACGGCATCGCCGCCATCGTCTGGCTGGTCATCGTCCCCCGCGACCCCAGCTCGACCGAGACCTTGGCCATCGTCTTCTCGTCGGGCGCTTCGACGATGGTCACGAAGTCGTACTGACCGAGGGTCGCGTACTGAGCGACGACCTTGGCGCCGATCTGCTCGACCTCCTTGTTGACCTCGCCGACCCGGTTGGGATTGCTCTTCAGCGTCTTCACCCCGTCGGCTGTGAGGTTGGTGAGCATCACGAATAGGGCCATCTTTCTCCTCTCCGAACCATGCCTGATCTTTTTTATGAGCCCGGTGCTTTCTTTCACGTTATGCCAGCCATGGCAAGTCATGCGGATACCCGTCTGCGCGAATCCGGCATAGCCGACTCGCGGTGAGGGGTACCCTCGCATGGAGATGGGGAGGACGAACTTGACGATCAAGGCCTGGGCGCTGCCGCTGATCGTGCTCGCATTGGTCGTCCCCGGCTCGGTTGGCTTCATCGTCGCCGGCCCCGGCCTCGGGCTTGCGATCGGGGCCCTCTCCGCGCTCGCCATCCTTCTCGTTGCGGCGCTGAAGAAGCCCGACGAGCCGATCGAGGTCGCGAGCGCAAAAGACGAGCGCCGCCGCCTGCTGCTGGTCGCGATCGAGCCGGTCGACGAGCCTCGGGCGGTGGACAGCCTGCGCACCGCAGCCCTGCAGGCCGGCGACGAGGAGGCCGAGGTCCTCGTCCTCGCCCCGGCTTTCAACACCCCGCTCTCGCACTGGGCATCCGACCTCGGCCGCTCGCGCCTCGACGCGCAGCGCAAGCTGGTGCTCACGGTCGGCGCCCTGGCGGCCGCCGAGGTCGAGGCCCGGGGGGAGGTCGGCGACCCCGACCCGATGCAGGCGGTCGAGGACACGCTTCGCAAGTTCGCCGCCGACGAGGTGATCGTCGCTCTGCCCGGTGACTCCCAGGACTCCGAAGCCCGCGCCCTGATCGCGGAGCTGCGGCGGCGCCTCGACCGGCCGGTCTACTCGCTGCGCGGGGACGAAGCCGTTCCCGCAGCCAACTGAGCCGGATCCGCTTGCTCTGGAGCTCGGCTCAGCCGTCGAAGCCGACGTGGACGTGGTCGCAGTGGTCGGCGCGCGCGAACGCCGGCCCGGGACCGTCGAGGTCGAAGCAGTAGATCAGCTCGGTGGGGTGGATCGGCCCCGGCAGCAGGGTGAGGGTGCGGCCCAGCTCGCCGCAGGGAGCGCCGGGTGAGACGTCGGTGCAGGGCACGCCGTCGACGGCGCCGATGTCCATCGCGCGGCCGACGAAGTGGTTGGAGACGTTGCCCTCGGTGGTGAACTCGGAGTGGTCGGAGCGCAGCGCCGTGATCGTGACCTTGTGGGTCTGGGTGATCATTCCGAGAATGCTCATGATCCGCGGGTCCAGTGCGCCGGACTGGATGTCGTGCATCTCGAGGTTGTCTGACAGGGTCAGATTGGCCCAGTTGATCGGAGCCGAGGTGACCCCCGGCAGAGCGACGTTCCACTCCACGGTCTTGGCGCGGCAGCGGCCTGAGATCTCGTGGCTGCCCTGCATCACCTGGTCGACGTACCACTCGGCCTGGTTGTGGAGGAAGAGACCGGCGCGCAGGCTGCCCTGGGACCAGATCTCGCGCGCCAGGGTCGCCGCCGAGTCCTCGACGCTTGCGCGGCGGATCAGCCCGTCGCCGTTGCCGTCGATCTCGAAGCGGTTCCATTCGTCCTTGTCGATACCCAGCGGCCCGACCGTCCGCAGCTGCGGATTGCTCATGCCATAGCCGTAGTTGGACTCGAGCCGGGCGACCGCGGCCAGCGTCCAGACACCCCGCCTGCCGAGGTCGTACTGGCTGGCCGCCTGCTCGAAGGCATGCAGGTAGCGCTCAGGGATCGGGTTGTCGTCGCTGGAGGTACAGGCGATCACCGGCTTGCCCGGGGTCAGTGAGAAGGTGCCGTCGAACGACCCGTAGCAGCCGGCGTTGGCGAGGACCTCGGCGACGTACCAGTCGGCGTGGTTGTAGGCGAAGATCGCTCCCGGCGTGTCGAGCGGCATCCCGGCCGTCCGCAGGTAGCTGGCGGCGGCGAAGATCGCGTCCTGGGGGTTGTTGGGGTCGGCCTCGCCGTCTCCGTTGGCGTCGACTCCGTAGACGGCCCAGGTCGATGGCAGGAACTGCATCCAGCCGACCGCCCCCGCCGATGAGGGGCCGAGGTTGGCGCCGAAGCCGCTCTCGATCCCGTTGATCGCGGCCAAGATGCCGGGGCCCTGCGGCCCGAGCCCGTAGGCGTCGGAGGCATGCTGGTAGATCGGCTGAAGGGCGGGCGGTGCGCCGCCGATGCCGCAGGCGATCGACGGGAAGACCGGGACCGAGAGGTTGCCGTTGGCACCCGCGCCGGGAGCGGCGGAGCCTCCGTTGTCCTTCTTGTGACCCTTGTCCTTCTTCTTTCCGTTCTTGCTCGCGCCCTCGTTCGGCTCGATGCCGCCCTGCTTGCCGCTGTCGGCGGAGGGGTGCTCCTCGCCGCCATTGCCCTTGCCCCCGGGCTTCGGTGGCTTCGGGCTCGGCGCCGGGGTGACGGTGACGCCGGTCGCCGGCGTCGTGGTGTCACCGCTCGGGGGCGGCGGGACCGGTGTGGTCGTCGTCGTCGTTGTAGTGGTCGGATCGGCGATGGTCGTGGTTCCGGTAGTTGTCGCCGGGCCGACCGCCATCGCCTGCTGGGCCATGAATGCCGTCACGGCGAGGACGGAGAGCGCGAGGACGAGGAGCCGGTTCAACCCCGCACCTCGCTTACGGCCCAGTCGCCACCGCGCTTGGTCAAGGTGAGTCGAAGCTCGCTCAGGTCACCGAGGCGAAGCAGGGAGATGCTGGCGTCGAGCTCCCTGCCGTGGGAGGCTCCGATGACGACGTTCTCGACCTTGGCGGTCGGGACCTTGACCGAATCGGGAAGCCTGGGCGGCCGGTCGCGCAGGGCATGTGCCAGCGCCGGGGTGGCGGTGCGGGCGAAGGTGTGCTTGACCTTGGCATTGGTCTTTCCGACCTCGTAGAGAACGAAGGCGCCGGCAAAGCCGCGGGCGGTCTGAAGCGCGGCGGCGTCGTTGGCTACCCCTGGCGGGATCGTCGAAGGCTTGGAGTTCGTGTCGGCGAGGGGAGAGGTCGAAGTGGTGTCGGTCGTCGTCGCGGCGGAGTCCGGGGGCTTGCTCTTCGCCGAGGCCTGGAAGTCGGGTGTGACTCCCTGCAGGGTCGACGGCGCCTTGGCCTTGCCGGCCGGGATCGACGGCCCTTGGCCCACCGCCGGAGCGCTCGCCGGCGCCAGGCTCGAGTTGTCGTTGGCGTCGGGAGTCCGGACCAGGGATGCGATGCCGACCCCGATCAACGCGGCCGCGCCGACGGTTGCCAGGGCGATCCCCACGTCACGCCACCGACTCACCTTCGCGCCCCGATCCGGCTTGGCGCGCGGACTCGGCTCGTCGGGGACCGGAGCGGCGTGCGCGCCGCGGCCGCGGATCGCGTCTGAGATCGGCCAGAGGAGCTTCTCCTCGATCAGCCAGACCAGCTTGCGCAACGGCCACGTGGCGCGCTCGAACATCCCCAGCATTCTCACGCCAGCGCCTGCGCTCTGTAGTCGCGCCACTAGTTCAGTCATTTGATCACACGAATGCGCATCGGCGGGTCAGCTATAAGAACGCCCCGGTACCCACTTCTTTGTCGTGCCTGGCGCGCATGACCTTTAGCCCCAACCTTTCGGCTCGACGCTGCCTGTTCCTGCGCGCAGCGGCTTTGGCTTGGAAACGTACCGGCAACGGTGCTCGAGCGCGATTCTCGCGCCCCCGGCGGACGAGCGGTTTTAAGCAGGTGTTATGCGTGGCTGGCCAGGCTTGGACCGGCCGACCTTTCAACCGGCTTCAACCAAGGCTCAATTACCCTCACCTTGGCTGAAGCTGAGCTTGACCCTTATATGGCTAGGCGGCGGCCTTCGCCGGCTCGGCGGTCGGAGCCTTTGCCTTCCCGAAGCTCAGCTCGCCGTCGGCGGCGTCGACCTGCACCGTGTCGCCCTCGCCGAACTCGCCCTCGAGGATCCGCAGCGCCAGCTTGTCGACGAGCTGCTTCTGGATCACCCGCTTCAGCGGCCGGGCGCCGTAGGTCGGGTCGTAGCCGAGGTTGGCGAGCAGGGTGCGGGCGTCGTCGGTCAGCTCGACCTCGATTCCGCGCTCGCGGACCCGCGCCACGAGCTGGTGGACCTGGAGCTCGACGATCCGGACGATGTCCGCCTTGCTGAGGCGGTGGAAGATCACGACGTCGTCGATCCGGTTCAGGAACTCGGGCTTGAAGGTCGTCGCCAGAACCTCCTCGATCCGCTCGCGCATCTTCTCGTCGACCGACTCGCTGACGATCTCCGCCGACCCCACGTTGGAGGTCATGATCAGAACCGTGTTGGTGAAGTCGACCGTGCGGCCCTGTCCGTCGGTGAGCCGCCCGTCCTCCATCAGCTGCAGCAGCGAGTTGAAGACGTCGGGGTGGGCCTTCTCGATCTCGTCGAGCAGGATCACGGCGTAGGGGCGTCTCCTCACCGCTTCGGTGAGCTGGCCGCCCTCCTCATAGCCGACGTAGCCCGGCGGCGCTCCGATCAGCCGCGACACCGAGTGCTTCTCCATGTACTCGGACATGTCGATTCGGACCATCGCCTGCTCGGAGTCGAACATGAACTCGGCCAGGGCCCGGGCCAACTCGGTCTTGCCAACCCCGGTTGGCCCGAGGAAGAGGAAGGAGCCAATCGGCCGGTTTGGATCCGAAAGTCCGGCGCGCGATCGGCGCAGCGCGTTGGAGACCGCCTCGATCGCCTCGTCCTGTCCGATCACGCGATCGTGCAGCCGCTCCTCCATCTGGATCAGCTTCTCGACCTCGCCCTCCATCAGCCGTGAGACCGGGATCCCGGTCCACTTGGCGACCACCTCGGCGACGTCCTGGTCGGTGACCTCCTCGGTCAGCATCGAGCCCCCGTCGCGGTGAAGCTCGGCCAGCTTCGCCTCCTGCTCGGAGACCGTCCTCTCGAGCTCGGGGATCTCGCCGTAGCGAAGCTCGGCGGCTCGCTCCAGGTTGGCGTCGCGCTCGGCCCGCTCGAGCTCGCGGTTTGCTTCCTCGAGCTGTGACTTCGCGTCCTTGATCGCCTCGATCGCGCCCTTTTCGTTCTGCCAGCGCGCCTTCATCTCGCCCGAGCGCTCGCGCAACTCGGCCAGCTCGGACTCGATCGCCTCGCGGCGGCCGACCGAAGCCTCGTCCTTCTCCTTCTTAAGAGCTTCGCGCTCGATCTCGAGCTGCTGGATGCGGCGCTCGACCTCGTCGATCTCGGTCGGCATCGAGTCGATCTCGATCTTCAGCCGCGAGGCGGACTCGTCGATCAGGTCGATCGCCTTGTCGGGCAGGAAGCGGTCGGCGATGTAACGGGAAGAGAGGGTGGCGGCGGCGATGATCGCGGAGTCGGCGATCCGCACACCGTGGTGGACCTCGTAGCGCTCCTTCAGGCCGCGCAGGATCGCGATCGTGTCGCCGACGTCGGGCTCGTCGACGAAGACCGGCTGGAACCGCCGCTCCAGGGCGGCGTCCTTCTCGATCTGCTTGCGGTACTCGTCGAGCGTCGTCGCGCCGACCGCCCGCAGCTCGCCCCGGGCAAGCATCGGCTTGAGCAGATTGGCGGCGTCGACCGCGCCCTCGGCGGCGCCGGCGCCGACGATCGTGTGCAGCTCGTCGATGAAGAGGACTATCTGGCCCTCCGCGGCCTGCACCTCCTTCAGCACCGCCTTCAGCCGCTCCTCGAATTCGCCCCTGTATTTAGAGCCGGCGAGAAGCGCGCCGATGTCGAGCGCGATCACCCTGCGGTCGCGCAGGCTCTCCGGCACGTCGCCGGAGACGATTCGCTGCGCCAGGCCCTCGACTATCGCCGTCTTGCCGACGCCGGGGTCTCCGATCAGAACCGGGTTGTTCTTGGTCCGGCGCGAGAGCACCTGGATCACCCGGCGGATCTCCTCGTCGCGCCCGATAACCGGGTCGAGCTTTCCCCCCTCCGCCTCGGCGGTCAGGTCACGGCCGAACTTCTCCAGCGCCTGCATCTCGTTCTCGGGGTTGGGGGAGGTGACGCGATGGGGGCCGCGGACCTCGGCGATCGCCTTGTTGAGTGAGTCGCGGTCGGGAACGATCTCGGCGACGCCCGATGCCTTGTCGGTCAGCGCCAGCAGGATGTGCTCGGTGGAGATGTACTCGTCGCCGAGCGCGGCCATCTCCTTCTCGGCCCGCTGAAGCGACTTGACCAATGAAGCCGAGGGCCGGATCTCGGGCTCCGCGTCCCCGCTCACGGCCGGCAGCGCGCCGATCGCGTCGCGGGTGCGGGCGGTGATCGCGGCGATGTCGGCGCCGAGCTTCTGCAGCACCGGGACGACCAGCCCGTCCTGCTGCTCGAGCAGAGCGAGAAGCAGGTGGGGTGGCGCCACCTCGGTGTTGCGGGCCTCGGAGGCGATCCTCTGGGCGCTCGCCACGGCCTCCTGCGACTTCACGGTGAAGCGGTCTGGCTGCATGCGTCAAGCCTACCGGATCATATGGGATATGTAAAGAAATCTAAGGGAGTATGACTCAGATTTCACCCTGCCTGCTCAGCCTGCCGCGGGCCTCCCCGGGCCCCACCCAGCAGGGCGCCGCCGCGAACACTCATAAGAGAGCTTCGCGCTCATGGCCGCCGCAGGCTCTTGGTGATTCAGCCCGCGGGCCGGCCGTCGCCGGGCGATGCCTTTCGGCCCGGGCGCTGGACCGGGATCTTCACCGTTGGGGAGTCTTCGCCGTCGGGCGGGATGACGTCATAGGCGCCGTAGGGAACGATCTCGGCCTTCAGCGAGCGGCGCACCTTCTCGACCTCCCGTTCCATGCGGCGCTCCATCTGGGCCGCCCGCTCGCGCATCTGCGCCAGCTCGGCGCGCATCCGGTCGAGCGCCTGCTCGAGGCCGAGCACCGTCTCCACCCCGGCGAGGTTGAGCCCCTCCTCGCTGGTCATCTGCTGGATCCGGCGCAGCCGCTCGACGTCGCGCTGTGAGTAGAGGCGGGTGTTCTTCGGCGAGCGCTTCGGCGTGATCAAGCCGCGGGCCTCGTACATGCGCAGGGTCTGCGGGTGCATCTCGGCCAGCTCGGCGGCGACCGAGATCATGAAGACACCCCGGGTTTCGTCGATGCGCTCGGCCTGCGAAGGCCTCTGGGTGCGCCTGCTCGGTTTCCTGGCTGCCATCGGAGCGGTCCCCTATTCCTCGTCAACCTTGCCCGAAGCCGCGGACGCGTCTCGAATCAGAGGCGCGCGCGGATCGGAGCCGTTGAAGGCTTCGGCCAGGGCGTCGACGGCCTGGCGCTGTTCGTCGCTGAGGTCGTGGGGGACGTCGATCTTCATCCGGTAGCGGATGTCGCCGCGCCCCCGGCCACCGGCGCGCGGTGGCCCCTCGCCGCGCAACCGCTGCACGGTGCCGTCCTCTGTCCCCGGCGGGATCCGAATTCGCTTCGTGCCGTTGAGGGTCGGGACCTCGACCGTGGCACCCCGGATCGCTTCCGGGACCGTGATCGGCACGGTCACCTCGAGGTTGCCGTCGGGGAGCTGCTCGAAGACCGGGGACGGAGTCACCCGCGTGGTCACATAGAGGTCGCCGGGCGGGCCGCCCCTCGGCCCCGCCTCGCCACGGCCGGCGAGCCGGATCCTGGTCCCGTCCTTGACCCCCGCCGGGATGTTGACCTTGTAGCGCTTGATCTGCCGCGTGACCCCGGATCCACCGCAGGTCTCGCAGGGATCGTCGATCACCTCGCCGGTGCCGCCGCACTGGGGGCAGGGCTGGCTGATCGAGAAGAATCCCTGGCTCTGCGCGTCGATCCCGCGCCCGCCGCAGCGCGGGCAGGTACTCGGGCTGGTGCCCGGCTTGGCGCCCGATCCATGGCAGGTCTGGCAGCGCTCGGCCTTCGGCACCGAGATCGAGATCTGGGTGCCGTTCACGGCCTGCTCGAAGTCGAGCCGCACCTCGGTCTCGAGGTCGGCGCCGCGAACGCTGCGCGGCTGGTCCCGGCCGCGGCCGAAGAAGCTGGAGAAGATGTCGCCGATGTCGGAGGTGAAGCCGCCGCCGCCTCCGAACGGCCGCTCGCCGCCGCCGAAGCCCGAGAAGATCCCGCCGGCGTCGTACTGCTTGCGCTTCTCGGGATCCGAGAGGGTGTCGTAGGCCTGCTGGATCGACTTGAAGCGGTCCTCGGCCTTGGGGTCGTCGGGATTTCGGTCGGGATGGTTCTCGCGCGCGAGCTTGCGGTAGGCCTTCTTGATCTCGTCCGCGGAGGCCTCCTTCGAGACCCCGAGCACCTTGTAGAAGTCTTCGGCCACGCCCGCCCCCTACTCGCTCACGACCACCCGCGCGGCCCTGATCAGCTGGCCGTCGAGCCGGTAGCCCTTCTCGACGACGTCGAGGACGGTGCCGGGCTCGGCGCCGTCGCCGGGCCGGGTCGAGAGCGCTTCGTGCCACTCGGGATCGAAGCGCTCACCGGTCGGGTCGTAGGCCTCGACCCCGGCCCGCGCGAGCGTGCCGTGCAGGTCGCGGTAGGTCAGAACGACCCCCTGCTCGAGCGAGCCCTCGGGCGGGTCCTCGCCCCGCAGCGCCGCCGCGGGGTCGATCCCGGCTGCGGTCAGCGCCCGCTCGAGGTTGTCGAGCACCGGGACCAGCTCTTCGGCCAGCTCCGCCTTCCCGCGCCTGCGGGCGGCGTCGGTCTCCCCGCCGACCCGCTTGCGGTAGTTCTCGAAATCGGCCTTGGTCCGGCGCGCAAGCTCGAGGTACTCGTCGCGCTCCTTCTTGGTCTGGTCGAGGAGCTCGTCGAAGTCGCGCTCGACCTGTTGCTCTTCGGCGGAGGCCTGCGCCTGCGGCTGGTCCTCGGGCTCCTCCGGCATGCCGCCGGGACGGCGCTCCTCCTCGGGAGCGCCGGCCGGCCGGCGCTGTTCAGACCCGAAATCCACCGCTCACCTAGGACTCGTCGTCGACGACCTCGGCGTCGACCACTTCCTCCTCGGCTCCGGCTCCGTTGCCGGAGGCACCGTCACCGGAGGCGCCGGCCTGCTCCTGAGCGGCCTGGTAGACCTGCTCGGAGACCTTGTGGAAGGCGCCCTGGAGGGCGTCGGTCTTCGCCTTTATCTGCTCCGCGTCCTCTGACTCGAGGCTCTCGCGAACGTCCTTGATCGCCGCCTCGATCTCCGACTTGGAGCTCTCGTCGACCTTGTCGCCGAGCTCTTCGAGCTGCTTCTCGGCCTGGTAGGCGGCGTTCTCGGCCACGTTGCGGGCCTCGGCCAGCTCGCGCTGGCGCCGGTCCTCGTCCGCGTGTGCCTCGGCGTCCTTGATCATCTGCTCGACCTCGGTCTCGTCGAGGCCCGAACCGCCCTTGATCTCGATCGTCTGCTCCTTGCCGGTGCCGAGGTCCTTGGCGGAGACGCTGAGGATGCCGTTGGCGTCGATGTCGAAGGTGACCTCGATCTGCGGCATGCCGCGGGGAGCCGGAGGGATCCCGGTGAGCTGGAACTTGCCCAGGCTCTTGTTGTAGGCGGCCATCTCGCGCTCGCCCTGGAGCACGTGGATCTCGACCGAGGGCTGGTTGTCCTCGGCGGTGGAGAAGATCTCCGACTTGCGGGTCGGGATCGTCGTGTTGCGCTCGATCAGCTTCGTCATCACGCCGCCTTTGGTCTCGATGCCGAGGGTGAGCGGGGTGACGTCGAGCAGCAGAACGTCCTTGACGTCGCCGGCCAGGACTCCGGCCTGGATCGCGGCTCCGACCGCGACCACCTCGTCGGGGTTGACGCCCTGATGCGGGTCGGTGCCGGTCAGCTCCTTGACCTTGTCGCGCACCGAGGGCATGCGGGTCATGCCGCCGACCAGGACGACGTGATCGATCTCGGCGCCGCCGGAGTCCGAGAGGGCCTGCTTGACCGGGCTGACGACCCGCTCCAGCAGCTCCGCGGTCAGCTCGTTGAGCTTCGCCCGGCTGAGCTTGATGTCGAGATGCTTGGGCCCCGCGTCGGTGGCGGTGATGAAGGGCAGGTTGATCTGAGTCTCCTGCGTGGTCGAGAGCTCGATCTTGGCCTTCTCGGCCGCCTCGTAGAGGCGCTGCAGGGAGTTCTTGTCCGCCGAGAGATCGACGCCCTGGTCGCGCTTGAACTCGCTGACCAGCCACTCGACGATCGCCTTGTCCCAGTTGTCGCCGCCGAGGTGGTTGTCGCCGGCGGTGGACTTGACCTCGAAGACACCGTCGCCGATCTCGAGCACCGAGACGTCGAAGGTGCCGCCGCCGAGGTCGAAGACGAGGATCGTCTGGTCGGTCTCCTTGTCGAGCCCGTAGGCCAGCGACGCCGCGGTCGGCTCGTTGATGATCCGCTTGACGTCGAGGCCGGCGATCTTGCCGGCGTCCTTGGTCGCCTGGCGCTGGTCGTCGTTGAAGTAGGCGGGGACCGTGATCACGGCCGAGTCGACCGTCTCACCGAGCTTCGCTTCGGCGTCGGCCTTGAGCTTCTGCAGGATCATCGCCGAGATCTCCGGCGGCGAGTACTGCTTGTCGCCGACGTCGATGCGAACGTCGCCGTTCGGTCCTGCGGCGACCTTGTAGGGGACGATCGTCTCCTCCTCCTTGACCTCCGCCTCCTTGCGGCCCATGAACCGCTTGATCGAAAAGATCGTGTGCTCGGGGTTCATCACCGCCTGGCGCTTGGCGACGGTTCCGACCAGGCGCTCGCCGGAATCGGTGAAGGCGACGACCGAGGGCGTCGTCCGCCCGCCTTCGGCGTTCTCCAATACGGTCGGCTCGCCGCCCTCGAGCACGGCGACACACGAGTTGGTGGTTCCGAGATCGATGCCTATCGTCTTGCCCACTTCTTTCTGTCCTCCGTCTTGTCGGCCTAAAAAATCTAAGTCGGAGTATGGCAAATCCGTGCGGGCAAGTAAACCCCCCGCGGAAACAAGGTCCTCGAGGCGGGCTGCCGCGGGGCAGCATGGAGGGGGCCGCGCCGATGCGCGGCCCCCTCACGACGTCAGGATCGCCTCGGCTAGCGGAAGACCCTCAGCACGCTGGCGATGCCGGCGTGGTCGGAGTCCCAGAGGCCATTGTGCTTCTGGCGCCCTGTCACCTCCGCCTTCTTGAGCTGCACGAGGCTCGGCGAGCTGGTCATGATGTGGTCGACCTGGTGGTCGAAGTCGGCCACCGTCCCGGCCATCAGGTTGGGGTCGTTGATGCAACAGCTGAGCGGATTGCTGGTGCTGCGCTCGACGAATCCCGCGTCCAACATCACCTGATAGGCCTGGGCGTCACCGGGCTGAACCTCGGTGGCCACGTCGGAGTTCAGGTCACCTACCAGGATCACCGGCAGGGTGCTGCGCGCGGGACCTCCCGCGGCCACCAGCTCGCTGGCCTGCTGGGCGCGGATGCTCGGGTGCTCGGTCTCGTCGTCGAACGCCTCCAGGTGGGTGTTGACGAAGTGGAACCAGCGGCTGTGGTCGACCTTTGCATCGACCGTCGTCCAGCCACGAGTCACGGAGATCGGAATCCCCGAGACGGTCACCGTGAGCAGGTGGCTGAAGTGCCCGGCCGCGGGGTTGGTGGTGGGGGTGCCCTTGCGGGCGAGGATCACGTCGCGCATCGTCAGCCGGCCGTTGATTTCGGTGTTGGCGAGCAGCCCACCGGTCGGATCGGGGTTCGGTCCGTCGTTCGGCTGGCCGTTCTCGTCAGCCGGCGCCTCGAAGTCGAATTCCGGCTGCACGTTGACCGCGGTGTAGAGCCCCGGGTGGTGCTTGTTGAGTTGGTCGAGCAGCAGTTGCAGGAAGTCGTAGCGAACCGTGGTCGCCGTCGGCTGCCCGCTGAGCACCGGGTTCAGCGATGGTGGACCGGTTCGCCACAGCGCCACCTCCTGAAGCCCGACCAGGTCGGGACGCTCCTTGAGGATCTCACCCGCGAGCCCCTTGGCACGGACCGGGAAGTTGGTCGTTGTCACCTGTCGCAGCACCGCTCCGTTGGCGGCGAAGAACTGGGCCGGGGTGGTCGCGCCGAGGGCCGGGCTCAGGTCCGCTCCCAAATAGAGGTTGCGGGTCATCACCCCAACTTTGTCGCTGTGCTTCTGCGGCGGGTGATGTGAGCCATGCGCCAGCACGGCGCTGGGCATCAGGCAGAAAGCCAGAATCGCGAACAGGGCCAGCGCCAGAACCGACTGGCGGCGGGCTCCTCCGCGAGAGTTTGCAGTGCTTGCAGTGAGCATGCGACTCGTCTCCTCTCTCAGAACGACCCCTGAGGCTTGAGCGCGGCCCTCCTGGCCACGCAGATAACTCGTAAACCACTATATGAAACGGCCCCCAAGGCCGCGGTTCGCGAGCCGAGTCTCCCTACTTACCCGCTTCTCGGGAAACGAAGTCGGCCACCTGGTTCGCCGGTTCCCCGGAGAGGATCCCGGCGGGCATCCGGCCCGGGGTCGAGGAGTCGACCCCGCTCTCGATCGCGTTCAGCACCCGGGTCCGGGTCGCCTTGATCGTCGAGGCGTCGGTCGACTGCCCGGTCGGCGAGAGCAGGTTGTCGAGGTTGGGGCCGAAGTTGCCGTCGGTGCCGGCGGCGTACAGCGTGTGGCAGGTCCCGCAGTTGGTCTCGAACAGGTCCCTGCCGGCCTTGAGGCTGGCCGGCACCTCGTGACTGCCCGAATTCTCGCTGGCGTCGGAGAGATAGGCCCAGAGTGGGATGAAGACCGCCAGGCAGACGGCGACGATTGCGCAGATGACAAAGGTTCGCTTGCTCATTCGCAGGCGGGGCGGGCGCGGATACTACCTTCCATCCGCGGAGCCTTTTGCCCGGTACCAGGGGCACATCCGGCGCAGGTCGCAGATATCGCAGCGAGGGGTGGGGCGGCAGACCTCGCGGCCGTGGCGGATCAGGTTCATGTGCAGCTCGTAGGCGTCGGCGGGGTCGCTGATCGCGAGCATCTCGTCGTGGGCACGCTCCAGCGGCGCCCCGGGGGGAAAGAGGCCGAGGCGGCCGCCGACCCGGTAGACGTGGGTGTCGACGGGGATCTCGGGCCGGTCGAAGGAGAAGATCTGCACGCAGGCCGCCGTCTTGCGGCCCACGCCGGGCAGCGCGGTCAGGTAGTCGATCGCCTCGTCGCGCGGGGCCGAGGCGAGCCAGTCGAGGTCGATCGGCTCGCCGATCCGATCCAGGATCTCCTGGATCCTCGGGCCCTTCTGCTGAGCCAGGCCCCCGGGCC
This sequence comes from uncultured Solirubrobacterales bacterium, assembly GCA_963772265.1. Taxonomy (GTDB): domain Bacteria; phylum Actinomycetota; class Thermoleophilia; order Solirubrobacterales; family 70-9; genus Mayfieldus. The sequence goes on along the minus strand of CAVYWS010000010.1, from coordinate 34,197 downwards.
GGATCGCTTCGATCACCTCGGCCGGCGGGGCGTCGCGCACCGCCTCCCAGCTCGGAAAGCGCTCGCGCAGCCGCTCGTAGGCGACGTCGCGGTTGCGGTCGTTGGTGTTCTGGGAGAGGACGGTGCGGACCAGCTCCTCGACCGGCTCGCGGTGGGGCCGGTTGCGGGGGCGCCCGTACATCGTGCGCAGGCGGTCGCGGATCGCCCGCACCCTGCGCTTCGTCGGCCTGCGCCACTGCGCCTTCGCGGTCAGACCTGGGCCCCCCAGCCGGTGCAGGCCCGTGCCCCGGCTGCCGTGGCGCCGGGCAGCGCCTCGGCGGCGCGCTCCGGATCCCATCCCACCTCCGCCAGACCCGCAGCGAGCGCGCCCATGAAGGCGTCGCCGGCCCCCAGAGGTGAGACGACCTCGACCTGCGGCGATGCCTCCTCCGCGCTGGCGGCGCCCCGCATCACCGCCCCCTCGCGGCCGATCGTCACCACCCCGAGCGTCGCGCCCTGGCCGCAGAGCGCCTCCGCCGCGGCGGCCGGATCGCTCTCTCCGGTCAGCTCGCGCGCCTCCCATTGGTTGGCGCGGACCAAGAAGCAGCCGTTGATCATCTCCCGGCACAGCCGCAACGCCCGGCTCATGTCGCGCCAGCGGTTCGGCCGCAGGTTGGGGTCGAACAGCAGCCGGGTGCCGCGGTCGCGGGCGCTGCGGCGGGCGCGCAGGGTCAGCTCGCGCTCGGGCTCGGCGACCAGAGTGTTGGAGCCGATCACCAGCGCGTCTGAGGCATCCATCGCCTCCTGCAGGTGCGGCCCCGCGGCCCGCATCGCCGCCGAGATGCCCTCGCCGTAGACGGCGAAGGAGGGCTCGCGCTCCCAGTCGAAGGTGACGAATGCCACCGGCGTCATCAGGCCCTCGATCGTCTCCATCCAGCGCACGTCGACGCCCTCGCGCCAGAGGTGCTCGCGCAGCCAGCTTCCCCAGGCGTCGTCGCCGACCCCGCCCAGCAGCGCCGCCTCGGCACCGGCGCGGCGGGCGGCCACCGCGACGTTGGCCAGCGCTCCGCCCGGATGGGGGGTGAAGTTGTCGGCCTCTCCGGGCTCGGCCAGCTCGCGCTCGCAGACCAGATCGACGATCGCCTCACCGAGGCAGGCGATCATGACCTCGCCCCCTCACGCGTCGCCCGTGGCTGCGCGATCACCACGGATTGAGGATATGCGCGGGCGCGGCGCGGTCCGAGCGGAATCGCACTCTCGTGCGGTTAACGGCACCTTTACAATTTGCGCCCCGTGCGCCGCGTCGTCGACCATATCGGGGAGAGGCTGCCCCGCGGTTGGGGGGACCTCTTCCGCCAACTCGGCATTTTCGCCGGGGCCGATCTTGCCTACGACGTCGTCCGCGGGGTGGCCGACGGCAAGCACCAGGCCGCCTTCGCCCACGGCCAGCAGGTGATCGACTTCGAGCGCTCGACCCACACCTTCTTCGAGCCCTCGCTGCAGTCGTTCATCCTCCCCGCCCGCTTCCTGGTCGAGTTCGCAAACCAGGTCTACATGAACAGCCAGTTCGCGATCACGATCAGCTTCCTGGTCTGGCTCTACCTCTTCCGCAACCAGTTCTATTACTTCGTCCGCAACATGTTCGTGGCCTCGATGGGCCTGGCGCTGATCGGCTACGCGCTCTATCCGACCGCTCCGCCGCGGCTCTATCCCGAATACGGGTTCGTCGACACGATGGTCGACTTCTCCAACGTCAACCACGACTCGGCGCTGGTCAAGGTCTTCGTCAACCCCTACGCGGCGATGCCGAGCATGCACTGCGCCTTCGCGCTGATGATCGGCGTCACCGGTGTGCGGGTCGTCCGCAACCATCTGGTCAAGGCGTTCTGGGCGTTCTGGCCGCTGCTTGTGATGTCGGTCGTGATCGTGACCGGCAACCACTACTGGCTCGATATCGCTGCCGGGGCCCTGGTCGCCGGCCTCTCGGCGCTGATCGCGGTGCGGCTGGCCCGGGTGCGGCCCGAGGCCTGGTCGTTCCGTACCGCGCCCAGCGAAGCGCAGGCGTAAGGTCCCACCGGTGATGCCGGCGCCGAGCAGAGGGCGCACCGTGCCCGACTGCGAGGCGAGAGGCGGGTGGGGCTGAGATGGCGGACGCTCCGGCGCCCCCGAGGGCTCCGCGCCGCGCACGCGACGGGCGTCAGGTCCGCAGCACGCAGGAGTTCCGGGCCTTCGCCCGGGACCGCCTGATCGAGTCGCGGCTGACGCCGAACGCGATCTCGATCGTCGGCTTCACCCTCAATCTCGCCGCGGCGCTGCTGGTCACCCAGCGCCTCTTCTTCCTGGCCGGGGTCGCCTTCATCGTCGGCTCGATCATGGACACCCTCGATGGCCGCTACTCGCGGATGTCGGGCAAGGGGACCCTGTTCGGAGCGTTTCTCGACTCGACCCTTGACCGGATCGAGGAGGGCATCGTGCTCGCCGCGGTGGCCGGCTACTTCGCCGCCCGCGGCGACGACTTCGCCGCCGCGATGTGCGTGGTCGCGGTGCTCGGCTCGCTGATGGTCTCCTACACGCGTGCCCGCGCCGAGGCGCTGGGCGTCGAATGCAAGGTCGGTCTCGCCACCCGCCCGGTGCGGGTGGTGGTGCTCTCGATCGGCCTCGTCTTCGCCCGCGGCGCCTCGCTCGGGGATTTCGAGCTGCTGGCCCCGGCGATCTACGTGCTCGCGGCGCTGACGACTCTGACCGTCGTGCAGCGGGTATGGCACGTGAAAGTGGAGTTGGCGCGCGCCGGAGAAGCGGGCGGCGACGGGTCAGCAGGCGACGGAGATGTAACGTGACCGAGGCTCGGGTGTGATTTTGGACTCCGAGCCTTCCCGAGGAGGAATCCACACGTCATGAGCAAGACCAACGGAGCAGGCGGCAACGGAGCCGGCCGCACGGACGACAAGGTCCGGGTCGCGATCGTCGGCGTCGGCAACTGCGCAAACTCTTTCATCCAGGGCGTCGAGTACTACAAGGACGCAGACCCCGCCGAGCAGGTTCCCGGCCTGATGCACGTCGACCTCGGGGGCTACCACGTACGCGACATCGAGTTCGTCGCCGCCTTCGACATCGACATCGAGAAGGTCGGCAAGGACCTCTCGGAGGCGATCTGGTCGGGCCAGAACAACACCTACAAGTTCGCCGACGTCCCCAAGCTCGGGGTCAAGGTCAAGCGCGGCATGACTCATGACGGGCTCGGCAAGTACCTGAAGGAGAAGATCACCAAGGCCCCAGGCGAAACCGCCGACATCGTCGGCGAGCTGCAGCGCACCAAGGCCGACGTGATGGTCTGCTACCTGCCGGTCGGCTCCGAGCTGGCGACCAAGTGGTACGTCGAGCAGGCGCTGAAGGCAGGGGTCGGGTTCGTCAACTGCCTGCCGGTCTTCATCGCCCGCGAGGACTACTGGATCAAGCGCTTCACCGAGGCCGGGCTGCCGATCATCGGCGACGACATCAAGTCGCAGGTCGGCGCGACGATCGTCCATCGCCAGCTGGCCCGCCTGTTCGCGGATCGCGGCGTGAGGCTGGAGCGCACCTCGCAGCTCAACGTCGGCGGCAACATGGACTTCTACAACATGCTCGAGCGCGAGCGGCTGGCCTCGAAGAAGGAGTCGAAGACCAACGCGGTGACCTCAATCGTCGGCCATGAGCTTCCCGAGGAGGACGTCCACGTCGGGCCCTCCGACTACGTCGCCTGGCTCACCGACCGCAAGTGGGCCCACATCCGCCTCGAGGGCCGCTCCTTCGGGGACGTGCCCCTCAACCTCGAGCTGAAGCTCGAGGTATGGGACTCGCCGAACTCGGCCGGCGTCGTGATCGACGCGGTGCGGACCATCAAGCTGGCGCTGAACCATGGGATCGCCGGGCAGCTCGACGGGCCCTCCAGCTATCTGATGAAGTCGCCGCACAGCCAGCGGCCTGACGATCAGGCCCGCGAGCTGACCGAGCAGTTCATCGCCGAGCACGCCCGCGACCGCAAGGCGGCTGACGGAGTCGCCGACCCGGCCGAGGCCGAAGCCGAGAAGACCGGCGCCTAGCCGTCCCGGCGCCGCCGGGCGGATCGCTGTACGTATGCTGGCCCGGTGCCGGACCCGCTGACGATCGTCCAGGTCACGCCCCATCCCTGGGACGCGCATCACGAGGTAAACGAGTTCGTCCGCCGCAGCTCGGAGGAGCTGAGCGGGCGCGGGCACCGAGTCCTGATCGCCGCACCCGCCGCCACCCGGCGGGCGGCGCGCGAGGCCCAGGCGGCGATCGAGTCCGCGAACGGGTCAGCCGCCGGTCTCTTCGGGAGCCGGCGAAAGCCGAGGCTGCTGGAGGTCGGCGGGCGGGTGGCGCTTCCGCGCGGCCCGCGGCCGCGCCCCGCGCCGGTCGCGATCGACGCCAGCCGCTCGCTGGAGAGGTTGCTGCGAAGCGTGGCAATCGACGTCGTCCACGTCCATGAGCCGTTCGCGCCGAGCCTCTCCTCGACCGCCCTGCGCCACTCGCATTCGCTCAACGTCGGGACCTTCCACGAGCCCTCCGAGCGCCTGCTCTCGACCCAGGTTGCGCGGCCCGCTGGTCGAGATCTTCTTCGGCCGCCTCGATGCCCGGGCCGTCACCTGCGGCGAGACCGCGGAGCTGCTCGAGCGCTACTTCCCCGGCAACTACGAGCTGATCCGCCCCGGCGCCGACGCCGAGCCGCGCCGCAGCGACCGCGAGGGGCGCCCGCTGCGGATCCTCTTCTGCCTCGAGGAGGAGCGCGGGGCGCTGCGGATCTTCCTCCGCGCCCTGCGCCGCCTGCCGCCGGACCTCGACTGGGAGGCCAAGGTCTGGACCCAGTCGCCCTCCGATACCCCGCTCCGAATCGCCCGGGCGCTGCGCGAGCGGATCGATCTCGTCGGCCCGGCCGCCGGCTCGCAGGAGGAGCTGATCGCCGACGCCGACGTTCTCTGCGCCGCGTCGGGCGGACCCGCGCCGGCCCCGCAGCTGATCAGGATGGCGCTCGCCGGCGGAGCGGTCCCGGTCGTCTCGCGGCTGCCGCTCTACGCCGAGCTGGTCGGCGACGGGCAGCTGGGGCTGATGTTCGTCCCCGGCGACGCCGAGACGATGGCGGGGCAGATCGCCCGGCTCGGCTCAGACCGGCGTCTGCTGGAGGGAATGCGCCACCGCGCCGCCGGCGCGGTCCCCTCCTGGTCCGAGGTCGCGGACGAGCTCGAGGGCGTCTACGGGCGGATCGTCGACCGCCGGCATCCGCCCGCCGGCGACCAGGGCCTGCGCCGCCGGATCTCGCGCCGCAAGCTGATCGACGTCGACCTGCACATGCACACCGACCATTCGCCCGATTGCGCGACCCCGGTCGAGGTGCTGCTCGAGACCGCCCGCGACCGCGGCCTGGGGGCGATCGCGATCACCGACCACAACGTGGTCTCGGGGGCGCTGGAGGCGCGCGAGATGGCCCGGCAGATCGACGGCCTGCAGGTGATCGTCGCCGAGGAGGTGAAGACCGCCGAGCAGGGCGAGGTGATCGGGCTGTTCATCGAGGAGAAGATCCCGCGCGGGATGACGATGGGGGAGACGATCGCCGAGATCCGCCGCCAGGGCGGCCTGGTCTACGTGCCCCATCCCTTCGACCGCCTGCACTCGGTCCCCGACTACGAGCACCTGCTCGACATCGTCGAGGAGATCGACATCCTCGAGGTCTTCAACCCCCGCGTTGCCCTGACCGCCTTCAACGAGGAGGCGGAGCGGTTTGCCCGCAAGTACAGGATCGTCCCCGGCGCCGGCTCGGACAGCCACGTCGCCCAGGGCCTGGGCAGCGTCAGGGTCCGGATCCACGACTTCGAGGGGCCGCAGGAGTTCCTCGAGGCGATGCGCGACGCCGACATAACCCGCAAACACAAGAACCTGGTCTACGTGCAGGCGCTGAAGTTCCTGCAGACGACGGGCCGGCCGAAGGCGGCGCGGCGCAAGGTGGCGAACGCACGGCCGGCGCGGGGCGGAAAGCCGCGGCGGCCGGGCCGCGCGAGGTCGCGGCGCCCATCGGGTTCGAGCCAGGGCGGCAAGAGCTGATGCAGGCCAGCGCAGGAAAAGGAGCGGCGCGGGGATCGTCAAAGAGATCGGAGCCCGTGCCAGCGACCGACGACGAGATCCAGGAGAAGTATCTGGAGCGCGCGATCCGCGAGCTCAACCAGCTCAGCCGCGACCTCCAGGAATGCGACCAGTGCCCGCGCGGCAAGCTGATGCCGGTGCTCGGCTCCGGCCACCCGCAGGCCGACATCTTCATGGTCAAGTACGCGGCGACCGCGGCGGAGATCGAGGAGGGGGTGGCCTTCTACGGACGGGCCGGCAACGCGCTCGTCAAGAGCTTCAAGCGGCTCGGCATCGATCCCCTGGTCGTCTACGGGACCCTCTGCGCGAAGTGCCCGACCGCGGAGCCGGAGCTGGCCGGCGAGGAATGCGTGCGCCGCCTGGCCGAGGAGGTCGCGATCGTGCAGCCCCGCATCGTCGTCGTCATGGGCCCGCTGGCGCTGCAGACCCTGAACGGGCTCGAGCTGCCGCTGGCGCGGCGGATCGAGGAGCGGGAGGGTGAGATCCAGTCGCTGACCCCGACGATCGACGCGCTCTACGTCCCCGACATCGACGTGTCGCTGGACGAGGAGGGCGCCAAGCAGCGTTTCTGGCGTGCCCTGCGGATGCTGGGCAGCTGGTACGACGAGCTGCCGCCGTACTAACCGACGTAGGATGGGGCCATGGAGCTTGAGGAGCACAGTCTCGAGCAGCTGCCCGAGAACTGCCAGAACTGCGGCACCGCGCTGACCGCCCAGGAGAAGGCGACGGCGCTGGAGGAGGGGGCGTCGTTGGTCCTCTGCACGACCTGCGCCGCGGAGGCATCGGCGCTGCCCGACGACGACGCCGAGGACTTCGAAGCGGCCGAGTAGCGTCCGGGCGGCGGCTAGGGAGCCGCGGCCTCGGCGAGGTCGGTCATCGCCTCGACGCTGGCGCTGGCCAGCCCGCGGACGACGACGATGTCGAGCGCCTCGAATGCGTCCAGCCCCCGCTGGATCTCGTCACGGTCGGCGGCCGCGATGCCGACGGTGCCCGGCGGCTCGTCGAGCCGGGCGAAGTGATTGCGGTAGCCGTCGTGGAGGTCGCGGTAGAAGGATTCCTCCTTGAGCAGCCGCGCGCCGGCGTCGGAGCCGACCGCGGTGCGGACGTAGCCGAGCACCGGCGGCGGCTCGCGGCCCGCTTCGCGGGCGCCTGCGTGGACCCGTTCGCGGGCGGTCACAGCGGCCTGGGGCGTCATCCAGTTGGTGAACACGCCGTCGTAGGAGGCGCCGCCGAGCGCCGACATCTTCGGCCCCATCGCCGCCAGCGCCAGGCGCACGCCTGGCAGCGCCTCGCGCAGCTCCGGCAGGCGCCTCGCGCATCCGGCTCAGCGGCCGCTCGGAGAAGCCGGCGCCGACGCCGATCCAGAGCCGCTCGCGGTCCAGGCCCAGCTCTTCGACCCCGGCCGCGATCGAGGCCGGGCTGTGGCGGTCGAGCGCCATCACCGCGACACCCAGCTCGAGGCCGGGCGCTGCGTCGGCGAAGGCCGCCAGCGTCTCCAGCCCGCTCGCCGACGGGAGTGTCGTTGGACCACAGCGAGTCGTAGCCGAGCTCGGCGCAGCGCTCGGCCAGCGGCTCGGCGACCTGCGGATCCAGCCCCGCCGCAACCCCGAAGCCCCTAGGAGACATCTCTTCTCCAGCAGCGCCACGCACTCGATGTGCGGGGTCTGGGGGAACATGTCCACCGGCTTCACCCGGCGCAGCCTATAGCCGGCCTGTGCGAGCTGCGCGGCGTTGGGGGCCAGCGTGGTCGGGTTGCATGAGACGTAGACGATCCGCCGGGCGCCGCACTCGAGCACCCGCCGCACGATCTTCTGCGAGAGGCCTGCCCGGGGCGGATCTATGACCACGACCTCGGGCCTGCCCGCCTTCTCGATCAGCGGCCGGATCCCGGTGCGGGCGTTGGCGGCGATGAAGTGGGCATTGCGGATCCTGTTGCTGTCCGCGTTTCGCTCCGCGTCGGCTACCGCCCCGGGAACGATCTCCAGCCCCCAGACCTCGCCCGCATCCCGGGCCATCGCCAGGCCCAGGGTTCCGATCCCGCAGTAGAGGTCGAAGACCCGCTCGGTCCCGTCCAGCCCGGCGAATTCGCGCGCGATGCCGTAGAGGCGCTCGGCCATCTCGGTGTTGGTCTGAAAGAAGGCCGAATGGGAGATCTCGAACCGCAGCCCGCAAAGCTCCTCGGCCAGGCGCTCGCGCCCCAGCACCCCGGTCGGCCCATCGGTGCCGCCGGATGGGCCCTCGATGATCGTGTGCAGGTCGACCGGCGGGCGCGGGATCTCGGCCGGCGAGGTGACCAGGCGAGTCTGCAGCTCGCCGGTCCGCCGCCCCTCGCGAACGACGAGGTTTCGCAGCAGGCCGAGCCGCGTGCGGCGATCGTAGGCGTCGAGGCCGGCCTCCCGGGCCCAGCCCTGAACCCTGTTGCGGGCCTCGTTGCCGGCCTCCGAGGCGAGCATGCAGTCCTCGACCTCGACCACGCGGTCCCAGCGCCCGCGGGCGTGGAAGCCGAGCACCGGCTCGCCCTCGGCATCGCCGAACGAGTACTCGAGCTTGTTGCGGTAGCGCCACTGCTGCAGCGCGGGCTCGATCGGCTCCAGCTCGAAGCCGTCCAGGCCCCCGATCCGCCGCAGCGCGTCGTCGATTTGCTCGCGCTTGGTCTGCAGCTGGCGCTCGTAGTCGAGTCCCTGCCAGGGGGCGCCCGGACACGGCTCACCGGCATGTAGGCAGCTGTCGGGAACCCGGTCGGAGCCCGGGTGAAGCAGCTCCAGCGCCTGTGCCTCGGCGAACTGGCGCTTTGCCTTGGTCACTTCGGCGCGGACCCGGTCGCCCGGCAGGGCCCCGTCGACGAAGACGACGTAGCCGTCGTGGCGGGCGACCCCGCGGCCGCCATAGGCAAGCGAGTCGATGTCGAGGGTGAGCAGCTCCTGGCGCCGAACTGCGGTAGATGCTTCTCGGTTCACCCTCGTATCGTTGCGCAGCGATGGGGTTCGACCTCGACAGCTACTCCGAGCGGGCAGAGCAGTTCATCTCCGAGATGGACCGCGAATACCACCTGCACTACTCGGGCCGGCAGGCTGACTTCAAGATCGATCAGATCTACGACCGCCACCATGGGCTGTTCGAGCGGCCCGCGATAGAAGCGCTGCGCGAGGCCGCGGACGGTGGGGGCGGCGAGCGGGAGCGGCGCGCCGCCCTGCTGCTGCAGCTGGCGGTCGGGGGCTTCATCGGCCTGGCCTGCGCCGAGCAGGAGACCGAGCTGGCAAGGCTGGAGACCGAGCTGGAGCTGCGGGTCGATGGTGATGCGATCCCCTACCGGCGAGCCCGGCCCGAGCAGGCCAACGAGCCCGATCCGGCCCGCCGCGCGGCGATCGACGCGGCACGGCTGGCGCTGCTGGAGGAGCGCCTCAACCCGCTCTACCGGGAGATGCTCGAGCGAACCCACGCGCTCGCGGTCGAGCTCGGCTGGCGCAGCTACGCCGATGCCTGCGCGGAGCTGAGCGGCATCGACCTCGAGCAGCTCGCGGCCCAGGCCCAGCGGTTCCTTGCCGCCACCGAACCGGTCTACGAGAAGGTCGTCGACCCCGAGCTCGAGCGGGTCCTCGGGAAGGGCCTGGCGTCGACGTCCCGCACCGATCTGGCGCGCTTCTTCCGCGTCCCCGACCTCGACGCCGCCTTTCCGCCCGAGCGGCTGGTCGCGTCCTTCGCCCGCACGATGACCGGGCTCGGCCTCGACCTCGAGGCGCAGTCGAACATCGTCCTCGACACCGAGGAGCGCCCGACCAAGACTCCGCGCGCCTACTGCGCCCCGGTCCGGGTCCCAGAGGAGGTCTACCTGGTCGTTCCCCGGGTCGGGGGGCGGGAGGACTACGAGGCGATGTTCCACGAGGGCGGTCACGCCGAGCACTTCGCGAACATGGACCCCGCGCTTCCGGCCGAGTTCCGCCGTCTCGGCGACAACTCGGTCACCGAGTCGTTCGCCTTCCTGCTCGAGCACCTGACCGAGCAGTCACGGTGGCTGCAGGGCATCCTCGGGATCGAGGACGGCGAGGCAGTCGCGTCGCACGCCAGAGCGGTGAAGCTGATCTTCCTGCGCCGCTACGCCGCCAAGATCGCCTATGAGCTGGAGCTGCACGGTCCGGGGGCCGACCTCGACGCGATGCCGGCGCGCTACGCCGGGCTCGTCGGCGAATCGCTCGGCGTCGAGTGGACGCCGACCACCTGGCTCGAGGACGTCGACGAGGGCTTCTACGTGGCCTGCTATCTGCGCGCCTGGGCCCTGGAGGCGAAGTGGCGCTCGGCGCTGACCGAGCGCTTCGGCGACGCCTGGTTCGAGCAGCCGGCCGCCGGCGAGTGGCTGGTCGGCCTCTGGCGCAACGGCCAGCGGCTGCGGGGCGACGAGCTCGCCGAAGAGGCGCTCGGGCAGAGGCTCGACCTCGCCGAGCTCGCCGGCGAGTTCAGCTGACCCCCGGCCGGGTCAGGCCAGCTTCTTCTCGATCGCGCTGAGGACGCCCTTGCGCTTCTGGTTGCGGCTCTCGTAGTCGCGAACCTTGCGCAGGTCCGGCGGGGTGAGGTCGGCCAGCCGCGCCTTGACCTGGGTGACCGTGAGCTGGTCGTAGGCGGTGATCGGAAAACGGCCCGGCAGGCCGCTGCGCCGCCGCAGGCGGTCGGCCTCGGCAAGCGGACGGTCGGCCGCGTCGCGCGCCGCCCTTCCCGCCCGGCCGGCGGCCCGGCGGGCCCTGCGGGCCGCCGTGGAGGCCTGCTTGCGGGCAGGGCGGGCTCGCCCGCGCACCTCCTTGCGCGCCTGCTCGGCCAGCCGTTCGAGCTCGCGCAGCAGCGATGAGGTCTGCCGGCGGCTGCGGTCGACGAGGTCGGAGACCAGCCTCTCGGCGTCGCGGCGCTGCAGGCGGCCGCGCTTGACCGCGTCGTCGACCGCCTCCTGGAGCCGCTCGCGGCTGATCGTCAGGCTGTGCTCGAGGCTGTCGCGGAAGCTCTCGATGCTCTTGTCGAGGCCGGTCGTCGGGGTGCTGCTGGAGGAGGTGGTTCGCGAAGAGGCGCTGCGTGAGGAGGATTTGCGCGAGGACGCGCTGCCCTTCGCGCCGCCGCCCGCTGAGCTCTTCCTTGTGCCACCCCGTTTTGCCGCCATCTGGCTCTCCTTCCGATTCCGGGTGCTCTTCGACCCCACTATCTCATTCCTGAGCGGAGGCCGGTCAGCAGCCGGCGGCTTCGGGGCTGTGGCGACGGCTGACCTGGCGGTGACGCCGGGCCAGGTCCTGTTCGTCAACGTCGGCGGCAACGGTGGGGTGGTGAGTCCTGGCTTCAACGGTGGTGGAAGCGGAGGCAATGGCGCCAACAACGACGGCGGCGGGGGCGGCGGAGCGACTGACATAGGCACGATTCAACGCATCGCGGGAGGCGTCTCGCTCGACGCTCGGTTGCTCGTCGCCGGCGGCGGCGGAGGTGGGGGCGGCAACAGCGCCGGCGGCGGGACTGCCGGCGGCGCGGGTGGCGGGGCGACAACGTCCGGCGACGGCGCCCCCGGCGCTTCAGGCGGACCCAGCGGCGGCGCGGGAGGAGGCGGAGGCACGAACTTCGCGGGGGGCGGGAACGCCAGCGGCGGCTCTTGGTGGTAACGGCGACAGCGGGGGCGGGATCGCCGGCGCCGGTGGCGGTGGCGGCGCAGGCTCGTTCGCCGGCGGCGGCGGAGCGGCGGGCAACAGCAGCTCCGATGGCGGCGGCGGCGGCGGCGCCGGCGCGAGCAGTTTCGCAACGACCGCGACGCACCAATCGGTCCAGCCCGATAGCTCCGGAGTCCCGCTGCTGCGGATCACCTACGGCGGCGGCGGCAACAAGAGCGGGCTGAAGTTCGGAAAGGTGAAGCGCAACAAGCGCCGCGGCACCGCGAAACTGCCGGTCACGGTCCCCGGCAGCGGCACCCTGTCGCTGGCCGGCAAGGGGATCGTCAAGAAGCGCAACGGGCGCATCGAGCGCGTCTCGTTCCGGCTCTCCAGGGAGATCCCCAAGGCCGGCACCTATCGCCTCAAGATCAAGTCCAAGGGTCGCAAGAAGGAAAAGCTGTTCGACACCGGCAAGGTCCGGGTCAAGGCCGTCGTTACCTTCGCGCCGACAAGCGGCGACCCCGTCAGCGCGTCCAAGCGGATCAAGCTGAAGAAGAACTAACCGCCGCTCGGCCAGCTCATATGCGGCGCCGACCGGCGCGTGGTCGGAGAGCCGGATCCGCCGCCCCGCCTCGCGGCGCCAGAGCCCGAGCGGGCCGCGGAAGTCCGGGGGCCGCTCGACCTCGGGATGGGGAAGGCGGGCGGGCCTCTCGAGGATCTCGATGTCGCGGGCAAGTAGGTGATCGATCGCATCGGGGGCGGTCGGCGGCTCGAGGCCATACTCGTCGCGCAAGCCGCTCGAACACCTTTGGCTGCTCTGCCGGCCTCAGGTTGAGGTCGCCGCCGAACAGAAGCGGGGCCCCGGCTGCCCACTCGACCGCGGTCGCCGCCGCCCTCAGCACCTCCGGCCCGGCGATCTCGGGGCGGTCGTTGGTCGCGTGCAGGTTCGCGGCGCAGAGACCGGCCGCGGTACGGGTGAAGGCCATCGTTCGGCGCTCCGGGCGGCCTTCGTGGATCACCAGCTCGCGGCGTTCGGCGATCGCCGGCTCTGAGCCGCCGAGCAGCGCCCCGCGTACCAGGGTCAGGTTCGAGCCGCCCTCCCAGGAGGCGATCAGGTCGGGGTTGACCTCCGCCAGCCAGCCGCTCAGCGGCGAGAACTGGTTGCGCGAGGTCAGCACCCGGTGCGACTCGGCGCCCAGCGCCTCGGTCAGCCGCGGGCCCCAGCGGGTCGGGCACTCCTGGAGCAGGGCGACGTCCCAGCGCATCGCGCTGAGCGCCGTCGCGAACTCGGCGAACAGGCTGCGGTTGACCTGCGCGTACTCGGGCCCGCGCTCGGTGAACTTGAGCAGTCGCGAGCGCCAGCTGTGCAGCGCCCGGCCCGGCGGCTCGTCGCGCCCGTGGAACAGATTCCAGCTGACGACGTGGATCTGCACCCGCGTAGTATCCGCGTCTTGAAGGGCCATTTTCTGACCGGGGAGGAGCTCAGCCGCGAGGATCTCGACTCGCTGCTCGACCGCGCCGAGAAGCTGAAGGGCGGGCGCCAGGACGGCGAGGGTCGCGACGCGATCGAGGGACGAAGCGTCGCCCTGGTCTTCGAGAAGCCCTCGACGCGGACCCGGATCTCGTTCGAGGTCGGGGTCGCGGAGCTGGGTGGGACGCCGGTGGTCCTGCGCGGCGACGAGCTGCAGCTGGCGCGCGGGGAGTCCGTCGCCGACACCGCGCGGGTGCTGTCTCGCTACGTCCACGCGATCGTGATCCGCTCCGGCTCGCACACGATCGTCTCCGAGCTGGCCGACTCGGCCTCGGTGCCGGTGATCAACGGGCTGACGCCGTCGCACCACCCCTGCCAGGCGCTAGCCGACCTGCTGACCCTGAAGGAGCGCTTCGGCGAGCTCGAGGGGCTGCGGCTCGCCTATGTCGGCGACGGCAACAACGTCGCCCGCTCGCTGGCGATACTCGGCGGGCTGGCCGGGGTCGAGGTTCGGATCGCCTCGCCCGACGGCTACGCGCTCGAGGACGGTCACGGCGCCGTGCTCACCGAGAACCCGCAGGCCGCCGTCGAGGGAGCCGACGCCGTCTACACCGACGTCTGGGTGAGCATGGGCGACGAGTCCGATGCCGAGAGCAGGGTTGCGGCGCTGACCCCCTACCGGATCGACGGCGACCTTCTGGCGGGGGCGGCCGAACGGGCGATCGTCCTGCACTGCCTGCCCGCCCACCCGGGCGAGGAGATCAGCGAGGAGATGCTCTACGGCGACCGCTCGGCGGTCTGGGACCAGGCGGAGAACCGGCTCCACGCGCAGAAGGCCCTGCTCGAACGCCTGCTCGCCTGAGGGGCGGGCACGCTGCCTAGACTTGGGCTGGGCGGCCCCGTCGTCTAACGGTCAGGACATCAGGTTTTCATCCTGGAGACGGGAGTTCGATTCTCGCCGGGGCCATTCAGCGTGTATCCCGACCTCGACATCGGCGGCATCACGATCCACACCTTCGGGCTGATGTTCGCGCTCGCCTTCCTCGCCGCGGGGGCGGTGGTCGGGCGCCGGCTCGGCGAGCTGGGCAAGCCGGTCGACTGGGCCTACGAGATCATCTTCGCCGCCCTGGTCGGCGGGGTCGTCGGCTCGCGGGTCTATTACATCCTCCAGAACAACGCCTACAGCTCGAACGAGATCTTCTCCGGCTCGGGGCTGGTCTGGTACGGCGGAGCGATCGGCGGCACCCTGGCGGTGCTGGCTTGGGCCTGGTACCGGGACTTTCTCGGGCTCACCCTGCTCGATCTCTGCGCCCCGGGGCTGGCGATCGGATACGCGATCGGGCGAATCGGCTGCCAGCTCTCCGGCGACGGCGACTACGGCAAGAACTGGGACGGCCCCTGGGCGATGTCCTATCCGGACGGGACTCTTCCGACCCGGCACACCGTCCACCCGACCCCGATCTACGAGACCCTGGCGATGGGGTTGGGCGCGCTGATCCTCTGGCATCTGCGCGACCGTTTCCGGGCCGGGGTGCTGTTCGCGGTCTATCTGATGTACGCGGGGACCGAGCGCTTCCTGGTCGAGTTCCTGCGCCGCAACGACCACGTCTTCGCCGGGCTGACCGCGGCACAGCTCGAGAGCCTGGCGATGATGGTCGCCGGGGCGGTCTGGATCGCGGTGGCGTCGCGGCGCGGCGGCCTGCGCGCCGCGCCGGCGCCCGCCTGACGGTTCGCGGCCGCCCTAAAGCGCCCGGACCATGCCGCCGTCGAGCGGGATCACCGCCCCGGTCAGGTAGGCGGCCCGCTCGCGAGCAGAGGAACGCGACCAGGTCGCCGTACTCGCTCGGCTCGCCGAGCCGCCCGGCCGGGACCTGCCGCCGGGCGACCTCGCGCGCCGCGTCGAGCGAGCCGCGCGTGTCGGCGAGGCGCTCGGTGGCGAACATCCCCGTGGCCACGGTGTTGACCGTGATCCCGTCCGGGGCGAGCTCGCCGGCCAGGGTCTTGAAGAAGCTGACCGCCGCGGCGCGGTGGACGTTGGAGAGGTTCAGCTCGGGAATCGGCTGCAGGGTCGAGCTCGAGCCGACGTTGACGATCCGCCCCCAGCGGCGGGCCTGCATCCCGGGGAGCACCTTCTCGACCAGGACCCGGGGCGCAAGCACGAGCGAGTTGTAGGCGGCCTGCCATTCTGCGAGGTCGTTGTCGAGGGCTCCGCCGGGCGGCGGGCCGCCGGTGTTGGTGACGAGGATCTCGATCGGCCCCAGCTCCTGCTCGACCTGGGACGGGACCCCCGCGAGGTGCTCGAGGTTGCCGGTCTCGGCGCCGAAGGTCCGCACTTCTCCGTCGATCTCGGCCGCAGCCTGGACCAGCGCCTCCGGGGTGCGGCTGGCGATTGCCACCCGGGCGCCCTCGCGCGCCAGCGCCGCGGCGATTCCTCGCCCGATGCCGCGGCTCGCGCCCAGCACAAGCGCCGTCCTGCCCTTGATCCCGAGGTCCATGCGGGGAGACCCTATTCCGCGCCGGGACCGCCCGTGCGGCCGAGGTGTATCGAGCCGACGGCCCGTGGGAAGATAGGGGTCGATGAGCGCGATGACGACGCTGGGGAAGACGGGGCTCGAGGTCTCTCGCATCTGCTTCGGCACCTGGCAGCTCGGCAGTGACTGGGGTAACTTCGACGAGCGCGAGGCGGTGGCGGCGATCCGCCGCGCCCGCGAGCTCGGGATCAACTTCTTCGACACCGCCCAGGGCTATGGCTGGGGGCAGTCGGAGCGGCTGCTCGGCAGCGCCCTCGCCGACGAGCTGCGCTCGAGCCGCGACGAGCTCGTGATCGCGACCAAGGGCGGGCTGCGGATCGAGAACGGCAGTCTGGTCCGGGACTCGAGCCCGGAATGGCTGCGCGCGGGCGTCGACGGCAGCCTCGAGGCCCTCGGCGTCGACCACATCGACATCTACCAGGTGCACTGGCCCGACTTCGACACGCCGTTCTCCGAGACGGCCGAGGCGCTGCAGGAGCTGGTCGACGCCGGCAAGATCCGCCATATCGGCGTCTCCAACTTCGATGCCGCCGAGATCGCCGAGTTCTCGCAGACCCGCCCGGTCGAGACCCTGCAGCCGCCCTACCACCTGTTTCGCCGCGACATCGAGGACGAGGTCCTGCCCTACTGCCTCGAGCACGACATCGGCGTCTTCGTCTACGGCCCGCTGGGCCACGGGCTGCTGACCGGCGCAATCGACGAGGACACCAGCTTCCCCGAGAGCGATTGGCGAGGCGAGAGCGAGCTCTTCGAGGGAGAGAATCTGGAACGAAACGTCGCTGCGGTGCGGCGGCTCGCCGAGTTGGCTCGCGAGGGTGGGCACACCGTGAGCCAGCTGGCGCTCGCCTGGACGCTCGCCAACCCGGCCGTGCACGCGGCGATCGTCGGCACCCGCAACGCCGACCACATCGCCGAGAGCCTCGAGGCCGCCGACGTCGAGCTCAGCGACGAGGACCTGGCCCGGATCGACGAGATCGCCGCCGAGGGCGTACCGCTGGGCGGGCCGGTTCCCGACACCGGCGGCCGCTAGCCAGCGATCGCCCCAGCGGCCGGGCCCTACACTCGACCTTGTATCGGGGCGGTTAGCTCAGTTGGGAGAGCGCCTGCCTTACAAGCAGGAGGTCGCTGGTTCGAGCCCGGCACCGCCCACTCTCCGAATTCCCTGCATCGGCACGAGGTCCGCCTGCGTCTGGAGATAGCTGTTCACCCGGCTCTGTGGTGTCCAAATCGGCCCCCAATCAGAGCCCTCCCTGGCAATGATCCTGGCCGCCAGTCAAGATCTGCGGGTTGTTCGAGCGCCGCTTCTGCACGATGGGGACCGAGATCCGGGTGCTGGTCGGCACGCGAATCAATGATGCGGATCCCGACCCGGAGGTGATCGCGTCCTCTGTCGAGGAGCAGTTGGCGGAGTTCGACCGCCGGCTGTCCCGCTTCCGCCCCGACAGCGAGCTCTCGCGCCTCAACCAGGATCCCCGCGAAGAGGTTCCCGCCTCCGCGCTGCTGCGGGCAGCCGTGGGCGCAGGGTTGTGGGCGGCCCAGCGCACCGGGGGGCTGGTCGACCCGACCCTCCTGCCCCAGCTTGAGGCAGCGGGCTACGCGACCTCACGCAGCGGAACCGCCTCCGCGCCGCTCGAACCCGCCCTCGCCACGGCCCCGCCACGGCGACCGGCCCGCCCCGAGTCGGGGGCGACATGGCGCTCGATCCAGGTGCTCCAAGACGCCGGAGTGATCCGCCGGCCTCCCGGGGTGAAACTCGACAGCGGCGGCATCGGCAAGGGGCTGGCTGCCGACCTGGTCGGGCGGCGGCTGGCGGGCTACGCGCGCTACGCCATCGATTGCGGCGGGGATGTCCGGGTGGGTGGCAGGATCCCGGACAGCGAGCCGGTCGAGCTGGAGATCCGCCATCCGCTCAGCGGCACCGCCGCAGAGTCCTTCAATCTCCGGCGCGGGGCCGTCGCCACCTCCGGGCTCGATGCGCGTCTCTGGCGGCACCCGGACGGCAGCCACGCTCACCACCTGATCGACCCGGCCAGCGGCAAGCCGGCCTGGACAGGCCTGATTTGCGCGGCAGCCCGCGCTCCGACCGCGCTCGAGGCCGATGTACTCGCAAAGGCAGCCCTGCTGAGCGGGCCCGATGGCGCTCGCGAGTTCCTCGCCGAGCATGGCGGCCTGATCGTCAAGGACGACGGCAGCGTCGAGCGCATCGGCCCACTGCACGACCCTGCGCGCATTCGGGTACCGCCGACCCCCTGACCGGCTCCACGCCGCCGCGCTGAGGTCAACTACTGACGGATTCGAGGGTCGATTCCTGATCGCTGAGGAGGCGGTGACCGCGCATCGCACGGATCGTGCGAACGACGCGGAGGGCCCGCGCTCGATGTCCTGGAACGCGGCGTTCAAGCTGCTACCCGACGCGCGCCGAGCATCTAGCTCGATGTCTCGCCAGACCCGCACGCTCCTCTCCCGAGACGTAATGCGGGCGTGCTGTCTACTCATCAGCCCTCGTCGAGTGGCCCATGGCGGCGGGAAGCCGAGGTTCACGCCGGCGCGTGCGAGCAGCGGCTCGTGCTCGCGGCAGTGAAGCGCGGTCAACCTACGCAAGCCCAGCCCGCCGGATACCGATCGCCCTTGACCTTCAGCCCACCGCCCGAGCTGCGGGTGACGATCATCTTGTCGCTGCAGACCTGGGTCGTACGGCGCACGTATGCGATGCACGAGACCTTCTTGCTCGAGAGCCTCGTGCAGCTCTTCGCGCCCGAGGCATCGCAGCTGCCTGCACAGGCTTGACTGGCCTTCTTCGTGACAGCTTGGCGGGCCACGGACATCTTCAGCAGGCTGGCCAAGGCGATCGAGGCGTACAGCGCCAGGGATGCGGCAAGCGCCGCCAGGAGCGCGAACAGAAAATGCTTCATTGGACTCTCCTTCTTGCGGTCATGCAGGTCATATCGGTGTCCGTGGAAGGAACGCCCCACCAACGGGCAAAGCTTCGGCAAAGCGGAGCCTCGGCTTTGCCTTTCCTTTGCCCCGCGGGTGCGACGATCTCGTTAGTTCGAGCAAGGAGGGCGATGGGCGCTCGACAGCGCCCCGGAGACCGATGAGCGACGCGATCGGATCGCACGGATGGTGGCTCGCGAGCCGTGCCGCCGGGCTGGTGGCGGTGGTGTTGGTGACTGCCTCTGCCGCGCTGGCGTTGATGGTGGCGGGACGCATCGTGCGAAGCCCCACCCTGAGCGCAATCACCAGCAGATGGCGGTGACCGCGATTGTCGCAATAGCGGTTGCATGGCATCACCCTGCTCGGCGACCCCTGGCTTCGCCCTGGCATCGATGGGATCGCAATTCCCTTCTCCATGGCCTACCGGCCCGTGTGGACCGGCCTGGGAAACATCGCCGCCTACCTCGCGGCGATCTTCGGCCTCAGCTTCTACGTCTGGCGGCAGGTCGGCACGCGACTTTGGCGTCGTGCCCATCGGCTGATCATCGTCGTCTATGTCCTGGCCGTGGTGCACACGTTTGGAGCTGGCACCGACGCCTCCACTGTCTGGCTGCGTTGGTGGTTCGCGCTTACAGCTCCGGTGATTCTCGTCCTGTTCGTGGCTCGGATTTGGTCTTACCGGCGCCCGCCCGCGTTCGCGGCGCAAACCCCGGCTCGCCCGGGCTCCATCTCCGCCCGCCGCTAATAGGTTGAGGTAGGGCTGCGGGATGATCTCGGCTTCGCCCTTAGCGACTGAAGGATACGAGTTGTGTCTCGACGTTTCCCCGTGGACATGACTCCTCGACCACGCCGAGTCCGCACTTACACCGTATTGAGTTGTCGGGCTACCGTCGCCGTGGAGCTGTTCCCCAAGCGAAGCAGAAACCCCTGCATTTACGCGACACACTGAGAACGGGAGCGGCGGGACTCGAACATGCAGCCTCCGGCTCTTCAGTGTGTCTGCGGGTTACGGTCCAGCCATGGTCGACCGGACCTCCAGCACTGTCAGGCGACGAGGATGAGCGACGGCATCG
Source organism: uncultured Solirubrobacterales bacterium (assembly GCA_963772265.1). Taxonomy (GTDB): domain Bacteria; phylum Actinomycetota; class Thermoleophilia; order Solirubrobacterales; family 70-9; genus Mayfieldus. The sequence goes on along the minus strand of CAVYWS010000010.1, from coordinate 14,465 downwards.
TGATCGCCGGCGGTGGGCTCGCCGCACAGCGGTGTTGCGAGACGCTGCGCCGGCACGGGTTCGATGGCCCATCCGCATCGTCTGCGAAGAGGAGCGCGCTCCCTACGATCGACCCCCACTGTCCAAAGATGTGCTCTCCGGGGAGCGGGATCCGGCGACGCTCAATTTCCGGCCGCTCGGCTGGTACCGCGAGCAAGACGTGGAGCTGCTGCCGGGAGAGAAGGCGGTAGCCCTCGACCCCGGCATCAACACCCTGATCCTCGCCTCGGGCCCGACTCTTCGCTACGAGGCCGCGGTCATTGCGACGGGTAGCCGCCCCCGTAAGCTTCCCGGCACGGAGCAGTTCCCAAATGCCCACCCGCTGCGCACCACCGAGGACGCCATGCGGCTCCGCGACGCCCTGCGGCCGGGCACCGGCTTATCTTGGTCGGCGCTGGCTTCATCGGGCTCGAGGTTGCGGCCACCGCACGGCGGCTGGGAGTCGAGGTCACGGTCCTCGAAGCCGCGCCCGCTCCGCTGCTGCGGGTGCTGGGTCCAGTCTTGCCGCTGGTTCGTGAAGCTGCATCGTGCCGAGGGAGTCGACGTCATGCTCTCCGCCCAGGTGGCGAGGTTCGGCGAGGGTCCCACCGGCGCCGAGTGGGTTCAGCTCACCGACGGACGACAGATCGAATGCGACGAATTGGTGATCGGAATCGGATCAAGCCGGCGGCTGAGTGGCTGGAGGGAAGCGGACTCGACCCGGAAGGTGTGAAGGCTGATCCCACCGGCGGACCGAAGCCCCCGGCGTGTACGCCGCCGGTGACGTGGCTCGGCCTTTCAACCCGGCGACCGGCGACCACGAGCGAAGCGAACACTGGGAAGCAGCGGCCCGCCAGGGCGCACAGGTGGCCCGCGCGATCATCGGCCTCGAGCCGACCCCTCCCGCCCTGCCGTCCTTTTGGACGGACCAGTACGGATTCCGAGTCCAGCTCGTCGGCGACGCCCGCGAAGCCGACCAGATCGAGATCGACGGCGACCCCGACGCCCGGGACTTCACCGCATTGATGATCCGCGGCGGGACGCCGATTGCGGGAATGGCCGTGGGCCGGCCGCGAGCGGTGCCTGCGCTGCGCGAGCAGATCGAGACAGCCACCACCTCCACGGAGAGGAGCGACGATGAAGTACGTACCGCAAGTCGATGAGAACGTCTGCGCTGCCCATGGCGATTGCGTCGAGGTCGCGCCGACGGTGTTTGCCCTCAATGACACGGCGCATGTGATCGGCGACGGGCCCCCGGAGCTGATCATGGAAGCGGCCGAGATCTGCCCGTCGGTTGCGATTATCGTGATCGACGAAGAAACGGGCGAGCAGGTCTATCCGTAACCGCTGCGATGACTCCTCCACGCTTCGCTCACAATCGTCGCCGTAAGCACGGCGGCACTTGCCCTGTTCGCCGGTTGCGGCGGTGATACCCGCCGGGGAGAGCAAGAAGGGTCCGCCCAGAATCCCTCAACCCAGACGTCCCCTACGCCGACGACCGCCCGGACCCCCGTGCCCGTCACCCCGGTGACGGATCCGGCACGGCGGGCCTACGTCGCAAGGGTCGACCGCGTCTGCAGCAGCCTTGACCCCGAGCGAAACTCGGCGCGAGAGCGGGTCGGCTCTTCAGCCGATGCCCAGGAGGCCGCGAAGGCCTACGACGACGACATCAACTCAGGCGAGACGGAGCTGCGACAGATCGAGACGATCCCGGTGCCGCCGCAAGAGAAACAGTTGGTTCGCACCAACATCTTCGATGTGATCCGGCGCCAGCTGGCACTGCGTCGCCAGATCCGCGACGCGCTTGCCGCCGTGGACCTGCCCCGGCTGCGCAGCCTGCGAGGTGAGCTCGACGACCTCAGCCGCACTCTGACCGGATTTGCCCGCGGCTACGGCTTCAAGGTGTGCGGAGAGAACTAGCGAGAGGCAGATGACCGAGACCCCCGACACACCAGCCCCTCCGCCCTCCGCCGAGCATCCGCCTCCATCCCAGCGGCCGGCGCCGAGCCCGCAGCGCCGGCCCCTGCCGAGTCCGCTCGCCGTGATCACGGCCGCCCTGGGGCTCTTCTTCGTCGTCCTGACGCTGCTTGCGATACAGGTGCGGAACGGCCGGGACCCGGCGCTCGGCCCCGGGCCGGCGGTTTCCACAACGAGCCAGCCGCTGGCCAAGGGTGCACAGACCAAACAGGCGACGAAGATCGTCAGCCGCAGTTCCCCCGTGCCGCCATGAGCCCCACCGTTTCCGCCCCCGTCGCGGCACCTGCCGCCGGTACGAGCCTGAGGCTGCGAATCGTCGCCGTCCTCGTCGTCCTCGCCCTCGCCGGACTCGCTGCCTACACGATGTTCAGCGGCCCGACCAAGGTAGGGGTCCAGGGGCCCTCGGCGACGTCGCCGTCAAAGACCGTGCCGGCCCCGGGAGAGCGCGAACCCGAGGGCCGTGGAGGAGAACGCGGTGACTGAGCCGGATCCAGCCAACTATTCCTGGTGGCTTGCCTCACGGGCGGCCGGGATCGTGGCGTTTCTGCTGATCGCGAGCGCGGTCGTCCTTGGCCTGTTCATGGCCGCCAACATCTCCCGCCGTCCCGGCCTCAAACGCAATCTCGTCAGGGTCCACCAGCAGATCACCCTCGCCGGCCTCACAGCGATCGGCGCCCATGGCGTCCTGCTGCTGGGCGACTCCTACCTGAACCCGGGCATCAGCGGGATCAGTGTCCCGTTCACGCTCGCCTATCGCCCGTTGTGGACCGGACTCGGGATCCTCGCCGGATATCTCGCGCTCGTGCTGGGGCCAACCTTCTATTTGCGCAAGCGAATCGGGCCCCGTCGCTGGCGCCAACTCCACCGCGCGACAGTGCTCGTCTACCTCTTGGCGGTCCTGCACTCGTTCGGATCGGGGACTGACGGAGCGAGTCGCTGGTTCAGCGTCATGGTCGTCCTTAGCGCAGTGCCGATCGTCGTCTTGCTCGCGATCCGCTACGGGCGGACGCGGGCGCGGCCAACCCGCCCCGCCGCCCCTCGCCCCGCGTCATCGCCCGCCCCGGCGGGGGCGGGCAGGTCGGACTGAGATCCGCCTTTCGATCGTGCGAGTGCCTCGCATCGTCGCCGCGACGAGCGCACACAGCGCAACCGCTTCACACATGAGGAGTCCCGGGCCCGAAGCCAATCGCGCTCACTCTGAGGGCGCATCAGCATCGCGCCTTACAAGCAGGAGGTCGCTGGTTCGAGCCCGGCACCGCCCATCAGAGATCGCGCCCCTCAACGCGCTGCTGTTCTCCCGCGACATCGCCTACTCCGACAGCCCGGCGGCTTCGAGGGCCTCCGCATGAGTCAGAAAGTCGCGGATGCGAACGATCTTCCCCGCTCGAAAGTCAAAGACTTCTCCGAGTTCCTGGCTGAACTCGATGCCGGTCGTCCGGGCAGCCAAGTCCATGTGACCGAGCGCGAGGACCGACTCGCCGAGGTCGCGGAACTCCTGAGGCCGATTGGTGAGGCGTTCCCACGCCTCGCCGCGGTTCTCCCTCCAAACCTTTTGCGCGTCGTCATGACCTCGGTAGATAGTTGCCCTTCCCTCAAGGCCCGGCTCGATCGCAGGGTGCCACTCGACGTCGGGATCGAGCTCGGCCAAAAAGGCGTCCAGATCATCGGCATTCCACGCCTCGACGGCGCGTTGGACGCTCTCGACGTTCTCCTGCGACATCGCCCGCGCAGTATCTCGCCTGACCTCAGGCCGCGCGAGGCCTTGGCCATGAGCCCGGTTCACCCTCGTTTTTCGCGTTTCACCCTCGTTTGAATTGTTGACTTCATGTTGACTTCGCTGTGACCGCGGGGATAGGGTCGGACGTGCTTGGCGGAAAGCCCCACTTTGCGCCCAGTTAGGGGGGCCAGAACGGGGGGTGAAGGAGGCAGTTCGGATGGCACGCACCACCAGGTGGATGCCTGGACCGGCGTTGATCGTGGCGATCATCGCCCTGGTTCTGGCAACCGCAGGAGTCAGCTCTGGACGTGTTTTCGGCGGCTTGGGCCTCAAATCGCTGTCGCACGGCGCGCAGGTCAACACGGTCGGCGCCGGCCCGCTCATCTACGTCACCAATCAGACGGTCATCCCCGCCAATCAGACCCTCAATGTCAACCCAGCAACATGTCCCCGCAAGACGAGGGTGCTCGGCGGCGGCATCCGTGTGAGTACCGGCGGCCAGAACATTGAAGGACTGATCGACAGCGGTCCGCTCAACAATGCCTGGCAGGGCACGGTGAGCAACCAGGGTGGAACCGAGTCCCATACGGCGATCGCGACCGCGATCTGTGCCAAGACGCTGAAGGCGAAGGGGAGCATCAGCCGAGCCAAGTAGGCGCGCCCTGAGGCAAACGGCGGGTGGGTCCTCCGGGTCGCGAGCTGAGCAACCCGGGGGACCCGGCGCCCGCGCCGAGGGAGGTCTCGATCCGGCGACAAACGCTCCTCGAGGTCGGTTTGCCGACGCTTCTGCTTGCCCTGCTCGGGGCGAGCCCCGCGTCGGCGGCGCTGCTGCCCACCAATGCGACGATCGGCTCGTCGGCCAACCCGGTCTGCGCGGGCCGAACGATCGTCTTCGTCTCCAGGGTGTCCTCTCCCCTCGGCACGCCGGTCGAGCCGACGCCGTTCGGGACCGTCTCCTTCGCCGATGGGCCGACCCGGCTGGGCGTCTCGCCTCTCGACGACGATGGCGTCGCCAGGTTCGCGACCTCCTCGTTGGGGGCGGGCGCGCACAGAATCACGGGCACCTACTCGGGGGACTTCTGGTACAGCCCCAGCACTTCGGGGGATCTCAGCCAGCGCGTCGCCGGCTCCTGCGGGGGCCAGCCGGGAGCGCCGGCGTCACGTCCGCCACCGCCACCGCCCCTGATCGCCGCCGCCGGCGACATCGCCTGCGGCAGCTCCAATGACCGTTTCAACCGGGGCCTGGGGACGGCAGGCTTCTGCCAGCAGCTTGCGACCTCCAACCTGATCGCCGGCACTGGGGTCTCGGCGGTGCTGCCGCTCGGCGACCTGCAGTACGACGACGGCGGGACGCTGGCTGGCTTTCTCGGCTCCTTTGACCTCAGCTGGGGCCGCTGGCGCCGGATCAGCCACCCCGCGATCGGCAACCACGAATACGACGACGTCCACGCTCAGGGTTACTGGGACTACTGGAACGGCGCGGGCAAGCGCAGGGGCCGCGCGGGGCGCAGGCGGCGGGGCTGGTACTCGTTCGACCTCGGGAGCTGGCACCTCGTTGCCCTCAACTCCAACTGCGACCAGGTCTCCTGCCGCGCCCACTCGCGCCAGCTGAAGTGGCTGCGGCGGAACCTCCGCCGCAAGAGTGGGCGGTGCGTGCTGGCATACATGCACCACCCCCGCTTCTCCTCCGGCCTGCATGAGGAGCATCAGGACACGGGCAGGCTCTGGAATGCGCTGTACCGGGGCGGGGCCGACGTGGTCCTCAACGGACACGACCACATCTACGAGCGCTTTGCTCCCCAGCGGCCGGATGGGACCTTCTCCCGCAGGCGCGGAATCACCCAGTTCACCGTCGGAACCGGCGGCTACCAGCTGTTCTCGGTCGCCGCCCGGCGCGCACGGCACAGTCAGTTCGCCACCGCCGCCAGCTTCGGCGTCCTCTTCCTGCGCCTGGCCCCGAAGTCATTTCACTGGTCCTTCGTCGACACGACGGGCCAGCCCGTCGACGAAGGAGGGCGGCCATGCCATCCCGGCAGGCGGCGGGGCCACCAGCAGGGAGGCGGATTCCGCTAGCCGGCGAGCTGCGGACCCTTGCCAGCTCGGGCTTGACGTTCGGGGCGCCCTACTGCTCAGTCGGCGGGGGCTCGGACTGGCCTGGCTCGGAGGGCTCGGAGGCGAGGTGCGCCGGGGTCGCTTCGGCCTGGCTCCCGAGCGCCGCCGGGAGCTCGTCGCCGGCAAGCAGCGCGGCGTTGAGCTCGTGGGCGTCGAAGATGCCGTCGAGGTCCTCCCGGGTGAGGGTCTCGCGCTCGAGCACGTTGACCGCCAGGTTGTCGAGACAGCGGCGGTTCAGCGCCAGCAGCTGGCGGGCGCGGCTGAAGGCCATCTCGGCCAGCGACTGGGCGTTGAGGTCGACGTCGCGCCGGGTCTGGTCGGAGATCGAGTAGTCGCCGATCGGCAGCGCCAGCGGCGATCCCTCCAGTGGTTCGGTGGCGACGGTCATCCCGAACTCGGTGACCATCTGGACACAGATCCGGTGCACCCGGGCGAGGTCATCGGCGGCCCCGGAATAGGCTTCGCCGAAGACCTCCTCCTCGGCGGCCCGGCCTCCGAGCGCACAGACCACCTCGGAGAGAAGCTGCTTGCGCGAGTTCAGATAACGGTCCTCGCTCGGCGAGTGAGCGACGAAGCCGAGCGCCGGGCCGCGCGGGACGATGCTCATGATCTCCGGCGGGTCGAGCCCGACCAGGCGCCTGCAGAGCGCATGGCCCGCCTCGTGGTAGGCGACGATCCGGCGCTCGGTGTCGGTCAGACGCCGGGCCTGCTGAGAGCCGACCGACTGGCGCAGCAGCGCCTCGTCGAGGTCCTCGCGCGCGATCCACTCCCGGCCCATGCGACCGGCGATGATCGCCGCTTCGTTGAGCGCGTTGGCGAGCTGGGCGCCCGTCATCCCGGTGGTCTTGCGGGCGACGTCGGTCAGGTCGAGGGTCGGCCCCAGGGGCTTGTTGCGGGCGTGGGCGCGCAGGATCGCCTCGCGGCCGCGGCGGTCCGGAGGGGCGACCAGCACCTGGCGGTCGAAGCGCCCCGGCCGCAGCAGGGCCGGATCGAGCTTCTCGACGTTGTTGGAGGCCGCCAGCACGATCACCGTCCCGGGGTCGCGCTCGAACCCGTCAAGCTCGACCAGAAGCTGGTTCAGTGCCTGTTCGCGTTCGCTCGTCCCGCCGTCGCCCCCGCCGGCGCCGCGATGGCCGCCGACCGCGTCGAGCTCGTCGATGAAGATCACCGCCCGCCCCGCCTTCCGCGCCTCCCTGAAGAGTCGTCGGATCCTCGCCGCGCCGCGGCCGACGAACATCTCGACGAAGCTCGAGCCCGAGGCTGAGAAGAAGTCGACTCCGGCCTGCGCGGCCACCGCTCGGGCGAGCATCGTCTTGCCGGTCCCGGGCGGCCCGTAGAGGAGAACCCCGCGGGGGGCGCGGGCACCGAGGGCCTCGAAGCGGTCGGGGTCCTTGAGCCACTCCGCGACGTCGATCAGCTCCGCCTTCGCGGCGTCCACTCCCTGAACCTCCTCCCACAGCACCGGCCCGCCCTTGGTCGACTTGACCGTCTCCGGCCGGGTGGCGCCGAGGGTCCCCCGGTAGATGAGGATGAAGACCGCCAGCAGCGCGGCCATGAAGAAGACTCCAAAGACCGGATACCAGTCGCTGAAGAAGGTGCGGATATCCGCCCCGATGAGACCGATGAGAGTCGTCCCTGAGATCATCTCTGCCTACGCCAGAACTGCTGCTGCGAGTCTGCCACAGAAGGGCGAATCTGCCTCCTGGATATCCGGCCATTCGTCCGGCTTTTTGCCCGCTCCCATCCCCAAAATGACGCAAGGACGGCGAAGGATTCGCCTCCTGATCCGTTCTCTTGCCGCAACGGCCTGCGTGATCGGCGCCGCGGCGGCCCCGGCAGCGGCGTCCAACGGCGGGGTATTGGTGGTCGGGGACAGCCTCGAGGTCGGAACCTCGCCGTACCTGAAGGGGCTTCTGCGGGGGATCCCGCTCACGGTCGACGCCCGGACCAGCCGCCCCAGCTCGACCGGCGTGCAGATCCTCGGCTCCCGCCTTCAGCCCGGCGACCGGGTCGTCGTCTTCGACCTCGGCACCAACGACGATCCCGCGCAGCCGCAGGCCCTGGCCTCCGACCTCGACGCGGTGCGGTCGCTTGTGGGCGACCGCTGCATCGTCGTCGCGACCCTGAACCGCCCTCCCTACAACGGGGTATCGATCGACGGGCTGAACCAGGTGGTGCGCAGCTTCGCCACCGGCTCCCAGCCGGCCGAGCTCGTCGACTGGCACGCTGCTGTGCTCTCCGATCCGGGCTTGACCGGTCCCGACGGCGTGCACGCGACTCCGTCGGGCTATGCGCGCCGGGCCCAGCTCGTCGCCGAGGGGATCCTCAACTGCTTTGCCGGTACCTCGGCCGCGGCCCCGGGGCCTGGTCTCGGCGCGACCGGCGGTGGGGCGCCGCAGCCGCTGCGGACCCTGCCGTCGCCGGCCGTGAACTGGGGCCGGCTCGGGCTTCCTCGCCCCAGCTACCTGCGGGCGCTGATCGCCGGAGAGGTGCTTGACCTGATGGCGCCGGTGGGTGCCGTGCTCAACGTCTCGATCGAGTTCTTGCGCAGCGTCTGACCTCTTTGGCGATCGCCTTGGCCCGCACCTGGTAGCCGTTGGCGTCGGGATGGACCCCGTCGGAGGAAAGCGGGAGCGAGTGGCGGCGGACGATCCGCGTCCACTTGACCACGCGCAGGTTTCGGTGCCGCCGGTTCTCCTCTGCCAGCACCCGGTTGTACCCGGCGTAGGCGGCGCCGGCGACCGGGGGGCGGACGATGTTGACCCAGACGACGCAGTGATCCCGGCCGGCGAGGTGGATCGTCGAGCGAACGGCCGAGCGGAAGCTGTCGACCGCCCTCGGGTCGTCGTTGGTGCCGAGACTCATCACCACGACGCGGGGGAACCTGCCGATGTCACGCAGCAGCGCGACGCCCTGCGGAGCATGGCGGGAGATCGATGTCGACTGGCGCAGGTTGAAGCCGCGCAGGTCGCCGGGCAGATACGGCCTGGTGCCGACCGCGAGCGAGTCTCCGTTGACGAAAACGAGCGGCTTGTGCCGGTGCTCGGCGGCCGCCGGCGGTGTCTGCCCGGCGGCGAGCAGGGCGAGCCCGGCGCCGAGCCCGACAGCCGTGCAGGTCCGCTTGCCGATCGAGGAGCGCAACCCCGCCCACGCTAGCGCCTCGACGAATTCGCTTGGACATCCGGCCAGTTGACTCCGAGCGGCGCTGCCCGGCTCCGATCGGGTTGGTGTGGGCCCACTCGAGCGGACCCGACTTTCGAACCGGGGGCAGTCCCTGGCACGGCTGGCTCTGCTTGCCCTGCTCGTCGCCGCGGGCGTCCTCGTCGCCCTGCCGTCGTCGGCTGCGGCGAACCGCGATCGCGCCGAGTCGAGCCTGCAGCTTCCCGGGCCCGGGGGACGGTTCCCCGACTCTCTGATCGGGCCCCGGCGGGCCGGCCGGGTCGCGCCGAGTCATGCTCGCGCCTTTCCGGTCCTCGGGGGCGAGCAGGTCGAGGTCAGCTCCGCCTATTACTCCGACGCCGAGATGCAGAGCGTCGTCGACGTCCTCGGGGGCCTCGTCCATGGACCGGAGATGGGCTCGCTGTCGGTCTACGTGGCCTCCCCCAGCGAGATCGGGTCGATCTGCGGCCCCGACGCGCTCGCCTGCTACGCACCCTTCAGCGGCGAGATGTTCGTCTCCGGTGAGGACGGCGAGGCATACGGAGTGCCACGCGACTACACGATCGCCCACGAGTACGGCCACCACATAGCCGGCAACCGCCTCAACTCGCCCTGGCCGGCGCTCGACACCGGCGCAAAGCGCTGGGCAAGCTACGAGCAGGTCTGCCAGGGAGCGCGGAAGAGGAGCCTCTACCCGGGCAACGAGGGCAACCACTACTGGGAGAACCCGGGAGAGGCGTTCGCGGAGTCCAACGCACATCTCAACTACCCGGGCGTCGACGTCCCCTGGGGCTACTCGTCGCTACTGCAGCCAAGCGCCACCTCGCTGGCCAAGCTGCGCGCCGACATCACCGACCCCTGGACCGGACCGACCACCGTGACCTGGAACGGCGCGATGTGGCGCAGCCGCCGCAACCCTGCCGAGCACCCCTTCTCGACCCCATACGACGGCCAGGTCGAGATCCGCCTCGACGGACCGGTGGGGTCCAACTACGACCTCTTCGTGCTCGGCCAGAGGCTGCACGGCAAGCGCGTCAAGCGTCATCACCGCAAGCTGCGGCTGCGGCGGCGTGTCGTTCACCGGGCCGCCACGGGCGGATCGGAGGAGCGGATCGCCATGACCGTCTGCGGCCAGGGCTCGGTTCGGGTCGAGGTTCGGCGCCGCAGCGGCACGGGGCCGTTCGCGGTCACCGTCGCCAGGCCCTAACGCGACAAACGCGCCTCTCAGCGGGCCCCTGCCCGCGCTATCGTCGACCGGTGGCCGCGATCGAGCGGTACAGCTTCGGGCGCATGGTCGTCGACGGCACCGAGCATCGGCGCGACCTGATCGTCCTGCCCGGCCGGGTGGTGCCGGACTGGTGGCGCCGCGACGGCCACTCGCTGGCGCTCGAGGACCTCGACGAGGTGATCGACGAGCTTCCCGAGCGCCTCGTCCTCGGCTGCGGGGCCGAGGGCCGGCTCGAGCCCGACCCGGCGGTGATCGAGGCGCTGCGGCGCCGCGGGGTCGAAGTCGAGGCGCTGCCGACGGCCGCCGCGGTGCAGCGCTACGGCCAGCTCGACCCGGACCGGACGGCGGCCGCGTTTCACCTCACCTGCTGAGCCCGCGCGCCGACTGGGATAGATCTTGCGGCCCTTCGGCATCGCCGATCGATAACGCAATCTTGCCGCAAATCTGCACATATGCATGGGCCAGATGGCGAGGTCGGTCGTCGCTGCGACCGAACCGCCACCTGCGCCGTCGTGTTGGAGAAGACGTGACCGCAGTTCCGCAATGGCTTGGCTCGAAGCGATCGCGGCGCTTGGCGGTGGCCTGCGCGGTTGCCTCGATGATTGCGCTCGGAGCCGCCGCCGCGCCGCCCGCGGGTGCCGACTCCCCGCCCGGCAGCGGGACCGCCAACGCGAGCGCATTCGACGCCCAAGGGATGTGGATCTGGTACGTGGATCGCTCCAGCGGCGGCACGGCGGCCGGCATCATCGCCCGCGCCAAGCGCTCCCATGTCGGGACCGTCTACGTCAAGGCCGGCGACGGCGTCGGCGGCTGGCGCCAGTTCACCAAGTCGCTGGTCTCCTCCCTGCACGCCGGCGGGCTCAAGGTCTGCGCCTGGCAATTCGTCTACGGCCGCGCTCCATACAAGGAAGCCAACGTCGGCGCCGCCGCGGTGGCCAAGGGAGCCGACTGCCTGATAATCGACGCCGAGGGCCAGTACGAGGGCCGCTACGCCTCGGCCGACAGGTACATCCGCAAGCTGCGCTCCCGGATCGGCCCCAACTTCCCGGTCTCGCTGGCGGCCTTCCCCTACGTCGACTATCACCCGGCGTTCCCCTACTCGGTCTTCCTCGGGCCCGAGGGGGCCCAGTTCAACCAGCCGCAGATGTACTGGAGGGCGATCGGGACCAGCGTCGGGCGGGTCTACGCCCACACCTACCTCTTCAATCGCGTCTTCCAGCGGCCGATCTACCCGATCGGGCAGACCTACGAGAACCCGCCACGCAGGCAGCTCAAGAGATTCCGGAGGTATGGCATCAACTACGGTGCGTCCGGCGTAAGCTGGTGGTCGTGGCAGGAGACCAGCGGGCGCGAATGGGGCGTGCTCGGGAGGCGAGTGGGAAAGATGAGGGGCTTTCAGCCGAGCTCCGATCTGCCGATGCTCAAGCGCCGCAGCAAGGGGGACCTCGTGGTCTGGGCGCAGGAGCATCTGATCGCAGCCGGCCACGACCTCGCCGTCGACGGGATCTTCAAGGGCCAGACCTACGACGCCGTGGTCGCCTTCCAGCAGGAGAAGGGCCTGCTGGCCGATGGCGTGATCGGGACCGACACCTGGCGCGAGCTGCTCGACTACACGCCGATTCGCGTCGCCTGGGGCTCCGACGTCTACAGCCGTCTTTCGCGCGCAGGGAAGACGCTTCCGCGCTCGCTCGCCGCCCGGCCCGGCGGCGCCCACGCACCGCGCTCGGCATCGCTGCCCGGCCGCAACGAGATCGACCCCGGCCCCGGGCCCTGAGGGCCGCGGCGGCGGGGCTGTTCGCGCTCGCCGCCGCCCTGCTCCTCGCCGCTCCGGCTGGGGCGGCGTCACGCCGGGCGCTGCAGGAAGCAGCCTTCGCGGTCCCGACTCCGAGCGTTCCGCTGCGCGATCTCGTCATTGAGCACAGCAGCCGCGTGGAGGCCCGCGCGGCGGCGTCGCAGTCAGAGGCGCGTTACGGCGTCAATGACGGCGCCGGGCGCAGCGTCGACATCCAGCGCTCGCCCGGCTGCGCCGCGACTTGCACCGCTCCCGAGGCGATCGCCGCCTTTCTCGGCCAACTGCCCCATTCGAACGAGATGAACCTCCTGACCGTCGACGAGGTCAATCCCACGCTTGGTGAGATGACCACTTACTGCGGAGACACCAATGCGTTGTCCTGCTACTTCCCCGACGAGAACCGGATGGTGATCAGCGGCCACGACGTCACCGCCTCCGACAACGCGACCCGCGACTACGTACTCGCGCATGAGTACGGCCATCACATCGCCAACCACCGCAACAACGCCCCCTTCGCCAACCCGGCGATCGACTGGGGGCCGAAGCGCTGGGCCAGCTTCGCCGGCGTCTGCAAGGGGGTGGGTGATGGCCGCTACGTCCCCGGCGACGAGAACCAGCGCTACTACGACAACCCGGGCGAGGCTTGGGCCGAGTCCTTCGCCAAGAACGCCTTCCCGACCCTCCAGGTGCCGTGGGAGTGGCCCAACTTCCCCGACCCCCACCTCCCGGGTGGTTTCGCCGCGATCCAACGCGATGCCCTCGATCCCTGGAGCGGCGCGGTCGCCGACAAGCGCCGGGGCCGCTTCCCCCGGCGCCGCAGGCCGCGCAAGAAGGTGAAGCGCTTCCAGACACCCAGCGACGGCGACTTCACGCTGAGGCTCAGAGGGCCGGACCGGGCCAACCTCGACCTGCGGCTGCGCGGCCCGGACAACACCCTGGTCGGTGACTCCAACGGCCCCGGCTCGCGGGAGCAGCTCAGCTTCCATGTCTGCGGCGAACGCCACTTCACGGCGATCGTCAAGCGACACGGCCGCCGCCGCGTGCGCTTCCGGCTGACCGGCCTGGTCCCCTAGCCGATTCGGGTCTCGAGGCGGCCGAGGGTCGGGGACTCGACCACCAGCTCGTCACCCGGCTTCAGCCAGACCCGCGGCTCCCGCACGCTCCCAACCCCGGCCGGGGTCCCGGTCGAGATCAGGTCGCCGGGCTCCAGGGTCATCAATGAGGAGAGATGCGCGACCAGCCGGGGGATCGAGAAGACCAGGTCCGAGGTCGAGGCCGACTGCATCGTCTCGCCGTTCAGCTGCAGCGAGATCTCGATCGCGTCGTGCGGCCCGGCCTCGTCGGGGGTGACGAGCGCCGGCCCGCAGGGCGCCGAGCCGTCGAACACCTTGCCCGGCATCCACTGCGGGGTCGAGAACTGCAGGTCGCGGGCCGAGAGGTCGTTGAGCAGGGTGTAGCCGGCGATGTGGTCCAGGGCGTTTTCCTCGGCGACCTGATGGGCCCGGCGCCCGATCACGAATGCGACCTCGGCCTCGTAGTCGACCTTGCGGCTCGAGGCGGGCAGCGGAACCTCGGCGCCGGGGCCGGTCAGGGCGTTGCGGAACTTGGCGAAGAAGGTCGGGCTGTCGGGCGGTTCGATGCCGGCCTCGGCGGCGTGGGACCGGTAGTTGAGCCCGATGCAGACGATCTTGTCGGGGTCGGGGATCGGGGGCCCGAGCTGCGCATCGGGAACCGGCGAGGCCAGCTCGGCGGCCTCCAGCTCGGCGAGGCGACCCGACGCGATCAGCTCGCGCAGCCCGGGCCCGCCCGTCTCGCCGAGGGCGCTCCAGGCGTCGAAGATCTGCTCTTCCCGCATCACTCCGGCCCGCGTGCCGGAGCCCGATCGGTAGCTCACCAACCTCATGCCGCGCAGCCTAGTCGGGCGCGCCTGCACCCGATGCGGCGCCGATTTCGGTGCGCTAGGTTTTCGCCCTCTCCGGCACTGCGTCTGCCGTGCCGATTCTCTGAGGAGGCAATTCAGATGGCAGAAGGCGTTGTCAAGTGGTTCAGCAACGAGAAGGGATACGGCTTCATCACCCCGGATGACGGGGGACCGGACCACTTCGTCCACTACTCCGAGATACAGGGTGAGGGCCATCGCTCCCTGAACGACGGCGCCCGAGTCACCTACGAGCCCGGCGAGGGCCCGAAGGGACCGGTCGCCACGCAGGTCAACGAGGCGGCCGCCTCGGAATAGCACCGCGCCGCCCGACCGGCGGCGCTCTAGTACCGAGTGACGTGTTTGGGGGGCTATGGGCCCCCGAAAACGTCACTCGATTCGACGCACAGGCCGAATCGGTCGCTGCGGGCCTGAACGGAGGTCCGGAGCCCTGTGATAATCAGACCACGGGCTGCTTTGTGGCCCGTCGCCCTCGGGGGCGTAGCTCAGTTGGTTAGAGCGCCGGCCTGTCACGCCGGAGGCC
>CAVYWS010000009.1:0-270415 GCA_963772265.1 uncultured Solirubrobacterales bacterium | reverse complement strand
GCGTAACGACTTGGACGCTGTCTCAACGAGGGCCTCGGTGAAATTAAAGTCTCGGTGAAGATGCCGAGTACCCGCGGCTAGACGGAAAGACCCCGTGAACCTTTACTGCAACTTGATATTGGGGTTCGGGACACCTCGCTCAGGATAGGTGGGAGGCTGTGAACCGGTGGCTTCGGCTGCCGGGGAGCCAACCTTGAGATACCACCCTTGGTGTTCTGGATCTCTAACACCGCGCCGTTGATCCGGGCGGTGAACAGTGTCAGGTGGGCAGTTTGACTGGGGCGGTCGCCTCCTAAAGAGTAACGGAGGCGCCCAAAGGTTCCCTCAGCACGGTTGGAAATCGTGCGCAGAGTGTAAAAGCATTAAGGGAGCTTGACTGCGAGACCGACGGGTCGAGCAGGAACGAAAGTTGGGTTTAGTGATCCGGCGGTTGCAAGTGGAAGCGCCGTCGCTCAACGGATAAAAGGTACTCCGGGGATAACAGGCTTATCGGTTCCAAGAGTCCACATCGACGAACCGGTTTGGCACCTCGATGTCGGCTCGTCGCATCCTGGGGCTGGAGTAGGTCCCAAGGGTTGGGCTGTTCGCCCATTAAAGCGGTACGCGAGCTGGGTTCAGAACGTCGTGAGACAGTTCGGTCCCTATCTGCCGTGGGCGTTGGAGAGTTGAGAGGAGTCATCCCTAGTACGAGAGGACCGGGATGAACGTGCCTCTGGTGTATCTGTTGTCCTGCCAAGGGCACTGCAGGCTAGCTACGCACGGAACGGATAAGCGCTGAAGGCATCTAAGCGCGAAGCCGTCCTCGAGATGAGCTCTCCCATCCCCTTGAGGGAGTAAGACGCCTGGTAGACCACCAGGTTGATAGGCCGCCGGTGTAAGCGCAGCAATGTGCTGAGCCGAGCGGTACTAATGCGTCGAGGGCTTGACGGATATCTATTTCCCTGAGGCTTTGTGCAGTTTTCAAGCTCCGCCGGGGCGGCGTCTCGCCGGATTTCCGGTGGCGAATAGCGAGGGGGAAACACCTCTTCCCATTCCGAACAGAGCAGTTAAGCCCCTCAGCGCCGATGGTACTTGGCCGGCAACGGCCTGGGAGAGTAGGTCGCCGCCGGTTCTTTGACTTCCGGGCCGCCCATATGGGCGGCCCTTTTTTATCGGATTGGGTACGAATTGGCGACTGATTCGATTGTGACTGCGTGTGGCATTCTCATCCCATGGGCTTGGATGAGACCCTGGCAGGGCAAATCGCCTATTACCGCGACCGGGCACCTGAGTACGACGAAACCTCACTCGGAGATACGGACGCAAGCAGCCGACGGTTCGCCGAAATCGTCAAGCGATTGGGTCCGACCGGCGAGGTGCTCGAAATCGCGTGCGGAACCGGGCTGTGGACCCAGCACCTGGTCGGGCTGGCCACTGGACTGACCGCCCTCGACAGCTCGCCGGAGATGATCGAGCTGGCGAGGGCCCGGCTCGGAGGCCGAACCGCGACCTTCGTCCTCGCCGACGTCTTCGCCTGGCAGCCGGATCGTCTCTACGACACCGTCTTCTTCGGCTTCTGGCTCTCCCATGTCCCGCCGGAGCGCTTTCGCGTCTTTTGGGATCTGTTGGAAAGGTCCCTCGCCCCGGGGGGGCGCGTCCTATTCGTCGACGAAGGCACTTCGCGAGCCGCTAACGACCCCGCCGCTGCATCCTCCCCGATAGTTCGGCGCCGCTTGCGCGACGGCACGATCCACGAGATCGTGAAGATCTTCTACGACTCCGGGGTGCTGGGCCGCAAGCTTGCCGGACTGGGCTGGTCCGCGGAGATCGAGGTGACAGGTGAGGGCCTGCTCGTCGGCACGCGCGACGATCACGCCACCTTCGCCGGCAACCCATAGCGGGCCACGACACGGTCGTAGTTGAGCCGCATCAACGCGATCACGTCGCGTACGTCCTCCTCGTCCTCGATCCGCCGCGCCGCCGGGCCCTGTTTTTCCGGGAACACCGGGTGGGGCCCGATGCGCCGTTCGTCGCTGAGCTCGCCCCAGACCTGCTTCGGGAAGAAGAAATGCGCGGCGTGATCGCCATGTAGGTGGCCGATCTCGTGGCTGGCGACCTTGAAGGCGAACTCGCCGCGGCGGCCTGGGCCCGCCTCCACACCCGGCCAGGAGGTGACTTCCTGGGTGATCCGTTCGCTTGCCGTTTGTGCCCTGCTCATCGGTGCCTCCTCGAGGGTTGAAGTTCGGGGCCGACCCCAACGTACAACTTCAAGTGCGCTTGAAGTCAAGTGCCAAACCTGATTTCCTGATCGCATGTCGACGGTGCTCACGATCGGCGAGGTCTCGAGGCGCAGCGGCGTGGCCGGGTCCGCTCTGCGGTTCTACGAGGACCGCGGCCTGATCAGATCCGAGCGGGCCGGTTCCGGCCACCGTCGCTATCCACGGTCGGTGCTGCGGCGGGTCGCCTTCATCGTTTTCGCCCAGCGGGTTGGGCTGACGCTCGACGAGATCGGCGCCGAGCTCGCCAAGCTGCCTCCGGATCGTGCGCCGACGCGCCGCGACTGGTCCCGTCTGTCGAGCAAATGGACCTCGCGGATCGACGATCGCATCGCCGAGCTGGAGCGCCTCAGGGCAGGGCTCACCGAATGCATCGGCTGCGGCTGCCTCTCGCTCGATCGCTGCAGGCTCGCGAATCCCGACGACCGGGCGGCGCGTCTTGGCCCCGGTCCGCGCTATTGGATCGGCGACCGCCGGCCGGGCTGAGGCCGGGCTAGCGCCGTTCGGCTGCGAGCCCGGCGGAGCTGGGCGCGCTGCCGGAAAGGCGAGCCGCTCGCCTCCTCCCAGGCCGGCATGGCGCCGGCTCCGCGACGGGCTCGAGTCCGTACTCGCCGAGGGTCGCGAAGTCGATCAGAAGATCGGTCGCGTCGGCGAGCCTGCGGGTGAACTGTCGTCCTCGATTCAACACGCGGGCAACCTATGGCGCGGGGCGGACGGAATACCCAATTTGCAGGACTTCTTGCATCATCCGGCTCGCCGCCCGAAGCTGTGGGCGGCAGGCGCGACCGCCGCCAGCTCCTCGGGGATCGGCTCCCAGTCGGCGCGCTCGCGGCCGGTCTCGCGCGAGAAGGGAGGCTCGATCGTGCGCACCTCGGCGAGCGGCAGGTCGGGCCGCTCGAGGCGGGACAGTCGCGAGACGACGACGTTGGTCGCACCCTGGCGCCGCTCCAGCCGGCCGGTCGCCCGCAGCAGCGGCGCGGTGCGCGCCTCGGCGCGGAAGCGCTCGAAGACCGGGGGAGGGAGGACCAGGTTGATCGTCCCCGACTCGTCCTCGAGCAGCATGAAGACGACCCCCTTCGCGGTCGCCGGGCGCTGGCGGGCGACCACCAGCCCCGCCACCTCGACCGCGCTGCCGTCGCGGATCGCCTCCAGCTGGGCGGCCATCGCGACCGCGTCTCCCAGCTCGTCGCGCAGCAGCTCCATCGGATGCTCGCCCAGCGTCATCCCGGTCGAGCGGTAGTCGGCCAGGATCCGCTCCCAGCGTCCGAGCTCGGGCAGGCCCGGGGCCGCCGGCGCCGCGAGCGGAAGCGCGAGCTGGGTCCCCGCCGCGATCCGCCGGCTCCCGCGCGCGGTGCCGAGCCGCCACAGCGCCGCCCGCCGCCCATCCGGCTCGAGATCGTCGAGCGCCCCCGCCCAGGCCAGCCGCTCGAGCCCATCCCGCCCCGCGCCCGAGCGCGAGGCGAGGTCCTCGATCCCCCGGTAGGGGCCGCCGCTCTCGCGCTCGGCGACGAGCGCCTCGACCTCCTCCTCGACGGCACCGTTCACGTAGCCGAGCCCGATCCGAACCCCGAGATCGCCCTCCTCGACCCGGCACAGCACGCCGCTTCGGTTGACGTCGGGCGGCAGCACCTCGATCCGCCGCCGCTGCGCCTCGTGGACCAGGGCGTCGGGCGGGTAGAAGCCCATCGGCTGCTCGTTGAGCAGCGAGCAGAGGAACTCGGGCCCGCGGTGCTCGCGCAGCCAGGCCGACTGGTAGGCGAGCAGCCCGAATGCCGCCGAGTGCGCCTTCGGAAAGCCGAACCCCGAGAAGCCCTCGATCTGCGCGAACACCCGCTCGGCCAGCGCCCGCGAGGCGCCCTGCTCGGTCGCGCCCTCGATGAACCGCTCGCGGTAGGCGAGGATCGCGGCCTCGGAGCGCTTGCGGCTCATCGCCCGGCGCAGCCCCTCCGCCTCGCCGGCGCCGAATCCGGCCATCGCCATCGCCACCTCGATCACCTGCTCCTGGAAGACGATCGCCCCCAGGGTCTCGGAAAGCACCGGCTCCAGCGACGGATGGTCGTATGGCACCTCATAGCCCGGGACCTCGCGCAGCAGCCGCCGGCGCTCGATGTAGGGATGGATCGCCCCGCCCTGGATCGGGCCCGGGCGCACCAGCGCCACCTGCACTGTCAGGTCGTCGAGGTTCTCGGGCAGGGTTCGGGGCAGCATCTGCATCTGCGCCCGGCTCTCGATCTGGAACACCCCGGTCGTCTCGGCGCGCTGGATAGCCGCGTAGGTTCGCTCGTCGTCGAGCGGGATCCGCGAGAGGTCGAGCCGCTCGCCGCGAGTCCGCGCCACCTCCTCCACGCAGCGCTCGACCGCCGACAGCATCCCCAGCCCCAGCAGGTCGATCTTCAGAAAGCCGGCGTCGGAGCAGGAGTCCTTGTCCCACTGCGCGATCTGGCGTCCCTCCATCGCCGCCGGCACCACCGGGCAGACCTCGACCAGCGGCTGGGTGGAGAGGACCATCCCGCCCGGGTGCTGGGAGGCGTGGCGGGGCAGCCCCAGCGCCTCGGCGCCGATCTCGACCAGGCGCCGCCAGCGCACCGAGTCGGCCCGCCGGTCGCCGATCGCCATCGCGACGTCGCGCCCCAGCGCCTCGGGCCCGCCGTGGTAGTCGACCATCCGCGCCACCCGCTCGATCTCGCCCGGCGGCAGCCCCAGCGCCTTGCCGAGGTCGCGGACCACTCCCTTCGGCCGGTAGGTCGGGAAGGCGGCGACCAGGGCCGAGCGGTCGGCGCCGTAGCGCTCGTGCACGCGCGGGATCAGCTTCTCGCGGATGTCGCGCGGGAAGTCGAGGTCGATGTCCGGCATCGCGCTCACCTCCTCGTTGAGAAAGCGCCCGGCGAACAGCCCCGCCTTGACCGGATCGATGTGCGAGAGCCCGGTCAGATAGCAGACGATCGAGCTGACGCTGGACCCCCGCCCTCGCCCCGGGGGCAGGACCCGGCGGGCCGACTCCGGCCCCCGCACCTCGGCCGCGACCTCGCGCGCCAGCTCGAGCATGTCGCGGTGCAGCAAAAAGAAGCCGGAGAGGCGAAGCGAGCGGATGATCCGCAGCTCCTCCTCCAGCCGCCCGCGGGCCTCGCCGCGCTCCCGCCGCCCGGCGTAGCGGTCCCCGAGCAGCGCGTGGCAGATCTCGGCCAGGCGGCGGTCGGCGTCGGGGTCCTCGGCCCCGGGATAGCGGTAGCCGAGCTCGCTGGTCAGGTCGAAGCGCAGCCGCTCGGCAAGCCGGCCGCTCTCGACGACCGCCTCGGGGTGGTCGCGGAAGCGCTCCGCCATCGCCGCCGCGGGGAGCAGGGCGGAGGAGAAGTTGCCGCGCCGCAGCGGCTCGGACTCCTCCAGGGTGGTGCCGAGGCGAACCGCGACCAGGGCATCCTGGAGGTGGCAGCGGCGGCGGTCGTGGCAGTGCACGTCGCCGGTCGCGACGCATTTGACCCCGAGCCGCTGCGCCAGCGCGGCGAGCCAGCGGTTGCGGGCCCGGTCGCGGCGCCAGAACGGGCGCTGAAGCTCGACCCGCAGGCGCTCGCGTCCGAACGCCGCCAGCAACCGGTGCCCCAGCGCCTCGGCGCCGGCCCGGTCGCCGCGCTCCCAGCGCCCGGCCAGGGCTCCGCTGGCGGCGCATCCCGAGAGGCAGACCAGGCCTTCGGCATGCCGCTCGACCTGCTCCAGCGCGACGCTGGGCTGCCCGGCCCGGCGCTGTGGGCCCTCGCGCGTGTGCTCGTGGGCCTCGGTCAGCAGCCGGCAGAGATTCCGTACCCGATGCGTCTTCGACCAAGAGCGTGAGATGGAACGTGCTCGGCCGCGGGTCCTGTCACGGGGGTCGCGATTGCAACCGTGCTCCACGGTCCGCGCGCTCGCAATCGCGCCCCCCGCACCACCCGCGGAAGAGATGTCACGGTTACTTCCGCGCCGGTGATCGGGCGGATACCAAAGCCTTTACAAGCGCGAGCAAATTCCATTGACCCCCACAAGCCGTCGTGATCGGTGAGAGCAAGGGCCGGGTAGCCGAGGTTGGCCGCGGTCGCCGCCAGCTCCGACGGGTCCGAGGCCCCGTCGAGGAACGAGAAGGCGGAGTGGCAGTGCAGCTCGACATAGGGCGGAGCGCCGCCGGCCATCAGGCCCGCTGCTGGTACCAGGAGGCCGAGTCCTCGGCCTCGAACACGACCACGTCCCGCCCGTCGGCGAGGACCAGCTCGAAGTAGCGGCGGCGCAAGCGGCTGCGGCGTCCACCAGCGGTCCTCGACAAGCCATTCCTCGCGCACCGACTCCACCGCCACCGGCCCGATCGCGACCGGCACCCCGTCGGCGCCGGCGGTCACCCGCGCCGGGCGGGGCGCATAGAGGCGGCGCGGCGCAGGGTTCACTGCGGTGGCTCCTCCGGGAACGGCGTCAGGAACGCCCGCCGCTCCGGCACCCGCGACTCGGGGTCGACCTCGAGCACCCGCAGCAGCGCGCTCTGCCCAGCCGCCGCCCGCACCTGACGGACGGCCTCGGAGAGCCGCGCCCGGCGGCGCTCCTCCTCGCGCCGGGTCAGCTCCATCTGCTCTCCCGCCCGCG
The DNA here is from genome assembly GCA_963772265.1 of uncultured Solirubrobacterales bacterium. Classification (GTDB taxonomy): domain Bacteria; phylum Actinomycetota; class Thermoleophilia; order Solirubrobacterales; family 70-9; genus Mayfieldus. Next base: position 263,561 of record CAVYWS010000009.1, on the reverse strand, counting down.
GCCCCAGGGAGGTCGCTTCGAGGACCAGCGAGGAAGCCGGCCCGGGCAGCTCGACCAGCCGTGGCGCCAGCGCCACCCGCAGCAGCTCCGGCGATGCGCTTGGGCGCCGCAGCGGCACCTCGCGCCGCCAGCCGCCGCCGCCGGCGAGCCGGGCGCCGAGCCGCAGGGCCCGCAGCGTCCGGCCCTCGCGCGAGGGGTCGGCCAGCAGGCGGTCGACAGCCAGCGCCAGCGCCCGCTCGAGCTGCGGCCCCGCCGCCGCCTCGGGCAGCTCGACGACCGTGACCAGGACCTCCCCGGGGTCGCGGGGGCAGAGCGGCTCGCCGCCGCCGCGCGCCATCCCCTGCGCCCTCAGCCCGAGCGGGCCGAGCCGGTCGGCGACCGCGTCCCGCGGCAGCTCGGCGAGCATGCCGAGCGTCTTTATCCCCAGCCGCTCCAGCACCGCAACCAGCTCATGGCCCGCGGTTCCCTCGGGGTCGAGGCGGGTCCCCAGCAGGGAGACGGGGAGGGGGGAGAGGAAGTAGCGGGCCCTGGCCTCGTCGACCACGGGCTCGCGTCCCAATCGCCGCCGCCGCCTCGTCTGCGTGGCGGCCGCGTAGGCGACGAAGCGCGAGGGGCCCGCAGCGACCCTGGCCGGCACTCCGATCGCCTCCCGGGCCCGCCGCAGCGCCCCCCCGATGCCGCCGTACAGGCCGCGCAGGCCATCGGCGGCGAAGAACGCCTCTCCCGGTCGTTCGGACTCGACCGCCGCCCCGATTCCCTCCAGGTCGCGCAGCGCCTGCTCCCAAAGCTCCGCCGCCCGCTCGGGGTCCGGGGTCAGCAGGAGGAGGTCGGGGCAGCGGGCGAGCGCCTCGCCGAGCGCGATCCCTGTCCGCACCCCGTGAGCCTCGGCCCGCCCGTTCGCCTCGCCGAGGACCTGGACGCCGCCCGGCTCGGGAGCAAGTGCCGCCGGCCGGCGCAGCAGCTCCTCGCGATCGCCGGCGACCGCCAGCAGGGAGAATCGAGGAACCAGCACGCAAGCCACGCTCATACGAACATATGTTCGTATAGATGGCGGCCCCAGTCAAGGGCTTGCGATGATCAGGGCGTGAGCCTCGCCCGTCCCGCCGCCGTCACGATTCTCGCCGTCGCGGCCGCGCTGCTCGCCTCCTGCGGGGGAGGCGACGAGAGCAGCGAGCCCTCGCTGCCCGCCGGCCACGAAGGGCTGATCGTGATCGAGGGTTGGGTGGAGACCCTCGCCAAGGGGGACGTCGAGGGCGCCGCGGGCTACTTCGCGCTGCCCAGCGTGGTCGAGAACGGCACCGCGCCGCTCACCCTGCGCTCGCGCGCCGACGCGATCGCCTTCAACGACTCGCTGCCCTGCGGGGCGAAGCTACTCCGGGCCCGCCCGGTGGACCGGTTCATCGCCGCCACCTTCCGCCTCACCGAGCGTCCCGGCGGCGATTGCGGCTCGGGCGTCGGCGAGCTGGCGCGCACCGCCTTCGTGATCCGCGACGGCAAGATCGTCCAGTGGCGGCGGCTTCCGAACCCCCCCGGCAACCAAGGCGGCGGCGGAGGGCCGATCGTATGACCGGGCCAGGGGAGAGCCGGTTGGAGCGGCGTTAGGCCGAAGTGCGGCCTTGGCGGCGGACCGATTGGCCAAATAGCGGCCATACGTTTGTCCGCCGACCACGGAGTCGGGCTTGGCTCCGCAACTCTTTCGTCCGTAGTGGTTCTGAGAGTCCGAAGCCGGGGATATCTTCCTGGCCAAAGAGAGATCTGGACAGTTCACTATCTGGAGGTGTATTCGTGACGGAAGTCTCGTCATTTGTGAGGGACCGCGGACGTGCACTCGGCGTCGCCGTCGCGTTGGCGGTGTCGGCGGCTCTGGTCGCCAGCCCGATGGCTCTCGGGGCCGGCGATCCCGTTGCCAAGGGAAAGTTTTCCTTGAACGTCACCAAGGGCTTCAAGAAGGAGCTGAAGCGCAACGGGGTCCACATGGGGCCGAAGAACTTCAAGATCAAGTCTGTCGCCGGCAGCGCGATCAACCCCGTCTCCGGTACCGGCAAGCTGAGCCTCAAGGGCAAGCTGAAGTTCCGGGGCCACGGCAGCAAGGTCGTCGCCGGGAAGCTGACCGTCAAGATCGGCAAGAAGGGCGGCAACGTCAAAGGCAAGGTCGGCGGCCGCAAGCTGCTGCTGATGCGGCTGCGCTCGAAGACCGGCGGAGTGAAGGTCGTCAGGCAGGGGTTCGGAGCCAAGATCACGAGGGTCTCCGCTCGCCTGAGCAACAAGCTTGCGAAGGCCGTCAACAAGAAGCTCGGTCTGGACTCGCTGACCACGAGCCGCAAGGTCGCAGCGATCACGGCGACGGAGCAGCCGGAAACGGTTAAGGTGCTCGGCGGCACCGCGAGCACCACGGGCGCTTCGAGCCCGAGCCCCGCGGCGGGCCAGCCCGGCCCGTATCCGGTCGCGGTCAAGTTCGGCCTCGGGCATTGCGTCGTGGGTAACACGACCGGCACGACCGGACAGGCCGGAATCCAGCCGATCGCTCCAGCGTCACAGCCCGGTGGACCGGGCACGACGATCTTCCTGCCCGTGACGGGTGGGACGATCAGCCCCACGGCGGATGATGGCAACGTCCAGCAGGCCGGGGGCGTGAGGATCATCAAGAACATCACGGTCAACAGTGGTCCAACCGGAGATTGCACCAACGGAGGCCAGAATTTCACTGGCACACTCGACCAGACCGATCAGGTGACCAGGCTGGGCGAGAAGGACGTGCAGTCGACGGTCAACGTGGTCGCGGCGCCACCCGGCTTCGCGCCCACCGGAAACGTCGGGAGCGTGATCGGCCAATCGCTCGATACCACGGGCACGGTCGTCTCTGCGGACCCGGCGAACAAGACGATCTCGACCACCGGCACCCTGGTCAAGATCACCGAGACATCGGCAACGACGTTGAACGGGATCTTCCCGTGCGTCAACAACAACCCGCTGCCGACGGGTGCGCCGTGCAACGACGCAAGCTCTCCGAACACCGCCATCCTCCAGGGCGGCGACCTGTTCGGAAGCTCGACGCTGACAGTCACCGTTCGGTAAAACCGAAGCAAGGAAGCGAGTCACCGACGACGGGGCGGCTTCGGCCGCCCCGTCGCTTTGCCGCAATTGACGGAAGGTCAGCAGGCACGAGGCCGAGAAGGCCTCAATAGTGGGTAGGCAACATTTACGCAACATTGGTTGCTGGCAGGGGTTTCTTGATCAGGATTTGGGAGAAGCATCCCGACCCTGATATGAATTTCGCAGCAGTTCTATCCCGATGGAGGTGAGGTTGTGGCAGTCACGTCATTCGTGAGGGACCGCAGACGTGTGCTCGGCGTTGTCGCCGCGGCGACGATGTCGGCGGCACTCGTTTCGGCTCCGGTCGCGCTCGGAAAGGTCGACGGCGATCCGATCGCCACCAAGGTCTTCAAGATCAAGCTTTCAGGCGGCTTCAAGAAGCAGCTGAAGCGCAACCACGTGAAGATGAAGCCGAAGAAGATCAAGCTGGTCAAGGGCGACGTCGACCCCACGACCGGACGCGCCGACGTGACCCTCGGGAAGATCACCTTCAAAAAGGGCCACAAGAAGGTCGTCTACAAGAACCTCACCGGCTCGGTGCCCGGGAAGGTCAAGAGCGTCCAGGACAAGCTGTTCAAGTTCACCGCGCCCAAGCACGTGACTCGCGATGGGTTCGGAGCGAGCCTCAGCGGCATCAAGGTCAAGTTCCTGAAGAGCGCCGCGAAGGCACTCAATCGAGAGCTCGACCTGCACTCGCTGCACAAGAGCTTTGCCGGCAAGATGAAGCTCTCCTATCAGCCGAAGACGGTGAAGATCGTCAGCGGCACCGCCTCGGTGTCGGTTCCAACCACGGACATCCCACCGGGTGGGTCAACGTCAGGCACCAGCGTCACCGGCAAGCTCGACGCACATTGCGTCAACCCATTGGCGGGTGGGGTCACCAATATTGCTCCGGCCACGTTGTCGCTCTTGCCTTCCCCGGGCGTGCTGGCCTCATTTCGTCTTCCCGGTGAGCGGTGGGACGATCAGTCCGACCGGGAACGGCGGGATTGTGCATCAGGCCGGTGGAGTGCTGCTGCAGAACAACCAGTTGACCGACGGAACGCACCCTGATTGCCCGGGACCCAACCCTGCGGTCACGACCACCCTGTCGCAGACCGAGTTCAACGTCGATCTGGGCAAGAACACGATTCAGTCCATCGTCACGATCGGCGGCACGAACCCGCCGCCATTCCTCGGCGGAGCGGGCAATAAGGGCCCCGCGATCGGGCAGGTGATCGATCCCAGCAACGTGACCGTCCAGGCCGATCCCGTGAATCACACGGTCACTGTCAGCGGCGGCGTGATCAAGGACAACGCCACCGCGACGCTGACGCTGAACACGCTGTTCCCGCGCAGCTCGGCCCAGCCGGCCTCGCGTGATTTCGCCGACGGCGACACGTTCGGGACGTCGAGCCTGACCGTCCAGGTGCGTTAGCGCCGATCACAAGCGGTTACCGACGGGGCGGCTTCGGCCGCCCCGTCGTCATTTCAGCAAAGCCAAGGAGTTCGTCTCCGGAGACCTCTTCGGCACCCTGAGCCTGAGCGTCTCGACACGCTAGCCTCGAACCATGGGTTTGTCCTGCACGTGGTGCGGGGCCGAGGTCGACGACACGGACGGGTTCCGCGCTTACGAGCCCGCCGGCGACCGCCGCGCCGTCTTCTGCCGACTCGAGCACATCGTGCCGTGGGCGATCCAGGGCCCGCACTGGGAGGCGGGGGGGCTCACCGAGCCGGCGCCGATCGACGAGTCACAGCATTCCTGCTCGCAGTGCGGCGAGGAGCTGGGGGAGACCCACGTCCTGTTGGTGCGTCATCGTGGCGAGCACCGGATCGGCGACGGCTTCTGCTCGACCGAGCACCTGGTCGAGTGGGCGAAGTCGGGCGGGCGCTGGCAGTAGCCGCGCGCCCGCCCGCCTCGATCAGCCCTTGATCTTGCCGGCGACCTTTGTCGAAACGATGAAGCGCCCGATCAGCCTCTCGGTTTCGGTCGGCCTCTCGACGTTGGGGGAGTGCCCCGAGCCCTCGATCAGGGCCGTCTGGGCGTCCGGGACGGCGGCGTAGGCCGCGATCGCCTTGCGGGCGTCGACGATCTGGTCCTCGGCGCCGAAGATCGCCAGCAGCGGGATGCCGAGGCGTCCCAGCCGCTGGTCGAGCGGCGAGTCGTCGGTGTAGGAGTCGAAGTCCGAGGCCGAATGGTCATAGGCGGTGTAGGTCATCCGCCTGACGTCGTCGACGAATTCGTCCGGAACGTCGTAGCCGGGAGCGAAGGCCTGCTCGAGTCCCTTGCGGACCGACCAGTCCATCTTCACCCGCCACAGCGCCTCACCGATCACCGGCGTCAGGGCCGCCTTGGCCAGCAGGTCGAGGCTGCCGTAGCTGCCGTCGGGCTCCGAGTCGATGATCACCAGCCGGCCGACCAGCTCGGGGGACTGCTCCGCCAGCGCCGTGGCCACGGCGCCGCCCAGCGAATGGCCGACAACCGTCGCGCCGCGGACCCCGAGCTTGTCGAGCACCTGGGCCACGAGCTGGGCCTGCTCGTCCATCGAGTAGCCCTTGCTCGGCATCTCCGAGCCGCCGTGGCCGAGCAGGTCGATCGCGATCACCCGGTGCCCGGCGCGTTCGAGGCGCGGGATCAGCTCGTCCCACCAGTTGATCGCGCAGGTGTAGCAGTGCAGGAGCACGACCGGCGAGGGCCCCGGCCCAGAGTCGAGGACCTGAAGGTCGCCCGCCGGCAGGCTGACGATCTTGGCGCCGTCGACGTTGACGGTCGCCTCGCGGGTCTGGCGGTCGAGCACCACGGTGTTGAGCAGCAGCAGCACGACCAGCGCGGCGATGACCGCGAGCAGGACCTTGAGCCACGGCCTCATCCAGGGTCGGCGGTGGTGCCCTCGCGCGCTTGCAGGCCCAGCTCCTCGGCGTGCTCGGCGAGGGCGTCGATGATCAGCTGGATGTGCTCGTCCAGGTCGACGCCGAGCTCGTCGGCTGCGCGCTCGAGCTGGTCACGGGGGACCTTGGCCGCGAACGAGGGCTGCTTCATCTTCTTGCGCACCGACTTCGGCTTCATGCCCTCGATGCCGGTTGGCCGCACCAGGGCGCAGGCGGTGACGAAGCCGGACATCTCGTCGACTGCGTACAGAGCCTTGGCCATCTGGGTCTCGCGGGGAACCTCGAGGAAGTCGGCGTGGCCGGCGACCGCGTCGATCACTTCCTGCGGGTAGCCGCGCTCCTCGAGCTCCTTCAGCGCGTAGCGGGGATGGCCGGTGTCGAGGTCGGGGTGGCGCTCGTAGTCGAGGTCATGGACCAGTCCGGTCACCGCCCACAGCTCCTCGTCCTCGCCATAGCGGCGCGCGTAGGCCCGCATCCCGATCTCGACCGCGAGGGCGTGCTTGCGAAGCGAGTCGGACTCGGTCCACTCGCAGAAGAGCTCCCAGGCTGCGTCGCGCGAAATTGCGTCCATATGCGGCTGTTACCCTAGTCGCGCTCGCAGCCGCTGCGCGGTTTCCCTCATTTGCGGGCCTTTCGATGGAAAAATTCGTCATACAAGGCGGCGTCCCGCTATCGGGGGAGATCACCGCGGCAGGCAACAAGAACGCCGCGCTCCCGATCCTCGCCGCCTGCCTGCTGACCGAGGAAGAGGTTCTGCTCGACAACGTGCCGCGGATCCGCGACACCGAGGCCCAGCTGACCCTGCTGGAGCGGCTCGGGGTCGAGGTCGACTGGGTCGCCGACAACAGCCTTCGCCTCTGCGCCGGACCGGTCTCCGAGGTGACGGTGGACGAGGAGATGGCGGCGAAGATCCGCGCCTCGTTCCTGCTCGCCGGGCCGCTGCTGGCCCGTTTCGGCGAGGCCAGGATGCCGCCCCCGGGCGGAGACTTCATCGGCCGCCGCCGCCTCGACGCGCACCTCGACGCCTTCCGCGAGCTCGGCGCCAGGGTGGGGGGCGAGCGCTGGATCGAGCTCAGCGCTCCACCCGATGGATTGAAGGCCTGCCGGATCTTCATGGACGAGCCCTCGGTGATGGGGACAGAGAACGCCCTGATGGCGGCGGCTCTGACGCCGGGCCCGACGACGATCAAGAACGCCGCCTGCGAGCCCCACGTCCAGGACCTCGCCCGCCTCCTGACCGCGATGGGGGCCGAGGTGGACGGGATCGGCTCCAACATGATGACCGTGCACGGGCGCGAGAGCCTCGGCGGGGCCAAGCACTCGATCTGCCCAGACCACATCGAGGTCGCCAGCTTCATGGCGCTGGCCGCGGCGACCGGCGGCGAGCTGCGGATTCGCGGCGCCGACCCCGAGGACCTGGTCACCGTGCGGCGGGCCTTCCGCCGCCTCGGCCTGCAGTCGATGGTCGACGAGGAGACCTCCGACGTCCTCGTCCCTCCGGAGCAGAACCTGCGGGTCCAGGACGACGTCGGCGACGCGATCCCGAAGATCGAGGACGGGCCCTGGCCGGCCTTCCCCGCCGACCTGACCTCGATCGCGCTGGCCCTGGCCACCCAGGCCGAGGGCACCGTGCTGATCTTCGAGAAGATGTTCGAGAACCGGCTGTTCTTCGTCGACAAGCTCGTCGCGATGGGCGCTCGGATCACGCTTTGCGATCCCCACAGGGCGATCGTCAGCGGTCCGAGCCGGCTTCACGGCGAGCGGCTCGAGAGCCCGGACATCCGGGCGGGGATGGCGATGCTCATCGCGGCGCTTGCCGCGGACGGCGTCTCGGAGATCGGCAACATCCGCCAGATCGACCGCGGCTACGAGCGCATCGACGAGCGTCTGCGCGGCCTCGGCGCCCACATCGAGCGAGTCTCCGCCGAAAGAGTCCCCGCTTAGCCAGCCTGGCGGGCGCGCCGGTTTAAGGTGGCGCCGATGATCCACCCGATCCCGCCCGGGACCCGCGACATCCTGCCCGACGAGATGCGGGAGCTGCGCCAGCTGCAGCGGAAGCTGCTGGAGACCTTCGCCGGCTTCGGTTACGGCGAGGTGGTGACGCCGACGATCGAGTACGACGAGGTGATGGCGCGGGGCGACGGGCGCACCGCCGGCTCCGCCTACCGCTTCTTCGACGAGCGCGGCGACCTGCTGGCGCTGCGCTCCGACATGACCGTGCCGGTGGCCCGCCTGGTCGCCGGCCGCTACGTCGGCGCCGAGCCCCCGTTCCGGCTCTGTTACATCGCCAACGCCTACCGGGCGGTCCGCCCTCAGCGCGGCCAGATGCGCGAGTTCGCGCAGGCCGGGGTGGAGCTGATCGGGCCGGAGGCGCCGCAGGGCACCGCCGAGGTGGTCGAGGTGCTGGAGGCCGCGCTCGACGCGGTCGGATTGAGCCGGGCCGTGATCGGCCTCGGCGACGCTGACCTCTATCGCCAAGCCCTGGCCGAGCTGGGGATCGAGGGCGAGGCGCGCGAAACGGTGCTCGAGAAGCTCGCCATGCACGACCTCGTCGGCCTGGCCGAGGAGCTGTCGCTGATCGAGGGGGTCGGAGACGAGCAGCAGGCGACCCTGATCGCCCTCTCGCAGCTGCGCGGCGGGCGCGAGGTGCTTGACGAGGCGCGGGCGATCGGCGGCGATGCGGTCGAGAGGGCTACGGCCCGGTTGGCGGGGACCTTCGACGAGCTCGAGAAGCGGGGGGCGGCGGAACGGGTGCAGATCGACCTCGGCCTGCTGCGCGACCTCGGCTACTACACCGGCGCGATGCTCGAGGTCTACGACCCGGCGCTCGGTCACGTGCTCGGCGGCGGCGGCCGCTACGACACGCTTCTGAGCCGCTTCGGCCGCGACCTGCCGGCGGCCGGCTTCGCCCTCTACCTGGAGCGCGTGCACGTCGCCCAGGCCGAGGAGGAACGCCAGGCCGCAGACGGCGAGGGCGAGGGGACGTGAGCTCGACCAGCGTGGCCGGGACCACCACCGTCCGCCCCGGCGAGCCGCTCAAGCTCGCCGTCCCCCGGGGCGCCCTCTTCGAAGGCACCCTCGACGCCCTCGGGCGGGCGGGGATCGAGACCAGGGAGCTGCGCGGTGACTCGCGCTCGATGATCTTCGACGGCGGCGGGCTGACCCTGGTGACGATGCGCCCCTCCGACGTCCCGACCTACGTCGAGGCCGGCGCCGCCGACCTCGGGATCACCGGCAAGGACGTGCTGCTCGAACAATCCGACCGGGTCGTCTACGAGCTGCTCGACCTTGGCTACGGCGAGTGCCGGATGGTGCTCGCCGGCCGCGAGGGCGACGAGCGGCTGGGCGAGGCGGCGCGGCGGCTGGGGACGATGCGGATCGCGACCAAGTATCCCCGCGTCGCCGAGCGCTACTTCGAGCAGACCGGCCGCCAGGCCGAGGTGATCGAGGTCAAGGGCTCGGTCGAGCTGGCGCCGCTTGTCGGCCTCGCCGACGGCATCGTCGACCTCGTCGCAACCGGCCGCACCCTGGCCGAGAACCAGCTCGAGGTGCGCGAGGAGATCGCCCGCTGCACCGCCCGGCTGGTCGCCAACCGCGTCGCCCACAAGCTTCGCGCCGCCGAGGTCGACCAGCTCAGCGATCGTCTGCGGGAGGGGACCCGGTGAGGATCCGCGGCTTCGAGTGGACCGATGCCGCCGCCGTCGCGGCCGAGATCCGCGCCTGGTCAGCGGGGGCAGCGGCGGATGTCGAGGTCGAGCCGATCGCCCGCGAGGTGATCGAGGGCGGAGACGCCGCGGTGTTGCGGCTGAGCGAGCGTTTCGACGGAGCCGACAGCGTTCCGCCGGCCCTGCGGGTCGACCCGGACGAGGCCGGCGAAGCACTGCGGTCACTCGATGCCGGGGTGCGCGAGGCGCTCGACACCGCCGCGGCCAACATCCGCGCAGTCGCCGAGGCCCAGGTCGACGACACACCGCGCAAGGTCGAGCTGCCCCAGGGCCAGGCGGTTGTTCTGCAGGAGATCGCGGTCGGCTCGGCCGGTGTCTACGTCCCCGGCGGCAGGGCCGCCTATCCCTCAAGCGTCTTGATGTGCTGTCTCGCGGCCCGTGCGGCGGGAGTCGGCAGGGTCGCGGTGGCGACCCCCGCCGGCGAGGGCGGCCGGGTGCACGGGGTGACCCTGGCCGCCTGCGCGCTCTGCGAGATCGACGAGATCTACGCGATGGGCGGCGCCCAGGCGGTGGTTGCGCTGGCCTGCGGGACCGAGAGCGTCGGGCCGGTCGACGTCGTCGTCGGCCCCGGCAACGCCTGGGTTCAGGAGGCGAAGCGGTGGGCCTTCGGGCGGGTCGGGATCGACGGGCTCGCCGGGCCCTCGGAGCTGATGCTGGTCGCGGGGCACGACACCGAGATCGAGTGGGCGGCGCTGGACCTCTGCGCCCAGGCCGAGCATGGCGCCGACAGCCCGCTGGTCGCGGTCGCGGTCGAGGAAGCGGTGCTGGAAGGCCTGCGGCGCGAGGTCGAGAGCATGGCCGCGCGGCGGCCGAGCGTCGCCGACGCGGCGCTGGCCACGGTCCACGTCCCCGATCTCGCCGACGCCGTCGCACTCGCCAACGCCTACGCCCCCGAGCATCTGCAGCTGGTCAGCGAGGACGCAGTCGTACTGGCGGCCCAGGTGCGGACCGCCGGCTGCGTTTTCGTCGGCCGCTTCAGCGGCACCGCCTTCGGCGACTACGCCGCGGGGTCCAACCACGTCCTGCCGACCGGTGGCAGCGGGCGCTTCAGCGGTCCTCTGGGGCCGGGCGCGTTTCGGCGCCGGATCGCGAATGTAAGCTTGCCCGGCCCCGCCGCGGCCGCGCTCGCCCCTTACGTCGACGCGCTGGCTCAGGCCGAGGGGCTTCCCGTCCACGGCGAATCCGCGCGGGCGCGCGGGTGATCGAGATGACCAGGACCGCGGCCAAGCAGCGCAAGACCAAGGAGACCGAGATCAGCCTCGAGCTCGACCTCGACGGCGGCGATGCCGCGGTCTCGACCGGGGTCGGCTTCCTCGACCACATGCTGGAGCTGCTCGCCCGCCACGGACGCCTGGGCCTCAAAGTCGAGGCGAGCGGCGATCTCGAGACCGGCGCCCATCACACCACCGAGGACGTCGGCATCGTGCTCGGGCAGGCGCTCGACGAGGCGCTCGGCGACCGAGCCGGGATCCGCCGCTACGGCTCGGCGCTGGTGCCGATGGACGAGTCGCTGGGCGAGTGCGCGATCGACATCTCAGGCCGTCCCTACTGCGCCTTCGACGCTGACCTGCCGGTGACCACGATCGCCGGCTTCGACTCCGAGCTGGCCGAGGAGTTCTTCCGCGCAGTCGCCAACAGCGCCAAGCTGACCCTGCACGTCTGGGTCCGTTCCGGCACCAACGCCCATCACATGATCGAGGCGGCGTTCAAGGCCTTTGCCAGGGCGCTGCGCGAGGCGGTCGAGATAGACCCCGGCGAGACCGGCGTCCCGAGCACCAAGGGAACGCTGAATGAGTGAGACGCGGATTTGCATCCTCGACTACGGGATGGGCAACCTGCGCTCGGTCGAGAAGGCACTCGAGCACGTCGGGGCCGAGGCCGAGATCAGCAACGACCTCGAGCGCGCCCGCGCGGCCGCCGGGCTGATCCTGCCCGGGGTCGGCGCCTTCCCGAAGGCGATCGAGAGGGTGCGCGAGCTCGGGCTGCAGGGGCTGGTTGCCGAGCGCCTCGAGGCCGGCGTCCCGGTGCTCGGCATCTGCCTCGGCCTGCAGCTGCTCTTCGAATCGACCACCGAGCTCGGCGGCGCCGAGGGTCTCGGCCTGCTCGCCGGCGAGGTGCGCGAGCTCGAGGCCGGTGAGCTGAAGGTCCCGCACATCGGCTGGTCGCCGGTTCGCTGGGAGCAGGCCTCCCCGCTCACCGACGGGATCGACGACGAGACCCCGTTCTACTTCGTCCACTCGTTCGCCCCGCACCCCGAAGCCGGGTCGCTGTTGGGCAGCGCCGCCTACGGCGAGCGCTTCGCCTGCGCGGCGCAGAGCGGGTCGCTGTACGGGGTCCAGTTCCACCCCGAGAAGTCGAGCGCCGCCGGGCTGCGCCTGCTCTCAAACTTCGCCGGCATCTGCGCGCGGGTCACCGCGGCCGCGTGATCCTCTACCCGGCGATCGACGTCCGCGACGGGCACGCGGTCCGCCTGCTGCAGGGCGACTACGAGCGTGAGACCGTCTATGACGCCGATCCGGCCGAGGCGGCGCGGCGCTGGGCCGGCGAAGGGGCGCGCTACCTGCACGTCGTCGACCTCGACGGGGCCCGGGAGGGACGGCCGGTGAACCTCGAGGCCGTGGAGAGGATCGCTTCAGCGGTCGACGTCCTCGTCCAGTTCGGGGGCGGGCTGCGCGACAGCTACGCAATCGACGCCGCGCTCCGGGCGGGGGCGGACCGGGTTGTGCTCGGCACGGCCGCGATGCGTGACCGCGAGTTGGTACGGGGAGCGCTCGAGAGCCACGGTGAGCGCCTGGTGATCTCACTCGACGCGCGCGGCGGCCGGGTCGCGGTCCAAGGGTGGACCGAGGGCGGTGATGTCGACGTCGCGGATGCGATTGGAGAGTTGAGCGCCGAAAGGATCCGCCATTTCATCTTCACCCCGATCGACGTCGACGGGACGATGGAGGGGCCGGCGATCGAGCAGTTGCGCCGCGTCGCCGCCGCGACGGAGGCAGAGCTCACCTACTCGGGCGGCATCGGTGAGCTGGCCCACCTGCGGGCGCTCGCTTCAGCGGCGCCGGCCAACGTGACCGGCGTGATCGTCGGGAGAGCGCTTTACGAGCGCCGCTTCTCGGTCGCCGAAGCGCAGGCGGCGCTGACTGGGGGCTTGACGTAGGCCTGCAACCTTCGTAGCTTTTGTTGCCGGTATGCAGGGACGGGGCCGCAGGTTCGCCGGGCTGGTCGCACTCTTGGTGGCGTTGGCTGCAGCCCTGCCTGCGGCGGCGGGCGCGGCTTTGCCTGTCCTCTACTCGGGTACCGCCGCCTCGCTTGCGGCGGCGGCGAACACCAACGGCTCGCCTCCCGGCGCCAACGACTTCGCCTGCAAGCCGTCGGCGGCCCATCCGTATCCGGTCGTCCTCGTCCACGGGACCCTGGAGAACATGGCCTACAACTGGAATGCGCTCTCGCCGCTGCTCCGAAGAACAACGGCTACTGCGTGTTCGCACTCAACTACGGCCAGGAGGCAGGCCGGGTGGTCGGGCTTCCGGGGGCGCTGCCGCCCGGAGGAACGGGAAAGATCGAGACCTCCGCCGCCCAGCTCTCGGCCTTTGTGGACAGAGTACGGGCGGCGACGGGCACGGCCAAGGTCGACATCGTCGGCCACAGCCAGGGCGGGATGATGCCCCGCTACTACCTGCGGTTCCTGGACGGTGCGGCGAAGGTCCATGACCTGATCGGCCTGGCGCCGTCGAATCACGGCACCACGGTCGACGGCCTCACCGGCCTGCTCGACCTGATTCCCGGCGGCCGGGCGGGAATCGCGGCGGTGTGCGGAACGTCCTGCTTCCAACAGCTTGTCGGATCGAGCTTCATGCACAACATCAACGCCGGCGGCGACACCGTCGCGGGCGTCAACTACACCGTGATCGAGACCCGCCATGACGAGGTGGTCACGCCCTACACCTCGGCTTTCCTCTCGGGGCCAAAGGTGACCAACATCCTGCTCCAGAGCCAGTGCGGGCTCGATTTCAGCGAGCATCTGGCGATCTCCTTCGATCACATCGCACTGCGCGACGTCCTCAACGCGCTGGACCCGGCGCACGCGCGGGCCCCGAGCTGCAGATTCGTCGCCCCGCTCGAGGGCGGTTAGGGGCTCGACCCGGCGGCGTTTCTGCCGCGGGTCCCGCAAGTACGCTTTCCGCCATGCCGAACACGATCACCCGCATGGCCCGAGGGGCGCGAGCCGTGCGCTGGGCGGCGCTCTACGAGAGCGCCAAGATGATCTACGGCCACGGCAAGCGGCTCTACAACAACCTCAGCCCGGCCGAGCGCGAGCGGCTCGGTCAGCTGGTACGCAAGTCGCGCGGCAAGCGGTCCAACCTCACAGACCGCGAGCAGCGGCGGGTCTTCGAGCTGGTGCGCAAGGCGATCACCGGCTCCTAGGGGCCGCTACCGCTATACCTCCTCGCATGGAAGACGCGTCGCCGTCCGCTCCGGAGCCGGGCCGAGCAGCCGGTCTGGAGGAAGAGACGGAGGAGCGTTTCGGCCCGCTCGTCTTGCGTCGCACCACCAAGGAGGACGGGCGGGCCCTGATCCTCTACTCGGCCCCCGACGAGGCGCAGAGCGAAGAGAAGTGAGCGAGCGCCGCATCAACGAGCTGCGCGGCGAGGAGGTCGTCTACGCGGTCCATCGCCAGGACCGCACCTTCCTGCCCACCGAGGGTCACTGTCCGCTCTGCCCGACCCGACCCGGGCAGCCCCCGACCGAGATCCCCTACCCAAGCTTCGAGATAGTCGTCTTCGAGAACCGCTTCCCGTCCTTCGAGCCTCCCGACGGCGCGGCGGAGGTGGTCGTCTACACCGACCAGCACCATGGGTCGTTCGGCCGCCTGGCTCCGGAGCGTGCCGAGGCGCTGATCTGGGTCTGGCGTCAGCGCTACGAGGAGCTCGCGTGCCCGACCGGACGTCGAGTACGTGCTGATCTTCGAGAACCGCGGGGTTGAGGTGGGCACCACACTGCACCATCCCCACGGCCAGATCTACGCCTTTCCGTTCCTGCCGCCGGTGCCGGCGCTGGAGCTGGCGGCGGACGAGCGGCTCGAGGGCTGCGCGATCTGCAGCCTGCTCACCCAGGAGTCCGAGGACGGCGAGCGCGCTGATCCACTCAAACGACAGCGCCGTGTCCTTCGTTCCCTACGCCGCGCGCTGGCCGTACGAGGTCCACGTGGTCCTGCGCGAGCACCGCCGCAGCCTCTCCGACTGCACGCGGCGCGAACTGGCCGAGCTGGCGGCCGCCCTGCAGGCGGTTACCCGTGGCTATGACGAGCTCTTCGCCCGGCCGTTTCCCTATGTGATGGTGCTGCACCAGGCGCCGACCGAAGACGGCGCCGACGGCCATCTGCACGTCGAGTTCTACCCGCCGCTGCGCACCGCGGAAAAGCTCAAGTTCGCCGCCGGCTCCGAGCAGGGGGCCGGAACCTTCATCATGGACGTGATGCCCGAGGACTCGGCCCGGGCGCTGCGCGAGGCGATCGCCAGCGAGGCTTAGAGCCCGGTGCCGCGGCCTTCTGTCAAGCGCACCAGCGCGGTGGCGTTCGCCCCCGGCCGCGTCAACCTGATCGGCGAGCACACCGACTACAACGAGGGGCTGGCGCTGCCGTTTGCGATCACCGAAGGAGTGACCGTGCGGGCCGCCGCGCTCGACGGCCCGCGCATCGAGGCGTTCGCGCTCGACCTCGACGAGGACGACCGATTCGACCTTGCGGCGCACTTCGCCGGCGCCGGGGGGCTGGCGGGCCTTCGTCCGCGGCGTCGTCGCCGAGCTGTCGGGGGCCGGACTGCCCCTGGTCGGCGCCCGTTTGGAGATCGCCGGCAGCGTTCCGCGCGGCGCCGGGCTGTCCTCGTCGGCGGCGATCGAGGTGGCGCTATGCCTGGCGCTGCTGGCGCTGGCCGGCACCGAGCCGCCCGACGGCCGCTCGCTGGCGCGGATCTGCTCCCGGGTCGAGAGCGATTGGGTCGGCGCCAAGACCGGCCTGCTCGATCAGCTGGCAAGCCTGTTCGGCCGCCGCGACGCGGCCCTGCGGATCGACTTCCGATCGCTGGAGATCGAGCCGGTCGGCCTCGAGCTCGGCGAGTGGCAGCTGGTCACCCTCGACTCCGGCGAGCGCCACGCCCATGCCGAATCCGGCTACAACGAGCGGCGCGCCGAATGCGCGCGGGCGAGCGAGGAGCTGGGTGTTCGGAGCCTTCGAGACGCCGACCCCTCGACGCTGTCCGGGCTGCCGACGCCGCTGGCCGAGCGCGCCCGTCACGTGATCGAGGAGAACCGGCGCGTCGAGGAGACCGTCGCCGCGCTCCGCGACCGCGACCTGGCCGAGGTCGGCCGCCTGCTCGACGCCTCGCACGCCAGCCTGCGCGATCTCTACGAGGTCTCGACCCCGGCGGTCGAGACCGCGGTCCAGACCCTGCACCGGTCCGGGGCGGCGGGTGCACGTCTGATCGGAGGCGGATTCGGCGGCCACGTTCTCGGGCTGATGCCGCCCGGAACTGCGATTCCGCCGGGGGCAAGAGCGGTGCGGCCCGGTCCCGGCGCCCGCCTTCTTGACAATTCTTGACCCCGCGTTTGGCGGCGCCGACCGCTGGCGATAGTATCGGCACGTAAGCACGGATTTGTGGAAACGAAGCACGGAGTTGTGGAAACGAAACCAAGACTTTCAGCCGTGCGGAAGGAGGAGTGAGATGTCGGATCTTGACCGAGTCCACGATGCCGTAGAGCGCCTTGAGTGGGACGAGCGGGACGAGGAGACGACCCCGATCAAGGGCTGGCGGCAGTTCACCCGGCGCACGGCTTTGACCGGCGCCGGCGCGGGACTTGCGACGATGATGCTCGAGGCATGCGGGGGAGGAGGGACGAGCACGACATCGGCGGCGGCGTCGAGCATCTTCGGCTCCCAGCCCTCCTTCAAGTTCGTATTCGTCAACCATGTGACGACCAACCCGTTCTTCGTGCCCACCAAGTACGGCGCGGCGGACGCATGCAAGCTGCTCGGCTGTTCGTACCAGTGGACCGGCTCTGAGAGCAGCAACGTCAACGAGATGGTCAACGCGGTCAACAGCGCAATTACCGCCAAGGCGGACGGCATCGCGGTGTCATCTGGTCGACCTGAAGGCGTTCAACGCGCCCGTCCAGAAAGCGCTCGACGCCGGCATCCCGGTGGTCGGCTACAACGCCGACGCCGCGGACAACCCCCGGTTGGCCTACATCGGCCAGGACCTGTTCGGGTCCGGTCAAGCGATGGGGGAGCACATCGTCGACCTCGTCGGTTCGGGCCCCGTGGCGCTGTTCATCGCCACACCGGGTGCGCTCAACATCCAGCCGCGCATCGACGGTGCCCAGGACACGATCAAGAAGTCGGGTTCGGGTATCACCACTGACGTGATCGCCACCGGCGCCGCCGTTCCGCACGAGCTATCGACGATCGACGCCTATTACCAGGGCCACAAGGATGTCAAGGGAATGTTCGCCGTCGACGCCGGCAGCACCCAGGGGGTGGCCCAGACGATCAAGAAGAACAACCTGACCGGCAAAGTGAACGGCGGTGGCTACGACCTGTTGCCCCCGATCCAGCAGCTCCTCTCAGAGGGCGTGATCGACTTCACGATCGACCAGCAGCCCTACCTCCAGGGGTTCTTCCCCGTCATCGAGCTGTACCTCTACCAGGCATCGAAGACACTGTCCGGGATCGCCGACGTCGACACGGGTCTGAAGTTCCTCGACAAGGAGACCGTGGTGCCGTACAACGACACGAAGTCCCGCTTCGAGGGAACTTCCTCGGCCGCTGGCGTCAAGTAGGTCGCAGCCGTGGAGGCAGGCAACCAGGCTCCCACGACAGATGTGACGCAGGGCCCGGCTCGATCGGCGAGCCGGGCCCTCGGCTTCGGGGTTCTCGCGCTGGTCAAGCGGTTCCTGACCCTGCGCGAGGGAAGCGTGATCGTGATCACAGTCCTGACCGCCGTCTACTTCTCGGTCAACACGGAGCAGTTCTTCACCTCCGAGAATTTCAAGACGCTGCTGCCCTATTTCGCCCCGATTGCGATCCTCGGGGCAGGCGAGGTCCTGCTGATGATCAACGGGGAGATCGACCTATCGATTGGGGCCGTGTACCTGTTCGCCCCGTTCCTGTTCTACGAGGTCACCCAGACCGGCCTCCCCTTGGTGCCCAGCCTGATGGTCGCGATGCTCGCCTGCATGCTGGTGGGCGCGATCAACGGGGTGTTGAACGCGGTCGTCGGAATTGCCTCCTTCATCGTCACCCTCGGCATGCTCCTGGCCCTGGAAGGACTGACGCTGATCATCTCCCACGCTCAGCCCGTCACCGCGCCGGGCACGACGGCGGGCGGCGAATTCGGCACGTTCGCGAGGATCTTCGGGGCCGGTATCTACTCGGAGCTGATCTGGGCAGTGGCCATCGTCGTCGTCTTGCAGGTTGTGCTGATGCGAACGCGCTGGGGGGTGTACTCGGTCGCCGTGGGCAGCAACCGGCTCGGTGCCGCCGAGGCGGGGATCAAAGTCCGCCTGGTGATCATCCGCAACTTCATCGTCTGCAGCACCTGCGCCGGCATCGTCGGCGTGTTGGAGGCTACGCGTACAACCTCGGTGCAGCCGGATCCGGCGGGCGCCAACTCGATCCTCTTTGACGGGATCTCGGCGGCGGTGATCGGCGGCACCCTGCTGCTCGGTGGCTCGGGGACAGTGGTGGGAGCTCTGATCGGGGCGCTTTTCCTGGGCATCCTGCAGGACGGCCTGATCATCCAGGGCGTCAACGCCGACTATCTCAGCTTCTATCAGGGCCTCGCGATTCTGGTCGCGATGGCGGCCAACGTCTACGTCGGCAAGGTGAGGAAGGGGTCCGGAGTTGGCTGAGGCCGGCAACGGTTCCCCCCAGCAGACCGCGCCTGGTGGCGGCGATGAGGTCCTGCGTGTCGAGCACATCGCCAAGCGCTTCGGCCCGATCACGGCGCTCCGCGACGTCAACCTCCACCTTCGCAAGGGCGAGGTCCTCGGCTTGGTCGGAGACAACGGATCCGGGAAGTCGACCCTGATGAAGATCATCTGCGGCTTCCACAAGCAGGACGAGGGCCGGATGTTCCTGCGTGGCGAGCCGTACGAGCCGAAAAGCGTAGATCAGGCCCGCACGCTGGGGATCGACACCGTCTACCAGGACCTCGCCTTGATCGACGAGCTCTCCGTCTACAACAACATGTTCCTGCACCGCGAGAAGCTGCGAGGCCCGACCCCGTTCCTCTCGATCGGCGAGATGAAGCACAGGACGCGGGAGGCCCTCGACGAGATCGGGGTCAAGCTGACCCAGCTCGACGCGCCGGTCGCCCGTCTGTCGGGCGGGCAGCGGCAGGCGATCGCGGTCGCCCGCTCGGTGTACTCGGAGGCCGACATCCTCCTGCTCGACGAGCCGCTCGCCGCGATGGGGGCCAAGGAGGGGGCGCTGATCCTGGAGTTGATCGAGCGCATCAAGGAGGAGGCCGACGTCTCGATGATCATAGTTGCCCACAACTACATCCATGTGCTGGCGACCTGCGATCGGGTCAACCTGCTCCAGGACGGCGTCATCGCCTACGACAAGCTCGCGTCGGAGACCTCTGTCGAGGAGCTGACCGAGATCGTCGTCGAGGAATACCGGCGCGCACGCTCGACGGAGAATGCGGAGGCTGCGGCGGCGACGCAGGCCGAGGACCGCACGGCATAGCGACGGCCGCCGCAATTGAGCACGCCCGCGTACGCGATCGGGATCGACTTCGGCACCGAGTCCGGACGGGCGCTTCTCCTCGACCTTTCCACCGGGGCCGAGTCCGCCGTCTCCGAGGTCCGCTATCCGAGCGAGGTGATCGACCGGACCCTGCCGGTGACCGGGGAGCAGCTGCCGCACGACTGGGCCCTGCAGGACCCCGACGACTAGGTGACCGTCGTCGAGCAGGCCGTGCCGGCAGTGCTCGGCGAGGCGGGCATCCCCGGCGACGCGGTGGTAGGGCTCGGGGTCGACTTCACCGCCTGCACGCCGCTTCCGGTGACCGCGGAGGGGGTGCCCCTCTGCACGCTTGCCCGAATGGCGGTCGCGGCCCCACGCCTGGCCGAAGCTATGGAAGCACCATTCGGCGCAGCCGATCGCCGACCGCCTGAACGAGGTGGCGAGCGAGCGCGGCGAGGAGTTCCTGGCCCGCTACGGCGGCAAGCTGTCCTCGGAGTGGTACTTCCCGAAGCTGATCGAGCTCTGGCTCGAGGACCGCGAGGTCTACGACGCTGCGGACGGGTTCATCGAGGGGACCGACTGGATCGTCTGGCATCTGACCGGCAACGAGCGCCGCAACGCCTGCACGGCCGGGTACAAGGCGTGCTGGTCGGAGGCGGAGGGGCTTCCTTCGCACGATTTCTTCGAGGCCGGCTATCCCGGCTTTCCGCCGCCCGACGAGAAGCTCGGCACCACCTTCCACCAGCTCGGCGAGGCCGCCGGGCGGCTGCGGCCCGAGGTCGCCGAGCGGCTCGGCCTCTCCGAGACGACCGCGGTCGCGGTGGGAAACGTCGACTCGTTCGTGTCGGTGCCAGGCGCAGGGATCGACAGCCCGGGCACGTTCGTGATGGTCGTCGGCACCTCGATCTGCGACATGCTGATCCATCCCGAGGAGATCCGGATGCCGGGGATCACCGGCGTCGTGCGGGACGGGATCCTGCCCGGGTTCGTACGGCTATGAGGCGGGCCAGGTCGCGGTCGGCGACATGCTGGCCTGGTTCGTGGAGGAGATCGGGCTTGGGGACGGATCCGACGCGGGCGGCGACCCCTACGAGACGATGGAGGAAGAGGCGGCCGCCCTGCGCCCCGGGCAGAGCGGGCTGGTGGCGCTCGACTGGTGGAACGGCAACCGCACGATCCTCGCCGACGCCGACCTCACCGGTGTGATCGCCGGGATGACCCTGCAGACGACCCGGCGGCAGATCTACCGTGCTCTGCTGGAGGCGATTGCGTTCGGAAACCGGCGCATCATGGACAACTTCACCGAGCACGGGCTCGCGATCGGGGATGTTCGTCGCCTGCGGCGGAATCGCGGAGAAGAGCCCGACTGACGATGCAGATCATCGCCGACACCAGCGGGCGCACCGTGCACGTGCCCGGGTCGAGCCAGATCCCAGCCCGCGGGGCGGCGCTGTTCGGTGCCGTGGCCGCCGGCGCATTCCCCAACATTGAAGCCGCGATTGAGGCGACCCGCCCCGAGATCGCGCGCAGCTACGAGCCCGTGCCCGAGGCAACCGCTGTCTACGAGGACGTCTACGAGGTATACCGCCGCCTTCACGACACCCTCGGCGAGGCGCAGGTCGACATCCTGCACGAGCTCAAGCGCGTCCACGCCGGCGCGGCAGCCGGGAGGGCGGTCGGCGTCATGACAGACACGGATACAGGCGACGGATAGGAGGCCGCTGTGCCCAGCCAGGCCAAACCCCGGATCGGACTGCTCGGGATCATGCAGGAGCTCTACGACGAGATGATCCCCGGGATCACCGAGCACCAGGCGGCCTACGCGCAGCGGGTCGCCGGCCATCTCGGCGACGTCGCAGAGGTCGTGTTCCTGCGCCCGGCCCGCAACCGGGAAGACGTCGAGGCGGTGATGCGCGAGCTCCGGGCCGAGGGCGTGGACGGGATCGCGATCGTGATGCTCACCTACGGGCCGTCGATGCGCACGGTGCGGGCGCTGATCGAGAACCCGCTGCCGGTGCTGCTCGCCAACATCCAGCCCGAGCCCTCGATCACCGAGGCCTGGGACATGGACGACCTCACCTACAACCAGGGGATCCACGGCGCCCAGGACGAGGCGAATGCCCTGCTGCGCACGGGGGTGCCGTTCTCGGTCCTGACCGGGGACTGGCAGTCGCCGGAGTTCGCGGCGGGCTTCGAGTCCTGGGCCCGCGCCGCGCAGACCGTGACCGCCCTGCGCTCGACCTCGATCGCCCAGCTCGGCTATGCGATGACCGGCACCGGGGACATCCTCTACGACCCACCGGCGCTGCTGCGGGTTCTAGGACCGACGATCGTCAACGAGAGCCTCGGCGACCTCCACGCCCGCATGCAGGACGTCGCCGAAGCCCAGATCGAGGAGGTGATCGCCCGCCACGCCGATCTGTTCGCCGTCGATCCCGGCCTCTCCAGCGAGGCGCACGCCTATGCGGTGCGCATGGAGCTGGCGCTGCGCAGCCTGCTCGAGCAGAAGGGCCATTCGGCCTACTCGGCGCATTTCGAGTCGGTCGGCAGGGACGGGCGCTTCGAACAGCTGCCGCTGCTAGCCGCGTCGGACCTGATGGCGGACGGCTTCGGCTATGCCGCTGAAGGCGACATGGTCACCGCGACGCTGATGTGCGCCGCGCAGACCCTGATCGGCGACGCCAACTTCAGCGAGATGTACGCGATGGACTTCGAGCTGGACTCCGTCCTGGTCAGCCACATGGGGGAGGGCAACTGGAAGGTCGCGCGTCGCGACCGGCCCGTTCGGCTGGTCGACCGCGAGCTCGGCATCGGCGGACTCGGCAACCCCCCGACGACGGTCTTCTCCGCCGAGCCAGGCCCGGCGACGACAGCCAACCTGGTCCCGCTCGAGGGAGAGGCCTTCCGGCTGATCGTCGGCAGGGGGGAGGCCCTCGACACCCCCGAGCTGCCCGCCGTCGAGATGCCCTACTTCCACTTCCGGCCGCAGAGCGGCGTGCGCGAGTTCATGGACGACTGGCTGCGGCTCGGAGGCACGCACCACTTCGTGGTCAACCTCGGCGATCACGCCGAGCGCTGGCGGCTGCTCGCGGAGCAGCTCGATCTCGACTACGAGGAGATCTGAGCGTTCGATGCTGGAGCCCCTGCGACAGCAGGTGCTGGATGCGAACCTGGCGCTCCCCGCGCACGGGCTCGTCACCCTGACCTGGGGAAACGTGAGCGGGATCGACCGCGACCAGGGCTTGGTCGCGATCAAGCCCAGCGGTGTCGAGTACGAGGCGATGACCGCCGAGGACATCGTCGTCGTCGATCTCGACGGCAACCAGGTCGAGGGTTCAGGGCGGCCCTCCACCGATACCCCGAGCCACCTGGCGCTGTACCGGGCCTTTGACGCTGTCGGGGGTGTCGCGCACACCCACTCCCCCTGGGCGACCGCATGGGCCCAGGCTGAGCGCGAGATCCCGATCCTCGGCACTACCCACGCCGACCTCTGTCCCGGTCCGATACCCCTCACCCGCGAGTTGACCGAGGCCGAGATCGAGGATGACTACGAGGGGGCGACGGGCAAGATCCTGGTCGAGGCGGTTGGCGACCGCGAGGCGAGCGAAGTTCCCGCCGCGCTGGTGCGCGGACACGGGCCCTTCTGCTGGGGCGGGGATGCGGCCGCGGCGGTGGAATGCGCCGTGACGCTGGAGGAGGTCGCGCGGCTGGCGCTGCTGACGACGGCCCTGGACCCCGCGATCGAGCCGCTGGCCGCGGCGATTCGCGACAAGCACTTCGCCCGCAAGCACGGGCCGCGCGCCTATTACGGGCAGCCTGGCTGAGGCGCGGCGTGGCGGTCGCGATCGACCTCCCTGCGGGGTCGAGCCGATGCGCGTGTGGGATCGCCCACCATGTGGCGATCGAGGAGGTCGCGCTCGAGCCGGGTGCGATCGAGCGGCTCGCCGCCTACTGCGGCAGCAAGGGCTGGCGGCGGTTGCTGTTGGTGATGGACGCCAACACCCGGGAGGCGGCCGGCGAGGCTCTGGCCGGCGGCCTGCGCGGCGCGGGGCTCGATGCGGAGGAGCACTGCTTCGCGAAGCGCAGCGGGCTGATCGCCGACCAGGAGGCCGTCTCGGTGGTCCGGGCCCGGCTGCGCGCCGGTCCGTTCGACGCCCCTGTCGCGATCGGCTCCGGTGTGATCACCGACATCGTCCGCTACGCCGCCCACCTCGAGGACAGCGACTTCGTCAGCGTCGCCACGGCGGCTTCGATGGACGGCTATGCCTCCGGGGTCGCCGCGATGGAGTTCGGTGGAGTGAAGCTGACCTATCCGGCCCGGACGCCGCTGGCGGTCTTCGCCGACCCGGCGGTGCTCGCCGCCGCCCCGGCCGAGCTGACCCGGTCGGGGCTCGGCGACATGCTCGGCAAGGCGACCGCCCGCGTCGACTGGCTGGCGAGCCACCTGCTCTACGGGGAGCGCTTCTGCCCGGAGGTCGACGCCCGCGTCCTCGGGCCCTTGAACAGAACCCTGGACCTGGCGGGCGCGGTACTGAGCGGTGCGCCGGCCGCGATCGAGTCGCTGATGCAGGGCCTGGTCGAATCGGGGATCGCGATGGCGATGATCGGCAGCTCCCGCCCCGCGAGCGGCTGTGAGCACCACGCCTCGCATTTCTGGGACCTGCTGGCGGCACGGGGCCTTCGCGAACACGCCCCGCACGGCCTCCAGGTCGGCTACGCGACCCACTTCGCGATGCGCCTGCAGCGCTTCGCCTTCGCCGGCGGCGTGCAGGACCTGGCGCCGCCCCGGGAGAACGCCTCGCTCGAGGCGGAGGCGCGCGATTGGCTCGGCGGTCCCGCGCCCGAGGTGGTCGCGGCGATCGAGGAGAAGCGCCGTGTAACCGCTGATCGCGCCGCGCGCTGGCCGGCGCCGGCCGACTGGGCGTCGGTGCGAGCCCGGCTGACCGCGGCGCAGGAGCTGTTTCCGAAGGTCGAGCGGGCGTTGCTTGCCGCTGAGATCCCCGCCGAGCCCGGCTTCCTAAAGCTCGATGCGAGGACCCTGCGGGCGACGTTCCGCTACGCGAGCAACCTGCGCGCCCGCTATACGGTGATCGACTTCCTCGACGGCCAGGGGGCGCTCGAGGAAGCGCTCGACGAGACGCTCGGCACCGCTACCAGCGATCCTGGACGTGCGGGCGGATGAGGCGGTCGTATACCTCGGCGACGCCGGCTCTCTGCTCCTCGCTGAGTGGATCCGATGCCGCGGCACCGGCGTTCGCGCGCGCCTGCTCGGGGTTGCGAGCCCCGGGGATCACGACGCTGACGCCCTCCTGGTCGATCACCCAGCGCAATGCGAACTGGGCCAGCACGACGCCCGGGCCGACCAGCTCCCGAAGCTCCTCGACGGCTTCGAGACCGACCTCGAAGGGAACGCCCGCGAAGGTCTCGCCGACGTCGAACTCCGCGCCCTGGCGGTTGAAGTTGCGGTGGTCGTCGGGACCGAAGGTGGTGCTCTCGTCATAGCGCCCCGAGAGCAGGCCGGAGGCGAGCGGGACGCGAGCGATGATCCCCACCCCGGCATCGCGGGCCGCCGGCAGCACTCGCTCCAGGGGCTTGAGCCGGAAGCAGTTGAGGATGATCTGCACCGTCGCCACGTTGGGCCTCGCGATCGCCGCCAGAGCCTGGTCGCAGGTCTCGACCGAGACGCCGTAAGCGCGCATTCGTCCCGAGCCGACCATCTCGTCCAGCGCCTCGTATGTCTCCTCGTCGTCGATCGTCTCCGTCGGCGGGCAGTGCAGCTGCACGAGGTCGATCGTCTCGACCCCGAGATTGGCCAGAGAGCGCTCGTTCCAGGCCCAGAAGCTGTCGCGGTTGTAGTTCTCCGGCCGCTGCTCGACCCGGCGGCCCATCTTCGTCGCCACCATCAGCCCGGCGTCGGGGTGACGCTTCAGGAGCTCGCCGCAGAACTGCTCGCTGCGCCCGTCTCCGTAGACGTCGGCGGTGTCAAAGAACGTGACGCCCTCCTCGACCGCCGTGTCGAGGGTCGCCCGCGCGTCGTCCGCATCGACCGACCCCCAGTCGGCCCCGAGCTGCCAGGTCCCGAGGCCGACCACGCCGATCGAGGCCCCGAGGCGCTCCATCGCGCGCTTCTCCATGCTTCGATCCTTTCAGTTCACGCCCGCTGCGGGAGAATCAACCGCTGATGAGCAGAGGGATCGTCTTCGACAACGACGGGCTTCTCCTCGACACCGAGCCCTGCTGGACCCGCGCCCAGGAGCAGGTCTTCGAACGCCGCGGCCGCAGCTTCGACCTCGACGCCAAG
Source organism: uncultured Solirubrobacterales bacterium (assembly GCA_963772265.1). Taxonomy (GTDB): domain Bacteria; phylum Actinomycetota; class Thermoleophilia; order Solirubrobacterales; family 70-9; genus Mayfieldus. The sequence continues at coordinate 237,829 of CAVYWS010000009.1, read as the reverse complement.
CAGGCACTGGTCGGCACCGCGCCGATGACCGCGCCACTGGTGCTCGAGCGGCTGCTGCCCGGGCAGGGCGAGGAGGCGAGCGAGGAGATGTACGAGTTGGCGGTTGGCGAGATCGCCGCCGGGGCGCAACCCCGGCCCGGGGCGCTGGAGCTGGTCGAATCGCTGCGGGGGCGCTGGCCGCTCGCGATCGCCTCGAACGCTCCCCGGCGCCACCTGCTCACCGGATTGGAGCGGGTCGGGGTACGCGAAGCGTTTGAAGTGGCGATCGCGATCGACGACGTCGGCGTCCCCAAGCCGGCGCCCGACCTCTACCTGCGCGCCTGCGAGCTTCTCGCGGTCGAGCCGGCGCGCTCGGTTGCGCTCGAGGACTCACCCCCCGGTGTGGCGGCGGCTCGTGCAGCCGGCCTGCTGGTGCTCGGCGTGCCGTCGATCGACGGGATCGAGCTCGAGGCCGACCACGTCTTCGAGTCGCTCGCCGATCGCGGCGTCTTGGAGATCATCGAGCGGGCGCTGAGCGACCACGGGGCGGATGGCGACTGACGGCCCCCTGGTCGGCCTCGACGTCGGCACGACCGGCGTCAAGGCGATCGCGATCTCGGAATCCGGCGAGGTGCTGGCACGGGCCGAGCGCGGTTACCCGCTCTCGACGCTCCAGCCCGGCTGGGCCGAGCAGGACCCCGAGGACTGGTGGAGCGCGTCGCAGGAGGCGCTCGGCGACCTCGGCGTCGAGCCGGCGGCGATCGGGCTCTCGGGTCAGATGCACGGGCTGGTTGCGCTGGACGAGGGCGACCGGGTGCTGCGCCCGGCGATCCTCTGGAACGACCAGCGCACCGCGGCCGAGTGCGCAGAGATCGAGGAACGGGTCGGGCTCGAGCGGCTGATCGAGCTGACCGGCAACCGGGCGCTGCCGGGGTTCACGGCGCCGAAGCTGCTCTGGCTGCGACGGCACGAGCCGCAGGTGTTCGAGCGGATCCGCCACATCCTCCTGCCGAAGGACTACGTGCGGCTGCGAATGACCGGGGAACGCGGAGTCGACGCCGCCGACGCATCCGGCACGCTGCTCTTCGACGTCATGCGACGCCGCTGGAGCGCCGAAGTGCTCGAAGCGCTGGAGGTACCGGAGGCGTGGCTGCCGCCGGTGAGCGAGTCGACCGAGATCGGCGCGGCCGGCGACCAGGCGGCGGGCGCCCTCGGAGCCGGCATCGTGCGGCCGGGCATGCTGTCGGTCGTCCTCGGCACCAGCGGCGTCGTCTTCGCGGTCCTGCCCGAATACCGCGCCGACCCCGAGGCGCGGCTGCACGTCTTCTGCCACGCGGTTCCCGGCTCATGGCACGCGATGGGGGTGATGCTGTCGGCGGCGGGTTCGCTGAGCTGGATTCACGGCATTCTCGACGGGGCCGGTTACGACCAGCTGCTCGAGGAGGCGACGGCGTGGCAGCCCGGCAGCGAGGGCCTGCTCTTCCAGCCCTACCTGGCCGGCGAGCGGACGCCCCACGCCGATCCCGACGCACGCGGAGCCTTCGTCGGGCTTTCCCAGCGCCACGATCGCGGCGCGCTGACCCGAGCGGTGCTCGAGGGCGTCGCCTACGGGCTTCGCGATTCTCTCGAGCTGTTGCGGGGGCTTGGTGTCGAGGCCGAGGTCGGGCGCATCTCCGGCGGCGGGGCGCGGAGCGAGCTGTGGTGCCGGATCGTTGCCTCGGTCCTGGGGATCCCGCTCGAGCGCACCGCCGGCGCCGAGGAGGGAGCTGCATTCGGGGCGGCGCTGCTGGGCGGAGTCGCCAGGGGTGTCTTCGCCGACGCCGCCGAGGCAACCGCCGCCTGCGTTCATGTCGATGACCGAGTCGAGCCGGAACCCGAGTGGGTCAACGCTTACGGCGGGGGATACGATCGGTACCAGGAGCTGTATCCGGCCCTGCGGCCACTGGAGCAGACATGAGCCCGAGAGAGTGGAGATAGGCGTGCCGCCCGTCCGCTGGGGAATCGTCTCGACTGCGAAGATCAACGAGCGGGTGCTGCCCGAGGCGCGCGAGTCCTCGGAGGTCGAGCTGGTGGCGGTCGCGAGCCGCTCGCAGGAGGCCGCCGACGCCTACGCGAGCCAGGAAGAGATCCCGCGCGCGCATCGCTCCTACGAGGCCCTGCTGGACGACCCCGACGTCGAGGCCGTCTACATCCCGCTGCCGAATTCGCTGCACGTCGAATGGGCGATCAGGGCGCTCGAGGCCGGCAAGCACGTGCTCTGCGAGAAGCCCCTGGACCGGCGCACCGCGGAGGTCGAGCGGGCGTTCGCGGCGGCGGAGCGGGCGGATCGCATCCTCATGGAGGGCTTCATGTACCGCCACCATCCGCAGACCGAGCGGGCGAAGGAGCTGGTCGAGGCGGGGGAGATCGGCGAACTTCGCGTTCTGCGCTCCTCATTCGGGTTCACCCTCGAGGACCAGGGGGACATCCGGCTCTCCGCCGACCTCGACGGTGGTGCGCTGATGGACGTGGGCTGCTACTGCGTCAGCGGCTCGCGCCTGTTCGCGGGCGAGCCCGAGACGGCGATCGGCCGCCAGGTCCCGGCAGCGAGCGGCGTCGACGTCCGCTTCGCCGCGACGCTCGTCTTCCCCGGTCAGGTGCTGGGTCATTTCGACTGCGGCCTCGACCTGCCGGGCAACAGCCTGCTCGAGGTGGTCGGATCAGGGGGGACGCTGCGCCTGCGCAGGCCGTTTCTGATCACCGAGCCGATGATCGAGCTGGTCCGCGACGGCGGGACCGAACGCGTCGAAGTCGAGCAGGCCGGCTCCTACCAGCTCGAGCTCGAGAACATGAGCGCCGCGATCCGCGGCGGCGCCTCGCCGCTGCTCGGCCGCGACGATGCGCTCGGCCAGGCGCGCACGATCGAGGCCCTGTACCTGTCCGCCGGGCGCGGGGGCGAACCAATCGCCTGCGCCGAGGTGAGTGGTGGCTGAGCACCGCTTCACCTTTGGCCTCTGGACGGTCGGCAACCCCGGCCGCGACCCGTTCGGGGACCCCACCCGGGCGCCGCTGGACCCGGTCGAGTCGGTTCACAGGCTTGCCGAGCTGGGCGCCTGGGGCATCAGCCTGCACGACAACGACCTCGTTCCGCTCGGCACCCCGGCGGCCGAGGCAGAGAAGATCGTCGCCCGCTTCGAGGCGGCGCTGAAGGAGACCGGGCTGGGGGTTGGGATGGCGACCACCAACCTCTTCACCCACCCGGCCTTCAAGGACGGGGCCTTCACCTCCAACGACCGCGGGGTGCGGAGGGCGGCGATCGGCAAGGCGATGCGCTCGATCGACCTCGGGGCTCGCCTGGGAGCGGAGGTCTACGACTTCTGGGGCGGGCGCGAGGGCATCGAAGCGGGCGCGGCGAAGGACCCCCGCGACGCGCTGGACCGCTATCGGGAGGCGATCAACGTCCTCGCGGATTACGTCGTCGATCAGGGCTATGAGCTGCGATTCGCGATCGAGCCGAAGCCCAACGAGCCGCGCGGAGACACCTTCCTGCCCACGGTCGGCCACGCGCTGCACTTCATCACCACCCTCGAGCGCCCCGAGATGGTCGGGGTGAACCCCGAGGTCGCGCACGAGACGATGGCCGGCCTCTCGTTCCACCACGCGGTGGGGCAGGCGCTGTGGGCGGGAAAGCTCTTTCACATCGATCTCAACGCGCAGCGCATCGGCCGCTACGACCAGGACTTCCGCTTCGGCGCCGAGGATCTCAAGGAGGCGTTTCTGCTCGTCCGGCTGCTCGAGCGAGCCGGCTACGAAGGCCCTCGGCACTTCGATGCCCACGCCTATCGCAGCGAGGATGCCGAGGGCGTCTGGGAGTTCGCCGCCGGCTGCATCCGCACCTACGAGGCGCTCGCCGAGCGCGCCCGTCATTTCGACGAGCTGCCGGAGGTCGCCGAGGCGCTGGCCGCGGCTTCGGCAACCGAGCTGGGCGAGGCGACCGTCGGTGGCGATCCGGCCGACACCCTCAAGGCCGAAGCCGACGGACTCGATGCCCTCGCGACCCGCGGATATCGCAACGAGCACCTCGATCAGCTGATGACCGAGGTCCTGCTCGGCCTGCGCTGACCCGCCGCCCGGCTCAGCCTCCGCTTGACTTGCGATTTCGAAAGTTAGCGCACGTTCTCAGCGATTGCGCCGCCGCGAGTTGCGGTTTGGCGGGTCCAGGTGTTTCGAACCCGAAAGCGGGATAGAGTGGTCCTGTCATGGCCAAGCGGGCCCGACGGTCGGAGGGCGACGGGGAGGGTCGAGGGCCCGACGCCGCTCTGCGCCGGGACCAGATGCTCGCCGCGATCCAGGAGCGGCACTTCCTCCACGTCCGTGAGCTGAGCGAGCGCTTCGGGATCTCGGAGGTCACCGTGCGCAGCGACCTCGACGAGCTTGCCTCGCGTGGTGACGTGCACCGGATTCGCGGCGGCGCGTTTCCCCGCGCGGTGCCCGAGCGCCCCTTCGAGGAGAGCGAGACGAGCTTCGCCGGGGAGAAGGTGGCGATCGGTCGCGCCGCGGCGGAGCTGGTTCGCGACGGGGAGGCTCTGCTGATCGACGTCGGTACGACCGCGGCGGCCGCGGCGCGCGCGCTCAGCGCGCGCACGGAGCTCGACAACGTCGTGGTGTTCACCAACGGCCTCAAGACGGCGCTGGAGCTGGAGCCGGCGCATCCGCGCATCACCGTGGTGCTGCTCGGCGGAACGCTGCGCCCGCTTCAGCACTCCCTCGTCGATCCGCTGGCCACTGTGATCCTCGACCAGATCAGGGTCGACACCCTGCTGCTCGGATGCAACGGGATCGACCCCGCCGGCGGGATCACCAACATCAACCTTCCCGAGGCGGAGGTCAACAAGCGGATGATCCGAGCCGCGGCGCGCACAGTCGTGCTCGCCGACGGGAGCAAGCTCGGAACGGTCGAGCTGGCCCAGCTCTGCCCGATCACCGAAGTCGACCTCGTGATCACCGGTGAATCGGCTGACGCGGCGGCGGTCAAGGCCCTGCGGGAGGCCGGCTGCGAGGTCCGCGTCGTCGCCTGAGGCCCGCTCCCGGTGGCGGCTGGCGGTTTGCGAATCCAAAGCTCGGCGCTTTCGCATGTATAAGCCAGCGGCCCAGGGGATAAGGACAGCGGCAGATAGAGGGATGAGAGTAGGCCGGGCACGCGGCAGGGCTCCAACGCACGCGGCTCCGGCCTCGATCGGAGGTGCACCATGCAGATCAGTTCCAGTTCCCAGAGGAGGCGCCGGTGGCTGGTCGTGGCAGCGGCGTTGGCGATTCTGGTCGCTTCGGTCGCGATCGCGGCCCCGACCGTCGCCGGCAAGGGCAAGCATGCGGGCAAGCACAGGCACGCACACAAGTCGGGCCACGACGTGAGCGTCAGCAAGTCCTCGTTCGGGACCCTGCCGGATGGAACGGCAGTCGACCGCTACACGCTCTCCAATCGCAGCGCGACGGTGAAGATCCTCACCTACGGGGGCATCATCGAGCAGCTGTGGGTGCCGGACCGGCACGGGAAGCGTGCCAACGTGACCCTCGGCTTCAAGGACCTCGATGGCTACCTGAGCGACGCGTACAAGACGTCGAATCCGTACTTCGGCGCGATCATCGGCCGCTACGGGAACCGGATCGCAAACGGCCGGTTCAGCCTCGACGGCAACGACTATTCGCTCGACATCAACAACCCGCCGAACAGCCTCCACGGAGGCTTCGAGGGGTTCAACGTCAAGGTCTGGGACGCAACCCCGTTCGAGACCGCCGACACGGCGGGCGTGAAGCTGCGGTACACGAGCCCGGCGGGTGAGGGATGCACTCCCAGCATGCCGAGCGATCCGCCCTGCACGACCGGGTATCCCGGCACCCTGCAGACCAAGGTCGTCTACACCCTCGACACGCACAACCGGCTGCACATTCACTACACGGCGACGACTGACGCGCCGACGGTTGTGAACCTCACCAACCATGCCTACTGGAACCTGGCTGGTGAGGGATCGGGGACGATCTACGATCACCAGCTGAAGCTCAACGCCGACAGCTACACGCCGGATGACGCGAACCTGATCCCGACCGGGGCGATCGATCCGGTGGCGGGAACGCCGTTCGATTTCCGTGCGTTCCACGCGATCGGAGAGCGCATCCGCGAGGATGACCCGCAGCTCGTGATCGGGCGTGGCTATGACCACAACTGGGTGCTCAACCGCTCAGGCGGCGACAACGGCCTGATCAAGGCGGCGGTCCTGAAGGACCCCTCCAGCGGCCGTAAGCTGACGATCTCGACGACGGAGCCCGGGATCCAGTTCTACTCGGGCAACTTCCTCGACGGGACGCTCTACGGCACCAGCGGTCGTCAGTACCGGCAGGGCGACGGGTTGGCGCTGGAGACCCAGCACTTCCCCGACTCGCCGAACCATTCGAACTTCCCCTCGACCGTTCTGCGGCCGGGTGAGAAGTTCCACTCGACGACGATCTACGGGTTCGGAACCGCAGACAAGAAGTAACCGAGGCGCTCTGATCCCAACGGCCCGGGGGAGCACCAGCTCCTCCGGGCCGGGCAGAGCCTGCGGCTACCGTCGCTACCCTCACTCGGTGGCCCTGAAGCGAGTCATCCCCTGCCTCGACGTCGACGCCGGCCGGGTCGTCAAGGGCACCAACTTCGTCGGCCTGCGCGACGCCGGCGACCCGGTCGAGCTGGCCGAGCGCTATGACGCCGAAGGCGCCGACGAGCTGGTCTTCCTCGACATCACCGCCTCGCACGAGGCGCGCGAGACGATCGTCGAGCTGGCCCGCCGTACCGCCGACAACGTCTTCATCCCGTTCACGATCGGCGGCGGGATCCGCTCCGTCGCCGACGCCCAGGCGGTGCTCGACGCCGGGGCCGACAAGGTCTCGGTCAACTCGGCGGCGCTGCAGCGGCCCGAGCTGCTCGGCGAGCTGGCCGAGACGTTCGGAGCCCAGTGCGTCGTGATCGCGATCGACGCCAAGCGGCGCTCGCCCGAGCCCGCGACAGAGACCTCCTCACCCACCAGCGAGGCGCCATCCGGGCTGGTTCGGGGACGGGGGCTGGGACGTCTACGTCAACGGCGGCCGCACCCTGGCCGAGGGCCGTGAGGCGGTCGCCTGGGCTCGGCGAGGCGGTCGAGCGCGGGGCGGGGGAGGTCCTGCTGACCAGCATGGACCGCGACGGCACGACCGACGGCTATGACCTCGAGCTGACCCGTGCGGTCGCCGAGGCCGTACCGGTGCCGGTGATCGCCTCCGGCGGGGCGGGGGAGCTGGAGCACCTCTCCGCCGCGGTCATCGAGGGCGGCGCCGACGCGGTGCTCTGCGCCTCGATCTTTCACTACGGCACCTACCGGGTGCGCGACGCAAAGCAGCACCTGGCCGAGCGCGGGATACCGGTCAGGCTCTAGCCGCTCTTCTTCTGCTGCTTTTGATTCTGCTCGTTGCCGTGGCTCTTCTGCTTGTGGCGCTTGCGCGCCAGGGCCTGCTTGTGACGGCGCTCCGCCCTCGCCCGCCGGCGGTGCTTCTTTCGCGCCGCCGCCTTGCGGCGATGCTCCCTTCGGGCCTCGGCCCGCCCGCGGATCTGCTTCTTGGTCAAGGGCTGCAGCGCGGTGATGCTCGAATAGCCGGTGAGGTAGAGGCGGTGGCCGTCGGAGATCACCGGCGAGTTGGCGCCGCCGGTACCGAATTTGAACACCGTGTGCCCGTTGCGCATCGAGAACCCGTAGGTGGTGGTTCCGACATAGGTCCCGGCGTAGACGATGTTCCCGACCGCGCTCACCGATCCGAGGATCTGGCCGCCGACGTAGCGGGTCCAGCGCGTATCGCCGGTCTTCGCGTCGAGTGCGTAGACGTTGCCGTCGACCGAGCCGACGTAGACGCTGGGCCGGGTGCGGGGTGTGTCGGCGACGGCCGGGCCGGAGTAGACATAGCCGCCGGTCGAGTGGCTCCAGGCGATATCCCCGCTCTCCGCTTCGAAGCTGTAGACGCGGTGGTCGAGGTTGCCGACATAGACGCGACCGAAGGCGACCGCCGGGGTCGAGTAGAAGCGCCCGGCCACGCCCAGCCCGAGGCCCTGCGAGCTGGTCTGCCACTTGATCCTGCCGCTGTGCGAGTTGACCGCGCTCATGCATCCGCCGTAGTCGCCCGTGAACAGGATCCCGTGCTCGTAGGCGGGAGCGGCCTTGATCGAGCCACAGAGCTGCGTGGTCCAGATCGTATGCCCGTTACGGCGGTCGACCGCGTACATCGTTCCGTCCTCGTCCCCGAAGAAGACCCGCTTGCCGACCACGACCGGCGCCGATTCGGAGCGACCCGGCAGGTCCTTCTTCCATTCGGTCTTGCCGTTCTTTGGGTTGAGGGCCTCGATATGGCCGGGGGCCAGGTTGACGACGAAGAGGCGGTGATAGGCGTAGGTGGGGGAGGAGGCGTTGAGCCTCGCCACCCGCCGCTTCCACAGCACCTTGCCGCTGTCGGCGTCGATCGCAAACGCGTGACCGTTGTTGTCCACCCCGTAGAGGGTGCCGTCGACGAAGACCGGCGGGAACTCGAGCAGGGGGCGCTCGCCGTACTTCCATAGCTTCTTGAACGGCGGCTTGATCCCCTTCGCGGCCAGATAGCGAGTGCGGCGCTCGTTGTAGCCGTAGAGAGGCCAGTTGACCGTCTTCGCGCGCGGCTTCGCCTCCTTGGAGTTGAAGGCGGCGTCGGGGTTGCTGATGTCGGCTGGCCGCTTCAGCCCGTTGTAGGCGATCACGCCGCCGATCACGATCGCGAGCAGGCCGATGCCGAGGGCGGCCGCGAGCGGCTTGTGCCTCGCCCACCACTCCGCTGAGAGCAGGTTTCCGAGGCGGCGCTGCCGCTTGGGGCCGGCGCCGATCGGCTTGCGGCCCGGCGGCGGCTTAGAGGGTTGAGCGGGCATCCGGCGAGCCGATCATGGTACGGAAGAGGCCCCATGCCAAAGCCAACCCGCCGCGATGCCGATCTTGGGCAGCTGATCGAGCGCGCCGTGCCCGGACTGGAACGGCTGCGCGAGGCCGCCGAGGGCTCACCCCTTTACCTGGTCGGCGGGGCCGTCCGCGACCTGTTTCTGGGCCGCGAGCGCGGCGACCTCGACGTCGTGGTCGAGGGAGACGCGGCCTCGGTGGCCCGGCGGCTGGGGGGCGAGAGCGTCGAGCACGACCGCTTCTCGACCGCCAAGGCCACCCTCGACGGGGTCGAGATCGACCTCGCCAGCGCCCGAGCCGAGTCATACCCGGCACCGGGTGCGCTGCCCGAGGTGCGGCCGGCCGGCCTGCAGGAGGATCTCGCCCGCCGCGACTTCACCGTGAACGCCATGGCCCTGCCCCTGCAGGGTACGGCGGAGCTGATCGATCCCCACTCGGGAGGGCCGGACCTCGACGCCGGGCTGCTGCGGGTGCTCCACGACCGCTCCTTCATCGACGACCCCACCCGGGCCCTGCGCGCGGCTCGCTACGCGGCCCGCTTCGGGTTTGAGCTCGAGCCGCGCACGGCCGAGCTTCTGCGCACGGCCGACCTCGGCACAGTCTCCGCCGACCGGCGCGCAACCGAGCTGCTGCGCCTCGCCGCCGAGCCCGAGGCTGCCAGCGGCCTGCAACTCGCGGCCGAGTGGGGCCTGGTCCGCGGCCGCCACGGGGCGGCCGAGCTGCTGCCCGCTGTGGATGACCTGCTCGCGACCCCGCCGTGGAGTGAGATCGCGGCCCGGCCGCGGGTGATGCTGGCGGCTGCGCTGGGCCCACCAGGGCGCGAGGCCGAGCTGTCGGCGGCCCGGCCGGCCAACCCATCGTTGGGCGTCGAGCTGGCGCGCGGGGCCCGCCCCGAGGAGCTGGTGCTGGCCCGTGCGATGGGGGGCGAATGGCTCGACGACTACGTCCGCGAGTGGCGCGGCGTGATGCTCGAGATCGACGGCTCCGACCTGATCACCGCCGGGGTGCCGGAGGGCCCGGCGGTGGGGCGGGGCCTGGCCGGGGCGCTGCGGCGCAAGCTCGACGGCGAGATCGACGGCCGCGAGCAGGAGCTGAAGGCAGCTATCGACGCCGCCCGGGCCGGCGGCGAGGGGGACGGCGGCGATGGAGTGGCTTGAGAGCGAACGTGTCCGCTGGCTCTCCGCCGGGCTCCCGGGCGCCCGCGCCGCCTTCTCGACCCGAATCGGCGGGGTCAGCGCGCCCCCCTTCGAGAGCCTCAACCTCGGGATCCTGACCGGGGACGAGCACGATTCGGTGCTGGAGAACCGGGTCCGCCTTGCCGTGGCGCTGGGGCTGCGCCCCGATCGAGTGCTGATCGGCCTGCAGGTCCACGGGGCGGAGCTGGAGGCCCATTCGCAGGCCCAGAGCCCGAGCCCCTACGCGCAGCCGGGGAACCCGCTGTCCGAAGTGGACGGCCACACGACCTCGACGCCGGGTCTCGCTCCGCTCGTGCTGGTCGCCGACTGCCTTCCGGTCGCGCTCGCCGGCGCCGGCGGGGTCGCGATGCTGCACTGCGGCTGGCGCGGGCTGGCTGCGGGAATCGTGGCCCGCGGCGTCGAAGCGGTCGGCGCCGAGGCGGCGGCGATCGGCCCCGGGATAGGCCCCTGCTGCTATGAGGTCGGGCCCGAGGTGCTGGAACGATTCGCGGACCTGGGCGACGGGATCGCCGATGGCTCGATGCTCGACCTGACCGAGGTGGCCCGGCGCCGGCTCGCCGCCGCCGGCGTCGAGCGGATCGAGGCCGCGGATCTGTGCACCAAGTGCAACCCCGAGCTCTTCTACTCCCATCGCCGCGACGGGGAGCGCAGCGGCCGCCAGGCGGGGCTTGTCTGGCTGGAGGCGGGCTGATGCCGGGCCAGATCCACGGGCTCGAGGCTGAGAAGATCCGCGCCAACCTGGAGCGGGTGCGGGAGGCCGTCGGGGAGAAGGTCGAGATCCTCGCCGCGACCAAGTACCTGCCCGTGGAGGAGATGGAGGCGCTGGCCGAGGCGGGCGTCGAGCTGGTGGGCGAGAACCGCCTCCAGGACCTGGAGGCCAAGCGCGAGCGCTGGGCCGACTCGTTCCAGTGGGACTTCATCGGCAACCTGCAGAGCCGCAAGGTGAAGGCGCTGCTGCCGATCTGCCGGCTGATTCACTCGGTCGCCAGCGACTCGGTGCTCGAGCAGCTGCGCCGCCACGCCGACCCTTCGACCGAGGTGCTGATCGAGGTCAACGTGGCGGGCGAGGAGGGAAAGAGCGGGGTCGACCCGGCTGCGCTGGGGGCCTTCATAGAGAGCTGTCCGGTGCGGGTCACGGGGCTGATGACGATGCCGCCGTTCACCCAGGACCCGGAGGCCTCGCGGCCCCACTTCGCCCGCCTCGCGGAGCTCGCCTCCGAGCACGGCTTGGCGCGGCTTTCGATGGGCACCAGCCAGGACTGGCGGGTGGCAGTCGAGGAGGGGGCGACGATCATCCGCCTGGGCACGGTGCTGTACCTGTAACGCCGCCCGCCCGAGCGGGCATAATGAGGGCAGGAATAGGCTCTCGTAAGCCGAAAACGCCCAACATGGCTCTTAGAGACACCTGGCATCGTGCGCTGGTCTACTTCGGCCTCGCCGAGGACCACGACTACGGCCCTGACTACGACGAGGGCTACGAGCCCGAGACCGGAGCCGAAGAGGTCTTCGACGACCGGCGGGCGCCGCGAGCCCGCCCCGGTGCGTCGCCTGCCCACCTCGCGCCGCCGCCGCGACGAGATCGACGACATCTTCGCCGAGGACGAGCCGATGACCGGCGGCCGGACCGGCGTCCTGCGCCCGGTCGGCAACGGCGGCTCCGACGTCCAGGTCCACCTCGTCATCCCGCGCAACTTCAACGACGCCCAGCAGGTCGCCGACCAGTTCAAGCGCGCGGTGCCGGTGATCCTCAACCTGCAGACGACCGACCACGAGCTTTCCAAGCGCCTGATCGACTTCGCCTCCGGCCTCACCTACGCCCTCGACGGCGGGATGCAGCGGATCGCCGAGAAGGTCTTCCTGCTGACGCCGCGCAACGTCGAGGTCTCGGCCGAGGAGAAGGCGCGGCTGATCGACAAGGGCTTCTTCAACCAGAGCTAGGTCAAATACCCTGCGGCGCATGATCGTCGGCTTCGCAGGCTCTGGGAACATCGCCGCGTCGATGGCGCGCGGATGGGCGACCGCCGACGGCGGCCCGGAGCAGATGCTGTTCACCGACTCGGGCTCGGGCCGGGCCGCGACCCTGGCTGCCGAGGTCGGGGGCGAGGCGGTCGAGTCCAACGCCGAGCTCGCCCAGCGTTGCGAGCTGCTGGTGCTGGCGATGAAGCCGAAGGGCCTCGATGCGGTTGCGGCCGAGGCCCAGGACGCGAAGCTGGTCATGTCGCTGCTCGGGGCTACCTCCCTCGGCCGTGTCTCCGAGGCCTTCCCAAGCGCGAGCGTGTTGAGGGTGCTGCCCAACCCTGCGGTGGAGGTTCATCGCGGGGTGCTCTGCTTCGCGGCCGGCGATGAGCCCCCAGACAGGACCGCAGAGGTGAGGGCGATGCTGGAGCCGCTGGGGCAAGTCGTCGAGCTCGACGATTCTCTGATCGACCCGGCCACCATCGCGGCGGGCTGCTCGATGGCATTCCTCGCCGTCGCGGTGGAGGCGATCGCCGACGCGAGCGCTGTCGACGGGCTCGACCCGGAGCTCTCACTGTCCTTGATGACCGAGGTCACCGCGGGAACGGCGGAGATGTTGCGCCGTCACTCCCCGGAGGAGCTCCGGCGCCTCGTCGCCTCACCGGGTGGAATCACGGAAGCCGGGTTGGACGAGCTTGAGCGCAACGACGGCGGAGGGGCCTTCGCCGCGGCGGTGCGCGCGTCGATCGAGAAGGAGAAGAGGGGCTGAGAATGCTGGTCGAGGCACTGACCAAGACCGACGTCGCCAACTACGTCAACGCGCTGTTCCTCGTCTACACGATCCTGATCTTCGCCAACATCCTGATGTCCTGGATCCCGACGATCCCGCGCAGCGCGACGCTGCGCCCGGTCCTCGACTTCATCACCGAGACGACCAACCCCTACCTGAACATCTTCCGGCGCCTGATGAACCCGATAGGGGGCCCCGGCGGGATGGCGCTCGACATCAGCCCGATAGTGGCGCTGATCGTCCTCGGTGTGCTGAACCGGATCATCGTCGGGGCGATCATCAACCCGTGAACCTCGACGGCGCCCAGGCCCGGGCCTGGCGCCTGGCGCTGGCGCTGTGCGGAGTCGTGGTCGCCCTCGACCAGGGCGTCAAGGCGATGATCCAGTCCAATCTGGTGCCCGGCGAGCGGGTTTCCGCGTTTCCCGGGCTGCACCTGACCAACATCCACAACAAGGGCATTGCCTTCGGCCTCGCGGGCGGGGGAGGCACCGGGCTGGTCCTGCTGACGATCGCGGCGCTGGCTCTGATCCTCGTCCTCTTCGCCCGCAACGCGACCCGGCCCGGGCTCTGGATCCCGATCGGCCTGATCGCCGGGGGCGCGTTCGGAAACCTCGCCGACCGGCTGCGGATCGACTCGGTGACCGACTTCATCGACCTGCCGCTGTGGCCCGCGTTCAACCTCGCCGACATCGCGATCGTGATCGGGGTCGCCGGCCTGGCGCTGGTATTCATGGAGGAGCCGAGGCCGCGCGAAGAGGCGCAGGGGGCGGAGTGACCGACGCCCCCCGGGCGGAGGTGGTCCATTGCGACAAGGCCGTGGCGGTGATCGACAAGCCGGCGGGGCTGGTCGTGCACCCGGCCCCGAGCCACCGCGGCCCGACCCTGGTCGACCAGCTCTCCGATCTGCTCGCCGGCGGCGACCCCGATCGGCCGGGAATCGTCCATCGGCTCGACAAGGACACATCCGGCCTGCTGGTGGTCGCGCGCACCGACGAGGCCCATCGCGCCCTCGCCGAGCAGGTGGCGGCACGCGAGGTCGAGCGCGTATACCTGGCGCTTGCCGGCGGACACCTGCAGTCGCGGACCGGCACGATCGACGCTCCGATCGGACGCGAGCGCCGCACCCGGACCCGGATGGCGGTGTCGGGCGCCGGGCGCGAGGCGCGAACCCACTTCACGGTCCTCGAGCTGCTGCCGGCGAGCAGCTATGCCGAGGTTCGGCTGGAGACCGGGCGCACCCACCAGATCCGGGCCCACTTCGCGGCGATCGGCCATCCGCTGGTCGGCGACCCCACCTACGGCGACGGTGAGTCCTACGGGCTGCGGCGCCAGTTCCTGCACGCGCACCGGCTCGCATTCACCCACCCCGAGAGCGGCGAGTGGGTCGAGTTCAGCTCCGAGCTCCCGCCCGACCTTGAGGCGGGGCTCGAGCGGGCCCGCGCACCGGGCTGATCCAGCGCTCCGCGAGCCGGGCGCGGCACAGCCCGCCTCCGTACAATCCCGCGGACCATCACCCGACCCCCGTCGTCGTAAGCGGGTCCTGCCGGGGCGCAAGCCTCGGTCCCGTGGAAGCGGCGGGGTAGAGAAGCACCCATAAGGAAGGAAGTGCCCCAAATGGCCGAGGTAGGCATCAAGGAGCTGCTGGAGGCCGGAGTCCACTTCGGCCACCAGACGCGTCGCTGGAACCCGGCGATGCGCCGCTACATCTATGGCGAGCGCGACGGGATCCACATCATCGACCTGCTGCAGACCGAGCAGCTGCTGACGCAGGCGCGCGACTTCGCCGGCGAGCTTTCCCGCAAGGGAGGAAAGGTGCTCTTCGTCGGCACCAAGAAGCAGGCCCGCGATTCGATCCAGGAATGGGCCGATCGCACCCAGATGCCGTTCGTCAACCGGCGCTGGCTGGGCGGGCTGCTGACCAACTACAACACGATCTCGGCGCGGATCAAGCGCTTGCACGAGCTGACCGAGCTGCAGGAGCAGGGCCGCCTCGAGCTGCTGCCGACCAAGGAGCGGATGGGCATGCAGGCCGAGCTGGCCAAGCTCGAGTACAACCTCGGCGGCGTGCGCGACATGGAACGGCTGCCCGACGCCGTCTTCGTGATCGACCTCAAGACCGAGGAGATCGCGGTCGCCGAGGCGGTCCGGCTGCGAATTCCGATCATCGGCCTGGTCGACACCAACTGCGACCCGCAGCCGATCGACTACGTGATCCCCGGCAACGACGACGCGATCCGCTCCTGCGAGCTGGCGATCAGCACGGTGGGGGGAGCAATCGACGAGGGCGCCTCGGCATGGCGCACCGAGGAGGAGCGCCGCCGGGCCGAGGAGGAGGCGCAGCGAAGGCGCGAGGAAGAGGAGCGGCGAAAGCGCGAGGAAGAGGAGAAGGCGCGCAAGGAGGCCGAGGAGGCCGCCGCTGCCCAGGCGCAGGCCCAGGCTGCGGCGGCGGAGGGCCAGGAGGGCGCCGAGCAGGGGCAGCAGCCGCAACCGGCTCAGCAAGCCCAGCAAGCGCCGCAGCCGCAACCGGCCCAGCAGGCTCAGCCGCCCTCACAACCGCAACCGCAGCAGCAGCCCCAGGCGGACCAGCCCGAGCCGGCGCCGGCCCAGGCGGGCGAGGAAGGGGACTCGAAGTGACGGTCTCCGCAGCCGACGTCAAGGCCCTGCGCGATCGCACCGGCGCGGGGATGATGGACTGCAAGGCGGCGCTGGCCGAGGCCGAGGGCGACTTCGACCGCGCGATCGAGATCCTGCGCGTCAAGGGGCAGGCCTCGGCCGCAAAGCGCGCGGGCCGCGGCACCGGCGAGGGTGTGGTCAGCTCCTACATCCACGCAAACGACCAGGTCGGGGCGATGGTCGAGGTGCAATGCGAGACCGACTTCGTCGCCCGCAGCGACGAGTTCAAGGCCTTCGCCTATGAGATTGCCCTGCACGTCGCCGGCAGCGGAGCCCGCTACATATCGGCCGAGGACATTCCCGAGTCCGAGATCGAGAACGAGCGGCGCGTGCTCGAGGAGGAGGCCCGCGAGGAGGGCCTTCCCGACGACAAGCTCGCGCAGATCGTCGACGGCCGGCTGGCGAAGGGGCAGAAGGAGTTGGTGCTGCTCGAGCAGGAGCACATCAACGCCGACAAGCACGAAGGCAAGACGATCGAGGAGCTGCGCCAGGAGCTGGCCGCGAAGACCGGGGAGAACGTGCGGGTTGCCCGCTTCGCCTACTTCAGGGTCGGGGAGGAGTAGCCGGGCAAGCGCCTGCGGCGAGCGCGATGGCCACTCAGGAGCCGCAGTTCCACCGCATCCTTCTCAAGCTCTCCGGGGAGGCGCTGATGGGGGACCTCGAGTACGGCACCGACGCCGAGCAGGTGACCCGGATCGCCGAGCAGGTCCACGCCACCCGCGAGCGGGGGGTGGAGGTCGCGGTCGTGGTCGGCGCCGGCAACATCTACCGGGGGTTGCAGGCGGCGGCGCGGGGGATGGACCGGGCGACCGGCGACTACATGGGGATGCTCGCCACGGTGCTCAACGCACTCACCCTCCAGGACGCCCTGGAGAAGGTCGGCGAGCACACCCGTGTGATGTCGGCGATCGACGTCAAGGAGGTGGCCGAGCCCTATATCCGGCGCCGCGCGATGCGCCACCTGGAGAAGGGCCGGGTCGTGATCTTCGCCGCCGGCACCGGCAACCCGTTCTTCACCACCGACACCGCCGCCGCGCTGCGCGCGCTGGAGATCCGCGCCGAGGCGATCCTGATGGCCAAGAACCGGGTCGAGGGCGTCTACGACGCCGACCCGGCGTCCAACCCCGATGCCCGCTTCATCCCCGAGATCAGCCACCGCGAGGCGATCGAGCAGGGGCTGCGGGTGATGGATTCGACCGCGCTCTCGCTGTGCATGGACAACGACCTGCCGATCTACGTCTTCAACATGGCCGACGAGCGGAACATAGATAGGATCGTCAGCGGTGAGAGAGTCGGGACGCTGGTCTCCAGCGGACCGGTCGCCTAACCGCAGGATCAGCCATGGCCGAGATGATCGACGAGTTTCTGGCGGACGCCAAGGAGCGGATGCAAAAGTCGGTCGAATCGACCCGCAACGAGCTGGCCACGGTTCGCACCGGCCGCGCCTCGCCGCATCTGCTCGACCGGGTCAAGGTCGACTACTACGGCAGCGAGACCGACCTGCGCCAGCTCGCCAGCATCGCCACCACCGACGCGCGCCTGCTGACCCTGACCCCCTACGACAAGTCGGCGATCCCCTCGATCGAGAAGGCGATCCTCGAGTCAGACGTCGGCCTGACGCCGAACAACGACGGCAATGTGATCCGCCTGCAGATTCCGGAGCTGACCGAGGAGCGGCGCAAGGAGATGGTCAAGGTCGTGCACGGGGTCGCCGAGGAGGGCCGGGTTGCGGTGCGGAACATCCGCCGTGACGTGATGCACGACCTGCGCGAGCTGAAGAAGGAGGGCGACGCCGGCTCGGACGAGGAGCACCGGGCCGAGACCGAGCTTCAGAAGCACACCGACGACGCGATCGGCGAGATCGACAACCTGCTGAAGGGCAAAGAAGAAGAGATCCTTGAAGTCTGAGCCTGGCGCCGCGGGGGAGGCGTCCGCGGCGCGCTACGTCGCGATCATCACCGATGGCAACGGGCGCTGGGCAACCCAGCGGGGCCTGCCGGTCAACGAGGGCCACCGGGCGGGCGCCGACAACGTCAAGGCGAGGCTCCGCGACGCGGCCGAGTTCGGGATCGAGGAGCTGACCGTTTACTCGTTCTCGACCGAGAACTGGTCGCGGTCGGCAGAAGAGGTCGACGGCCTGATGAAGATGTTCGGCGAGCGGATCGACGCCGAGACCCCCGAGCTCGACGAGGAGGGCGTGCGGATTCGCTTCATCGGGCGTCGCGAGGGGATCTCGCCGGATCTGATCGAGCGCATGGACTGGGCCGAGCGGAAGACCGCGGCCAACGACCGGATCACGCTGTTCGTCGCCTTCAACTACGGCGGACGCGCCGAGATCGTGGACGCGGCCCGCAGCTTTCAGGGGGAAACCGAGGAGGAGTTCCGGGGTCATCTCTACGCGCCCGAGATGCACGATCCCGACCTGCTCATACGTACCAGCGGCGAGCAGCGGACCTCCAACTACCTGCTCTGGCAGTGCGCGTATTCGGAGCTGGTGTTCCGCGACGAGCTCTGGCCCGACTTCGACCGCGAGGCGTTCTCCGCCTGCCTGAGGGAGTTCGAGGCCCGCCGGCGCCGCTTCGGGGCGCGCTAGGACGATGGAGTCGGGAGAGGGACCACGCCGCAGGCGCGACCGCTTCCTCGACGAGGCGGACCGGATCTTCGGCGACGACAGTCGAGACGTCGAGCCGATCTTCGGCGACGACGAGGACGACCTCGAGATGCAGCCGTTCCCGTCGCAGGTACCGCCGCCGCCGCAGCCGGTGCCCCGCCGCCGGCGCGGCCCCAGCGGCGAGACGCTGAAGCGGATCGCGGTCGCGATCCCCTGGATCGTGTTTGCGATCGCGATCACCGCCCTCGGCGGCGTCGTCTTCATGGGCGCGATGATCGGGCTCGGGGTGATCGGGCTGCGCGAGTTCTTCCTGATGGCGCGCTCGGCGCGTCCGGTCCAGGCGGCCGGATTCATCGCCGTCCCGGCAATGATCGCCGCCGCCCACTTCGGCGACTCGTTCCAGGTCCTGCTCGTCACCGCGGCCTCGTTCCCGCTGCTGTTCTTCTTCGGCGCCGCCCGCGACCGCCGCGACGACATCACCGTCTCGATGGCCGTCACCCTGCTCGGCATCGTCTGGCTCGGAGTGCCGCTGGTCCACGCGGTTCTGTTGCGCGATCTCCCTGACCACGGCGGGGCGCTGCTGATCGACGTGCTGGTCGGGACCTTTGCCACCGACACCGCGGCCTACGCCACCGGGCGCCTCTTCGGAAGCCGCCGGATCACTCCGCGGCTTTCCCCGAACAAGACCCTGGAAGGCCTGATCGGGGGCTTCGTGATCGGCACGATGGCGTTCTGGTTCGCCGGCCTCTACCAGGACTGGCTGAACGGAACCGATGCCCTGATCATGGGCGCCTGTGTGGCGGCGGTGGCCCCGATCGGCGACCTGTTCGAGTCGATGGTCAAGCGCGACCTCGGGATCAAGGACACCGGCAACATCTTCGGCCCCCATGGCGGCCTGCTCGACCGCCTCGACGCGGTCCTGTTCACGATCGTGGTCGGCTACTACCTGTCGGTGGCGTTCGTCTACTGACGCCTAGCGAATGCCGGCCCCGTTCAGGGGAAGTGACACGCGAGCAAGGCGACTGCCGTCTCGCGCCCCAGATCGATAGTCGAAACCACGAAGAAGAGAGCGCCGAAGTTCCTGCACCTCCTATGTGGGGGTGGGTTAGCCAGCCACCCTCGCAATTCTCGGAGGATCGGGCCCGCCGGGCGCCCTCCTGCGCCTAGATTACCCGCGCCGGCAAGAATCATCCCCTGGAGGGAGCAGTTTCGCCCTCCTCTTTCTCCGCTTGGTGCTCGAGCACAAAGATCTCCACCGCGAAGTCGGGGTCCTGGCGGTTGGCGCTCATGAAAGCAGCCACCTTGCGCCCGGTTAGCTCCTCGATCGTGGTCACGAAGCGCTCCTGCATGCTGTCCTGCCAGATCTGCCGGGCGCTCCGAACGTCATGCCACTTGCCGGCCTCGAACATCGTCTGCTCGGCTGCCGTGTAGCCCTCGCCAAGGACCACCAGGACCAGTTCGGGCTCTACGTAGGTGCGGCAGCGGACCGGTCCCTTGCCGTAGTGCTGTTTGTAGAGGCCGACCATCGCTCTCGATATGTCCGCCCGCAGCGTGCCGGCCCCCTCCTCGCGAGGCTCGCGCATCTCTGCCGCGTCCTCAAGGTCAACCTCGTGGCTCTCCATATCGCTCCTTACTGTCGTCGCAGCGCCGCCAACAGCGGTGCGGAATTGCAAGGAAGATCGGTGCCGTGAGTCCGAATCCATCTCATCTGCGGTCGCTCGCAGCAGTCCAAACACAGCAGCACGACACCGGACCCAAACGGTAGCGCCGGTCTCAAGCGAACGCTGACAGGCCCTCCAACGCGGCGGCCGGGTTTCGCGCGAGACACCGAAGGAACACCGGATTGAGACAATCTGCTGCATTGCCAGATCCGCTCCTAGCCGATCGCCCCGCACCTTCGCCTCGCCGGTGGAGGCGATCCGCGACCTGGTTGGCGTCGCGCGGCGGGCCCGGCCACTTACTGCCGCGTACCTTCGGGCCGGCCTCGATCCAGACCTGCGTGAGCGGGTCATGGTTGCCGTCAGCCGTGTGAACTCCTGCCGCGGCTGCACCCTCGTGCACGAGCGCTGGGCGAACCGCGCGGGTGTTTCCTCGGACGATCTTGAGGCGATCGGCCTGGGCGACCTGGGAGCCCTCGACGATCGCAACCGTGCAGCCGTCGCCTACGCTGCGGCGCTGGCCGAAGCACGCTTTCGCGGCCCGATCTCTGCCGATCTGGCCGCCAGCGCGGCCGACCACCTGGCGCCGGATGAGCTGGCCGCCGTCGACGCCGTCGCACGAGCAATGGCCCTCGCCAACTTGTCTGCGAACACGGCCGAGGAGCTATTCGATCGCCTGCGTTCCACGGCAACAGCGGGAAACGGCAGCCCCTAAGCCGATCAACCTCTTTCTTAGCCGCTGACCGGTTTGAGGAGGCGAGGGTGACGGTACGGCTTGGCTCCCTGGTTAGCGTGAAACCGCTTTCGTTGTCTTCGTCGCGTGAAGCGGTAAGCGGTGTCCTTCAATTAGCCTGTGCGATCCCCCGGCTGAAGTAACCGCCGCGCTGAAGTCGGCGACGAAGGGCGACTGGCCAGGCAGATGAAAGCCGTTGCTGACGAGGGCCGCTGGGCTGGCCATGGAAAGTGATCGGCACGGTCAGAGGTACTCGACGACGATGTTCGCTCCAGCCTTAAGGAGGGCCACATCATCTTCGTCCTTGAGGATCGGGGCGAGTTCGTTGGGGGAATCAGCGTTCATCCGACCAGCGCCAAAGGCGTCAGCGACCTTGGGATGTCAATTCTTCCCGAATATCGCGGGAAAGGATGGGGGCGGCAGCTGGTTGACGTGGCGATCGAGGCTGCTCGAGCGGAAGGCATCCGCAAGGTCGAGCTTGAGGTCTTCCCCGACAATGGCCGTGCCTTCGCCCTTTACGCCAATTCCGGCTTTGAGATCGAAGGCCTGCGCCGCGACCACTATCTGCGTCTGGACGGGTCGCTGCGATCGGCGCTGATCATGGCCCGCTTCTTGTGAGTTTCTCGGCCCTGCGGAGGTGAAGGAATAGCTGGTGCTGCTCCTCGCGCATTGGAGGCGCGACCACTAACGCTTCTTGAGCTTCAGCTTTCTTGACTGCGTGTTGGGGTCGCCGCCGGTCGGGGTGTAGGTGACGGCGACCTTCAGCTTGACCTTGCCCGTTTTGTTGAGCTTCCTCTTTTTCTTTCCCTTCGCCTTAATCCGCAGCTGGACATTTCCCGCGCTCACGGCCTTGCTGGTTACGGCGCCTGAGGCGCGGGCGACCTTGGCACCCTTGCCCGACGCGGTTAGCTCGCCGGGGTTGGGGACGTTCACGGTGAGGGTCGCCGTGCCCTTCTTCGTGTTGCGCCTGACCTTGCCGAAGGTGACCGAGTTGCTGGGTTTGGCGGGCTCGAACACGGCTGTGATGTTCAGGTGACGGGAGAAGGGGTGAAGTCTGCGGGCTCGCCGTCCGCCGCATCTCCGAAGCGGCCGAGGGCCGTGTCTCCGGGAATGATTGCTGAAAGGCACGCAGCGGGAGCAACCGCGCCACTGTGGAATCCGAGGAGGTCGCCTGCTTTGACCGGAATGTTCGCGGAGAACGTGTTGATGGCACCCGGGGCCAGCGCGCGAGGCCCGTCGTGGCCGACGGCCGTGTAGGTCGTCGCCGCGACGACCTGTCGCCAGATCTTCAGCGTCATCGTCTGCCCGGCGCCCGCGCCGGCGCTATGGCTCCAGGAGGTGATCGTCCCATCGCCGGGCACCACGTAGGGCGTGCCAGACCCCACGGACAGCTGTGCCCAGTCGTTATTGGGGGCGCAACCCTCGGGTGCGGGGACGACTTGCCCGATCGTCACCGACGCGGTGGCCTGCGAAGCGCTCGCCGCCAGCGACAGCGCCGTGAGGAAAGCGGCGACCACGATCTTTCTTCGCGCTCTGACCCTGCTGCGCATTCGGCGGGAATCCTATCTCCATAGCCATGCACGACATCCGCGGCCGCCCCCTTAGCGTGTCCCCAGCACTCACCGAGGCTCTCGAGGGACCGCTGCTTACGCCCCTTCCTCGCGCAAAGCAGAACCGGCTGCGCGTCTGGGACGGGATAATTCTCCGTCGTGAAAGGCGACGACCTCGACGACTTGTTATCGGAACAGATCTCGTACTACCGAGCTCGGGCGCCGGAGTACGAAGCTGGCGCGCTCGATCTCCCCGGCGGCGACGAGATAGAGGACGCGCTCGACTCGTTCCGTCCGACCGGGGACGTGCTTGAGTTGGCTTGTGGCCCTGGCCAGTGGACGAAGCGGTTGCTCCGCCACGCACAGAGCGTCACGGCAATCGACTCATCGCCCGAGATGCTGGCGATGGCATCGCGCCAGGTCGGGCAGGACGACCGGGTCGGCTTCGTCAACGCGGACCTGTTTCGCTGGCGGCCGGATCGCCAATTCGACGTGGTCTTCTTCGGCTTCTGGCTTTCACACGTGCCGCTGAAGCGCTTCGACGCGTTCTGGTTGATGGTCGCCGAATGCCTCACTCCGCGAGGGCGGGTGTTCTTCGCTGACGACGGGTACAGAACACCCGACGAGTTGATCGAGGGCGACTCGTCAACGACGATCCAACGGCGCCTCGAGGACGGGACCGGTTTTCGCGCGGTGAAGGTCCCCCACACGGCATCCGGGCTGGAGCGGCGCTTGACGGAAATGGGTTGGGCGATCGAGGTCCGGCAGACGTCCGGCCCGTTCTACTGGGGCTCGGGCTCTCGCGCCTGAATCCGCTGCACCCTTCGACGAGGGCGTTCGCGATTCAGCTGCCAACAAGGCTCGACAGCCAGCGCAGCGGCCGGTACGGCGGCATCAGGAGGACCAGAGACAATGATCACCGCGGTAGCCGCGAAGTAGGTGTACAGCTGGGCGACGCTCGAATTGCGCGGTCATGCTCTGGCCGAATGTGAGTACTGCGAAAATCAGCATCGAGAAACCCAGCCCTCGCAGCAGCCATGGCTTGCGACGCTGAGGAAGGAACTAACCACGGACAAGGCTGATCACCAATGCGACAACGATTAGGCCCTCCGCGATCCCGAGAATTCCCCAGGCGAGGCTGGTGCCGGGAAACGAGGCGATGAAAGAGCCGGCGAACTCCTTCTTGATCGGCGCCGGCGCAATCAGGTTGTCGTCGAAGACCTTCTCCTTGAAGGCGTAATACAGAGAGAGCCGTTGAGGACGTCAGATACCCACGTAAATCAACCAGTAGGCGACGATGTCGGCGCTGCTGGGTCGGCCGCTCGGTGCGTGGGTCTCCATAGGTCCTCCCGCGATGATCGGCCTCCAGAATAAGGACCTCGCCGGAGAGAAATTTCGTTCTTCCCTTCGTCGCTCCCGGGCCTCAGGGGCTCGGCCCTACGCGGGGGGATCGCCGCTTCTGCTTTCGCCTGAAGGCAAAATTTGACGCCGCCGCGGGCGGCAGGATCCAGCCGATGGCGGCGGCAAAGCGGCGAAGGCGACCCGCGGGCTACTACGAGGTCGCGGGGGTGGACCTGGAGGAGGAGATGGCGCGGCTCTGCGCGCTGCCGCTGTTCGGCGGCGCCTCCGGGGAGCTGGCCCAGAGCCCTCCCTCGCTGACGGTCCGCCGCGCCTCGGCCCGCCCGCGTCGCAACCTCGGCTTCGCGGTCCCCGGCGAGCGGCGGATCTCGGTCACCGCCTATCCCGGGATCCGCCCCGGCGACGCGCTCGAGACCCTGCTTCACGAGCTGGTCCACATCGCGGTCGGGCGCCGAGGCAACGCCTGGCACGGGCCGGTCTTCAGCCGGACGCTGTCCGAGGCGATGCGCCAGGCCTACGGCATCGACCTGGCGCCGAGCAGCAGCTCGATCCATGGCGCATACGCCGGAGCCGTTCGAGAAACGACGTCGGGCGGCCGCCCGTCTGCACCCCGGCCAGCTGGCGCTCGACGCCGCCTGAACCCGCCGCCCCGGGACCCTATCTACCCTTCCGGATGAAGAAGATCTTGATCCTCGGCTGCACGGGCTCGATCGGCACCCAGGCGCTGGAGATCGTCGCCGCCAGCGACGGGCTCTCAGTCGTCGGGCTGGCCGCCGGCTCGAGCTGGGAGCCGACGCTCGAGCAGGCGCGCGAGCACGGCGTCCCGGCCGTCGCCTTCGCCGATCCAGACGCCGCCGAGCAGGCGAAGCGGAGCGTGGAGCGGGCAAGGTGCTCGCCGGCGAGGAGGGCGATCCGCGAGCTGATCGCCTCCTCGGGCGCCGACCTCGTCCTCAACGGGATCGTCGGCGCGGCCGGGCTCGGGCCGACGATCGTCGCCCTCTCGGAGGGAATCGACGTCGCCCTGGCCAACAAGGAGAGCCTGGTGATCGGCGGCGAGCTGGTGATCGCGCTGGCCGAGGCGACCGACGCGCGGCTGCTCCCGGTCGACTCCGAGCACTCGGCCCTGTTCCAGCTGATCGGCGCCGAGCCGCCGGGGACGGTCGAGCGCCTGGTGCTCACCGCCTCCGGTGGGCCGTTCCGCGGCCGCACGCGACCTCGACGCGGTCACCCGCGAGGAGGCGCTCGCCCACCCGACCTGGGACATGGGCGGGCGGATCACGATCGACTCGGCGACCCTGATGAACAAGGGCTTCGAGATGATCGAGGCCCACCACCTCTTCGGGGTGCCCTACGAGCGCATCGACGTCGTCGTCCACCCGCAGTCGATCGTCCACTCCCTGGTCCACCTCAACGACGGCGCCTCGCTTGCCCACCTCGGCTACCCCGACATGCGGGTGCCGATCTCCTACGCCCTGCACTTCCCCGAGCGCGCCGACGTCGAGGCGCCGGCGCTGGACCTGGCGGCGATCGGCGAGCTGACCTTCGAGCCCCCCGACCTCGACGCCTTCCCCTGCCTGCGGCTGGCGCGCGAGGCGGGTGAGGCGGGCGGCACCGCCCCCTGCGTGCTCAACGCCGCCGACGAGGTCGCCGTCGCGGCCTTCCTGGAGGGCCGGCTTGCCGTTCACCGGGATCGCCGAGGTGGTCGAGCGCGTGCTCGACGAGATGCCGGCGCAGCCGCTGACCGCACTTCGAGGACCTGTTCGCGGTCGACGAGGAGGCGCGGAGGCGCTCCGCCGGCCTGGTCGAGGAGCTGGCGCCGGCATGAGCTGGGTCCTGGTCATCCTCGGCTTCTGCCTGCTGGTCATCCTCCACGAGGGCGGCCACTTCGTCGCCGCGAAGGCGGTCGGGATGCGGGTCGAGCGCTTCTTTCTCTTCTTCCCGCCGAAGCTGGTCTCGAAGCGAATCGGCGAGACCGAGTACGGGATCGGGGCGATCCCGCTCGGGGGCTTCGTGAAGATCACCGGGATGAACCCCGAGGAGCTCGAGCCACGCGCGGCGGCGGGCGCGGCGGAGGAGGAGCGCACGCCCCAGGGCCTGCTGACGGCGATCGAGGGCGCCGACCGAGCGCCGCAGACGCCGCCGGGCGGCGGCGGCTCCGAGCCGCTGCCGCCCGAGTGCTCGAGCGCGCCTACTACAACCAGCCGGTCTGGAAGCGGATCGTGGTGATCGCGCGCCGGACCCGCGGTCAACATCGTGCTCGCCTTCGTGCTGCTCTTCGTGCTCGCCTTCGGAGCCCGGGACGTCAACGCCAGCGGTCGGCCACATCGAGCCGGGCAGCCCGGCCGCGGCGCACCTTCAGCGCGGGCGACAAGATGCTCGCGGTCGACGGCAAGCGGTTCCCCGACGCCGGCGCCGAGGACCGCCTCGCCCAGTTTCGCCAACCTGGTCGCGCGCCCACAAGTGCCCCGGCAAGCAGACCGACGGCTGCCCGGCCAAGACCCCGGTCAAGCTGACGATCGACCGCGACGGCAACCGTGAGGACGCTGTCGATAACGCCGCGCTACGACGCCGCGGTGAAGCGGGCCCGGATCGGGTTCTCCTACGGCTCCTCACCGGCGAACCTCGACGTCGCCGGGGCGGCGAAGCGCTCGGCGGACTTCATGTGGCTGGTGACCAGCAAGACGGTCGGCGTCGATCGCCCAGATCTTCGAGCCCGAGCAGCGCAAGCAGGTCTCGGGCATCGTCGGCGTGTCCGACGTGGCCCACCAGACCATCGGCTTCGGCGCCCGCGAGGCGCTGGTCCTGCTGGCGGTGGTCAGCCTCTCGCTGGGGATCATCAACCTCTTCCCGTTCCTGCCGCTCGACGGCGGCCACATCTTCTGGAGCCTGGTCGAGAAGCTGCGCGGGTCGCGGGTCCCGTTCAGCGTCATGGAGCGCGCCAGCGCGGTCGGCTTCGTGCTCGTGATCATGCTGTTCGTGATCGGCTTCACGAACGACATCGGCCGCCTCACCGGCGAAGGCTTCAACGTCAGATAGTCGCCGAGCGCCGCCGGCGTGGGCCGCCGGCGCGCGCTTTGTGCAGAACTGCACGTCTGGCCGTGTGCAGAAGTCGCGTTGAGCCGCCGGGGCTTGCCGCGGCGAGACTCGCTGCATCGGCAACCAGGGCAAGGAGGGCATATGAGCACCGCCACCGCAAACGAGTCGCTTCGGCTTCCGCGCCTCAGCCTATGGGCACCGCGTCCGCAACGAGCGTCATCGCCGCCGCCGCCGCGGTCACCGCTGACCGCGGGATCTTGATCGCCGTCGACGACAGCGCGCGACGCTCGACCAGCGCGGCTCGACGCCGCCGCCCAGTCGAACTCCCGCGTCGGCTTCGAATTCCGAGTGCGCCGCAGGCGAGCGCGGTACCCAGGCAACTCAGGCGTTCAACCACCGCACCGGCCAGACCCTGCGCACGACCCCGAGCCCGCCAGACGTCGAGCAGCCGCCCAGGTCGCGTCGAGCGGTTCCACCACCGTTAGGCGCAGTCGCCTCGACCAGGCCGCCGTGCCATGACGGCGCGGCGGCGGCCGGTCGCCCTGGCCACGAGCCATCCGAACTGCGGCGAGCTCAGGTCGTTCGCCGCCTGACGGCTGCAGCTCCTTGACAGCTCGGCGGACCAGCGATCCGGCGACGTTCGGTCTCGATGACGCCGAGCTCGCGCGAGGAGTGTGCAGCGCTTGCGCCACATGCCTCCCGCGATCGAGCCCACCCATGCCGGCAAGCTCGGTCTGCGAGATCGGAAGCCCGATCGGACGGATCGCCGCCGTCGTGGTCGACTCGCCGTAGCGCTCGCGAGAGGCTCCAGCAGCGCGACGCGACCCGGCCGCGAGTGTGCTGTGCGGCGGCGAACTCGACCAGCCTGCGGTTCGGCGTCGACGAATGCGGCGGCCTGAGCGCGAGCTGAGCACCGCGACGGTCGAGCCCGGGTGTTCGACTCGAGCATCGTCCGGAACCTGCCGGCCGAGATCGCCAGCGCCTCGACCGGCTCGAGCGCCTCGACCGTGCTCGATCGCGGTCCCGCCCTCGAGCGCGGCCATCTCGCCGATCATCTCGCCCGGTCCGCAGAAGTGTCAGGACGATCCTCGCCGGCGCCTCGGGGGTCGTGTGCGGTGATCTTGACGCGGCCCGTCCGAGCAGGACGGCAAGACCTCCTCGGCGAGCTGGCGCTCGTCACATCAGCACGTCGCCGCCGCGCAGCCGCAGGCGCCGCCCGCACCCTGCGGCGAAGAGCGATCTCGCGATCCGCTCGCCGACGTAGCGAGAGGAAATCCGCGCCAGGTTCTCCTCTGGGTCCACGGGTCGACCCTACTCTCGCGCCGGATCCGGGCAAGACATCGCTCACACGACGATTTCGCCTCACCCGGCCGCGTGCGGTAGCGTTTCGCACGAGGAGAGGCATGGAAGTCAGCACTGCCGAGCGCTACGCGAGCGGCGGTGCCGGCAACGGAGCCGCCCGCGAACAACCTCTACGAGGCATTCCTGGCGACCGTCGAGCGGCTCGGCGACGACGTCGCGATCACGGCGCCGGACTACTCGATCAGCTGGAACGAGCTGCGCGGCGCGTCGACGCGATCGCCGGCGGCCTCGCCGGCCTCGGGGTCGGCAAGGGCGACACGGTGGCGATCATGCTCAACAACCGCCCCGAGTTCATCCCCTGCGACCTCGCCGCGGTCTCCCTGGGCGCGGTTCCGTTCTCGATCTACCAGACCTCCTCGCCGGAGCAGATCGCCTACGCGGTCGGCGACGCCGGCGCCAAGGTCGGCGATCGTCGAGACCGCGTTCCTGGAGCAGTTCGAAGAGGCGCGCAAGGACCTGCCGGAGATCGAGCACCTGATCGTCGTCGACGGCGAGGGCGGCACCGCGACCCTGGAGGAGATCGAGAGCGCCGACCCGGACTTCGATCCCGGCCGCGTCTCGGCGCGAGGTCGGGCCTCGACGACCTGCTGACGCTGATCTACACCTCCGGCACCACCGGCCCGCCGAAGGGGGTCCAGCTCACCCATCGCAACCTGATGTCGCTGACCGGCAGCGTCGAGGACACGATCGCGCTTCCCGAGCGCGGCGGCAAGGTGATCTCCTGGCTTCCCGCCGCGCACATCGCCGAGCGCGGCGCCCACTACTACCTGCCGGTGATCCGCGGGCTCTCGATCCACATCTGCCCCGACCCGCGCAAGATCGGCGAGTTCCTGCCCCAGGTCCGGCCGACCTGGTTCTTCGCCGTGCCGCGGATCTTCGAGAAGCTCAAGGCCGGGCTGGAGGCCAACTTCGCCAAGCTGCCCGCCGAGCAGCGCGAGCCCGCCCAGAAGGGGCTCGACGCGGCGCTGGCGAAGCTGCGGGCCGAGCAGGCGGGGGAGGAGGTGCCGGAGCAGATCGCCGCGGCCGCCGCCAAGGCCGACGAGGAGATGTTCTCGGCCCTGCGCAAGGCGCTCGGGCTCGACGAGGCGGTCGCGGTCAACGTCGGCGCCGCCCCGACTCCGCTCGAGGTCCTCGAGTTCTTCCACGCGATCGGGATCCCGGTCGGCGAGCTGTGGGGGATGTCGGAGACCTGCGGCGTCGCGACCTGCAACCAGCCGGGCAGGGTGAAGCTCGGAACCGTCGGCCCGCCGGTGGCCGGGAGTCGAGATCAAGCTCGCCGAGGACGGCGAGGTGCTGGTCAAGGGCGACTCGGTGATGCCCGGCTACCGCAACCTGCCCGAGAAGACCGCCGAGGCGATCGACGCCGACGGCTGGCTTGCGACCGGCGACATCGGCGAGCTCGACGAGGACGGCTACCTGACGGATCATCGACCGCAAGAAGGAGCTGATCATCAACGCGGCGGGCAAGAACATGTCGCCGGCCAACATCGAGTCGAAGCTGAAGGCGGCGACGCCGCTGATCGGCCAGTGCATCGCGATCGGCGACGGGCGCCCCTACAACGTGGCGCTGATCGTCCTCGACCCCGACTACGCGCCGAGCTGGGCCGCGCAACAACGGGCTCGAGGGCGTCGGCCTCGCCGAGCTGGCCTCCGACGAGAGGCTGCTCGCCGCGGTTCAGGAGGGAGTCGACGAGGCGAACTCGCAGATGTCGCGGGTCGAGCAGATCAAGAAGTTCCGGGTCCTCCCCGAGGAGTGGCTGCCCGGAGGCGTCGAACTGACCCCGACGATGAAGCTGAAGCGTAGGCCGATCGTCGAGAAGTACGAGGCCGAGATCGAGAGCCTCTACGCCTGAGTCAACGGCTGCGCCGCGAGCCGCTGATACATCCGTCCAGGCCCGAATCGCGAGTTTCTGGGCGTCTGCTCTCCCTGCTTGCTTGTGCCTGGCCGAATGACGATAAATCGCAGCAGATGGAAGTCAACACCACACCCGGCGGCCAGGACCGCTGAGTCCCAGCCTGCCGAACAGCGGGACTTCTCGGTCGAGGAGGTCCGCGCGGCCCTGCGAGGGCGACGGGTTCGTCGTCTTCTCGCAGCCGATCCAGGACCTGAGGACCGGCGCCGTTGCCAGCGAGGAGCTGCTGGTCCGGATGCGGACGCCGGACGGCCAGCTCGTGGCGCCGTTCGCCTTCCTGCCCACCGCGGAGGCCTTCGGCCTCGTCCGCGGAGATCGACTCCTTCATGGTCGTCAAGGGGATCGAGGTCGCCGGCCGCGGCCGCAAGGTCTCGATCAACCTCTCCGCCCACTCGCTCGGCAACCCGGGGCTGATCGAGCGCGTCGAGGGCGCCGTCGCCGGCGGCGTCGACCCGAACTGCCTCACCTTCGAGATCTCCGAGAACAGCGCCGGCACCGACATCGAGGCCGCCAAGACCCTGGCCGCACGGCTGACCCACATCGGCTGCGACCTGGCGGTCGACGAGTTCGGCGTCGGCTTCGGCTCGCTTCAGTTCGTCAAGCACCTTCCGGTCCAGATCATCAAGGTCGGCCGCGAGTTCGTCGGTGACCTGCCCCGCAGCCTCGACGACTACCACGTGATGGGCTGCATCGTCGACCTTGCCGGGAAGCTGGGCCGCAAGACCGCCGCGGTCGGAGTCGAGGACGGGCTGACGCTCGAGCTGCTCAAGCGGCTCGGCGTCGACTACGCGCAGGGCTTCTTCATCGGCCGCCCGCGCGAGCTCGACCTCGAGGAGCCCGCGCGACGTAGAGCCCGCCGCCGCGGTCGAGTAGCCGCCAAGGCCTCTAGCCTTGGGGCATGCGCAAGCTCCTGCGGCGCCTCCCCAGGCCCGTGCTCGACGGCATGCGGGCGGCGCGCAAGCGCTACCGCAGCACCCGCTACCGGGCCCGTGAGCGCCTGCGCCCGGTGCATGTCGACCGTGAGGCAGATCGAGGCCGCCCTGCGCGAGGCCGGGGTGGGGGAGGGCGACGCGGTCTTCTTCCAGGCCCAGATGTCGGCCTTCGGGACGATCGAGGGCGGTCCCGCGGCGGTGCTGGAGGCGCTGGAGGGCGTGGTCGGAACCGGCGGGCTGATCGCGATGCCGGCGTTCCCGCTCGCCGGTCCGGCGCTCGACCACCTGCGCGCCGGCGCCGTGTTCGACCTCCGCAACACGCCCTCGCGGATGGGCGCGATCAGCGAGCGCCTGCGTACCTCCCCGGGCGCCGCCCGGAGCCTGCATCCGACCCACTCGGTGAGCGCCCGCGGGCCTGGCGCCGAGGCTCTGGTCGCCGGGCACGAGAGCGCCGAGACCCCGTTCGGTGCCGGGACCCCGTTCACGCGCCTGGTCGAGCGCCGGGCGCACCAGGTCTTCTTCGGGTCCGGCGTCGGTGCGATAACGATGTACCACGCCTATGAGTGCAACCGCGAGCCGCCGTTCCCGATCGAGGTCTTCTGGCCGCAGCGCCTCGAGGCCCGCTGCATCGACGGCGACGGCCGCGAGCTGCTCGTCCAGACCCTCGTCCACGACCCGCGCGTGACCGCGCTGCGGATCGACAACAACCCGCCGATCGAGGAGCGCGTGCGAAAGCGGCTGATCGAGGGCGGAATGCGCTCGGTGCGCCTCGGGCGGGGCGAGATCCTGGCCCAGCCACTGCCGGCGATGATGGAAGAGTTCGAGCGCATGCTCGGCGAGGGAATGACGATCTACTCCGACGAGCTGCTCGCCGAGGCGAAGGCGGCATGAGCGGAGGCGAGGTACAGGCGGCCGGCGTAGACCGCGTCGGCAGGGTCCGCGAGCTGGAGCGGTTCGCCCTGCGCCGCCTCCCCTCGATGCAGCTCGGCGACGGGCTCTTCTGCCACGAGGTCGGCGCCGATGACAGCCGGCCCAGGGGCCACTCGGTCCGCTACACGCTGATCGTCCTGCTCGGGCTGCTGCGAGCCGAGGAGCACGGGCTCGACCACGGCTTTCACCTCGGCGCCCTGCGCAGCCGGGTGCTGTCCGAGCTCGACTCCCCCGAGCTGACGGCGGGCGACCTCGGGCTGGCGCTCTGGGGCGAGTCGCGCATCAACGGCGACGCGCTGCCGGAGCTGGTGCGAGCCCTGCGCGACCGGCTCGAGCGGAGCGCGGTCGAGGGGCTGATGAGCATGGAGGTCGCCTGGATCGTCACCGGCCTGACCGAGGCGGGGGCACGCGGCGACCTCGGCCCGGGCGACGTCGTCCTCGCCGAGTGTCGCGACCAGCTGATCGTCGAGCGTCGCCCCCGCAACGGCCTCGTCACCCACGTCGCCCGCGGGCGCCGCAAGCGCCTGCCGCACTTCGCCGACCAGATCTACTCGGTGCTGGCGCTGAGCCAGCTGGCGCGGATCCGCGACGACGGCGACGCCCGGGAGGCGGCGCGATCGATCGGCGACGCGCTGATCGTGAACCAGATGCCGAACGGCGCCTGGCCCTGGATCTACGACCCGCTGCGGGGCACGGTGGTCGAGCCCTACGAGCTCTACTCGGTCCATCAGGACTCGATGGCGATGATCGGCATGCACGGACTCAGCGAGGCGACCGGCGAGCCCCGCTACCGCGAGGTGGCGGTGCGCAGCATTGACTGGAGCTACGGCCAGAACGAGCTCGGGGTGCAGATGTACGACCCCGAGG
Source organism: uncultured Solirubrobacterales bacterium (assembly GCA_963772265.1). GTDB lineage: Bacteria > Actinomycetota > Thermoleophilia > Solirubrobacterales > 70-9 > Mayfieldus. The sequence continues at coordinate 205,327 of CAVYWS010000009.1, read as the reverse complement.
CGCAGATGATCTACCGCTCGATTCGCCGCAAGCAGCGGATGGCGCGGGTGCACCAGGCGCGCAACGCGGCGGCCTCGTATCTGCGCGCCGCCGCCCGCCTCGCAGACCCCGAGGAGCTGGAGCTGAACCGGACGATGCGCCCCTACCACCTCGGCTGGCTGCTCGAGGCCTGGGCGGGCCGCGAGGACTTCGCCCGGGCCGGGGGCTGATGCCGGCCTTCGAGGGATCGCTGCGCCGCGAAGACCTCGCGGACGACCCGGTCGAGCAGTTCGCGAGCTGGTTCGCCGCCGCCGGCGCGGAGGTGCCGCTGCCCGAGGCGATGAGCCTGGCCACCGCCGACGCGAGCGGCAGGCCGGCGGTGCGCATGGTGCTGCTGAAGGGCTTCGGCGCCGGCGGGGTTCGACTTCTACACCGACTACCGCGGCGCCAAGGCCGCCGACCTGGAGGCGAACCCGCGCGCCGCGCTGGCGTTGTGGTGGGGGCCGCTGGGGCGCCAGGTGCGGGTCGCGGGGCCGGTGTCGAGGCTGGAGGGCGCGGAATCCGACCTCTACTTCGCAAGCCGCCCTCGCGAGGCGCAGCTCGGAGCCTGGGCGTCAGATCAAAGCGCGGTGCTGGAGAGCCGCGACGAGCTGACGCGCCGGGTCGAGGAGGCCGAGCGACGCTTCGAGGGCCGCGACGTCGAGCGCCCGGAGCATTGGGGCGGCTACCGAATTGCGCCGGAGGAGATCGAGTTCTGGCAGCAGGGCGAGGCCCGGCTGCACGACCGCTTCCGCTACCGGCGCCAGGACGACGGCTGGCTTGTCGAGCGGCTGTCGCCCTAGCGAGGGCTCCGACGCGCACCGCGATCGGATCCGACGACGTGTTTGGTGGGTTAGCGGCCCCCCAAAACATCAATCGACTAGGGCAGGACCTTGAAGCGGTCCTTGGCCGGCGTCTTGTCGACGCTGCCGTCGGCGTCGATCGCCTTGACCTTGAAGACGTGCTTGCCCGGCTTTACGTGGCGGTAGGTCTTCGGCGAGCGGCAGCGCCTGAACTTCTTGCGGTCGAGCTTGCACTTGAACTTCGAGCCCGACTCGGTCGACCTGAACTTGAAGGTGGGGGAGTGGTCGCCGCTGCGATTCTTGGGTCGCTTCTTGATCTTGGTGTTCGGCCGGCCGCTGGCTTGGCCGCACGGTTTTTCGGTTGGCGTCGCGCCGTTGTTTCGCCCGATCGGCGCGCCGATCGAAAAGTCGGCGTCGCTGTTGTTTGTGTCGTCGGCGCTGTCGAGCAGGGTCGCGCAGCCGCGCGAGAGCGTCCGGACCAAGGACTGGCCCGGCGCAAGGCCCACGCCGCCCAATGCGAGCGGAAGCGCGGGGGAGGAGAGGGGGTGAATCGACCCGTCGAAGGCGCCCCAGGCGACGCAGTCGATGCCACCTGTCCCGTTGTAACCGTTGGTCTCGTCATAACAGGCGGCCCCGTTGGGTGGGACGGCGACCCCGGCGTTGTTGAAGTCGGCTCCGGCGACCCCGGTGTTGCCGATCAAGATCGTGCGCTGGTCCTGGCCGATCATGCCGGTCGGCAGCGGGTACTCGGCATTCGCCTGCCCGGTCGAGTCGAGAATGTCGATGTAGTGGGTGTTGAGGGCGACGGCCTGGCCTGGGGCGAACATCTGCAGCATCACGTAATCGCCAGCGGTGGTGGCGCCGCGGTGCACCTCGCGGACCATGATCAGATGGTGATCCGCCTGGGCGGGCGGAACCAAGCCCAGGCATCCGAGCAGAGCAAGGGCGAAAGCCGGCCGCGAGCCTCCGGGCCGAGAGGCGATCCCTCATCGCAGCACCTTGAACCTGTCCTTGGCCGGCGTCTTGTCGACGTTGCCGTCGGCGTCGATCGCCTTGACCTTGAAGACGTGCTTGCCCGGCTTTACGTGGTGGTAGGTCTTGGGCGAGCGACACTTGTGGAACTTCTTGCGGTCGAGCTTGCACTTGAACTTCGATCCCGACTCGGTCGACTTGAACTTGAAGGTGGGGGAGTCGTCGTGCGAGCGGTTCTTGGGCCGCTTCTTGATCTTCGTGTTGGGGGCTCCACTCGGGTTGCCCGGTCCACCGCAGGACTTCTCTGGGGGGGTGATTGCGTTGGGGCGTGGCGCCCGCGGTTGGATCGAGAAGTCGGAGGCGTTGTTGCCCGTGTCGTCGGAGGCCTCGAGCAAGGTGGCGCAGCCGCGGCTGATGCTGCGTTGCAGCGCGGCGGTGACCGGAAGCGGTTGACCGAACGGAGTCGAGCGATCGGGCAGGTTTGCCGCGCCGGTAAATGCGCCCCACGAGACGCAGTCGATGTCTTCGAAGCAGACGGCGCCGGCGAAGACCAGGTTGGAGCCCTGGGTCTGATCGAAGAAGGGATTCAGGTCGACCGTGAAATCACGGCCGGTGACGCCGCTGTCGCCGATAAGCGACGGTCCGCTGCGTCTGGCTGTTTGGCGGATTGGGGCCGCCGAGAGTGATGTCTCCCACCGGGACAGGCATTCCGAGGACCAGCGCGTCCTGATCCCAGAAGGTGAGGTGGTGTCCGCTGATCAGGTTCTGCCCCGGCTCGTACATCTGCAGCTCGACATAGGCCTGGTCCGAGCTGCTGCCGGCGACCTCGCGGATCTTCGTCAGGTGAAAGCTGGCCGAGGCGGGGGAGGGGATGACGGCGAACGCGAGGCAGGCGAGGCAGGCGAGGCAGGCGCCCAGCCCGGCCGTCCTTAGCCGATTCGATCTCCCTGGCATCGCCGCAACCCTACCGTGGCTCCCGCCCGATGCCAAGCCCTGCGGACGCTTCACGGAAGGGCGCCCGGTCGCCCCAGATACCCTTTGCGCATGGCCTCCAAGCGCCAGATCTTCGTGCGCGACCTGCCGATCGGCGGCGGCGCGCCGGTCGCCGTGCAGACGATGACCAAGACCGAGACCGCCAACCTGGAGGCGACGATGGAGCAGATCCGCACCGTCGCCGAGGCGGGCGCCGACCTGGTCCGCGTCGCGGTGCCCCGCGACGACGACGTCGAGGCCCTGAAGACGATCGTCAAGCAGTCGACGATCCCGGTGATCGCCGACATCCACTTCAATCACACCCTGGCGCTGAAGGCAATCGACGCCGGCGCCGACTGCATCCGGCTCAACCCCGGCAACATCGGCGGCCGCGAGAAGGTCGCCGAGGTGGCGGCGAAGGCGACCGCGGCCGGGGTGCCGATGCGGATCGGCGTCAACTCGGGCTCGCTGCCCAAGCACCTGCACGAGCTCGAGCGCTCCGAACCGGTCGAGGCGCTGGTCCAGGCCGCGGTCGAGTTCGTCGAGCTGATGGAGGGCCTCGACTTCGAGAACTTCAAGGTTTCGATCAAGTCGACCAACGTCCCCAACACGATCGCCGCCAACCGGCTGCTCTCCGAACGGATCGACTACCCCCTTCACCTGGGGATCACCGAGGCGGGAACGAAGTGGTCGGGGTCGCTGAAGTCCGCGGTCGGGCTCGGCACCCTGCTCGCCGACGGGGTCGGGGACACGATCCGGATCAGCCTCTCCACCTTCCATGCCGAGGAGGAGGTCAAGGTCGCTTGGGAGATCCTCAAGGCCCTGCATCTGCGCGAGCGCGGCCCGGTCCTGATCGCCTGCCCGACCTGCGGGCGGCTTCAGTTCGACATGGACACGGTCGTGGCCGAGATCGAGAAGCGGCTGGAGGCATACGAGGAGCCGATCGAGGTCGCGGTGCTGGGCTGCGCCGTGAACGGGATCGGCGAGGCCTCGCACGCCGATTTCGGGATCACCGGGGCGAAGAACGAGGGGCTGATCTTCTCGCAGGGAAAGCCGTTGCGAAAGGTCCCGCAGGCGCAACTCGTCGACGCGCTGTTCGAGGAGATCGATCGCTCGCTCGACCGCGGCAAGGTGATCTCGGACGAGGCCGAGGCGCGCGAGGGGGCCGAATGGCTGGCCCGGATCGAGGAGGAGAACGCCGACGAGCTGACTCCGGAGCGGATTGCCCAGATGGAGGCCGCCGCGGCCGAGAGCGGCGAGACCGATCGCGTCCTGCTCGATGAGGAAGCGTCGCCAACCGCCGGCCGCCGCTTCACCCGCGCCTAGGACGCTGCGAACTTCGCGCCTGCCTACCCCACCGACGGTTGCACGTATGGGTAGGAGCGGATCCAGGGGCTGCGGTAGACATGGCCGTCGAGCGGTGACTGCCACACCGCCTGCCAGCGCCGTCCCGGTGAGTTGCCGTAGGTGGTCGAGTAGACGCCGACGTCGTCGGTGTTGACGGTCTGCAGGGTCTTGATCGGCCGACCGGGGTTCTTGAAGCGGATCTTGACCTGGGTCTGGCTCGGGTAGGGCTGGACGATCCCCCACAGGGCGACCGAGTTGTCGCCGACCCTCTGCAGGGCCAGCGGCAGCCGGAAGGCGTCATAGGACGGCTTCTTGGTTCCGTCGAAGGTCTCGAGGCCTGACTCGAAGCCCCCGTACGGGACGCCCGCCACGGCCTCGGGCGAGTCGTCCTGGAGCAGGTACTGGGCGAAGGTGACGACGTTGGGGTCGGCGTAGGCGAAATGCTCGGCGATCCCGATGTCGGCCGCCTGCTGGTCCTGGCTCACCGCATTGGGGTCGGGTGTGCTCTGGACCCCGAACTCGGTGATGTAGATCGGGAACTCGCCGGGGACCGCCCCCGCCTGCTTGGCGCCGCCGAGGGTGGCCTCGAGCGCGCTCAGCGAGCTCATCGTGACGAAATGCGGGTTGGGGGAGGTCTGGTACGGAGCCTCTCCGACCAACGGGTAGGGATGCGTCGACCAGCCGACGGCATCGATCTTCGCCTCCGGCTTGGGACAGTTGGGCAGGTCCTTGAAGTCGCCGTTCAGGCACAGCGTCTGGCGGGTGAAGGTGAGCGGGTCGACCGACTGCTCGCCGCCGGTCGGCGCCGTCTCGCCGATCAGGATCGGGGCGGTGGGGTCCTCTCTGTGGATCGCGTCCTGTCCGGCGAGATAGAGCCTGCGGTAGAGCAGCGGCGAGTAGGGGATCCCGCCCTTGCGCTGGGGCTGCAGGAAGGTGGAGAGGTTGGGCTCGTTCCAGATCGTCCAGATGCTCGGCTTCGGCAACGGCTCGGCGCCTCCGCCGGGGGGATCGAATCGGCCGTCATAGCGCCGCGCGAGCGCCGAGACAAAGAGGCCGAACTGGTCGGGGTCGGGGTTGACGACGCCGCCGCCTCCCGGCTTCGACGCCCACTCGGGAGCCGGCCCGGTCGCCATCAGCAGGATCCTGAGCCCGTCCTTGGCCGCCTCGCTGAGCGTCTTGTCGTAGGGAGTGAAGTCGTAGCCCGGGTCCCTGGGGTCGGCCGGGTGATCGGGCCGGCCGCCGGCCGCGGCGACGTTCCAGAGCACCGGGACACGGATCGCGCTGGCGCCGAGCTTCTGGACCTGCCTGATCGCCCGAGCGCGGTCGGGGTCGGGCTGGTAGATGATCGAGCCGATGTCGAAGATCAACGGCTTGCGGCCCTCCGGCGTGTCGGGGAATCCCGCAGCCGTCAGCTGGGGCTTGGAGCTGTTGTCTTGAATCAGCGCGTAAGCGGCAACGCCGACCGCGGCCGCCGCCAGGACGGCGGCTAGCAGCCAGGGGCGCCGCATCTCACTTGAAGACGTAAACGCGCACGAATGGACCGGTCAGCTCGGTCCCGTCGGGGAGACGGGTCGAGGCACTGTACCGGCGGCCCTTCTTGAAGGGCGTGCGGAACCGGAAGTAGCCGTTGGCGTTGGTGTGGACCCTCTTCAGGGTTCGGGTCGGACCGGGGCCCCGCGACTTGATCGTCACCGCGAAGGGCCCGCCGTCGGGGCGGACGTGGCCCCAGATCGTCACCTTGGTCTTCTTCTTTGTGGGACGCTGGGCGACGAGGGCGATCTGGAATGCGTCGAAGGACATCTTGTGGCGCCCGTCGGCGAACTGGAGCCCGGTCTGGAAGTTCACCTGGGCGTTGCCCCGATCGTCCTGCAGCAGGTACTGGCCGAAGCTGCGGATCCGCCTGTTGAGGTACATCAGGTATTCCGAGATCGAGATGAACTCGGCCTGCTGAAGCTGGCTGACTCCGTACTTGCGGTCGGGGACGCTTTCGACCCCGTACTCGGTGACGTAGATCGGGAGCCTGCGGCTGACCGCGCCGGCGCGGCGGGCTTTGTTGAGCGCCTTGGTCAGGCGCCCGATGGTCGCCAGGTTGATCAGGCGCTTGTTGGGCTCGAAGGGGGCGTCGAAGGGGTCGTAGGGATGCTGTGCCCAGCCGTCGGCATGGATCGCGCGCACAGCCCCTGATTCGCTTGAACTTCTTGTTGAGGCAGAAGACGCCGCGCAGGAAGGTGACCGGATCGGTGCCCTTGCGGCCCGGTCCCGGCGAGGTCTCCCCGATCAGGATCTGGTCGCCGCCGTGCCCTGAGGTCTCGAGGCCCTGCTGGGCGGCCAGGAAGAAGTCGCGGTAGATGCCTCCGGAGACGACCTGCCGTGCTTGAGCTGGGGTTTGAGGAAGAGGGTCAGGTTGTCCTCGTTGCCGACCGACCAGTGGGTGACGCGTGGAAGCGCCGTGAGAGCGGTGGGCGGGGTGAAGCTTCCGCTGTAGCGCGTACCGAGCGCCTGAACGAACTGCTGAAACTCGGAGTCGACCGGGTCGCCGATCTGACTGTGGGTGACGCTGCCCCAGTTCGGCACCGGGGTGCTGGGGTCGAGCAGGACCTCCATGCCCCGATTCTTGATCCCCCGGATCAGGTCGTCGAGGCCGGCCCAGTTCTGCTGCGGATAGGCGTTTGGGTCGGTGGCGTCGAAGGCGGGCTTGCTGGAGGAGTTGGGGTCGGGGGCGATGCGGCTCCAGGGCAGCACGACCCGCACCGTGTCGACGCCGAACGACTTCAGCTGGTCGAGAATCGCGACTCGGCCGATGTCGGAGGTGTCTAGCCCGGTGCCGCCGAGATCGAACAGCGTGCTCTGGCTGCGGGATGCGGAAGCCGACGGCACGGCGGCCAGCAGGCCGACCGCGAAGGCGACCAGCGCCGCCACAACGAGCAGCCGTGGCCGCCGGCCGGAATCCCGGCCCTCGGACGTTCGAATTCGTTGCGAAGTGTCGAGGCGCATCGAAAAGGGAACCTTTCAGTCGCCGAGAAGTTTCGGCCTCATCACCCGCCAAAGGCCGATCGGAAATGCCAAGCCAGCGAAGCGGGCTTTGTAGCAAACCTTTCGGCCATGGGAGTCAACGGGCTGTCTTACGGGCTCGATCGAGCCGGTAGGAGCGGATGAAAGGCCCGCGCACGACCGATCCGTCGTCGAGCGCGCAGCTCGCCTGCCACTCGCGTCCCTGCCGGTATGGCGCCTTGAGGTGAAAGTACCCGCTGCCGTCGGTCTCGATCTGGCGCAGCTGCTGTCCGGCTCCCCGGCCGCCGTCGCGGAATCGGACCTGGACCAGGTAGGGGCCATGGCCCGGTCGCACGTGGCCCCAGAGCTTAACCGTCCCGTTCGAGCGCCTGCGCGCGAGGAGCGGGATCGGAAAGGCGTCGTAGGCGGGTTTTGGCTCGCCGTTTGCGAATCGCAGGCCGGTCTGGAAGGAGAGCACCTGGTCCGGCCCGTGGTCGTCGTCGAGCAGGTACTGGGCGAAGGAGCGGATCCATGGGTTGCGGTAGAGCAGGTACTCGGCAGCGCCCAGGAACTCGGCCTGGCGCTGCGGGCTGACACCGAATCTGAGCTGTGGATAGCTCTCGATCCCGTATTCGGTGACGTACACGGGCAGCCTATGGGTCGTCGCCCCGGCAACGGCGGCCCGTCTCAGTGCCCTGACCAGGCGACCTATGTTGCCAACCGAGATGATCGAACGGTGGGTTCCGGTCGAGTGTTCCCACGGGGGGATGCGAGGGTTGTAGGGATGGTGCGACCAGCCGTCGGCGTCGATCGGGTCGCAGTCGCCGATCGGCCGGTATTTCGGCGACAGGCAGAGCACCTGGCGCAGGAACTTCAGCGGCGTGGTCGATGCGCTGCCGCGGCTCGGTGAGGTCTCCCCGACCAGCAGCGAGTCGTCGGCGTGGCCGGTGTCGTCGAGGGCGCCCTGGGCTGCGAGGAAGAGGCGGCGATAGATCAGCCCCGAGACCGTGCGGCCGGCGGAGTTTCGTTGCGGGCGCAGGAAGGTCCTCAGGTTGGGCTCGTTGTAGACCGCCCACTGGTCGACGAGCGGCAGCGCGTCGGAGTCGGGGCCGGCATCGCAGCGAGGCGGCACGCAGGTGCCGTTGTAGCGGCGGCCGAGAACGTGGACGAAGTCGCTGAACTCGTGCGGATCGGGACGGAACAGACTGCCGCCATTCGGGGTTGCCCACGTCGGGACGGGGCCGGTTGGGGTGAGCAGGGGATCCATGCCGCGCGCCTCGATCCCGCGCACGACGCTGTCGAGGACATCGAAGGCGTGCACGGAGTAGTCGTCGGGATCTGCGCCGTCGAAGCCGAACGGCTTCGAGAGGCTGTTGGGGGAGGGGACGAACACCCGCCACTGGACCTGCACGCGGACGCTGTCGACGCCGAGCGCCTGCAACCGGTCAAGCGTGTCGGCGCGCCGCGCCGCCGTCTCCCCGTTGAGCAGCGACGGCGTGGGGTCCAGCACGGTGAACTGGTCGTGCGACGCCGCCGCTCTCCCCGCCGGGCCGAGCACGCCGAGCAGCAGGGCGAGCGCGGCGACCCGAAAAACGACACGCCGAGCCGCGCTGCTCATCTGCCGACCTCCTGGCTCATCGACGCTAAAACCCGTCCGCAAACTAATCGCTTCGGCGGTTACCGTACGCCGCATGCCGCGCGCCACGGAGCTTTTCTGGCCCACCGTCAAGGAGGCTCCGGCCGACGCCGAGGCCGTCTCCCACAAGCTGATGGTGCGGGCGGGGCTGATCCGTCAGCTCGCCACCGGGCTCTGGACCTTCCTGCCGGCCGGCTGGCGCGCCCACCGCAAGGTCGAGCAGATCATCCGCGAGGAGATGGACTCGATCGGCGGCCAGGAGATGCTGATGCCGGTCCTGCAGCCGGCCGAGCTCTGGAAGCGGACCGGGCGCTACGAGATCGAGGAGCTGTTCAAGCTGCAGGACCGCAAGGGGTCTGAGCTGGTCCTCGCGATTACCCACGAGGAGAACGTCACCTACCACGTCGCGCGCGAGATCCGTTCCTACCGCGAGCTGCCGAAGATCCTCTACCACCTGCAGACCAAGGAGCGCGACGAGCCGCGTCCGCGTGCGGGCGTTCTGCGCACGCGCGAGTTCACGATGAAGGACTCCTACAGCTTCGACCGCGACGCCGAGGGGCTGGAGGGCAGCTACGCCAAGCACATCGAGGCCTACGACCGGATCTTCGACCGCAGCGGCCTGCGTTGGTACCGGGTCGAGGGCGACGTGGGGATGATGGGCGGCACGGGGGCGCACGAGTACATGGCGCCGTGCGTCGCGGGCGAGGACGAGGTCGCGCTGGCGCCGGGATACGCCGCCAACATGGAGATCGCCTCGGCCGAGGCGCAGCCGGTTGAGCTTCCCCCGCCGGGTGAGGTCGAGGAGGTGTCGACCCCGGGGCTGACCACGGTCGAGCAGGTCTCCGAGGCCCTCGGCGTCGCCCGCGGCGGGCTGCTGAAGGCGATGCCGGTGATCGTCGACGAGCGCGGCATGGTTCTGGTCCTGGTCCGCGGCGACCACCGCCTCAACGACATCAAGCTGCGAAACGCGCTCGGGGCGCAGTTCCGCCCCGCCGACGAGGAGGAGATCCGGTCGCAGCTCGGCCCTGCGGGCTTCGTCGGCCCGGTCGGGGCAGGGATGCCGGTGATCAAGGACGCGGCGATCGAGGGTGACTCGTTCGTCGCCGGAGCCAACAAGGCCGAGACCCATCTGCGCGGCGTCCAGCCGGGTCGCGACTTCGACTTCGAGGAGCTCGACGTACGGCGGGTCGAAGCCGGCGACACCGCGCCCGGCGGCGGGGCGATCGAGATCGAGCCGGCAATCGAGGTCGCCAACATCTTCAAGCTCGGCACCCGCTACTCCGAGCCGCTGGGCGCCACCTACCTCGACGAGCAGGGCGGGAGCAGCCGATCGTGATGGGCAGCTACGGGATCGGGCCGGCGCGGATCGTCGCCGCAGCGATCGAGCAGGGAGCAGACGAGCGCGGGATCGTCTGGCCGCGCTCGATGGCGCCCTGGGAGGTGCATCTGGTGGCCCTCGGAAAGGAGGGCGATGAGGAACGCGAAGCCGCCGACCGGATCTACGAGGAGCTGCGCGAGCGCGGGGGTGGAGGTGATCTACGACGACCGCGACGGCGGGCCGGGGGAGAAGCTCACCGACGCAGAGCTGCTCGGTTGCCCGCTGCGCCTCGTCGCCGGGCGCCGGGGGCTCGCCGAAGGCGTGATCGAGGCGCAGGTGCGCCGCAGCGGCGAGGAGCGCAAGATCAAGCTGGAGGAAGCCACCGCGGGGGCGCGCGAGATGCTCGAAGGCTTGGAGTGAACGGACCGGCTCCCTTCGGCCGGGGCCGGCTGCGCAGGCTGCTTGGACTCGACCGGACCGCGCCGGCGCCGCGCGAGACCAGGCCGGGCCAGCCGCTTCACCCGCTCACGATCCCCAACCTGGTCGGCTACGTGAGGCTGGCGGCGATCCCGGTCTTCCTCTATCTGGCATTCGACTCCGGCGACGGCCGCACCGCCTCGGCCTCGGCGATCTTCGTCGCGGTTTGCCTCGGCGACTACGTCGACGGCTTCCTCGCCCGGGCCACCGGCCAGTACAGCCGCATGGGGGCGCTGCTGGACCCGGTCGTCGACCGGATCACGATCCTCGCCGGTGCGGCGGTCTGCTGGCATTTCGAGCTGCTGCCCCGCTGGGCGCTGGCAGTGCTGGTCGCCCGCGAGCTGGTGACCGTGGTGCTCGCCCAGATGGCGCTCCGGCGCGGTGTGGAGCTGGAGGTCAACTGGCTCGGCCGAGCCGCCGTGTGGCCGGTGATGGCGGCGATCTTCTTCGCGATGTGCTTCGGAGGCTGGTTTCCGACCGCGCTGCTGATCGTCGGCCTGGTCACCGCGCTGCTTGCGACCGGGCTCTACATGCGGATGGGGCTGCGCGAGCTTCGCGAGGCCCGGGCCTGAGCGCCGGGCCGACGAGCGCAACGGCGCGCCCATTCTCCATAAACCCTGAACCCTCACTTGAAGCTTGAGAGATCGCGCATATACTTGCCGCCATGGAGGAAACCTTTCCCGATCTCGGCGCGCTCAACGACGCCGAGCTCAAGGACCTGATCGAGAGCCTGACGGAGGAGGAGCAGGAGATCTCGTACCGGCGGCGCGTGCTGCACGGCAAGATCGACATCCTTCGAGCCGAGCTGGTCAACCGGCTACGCCAGAAGCGTGAGCGCGGCGACTCGCTGATCTCCGGCGACGACGTTCGTCAGCTCACCGAGATCCTCGCCGGCAAGACCCAGAGCACCGGCGAGTCAAAGGACGCCTCCTAGCCCCGGGGGAGGCAAATGGCTGTCCACTGCCCCGAGTGCGGCTTCGTCAATCCCGAAGGCGCCAACTACTGCCAGAAGTGCGGCGCCTACCTGAGCGCGCGCCCGGAGGGCGGCGAAGAGCCGACCACGATGACCTACACGGTCGACGACACGGGCGAGATGCAGCCCGTCGACATCGACGAGGTGGTGGAGCGGGCCGGCGCGGCGCTGGTGATCCGGGCCGGAGGCGGCAGGGCAGGGGAGAGCTTCACGATCGAGGACGACCGGGTCAGCATCGGGCGCAGCCCCGACGCCGGCGTCTTCCTCGACGACGTCACGGTTTCCCGCAACCACGCCCTGCTGGTGAAGCGGCGTGACGGGCTCTACATCGACGACCTCGGCTCGCTCAACGGCACCTATGTGAACCGGCGCCGGATCGAGTCACACCGGCTCGAGGACGGCGATGAGATCCAGATCGGCAAGTACAAGCTCAGCTACTTGGAGAAATAGTGGCGACGAGGCAGAGAAGCCAATCCGAATCGGACCGCGCCGGGCGGGCCCCCGACTCCGCCACACGCCCCCGCAAGGCGCTGACGATCGGCGCCGTCTGCAAGATCCTGCAGAGCGAGTTCGACGACATCTCGATCTCCAAGATCCGCTACCTGGAGAACCAGAAGCTGCTCTCTCCACGCCGCACCCAGGGCGGCTACCGCCTCTACAGCCAGTCCGACGTCGAGCGCCTGCGCACGATCCTGCGCATGCAGCGCGATGAGTTTCTGCCCCTGCGCGTGATTCGCCAGGAGCTGGCGGCGGGGCGCGACGTCGACTTCGGCGGTGAGCGCGCGAGCGGCGGGGCGATCCGCCGGGCGATCCTCGTCAACAGCTCCAATGCCTACCTGACCGTCGACGAGATGATCGAGGAGACCGGCGCCCGCGAGGAGCTGATCCGCGAGCTGGAGGAGTTCGGCGTGATCTCGCCGGAGCGGCGCGACGGGCACGAGGTCTACGACGAGACCGATCGCGAGATCGTCCGCACCGCGAACGAGCTTTCGCGGTTCGGCGTCGCGGCGCGGAACCTGCGCGTCTTTCGCTCCTCCGCCGACCGCGAGGCGAACCTGCTCGAGACGCTGCTGGGAGCGTCGCTTCGCTCCCGTAACCCGCAGCGCCGCAAGGACGCCGTCGAGAGCCTCGAGAACCTCGCCGCCACGGTAAGTCATCTCAAGCACCTTCTCCTGATCAGAGACCTCCGCCGACTCACCGGCTAGGTGCCCCGGATAAGCCGCCGCCGCACGATCGAGGCGCCTCCCGACGCCGTCTGGGCGCTGGTCTCCGACCCGTACAACCTGCCCCGCTGGTGGCCGCGCACGGTCCGGGTCGAGAACGTCGAGAAGACCACGGCCGGCAAGCGCAGCCAGTGGACCAAGGTGATGGAGACAGCCGAGGGCCGCGGTGTGAGGGCCGATTTTCGCTGCATCAGCTCGGCCCAGGGCGAGCGCTACGTCTGGGAGCAGCAGCTGGGCGAGACGCCGTTCGACCGCATCCTGCGCAGCTCCGTGGTCGAGATCGAGCTGGCTGCGGCCAACGGCGGCACCGACGTGCGGCTGACCAGCCGCCAGGCGCTGCGCGGCATGTCGCGGCTCGGCTCGCCGATGATGCGGCGGGCGACGCGGCAGACCCTCGAAGAGGCGTTGGACGGGATCGATCGCGCCGTGGGCGAGGGGGAGGCCTGAGGTGAGCGACGCCGTGCGCCGGGACTCGAAGTGGTGGGGCTGGGGCGATCCGAGCAAGCTGCCCGAGATCGACGCAAAGTCGCTCGCCCTGCTTCACGCCGAGCTGGGAGACCTACGGGAGTGGCGGCGGCCGGACTCGGCCGCGGCGCTCAGGCTTCCGCAGGCCCAGGCCGTGCCCGGGGAGTTGGCCGAGGCGGTCGGCGAGGCAAACCTGCTGACCGGTCACGAGGACCGGGTCCGCCACGCGGTCGGGCGCGGCTACGTCGACCTCGCCCGCCTGCGCGGCGAGCGGCTCGACCGGGCGCCCGATGCGATCGTGCTTCCCGGCGATTCCTCCGAGCTTGCCCGGGTGCTCGAGGTTTGTGCCCACGAGGGCGTCGCGGTGGTTCCGTTCGGCGGCGGCACCAGCGTCGTCGGAGGCGTCGAGCCCCTGCGCGGCGATCACGATCGCCTGATCAGCCTCGACCTGGCCCGGCTTCGCTTCTCCAGAGTCGACCGGACATCGCTGACCGCCACCCTGGGGGCGGGTCTGCGCGGCCCCGAGGCCGAGGTGACCATGCGCGCTCAGGGGATGACCCTCGGTCACTTCCCGCAGTCATTCGAATACGCGACGATCGGCGGCTTCGCCGCCACCCGCTCCGCCGGCCAGGCCTCGAGCGGCTACGGGCGCTTCGACGAGCTGGTGACCAGCGTGAGGATGCTCGCTCCGGCCGGAGAGCTGAGCACGCTCGAGACTCCCCACTCGGCCGCCGGCCCCTCGCTTCGCGAGCTGGCGATCGGCTCGGAGGGGGTGCTGGGGGTGATCCCGGACGTGACGGTGAGGGTGAGGCCGAGCCCGCCGAGCGAGCGATATGAGGCGTGGATGGCGGGGAGCTGGCAGGCCGGATGCGAGATCGTGCGCCAGATGGCGCAGGAGGAGGCGCTGCCGGACGTGGTCCGGCTCTCGGACGAATCGGAGACGCGCTTCTCACTCGCCCTCTCGGGCCCGCGCGGGATCGCCGGGGCCCTCTTCGACCGCTACCTCTCCCACCGCGGGCACACCGACGGCTGCCTGCTGATCGTCGGCATCGAGGGCGAGCGCGAGGAGGTGCGCCGGCGCCGGGTGCTCGCTGCCCGCCGGCTGCGCGCCGCCGGGGCGAGCTACCTCGGCCGGGGGGCGGGGCAGTCCTGGAAGCGCGGCCGCTACGAGGGCCCCTATCTGCGCGACACGCTGATGGACGCCGGGGCGATGGTCGAGACCCTGGAGACCTCGCACACCTGGTCACGGCTGGCGGAGCTTTACAGGGGTGTGGGCAGCGCGATCAGCGATTCGCTGCGGGCGCAGGACACTCCCGGGATCGTCCTCTGCCACCTCTCACATGCCTATCCCGACGGAGCCTCGCTCTATTACACCTTCGTCGCCCGGCGCCGGCCCGGCGAAGAGGTCGAACAGTGGCGCCGGGTCAAGGCCGCCGCCTGCGAGGCGATTGTCGCGGTCGGCGGCACGATCACCCACCACCACGGCGTCGGCCGCGACCACGTGCCCTACATGAAGGCCGAGGTCGGGGAGCTCGGGCTCGAGGTCCTGCGCGCCGCCAAGGAGCGCCTCGACCCGACCGGGATCCTCAATCCCGGGAAGCTGATCGGCTAGGCGCCGGCGCCCGGTCGCTTCGGCACGGATACCGAAAACTGCCGTTGCGAGGGCCGCGATCAAGCGACAGACTTCGAGCCAGGGGGTCCAATGCGTCGTTGCGTCCTTACATTGCTCGTGCTCGCCGGCTACGGCGTCCTGGCGGCGCAGGCCGCCGGTTCTCAGCCGGCCTTCACGTCGCGGCCGATTGCATCCGATCAGCGCGCCGCAAAGACCCTGCTCAGCCCGGCGATCCCTGGCTGCCACACGGCGGCCGACACCTGTGAGCCCGACCATGTCTTCGACGTCTACTTCTACAACCCGGCCCCGGTCTGCCACTACGAGATCACGGTCGACTGGGGCGACGGACAGCAGACCAAGTTCGCGCTTGTCGACACCTACTCGACCAGCCACACCTACGTTGACCCCGGCGTCTACAACTACCTGGCCTCCAGCCCTCCCGGCGCCGGCCCGGGTTGCCCTCCGGGCGAGCAGCGCTACACGGTCGAGGTCCCGTTCAGCTACAGCCAGTTGAGCCTGATCTCGCGGGTCGAGCGGGCGGCGCACAAGTTCCGCAAGCACCTCAAGGGGTTTAAGAAGGCGGCGAAGCACCGCTCGCCCAGCCTCAACCGCAAGGCGAAGGGGATCGTCAAGGACGCGAAGAGGGCCAAGTCGCTGCGCTCGCAGTGGACCTGCCCGGCCAACCTGCGGCAGGGCCGGAACCTGCGCTGCGACGGCGGGCTGCCGACCAAGAGTCAGGCCCAGGTCGACATCGCGAAGGCCCAGCTGCAGGAGCTGTGGGGATTTCTGAAGAGCCTGACCAAGCTCGCGAACTACACCGAAGTTCGGCGCGACAAGGCCGACCGCCTCTACAAGACCCATGACGGCAAGGCGTACATGGATCACATCGCCAACCTCTACTACGGCGAGGACTACGGCCAGCTCAACGACGACCAGAAGGATGCCGTCAGCCGTGAGGAGGGGGTCCAGATCCAATCCGGGGCGCTCGACGTCGCCCTCAAGCGTGCCCGGGCAGCCGGAAAGGCCGCACTACAGGTGGAGTACGCGCACTAGCCGGACGAGCTGGGGGAGCCGCCTGAGGTGAAGCCGGGGCCGATGATCTTGCCCCGCGCCACGCTGCTCCCGGCGTACTGAGGGAGCTTCTGGCTGCCGCGCGCCTTGCGAAGGGCGGCGGTGATCTGCGAGTTGGAGGAAAGGGAGACGTCGATCGAGTCGAAGAGCCCCTGCTGGAGCGCCTGTATGAGCTGGTTCGGGACCGGAGTCACGCCCTTGAGAAGGCCGTTGGCTTTGACCGCCTGGCGGACCAGGGGAAAGGCGCGCGAGTTGCCGCCGTAGAGCCAGATCACGTAGGCCTCACCGGGTCCGCTTGGCTTCAGGTTGGTGACATTCACCTGCAGCACCGGCGTGTTGCGAACCCGGGCGAAGACCGCGACGCCCTCGGCGTTGCTGCCGTTCTGGGATGTCAGGACCGCCCGGGTGACCCCGCTTGCGTTGGAGGAATTCTGGGTCGAGGAGCCGCCGGACGACGCCGAGGAGCTGTCAGCGCTGTCGCTGCCACCCCCGAACACTCCGGCCACGGCCAGCACGATGATCACGACCAGGATGCCGCCGCCGACCAGCCCGGCGATCGCCTGCCGCTGCCCGCGGCTGAGAGTTGCCGCGAAGCCGCCGGACGGCCGATCCGCGGAGGCCTCATCCGCCATCTCGTCGACGCTCGGCTCTGCGGGGGCGGGCTTCGGCTTGCGCTCGGCTCGCTTCGAGGGCCGCGCCGGCTCGCCGGGAAGGTCGGGCAGCTCGGCGCCGGGGGCAAGCAGCCGCAGCTGGGTGACGAGCCGGTCGGCGAGGTCGCGCGCCTCGCCGCCGGCCTGAAGGTGGCGGGCCGCGTCGGCGCGGCCGATCGGATCGGCCTGGCCCAGCAGGTAGTCGGTGAGCCCGACCTCGGCGTCGGGGTTCTCGCCGCCGATCTCGGTCAACGCAGCCCGGGCGCGGTCGCGCACCTGCTCGACGTCGAGGCCGAGCAGGCCGCCGATGTCCTCGTAGCTCTGACCGCGCTGGAGCAGCAGCTGGAGCATCGCCCGCTGGTCGTCGCTCAGTGGCATGCCGGGAAGCGTAGGGACTCGGCCCTTCGGGCCACGCAGGTAGGCGCCCGGAACCGGCTTTGACAGGCGTGCCGGGCGGGTATGTTGACCGCGTGGGCGAGCGATTGCGCAGGAGGGCCGCCCAGCATCCCGGCCGAGCGCTCGGGATGCTCGCCGCGATCGCCGTCCTCGGGACCGCGGTCGCCGCGGGCGCGACCGAGCGCCTGGCCCTGTCGAGCGCCGGGGGCGCGGGACCGTCGCTGCGGATCCAGGCCAGCGGGCCGCTCCCGGCCCGTTCCCCGGCCTTCCGCATCGCGATCCGAACGATGCGGGCGCGGCTCGCGGCCGATCCGACGGTGCAGGCCGTGCGCGAGCGCCGCCGTGGTCCCAGGGCCGTGACGCTGCTGGTCGCTTTCGAGGTGGGCGGGCAGCGCCGCGACGCGGCGATCGCCCGCATCCGCCACAACCTCGACCCCGGCCCCCTCAGCCTCGAGTTCGGGGGGTCGGAGGCGGTCGTTGCGGCGGCCCGCGACGACGCCCTGGGCGACCTCGTCCTGCTCGCGCTGTGCCTTCCCTTGATCGCCCTGATCGCCGCCGCGACGCTGGGGGTCAGGCCCGCGGGAGCCGCGCTGCTCGCCGCCGCCGCGGCCTCGGCGCTCGCGGCGCTGGGCTGCGAGCTGGTTGGTGGCGCTGTCGACGTCTCCTGGCTGGCCCTGGTCGGCGCGACGGCGGGTGGGAGCCTGATCGCCCTGCAGCTCTGCGCGCTTCTGCGCGCGGGCGCCGGCGTGGGCGTGGCCGCCGCGGTGGCGCTTGCGGCGGCTGCCACCTTCGGCGCCTGCGGTGCCCTGGGCGTCGGCTATCTGGGCTCGATTGGCTTGGGCGGCGCGCTTGGCTCGCTGCTCGCGGTACCCGCCGCACTGGCCGCGGCGGGAGCCAGCGAGAATCTCGACGAGCGGGGCGGGCCGGGAGCGGCGTCGGCTCCCTGGCGAGAGCTGGCCGGACTGGTGGGGTGGAGCGCGCCGCTCGCGGCGCTGTTCGCGCTTCTGGCGCTCGGCCTGTCCTTGATCGTCGCCGCACCGGCCCAGCGAGTCGCGGTCGCGGCGATCGGGACGGTCAGGGCGCCGGGGGTCGAAGCGGCCGGGCTGGCCGCCGCGGCCGGAATCGCCTCAGGGATCACCTCGGTCGCCGCCGGCTGGGTCGGGCGGCGGGCCGGTCTGGCGATTGCCGCGACCCTGGCCGCGGCTCTTCCCGCGCTCGGTGTGGCGGGACTGCTCGTTGCCAGCTTCCAGGACGCGAACTTCGAGAACCTCCTCGACTACACCTCCAACCGCGCTCTTCAGCTGGGGTCGCTGACCGCAGCGGTCACCATCGTCGCCGCGCTCAGCGGCGCCCAGGCCGTCGCCCTCGCCGCAGCGAGCCGCGGGGCGCAGGGGGTGGAGCCGGCCTACCGTGCAGCCTGGGCGCTGCAGCTCTGCGGCCCCGGGGCGGCCCTCTCCTGCATTTCGGCGCTGGCCGCGGGCCTGGCGCTGTGCGCCGCCTCGCCGGCCTTCGTCAAGGAGTTCGGACTCGGGGTGGCGGCCGGTGCCGCGCTGCAGCTCTTCGTCGTCCAGGGCGTTCTGGCGCCGGCGCTGGTCCGCCTCACGGCGGTCCGCCAGCGCGGTCATTAGCCTTGCGCCCGTGAACGATCCCGCGACCGTTTCGCCCTTCGACGCCCTGCTGGGAGTCGAGGTGCTCAGCGACGACCCCGAGGAGACGCGCGCCCGGTTCGAGGTGCGCGACGACCTCAAGCAGCCCTACGGGTATCTCCACGGCGGCGTTATCCCGGCCGCGCTCGACGGCCTCTGCTCACGCGCGACGATGCTCCAGGTGGCCATGGACGGCGACGTGGCCCTGGCGCAGAACCTCGACATCTCGCTGATCCGCTCGGTCGCCGCCGGGACCGTGACCCTGACCGCCCGGGTCCGACACCGCGGCCGCAGCAGCTGGGTCTGGGACGCGGAGGCGACCGACGACCAGGACCGCCTCTGCGTGCTTGCCAGGGTGACGATCGCGATCCGGCCGTTCGCTGAGCCGGGGACAGCGCCCTGACTTAGCCGCCGAAGCGGTTGGTGATCGGCAGCCGCCTGTCGCGGCCGAAGGCGCGCGGCGTGATCCGGATTCCCGGCGGCGCCTGGCGGCGCTTGTACTCGGCCCGGTCGACCATCCGAATCACCTCGTCCACGACCTCGGTCGGAATCCCTGAGGCGGCGATCTCGTCGCGGCCGGCGTCCTGCTCGACGTAGGCCTCCAGCACCCTGTCGAGGACCTCGTAGGGGGGAAGGGAGTCCGAATCGAGCTGACCCGGGCGCAGCTCGGCGGACGGGGCGCGCTCGAGCACCGAGTCGGGGATCAGCCCGCCGCCCGAGGCCCGGTTTCGGTTGCGGACGAGCTCGTAGACCAGGGTCTTGGGCACGTCCTTGATCACCGCGAAGCCGCCCGCCATGTCCCCATAGAGGGTCGCGTAGCCGACCGACATCTCGCTCTTGTTTCCGGTCGTCAACACCAGCCAGCCGTAGCGGTTGGAGAGCGCCATCATCAGGTTGCCCCGGATCCGAGCCTGGAGGTTCTCCTCGGTCAACTGCTGTGCCTTTTCGACGTTCAGGTCCGGTCCGGGGGCGCGGGTCGGGTCGCCGGGGCCGGGCACCGGCGCGGCGCCGTCGAAGTTGCCGACCGCTTCGGCCAACGCCTCGCCATAGCCGCCCATCATCTGCTCGATCGGGATCTCGATCAGCCCGGTTCCGAGGTTGGAGGCGATTCGGCGCGCGTCGTCCTGGGTCTCGGAGCTGGAGTGGGGGGAGGGCATGACTACGCAGGTCACCGCCTCGGGGCCGAGAGCGTCAACCGCGATCAGTGCCACCAGAGCCGAGTCGATTCCCCCGGAGAGGGCCAGGCCGACGTGCCGAAAGCCGTTCTTGCGCACGTAGTCGCGCAGCCCCAGGCACAGCGCCGCGTAGACCTCGTCGAGATCGGCCAGAGGCTCCGGCAGCGGCCCGGGCTCCGAGCCCCCGAGCTCGCAGACCACCAGCTCCTCCTCGAACTGGCGCCCGCGGGCGACCAGGCGGCCATCGGCGTCGAAGACCAGGCTGTGGCCGTCGAACAGCAGCTCGTCCTGGCCGCCGACCAGGTTGCAGAGGGCGAAGGCAGCCCCGTAGGACCTGGCGCGCTCGGCGAACATCTGCTCGCGCTCGGCGCCCTTTCCACGGTGATAGGGAGAGCCGGAGGGGTTGATGATCAACTCGGCCCCGTCGGCGGCCTCCTGCGAGGCGGGCGGCCCCTCGACCCAGCAGTCCTCGCAGATCGTCAGTCCGACCCGCGTTCCGGCGACCTCCACCGTGATCGGCTCGTCGCCGGGAGTGAAGTAGCGCTGCTCGTCGAAGACCGCGTAGTTGGGCAGGCGCTGCTTGCGATAGACGGCCGCGATCGCGCCGTCCTCGAGCAGGGCGATCGAGTTGTAGACCGCGTCCCCGTCGCCCTCGGCGAAACCGACCACGACCGCGATCCCGCTCACGCCCGAGGCAATCCGCTCGATGGCGGCCCGGTTGGCCTGCACGAAGTGCTTCTTCAGATAAAGGTCCTCGGCCGGGTAGCCGGGCACGCAGAGCTCGGGGAAGACGACAAGATCGACGGCGGCCTCGCGGGCACGCCCGATCCACTCAACGATCTTCGTCGTATTGCCGCCGACGTCGCCCACCGTCGGATCGATCTGCGCGAGTCCCAGGCGGATCTGCGGTGTTCTGCCCATACATGGAGTATTGCCAGCCGAGATCCCAGAGGACAGATCCGCCAATCGGCGTGCGTATAGTTGGCTCTCGAATGCGAGTTCGCCGGCAGATTGGTGCCTCGCTCCTGCTGGCAGTGCTCGCTCTCGGCCTGGTGGGGGTGTCGGAGGCGTCCGCGGGCGCTGATGGCGTCAAGCTCAACCACGCCCAGGCGGCGAAGGCCCTGCACCGGGTGAGCCGGCTGCTCGGGGCCCGCAAGCACCGCGTGGTGCATCAGCGGCCCCCGAGGGAGCTGACCAGCACGCTGAGCGTCCTCTCGCGTTCGCTCTCCAGCCTCGGGCCGGTCGAGCGGCGCCACGCAGCGGCCCTGCTTGCCCGGCCCGCCGACTCGCCCGATCCTGACGGCAGCTCATACCAGGTCGGCGAGCAGCCGCCGGCCTGCAGCGCGCACTTCTGCGTCCATTACGTTGCCTCGACCGTCGATGCACCCGACCTCACCGACGCCAACGGGAACGGGATCCCCGACTACGTCGAGCAGGTCGCCGCCGTTGCCGAGGCCGTGTACGGCGTCGAGAACGGGACGCTGGGCTGGAGGCCGCCGAAGCCGGACGGGGCCCTGGGCGACGACTCGCGGGTCGACATCTACCTGGTCCAGCTCGGCGGCACCCAGGCCTTCGGCTACACCGCCACCGACATCGGCCAGCACACGCGCTCCGAGCATTCCTACCTCGTCCTCGACGACGACTTCGCGACCTCCGAGTTCGGAGTCGACCCGTTGGTTGCCCTCGAGGTCACGCTGGCCCACGAGTACAACCATGTCCTGCAGTTCTCCCTCGACGCAGCCGAGGACACCTGGTTTCAGGAGGCGACCGCGGTCTGGATGGAGGACCACGTCTACCCGGCCCTCAACGACTACCTGCGCTACATCAAGCGCTGGGTCGTGCGGACCAAGGTCCCGCTGACCGACGCGAGGCCGCCCGGCGACATCAAGATCTACGGGTCGGCGGTCTTCAACCACTGGCTTGCGGGCCGCTACGGGGACTCGATCATCCGCACCGCCTGGGAGCGGGCGCGCAAGCTGCGGCCTGCGGGCTTCGCGGTCGCCGCCTACAACAAGGCGATCCGCAAGGCGGGCGGCAAGGACCTGGCGCACGAGTTCGCCCGGTTCGCCGCGGCAACGGCGGAGTGGCGCACCGCGGGCGTCTTCCCCTATTCCGACGCGCCCCTGTGGCAGGACGTGCAGCGGCGCGGGGTGCTTCACCGCGGCCGGTTCACCGTCAGGCGCCTGAGCCACACCGGCTATCTGCTGTTCCGGGTCCGTCACACCCGGGCCAAGGCGGTGCGGCTCCTGGCCGGGGCGGAGAAGGGCACGGAGGCGGCATTCGCGCTGATCTGCAGGCAGGGATCGCCGGAGACCGGGACCGTGCGGATCAAGGAGAAGTTCACCAGGCGGGGCGGGGTGCGCGGCGTCACCCTGCGCCACCCGGAGCGCTGCAGCCGGATCACCGCGGCGCTGATCAACGCCGACCCGCGCCAGATCGGCTTCGCCTTCGGCGACTGGCTCTATACCCACGACCACCGCCGCCTCGCCGCGACTCTGCTGCTGCGCCGCTAGCCGTGGGCGGCGACTGCTTCCGCTTCCAGGGCCTCGATCGTGTCGAGGAGGAGGAGGTCTACGGCGCGGAGCGCGGCCGCCGTTATTCGGGCTCCGGGGCCTCCTCGCCGGGCCAGACACCGGTGGAGCGCGCGAAGAAGCTGCGCGAGCCGTGGTCGACCAGCCCCTTGACGAGCCGGAAGATCGCGCCCTCGATGACCAGGGCTGCGATCAGCTTCGGCCACTCGATCTGCCGGTGCTCGGCGTCGGGCGGCTCCTCGTCGTCAATCAGGCCCCAGGCGGACTCGAAGAGCTTGCGGCCTGCCAGCCCGGCGATCAGGCCGGCGACGATGCTGATCGGTGCGAAGAGGATCCGCGCCACGTCTAACGGTCGTCACCGACCTCGTGCTCACGGCGCGCCGCGCGCTCCTCGTGCAGCTCGGCCTCGGTGGCCCGCCGCTTTGCGTGCTCGGATGCGATCGCAGCCTCGGTGCGGCTACGCTCGGCTTTGCTGCGGTGGTGGACCGCATCGTCCCGCTTGGCAGCGGTCTGCAGGCGCGCTGTGTCGCGACGCTGCCGTGCGCGGCGGCCGGCGGAGACCAGCAGCGCCACGACGACGATCGCCGCAACGATGATCAGGATGATTGCGAGAGCAGACATTTGGCTTCCCTCCTTGGTCGCTCGGTAGAAGCCCGCTTCCCGCGCTGGCGGAGTCCAAACCCGGGGCACCGAGTGGAGACGCCGTTCAGGCGTCGATCAGGGGGCGCTCCATCACCAGCACGTCCTTCCACTCGCCGTCCAGGCGACCGTGGCGCAGGTGGGTGCCGACCTCGCGAAACCCGCAGCGCCGAAACAGCGCGATGCTCGGCTCGTTGGTCGTGATGATCTTCGCCAGCAGCTTGTGGACGCCGAACTTGGCCGCCTCCTCCGACAGCCCTTCGAGCAGCTCGGCGCCGACCCCCTTGCCGCGCGCCTCGCGGCCGACGTAGACCGCGCACTCGGCGATCCCGGCGTAGTAGGAGGCCGGATCGTCGTACCCGGTCCAGCCCGCCCAGCCGAGGACCCGGCCGTCGCGCTCGGCGACCAGGAGCTGGCCGCCGCGCTGCTCGGTCTTCAGCTCCAGCTCGCCGGGATCGTGGCGCTTGGTCTGGAAGGTCGCCTGGCGATCCTCGATGCCCTGGTTGTAGATCTCCGCGATCGCCTCGGCGTCGGCGGGTTGGGCGGGGCGGACCACGTCCGGGACCCTAGACGCGTGAGAATCCAAGGAGCAGATGGAGACGCGCGAAGAGAGGGCCGGACGCCTGATCATCACCGCCGATGACTGGGGCTATTCGCAGCGCTACAACGCGGGCATCGCCGAGGCTGCCCAGGAGGGAGCGATCGACTCGGTCAGCGCCATGGTCCTGCGCGATGACTGCGATCCGGCGCCTCTGCTCGACTGCGGGGTCGAAGTTGGGCTGCATCTCGAGTTGGCCGGCGCCTTGAGGCGCCCCGGGCTGCTCGAGGAGCCGCGCCGCCAGGCGGACGCCTTTGCCCAGCTCTTCGGCGGGCCGCCCGCCTACATCGACGGCCACCACCACTGCCATGCGGCGCTGCCGTTCGCCGCCGCGGTCGAGGACCTGGCTCTGGAGCTGCGGGTTCCGCTGCGGGCGGCAGGGGAGGATCACCGCTTCCGGCTCGAGGAGCGGGGCATCGCCCATCCCGACCGCTTGGTCGGCCGACACAGCGAGCGTGAGCCGGCTCTGCCCCGGCTGCTGACCGAGGCTCTGGCCGCCGAGTCCCTGCCCTGGGGGACCACCGAGTGGATGGTGCACCCGGGCCATCCCGATCCCGCGTCCGGTTCCGACTATGACGCCGGCCGCGAGGAGGACCTGGCATTGCTGCTCCACCTCGCCGATGATCAGGTCCTGCGTTCGGCGCGCACCACCCACCGCGAGGCACTCGCCTGCGGCGTCAAATGAGCGCCCGAAAAGGCAGTATTGACGCCGTCCGCCGGCGCTGGGAGGCTTTCGCCGGTTACCGGGGGGCAATCGAGTAGGGAGGGAAAGGAGCACAGATGCGAAGCAGCACTCTGGAGCGCTGGGCGCCACTGAGCGGCGTCCTTTTCTTTGTCCTGATCCTGGTGACGATCATTCTCACCAGCGATTCGCCGAGCGCCACCGACAGGACGTCGGACGTGGTCAAGTTCTGGACCGACAACGACAGCAAGCAGATCATCGGCAACCTGATCGGGGGCCTAGCGGTCGTCTTCCTGATCTGGTTCGGCGCCGTCCTGCGGTCCGTCTACGAGGAGCTCGGCGGCGAGGCAAGGCGGCTCGGGCTGCTGTCGTTCGCGGGAGCGCTGACGATTGCGATCGCCGGGGGCATCGCCTCCGGGTTCGGCTTCGCTGCCGCCGACACCGCCGGCGACGTGCCGGGCACGGTAACCCAGGTTCTGTCGGTCCTGAACGACGACTTCTTCATCGTCTTTCTCGCCGGCGTTCTGGTCTTTCAGGCCGCCAACGCGCGGGTGATCCTCGGCTACGGGGGGTTTCCTCGCTGGCTGGGCTGGTTCTCGGTCCTCCTCGCAATCATCTCGGTGACGCCGCTGGGCTTTCTCGGGCTCCTCGGCTCGGTGCTCTGGGTGCTGATCGCGGCGATCATCCTGCTCAGGGGCCAGCCGGCGGCACCGGAACCGGCGACGGCGAGCCCGCAGACCGCCGCCTAGCCGACGTCAGCGCTCGGCGCCGGCCTTGTTCTGCTTGGCCGGCGCCTTGCCTGACGACTTGGCGCCGTTCTCGGTGCGCTTGGCCTTCGCCTTCTTCGCCGCCTTGGTGGCCTTGCGCCGCTTCGGCTTCGGCGCCGCGGTGGAGAGTTCGCCGATTGCCGCCTCGAGGTCGAGGCCAAGGCTCTCGAGGTCGGCCATCGCCTCGTAATCGCCGATCAGGCCGAAGTGGATCTGGCCGTTGTAGGACATGATCCCGACGCAGACCGCCTGCTTCTGGGCAAGCGGCACCATCGGGAACAGGGCAACCATCCGCCGACCCAGCACGTAGAGCGGGAACTGGGGGCCGGGGATGTTGGTGACGACGAGGTTGAAGAAGCGCTGGCGCGACTGCAGCCGCGCCGCCTGCGAGGCGATGGTCGGCGGGGCAAAGTCGGCGAGGCCGCTGAGGATCTCGGCGCCGACCGCCTGACCGGATCCCTTGAGGTCGCCCATCGACTCGCTGATCAGCTTCAGGCACTGCGCCGGGTCCTCACACCAGACCGGCAGCGGGGCCATCATCGCTGCGACGCGGTTGCCCAGCGCCCCGTGCTCCTCCTCGGCCCGGACGCTGACCGGGACCATCGCCCGCAGCTCGAGCTCGGAGGTGTCGAATCCGCGCGCCCGCAGGAAGCGCCCGAGGCCGCCGGTAACGGCCGCAAGGACGACGTCGTTGACGGTGCCGCCAAGTTCGTTCTTTATCCGCTTGAACTCCTCGAGGTCGCCGCTCACCCAGGCGAAGCGCCGGTGGCCGCCGATCTCGACGTTGAGCGGTGAGGCCGGAGCCGAGAGCCCGGCGCCGACGAACCTGCCGGTGGCACCGATCGCGTCGCGCAGCTCGGAGGCGACCCGGCGCGGGCCCCGCATCACCGCGCGGACCCCGCGGCCGATCTCGCCCGGGCTGGTGAGCCGCTCGACCCAGGCGTCGGCCAGCAGCTTGGGGCGGCTTGGCTCGGGGCGGGGAAGCCACTCGGTCCCAGGCGCCGAGCCCGCCGGGTCGGGGGAGGCGTCGAAGAGCACCGTGGTTATGTCAACCCCGGAGACGCCGTCGACCAGGGCATGGTGGGTCTTGCCGACGATCGCGAAGCGGTCCTCCATCAGGCCCTCGGCGAGCCAGATCTCCCAGAGCGGCTTCGAGCGGTCGAGCTGCTGGGAGAAGATCCGTGAGGCGAGGTTTCGCAGTTGCTCCTCCGAGCCCGGGGGAGGGAGCGCCGTGCGGCGAACGTGGTATTCGAGGTTCAGGTGCGGGTCGTCGACCCAGACCGGCCGGCCCTGGCCGAACGGCACCATGCGAAGCCGCTGGCGGAAGCGGGGCACGAGGTGCAGCCGCGACTCGATGTGATCGCGAAACTCGTCGTGGCTCGGCGGTGGCCCCTCGAAGATCGTCGTCGAGGCGACGTGCATGTGGGCACCGTCGCGTTCGAGGTGCAGAAACGAGGTGTCGAGGCCGCTGAGCCGATCCGTGCCCACTGGGAGCGGATCTTCTCACTTTGCGAGGTGTTTGTTAAGGCGGCGACGAAGAGTGCCGCCGCAGGCGCATGTCAGGCCGCGTAGCGGCCGCAAATCGTTTGTCTAGACCTGGATCGGCAGCGCCATCGCGCCACCAGGATCGGCCTCAGGCGCGCCCTCTCGCTCCAGAGAGCTGAGCCCGACGCCGACCAGCCGAACCGCGCCGTCGAGCTCGAACCGGCCAAGCAGCTCGCGCGCGGTCGCCGCGACGGTCTGCGGGTCGCAGGTGGCCTGGGGGAGGGTCTGCGAACGGGTGCGGGTGCGAAATGGGGTCAGGCGCAGCTTCACCGTGATCGTGCGCCCTCTGTGTCCCTCCTTCGCCAGGCCGTCGCAGACCGAGCGCGAGAGCCGCTCGAGCGTGTCGCGAATCGTCTCCAGATCGGTGACATCGCTGGCGAAGGTCGTCTCACGGCTCTCGGATTTGCGCAGCCGCGCCGTCTCCAGGGGGCGTTCGTCGATCCCGCGGGCGCGGTCGCGAAGCGCCGACCCGCCCGGGCCGACGGCGGCCCGCAGCGAGTCGTCGGCTGCTTTGGCCAGATCGGCGACGGTGCGAACCCCCGCCCGCTGCAAGCGCTCGTACGTCTTCGGGCCGACCCCCGGGATGATTCGGGCCGGGCGGTCGCCGACGCGATCCAGCATCAGCTCCGGGCTGAGGGCGCAGAGCCCGTCCGGCTTCTCGAGGTCCGAGGCGATCTTGGCGACCAGCTTGTTGGGACCGATCCCGACCGAGCAGACGAGCCCGGTCTCGGCGAGCACCTCGGCCTTCAACTTTCGTGCCCGCGCCTTCGGCGCCGGCGATACCGAGAGGTCGATGTAGGCCTCGTCCAGCCCCGCCACCTCGACCGCGTCGCTGTAGCGCCGCAGGATCGCCATCACCTGCCCCGAGACCCGCCGGTAGCTGTCGAAGTCGCGCGGCACGAGCACCATCTGCGGGCAGCGCCGGTGGGCGGTGATCAGGGGTAGGGCGGAATGGACGCCGAACTTGCGCGCCTCGTAGTTGGCCGCCATCACGACACCGCGGGCCGTCGGGTCGGTCCCGGTCGCGACTACGACCGGCTTTCCGCGCAGCTCGGGACGGCGAAGCAATTCCACCGAGACGTAGAACGCGTCCATGTCCACGTGTGCGATGACTCGCTTCACGGGCCCAAATTAGAGCGCGGGGGAGACGGCAGCCTCGCTGCGGGTGAAAAGGAGGGGTCGGGTCCCACGTTAGGTTCGGTAATAGCCACGACCGGACACGGATGCCCGGCGAACGGAGGGATGCATGAGCATTGGGTCACTTTGGCGTCGCGTTGGCGGCCATCTGCGTCGCAATGTCTACGGCCTGATCGCGGTCTTCATCGCGCTCTCGGGTACCGCCGCGGCGCTGCCCGGGCAGCAACAGCGTCGGCTCGCGCGATATCAAGAGGGGTGCGGTGCGGAGCAGCGATATCCGAGCCAATGCCGTAGGGGGATCCAAGGTGATCGGGAACTCCCTCACGGGCGCCGACATCGACGAAGCCTCGCTCTCCGGTGTGCTGCGCTGCCGGAAGGATCTGGACAGGGCCGTTGACGTGTGCTACTCGGGCCTACGCGGCCCGGCTGCCGGAGGCAACGCCGTCCAGGACTGCGCCGATGAGAACCTGCGTCTGCCCAGTGCCGGCGAGTTGGCGGTCGTTGCCGGCGTGGAAGACCTGAGCGCGGGTGAATGGACCGATTTCTCGTACGTCGACTACTCGGGTGGCCCACCCGGCGTGTTCAGGCGAAATGCGTTGGTCGACGATCCCACCGTCGGCCCGCTCGTCGTCGCCGAAGTCTCCAACGACCCCCACCTCTACCGCTGCGTGACCACACCAAGCGCCTGACCCGCAGCGCCTAGACTCAGGGTCATCAGCTCCGCGGAGGCCAAGAACCTCGAGGCGATCTCGCTGGCAATCGACCAGCACAACGCCGGCTGCCCGTTCCCGGCCTCCGAGGTGCGGATGAACCCGTTCGAGGCCGAGAGGCTGGGCTGGGACGAGGTCCGCGGCCTGCCGGTCGTCCCCGACCCGAATCTGGGCACCGGGCGCTTCCGGATCGTCTGCTCGCGAGAGGGCGACGGAACCGAGCTCGAGGAGACCGAGCTCGTCGGCGATCCGCTCGAGATCGAGCGCTGAGCGCCAACTCGTACCAACTAGTCGGCTCTGCGGCTCGCCCCTTCTCGCACTTCCGAGGCCCTTGCCCTTTGGCCGGCACCACCCCGCGCCGAAGGGAAGGACGTGGGAAAGAATCCGGTGGAGAAGCCCAGTTCGCACAGCGTCATGCCCGGCGTCGCGCGCCCGGTATCGGCGAACGGCCCGATTCAGGTCTCCACGTCACCGGTGCGGATCATCGGCACCGGGCGCCGCTACAAGGGCGGCTTCCGGCTCTCGGATCGCTAGGCCGTCCAGCGCCTAGACGTTGTTCCAGAAGTCCAGCCCGAGGTCGCTGAGCCACTTCTGCGCCTCGACGTTGAGCTGGAAGAACTCGCCGGTCCAGATCAGCACGCCCATCGCGATCAGGATCACGCCGCCGCTGGCGATGATCACGGGGTAGTGGCGCTTGACCGCCTCGAAGGCGACCGTCATCCGCGAGAAGGCCAGCGCGGTGACCAGAAAGGGGATCGCGAGGCCGGCCGAGTAGACGGCGAGCAGAAAAGCCCCGCGACCGGCCGAGTCGGTCAGCGCCGCGGCGGAGAGGATCGCGCCCAGGGTCGGCCCGATGCAGGGGGTCCAGGCGACGCCGAAGGCGGCGCCGGCGATCACCGGGCCGCCCTTGCCGGCTCGGCTCATCAACGCGTCGACGTGCCACTCGCGGCTCAGCATCGGGACGAACGGGGAGGCGACGAACAGCACCCCCATCGCGATGATCAGGCCGGCGGAGATCTTCTCGAGCAGGTCCTGGTGTTCGTTGAGGGTGGAGCCGATCCCGGTTGCGGTCAGCCCGAGCAGGATGAAGATGGTCGAGAAGCTGGCCACGAACAGAAGGCTGGGCAGCAGCACCCGCCGCCAGCCGGCGTCTTCGAGCTCGCCCACCGAGACGCCGGTGACCGCCGAGAGATATCCCGGGACCAGCGGCAGCACGCAAGGGGAGAGGAAGGAGACGATCCCGGCCCAGAGAGCCGTCAAGACGCCCACGCCTGCTGCCGGATCGCTGGACATGGGCCGAAGCTACCGAAGCCTCAGTGCAGCTTGACCGCGGTCTGCACCGTCGCGCTGACCGGCTCGGCGCCGTTCGCCCCGGCTCCCCCCGCCTTTGCCGAGGCCTCGGGGGTGCAGGCCAGCGTCACCGTCTGGCCGCCGCCGGCGAGCATGATCACGGCGAAGTTGTCCCGCGTTCTCGCCACCGGCGTCGGGTACTTCCAGAGCCAGGTGTGCTGGCCCTCGTTGAGGTTCGGCCACTCGACTGCGGGGTTGCCGCCGCGCACGAACTTGAAGAACGCGTTTCGCAGCGGCACGCCCGCCTGCTCGGTCCCCTCGATCAGGAACTCGACCGGGACCCGATCCTTGATCGCGTCGTCGGCGCTGTCGGCGAGGGTGCGCGGGAAGGCGGCCCGGCGCCCCTCGCTCTGGCCGATGTGCACGCCGCGGGGGAACTTGACCTGGCAGCGAACCGAGTCGATCTTCATCCCGGTCGGCGCCTTGGCCCGAAGTGAGATCTCGAGCGTGAACAGCCGCGCCCTGCCGGTCTCGTCGCGCTCGGTCTTCGAGATCAGCGCCGTCGACGATCTGGGTGTTGCCGCCCTTGCCGAACGGCACCGTGGCGGAGTCGGGTACGGGGGTCTTGCTCTTGTAGGAGACGTCGGTGCCCGAAGCGCCCGGTGTCCTCGAGAGCGCCACCGCCGCCAGGGTCACGAGCAGACCGACGACGACCACCACCACCGCGCCCCGCGGTGGCGGCGACGCCAATGCCCGTCTGATCGCGTCACGCATGCGGCGGGATGCTAGCCGGGCTACGTAACGGGCTCGGCGCTGGTAGGACTAGGCGCAATGGAACTCAACGCGCTGTTTCTCAACTGCACCCTGAAGAAGTCACCCGAGGCCTCCAACACCGAGGCCCTGATCGACATGGTCCGCGCCCACTTCGACGAGCTGGACGTCGAGTCGGAGGTGATCCGGCCGGTTGACTACGAGATCCCGTTCGGCGTCGTCTCGGACATGGGCGAAGGCGACCAGTGGCCCGAGATCCTCGAGAAGGTCAAGGCCGCGGACATCCTGATCATGGCGATGTCGATCTGGTTCGGAGTCCGCTCGAGCGTCGCCCAGATGGTGATCGAGCGCCTCGACGGCACCTACGAGGAGACGAACGAGGCCGGCCAGTACCCGATGTACAACAAGGTCGGCGGTGTCGTCGTGACCGGCAACGAGGACGGCGCCCACGCCTGCGCGGAGACGACCCTGTTCAACCTCACCCACCTCGGCTTTGCGATCCCGCCCAACGCCGACACCTACTGGGTCGGCGACGCCGGGCCGGGCCCGTCATTCATCGAGGCCGGCGGCAAGGACCACGCCTACACCCAGAAGACCTCGACCTGGATGGCCCACAACGTCGTCCACCTGGCGCGGATCCTGAAGCAGAACCCGATCCCGCCCGAGGGCAACACGGTCAAGGGCTGGGAGCACATGCCGCATCCCGGCTAGGACTAAGGCGCTGCGCCGCGGGTAGCCCGCGTCCATGGCAAAAGACCACGGACCCAGCGTCAAAGACGACAAGCAGTACGAGGGCCTTCGCAAGAAGGGGATGAGCAAGCAGCGCGCAGCCTCGATCGCGAACTCGCCGAATGCCTCCAGCAAGGGGGGCAAGAAGAGCGGCAAGGGCAGCGGCGGCAGCAAATCCCAGAAGCGGGCCGCGGGCCGCGAGGGCGGCAAGAAGTCGAGCTAGGCCGGGGCGCCCCGGCCGCGCTTCCAGTCCCGGAAGGCCGCGAGCAGCTCGTCGCGGGCCTGGGGATCGATGCTCTCTTCGGTCAGGCGCCCGGTCGCCTCGATCGTGAGCTCGCATCTGCACCAGGTAGGCGCTGCAGTGCTCGCACTCGCCGATGTGGGCCTCGAAGCGCGAGCGGTCCGAGCGCGACAGCGCGCCGTCGAGATAGTCGGTCACCAGCTCGACCAGCTCCTGGCAGCTGATCGGGTTTCGCCTGCGAAAGACGCCGATCATCGCGATCCCGCCTCCGGGTCGAGGTAGTCCTCCAGGGCAGCCCGCACCCTGCTGCGGGCGCGGTGCAGCAGCACGCGCTGGTTGGCGTCGCTGATCTCCAGCGCCTCCGCGACCTCCTTCGCGTCCCAGCCCTCGACGTCGCGCAGGCGGATCACCTCGCGCTGGGCGTCGGGGAGCGACTCGATCGTGCTCTGGATCAGGTCGAGAGTCTCGTGCTCCAGCACCTTGTCCTGGGGCCAGGCGCGCGGAGGGGCCGCCCACTGGTAGGCGGAGCGCGGATGGTCGGGGCCGAAGAAGCGATCGGGGTCGACCGAGGCATCGCCTCCCTCCGCGTCAGCGGCGGCGAGCGCCGAGAGCGGCACGGTGCGGCCCTCGCGCTCGGCCCGGGTCTTGGCGCGGTTGCTGAGGATGCGAAAGATCCACGTCTTCAGGGTCGAGCGGCCCTCGAAGGAGTCGATGCCGTTGAGGACCGCGAGCCAGGTCTCCTGGACGACCTCCTCGGCGACCGCGCGGTCGCGAACGAACAGCCGCGCCACCCTCAGCATCGCCGCCCCGTATTCCGAGACCAGCTGCTCGAAGGCGGCCTCGTCGCCGTCGCGCAGCCGCTGCACGAGCTCCGCCTCTGGATCCGCCTGGCCCAACCGCTCCTTCAGCCGCACCATGAGCGGCCTATATTCGCGCGCCGGCGGGCCGAGGGGCAGTGCGATTGCAATCGAGTTCATCGATTTTCAGTCCTCGACCGCCGGGCGGCCGTTACGCCGCCGTAACGCCCGGGCGCCAGGCCGGACCAAATCCCAACCCGACGAGGAGGAGCGACGTGACTGAGAACGCGAGGCAGATAAGCGACCTGCTGCACGAAGCCGGCGAGACCCACCACCAGGTGTTCCGAATCAGCGACGGGGCCGACGACGATTGGGCCTCCTGGTATGCCGACTGGCTGATCAAGCTGTCGGAGCTACCCGACCTGCTCGGCGGAGCGCCGGTGCGAAGCGAGCTCGTCTACATGCTGGTCAAGCTCGACCAGGACTACACCGCCGAGGGCCCCGATCAGGCATGGGAGGAGTTCTACGCGGAGAGGCTCGAGACCGAGTTGTCAAGCCGTTAGCCGCAGCGCTACCCTGGAATTCGTGCTCTACGTCTTTCCGCCGTTGTTCATCCTGGGAGGCTGGGCTTGGGGCTGTCGGGAGACCGACCGCACGGCAATCATCGTCGTGGCCTGCGCCTGCGCGGCGGCATTCGTCCCGGCCCTGATCTGGGCGATGGAGACGGCGACCGAGCTGGCCAAGGGCACCGCGTACGCGCTGGCGGTGATGGGGACGAGCAGCTGCGCGATGCTGCTGCACAACCGCTCCGACCCTGGGGACGGGGGAGAGGAGTACGAGGGCCGCCCCAAGCCGCCCTCCGGCGACGATCCTTCCCCGCTTCCGATCGACTGGGACGACTTCGAGCGCCGCTTCTGGGACGAGGTCGGCCGGCGCAGGCGGGACCGCATTCCGGTCTAGCCGGTCAGCTGCCGGTCAGCTCGCGTGGACGACCCGGGACTCCGCGGCCTCGCCGGGCGGTGCGAGATAGCGCTCGGGTTCTGCATCGAACTGCTCTTGGCAGTCCTCTGAGCAGAAGAAGTAAGTCTTCCCTGCGTAATGCGGATCGCCGCGCTCTTGAGCGGTCGACCTTCATCCCGCACACGGGGTCGGTCACACCGCGGCGCATCGTCACGTAGAAGAGGGCCGAGAAGATGGCCACGGCGATCAGGTTGAGCACGAGCTTGTAGTCGAGCTCGATGGAGCCGAAGATGTCGCTCTTGGAGGGGCGGGTGTCCGGGATCAGCCCCGCAGCGCTGAAGATCGCGTCGACGATCAGCGCCGCGATCACGATCGTCACGAACATCAGCGCCGTGATGCGCCAGGCGAAATCCCATCCGTAGTACTTGCGATAGGCGGCGACGATCGGGAGCACGATCAGGTCGGCGAAGATGAAGGCGATGACGCCGGCGAAGCTGATCCCTCCTGACCAAAGCACCGCCGCCAGCGGCACGTTGCCAACCGAGCAGACGAAGCTCAGCACCGCGATGATTGGCCCGACGATCACGTTCTCGATCGTCTCGACCCCCGCCGGGGCGTCCTTCAGGAACAACCCGTTGAAGAAGTCGTCTCCGAGCAGCCCGATGAAGCCGGCGAGCAGGAATCCGGCGGTGATCTCCTTCCACAGCATCTGCCAGTCGGCGCGGAAGTTGTGGGCGACATCCGACCATGCGGATGGCGAAGTGAGGCGCTCGCGCCAGCCCATCCGCTCGCCCGCGCTGTGGTGCTGATGGTCGGCCTGGGCGCGCTGAGCGTGCTCGCGCGCGGCCCCCTCGACCCGGGGTGAAACGAACCGTCGCAGCAGGACCGCCATCAGCGCGATGAGGATGATCCCGCCGACGAACTCGGCGAGGGTGAACTGCCAGCCCATCAGCACCCAGATCACCAATCCCAGTTCCCAGACCAGGTTCGTGGACGCGAACTGGAAAGCCAGGGCGGTGACCGCCGAGGCGCCCTTCTGAAACAGCGACTTCGCGATCGCGATCGCCGCGTAGGAGCACGAGGAGGAGGCCGCGCCGAGTCCGGTCGCCCGCGCCACCGCACCGAACCCGGTCCCCGCGAGGGCGCTCTCGATCCGCTCGCGAGGCACCCAGGCCTGCACGATCGCCGAGATCGCGAATCCGAGGACGAGTGCCCACCAGACCTCATAGGCCATCAGGAAGGACTGCTTGAAGCCCTCGCCGATGGTGTTGATGACGTCATTCACTGCACCGCTCCCACGCGGGGGTCGCTTGACACCATACCCCTATAGGGTATAGCCTGCCCACGCAGCAGATGACTTCTCCTGGATACATGGCATCGAAGGACCAGCTTCTCAAACGCCTGGCTCGCGTGGAGGGCCAGGTGCGAGGGGTGGCAGGGATGATCGACGAGGAGCGCTACTGCATCGACGTCCTGACCCAGATCCAGGCCGCGCAGGCAGCGCTCGACAGCATCGCGCTCGGGCTCCTCGACGGCCACGTTCGCAACTGCATGCAGGAGGGCAGCCGGCAGGACCGCGCCGACAAGGCCGCGGAGCTGATGGGCGCGGTGGGGCGATTCGTGGGCAGTTAGCGATGAAGCCGTGGACACCGGTTGGCGAGCTCGCTCTCTCGTGCTCCACGGCGATCCTGCTGGCCGACGGGTTCGACATGCACGGCGATTACGGCGCCGGGTGGTGGATCGCGATGATGCTCGGAATGCTCGTCTTCTGGGGGCTGGTGATCGGCGCGATCGATCTGGAGGAGTACCGAGAGCGAAAGGCCGTCCTGACCGGGGAGCAACCGCCCGGCGAAGCGGCCGGCGTCTAGCCGCCACGGATCAGAGCACGCGGCGGACGGCGCGGAAGTGCAGCACGAGCCCAATCGCCCAGATCGCGCCGAGGTACACAAACATCGGCGGGTTGGATTGCTCGCCCATCTGCATCCAGTCGAAGGCCCAGGAGAGGATGTGGACCGATCCGACGATCAGGAAGGTGGTCAGGTTGATGTAGAAGCCGGCCCGCGCCGCCCGGGCGGCGGGGCTGTTCGCCACGAAGCGCCGCGGGTCCTCGCTCGAACGCCCGGTGGCACTCCGGGGAGCAGAAGTAATAGGGCGCGCCGCGCCAGTGCTTCACGCCCTCGGCGCCGTCGGGATCCACCGCCATCCGACAGACGGGATCGATCTCCAGCTCCATCGGGGAATGGTCGGCAGCAACCGCGAGGAAGACCGGCACCGGTTCCGGGATGTGCTTGAAATGGCGCCCACCGCGCCGCTGGAACTCGATTCCGTCCTGCTGCCCGCATTCGCGCCGCGTCTCCCCGGTGACCAGCACCTCGCCGGGGTGTGCGGCGCCCGAGACGCGAGAGGCAAGGTTGACGGTCGCCCCGTACCAGTCGCCCGAGCGCTCCAGCGCCGGGCCTGAATGCATCCCCACGCGAACAGGCGGGGAGCCGGGAGTGGCCAGCTCGTCGACGATTCGCAAGCCGAGCCTCACAGCCTGCACCGGGTCGTCGACCCGGACCATCACCTCGTCGCCGATGGTCTTGATCTCCGCGGCGCCGAACCGGGACAGCAGAGCTCTGACATGGGCCGCGAATCGCTCCGCGATCTCGGCTGCCTCGAGGTCGCCGTGCGCCTCGGTCAGGGCGGTGAAGCCCGCCAGGTCGGCGAAGAGGAAGGTGTGCGATTCGCCCTCGGCCACGGGAGAGGGTGAGCGTAGTGGGCGCGGGCCGGGCGGGGGTGGGGCGGGCTGCCACGTCGTCAAGAATAGATACCTCTAGGGGGTATAACTCTCTGATCCAGATGAACGATGCAACCCATGCTGGCGAGCCGGCTGAGCTCAACCGACTGGCACTGAACGCGACGACGCATTGCCTGACCGGTTGCGCGATCGGGGAGGTGAGCGGGATGGCGCTGGCGACCGCCCTGGGCTGGGGGAACGCGGCACAGATCGCGCTCGCGATCGGGCTGGCCTATCTGTTCGGATTCGGCCTCACGGCCCGGCCCTTGATTCGGGCGGGGCTTGCCGCCGGCGCGGTCGTCTCAACCGCGCTCGCCGCCGACACCGTCTCGATCACGATCATGGAGGCAATCGACAACCTCACGGTCGTCTTCGTTCCCGGCGCGATGGAGGCGGGACTCGACGATCCGCTGTTCTACGGCAGCATCGCCTTGGGCTTCGCGATCGCCTATCCCTTCGCTTTCTGGGCCAACCGCCTGATGATCGCTCGAGGCAAGGGCCACGCGGTGGTTCACGAGTACCACCGGCCCGCCGGCTGACGGTGCGAAGGGGCGAGGCCTCGACTCACGAGACCGGTTATGACCCCCTACCGAGTTTTCAGTAATACGTCCAGAGCCCTTCATATGCGCCTGCCCGCAGGCGACAATCGGCTCAATGGCAGAGGAAGGTCAGGGAATGGCAACCGTGATTGCCGAGGTCGGGCAGATCCAGCCGGTCAAGAGCCGGACGCCGACCGTGTACGTGCCGCGGAGATTCCGTATCGGCGGAATCGAAGGGATTCGGACCGGCGCCGCGATCGTCGGCACGCCGCAGGGCGACGGAATGATCGCGATCGACGTCCATTGGACGCCGTATGTGGATCCGACGCCGGAATGCTGGTCGACCTGGGTCATCGAGGCCGCTCATCGCCACTGCAGCCCCAGCGACGAGCTGCTGACCGACGGAATTCAGCCCGACACGAGGATGGTCTCCGAGGCGGCCCTGGTCGAGGTCGGTCACTGCGTGGAGGGCTGCGTCGTGATCGATCGGCCCGAGCAGGGCGCCGACCTGTCGCGCTGGCTGCAGGCGGGGCGCGCCGACCTCGTGGTCGAGAAGCCGTTCCCGCACGAGCTCTAGGGGAAGGGCCGCCAGATCGGCTGCTCGAGGGCCTGCCAGGCACTCCTTCCTGACCAGGTTTACATAGCGGGCCTTATCGAGCACAGGATGTGCGCAGGCAGGGGCACGCTTGGAGCTGCCCCTCCCCGTGTGAGAGGGTCGGTTCGACCGGGCCGATCGGGTCTGAGCGGCCAGAACGCCTCCGAACGGGGAACAAGTGATGGGAAATGACAGATACGGGCACGGCGGAGTGGCGGGGATCCTCTTTACGGTGCTGCTCCTGGTCGCGTTCGCGATCGTGATCCCCACCCCACCGGACCTCGACTCCTCGGCGACCGTGATCGGCCGGCTACTACGTCGACCACCAGGACGCGATCCGGGCCGGGATGACGATCGGCTCCATCGCATTGATCTTCTTCATCTGGTTCCTGGGCAGCCTGCGGGTCGCGCTCGCGGACGCCGAGGGCGGCAGCGGACGTCTCAGCTCGGTTGCCTTTGGCGCCGGTCTGATATCGGCGGCGTTGCTGCTGGTTGGGATCGGCGCCGCGGAGACCGCCGCATTCAGGCCCACCGACCTCGATCCCGGCGTCACGCGAGCGCTCAACGACGTCTTCGCCGTGATCGCGGCCCCGGCAGCCACCAGCATCGCTGTGCTGTTCGGCGCCGCCGCGGTGGTCGGCTTCCGCCACGGCGGCATGCCGGGCTGGGTCAACTGGTGCAGCGTTATCGCGGCGGTCGGGGCGCTTCCCGCCTACGGGGCCGCCCTGACCGAGAGCGGCGCCTTCGCAGGCGACGGCCTGCTCGGCCTCTTCGTCCCGGTGGTCACCTTCGCGATCGGCGTCATCGCCCTCAGCATCGCGCTGATGCGCGCCCCGAGCCCGTCCGCGACGGCCTGCGCCAAGGCCCTGCACCTGATGGTCAGCGCGGCTGCGGGACGATCCGGATGTAGGGCTTCGGTGACTCCCAGCCGTCCGGATATGTCTCCTTCGCCTCGTCGTCGGAGACGGAGCCGGAGATGATCACGTCCTCGCCCTGCTTCCAGTTGACCGGCGTCGCCACCTTGTGCTTGGCGGTCAGCTGCAGCGAGTCGATCACCCGCAGCACTTCGTCGAAGTTGCGGCCTGTGGTCATCGGATAGGCGAGGATCAGCTTGATCTTCTTGTCCGGGCCGATCACGACGACGTTTCGCACCGTCTGGTTGTCGGCCGGGGTGCGGTCGCCGTCTGCCGACGCCTCCGCCGGCAGCATCTCGTAGAGCTTCGAGATCTCGAGGTCGGCGTCGCCGATGATCGGATAGTTGGGTGCGGTGCCCTGGGTCTCCTCGATGTCCTTCGCCCATTCGGCGTGCCTGTCGGTGGGATCGACCGAGAGGCCGATGATCTTCACGCCGCGCTTGTCGAACTCGGGCTTCGCGTTCGCCATGTAGCCGAGCTCGGTCGTGCAGACCGGCGTGAAGTCCTTCGGATGCGAGAACAGGACGGCCCACCCGTCCCCTATCCAGTCGTGGAAGCTGATCGGGCCTTCGGTGGTGTCGGCCTCGAAATCCGGTGCCGTATCGCCAATTCGCAGCGTCATCTCATTTCTCCTTGAATCTGATCGGAATTCGCTTACTTCGATCCTGACAGAGCCGTCAACTCGGCAGGCGTGACGTCGTCGTTGACATGTGACTAATTAGTCACGTAATATCGGCCCCCCTGATGGACGAGGTGTTCAAGGCACTCGCCGACCCGACCCGCCGCGGTCTGCTCGACGAGCTGTTCAAGCGGGATGGGCAAACCCTCAGCGCGCTCGAGGAGCGGCTGCCGATGACCCGCTTCGGGGTCATGAAGCACCTCCGCGTTCTCGAGGGGGCCGGGCTCGTCACGACCCGCCGGCGGGGTCGCGAGAAGCTGCATTTCCTCAACCCCGTCCCGATCCGGCTCGTCCACGACCGCTGGGTGAGCAAGTACGCCGAGCCCTGGGCGGCGACGCTCAGCGGCATCAAAACGAAACTCGAGGAGGAAACGATGGACAAGTTCCCCGAAGCCGGACTCCAGCTTGCCGATGACGACACTCGCGCCGTGTTCGAGATCTTCATCAAGACGACCCCGGAGCGCCTCTGGGAGGCGATCACCGACCCCAAGATGAGGGCCCAGTACAGCTTTGGAGTCGAGACCAGCTCGGACTGGACGGCCGGCTCGAGCTACAAGGCGTCGGTCCCGGGAGTGATCGACATCGCCGAGGGGGAGAACCTCGAGGTCGATCCGCCGAAGCGGCTGGTGCAGAGCTTCAACGCGCTGTGGAGCGACGACGTCAAGGCCGAGGGGACCTCGAAGGTGACCTGGGAGATCGAGCCGGTCGGTGACGACACCTGCCGTCTGACCGTGACCCACGACGATCTGCGCAAGGGTGCCAATGGCGAGATCTACGGCGGATGGATGCAGATCCTCTCCGGCCTCAAGACCCTGCTGGAGACCGGCGAGACGCTGACGACACCGGGGTCGCTGCGCTACTCGCAGGGCACCGAAGCGGCCTAGTCGAGTCGCGCGGGCAGCTCGAAGTTCTCGAACGCAGCCGCCATCGTCGATGGGTCGGCGGGTTGATCGGGCATCCGCGCGATCACCTCGCGATCGTCGATTGGCGGCGGCGTTCGGGCGATGAACGCGTCGATCTCGCTGATCCGGTCGCCGCGGATCGTCAGCACGTTCAGGGCGAAGGGCAAGTAGGCGCCCTCATCCTCGTCCCAGCTGTAGAAGGCGAGGGCAGGCTGCCCGTTCGCGGTCACCCGCAGCGGCCGCCAGCGCCAGAGGCCTGAAAGCGGCCAGCCGGCGAGGAAGGCCGCGATGCCCTCGTGGCCCGAGAACCAGGTCCCCAGCGGCGGCATCGTGAAGGCGGCGTCCTCGGTCAGCATCCCGACCACCGCCTCGACGTCGCCGCGCTGCCAGGCGTCGACGTAGCCGTCGACGATCTCGGCCAGGCCGTCGTCGCCGAGGGCCCGCAGGGTCGCCTGCTGGCTCTGCTCGGGAAGCCGCTCGTCGGCCGACTTGCGGGCCCGCTGCAGGGCGCTGTTGACCGAGGCCGTCGTGGTCTCGAGGGCTTCTGCCGTCTCCTTGGCCGAGAAGCCGAGCACCTCACGAAGGATCAGCACCGCGCGCTGGTTTGCGGGCAGGTTCTGAAGCGCAGCGATGAAGGCCAGCTCGACGCTCTCGCGCTGCTCGTAGCGGGCCTCGGGCGCCGCGTAGCCGTCCTCCAGGCCCAGCTTCTCGTCCGGATAGGGCTCGACCCAGACCGATTCGACCAGCGGCTCGCCCGGGCCTCCGTGCGGGTCGGCCGCGGGCCCATAGTCGATCGGCAGGACCCGCTTGGGCCGCTTCCCGATCGCATCGAGGGACGTGTTGGTGGCGATCCGGTAGAGCCAGGCGCGCAGGGTGCTACGGCCCTCGAACTTGGCAAGGCTGCGCCAGGCCCGCAGCAGGGCATCCTGAAGCGCGTCGTCGGCGTCGTGGACGGAGCCCAGCATCCGGTAGCAGTGGGCGTGCAGCTCGCCGCGGTAGGGCTCCACCAGCGCGGCGAAGGCGTTCTCGTCACCCTGCCCGGCGGCCTCGAGCAGCTCCTTCTCCTGGAGGGTTGCGCCTGCGGATCGAGGGCCCATCGTCATCAGACTAGACCGAAGCTGCAGCCGAAGCTCATCGCCGAGCGATTAATTCGCGGCCCGGGGCCGGTCACATCCCCAGGGCATGAAATCACCCCGCGCCAACCCCGTCGTGCACATGGAGCTTCACACGGGCAACCTTGCCCGTGCCTGCGCCTTCTACGCCCAGCTCTGCGGCTGGCGCGCCGAACGGATCGACGCCGGCACCGGCTCCTACACCGCGCTGGAGCTCGGGGGTGGGGTCGGCGGAGGCGTGGTCGAGTGCGAAACCACCCGGGCGATCTGGCTCCCCTACGCCGAGGTCTCCGAGATCGACGCCGTGACCGAGCGGGCAAGCGATTTGGGCGCCGCGGTGCTGCTCGAGCCCCGCGAGGGCCCGGCGGGCTGGCGCAGCGTGATCGCCGCGCCGGCCGGCGGCGAGCTGGCCCTCTGGCAACCGAAGAGAGAGCACACCGAGGCGGGATAGCGACGCCAGGATCGCCGAGCCTCCCGCATCGCCGGCCCGGGCAGGCGAGAATGGGCCGCCATGAGCCGCATCGCCTCCTTCGATGGAATCGAGATCGAATATCGGGAATGGGGATCGGAGAGCGCCGGACCGCCGGTGGTCCTGCAGCACGGCTTCGTCGTCAACTCCAATCTCAACTGGGTCGCGCCGGGCGTCGTCGATGCGCTGCTCGGCGCGGGCAGGCGGGTGATCGCTCCCGACGCCCGGGGCCATGGCGAATCGGAGAAGCCCCACGACCCGAGCTTCTACGGCGAGGACCGCATGGCGCGCGATCTGATCGCCCTGCTCGACCACGTCGGAGCACCGCAGGTGGACCTGGTCGGCTATTCGATGGGCGCGGTGGTGGCTTTGCTGGTGGCCGCCCGGGAGCCGCGGGTGAGGCGTCTGGTGGTCGGCGGCATCGGAGCCAGCGCGGCCGAGCTGGGCGGGGTCGACACCCGGCTGCGGCCGCCGGCCGACCTGATCGCGGCGTTGAGGGCGCCGCAGCCCGAAACGATCGAGGACCCGCTCGTGGCGTCGTTTCGCTCGCTCGCCGACGCGGTCGGCGCCGATCGCGAAGCGCTTGCGGCTCAGGCCTCCCGCCCCCACTCCAGCCCGATCGAGCTGGGGAGCATCGGGGTGCCAACCCTGGTCATCGCCGGAGACCGCGACCTGCTCGCGCAGCGTCCCCAGGTGCTGGCGTCGGCGATCCCCGGGGCACGGCTGCTGGTCGTGCCGGGAGACCATCTCGGCGCGGTCGGGGCCCCGGAGTT
This sequence comes from uncultured Solirubrobacterales bacterium, assembly GCA_963772265.1. Taxonomy (GTDB): domain Bacteria; phylum Actinomycetota; class Thermoleophilia; order Solirubrobacterales; family 70-9; genus Mayfieldus. The sequence continues at coordinate 163,423 of CAVYWS010000009.1, read as the reverse complement.
CTCCGAGGCGCTGGTCGACTTCCTGGCCCGGCCCGATGAGTGAGCTCGACTCATTGCGGTACGAGATCCGGCCCGCCCGCGCCGAGCCGCGCGGGGCGCTCGTCCTCCATCACGGCCGCGCGACCGACGCCCACGACCTGCTGCCGGTGATCGACGCCCTCGACCCCGAGGGAGAGCTGGTCGGGGTGACTCCGCAGGGGCCGCTTCAGCTCCCGCCCGGGGGCTGGCACTGGTACGCGGTGCCGCGGGTTGGCTTCCCCGATCCGCGCACCTTCTGGGAGAGCTACGAGCTGCTGGCGCAATTCCACGACGCCCTGCCCGACGCGCTCGGAGTCCCCTGGGAGCGGACGATCATCGGCGGCTTCTCGCAGGGCGCCGTGATGGCCTACGCGCTCGGGCTCGGCGAGGCCCGGCCCGCGCCGGCTGGGATTCTCGCCCTCAGCGGCTTCATCCCGACCGTGGAGGGATTCGCCCCCCGCCTCGACGATCGCCGCGAGCTTCCGATCGCGATCGGTCACGGAACCCAGGACCCCGTGATCTCGGTCGAGTTCGCCCGCCGGGCGCGCGAGCTGCTCTCCGCCGCGGGCCTGCCGGTCCTCTACCGGGAGTCGCCGATCCCCCACACCGTCGACCCGGGCTTCATCCCCGAGCTGCGGGACTGGATCGAGGCCTGCCTCGGCAGCTCCGCCGACGGCGCTTCCTAGCCGAGCAGCGGCTGGCCCACATAGCCGCCGCGCTTGGCGCCGGGCGGGACCGCGAAGACGGCGCTACCGGTGTGCCTGATGTACTCGTTGAGCGCGTCGCTCGATCCGAGCCGGCGCTGGATCGCGACGAACTGGCGCTCCGGGTCGCGCTGGAAGCAGATGAAGAAGAGCCCGGCGTCGAGCTCGCCGAGCCGCTCGTCGACGCCGTCGGTGAACGAGTAGCCCCGGCGCAGGATCCGCTCGCCCGCGTTCATGTTCGAGCTCGCCAGCCGCACATGGGCGTCGACGGGGATCACGGGCTGGCCCTTGCGCTCGGCCCCGAGGTCGACCGGGTCGAACTCGTCACGGCCTCCCAGCGGCGCGCCGCTGTACTTGTGGCGGCCGATCGTCTGCTCCTGGTCCTGGAGCGCGGAGCGGTCCCAGATCTCGAGCAGCATGCGGATCCGGCGCGTGACCATGTAGGTGCCGCCGCGGAGCCAGCGCGGCGCGTCGCGATCCAGCCAGACGAACTTGCGCATCGCGTCGCTGTCCTCGGCGCGGATGTTGCGGGTCCCGTCCTTGAAGCCCATCAGGTTGCGCGGGGTCGACTGCGAGCGGCTTGTCGTCGAGGTGCGGCCGAAGCCGAGCTGGGACCAGCGCATCACCACCGTGCCGCGGCCGATCCGGGCCAGGTTGCGAACCGCGTGGAAGGCGATCTGGGGGTCGTTGGCGCAGGCCTGCACGCAGAGGTCTCCCCCGCTCTGGCCTTCCGAGAGCTCGTCGGCGGGCAGCGGCGGCAACTGGCGCAGCGCCCGTGGCTTGGTCGCCTTCAGCCCGAGGCGGTCCTGACCGTCGCGCTCGAATATCCCCGGCCCGAAGCCGAACGTGATCGTCAGCTTCGCCGCGTCGAGGCCGAGCGCCTCGCCGGTGTCGTCGGGAGGTGCGAGCTGGATTCGGTTGTCGGCGCCGACCAGATGCCCCGCGGTCATCGCCTCCGCCGCCCTCGACCACTCTCGCATCAGCTCGCGTAGAGCGGCGAGATCGTCCTCGACCAGATCGAAGGCCGCAAAGTGAAGCCGGTCCTGGGCCGGGGTGGCGATCCCGGCCTGATGGGGCCCGTGGAAGGCAACCGTCCCTCCCCCACCTCCGCTCTCGGCCGCGTTGGCGCGCCCGATGGCATAGCCGCTCGCTCCCAGCCCTATCCCAGCCGCTCCCGCTCCCGCCGTGCCGAGCAGCTGGCGCCGGGTCAGCCGGCTCACTGCACTATCTGGGCGGCGACCTGGGAGAGCGGTTCCGCCAGAGCGTCTATCGACCGCGCCAGCTTGCGGGTGTCGAACTTGCTCAGCTCGGTGTAGGAGACGTAGGTCTCGCCGCGCTGGTAGGGCTTCAAGGCGGCGTAGACGGCCGCGAAGCGCTTCTCGATCTCGCTCGTCAGCTTGGGGTCCCTGCTCTGCAGAATCCCCTTGACGGAGTCGAACGCCGCCTGCGACCCCTGCACATTTGCCTCGAAGTCGACCAGGTCGATGTGCGAGTAGCGCTCCTCCTCGCCGGTGATCTTCGAGGCGGAGACCTCGCCGAGCAGCTCATTGGCGCCGTTGGCGATCTGGGCCGCCTGCAGCTTCACCGACCTGACCTTCCGCTGCAGGTCCTTGACGTCGGCGAGCAGCTGCTTGGCGACCTGCCCCATGCCGGCGGTGCTGTTCTTGACCCAGAGGGCCTGCTCGATCTTGTGAAATCCCCCGAACTCGTTCGGCGGCACGTCGTTGATACGAGCATCTATCTTGGGATCGAGATCGCCGAACGACTCGGCGACCGGTTCGATGCGCTCGTAGGGGATCCGGGCCGCGGAATAAAGCGATTTCGCTTCTTCGACGTCTCCGGTCTCCACCGCGGCGACGAACGGCTGCGTCTGTGCGACCAGCTGCGCAGCGTTGCGCTCGACGTATCTGCGGTACACGGCCACCGCCGTCTTCTCCTGATCGCTGGTCGGAGCGGCCTTGCTGGTCCCGGTGACGGTCAGCGTACCCCGCTCGGTCTCGCCGCCCGGGCAGTAGAGCGTGTACTTGCCGCGATCCAGGTTGGCGGAGAAATTGCCGGAGAGGCCGTCCGAGAGGTTCTCGACCTCGGCGACGATGCTGTCTCCGTCCAGCAGCTCCAGCTCGGTGACGCTGTCGGCACCGTCGTTTTCGACCTCGAAGTTCACCGGCCCGGCGGCAACCTTGGCGTCGTGGGGAGAGCAGCCGGCATCGGTGAGCTTGAAGGAGAGGGTCTTCGCGCCCTTCGAAGAGCTCGAGTCCGAGCCGCAACCGGCGATCAGTGCCGTCCCCAGCGCGAGTGCCAGGGCGGCGGGGAGGCTTCGGCGGATCATGCCGTCGCTTCGGCGGGCGAGGACCGTTTGACGCGAACCCGGTCGCGGCGCAGGCGCCAGCGGTCAGGCCAGAGGACGTAGAGGGCCATCGGCACGGCGTAGATCAGGTAGGCGAGCGCTTCGCCCACGGTCGGCTTCGGCTGCAGGCCGAGCATTCCGGTCAGCAGCGATCCCGAGATCTCACCCGGCTTGACCAGCCAGGAGAGGTCGATCGCCTGCGACTGCAGGTCGTTGAACCAGCCCGCCTCGTGCGCGGTGTGGATCGAGGTTGCGAAGAGCCCCGCCGCGACCAGGACCAGGACGAAGCCGGTGAGGCGGAAGAAGCGCGAGAGGTTGATCCTCACTCCGCCTCGGTAAAGAGCGACGCCCAATGCCACCGCGGCCACCAGTCCCAGGATCGCGCCGATCCCTGCCGCTCCCGGATTGCTGGTGTCCTGAAAGACCGCCAGCAGGAAGACCGAAGTCTCGAACCCCTCCCGCAGCACGGCGAGGCCGGCCATCATCAGCAGGCCCAGCGCCGAGCCTGTGGCGAGCGCCGAAGCGGCCTCGCCCTCGAGCACGGCCTTCAGGCCGCGCGAGTGGCGGCGCATCCAGACGACCATGTAGGTGACGAAGCCGACCGCGATCAGGCCGACGACGGTCTCGAGCTGCTCCTGCTCGCGCTGTGGCAGGTCCTGCCCGGCGACGCGCAGAGCGACCGCGACGGCCGCGCAGATCGCGATCGCCCCCACCACTCCGATCCACATCGGCCGCAGCGCGTCGCGCCGCCGCTGCTTGACCAGGAACGCCGCGACGATCCCGACGATCAGGGCGGCCTCGACGCCCTCACGCAGTGTGATCACGAAAGCTGGAAGCACCTGAACCCGATAGATTCAATTCCGATTAGGGAACCCTGAATTAGGGTGCCCTAACCTAGCACGACGCCGGCGCCGCCGTCTTACTGGCGCCGCCAGCCGCCGCCGAAGAGCTTCCCGATGCGTCCGCGCGGGACGCGGGGCCGGAAGCTCGATCCGCCCTTCTCGGGCGGTGGAAGCTGCAGCGCCTGCTCGGAGCTCACGGTCAGCGTCACGCCGCGCTCGGCGGTCCGGCCCACCTCGGGCGCGTCGGCGAATCGGATCACTCCGTCGCTGTCCCTGAAGACGATGCCGTCGAAGATGTGCTCGCGATAGTTGTCGAGGACGGCGTCGACGACTCCGACCTGGATCTCGTCGGAGCCGTAGACCGGCGTGCCGCGCTGGACCGCCGCGTAGTGAATCGCCTCGCCGTCGTCGATCACGGCCAGAAGGATATTCATGCGCCGGCGCCGAGTCGCTCGGCGACCGCCGGCTCGTCCGCGAAGGCGGCGATCTCACGCGACAGCCGGCCGCCCTGCCAGGCGAGCGGCGACTCACCCTCCGCCTCGCTGATCAGCCGCGACCGGGGCAGGCGCTCGGCGTAGGCCTCGGCGACCGCGAACGGATGGCCGGGATCGGCGACGTCGTGGCTGGCCACGACGAGCGCCGGCAGGTCGAGGAACTCCAGCTCGTCCATCGACTCCAGCGGCTTCGAGCGGGGCACCTCGCGCAGCGCCTGCGCCACCGCATCGAGATGCCGGTGGGCTTCCATGCGCTGGCGGGTGAAGCGCAGTATCGAGTCGCGCCACTGAGGGTCCAGGCCGCGGCTGTCGATCACTTCGAGAAAGCCGTCGATGCCCCCCCGGTCGAGGCCGTCGGCGAGGGCGTCCCACCGGGCCAGCCCCTCGGCGACCGCGCCGGCGTCGAGCCCGCCCATGTAGACCGGCCCGATCACGACCAGCCCGGCGATGCGCTGCGGATGCTTGAGGGCATAGCCGACGGCGGTGTGGGAGCCCATCGAGTGACCGGCAAGCAGCAAGGGGCCCTCCCCCACCGTCTGCGCGACCACTGCCTCGAGGTCGGCGATCATCCGCGGGTAGTCGTAGCCGGAGCCCTGCGGCGCCGGATCCGAGTCGCCGTGCCCGCGGGCGTCATAGGTGATCACCTCGTGGCCCGCCCTCGGCAGCGCCGTCGAGCCGTGGGTCACCTGGCGCCGCGTCGCGGTCAGCCCATGGCAGAGGATCACCGGCGGTCCCGCGCCGGAGCTCTCCCCGGCCAGCGCCACCTCCTCGCCCAGCTCAAGGGGCCGTGGTTTCTCCGTTTCGCTCTTCATGTGTCGGTCAGGCTAGCGACGCACTGGTGCGATGATCGCCGGGTGGAAGCCAGTCGACCGGGCCCGCCGGCCCGCGTGCGCATCCTTGGCCGGGCGCTCAACGCCCTGGTTGCCCATGCCCCGTTTCTGTGGCCGCTGATGCGCACGCCGATGCGCCGCTACTTCGCCTCGCTGGCCACGCGGCTGGGACGAGAGGACCGGTGCCGGCTCGCCCGAGCACCTGGCGGCCCTCGCCACCGCCACACCACACGTCGTCGGGACCCCGGAGAGGGTGCTCGACATCGGCTGCGGTACGGGCGAGGGGACGCTTTTCCTGACCCGCGAGTTCCCGCAGGCGCGCGTGCGCGGTGTCGACATCTCCGAGGAGATGGTCCGGATCGCGCAATCCAAGGTCGGCCTCGATCCCGAGGGCCGGATCGCGTTCAAGGTCGCCGACGCCGCCGACCTGCCATACGAAGCGGACTCGTTCGACCTCGTCGCCCAGCTCAACATGCCTCCGTTCTTCGGCGAGATCGCCAGGGTGCTGCGACCGGGCGGCTACGCGATCGTCGCCGCCAGCATCGGCGAGAGAACTCCGTTCTACACCCCCGACAGCGTGCTCGAGAGGGGCTTCGCGAAGCACCGCCTGGAGAAGATGGCGACGGGCCGCAGCGGCGAGGGCACCTACTTCGTGGCCCGCCGCCCGGCGTGATGGAGGCTCCCGACCGCCCCCTGGCCCTGCTGGTCAACCCGACCTCCGGCGGGGGACGCACCAGGGCGCTGCTGCCGGCGGTCGAGGCGGAGCTCGACAAGCGCCGGATCGCCTTCCGGGTCGAGCGCACCCGCAGCGCCGAGCACGCGGTCGAGGAGGCGCTGAGGGCCGCCGACCTCGGTGAGATCCCGGTTGTGATGAGCGGCGACGGATTGATCGGAATCGTGGGCGGCGCGCTCGCCGGGACCGGCGTCCCCCTCGGCATCGTGCCCGGCGGGCGCGGCAACGACCTCGCCCGCGTGCTCGACATCCCCTCCGAGCCCGCCGGGGCGGTCTCGGTGCTCGCTTCCGGTCACGAGCGAACGATTGACGTCGGCGAGGTGAACGGCCGGCGCTACCTCGGCATCGCCAGCGTCGGCTTCGACTCCGACTGCCAGGACATCGCCAACAGGACCAAGGTCGTGCGGGGGCGATGGGTTTACGCCTACTCGGCCCTGCGGGCGCTCGCCGCCTGGAAGCCCGCCCGCTTCACCCTCCGGATCGGCGAGGAGAGCCTCCGCTTCACCGGCTGGTCCGTGGCGGCCGCGAACAGCGGCATGTTCGGCGGCGGGATGCGCCTTGCTCCCGATGCCTCGCTCGAGGATGGCGAGTTCGACATCGTGATGATCGGCGATTCGGGCAAGCTCCATTACATAAGTAACCTGCCCAAGGTGTTCAAGGGCACGCATGTCGAGAACGAGGAGGTGCGGATCGTGCGCGCGCGAAGCCTCGAGCTGAGCGCGAGCCGGCCATTTGCCGTTTACGCGGACGGCGAGCACCTCACCGACCTGCCGGCCTCCTTCCGCGTGCTCCCGCGGGCGCTTTCGATCGTCGCGCCGCCCGCCCCGAGTTGAGCGCCGCCTTCGGCGCCAAGCTGGGTCTGGCGCGGGCGATCGGCGCCGCCAGCCGCCGCAGCGGGCGCGGCGGCGGCACGACCCTCCCCGGGCGGGTCCTCCTGCGCCTCTCCCCCGACGCGATCGCCCGGCTCGGCAGCCGGTTGTCGGGCGGCACCACGATCGTCAGCGCCACCAACGGCAAGACGACAACCGCGGGGATGATCTCGGCTGCGCTCGCCGCCGAGGGGCGATCGCCGGTCCACAACAGGGCCGGATCGAACATGACCTGGGGCGTCGCCACGGCGCTGCTGGAGCAGCACGGGGACGAGGGCCTGTTCGAGGTCGACGAGGCCTGGCTGCCGAAGGTGGCGGCGCAGCTCGACCCCGGCCTGATCGTGCTCGGAAACCTCTTTCGCGACCAGCTCGACCGCTACGGCGAGCTGGAGACGCTGGCCGACGAATGGGCGGAGCTGGTCGCCAGGCGCGCCGGCCGCACCCGCTTCGTCCTCTGCGCCGACGACCCGCTGATCGCCGACCTCGGGCGCGACCGCGAGGAGCAGCCGCGCCCCGGCGTCACCTACTTCGGGATCGAGGACCCCAGCCAGGCCCTTCCCGAGCTGCAGCACGCGCACGACGCCAAGCACTGCCGCCGCTGCGGCAACCCCTACGTCTACGAGCGCGCCTTCGTCGGCCACCTCGGCCACTACTCCTGCCCGTCATGCGGTGCGACCCGCCCGGCCCCGGACGTGGCCGCGACGAAGATCGAGCTGCTCGGGATGAAGGGCTCGCGGCTTGCGGTCCGCACGCCCGCCGGCGAGCTCGACCTGAAGCTGCCGCTGCCGGGCCTCTACAACGTCTACAACGCCCTCGCCGCAATCGCCGCGGCGCTGGAGCTCGGGCGTGACAGCTCGAGTCGATCCGCGCCGGGCTGGAGTCGATGCGGGCCGCCTTCGGCCGCGTCGAGACGATCGAGGTCGACGGCCGCAGCTCTCGATCCTGCTGATCAAGAACCCCGCCGGGGCCAACGAGGTCCTCCGCACGCTGCGCCTCGAGGGCGAAGGCGACGGGGCCTCGACCTCTGGATCGCGCTCAACGACCGGATCGCCGACGGCCGCGACGTCTCCTGGGTCTGGGACGCCGACTTCGAGCTGCTGGCCGGGCGGGCGCGCCGCGTCACCTGCGCCGGCACCCGGGCGCCGGAGATGGCGCTGCGGCTCAAGTACGCCGGCTGGCCGGAGGATTCGATCGAGGTCGAGGATGGGATCGAGCCGTCCCTGGAGCATGCCCTGGGGCGGGGCGATGGGCGGCTCTTCGCGCTCCCCACCTACACGGCGCTGCTCGAGCTGCGCAAGCTGCTGGCCGACAGGGGGCTCGCGAAGGAGTACTGGGAGTGAAGGTCGAGCGCGCGCCGGAGGCGGTCGTCTGGCACGACGTCGAGTGCGGCGCCTATCGCGGCCGACCTGCCGCTCTGGGAGGAGCTCGCCGACGCGGCGGGCGGCCCGGTGCTGGAGCTGGGCTGCGGAACCGGCCGTGTCTCGTTGCACCTCGCCCGGCGTGGACACGAGGTCTGGGGGATCGACAGAGACCCCGAGCTGATCGCCGCGCTGCGCGAGCGCGGGGACCGCGAGGGGCTGGAGCTCCACGCCGAGCATGCCGAGGCGAGCCGATTTCGAGCTCGACCGGCGCTTCGGCTTGATCGTGGCGCCGATGCAGCTGATCCAGCTGCTGCCGGACCGCGACGCACGGCTCAGATGCCTCGGATCCGCCGCGGCGCACCTGAGCGCGGGCGGAGTCGTGGCCCTGGCGATCGTCGAGGTGGGCGAGACCGAGGTCCCCTCCTCCCCCCTGCTGCCCGACGTGCGCGAGGTCGACGGCTGGGTCTACTCGAGCCAGCCGCTCGGAGCCGTCCGCGACGCCGACGGCCTGACGGTCGACGGCTGCGCCAGATCGTCGACCCCGCCGGCAACCTGGAGGAGAGCCGCGACAGCGTCCGCCTGCAGCTTCTCTCCGCCGCCGAGCTCGAGGACGAGGGTCGGGCGGCTGGCCTCAGCGCCGCCGGCCGTCAAGCCGTCGAGCCAACCGACTCCCACGTCGGCTCGACCGTCGTGCTGCTGGAGGCGCTGATGGAGCTGCGCCTGCTGGCCCTCTATCCGGAGCAGATGAACATCTACGCCGACCGCGGCAACATGATCTTCCTGCGGCGGCGCTGCGAGTGGCGCGGGATCGCCTTCTCCTACGCCGCCGCCGGCCCGGGCGAGGGCTTTGACCCCGGCGCCCACGACTTGATCTACATCGGCGGCGGCCAGGATCGCGACCAGCGCGCGGTCGCCGCCGACATGGTCGCAGACCAAGCGCGAAGCGCTCGCGAGTGCGGTCGACGACGGTGCCGTCCTGCTCGCCGTCTGCGGCGGCTACCAGCTGCTCGGGCACAGCTACCAGCTCGGCGAGGAGAAGATCCCCGGCCTGGGCCTGGCCGACCTGGAGACCGTACGCGAGCCGGGCGAGCGGTTGATCGGCAACGTCGCGATCGAGGCCGACCTCGGCACCGGCCCGAAGCTGATCGCCGGCTTCGAGAACCACGGCGGGCGCACCCACCTGGGCGGGGACGCCCAGCCGCTTGGGCGCGTGGTCAAGGGCTTTGGCAACAACGGCCGTGACGGCCTCGAGGGAGTGCATCGAGACAACCTGATCGGCACCTACCTGCACGGCCCGCTGCTGCCCAAGAACGCCTGGCTCGCCGACCGCCTGGTCCAGCTCGCCCTGGCCCGGCGCGAGGGATCAGAGCCGGAGCTCGAGCCGCTCGATGATTCCTTCGAGGCCGCCGCCCACGAGGGCGCCCGGCGGGCGGCGCTCGGCTAGCCAGTGCAGAGCGTCTCAGCCCGCCCTGAAGGCGAAGAGGTGCCCCCCGAAATCGGCGCCGGCGAGTGGCACGTTCGGCTCCCAAGGGAACGAGGCGGTGAGCGTCCCCATCGATTGCCTCGAATTCCCAGGCCCCTGCATGAAAACCGCCCCTCCAATAAACGGTGCTGGGGGGTTCCTTACAACCGCTTTGGTCAACCGCCTGTTGTGGGTGAAGGTTGAGGCCGGGCCAATGCCCCCTGCCTGGCGCTCGATCTGCATATCGCCCTGTGCTTCGTGGAGAGACGCGCCAAACGCCGCCTTTGCTGTTGGCTTGTTCTTGCTGACATAGAGGTCGATCTCGTCGGATGAACGGGAGCGCTTCCAGGCGTCTAGCTCAGTACCTGGCCCGGAACCCACGGTCCTCCCCTCGCCGGCACAGAGAACCTTGGAGAAAAACCTGGGGAACGCAACCGCCGGCACATGGTCGGCGGTCACGGCCGCATAACCATTTTCACCCGTGAAGCTGAACGTGCCGGTGGCGAAGAGAAGGTTTCCGTCAGCGCACGCTAAATGCACGCGGCGCTTCCCTTCGCGATGAAAGGTCATGTCCACCTGGCCCAAAGTGCCGAATTGGGCTTCGATCGTCCCCGTGGCCTTGTTGAAGCTGCCGGGTGTGTCATAGGAAGCGGACTGCCCTTGCCCGTTGGCGAATCGTTGATAGGCAATGAGCACGACCCGATGAGGGCTGCTGCGGAAGACATGAATCCGATAGCCATTGGATGCAGGCAGGCTGAAGCCGCCGGGCAAGCCAATGTGTCGAGGACGGCTCTTGCCGAATGCCGGGCTAGGGAATAAGGCTGTCGAGACGACGAGGAGGAGCAGGCAAATCGTCCGATGGAACCGAGAAGGGGTCATTGTGGGCTAATGGCCGTTCGCGCTTGCCGCGAGGGTGACCCTCAAAGCTGCGGTCGAGTTTCCCGTTCGACTTGAGCCGGACCAGCAACAGACGCCTGCCCCCGTCTCCGCGCACCCGGTAGCTCCCAGCAATCAGGACCCTGCCCCCCGAGTCCGGGGCGATCGCGCCCGCCGCGACACGCGCGCCCCGGAAGTGCACCAGCGAGGTCCCCCGCCTTCCAAATCTGCGGTCAAAGCCACCCGAGGGCGAGAACCGCGAGACGGCCAGGCCCATGTCCTCGTTGCGCCGGAAGAACCACGCGCTTCCGGCGAACTCGGAGCCATCCGGCTCTGCGGCCGTCGCAAACAGAAGGCCCAGCGAGCCGAACACGGAGGCGCCGTCCGAGCCCAGGGTCGGGTCGGGGCCGCCATCGGGAAGCCGACGCATGATCACGACCCGGTCTCGGCCCATGTGCCCCCCGCCGATCAAGGCGTCCCCTACGGCTGCGAGTCGCCCGTCCGGCAGGAAGTCGATGCCGCTTATCGCGTTCTGAGTCGATCCGGATGGTGGGAACGGAACGGTGATGACCCCGCCCTGGCCAAAGTTCGAGTCGAGGCTTCCGCCTGACGAGTACTTTGCGATCAGAAGGTCGTTGCGGCCATAAATCGGGTTGGCATCGTGGGTACCCGCAACGATGATCGATCCGTCGTTCTCAATCTGGATTGCGCGTGCCTCGGTGAACCCATGAAAAGTTGTTGTGGTCCTGCCGCCGACGCCAAAGCTCGAGTCAAGGCTGCCATCGGGGCTGTAGCGCGCAATTGCAATGCTCGAGATCGAGCCTGAGTCGCCCGGGATCATGTCGGCCGAAAAACCGGCGACCACGATCCGGCCATCGGGCTGGGTCGCCAGCGCGCTGGGCACCTCAGTGTGGCCGAAATCGGTTTTTGCAAACCCACGACCGCCGAAGCTCGGGTCTAGCCGTCCCCGCGATGTGTAGCGGGCGACCAGGAAGTCGCCGCTGGGCGATCCCCCAAGGGCAACGATCTTCCCGTCCTGGGTGAATGCAAGATCTGCCAGTCCTCCACGCAGCGCCCAACGAGGACGAAACCTCGCGAAGGTGCCATCGATCCTCCCGTTGTCCAGGTACCGCAGCAGGGCGAATTTCGATTTTGACCCCACACGTGCGGACCCACCGACAACCACTTTGCCGTCTGGCTGGATCGCGATTGCGGCTGCCTCTGCAGACTTCCCGAGCCTTTTCAGCACGGCTCCGGTGGGCAGCGGCGGTGATCCGGCGATGTGGCGGCGGCCGATCGCCTCGCCGCCGAACGGGGGCAGCGCAAGAACGCTCGCCCAGGCAATCATCACCCACGCCGTTGTCAGGGCCCTCTTGATCACCGCGCCAGAGGCTTGCAGCTTTGCGGGAGTCCAACAGAAGAGCCAATATGCATTCGTAGGCCTTTCGTCCGGCTCGCATGGCTTACACATTGTTCAACCACAATGGGAGAGCTCTTTGGGCCCTTTTCCAGGCCGAAGATCTGGTCAGGATTTGCAGCGGGGCAACTTCAGCTGCCCCGCTTCTCGCCCAGAGCCGAGGTGAATCCCGTTGCTCGGGGAGCTGGGATCGAGCCGAACACTGGCAGCGACGTCAGCGGTCCCGCGCGCGGCTCCTTCGCTCTGCTTCTGATCGGATGCCGTCCAGCGAGCCTGTAACGGCGCGCTCCCAAGGGCCCGCGACGCGGTCCGACCACCACTGCCCCAATCGCCAGAGGTCGGCACCGATCTCTCCGGCGTACTCCAGCTCGGTCCCTTCGGTCGTGGTCTGCAGCTCGAAGCGCTCGACAACGTGGGGGACCGGGCCGCGCAGAAGCCGAAATGAGATCCGCTCTGGCCGCTCGAAGCGCACAGTTTCCACCGTGGTTGCCGTGAGCCGGCCAACCTGGGTGTAATGGGCGGCCAGCACCATGTCGCTTCCGCGTTCGATGACCCGCAGCTTGGATTGCATGGCCCGCGGCGTCTTGCCCAGATAGGGCGCGGCCACAATGTCGAACACGGTCTCCCGGGAGGCAGCGATCCGCATCCGGATCGGCCCCAAGGGACGGACTCTTCGGCCCATTCCAAGGTCCAGGGTGAGGGCGCCGCGGACAACGAGCGCGTAGCCGACCGCTCCTCCGGTCAGCCCGATGAAAAGGCGAGTGGCGGGCCGCACGCAAACAGGCTACGCCGCGGCTCGCCTCGGGCCAGGAAAATGCCCCCGCCGTGCATCGGCCGGGCAACGATCCAGACCCCGCGCTCGCTCGACCTGCCGCGCAGGCGTACTCACCGCGCGCACTCACCGACGGCGAGCGATGGACCGCCGAGGCCCTGATCGAGCTGCGCCAGGGCGGCTATCGTCCGGCGGCCTGGCTTTCCTTCGTTCGCCAGTCGCTTAAGCGCTCGGTTCAGGCTCGCACCGCCCGTCCGCAAATGGCAAGACAGGCCCGATGCTGGGGAGCTGTTGGCACCGCGGGATGGCTCGCGACATGCCAGCTCGCTCGGCGCCATCCGAATATCTCAGTCAAACGAACCCCCGGGCTGCTTTGGTGGTTCTCGGTCTGGCAGATGCTCGATTGGCATCTGGGAATGGCGGAAGGCGGCGATGGCGTCCCTCATGAGCGGCTCTCGCCCGCCGACGCGTTGACCCTGACTCGGTTCTGGCTGGTCCCAGCGGTTTGGGGGATGCGGAGATCGGACTCCGGCTTGCCCGCAACGATTCTGATCGGCGGGCTCACGGACTGGCTCGATGGCGCCGTCGCGCGCCGCTGTGGCCGCACGCGACTCGGCAGAGACCTCGATTCGACCGCCGATCTCGCCTTCCTTGGCGTTGCCGTCGCATCCACCCGCGCGGCCGGTCGGCTTTCGCGGGCGGGGACGTGGGCTTTTGGCCTGCGCAACCTGCTCGGCGTCAGCGTCGCGCTTGCGGCTGTCTTCGGGCGCGCCCGACGCCCGGCAGTCCGGGCACGGCCTGGCGGGGGCGTGTTGCGAGTCGGCGGCCTGGCCCTCGCCGCGGCGGGCTGGCAGCGCACGGGAGAAACCGTGCTTGTGATCGGCTGCCTGGTGCCGCCGCGCTCAACTGCGCCTCGTCTTTCGCGGGCGTGATCACGATCCGCGCGAAACAGAGAGCCACGATGTCGACGCTGCGCTTTTCCCTTCGCGTGAAAGCGGTAGCGCCGGTCCGGTCTCAGCGACCGCTCGAGCCGAAGCCGCCGTCTCCCCGCGCCGACTCGGCGAGCTCGTCGGCCTCGACCGGCTCGGGGGCGGCGACGGCGACGACGACGAGCTGGGCGATCCGGTCGCCGGGCTCGACCCGGAAGACCTCGGCGGGGTCGGTGTTGAGCAGCAGCACCCTGAGCTCGCCCCGGTAGCCGCTGTCGATCAGGCCGGGGCTGTTGACCAGGGCGATCCCGTGCTCGCGGGCGAGGCCCGAGCGCGGCAGCACCAGGCCGGCATGGCCGTCGGGGATCTCGACCGCGACCCCGGTCGGCACGCTCCAGCGCTCGCCGGGGCCGAGGTGGGCCGGCTCTGAGGCGTAGAGGTCGAGCCCGGCGTCGCCCTCGTGGGCCCGCGTCGGCAGGCGTCGCCGCGTCGCTGAGGCGGGCGAAGCGAAGCTTCACGAGCCGTCGCTGCCGTTGACGCTGAGGTCGGCGAAGCGGTGAAGCTCGCCGGCCGGGACGCGGGCGCGAACCAGCACCCCGTCGCCGCGCTCGGTGCGCTCCAGCTCACCGGCCAGCTCGTGCAGCTCGTGCAGGCGGGCGCCCTCGCTGTAGGGGACCAGCAGCTCGACCTCGCGCAGGGTCTCCTCGAACGCCTTCTCGATCCGGTCCCGAAGCTCCTCGATCCCCTCCCCGGTCAGCGCCGAGACCGCGATCGCGTCGGGATGCCCGAGCAGGGCCTCGCGGAGCTCGCCGTCGTCGAGCAGGTCCGCCTTGTTGAAGACCAGCAGTCGCGGCTGGGCGCCGGCCCCGATCTCCTCCAACACCTCGTCGACGGCGCTCATCGTCGCCTCGCGCCGCTGCGACGACGCCGAAGCGTCGACGACGTGCAGGATCAGGTCGGCGAGGGTCGTCTCCTCGAGCGTCGCCTTGAATGCCTCGACCAGCTGGTGGGGCAGCTTCTCGATGAACCCGACCGTGTCGGTGAGCAGGTACTGGCGGCCGTGGTGCCGGTAGCTGCGGGTGGTCGGGTCGAGGGTCTCGAAGAGCCGCTCGCCGACCTCGACCTCGGCCCCGGTGACCGCGTTCAGCAGGGTCGACTTGCCGGCGTTGGTGTAGCCGGCCAGGGCGACGGTAGGAACCGGCGACTGCTCGCGGCGGGCCCGCATCACGCCGCGGTTGCGGCCCAGCCTCACCAGCCGGCGGCGAAGCGCGGCGATCCGGTCGCGGGCCAGGCGGCGGTCGGTCTCGATCTGCGACTCGCCCGGGCCCCTGGTCCCGATCCCGCCGTCGATCCTTCCCGCGCCGAGGCGCTCGAGGTGGGTCCACAGCCCGCGCATGCGGGCGAGGTTGTACTCGAGCTGCGCCAGCTCGACCTGCAGCTTTCCCTCGGCGCTGTGGGCGTGGTCGGCGAAGATGTCGAGGATGATCGCCGTGCGGTCGATCACCGGTACGTCGAGCGCCGCCTCGAGGTTGCGCTCCTGGCGCGGCGCCAGCTCGTCGTCGCAGGCGACCAGGTTGGCTCCCGAGGCCGCGACCTGCTGCTTCAGCTCCCCCAGCTTGCCGGAGCCGAAGTAGCGGTTGGGGTCGGGCGCCGGGCGCTGCTGGACCATCTCCCCCGCCGTCGCGACGCCCGCGGTGCGCAGCAGCTCCTTCAGCTCGGCCAGCGGCTCCTCGCCCGTCGTCCGCTCCTGCACGCCGATCGCGAAGGCTCGCTGCGCGGCGCGCGGATTGGTGACGCCGGCCGTGCCGGCGCCGTTGCGCGTCCCGGCCGTGCGCCCGTTTCTGGATCGATCCACTGGCACAGATTCTAGGCCGGTGCCCAGGCCAGGCCCAGGGGATAGGCTGCGCGCAGGCACAGGCGAGGAGCGAGGTCGTAGATGAAGGTCTTTGTCACCGGAGGGACGGGTTTCATCGGCGGGCACATCGTCCGCAAGCTGCGCGAGCGCGGCGACGAGGTCGTCTGCCTGGTCCGCAGCCCGGAAAAGGCAACTGATCTCACCGCGATCGGCTGCGAGACGGTTGCCGGCGACCTCTCCGACGAGGCGGCGATCAGGGCCGGCATGAACGGCTGCGAGGCGGTGATCCACGGCGCCGCGGTCTACGAGGTCGGCATCCCGAAGCGCGAGCACGACGCGATGTACCAGGCCAACGTGGTCGGTACCGAGCGGGTCCTGCGCGCGGCCCTTGACGAGAAGATCCCCAAGGTCGTCTACATCTCGACCGTGGGCGCGTTCGGCAACACCCACGGCAAGGTCGTCGACGAGAGCTACGAGCATCCCGGCGGCGATCACACCTCCTACTACGAGGAGACCAAGGTCGAGGCGCACAGGATCGCCAAGCGGCTGATCGCCGACGAGAGCCTGCCCTGCGTGATCGTGCAGCCCGGCGGCGTCTACGGTCCCGACGACCACTCGGCGATCGGCACCCAGATGAACCAGTTCCTCGCCGGCCGGATGCCGATGATCGCCTTCCCCGACCTCGGGATGAACATGGTCCACGTCGACGACGTCGCCGACGGCGTCCTGCTCGCGCTCGACAAGGGCAAGGTCGGCGAGTCCTACGTCCTCGGCGGCCAGATCACGACGATGCGGGAGCTGATCGAGACCCTGGCCAAGGTCAGCGGAAAGAAGGCGCCGAAGAGAGCCCTGCCGACGCCCTTGATGAAGGCGATGACGCCGATCGGCCCGGTCGTCGGCAAGGTGATGGGGCAGCCGCCCAACCTCTCCGAGCTGATCAGCTCCGCCGACGGGGTCACCTTCTGGGCCAAGCACGACAAGGCGATGAGCGAGCTCGGGTTCCAGCCGCGCGGGCTCGAGCAGGGCCTGCGCGACACGCTCGCCGCCGAGGGCAGGCTCGCCGCCGCGCCCTGAGGTGGCTCGAGGCCAAGCATGTGGCGCTGGATCGAAACCGACAGCGGAATCGAGCTCGAGATCGAAGACGAGGGCCCCGAGGCCGTCTTCAAGGAGGCCTTGGTCGCCTTCGGCGACCTGCTCACCGAGGAGCGTGGCGGCGAGCCTGTCTTCCATCACGTCAGCCTCGGCTCCTCTGACCTCCCGGCCCTGCTCGCGGAGTGGATGAACGAGTTGATCCGGCTCGCCGAGAGCGATGGGTTCGTGCCCGAGCGAGTCGAGAAGCTGGCGCTGGCGACCGACGCGCTCGAGGCCGACGTCGGAGGCCAGCGCGCCATCCCCCGCAGCCCGGTCAAGCCGCTCAGCTACCACGATCTCGAGGCGGGGCCCGATGACGAAGGCGTCTGGCACGCCCGCCTGACCTTCGAGCGCTAGACAGCTTGCGGCTCGTCGACGTCCACCACCTCGGCCGCGAGCGGGTGATCGGCTGCTGGCAGGTCGACGAGGTCCTGATCGACCCCGGGCCCGAGTCCTCGATGGCGAACCTGCTCGAGGGGCTGGGCGGCTGGGAGCCGCAAGCGCTGCTGCTGACCCACATCCACCTCGACCATGCCGGCGCGGCGGGCGCGCTGGTGCGGCGCTGGCCGCAGCTCGAGGTCTACGTGCACGAGGTCGGGGCGCCGCACCTCGCCGACCCCGGCAAGCTGCTGAGCAGCGCCGAGCGGCTCTACGGCGACCGGATGCAGGAGCTCTGGGGCGAGGTCGTGCCGGTGCCGGAGCAGAACCTGAAGCCGTTGGCCGGCGGCGAGACGGTGCTCGGCTTCGAGGTCGCCTACACGCCGGGCCACGCCTCCCACCACGTCTGTTTCCTGCACCGCGACAGCGGGCGCGCTTTCGTCGGCGACGTCGCCGGCGTGCGGATACCGCCCTGCGAGCAGGTCCTGCCCCCCACCCCGCCGCCCGACATCGACGTCGACGCCTGGGTTCGCTCGCTCGACACCGTCGAGGCGTGGGAGCCCGAGAGCCTCGGCATCACCCATTTCGACGTGGTCGGCGACCCAGGCGCGCACCTGGCCCAGTTCCGGGCCGAGCTCGGGGCGGCGGCGGGGCTGGCGCGCGAGCTCAGCGCCGACGAGTACGAGCGCATGCTGCGGGGACGGATGGCGACCTGCGACGAGGATTGCGAAGCGGCCTACCTCCAGGCGATGCCGCCCGAGCAGCACTGGCACGGGCTCCACCGCTACTGGGAGAAACGCTAGCTGAGGTGCTCGCGCAACCGCTCGAGCGCCTCGCCGAGGCGGTCGTCGGGCGTGGTCAGCGAGATCCTGAAGAAACCCTCTCCGCTGGGCCCGTACATCGAGCCCGGCGAGACCACGACCGCCGCCTCCTCGAGAACCAACTCGGCGAACGAGGTCGAGGTGTGCCCCTCCGGCACCGGCGCCCAGACGTAGATCGTCCCCTTCGGCGGGGTGACGGTGACGCCGATCTCCTGCAGCGTGCCGATCACGAGGTCGCGGCGCCGGGTGTAGGTCTCGTTCATCCGCTCCAGCGGCCCCTGCGGGCCGTCCAGGGCGGCGACCGCGGCCAGCTGGATCGCCTCGAACAGGCCCGAGTCGACGTTGGTCTTCAGCCGCCAGTAGGTTGCGATCGCGTCGCGGTTGCCGAGGATCGCGGCGCAGCGCCAGCCGGTCATGTTGAAGCCCTTCGAGAGCGAGAAGACCTCGACCCCGACCTCGCGGGCGCCCGGGGTTGCGAGGAAGCTGGGCGCGACGTAGCCGTCGAAGGTGGTCTCCGAGTAGGCGTTGTCGTGGACGACCAGGATCTCGTACTCGCGGGCGAACGAGACCACCTGCTCGAAGAAGCCCTCCGGGGCCACCGCGCCGGTCGGGTTGTTGGGGTAGTTGATGAACATCAGCCGCGCCCGCTCGGCGACCTCGGCGGGAACCGCGGTGAGGTCAGGGGCGAAGCTCAGCTCGGGCCGCAGCGGCAGCAGCTCCGCCTCGGCCCCGGCGAGCACCGGGCCACCGGTGTAGACCGGATAGCCGGGATCCGAGGCCAGCGCGACGTCGCCGGGATCGAGGAAGGCGAAGCAGAGGTTGTAGATGCACTCCTTGGCCCCGATCGCGGGAATCACCTCGCTCTCGGGGTCGATTTCGACCCCGAATCGCCGCCCGTAGAGCTCGGCGAACGCGATGCGGAACTCGGCCCGGCCGCGGTTGCTCGGATAGCCCTGGTTGGAGGGGTCGGCGACCGCCTCCTGCATCGCCTTGACGATGTGCGGATAGGTCGGCTGGTCGGGGTCGCCGATGCCGAGGCTGATCACGTCCACCCCGGCCTCGCGCTTGTCGGCGATCCGCCGCTCCAGCTCGGCGAACATGTACGGCGGGATCGCATCGAGCCGGCGCGAGGGCTCGCTCAGCGCGCGTCGCCTTGCCTCGGGAGTTGACACGCGCCAAGCCTACGGGACGCGTTCCCCGCCGTCAGAGGGCGGCGAGCCTCTCCGACCAGGTCCTGCGAAAGCTGCCCCGAGCACACCGGCTCGGCCCAGCCGCTGAGCTGGACGTCGAGGTCGGGCGAGATCTCGACCTCGAGCTCGCCTCCATCGAGGGCGACGGTGAGCGAGCCCGGCGCGCCGTCGAGGTGGGCGGCGACCGCCGCGCCGCTGGCGCCGGTCCCCGACGACAGGGTCTCGCCGACGCCGCGCTCGAAGATCCGCGCCCGGACGCGGCCGCCGTCGAAATGGAAGAACGAGACGTTGGTGCGGTTGGGAAAAAGCTCGTGGCGCTCGATCTCGGGGCCGATCGCCGCCAGGTTCATCTCCTCGAGGCCCTCGTCCACCGCGATCGCGCACTGGGGATTGCCGATCGAGACGTGCTGGAAGCTCCATTCGCGCCCGGCGGCGTCAGGGTTCCCGCGGCCGTCAGGGGCGCCCGAGGGGTAGTCCTCCGAGGCGGTGCTCGCCTTGCCGATCCGCATCGTGCAGGCGCGCGGCGAGGTGATCGTCGGGGTCACCGGGCCGGCCGCGGTGCGGATCGAGAAGCTCTTCTCGTCGGTCCAGCGCCGGTCGTGGACGTAGAGCGCCGCCTGGCGGGCGCCGTTGCCGGACAGCTCCGCCTCGGACCCGTCGGGGTTGAAGATGCGCAGCTCGGCGACGAACTCGGGGTCGTCGCTGTGCGAGAGCAGCAGGATGCCGTCGGAGCCGATCCCGAAATGCGGGTCGCAGAGCCGCCGCACCCGCTCCGCGGTCAGCTCCCACGGCAGCGACCCCGCTTCGACGATCAGGTAGTCGTTGCCCAGCGCTTGCCACTTCTCGAAGTGCATCTGCCCTAGCTCCGACGGCCTCGCATCGCCTGCCTCGCAGGTCGGTGAAGAACTGCGATCCGCCGCAGGCCTTTCCGTCTCGGAACGTCGGCAGATTATCGCAGATCTCCATCTCGACCTCGATGCCCGCTCTCCTTGCCCCTTGACCTTGCCAGTGGCCCTGCTGCAGCAGCGACGCCGCCCCTCATCGACTTCCTCGACGGTGCTGAGCTCCGACGTGGTCGTCCTTCAACGGCTCCTTGAGCCTCTCGAACTGGCGCCTGATCGCCGGCCAGCCCTTGGGTCCTCGGACTCGGGCCAGGCCGCCGGCGCCACGGCCTCCGCATCGGGCCAGTAGAGGGCCTCGAGCCGGTCCCAATCGGCACGGTTCGAAGCTCTCGATCAGCTCGATCGCGAGGTCGGCGTTGCCTTGCGTCATCCGCGGCCAGTATCGCTCAGCGCGGGTCGTCCAGCAGGGACACGATCTGCTGCGCGAGCTCGTCGTCCGACCGCCGCCGCGGTCGATCGCTCGACGCCCTCCATCCGCCGCAGCCAGGTGAGCTGGCGCCGCGCGAACTCAGCTGGGCGCGCTTGACAGCGTCGACGTCGCCGGCCAGCAGCTCCTCGAAGCCGATCGCCGCCCGCGCCGTTCGCGAGGCCCCGGCCCGGTCGGCGTCGGCGACCTCCTCGAGCACCCCGGCGGCGACCATCGCGTCGACGCGGGCATCGATGCGCTCGGCGAGATCCTCGGGCTTCACCGCCAGCCCGACCAGCAGGGTCGGGTGGCGCAGCGCCGCCGTCCACAGCCTGCCCCCCTTGCCGTGCGGCAGCGGCGGCGGAAGGCCGGCGCGCTGCAGCTCCAGCGAGCGCGCGACCCGCTTGCGGTCGGCCGGATGGACGGTGGCCGCGACGTCGGGCTCGAGCTCGTCGTGCAGCGCCTGCGGCCCGCGCTCCTCGATCTCGCGCTCGACCTCGGCCCTGATCTCGGGCGAGACCGGCGGACGCAGGTCGAGGTCGGACGAGGGCCGCGCGCAGGTAGAGCCCGGTGCCGCCGACGACGATCGGCCGCCGGCCCTCGGCCAGGAGGCCGTCGATCTCGCGATGGGCGAGCTTCGCGTAGATGCCGGCGCTGAACTCGTCCCCGATCGTGACCACCCCGAGCAGCCGGTGCTCGAGCCGCGCCCGCTCGCCGCGGCTCGGCGGCCCCGCTGAGGACCTCGAGGCCGCGGTAGACCTGGATCGAGTCGCAGGAGATCGCCACCGGGTCCTCGCCCCGCTCGCGCAGCAGCTCCCCCACCGCGACCGCGACCGACGTCTTGCCGACCGCGGTCGGGCCGAAGATCGCCAGAACGCGCATCGTCGCGCTAGCTGGGTATGGCTGCGCGGCTGAGGATGCGCTCGCTGCCGCTGAGCGTCATCGACGTGGCGCCGGAGATCTCGACCTCGACCAGCTCCCCCGGCGACCCTGTGCCCTCGAAGTTGACCGCCTTGTTGTGGCGGCTGCGGCCGCGAACCCGGGTCGGGTCGGTGCGGCTCGGCCCCTCGACCAGGACCTCGACCGTGCGCCCGACGAAGCGCTGGCCGCGCTCGTGGGCGCGGCGCTGGACCAGCTCGACCAGGCGCTCCATACGATCGCGCTTGACCGCCTGCGGCACCTGTCCTCCCAGGGTCGCCGCCTCGGTCCCCCGCCGCGGCGAGAAGACGAATGTGAAGGCGCCGTCGTACCCGACCTCGTCGACGACCTCGAGCGTCTGGCGAAACTCGTCCTCCGTCTCACCGGGGAACCCGACGATGATGTCGGTGGTGATCGCGCAATCGGGGACCTGGGCGCGGATCTGGGAGACCCGGTCGAGGTAGCGCTCGCGGTTGTAGGTGCGGCGCATCGCCTTCAGCACCCGGCTCGACCCCGACTGCAGCGGCAGATGGATGTGCTCGCAGAGGGCCGGCAGCTCGGCGTGGGCCCGGATCACGTCCTCGCGGATGTCCTTCGGGTGTGGGCTGGTGTAGCGGATCCGATCGATCCCCTCGACCGCGTCGACCCGCCCCAGCAGCTCGGCGAAGCTGATCCGGCGCTCGCGCGGCAGATCGCGGCCGTAGCTGTTGACGTTCTGTCCCAGCAGCGTCACCTCGCGCACGCCCTCGGCGGCCAGGCCCTCGACCTCGGCGATCAGCTCGTCGTGGGTCTCGGCTCTGCTCGCGTCCCCTCGTCGAGGGCACGATGCAGTAGGCGCAGGCGCAGTTACAGCCCTGCGAGATCTGCAGCCAGGCCTGGAAGTCGCGGCCACGCTTGGCCGGCAGGTGCCCGGAGAAGTCCTCGAACTCGAAGTAGCCCTGGGCGGTCAGCGACTCGGAGGTCAGGAACTCGGCCAGGCGCGCGATCTGGCCCGGCCCGAAGGCGACGTCGACGAACGGGAAGCGATCGAAGACCTCGTGCTTGACCGACTGGGCCCAGCAGCCGCCCACTCCCACCACCCGCTCGGGGTCCTCCGACTTCAGCCGCTTCGCCTCGCCGAGGTGGGCGACGAAGCGATTGTCCGCGGACTCGCGGATCGAGCAGGTGTTGAAGAGGATCAGGTCGGCGTCGGCGCGCTCGCCGGCCTCTTCGTAGCCGAGCGACTCCAGCATGCCCCGCATGCGTTCGGAGTCGTGCTCGTTCATCTGGCACCCGAAGGTGGTCACGTGGTAGCGCTTGCCCACGCGCCCAGGGTACCGCCGCTCAGGACGGGCGCCAGGCGATCCAGTAGGCCTCGTAGCGGCGTCCGAAGGCCTTCGGCTTCTCGGCGTAGAGGCGCTCTCCGAGATCGAACGCCTGCGAGAGCAGCTCCCTCTGGCGCCGGGCAGCCAGCTTGCGCAGCTTCTTGGCGTCCTTGCGGCGCTCGAAGGCGACATCGCGCCTGGCCCGAATGTCCTCGACGAGCACCTCGAGATCGTGGTGATCGCCGAGCAGGTCTCCGAGCCCGTGGGCTTGATCGGCGGTCGGCTCGATCACCTCGGGCCAGCCTCCTGCAGGATCCGCAGCTGGTACCAGAGGTCCTTCGCGCGCTTTCGCCATTCGTGCACGTTCTCGGCGCTGGGATCGGCCAGGGACCGCTTCATGCCCTTGCGGCCGCGCCTGTAGCTTCGGATCAGCCCCGGTCCCACCAGGTCCCAGCCGGGAGGCTTCAGGCGCCAGCCCGTGATCCGGTTTCGGCCCAGGGCGATCGCCTCGACCGACTCGGCGACCGGACGGGCGGCGGAGTCGATCTCGCTCGCCGCCGCTTTGCTTTCGTCCTGCAATGCCTTCTTGTAGGCCCCCAGCTCGACGCCGTCGAGCTCGATCCGAGAACCGATCCTGCAGCAGCTCGAGGGTCTCGACCTTGACCTCGGCGTCACGGGCTGCGGAAAGCCGCCGGCCGGCGTCGCGGAAGCGCTTGTTCTCGGCCGAGTAGAAGCCCTCGCCCAGCCCGCCGCGAACCAGGCGCAGCAGCGAGCGCAGCTTCTTCAGGTCCTTGCGGGCTTCGTGCACCGCCTCGTCTCCAGCAGCCTCGAGCTGCTCGAGCGCATCCTGGGCGCGGCCGCGGGCGATGCGGCGGATCCCCTGCTTCGGCTTCTCGCGGGTCTTCAGCCGGTAGGCGCGCGAGGGGCCGCTGCCATCGCCGCTGGAGCGCAGCGCCTCCACCCCGGCCTTCCCGGCCAGTGCGGCGCCCGCCGCCGTCAGCGTTCCGGCGGCGATCTGGACCTTGCGGTCCTCCGCGGCGCGTGCCAGGGCTCTTTGGGTTCTGTTGGACATCTCCTCGGGCCTTCCCGATCGTTGCGCACCTATGCCATCTCGTGCTTTTACATCTGCCTCCGGGAGGCCCGACCGGGCGAGGCGTCTGGTTCGCATAACGCTCGTCTCCGGTGACTTCCTGCCCGAGCCAGGGCGGTGCTTCGAATCGCTCCGCTGCGCCGATCGATTCGAACTCGACCTCTCCCGTCACCAGGCCCTCCAGCTCGCCCTCGAAGACGTCGACCTCCGCGGTCAGCCCATCCACCGGCACCCGAAAGCGGCGCTTGCGCAGCCGCAGCGACTCGGTCAGCGGCCAGAGGGCGTCGAACTGCTCGGCGCTGAGCTGGACCTCGATCTCCTCGCGCGACTCTCCATGGCCGCGCTTGACGGTCAGCATGCGGTGCTGATCGGCGGCCCGCAGCCTCACCTCGACTTCGTCGTCGATCACGATGTATCCCTGCGCGATCGCAATGCTGGGGTGATCCCCGAGCCACGGCGGTGGCTCGGGGAGCAGGAACTTTCGCTCCACCTCCAGCTGGTCGGATTTACCTTCCTTTGACATTGCGCGGACCGCCTCCCCCCTAGTCTGCTGCAACCTGGATGACGCGCCCCCGATTTCATCGCCCAGTCGACCCTGCTGACCGGCGCCTACGAGCTGGCGCGCTCGGCCCACCACGGGCCGGCTCGCCGCGGGGACACCGACATCGACCACCCGCTGGCGGTGGCGGAGGTCCTTCACGAGCACGGGTTCGACGAGCAGGTCGTCGCCGCGGCGTTGCTTCACGACGTGGTCGAGGACACGACGGTCGATCTGCCTGCCGTCGCCGAGCCGTTCGGCCCCGAGGTCTGCCGCCTGGTCGCCGAGATGACCGAGGATCCCAGCATCGACAGCTATGAGGAGCGCAAGGCGGAGCACCGCGAACGGGTCAGCCGCGACCCCCGGGCGGCGGCGATATACGCCGCCGACAAGCTCGCCAGCACCCGCAGCCTCAGCGGCCAGGCCGGCGAGGTGCCGGGCGAGAAGCTCGACCACTACACCGAGACGCTGCGGATGCTGCGCCGCAAGTACCCCGAGCTTCCCTTCCTCCCCGAGCTTCAGGATCGGCTCGCGGCGCTCCGCGCCGAGCGAGGCCGGTGACTGCGGCCGGCGAGTCCTACTTGACGATCAGGGTGCCCTGCATGCCCGCCTCGCGATGGCCGGGCACGGTGCAGTAGAAGACGTACTTGCCGGGCGCCAGGTCGGCCGAGACCGAGGTGCTGCTCTGCGAGATCAGATCCGACTTCGCCAGCTCCTGGCTGCCCTTCGCGATCGCCACGTCGTGGGAGACCTGAGAGGGATTGTTGAAGTCGATCGTCACCTTCCCGGGCTTGCTCGAAAGGCTCTTGGTGTCGTAGGCGATCTGGGTCGGGTCGGCGGCGAGCTTGACCGTCCCGCCGGGGCCCTTGGCGGCAGGCTGCGCCTTCTGCTCGGTGGGAGCCGAGGGGCTCGCCGCCGTCAGCATTGGCCGTCACCTGCCTCGGCCTCCTCCTTCGCCACCTTGGCGCGGCGGTCGGTCTGCTCGTCCTTGGAGTAGCGGACCGCGAAGGCCGCCGTCCCGACGACCAGCACCGCGAACACGACGATTCCGAGCCGCGCCGCGAGGCTGGAGGAGAAGGCGTTGGAGTCCCGCAGCCCGATCGCGGTCACGACCAGGGCCAGCGCCGCAAGGCAGGAGCCGAGCACGTAGAAGGCCGTCCCGTTGAGGATGCCCGAGCACGAAGATGGCGGTCCCGTTCACGCGCCGGGCATCCTACCCGCCCCCTACTCGGCGAAGGTGGTCGAGCGAAGCTCGCGGATCACGGTGATCTTGATCCGGCCCGCGAACTCCATCTCGCGCTCCACCGCGGCGGCGATCTCGTGCGAGATCAGAGCCGCCGCCTCGTCGTCGACCTGGCCCGGGTCGACCATGACCCGGATCTCGCGGCCGGCCTGCATCGCGTAGACCTTTTGCACGCCCTGGTTGCGCTGGGCGATCTCCTCGAGGTCGCGCAGGCGGGTGACGTAGCGCTCCAGCGACTCTCCCCGGGCGCCCGGCCTGGCACCCGATAGGGCGTCCGCCGCCTGCACGATCACCGCCTCCACGGTTCGCGGCTCGACCTCGTTGTGGTGGGCCTCGATCGCGTGGGCCACGGCCTCGGGCTCCTCGTAGCGCCGGGCGAGGCGGGCGCCGACCTCGGCGTGTGCCCCGTCGACCTCGTGGCTTACCGCCTTGCCGATGTCGTGCAGTAGGGCTCCGCGCCGCGCGACCTCCGCCGAGGCGCCGACCTCCTGGGCCATCAGCGAGGCGAGGTGAGCGCACTCGACCAGGTGGTCGAGGACGTTCTGCCCGTAGCTGGTCCTGAACCGCAGCCGCCCCAGCAGCCGCACGATCTCCGGGTGGACCCCGGTCACGCCGGCCTCCAGCATCGCCGTCTCCGCCTCGCGAGACGACGCGGTCCTCGACCTCCGAGCAGGCCTGCTCGTATGCCTCCTCGCAGCGCGAGGGATGGATGCGGCCGTCGGCGATCAGCTTCTCGAGGGTCAGGCGGGCTATCTCCCGGCGCACCCCGTCGAAGCTCGACAGCACCACCGCCGACGGGGTCTCGTCGATGATGAAGTCGACCCCGGTGAGGCTCTCCAGGGCGCGGATGTTGCGCCCGTCGCGGCCGATGATCCGGCCCTTCATCTCGTCGCTCGGCAACTGCACCATGCGGGTTGTGGTCTGGCTCGCCTGGTCGGCTGCGAGGCGCTGCATCGCGACGGCGAGGATTCCGCGGGCGCGGCGTTCCGCCTCCAGCTTCGTCTCCTCCTCCATTCGCTGCAGGGTCAGCGCCGCCTGGTGGCGAGCCTCGTCCTCGACCTCCTTGACGAGGATCTGGCGCGCCTGGGCGGCGCTGAGGCTGGCTATCCGCTCCAGCTCGCGCAGGTGCTGGCGCTTTGCCTCCTTGAGCTCGGCGGAGCGGTGCTCGAGGTTTCGCTCGCGGTCGTCGAGCGCCTCGTTGCGCCGCTCCAGCTCGCGCAGCTGGGTCTCCACCGATTGCAACTGGCGCAGCGCCCGCTCCTCCATGCGGACGATCTCGGCCCGACGCAGGTGCAGCTCGTCGTTGATCTCGTCCGGCGCCTCCGGGGGCGCCTCGGTCGGCTCGGCGCTCTCGGCATTCACGGCGCCGGCCATCGCTTCATCGCCCTTCTGCCCGGAGCGAATCCACGGGGGCAACATCGACCGGATCTCCATTGCTTCCTCTCCCGGCCATGGGCCCCGGATCCGGCAGGGCCCCCGGTCCGCGTTATTAGGCGCTGCCGACGGCAGCGGTATCAAGTTCAAGTCCAACGGCGGCGCGATGCGACGCCTCCTGACGATCGTAGTACCGGGGCGCCGATCTGGCAAACAGCCGCTCACCCGGGACTGCGTACGCTTGACGGATGCGCTGGCTCGTGGACGGGATGAACGTGATCGGCACCCGCCCCGACGGCTGGTGGAAGGACCGCCACGCGGCGATGGTCCGCCTCGTCGACCTGCTCGAGCGCTGGGTCGCCGCCAACGGCGACGACGTCACCGTCGTCTTCGAGCGCCCCCCGTCGCCGCCGATCAGCTCGACCGTGGTCGAGGTCGCGCATGCCCCCCAACCGCGCCCCAACTCGGCCGACGATGAGATCGCCCGCCGGCTCTCGGAGGAGCCTGACCCGACCCAGGTCCGGGTCGTGACCTCGGATCGCTGGCTTGCCGACCGGGCCCGGGCGACCGGGGCTCTGATCTATCCCGCCGAGACCTTCCGCTCCCAGATCGAGCCTGACTAGGGCTCATGCCTCGGAGCGTCTACTTCTGCGCCGCCACCCTCGACGGGTACATCGCCGAGGCCGACGACTCGATCGAGTGGCTTACCGGCTACCAGGGCTCCTACGAAGGCCCGGGCGCCGAGCCGATGAAGGGCAGCTACGACCGCTTCTACGAGCGGATCGGCGCGCTGGCGATGGGCTCGACGACCTACGAGTGGGTCCTCGAGCACGTCGATAACTGGCCCTACGCCGGCAAGCCCACCTGGGTCTTCAGCTCACGCAGCCTGCCCGACCCCGAGGCGGAAGGGGCCGACGTGAGGTTCGCCGACGGCGCGGTCGAGCCGGTCCACGAGTCGATGGCGGCCGCCGCCGGCGATCGGGACCTCTGGCTCGTCGGCGGGGGCAACCTCGCCTCGCAGTTCGCCGACGCGGGGCTGCTCGACGAGATCCTGGTCACGGTCGTGCCGGTCGTCCTCGGCACGGGTAAACCGCTCTTCGATCGCCGCCTGCCCGGCGGGCCGCTGCAGCTGATCGGCAGCCGCAGCTTCGACACCGGAATGGTCGAGCTGCGCTACGAGCTCCAACGCCGCACTTCGGCCTAGGGTTGGACCACCTGCAGCTCGCCGGCTAGAAGCGGCGCGCCCGCCGGATCGCCTCGTAGGCGACCTCGGAGTCATAGCCGCGCCGGACCAGCATCCCGAGGACTCTCTGGCGCTCCTGCGCGTCGCGCGGAATCGGGCCCCGTCGGCAGATCAGGCTGACCGCACGGTCGAGCTCCTGCTCGGGGTCCGAGCCCCCCAGCGCGGCCTCGGTGTCCTCGCCGCAGACCCCGCGCTCGAGCAGGGCGGCGCGAATGCGCTCGTTGCCCCAGCCCTGCAGCTCACGCTTGTCCTCCGCGTAGCGGCGCGCGTAACGGGCGTCGTCGAGGACCCCGGTCGAGACCAGGCGGTCGACCACGTCCTCGACCTGCTCGGCCTCGACGCCGCGCGTCCGCAGCCAGTCGCCCATCTCGGCGACGGTGCGCTCCTTGTGGCTGAGCGCCTCGAGGGCCAGCGCGAAGGGCTCATCCCCCATAGCCCCTGAGCGCTCGGGTGCTTCGCCGCTCATCGTCCTCGGAGGCTCATGTGCAGAGCACACATCGCGTCCTGCGTTCTCGATCGGCTCGCCCCCAAGCCCTCAGGCGGCTTTCTTTTGAGCCTTCTTCGGCTCCGCTTCCTCGACCGGCGCGATCTCCGGCGCCGGGGCGGCCTCGCGCTCGACACCGAGCTTGGCCAGGACCTTGGCCTCGATCTCGTCGGCCAGCTTCGGGTTCTCGACCAGGTACTGCTTGGCGTTGTTCCGCCCCTGTCCGAGCCGCAGCTCGCCGTAGGAGAAGAACGAGCCCGACTTCTGGACCAGGTCGTGCTCGAGACCGAGGTCGATCAGGCATCCCTGCTTGGAGATCCCGACCCCGTACTCGACGTCGAACTCGGCCAGGCGGAAGGGGGCCGCGACCTTGTTCTTGACGACCTTCACCCGAACCCGGTTGCCGACCGCCTCGGTCCCGTCCTTGAGGGTCTCGATGCGGCGCATGTCGAGGCGCTGCGAGCAGTAGAACTTCAGCGCCCGCCCGCCGGGCTGGGTCTCGGGGCTGCCGAACTGGATCCCGATCTTCTCGCGAATCTGGTTCGTGAACAGGCAGACCGTGTTGGCGCGGTTGAGGTTGCCGGCCAGCTTGCGCAGCGCCTGCGACATCAGGCGCGCCTGCAGGCCGACCTGGGTCTCCCCCATCTGTCCCTCGAGCTCGGCCCGCGGCGTCAGCGCCGCCACCGAGTCGACGGCGACGACGTCGACGGCGCCGGAGCGAACCAGCACGTCGACGATCTCCAGCGCCTGCTCGCCGTAGTCGGGCTGGGAGATCAGCAGCTCGTCGGTGTCGACGCCGATTCGCCGCGCGTAGACCGGGTCGATCGCGTGCTCGGCGTCGACGAAGGCGCAGATCCCGCCCATCTTCTGGGCCTCGGCGATGATGTGGTAGATCAGCGTCGTCTTGCCCGACGACTCGGGTCCGAATATCTCGACGATCCGGCCTCGAGGCACACCCCCCACTCCCAGCGCCAGGTCCAGAGACAGCGCTCCGGTGGAGATCGCCTCGACCTGGATCGCGTTCTTGTCGCCGAGCTTCATCACCGACCCGGCGCCGAACTCGCGCTCGATCTGGGTCACGGCGGCGTCGAGCGCCGCGTCCTTGGCCTTGGCGTCCTTCGCCGAGGCATCCTTCAAAGCTGTTTTGTTCTCTGCCATCTCGATTCACCTCTTGTCGTTAGTCCGCGGGCAGCTTCAATTGCGCCAGGGGCGCGTACTCGGCGCCCTGCGGCCTGAGCGTCGAACGGTAGAGCGTGATTCGGACAGCACGAAAGGGCTCGCAGAGCGGCCGCGGAAGCCCTCCAGGCCGCCTCTCGATCCGCGCCGGGCGCTTCGATCCCCGCTTCTCCGGCCGCACCCGGGCGACGGTGACGTGGGACCAGAAGGGCCGCTTCTCGGGCTTGTAGAGACGCTCGGCGGCGAGCCTCGCCTCCAGCTCGCCCTGCAGGGCGACGGTCTGCTCGGAGACCGCCTCGAGCGCGAACAGGCGCGGGCGTCCCCTCGGCTTCCCGACCGCTTCCGGCGCCAGCTCGATCGGCGGCGCCGCTGCCTCGGTCTGATGGATCACCCGCGCGACCTCCCCCACCGCCCTCTCGGGCAGGTAGCCGAGGAAGGCGAGGGTGATGTGGATGTTCTGGGGCGGCACGACGCGCAGCGCCCGGTCGGTGAGCTCGGCCCGCTGCCAGGCGACGATGCCCGCCCGCACAGGCTCGGGCAGGTCGAGGGCGACGAACAGGCGCACGCGCGGGCTCTTCAATCGCTCCTTTGCCATCGCCGCCAAGCTAAGGGATCGCGTTCCGCTCGGCCCGATCGGCATTTGCGCGGACATCGACACGGAATAGGATCGAATCCGGAATGAGCGGAGGGCCGGCGGCGCAAGCCCCAGATCGGGCCCTTGACCTGCCCGAGGTCGAGGGCGTCACGCACCGCTTCGTCGAAACGGGCGAGGTGCGGATCCACGTCGCCGAGGCCGGCGACGGGCCGCCCGTCCTGCTGCTCCATGGCTGGCCCCAGCACTGGTACATGTGGCGCGAGGTGATCGAGCGGCTGGCGCCGCAGTTCCGCCTGATCGCCCCCGACCTGCGCGGCTTCGGCTGGTCCGAGGCCCCGGGCGAAGGCTATGACGGCGAGACCTTCGCCGCCGACCAGATCGCCCTGCTCGACCTGCTCGAGATCGACTCCGTGAGCGTGATCGGGCACGACTGGGGCGGCTGGACGGCGTTCCTGCTCGGACTCGCCAACCCGGAGCGGATCGAGCGGATGATGGTCTGCAACTGCCCCCACCCCTGGCCCGAGGTCGAGCCGCGCCTGCTGCTCGAGACCTGGCGCAGCTGGTACGCGCTGGTCTCAGCGACCCCGCTGCTCGGCAAGCGGCTGGCGGAAAGCGGTTGGATGGCCGGCCAGATCCTCGGCCATGGCAACGTCGGCACCCCGTTCCCGGAAGGGGTCGAGCTCTACGTCGACCAGTTCCGCGACCCCGCCCGCGCCGAGGCGGCGACGAAGCTCTACCGCTACTACCTGCGCACATTCGCTCGCGGGCTCCGAGGCGGCGCCTACCGAAGGCGGCGCCTGATCGTGCCGACGCTGCTGCTCTTCGGCGAGCAGGACCGCTACGTCTCGACCAAGCTGCTGGCCGGCTACGAGTCGCATGCCGAGGACATGCAGCTGGAGCTGGTGCCCGACTCCGGCCATTTCCTGGTCGACGAGAAGCCCGACCTGGTCGCCCGCCGGGCGCTGGCGTTCCTGAGCTAGACCGCGCCCGCTAGAGCTCGCCGGTGAAGGCCAGCACGTCGTCGGCCAGAAGCTGCGGCTCCTCGTGGGCGGCGAAGTGTCCGCCTCGGGGCATCTCGGTCCAGCGCCGCAGGTCGGTGAGCAGGCGGGCGGTCCACTCGCGCGGCGGGTTGATGATCTCGGCCGGGAAGACCGCGGCCGCCGCCGGAACCCCGATTGCCTCCCCCTCGGCCGGGCGCCAGCGGTCCGCCCGCTCGCCCCAGTAGAGGCGCATCGAGGAGGCGATCGTGCCGGTCGCCCAGTACGTCGTCAGGTAGTCGCAGAGCTCGTCCCTGCTGAAGCGCCGCTCGACCTCGCCGTCGCAATCGCTCCAGCGGCGGTACTTCTCGAGCAGGTAGGCGGCAAGCCCGGCCGGCGAGTCGCCCAGCCCGACTGAGACGATGTCCGGAACGGTTGACTGGATCAGCATGTGGTGCCCCTCGCGGCGGCGCCAGCGCAGCCCCTCCTCGACGAAGTGCTGCTCGGCGTCGCTGAGCGGCGGCTCGGCTAGCTGCGCCGAGGGCGGCAGGGTCCCGGGCGTGAAGACGTGAAGCGCGGCCACGCGCCGCGGCGAGTCGAAGGCGATTCGGGCCGCGACCGGCGCCCCCCAGTCGCCGCCGACGACCCCGTAGCGGTCCCAGCCCAGGCCCTCCTCGGCCAACTCGCGAAAGCGGCCGGCGACGGCGGCGATGTTGAGCGGCACGCCTGGGTCGTCCGACCACCCGTAGCCGGGCATCGACGGCACCGCCACCGGATGGCCGGCATCGACCAGTCGCGGGATCACGTTCAGATACTCGATCGGGCCGCCGGGCCAGCCGTGCAGCAGGAGCAGCGGAAGCCGGTCGCCGCTGGACTCGTGGAGCAGGTGCAGACCGCGCCAGCTCCGGTTGGGAAAGCGGTTGAGCAGCCCCGGAAGCCGTGCGGGATCGTAGTCGGACGCCCAGTGGTCGCAGAGACCGCGCAGGTAGCCGAGGTCGACCCCCAGCCCCCAGCCCTCGTCCGGCTGCTCGGCCCAGCGGGTCCGAGCCAGCCTCTCCCGAAGGTCGGCCCAGACAGCCTCTTGGATCGAGACCTCGAACGCCTCGAGC
This sequence comes from uncultured Solirubrobacterales bacterium, assembly GCA_963772265.1. Lineage (GTDB taxonomy): Bacteria > Actinomycetota > Thermoleophilia > Solirubrobacterales > 70-9 > Mayfieldus. Next base: position 131,035 of record CAVYWS010000009.1, on the reverse strand, counting down.
TCAGCCATCTAGCAATGGATTCAAAGCGGGGCCTCGCCCCCGCTGAGCAGGATCCGCAGCATGTGCATCCCGACCAGGGCCGAACGCTCGCGGATGTCCTGGCGCCCGCCCGGGATCACCGGATCGCGGCTCAGCGAGCCGCCCTCGCTGGTCAAGCCGTGAAGGCAGACGTAGCCGACCGGCTTGTCGTCGCTGCCGCCGTCGGGCCCCGCGATTCCGGTGATCGAAACCGCGACGTCGGCACCGAAGCGCTCCAGCGCCCCGCGGGCCATCGCCTCGGCGACCTCAGGGGACACCGCGCCGTGCCTGGCGATCAAGCCCGCGTCGACGCCGAGCAGCTCGCGCTTGGCGTCGTTGGAGTAGGCGACGACGCTCCCGGCGAGATAGGCGGACGCCCCGGGCCGGTTTGTGATCCGCGCCGCCAGCAGACCTCCCGAGCAGGACTCGGCAAGGCCGAGCCGGCGCCCCCGCAGCAGGCCCGCCACCTGCTCGTCGATCGTCGTGCCGTCCTCGCTGAACAGGTGGCGGGCGTGTCGCTCGGCCATCCCCCGCCGCACCGCGTCGGCGGCCGGCTGCGCCCCGTCGCGGTAGCGGACGTCGACCTCGATCTCGCCTCGCCTCAGGCAGGTTGTGATCTCGAGCGGGGAGAGATCGGTCTCCGACTCGATCTCGCGCAGGCTCTTGGCGATCTCGGACTCCGGGATCCCGATGATCCGCAGCGTGTAGGTGTGAAATGGGGTCGCCCGGTCGAGGACCTCGCGCGCCGGTGGGGTCTTGATCGCCTGCTCCCACATCGCCTGAAGCTCGCGGGGTGGCCCGGGAAGGACGATCACCGTGAGCCGCTCGGCCGGGACGACCAGGCCCGGGGCGGTACCCGCGGGATCGATCGCGGTCGCCCCCTCGGGGACCATCGCCTGCTTTCGGTTCGCCGCCATCAGCGCGTCCTCGTCGAGCCGCAGCCGGGCCGCGAAGCCGCGCAGGATCCTGGCGATCTTGTTCTCCATCCCCTGGTCGAGCACCAGCTCGCGGCCGGAGAACTTGGCGACGACCTCGGCGGTCAGGTCGTCCGCGGTCGGGCCCAGCCCTCCCGATGTGACGACGAGGTCCAGCCCCTCCGACTCCATGTAGCGCAGCGCCGACTCGAGGTCGTCGCGGCGATCGGCGACGACGAGGATGGTCGCGACCTCGACCCCGAGCTCGGCGAGTCGCTCGGAGACCCAGGGGCCGTTGGCGTCCTCGATCCGCCCGTTCAGGACCTCGTTGCCGGTGACGACGATGCCGGCCCGGACGCCGTTTGCGGTGCTCACGTGCAGTCCGGCCTGCTGCCCTCGGGCAGCTCGCGCACGCCGCCCGGGGTCACCCGGTAGCCGACAGGGCTCGGCGTGTCCTTGACCTGGAAGGGCTTGCCGTTGACCTTCAGCGCCACACCGCCGTTGCCGAAGGCCAACTGGAAGCTTCCCGAGTGAAATGGCCCCTGCGTCGCACCTGGCTGAAGGATCTCACCGTCGACGACGCGGCTGCCGTCCGCGGCCAGGGCGCAGACCCAGACCTCCGAGCTGGCGGTGAGGCGGATCGAGACGCCGGACCTGGGTTCCGCCCCTCCCTTTCCCTGCCGGTTCTTGCCGGGTTTGCCGGATGCCTGCTTGGCCGGCGTCGTCGTATCGTCGCCCGAGCCGCCGGTCAGGCCGAGGACGAGCACGACCCCGGCGAGCGCGGCGAGCGCCAGCACCGCGACCAGACCGGCGCTGATTCGAGGCCCTTGCTCGGCCCGCGAGACCGCGCGGCGCGAAGACCTGCGGCTCCCGCGCCCCGCCGGGCTCGAGGTGGAGCTCCTCCTGCTGGCGGCGGAAGTCGTCGGCGAGCCGCTCTCCATCGAGCCCCAGAAAGATCGCGTAGGTGCGGATGAAGCTGCGCGTGTAGGTAGGGCCCGGCAGCAGGTCCCATTCCTCGTTCTCCAGCGCCCGCAGGTAGCGGACCCGGATCTTGGTCCGCTCCTCGATCTCGGCCAGGTCGACCTTGTGGCGGATCCGGGCCTCGCGCAGCGTCGATCCGATTTCGGTCTCCACGACCGAATTGTCCTACGGGCGTCCGCCGTGCGCGGTTCGGTCAGGTGAACACGAGAGGGAGCGCCCAGGCGCTCCTCAGTCGGCTTCGTGCGCGCTCGAGACGGGCTCGGCCTCTGGCTGGGGCCCCGGCTCCGCGTCGCCGAGGACCCGTGCGAGGTCGGCCTCGGTGATCAGCACCTGGCGCGGCTTCGAGCCCTCATAGCCGGAGATCACGCCGCGGCGCTCGAGCATGTCGATCAGCCGGCCCGCCCGCGTGTATCCGACCCGCAGGCGGCGCTGGAGCATCGAGACCGATGCGGTGTCGGTCTGCACGGCAAGCCGGATCGCGTCGTCGAGCAGGTCGTCCTGATCGGGGTCGAAGTCGCCCGCCTCGCCCTCCTCCTCGGGCTCCGCTCGCGCCTCGAGCAGCTCGTCCTCGAACTCGGGCTCACCCTGCTTGGACCAGTGCGAGGTGATGCGGGCGATCTCCTCCTCGGTCACGAAGGCGCCCTGGATCCGCTGCAGCTTCGAGGTTCCCGCGGGCCGGAACAGCATGTCGCCCTGTCCGAGCAGGGCCTCGGCACCGTTCTGGTCGAGGATCACCCGCGAGTCGGTCTGCGAGGAGACGGCGAACGCGATCCGGGCCGGGATGTTGACCTTGATCGTGCCGGTGATGATGTCGGTCGAAGGCCGCTGGGTCGCCAGCACGAGGTGGATGCCGGTGGCACGCGACTTCTGCGCCAGGCGGATGATCGAGTCCTCGACCTCGGCCGGCGCGACCATCATCAGGTCGGCCAGCTCGTCGATGACGCAGAGGATGTGCGGCAGGGGCGGCTCGCCGACCCGCTTGCGTGCCCGGTTGAGCTCGGTGAGATTTCGGCAGCGGGCCTCGGCCATGATCCCGTAACGACTCTCCATCTCGCCGATCAGGTTCGCCAGCACGTTGGCGGCGAGCCGCGGCGAGGTCACCATCGGGGTCAGCAGGTGGGGAATCGTCTCGTAGTGGTTGAGCTCGACCTGCTTGGGGTCGACCAGCACCATCCGCACCTCGTTGGGCGAAGCGCCCATCAGGATCGAGCTGAGGATCGCGTTGATGCAGCCCGACTTTCCCGATCCGGTCGTGCCCGCGACGAGGACGTGGGGCATCTTCTGCAGGTCGGTCCAGACCGCGTTGCCGGCGATGTCCTTGCCCAGCCAGCCGACCAGCGGCGATGCCTTCGCCGGGCGGCCCTGGTAGATGTCGCCGAGGCGGACGAGCCGGCGGCGCGAGTTCGGCACCTCGACCCCGACCGCCTGCTTGCCGGGGATCGGCGCGAGGATGCGGATGTCGGTCGAGGCCAGCGCGTAGGCGAGGTCGTTGGAAAGCTCGGTCACCTTCTTGACCTTCGTCCCGGGCGCCAGGCGCAGCTCATAGCGCGAGACGTGGGGCCCGCTGACGATGCCGACGATCTTCGCCTCGACCCCGAAGTGGCCCAGGGTCTCGACCAGCTTGCTCCCGATCGCCTCGTGGTCGCGCGGGTCGGGGCCCTTGTCGGCCTTGCCCTTCTCGAGCACCTTGGCCGGCGGCGGCTCGTAGTTGATCTCGTCCGACTCGGTGACGCCGCGCTTCTCGCCCATCGGCGTCCTGCCCGGGTCGGGGCGCGCGACCGCGGCCGCCCCGGCATCCGCGCCCGGCTCCGCCTCGACCGCCTGCCGACTCGTCGTCATCGTCGCCGTCGAGGATCTCGACCGCGGCCAGCTCGCCGGTCGGCGCCTCGGACTCGGGCATCTCGGGCTCGGGATCCGGCTCCTGGTCGAACTCCACCACCCGCACCGTCTCGGCCTCCTCGCCGGGGTAGTCGCTCATCACGTCGGTCGCAGCCACCTGGGTCTCCATGCCGGCAAAGTCGTCGTCGCGGTGGCGGGCGGTCTGGGCGACCGTGCGCGCCATCTCGGCGCTGCTCGCCCGCGCCCGGCCGAGTGCCCGCCCGGTGCTGCCGAGGAAGGTCGCGATCGAGGTCCCGGTCAGAAGCAGCCCGCCGGCGAAGATCAGCAGCAGCGCGATGATGTGGGCCCCGACCCGCTGGAACAGCGTCGCCGAGGCCCAGTAGAGGCCGTCGCCGATCAGCCCGCCGTGATCCGGGAACCAGGAGGGATCGAAGTAACCGGGCCGCAGCGGATGGTCGGGGCCGAGGTGCGCGGTCTGGGCGGCGAAGGCGAGCAGCAGCCCGGCGATCACGCATATGCCACCGGTGCGAAGCGGCCGCAGCGACGGCACGAAGGGCTTGAGGATCAGGGTCGCTCCGCTGGCGAAGAAGGCCAGCGGGGCCAGATAGGCGACCTTGCCGAACAGGTAGGTCATCCCGTCCTCGATCCCGGATCCGACCCTGCCCCCGTCCCAGCCGAGCCAGAGCACGAGCATGAGGTAGACCCCGACCGCGATCAGGGTCAGGCCGATCACGTCGAGCTGCCGCTGCTCGAGCTTCTCAAGCTGCTCGCGGCTCAGCCGCGGCGGGGCGCCTGGGCGCTTACGGCCTTTTTTCGCCACGGCGCGACCCCGACTGGGCAGGGGCTTGCGGCGGCGCTTTCGCGAGGCGGCCACGAGTGTCTGATTCGACGCCTGAGAGGCCTCCCCTGCGCCCCGCAAACCGCATAAAGAAGCCATAAATCCTCCGATCCCGAGCGGTCCTCGCGGCTAACATCGATCCATGGTCGCGACCGACGAAGTCCTTGGTGGACGCGTGCTGGTGATCGAGGACGACGCCGAGATCACCGACGTGCTGCGGCGCTCGCTTCGGCACGAGGGCTATGAGGTCCGCACCGCCGGCGACGGCATCGCCGCCCTCGACGCCGCGGCCGAGTTCTACCCGGACCTCGTCGTGCTCGACCTCGGCCTGCCACGCCTCGACGGGATCGAGGTCTGCCGCCAGCTTCGCGCCGAGGGCGACGTCCCGATCCTGATCCTCACCGCCCGCACCGAGACCGACGACCGGGTGACCGGGCTCGACAGCGGCGCCGATGACTACCTGGTCAAGCCGTTCGAGCGCCAGGAGTTTCTGGCTCGGATCCGGGCCCTGCTGCGCCGCCGCCCACCACGCGGCAGCGCCTCGCTGTCGGTCGGCGACCTGCAGCTCAACCCCGACACCCGCGAGGTCCTGCGCAACGGCCGCGAGATCGAGCTGACCAACCGCGAGTTCGAGCTGCTCGAATACCTGATGCGAAACCAGCGCCTGGTGGTCTCCCGCGAGCGCCTCCTCGATGAGGTCTGGGGCTATGACCCGACCGCGGCCACGAACACGATCGACGTCTTCATCTCCAACCTTCGCCGCAAGCTGGAGTCCGGCGGCGAAGCGCGCCTGCTGCACACCAAGCGAGGCGCCGGCTACGTGCTGAAGGAGTAGCGATGGCCCAGCGTGCGGAGGGGGCGACAACGACGCTGGGGAGGCTCCGTAATCCGCGCGCATGGCCGGTGCGCTGGCGCCTCGCCGCCGCCTCGGCGGGGCTGACCCTGGCGATCCTGCTCGTCTTCGCCGCGGTGATCGGCCGCCTGGCCACCGACCGCATTCGCAACGACTTCAACCAGGAGATGCACGGGGCGGCGAGAACGCTCGCCAGCCAGCTCGACATCAAGGCCTACGCCGGCGGCTGGATACCCGAGGGCCCCGAGCTCGACGACTTCGCGCTGCCAAACGGCGCCGCGGTAAGGGTCTGGGACAGGGACGGCAACCTGCTCGAGCAGACCCACCGGGCCCCGCCCCTCGGCCTCCCCCGCCCCGGTGTCGTCCACGAGGGATCGCTGCGCGTCGTCACCGCCGCCGTGGTGAACGAGAACGGAATCGTCACCGGGTTCGTCCAATACGCCCGCAGCGAGCAGCACGTCAACTCGACGATCGAGCGCCTCTGGCTCTTCATCGCCGCCGGTGTCCTCGGCGCCGTCCTGCTCGCCTGTCTGGCCGGTCTCGCGATCGCCAACCGCGCGATGCGGCCGATCGCCGCGCTCACCGCAACCGCCGGCGAGATCGCCAGCACCCGCGACACCTCGCGACGGATGCCTCAAACCGAGGTCGACGACGAGGTCGGGGAGCTGGCGAGCACCCTGGAGCAGATGCTGCGCTCCCTCGACGCGGCCCGCACCGAGCGCGAGCAGGCGATGCAGAAGCAGCGCGAGTTCGTTGCCGACGCCTCGCACGAGCTGCGCACCCCGCTGACCAGCGTGATCGCCAACCTCGAGCTGCTCCAGGCCTCGCTTCACGGAGAGGGGTCCGAGGACCGCGAGATGGTCGACTCGGCGCTTCGCTCGTCGCAGCGGATGACCCGGCTGGTCGCCGACCTGCTGCTCCTCGCCCGGGCCGACGCGGGCCGGATCAGCGGCCGGACCGAATGCGACCTGGCCGAGATCGTCGGCAACGCCGCCGCCGAGGTCGCCCCTGTCGCCGGGGATCGGCGGCTCGAATTCGAGAACGGCCATCCGGTTCCGCTGCGCGGAAATCCCGATGAGCTTCACCGGATGGTCCTCAACATGCTCGACAACGCCGTCCGCCACACCCCGGATGGATCGAGGATCGAGCTGCGGCTCGAGTCCGAGGAAGGCCAGGCGGTGGTCGAGGTCGCCGACAACGGGCCGGGGATCCCGGAGGAGATGCAGGAGCAGGTCTTCGATCGCTTCGTCCGCGGCAGCGGCCCCGCCGACACCGCGGCCGGGGGCGGCACCGGCCTCGGCCTTGCGATCGTGCGGGCTGTTGCGAGATCGCACGGCGGCGAGGTGAGGGCAAGCCGCTCGCCGATGGGCGGGGCGCTGATCCGCGTCAGCCTCCCCCTGGACGGCACTGAGGAACGTATTACGCCGTCTTTAGAGCCGCTTTAGCACCAACTCCTAGGTTTCTGCGCGGACGAGACACACGGGCCTGCCGGGGATCTCCCCTTAGCAACCTCGTCGGGCCCACCTTCGACCTCAGGGTCGAATTGGCCGCCCGGCTTCCCCCCTCCCTAGAAGCCGGGCGGCTTTTTTTTTGCGAGGGCTCGAAATGCGGGATGCGACGCTTTGCAGAGTCCTCAGACTTCGACCACGACCGGCAGCACCATCGGGCGGCGGCGCAGCTTGTCGTAGACGAACTCGGCGATGTCGTCGTGGAGGTCCTCCTGGATCATCGGCAGCTCGTGGACATCGTGCTCGGCCGCGTCCGCGAGCGAGTCCCTGACCACGTCGCGCAGCTCCTCGACCAGTCCGTCGGCCTCCTCCAGGAACGGCACCCCGCGGAAGATCACCTCCGGCGGCGCCACCATCGAGCCGTCGTCGGAGGAGACCGTCGCGACGACGATGAAGATGCCGTCGGCGGAGATCATCCTGCGGTCGCGCAGGGCAACGTCGTCGGGCTCGCCGATGTCGACCCCGTCGACGAAGATCATTCCCGCGCCCACGTCCTCCCCCAACCGGGCCCCCGAGTCGCTCACCTCCAGTGGCACTCCGTTGGAGCCCTGGAACACGTCCTTTGGGCCGATCCCAACCGAACGGGCGAGATCCGCGTGCAGGCGCAGCCGCTTGTGGTCGCCGTGTATCGGCAGCACGTAGCGGGGCTTGGTCAGGTTCAGCATCAGCTTCAGCTCCTCCTGCCAGCCGTGGCCCGAGGCGTGGATCGGCGCGTCGGAAGCGGTCACCACCGAGGCGCCGATCTGGAATATGCGGTCGATCGTCTCGTTGACCGCCCGCTCGTTGCCCGGGATCGGGGTCGCCGAGAAGACGACCGTGTCGCCGGAGTGAAGCTCGACGTCGCGGTGGTCGTTGTGGGCCATCCGCCGCAGGGCGGATAGCGGCTCGCCCTGACTGCCGGTCGAGATCGCGATGACCTTGTCGTCGGGGAAGTCCTCGATCTCCTTTGGCTGAATCAGCAGCCCGGTGGGCGCGTTTGCGATTCCCAGGTTGGAGGCGATGTTGAAGTTCTTGCGCATCGAGCGCCCGACCAGCGCCACCCGCCGGTCGAGCTGCACGGCGGCGTCGATCACCTGCTGCACGCGGTGCACGTTGGAGGCGAAGCTGGTGACGATGATCCGGCCCTCGCAGTGCGAGAAGGTGTCCAGCAGCGCCGGTCCCACGCTCGACTCCGAAGGGGCAACCCCGGGGCGGTCGGCGTTGGTCGAGTCTCCGCACAGAAGCAGCAGGCCATCGCGCCCCAGCTCCGCCAGCCGCGAGACGTCGGCGGGGCGCCCGTCGACAGGAGTCTGGTCGAACTTGTAGTCGCCGGTCAGAAGCACCGAGCCCAGCTCGGTGCTGAGCAGCACCCCGCGCGCATCGGGGATCGAATGCGAGAGGTGGATCATCTCGAGCTCGAACGGCCCCAGCTTGACCCGCTCGCCGGCGTCCAGCTCCTGCAGCGGCGCGTCGCCGAGCTTGTGCTCGTCGAGCTTCGAGCGGACCAGTCCGATCGTCAGAAGCCCGCCGTAGATCGCCGGTGGATGGCCGAGCTCGCGCAGCACGTATGGCAGCGCCCCGACGTGGTCCTCGTGCCCGTGGGTGAGCACGATCGCTTCGATGTCGCCGGCCCGCTCGCGCAGGTAGGAGAAGTCGGGTAGGACGAGGTCGATGCCGAGCATCTCGGCGGTCGGGAACATCAGCCCGGTGTCGACGACGACGATCCGGCCGTCGTACTCGACCACGGTCATGTTCTTGCCGATCTCCCCCAGACCGCCCAGGGGGAGCACTCTCAAGGTTCCGCTCAACCCGCCGCTGCCAGGATCCCCACCGCCTCCAGCGCCGGGCGGATCGCGGATCGCTGCTCCTCGGTCGCCGGGACCATCGGCAGACGCAGCGCGTCGGACTCGAGCAGCCCCAGCATCTTCAGCGCCGCCTTGACCGGAATCGGGTTGGCGGTCACCGTCATTGCCTCGTAGATCGGCGCGAGCTCTCTATCGATCTGCCGGACGCGCTCCAGGTCTCCCTCCTGCCCGGCCTCCCACATCTCGCGCATCTGCGGCCCGACCAGATGCGAGGAGACGAGGACCCCGCCGGCGCCCCCGAACTCGATCGTGCGCAGGAACACGCCGTCGTTGCCGGCCAGCACGTCGAGGCCCTCGATCGGTCCCAGCTCGTCGTCGTTGGCCTGCTTGACCGCGACGATGTTCGGCAGCCGCCCCAGCTCGACCAGCAGCTCGGGCGCGATGTTGAGCGAGGTGCGCGAGGGGATGTTGTAGAGGACGATCGGCAGCCCGACGTCGGAGACCGCCCCGTAGTGGGCGAGCAAGCCCTCCCGGTTGGGCTTGTTGTAGTAGGGCGTGACGACGATCGCGGCGTCGGCTCCGGCCTCGGCGGCGAGCTTGGTCAGCTCGACCGTGTGCAGGGTGTCGTTGGTGCCGGTGCCGAGGATCAGGGTCGCATCGCCGCCGAGCTCGTCGCGGACCGCCCGCAGCAGGGTCAGCTTCTCGTCATCGGAGAGGGTCGGCGCCTCGCCGGTGGTGCCGGCCAGAACCAGGCCATGCGAGCCATGCTCGACCAGGTGCCGCGCAAGGCGCCTGCAGCCCCCCTCGTCGAGCCCCCCGTCCTCGTGGAAAGGGGTGACCATCGCCGTGATCACTCCGCGGATCTCCGCCATCACGAGGAGGGTACCGCGCCCTCTGGGCGACGATCCGCCCACGGCGCTGCCTCCTCGAGCTGCGACGCGACGCGGATCAGCATGTCCTCGGCGCCGTAGGGAGCGACGAGTTGGATTCCGATCGGAAGCCCGTCGCCGCTCCAGTGCAGCGGAAGGGATATCGCCGGCTGGCCGGTCGAGTTCCAGAAGGCGGTGAAGCCGGCGGTGGGGATGCTGCGGAAGATCGGCGAGGCCGGATTCCCGGGCTCGGGTTCGAAGGCGCCGAGTGGTGTTGGCGGTTCCCCCATCGTCGGGGTGAGCAGCAGGTCGAAGCCGTCCTCCCACCAGCCGGCGGCGTCGCGCGCCGTGCGCTGCTGGTACTCCAGTGCGCCGAGGTATTCGGGTCCGCTGAAGCTGCGTCCGATCTCGGCCAGGGCCCAGGTCGAGGCTTCGGTCCCCTCCGGGCCGACCTCTTTTCCGGTCTTGCGCGACCAGTAGTCGAGGTTCCATGCGACCCCCGTCGTCCAGCGCTGGATGAAGCGCTCTGTGTACTGAGGGTCATCGATCGCGTCCGGATACGACGAATCGACCGAGTGGCCGAGCGACTCCATCAGCTGCGCCGCGGACTCGACCGCGGCCACGCAGTCGGGATGGACCTCGAACTGTCCCGCCGGCGCCGTGGCCATCAACCCGACCCGCAGCGCCCCGGGGTCGGCGCCGACCTCTTCCAGGTAAGGGCGCCTCGGTGTCGGCGCAGCGTAGGGGTCGCCCGCGGCGACGCCGTCGATCAGGTCGAGGATGCGGGCGCTGTCGCGGACGGTTCGCGCTACGACGTGCTCGGAGAGCAAACCGGTCATCACGTCGCCGAACTCCGGCCCCTGGCTGACCCTGCCGCGAGAGGGCTTCAGCCCGACCAGACCGCAGGCCGACGCCGGCAAGCGGATCGACCCCCCACCGTCGTTGCCGTGGGCAACCGCCACCATCCCGGAAGCGACCGCCGCCGCGGAGCCGCCGCTTGAGCCAGCCGGCGAGCGCCCGGTGTCCCAGGGGTTGTGCGTTGGCCCGTGAGCCTCGGGCTCGCAGGTGGGAAGGATCCCCAGCTCCGGTGTATTGGTGTGGCCGAGGATCACGAATCCGGCGGCGCGAAAGCGGCGAACCAGCTCCGTATCGATCTCCTCGGTCCAGCCGATGTCGCGCAGGTGCTTCATTCCCTCGTGGAACGGGTCGCCGGCGGAGTGCGCGAGCAGGTCCTTGAGCAGAAACGGCACGCCGCGGAAGGGGCCGTCGGGGAGATCCCCCCGCGCCTCCTCCAGGCCCTTCTCGAACAGCGGATGGATGACCGCGTTGAGCCGCGGGTTGAGCGCCTCGATGCGGGCGATCGCCGCCTCGGCCAGCTCGACGGCGGATGCCTCGCCGTCGCGGACCAGGGCGGCCTGCGCGGTCGCGTCCATGAGGGCGAAGTCGTCGCTCACGCTGCAGATCCCATGCGGCGCCTTCAGAGCAGGTTCTCGAGCCCGACCGTGAAGCGGTCGGGCAGCTCCCCGACCCTGCGCACCGCGAGCAGCACTCCGGGCATGAACGAATGGCGGTCGGTGGAGTCGTGGCGGATCGAAAGCGTCTGTCCCTCGCCGCCGAAGACGACCTCCTGGTGCGCGACCAGGCCCGGCAGCCGCAGCGAGTGGATCGGCTCGTGCACCCTGCCGCCGGCCTCGCTGATCAGCTCCGCCGTCCGCTTGGCGGTCCCCGAGGGCGCGTCCAGCTTCTTCTCGTTATGCAGCTCGACGATCTCGCACTCCGGCATGTGCGGGGCGACCTGCTGCGCGAGCTGCATCATCAATACGGCGCCGACGGCGAAGTTCGGGGCAACGAAGCAGTTGGCGTCGCCGCCGGCGCTCTCGGCCCGCTCGCGGATCGCGTCGAGGTCGAAGCCCGTGGTGCCGACGACCGCGTGCACGCCGGCGCCGAGGCAGGCGGCGACGTTGTCCGGCGCCGAGTCCGGAATGCTGAAGTCGACGCAGACGTCGGCGCCGTCCAGCAGCGAGGAAAGGTCGGCGTCCAGCGCCGGGTCGGCGCGGCCGGCCAGCTCCATGTCGTCGGCTCCTTCGACCGCCTCGCAGACCGTTTGACCCATGCGGCCCGCGGCGCCCGAGACGACGACCCGGATCACGCCGCCGCCAGCGGCTCGGCGACGCCTGCGATCGCGGAGCGGAACAGATCCTCCTTGCGCCCGATGCAGGACGCCGAGAGGTGGGCCGGGTCGTAGAGGTCCTGGCTGAGCGCCGAGAGCTCGGTCAACTTGACCGCGTCGACCTTGTCGAGCAGCTCGTCCACGGTGTACAGAGGGGTCCCGAAGAGAATCGCCCGGGCGTTGCGCGACATCCGGGTCGCCGAGGACTCCGAGGAGAGCACGAGACGCCCCTTGACGTGCTCCTTGCTGCGAGCGAACTCCTCTTCGGAGACCGGCTCGGTCCGCAGGCGCTCGATCTCGGCGGCGATCAGCCCGCAGGCCTCCTCGACGTTTTCCTCGCGGGTGCCGACGTAGGTGGCGACCAGGCCGAGGTCGGTGTACTGGTCGCTGTAGGAGCCGACCGAGTAGGCGAGGCCGCGCTTCTCGCGCACCTCGACGAACAGGCGCGAGGACGTCGCCCCGCCGTAGATCGCGTCGAGGACCGAGAGGGCGAAACGGCGCTCGTCGCCGCGGGTGAGCCCCGGCGCTCCGAAGCAGATGTGGTACTGCTCGGTGTCCTTCTGAAAGAAGCGCACGGCGGGCTGGGTCGGCGCCGTCCTTCCGTTGGCCGGCGCCGACTGCTCGATCGGCGCCCCGACGAAGCGCTGGGTCAGCTCGCAGATCTCGTCGTGGTCGACGTGGCCCGCCGCCGAGACGACGATGCTCGGGGCGACGTAGTGGCGATGGTGGTAGGCGTCGATGTCGGGAACCGGGATCGAGGCGATCACCTCCGCGGCTCCGAGCACCCGCCGTCCGAGCGGGTGCTCGCCGAACACGGCGTCGGCGAGGAAGTCGTGGACCCGGTCCATCGGCTCGTCCTCGTACATCGCGATCTCCTCCAGCACGACCTCGCGCTCGGAGTCGACGTCGGCGTAGGTCGGGTGCAGGAGCATCTCGCTCAGCAGCCTGAACGCGTCCTCGGTGTGCTCGTCGAGGAAACGGGCGTGCAGGTGAGTCGTCTCCTTGCCCGTCGCGGCGTTGACCGCGGCGCCGAGGCCGTCGAAGATCTCCGAGATCTGGATCGCCGAGTGCTCCTCGGTGCCCTTGAACAACATGTGCTCGAGGAAGTGCGAGACCCCCGCCTGGGCGGGAGTCTCGTCACGCGAACCGGTCCGCACCCAGAGCCCCAGCGCGACCGAGCGCACCGAGGGCATGGCCTCGGTGACGACCCGGATTCCCGAATCGAGCTCGGTGAGCTGGCAGTCGTTAGCGTCACGCCGGCTGCGCTCGCGGCGGCGTCCGCCACCACGCTCGCCGTCGCGCCGTGGGCGCCTGTCGCCGCCACCGCGCCGGCTGCCCCCGTCGCTCCCGGTACCGACCGCGACCAGTTCCTCGGGGCTCTTGCCGGCGACCTCCGGATCGTCGGAGAGCCGCAGTCCGATGCGGCCGCGCTCCTTGTCGACCTCGACCACGGTGACGTCGAGCTCCTGGCCCGACTTCAGCACGTCGTCCACCGTCTCGACCCGCTCGCCGGGCTTGACGTTGGAGATGTGCAGCAGGCCGTCGGTGCCCTTGGTCAGCTCGACGAAGGCGCCGAAGGTCGTCGTCTTCACGACCTTGGCCGCGTTGTAGCGATCGCCGACCTCGGCCTCCTTGGTCATCGACTGGATGCGGGCGATGCAGGCCTCGACCAGCTCGCCGCTGGTCGCATAGACCTTCACCGTCCCATCGTCCTCGACGTCGATCTCTGCCTCGAACTCCTCGCAGAGGGCTCGGATCGTCTCGCCGCCCTTGCCGATCACGGCGCCGATCTTCTCCGGGTCGATCTGGATCGCCTCGATCCGCGGCGCGAACGGCGACAGCTGCTCGCGCGGGCCGTCGATCGCCTCGGCCATCTTGTCGAGGATGAAGAGGCGGCCCTTGAGCGCCTGCTCGAGCGCGTCACGCAGGATCTCGAAGGTGACGCCGCCGATCTTGATGTCCATCTGCAGGGCGGTGATGCCATCGGCGCTGCCGGCGACCTTGAAATCCATGTCGCCGAGATGGTCTTCGACCCCGGCGATGTCGGTCAGCACGATGTAGTCGTCGCCTTCCTTGATCAGGCCCATCGCGACGCCGGCAACCGGTGCGCTCACCGGCACGCCCGCGGCCTGAAGGGCCATCGAGGACGCGCAGACCGAGCCCATCGAGGAGGAGCCGTTGGACTCCAGCGTCTCGGAGACCACCCGCAGTACGTAGGGGAAGTCCTCCTCGCTGGGGATCGTCGGCGCCAGCGCCCGCTCGGCGAGCGCTCCGTGTCCGATGTCGCGGCGCTTCGGGCCGCGCATGAATCCGGCCTCCCCGACCGAGAAGGGCGGGAAGTTGTAGTGGTGCCAGAACCGCTTCGAGGTCGCGATCCCGAGCGTGTCGAGCCGCATGTCCATGCGACTCGTGCCGAGGGCGACGTTGGAGAGGATCTGCGTCTCACCGCGGGTGAACAGCGCCGAGCCGTGCACACGCGGGGCGACATCGACCTCGCACTCGATCGGCCGGATCTCGTCCTGGGCGCGACCGTCGGGGCGCTTCTTGTCGACCGCGATCCGGCGCCGGATGATGTCCTTCTCCAGCGCCGCGAACGCCGCCGCGACCTCGGCCTTGCGCTCGGGGTCCGGCTCGTCGCCGTCGGCGGCCGGTGCGTACTTCTCCAGGACCTCCTCCTCGACCGCGTCGGCGGCGTCCTGGCGCTCCAGCTTGGCCTCGATCGAGGTCGCCTCGTCGATCTTCTGCCCGTGTGAGGAGCGGATCTCCTCCAGTAGGCCCTCGTCGATCTGCGGCGCCTCGACTTCGATCTTCTCCTTGCCGGCCTTGCCGCGCAGCTCCTCGATCGTCGCGCAGAGCTTCTTGATCTCGGCGTGGGCGATGTCGAGCGCGTCGAGGATCTCGGCCTCGCTGACGCCGCTGGCGCCGGCCTCGACCATCAGGATCGCGTCATCGGTGCCGGCGACGATCAGGTCGAGGTCGAGCTCGTCGAGGCTCTCCTCCTCGGGGTTGATCACGAAATCTCCGTCGAGCTTGCCGATCCGCACCGCGCCGACGTGGGCGCCGACCGGGATCTGGGAGACCGCCAGCGCCGCGGAGGCGCCGTTCATCGCCAGGATGTCGTAGGGGTGGACGTGGTCCACCGACATCGGCTGGGCGACGAGCTGGGTCTCGAAGTGCCAGCCCTTGGGGAAAAGGGGACGGATCGGGCGGTCGATCATCCGCGCCGTCAGCGTCGCCTTCTCGCCCGAGCGACCCTCGCGGCGGAAGAACGAGCCGGGGATCTTGCCCGCCGCGTACATCCGCTCCTCGACGTCGACGGTGAGGGGCAGGAAGTCGACGTCGCGCAGGTTGCCCATCGTCGCTGTACAGAGGACCATCGTGTCGCCGGCGCGCACGACCACGGATCCGCTCGCCTGCTTGGCGAGCTTGCCGGTTTCGAAGGAAATCTCGCTTTCGCCGACCTCCACCGAGACGCGGCTAACGTCAAACATACTCATCTAAATTGTTACCTCCGGCCGCCCGGATGGCGGCCCTTTTGCTTAAGAACTCTCGTTCTCTGTCGCAGGCGATGTTACAGAGGCGTTCCTCGTCCCCCGTTCCTCGTTGCTCGGGGAAATGACCGCAAGCTCGGTGATTTCCACTTTTCGGCCCTGCTGAAACAGTGCTGGGGTGCCGGCGACGCCGGCGCGGATGCCGGACTCGAAATCGGCCTTGACCCGCCTCGCGACCTCCTGCGAGCGCCGGTCCGTGTCGAAGCGCTCGATCTCGAGCCCGAAGCGCTCGGCGCGCTCCCAGAGGTGGGGATCGTCGACCCGGCCGCGGTCGGCGTACAGCGAGTCGACCATCTCGAAGAACGATCCCTGCCGCCCGGCGGCCTCGGCGGCGGCATGCAGGGCCGGGGCCCGCGGATGCTTGCTGGCGACGGGGAAGTGGCGAAAGACGATCCGCGCCGGCAGGGCGCTGATCTGAGCCCAGACCGCCGCGCAGTGCGGGCAGCCCAGGTCTGCGTAGACGATCGTGAGGGGGCCCTCGCCGCGGACGTGGTCGCCATGCCCCTCGGGCGGGACCGCCGCGCTCGTCAGCTCGCTCATCGGGTCAGGCTACCCCGGCGGATTTGTCGTGCATACCGCGACCAAGGCGCCTCGAAGCGCCCGAAGCGGCTCATCCGCCCCGCGCCACCAAACGTTCCCGTATCGCCTGCGCAATGCGTTGAGACTCGCCGCTCACCTGGTGATAGCTGAAACGCAGCACGTCGTATCCGTGCAGCCGGAGCTCGAGGTCACGAGCCCGGTCGTCCTCGAATGCCTGGCGGCCGCGATGGAAGCGGTAACCATCGGTCTCGACAATCAATCGCTGCCGGCGCCACAGAAAGTCGACCCTTAACCCGCCGACCCGAGCGTTGACCTCCGGCTGTGGCAGCCGTTGACGGCGGCAAAGCCCCAGGAAACGATGTTCGAGCTCGCTGCGGGTTTGATCCGGCTTGAGCTGCGCTGGGAGGTCGAGACCGAGGACGTCTGCCTCTCGTATTGCTCGCCGCAACACAGGGGCCGAGGCGGTACGGCCGAGATCGGCAATCGTGCGGGCAGGATTCGTGACGGCGATTCCCTTGTGGTAAGCGATCTGTTCCGCTGTCAGGGTGGCCGAGCGATGGATGCGAATGCCTCGTCGCTTCGCGCGTCCGCCCAGTCCAGGGATCGCGATTTCAATTGCACCGGCGGCGACCGGCAGCAACCCCCATAGGGCTGCTGCAGATCGGTGGCTGAGTGCTGCACCCCTGCCACATGCCAGGATCGCCGCCATCCAGCAGCCCTCTTGGCTCAATCCGCGATGACCCACGGCGTAGACACCGCGATGCAGCCGATGGAGCCTGCCCGCTCGGCACCGCCTATCCACGGCGTGGCGGTCGATGCCTGCCAAGGCGAGCTGTCTCACTGCGACGATCCCGTGCTGGCGAGTCGCCAGCTCCGCGATCGCTCGGTCTGGCCAGGCAACCTTGTCGTGCATACCGCGACCAAGGCGCCTCGAAGCGCTTGGTCGCCCCCTATGGCGGCGCCCTATCGGGTGACCGCTTCCAGCGCGTCGAAGATCAGGTTCGCGCCGGGGATCTCGGTCACGCTCGGCGCCTCGTGGACCCAGCGCACCACACCTTCCTCGTCGACCAGGACCAGCGAGCGGTTCGTGGTCCCGAAGTCCTCGATGTAGGCGCCGTAGCTGCGGCTCATCTCGCCCTTGGGATGGAAGTCGGCGAGCAGCGGCATGTCCAGCCCGAGCTTCTTGCGGAAGGCGTTATGGCTCCAGCTCGAATCGACGCTGACCCCGACCAGCTGCACGCCCGCCTCTTCGATCTGACCGAGGACCTCCTGGTAGACCGAGAGCTGATCGCTGCAGACGAAGCTGAAGTCCGCCGGGTAGAAGACCAGCATCAACCTGAGGCCGCGAAAGTCCGCGAGTGAAACCGGCTCGCCCCTGTGGTTGGGAAGGGTGAAGTCCGGCGCGGCCTCGCCTGGCTCGATCAAGAGATCAGCGGCGGATGCCCAATTCACCGACCAGGGTGCGATAGCGCTCGAGGTCGCTGCTCTCCAGGTAGCGCAGAAGCCGGCGCCGCTTGCCCACCAGCATCAGCAGCCCGCGCCGCGAGTGGTGGTCCTTGCTGTGGCCACGCAGATGCTCGGTGAGCTCGTTGATGCGCTCGGTGAGCAGCGCAACCTGGACCTCGGCCGAACCGGTGTCGTTGGGCGAGCGCCCGTACTTGCCGATCAGCTCGGCTTTGCGGTCTTTGGTCAGCGGCATCTGGAGAAAAAGATAGAGGCCCCGTGGGCCTCAGGAGGGCTGGAAGCTAGCACAGGCCTCTCGTGCGTCATCGACGTCGCGGTGCATCTGCGCGACCAGCTCCTCGACGCTCGGAAAGCGGCGCTCGCCGCGCAGCCGCGAGACGAATGCGATCCGCAGATTCTGGCCGTAGAGGTCCTCGTCGTGGTCGATCAGGTAGGCCTCGA
Organism: uncultured Solirubrobacterales bacterium; assembly: GCA_963772265.1. GTDB lineage: Bacteria > Actinomycetota > Thermoleophilia > Solirubrobacterales > 70-9 > Mayfieldus. The sequence continues at coordinate 113,265 of CAVYWS010000009.1, read as the reverse complement.
TCAATACCCCCCGTCCGCTCTCGAAGGTCGGGCGGACACCGATGTTGACCGCCGCCGGGTGCCCGTTGGCAAAGGCCGCGTAGACGCCGTGTCCCGGTGTGACCAGGCGGTCGTCGGGGATCAGGTTCGCGGTGGGAAAGCCGAGCTCGCGGCCGCGCCTGTCGCCCTCCACGACCAACCCTTCGAGCATGAACGGAGCCCCGAGGCAGCGCAGCGCGGTCTCGACGTCCCCGGCCGCGACCAGGGCGCGGACGCGGGTCGAGGAGACCGTCTCGCCGTCGAGCTCGACCAGCGGCACGACCCGCGTCCCGAACTCCTCTCGGGCCTCCAGCATCGCCGGGTCGCCCTGCGCCTTGGCGCCGAAGCGGAAGTTCTCGCCCACCGAGACCCGCTCCGCGCCCAGCTTCTCGAGCAGCACCTGCTCGATGAAGCCCGGCGCCGGGATCGTCGAGAACGCCTTGTCGAACGGGATCACCACCAGTTCATCGACCCCGAGCCCGTCGATCACGTCGCGCTTGACCTTGAACGGCATGATCAGCTTCGGGGCCGCCGGCGGATGAAGGATCTCCAGCGGATGTGGATCGAAGGTGAGCACGGTGTCGGCGTCGTCGATCACCGCCCGGTGCCCGATGTGGACCCCGTCGAAGGTCCCGATCGCGACGTGGCGCGGGCGCGGCTCTGCCTCGGGCAGCTTGGTGACCGTGATGCTCAAGCCAACACCACCTCCGGCTTCAACAGATCGTCCTCGAACCGGGCCACGGCGAGAAGCTTGTCGTTCTGGGTCAGCCGCACCCGTTGCTGATTGCTGGTTGTCCGTTCCTCGGCCACAGCCCCGGCCTCGCGGAACGAGGAACGAGGTACGAGGCCCTGACCGTGCGTGACGGCCTCCGCCTCGGCCTCGTCGAGGCCATACTCGGGCAGGAAGCCGAGCGCCTGATTGGGGCTCAGCTCGGCCCCCGCGTCCTCGACGGTGAACGCGCCGATCTTCACTCGCCGCAGGCTCTCACAGTAGGCGTCGGAGAGCGTTTCGATCAGGGTCCGGACGTAGGTCCCGGAGGAGCACTCGACCTCGAAGGTGGCACTCCCTTGCCCGCTCTCGACCAACTCCGCTCGCATCACCTCGACCTCGCGCTCAGGCGTCTCGATCTCCTCGCCGCGCTGCGACTTGCGGTAGAGGCGCTCGCCGCCGACCTTCACCGCCGAGGTCATCGGGACCCGCTGGCGCACCGTTCCGGTCGGCAGGACGAGCCGCTCCGGGACCTTGCCCGTCTCGGTCAGATCGCCCTCCGGGTCGCCGGTGCTCGAACGCCAGCCGAGGCGGGCCGTCGCCAGGTAGGTCTTCGGCAGCGGCAGCAGGTAGCGCTGCAGCCGAGTCGCCTTGTCGAGCAGGACGAGCAGCAGGCCGGTGGCGAACGGATCCAGGGTTCCCGAATGCCCCGCCTTCAGCCCTCGCTCCCTGCGCACCTGGGCGACCAGGCTGTGCGAGGTGATCCCCGCCGGCTTGTCGCACAACAGCACTGCGGCTCGATCGGCCGCTGCTTCCATCGGGCTAGTCGAAGGACTCGCCGTCCAGCCGCGAGCAGATGAACTCGGCGATCGCCTCCGGCTCGAGGTCGGTCGAGAAGCCCGCCGCCCGAACGTGCCCGCCGCCGCCGTGCTCACGGGCGATCTCGGAGACGTCGACCCCGCCGCCACTCGAGCGCAGGCTCACCTTGCGGGCGGCTCTGCCCCGGCTGCCGAGCTCGCGGATCACCGCCGCCACCTTGACCCCCTCCAGCGAGCGGAGGAAGTCGATGATGCCCTCGGTCATCTCCTCGCCTGAGCCCGTCGCCTCGTAGTCGGCCTCGGTGATGAAGGTCACCGCAAGCCCCTCACAGGGCCGCTCGATGGCGTTCAGGGCCCGTGCAACCAGGTGCAGCTTCTCCAGCGGCACGCTCTCGTAGAGACGCCGATAGGTGTCGTTGACGTCGACGCCGGCCTCGATCAGGTCGGCGGCGATCCGGTGGGTCGCGGGGTTGGTGTTCTCGTACATGAAACGGCCGGTGTCGGTGACCAGCCCCACGTAGAGGGCGGACGCCATCTCCGGCGTCAGCTCGACGCCCAGGTGGCGGGCCAGGGCGTAGACGATCTCGGCGGTCGAGGAGGCGTCGGTGTCGACCAGGTTGATCTCGCCGAAGCGGGTGTTGTCGTGGTGATGGTCGACGTTGATCACCCGCGTGCCGTCGTTGAGGAAGTCGACCGGCATCCGCTCGACGTTGCCGCAGTCGAGGAAGATCACCGTGCGGTCCGCCATATCGGCGGGAGGCTCGTGGAACACCTCCTCCAGGGGCAGGAAGCGGTACTCGATCGGCAGCGGGAACTCCTTCGCGGCGAGAAACATCACCGAGTCCTTGCCGAGGCTGCCGAGCAGCTGGTGCATGCCGAGCATCGAGCCCAGCGCATCTCCGTCCGGCCCTTCGTGGGTCGTGAGCAGGAAGCGCTGGCTCCTCGCGAACCGCGGCCGCCACCTGCTCCAGGTCAGTCCCCACCGCGTCGGCCTGGGCTCTCATCGATCGGAGTCGAGCAGTCTCGAGATGCGCATGCCTCGCTCGATCGCCTCGTCGTATTCGAAGCTCAGAGTCGGGGTTCGCTTCATCCGTGTCTCGCGCCCGATCCGCGCCTGGATCACTCCGTGCGAAGAGCGGAGCCCGGCAAGGCTGGCCTCGCGCTCCTCGGCGCTGCCGAGCACGCTGACGTAGACGCGCGCGCTGCGCAGGTCGGGGCTTGTCTCGACGGAAGTCACGGTGACGAATCCGATGCGTGGGTCGTTGAGGTCGGACGCGATCGCCGCCCCGACGACCTCCCGCAGCATTTCGTTGATGCGCCGCATGCGGCCGGAGGGCATCGCGTCGCGACTATACAGCCGGTTGTATACAACCGGTCGGGCTGGCCGCAGAGGTCAGCCGCGTATGTCGTTGAGGCTGAGCAGGTCTCGCACGGCGTGACACCCATCGGGACAACGAGATTCGGCAAATCGCTCCATTGCGTCGGCACGGTCCTCCACCTCGCGGCCCCCGACCAGGGCGCAGAGCAGGGTCGCCCGCTGCCACTTGTCGTGCCCCTCGATCTCGGACACCGAGGCGCCGAATCGCTGCCGCAACTGGGTCTTCAGCGACTGGAGCTCCTTGCGCTTGCCCTTGAGGTCATGCGACTGCCCGTAGTGGAGGTGCAACTCGACAAGACAGACAAACGAGGACATCCGGGCGCCTGAACGCCGCTCCGCGGCGGCCTACTCGAGGGTTTGCTCGACCTGCTTGGTGCGGAAGAACTCCAGCACGTCGCCATCCTTGACGTCGGCGAAGCCCTCGAGCACGATCCCGCACTCCTGGCCTTCCTCGACCTCGTTGACGTCGTCCTTGAAGCGGCGCAGCGAGCCGATCCGCCCTTCCCAGGCAACGGTGCCGTCGCGGACCAGCCGCACCTGGGCGTCGCGGGCGACGCGGCCCTGGGTCACCTGGCAGCCGGCGATCCGCCCCACGCGCGATGCCTTGAAGGTCTGCTTGATCTCGGCTTCGCCGATCGTCTCCTCGACCTCCTCGGGCTCCAGCATGCCCTCCATCGCGGCGCGCAGCTCTTCGGTGACCTTGTAGATCACCGAGTAGGTGCGGATGTCGATGCCTTCCTGCTCGGCGGCCCGGCGGGCGTCGGCGTTCGGCCGCACGTTGAAGCCGATGATCACGGCGTCGGAGGCCGAGGCCAGCATCACATCGGACTCGTTGATCCCGCCCGTCTGGGCATGGATGATGTTGATCGGAACCTGCTCCTGCGGGAGCTTGGCGATCTCGTCTTGGAGCGCCTCTAGGGAGCCCGCGACATCTGCCTTGAGCACGATGTTCAGCTCCTTGATCTCGCCCTCCTGGGCCTTGGCGAAGACCTCCTCGAGGGTGACCTTGCGGGCCTGGCGGCGGGCCAGCGACTCGGTCTTGAGCCGGTTGGCGCGCTCCTGCGCCATCTCGCGGGCGTGGCGCTCGTTCTCGACCGCCTGGACGAACTCGCCGGCCTCGCAGACGCCGTCGAAACCGAGGACCTCGACCGGCATTCCGGGCACTGCCTGCTCCACGCGGTCACCCATGAAGTTCTGCATCGCCCGCACGCGACCCCACTGGGGACCGGCGACGACGGCGTCGCCGACCTTCAGCGTCCCGCGCTGTACCAGCACGCTGACCACCGGCCCGCGCCCCGGGTCGAGCTTCGACTCGATCACCGTCCCCGACGCGGGCGCGTCCGGATTGGCCCCAAGCTCCTCCAGCTCGGAGACCAGGACGACCATGTCGAGCAAGTTGTCGAGACCCTCCTTGGTCTTCGCCGAGACGTCGACGTAGACGGTGTCGCCGCCCCACTCCTCCGGGTTGAGGTCGTGGCCGGCGAGCTCGGTCCGCACCCGATCGGGCTGGGCCTCGGGGCGGTCGATCTTGTTGACCGCGACGAGGACCGGCACGTCGGCGGCGCGGGCGTGATCGATCGCCTCCAGCGTCTGCGGCATCACACCGTCGTCGGCGGCGACCACGATCACCGCCAGATCGGTGACCTGGGCGCCGCGGGCGCGCATCGCGGTGAAGGCCTCGTGGCCGGGGGTGTCGAGGAAGGTGATCGTCTTGTCGCCGTGGTGGACCTGGTAGGCGCCGATGTGCTGGGTGATCCCCCCGGCCTCTCCGGCGACGACCTCGGCCTCGCGGATCGCGTCGAGCAGCGAGGTCTTTCCGTGATCGACGTGACCCATCACCGCGACCACCGGGGGTCGCTCCTCGAGGTCTGCGTCGGAGTCCTCGAACTCCGGCTTCTCGGGCTCCTCCTCGGCTGCGGTGACGATCTCGATCTTGCGGTCGAACTGGTCGGCGATCGCCTTCACGGTCTCGTCACTGAGGGTCTGCGTCAGCGTCGCCATTTCCCCCATCGTCATCAGCTGCTTGATCACCTCGGCGCTTCCAAGTCCGAGCAGCTCGGCGACCTCGCGCACGGTCGCGCCCGATGGGACCTTGATCGCCTCCGGCTCGGCGGCCTCGACCGGCGCCCTCGGCGGTTCCTCCAGGAGCGGGCGGCGGCGGCGTCCGCCGCGGCGCCTGGGCGGCCGCGGAGGCGGTGCCTGCCGCATGTCATCCCGGCGTGCCGCCTGGGAGTCGATGACAACCCGGCGTCGACGCTTGCCGCCGGCCTTGGCGGGCGCCGCCGAGCTTTCGCTCTGGCGCCGGCGCACCGGGCGCTTGGAGGCCGGCGAGGCCTCGCCGGAGACGGACTTTCCGTCCGACTTCGCCGGCGGCTTGGCGGCCTTCGGCTTCGCGGCCGGCTTCTTCGCCGGTGCCGTCTTGCTGTCGGCCTTTGCCGCCGCGCCGTCGCCCTTCTCGGCCGCGGTGAGCGCCTTCAGCGCATCCTCCTCCTCGACGCTCGAGGCTGCGGCCTTGGCCTCGATTCCGGCCGCCTTCAGGGCAGCGAGCACTTCCTTGCTGGTCAGGCCCTTGGCCTTGGCTATCTCATGAACCCGCTTGCGCGCCATCTACTCGGTGGCTTCCTCCACCGGCTCGCGAGCCGCTCCGTCCTCCGAAGGCTCCGCTTCGGCCTCCTCGGCTTCAGCTTCCTCGTCGGCTTCCGCGGCTGCCTCCTCTTCGGCGATCTCTTCCTCGGCCTCTTCGACCGGCTCCGCCTCCTCGGCGGGCTCGACCTCTTCAGCCGCCTCGGCTTCCGGCGCCTCTGTCGCTTCGTCGACCTCTGCCTTGTCCTCTGACCCACCGGACGCTTCCGCTTCCTCCGCCTCCTCGGCGGGCTCCTCCTCGGCCTCTGCCTCCGCCTCGGTGAAGGCGGCGGTCGCGCGCTCGACGATCGAGCTCACGTCGCCGTCGGCCGACTCGGCGTTGGCGAGCGTCGCCACCTCCTCGTCGCTCAGGCCGGAGAGGACGGCGACCTGATTGGTGTCGAAGCGCGACAGGGCCTGGTGCTGGGGGAGTCCGCAGTAGGTCGACCCTCCCAGGGCGGCGTTGGGGCAGCGGCGGCCGTTGGAGAGGATCGCCATGCAGCGCCCGTCGAACTCCTCCTCGCCCTCGTAGTCGATGTCCTGCTCCTCACGGGCGAATTCGGTCTCGGACTTGATGTCGACACGCCAACCGGTCAGCCGAGCGGCGAGGCGGGCGTTCTGCCCATCGCGCCCGATCGCCAGCGAGAGCTGGTCGTCGGGAACGATCACCGTCGCCTGCTGCTCGTCGTCGTCGACGAGAACCTCGCGGACGCGGGCCGGCGACAGTGCCTTGGCGACGAAGCGGGCCGGCTCCTCGTTGTAGGGGATGATGTCGATCTTCTCGCCGCGCAGCTCGGAGACGACCATCCGAACCCGCGAGCCCCGTGGCCCGACGCAGGCGCCGACCGGGTCGACCCCGTCGGCGTGCGAGACGACCGCGATCTTCGAGCGGTAGCCCGGCTCGCGTGCGACGCCGGTTATCTCGACCAGCTTGTCGGCGATCTCGGGGACCTCCAGCTCGAACAGCTTGCGGATCAGATCGGGGCTGCGGCGGGAGACGACGATGCTCGGCCCCTTGGCGGCGTCGGAGACGTCGGTGATCACCGCCTTGACGCGCATCCCGTGGTCGTAGCGCTCGTTGTAGACCTGCTCGGACTTCGGCAGCAGCGCCTCGACCCGCTCGCGCAGCTGGACCAGCGTGTAGCGCTTGTCGGACTGCTGGATGATCCCGGTGATCAGCTCGCCGACCCGGTCCTGGTACTCGTCGAACATCATCGCCCGCTCGGCCTCGCGGATCCGCTGCAGGATCACCTGCTTGGCGGTCTGCGCGGCGATGCGGCCGAAGTCATCCGGGGTGACGTCGCGCGACTCGATCTGGCTCTCATAGGGGGCGAGGAGCTCAGGCGTCAGCTCAGGCTCCTCCGGCTCACGCATCTCCCCCGTCTCGGGGTCGATCGTGCGCTCCTCCTCGATCGCCTGCTCGAGCAGCTTGTCCTCCAGCTCCGGCGGCAGGATCAGCTCGAAGACGCGGAAGTCGGCCGTGTTGTGGTCGAGGTCGACGCGCGCGTACTTGGCGGCGCCGGGGGTCTTCTTGTAGGCGGAGAGGAGGGCGTCCTCGAGCGCGTCCATCAACTTGTCGGCGGCGATGCCCTTCTCCTGCTCGAGGGCGTGAACCGCCTCGACGATCTCCTTGCTCAACTGTCTCCCTCCTTGAGGTCTGGCACGAGGTTCGAGCGCCGGATCCGCTCGTGCGGAATCGTCACCGATTGGTCGCCGAGGTCCACCGAGACGCCCGCCGCATCGGCGTCGGCGATCGTGCCGGTGAAGTTGCGCCGGCCCTCCAGGGCCTCACCGGTGCGCACCCTGACGCGGCGGCCTCGAAAGCGGCGGAAGTGCTCGGGCTTCGTCAGCGGACGATCGGTGCCGGGCGATGAGACCTCGAGCGAATAGTCGACCAGCAGCTCCCGGAGCTGGTTGGTGGCCCGCTCGCAGAGCGCCAGGTCGACTCCCTGCGGATGGTCGATGTAGATGCGCAGGCGCTCGGGGCTCGGGTTCTCGAGCGCGATCAGCTCGATGCCGGGATCGAGCTCCGCCAGGCGGTCTTCTATCTGGGTTTGAAGGTCGTTCATCGATCGGTTTGGCCCCTGCGGGCCGAAAAAAAAGTGGGCCCAGGCCCACCTTTCGACACGGTTTGGGGACGTGGAAAAGCTTGTCGCCCAGTATAGCCACGGCCGCATGCCTGGCCAAGCACGGCGAACCGCGCCGAAACGTAGCCGCCGGATGCCCGGCTCAGGCCTCCAGCAGCAGCGTCACCGGGCCGTCGTTGACCAGCGCCACCCCCATGCAGGCGCCGAAGACGCCGCGCTTGGCGCCGAGCGCCTCGCAGAAGCGCTCGTAGAGGGGCTCGGCTTCCTCGGCCGGCGCCGCATCGACGTAACTGGGGCGGTTTCCGCGGCGGGCATCGCCGTAGAGGGTGAACTGGCTCACGCACAGCGCCTCGCGCTCGCCCAGCGGCTCGTTCATCCGCCCCTCGGCGTCGTCGAAGATCCGCAGCGCCTTCACCTTGGCCGCCAGGCGGTCGGCCTGCTCGGCTGCTGTCTCCGCGCCGGATCCCCAGCAGGACGACGAGTCCGGGCCCGATCTGGGACACGCGCTCGCCCTCGACGTCGACCGCGGCTTGGCTTACCCGCTGGACCAGTGCCTTCAATGCGCCGCGGCGACGCCCGCCCGCTCAGCCATCCTCGGACAGCCGCTCCCGGTAGACGCGATAGTCGCGGCGCTGAGGTTGCAGGTTCGAGGCCAGCGCCAAGTGGTGGCGTGCCCGCTTGGTCTGGCCGGTCTTGCTCAGCGCCCGGCCGAGGCAGAAGTGCGCGAAATCGTTGACCGGGTGGCTCTCGACCACGGCCTCGAACTCGGTCGCCGCCTTCTCGAACTGCCGGTTGCGGAAGTAGGCGCGCCCCAGCGCCTCACGGACCGAGCTCTTCTCGGGCGCCCTGCGGGCGGCTTCGGCAAGCGGCTCGGTGGCCTCCTCGAAGCTTCCGTCCTCGAGCAGCTCCACCCCCCGGCGGTAGAGCGTGTAGGTCGATTGGCCCCTGGTGTCTTCCCCGGCGTCGGGCACCCAACCAAGTGTAGGGAGGCTTCCTGCCGCTCAGGCCGAGCGCTCGGAACGCTCGCCGGCGGGGCTTCGCAGCTCGTCGACCCGATCCAGGATCGCCTCGGCGATCTGCTGCTTGGAGTCGATCGCCAGCTCACGCTCGTCCCCGGCCGCGATCAGGGTCACGGCGTTCTGATCCGACTCGAAGCCGATCTCGGCGTTGGAGACGTCGTTGAAGACGATCAGGTCGGCACCCTTGCGGACCAGCTTGTCGCGGGCACGCCCCGAGCCGCCGACCCCGTGCTCGGCAGCGAAGCCGACGATCGTCTGGCCCTCCTGACGCTCGGCGGCCAGCCCGGCGAGGATGTCCTCGGTCGGCTCCAGGTGCAGGTCGAGCCCGCTGCCCTTGCGCTTGATCTTGTCGCCGGCGGGCGTCGCGGGGCGGAAGTCTGCGGGGGCGGCCGCCATCAGCAGCACCTGGCAGCGGGGGAACTCCTCGCCCAGGGCGCTCGCCAGCTCGGCGGCGCTGCCGACGTCGATGCGGCGCACACCCGGTGGCGCCGGCAGAGCGACGTTCGCGGCCACCAGAGTCACCTCGGCGCCGCGGCCCCGCGCCGCGGCGGCAAGCGCCAGCCCCATCCGGCCGCTGGAGCGATTGCCGACGAAGCGCACCGGGTCGATCGCCTCGCGGGTGCCGCCGGCGGTCACCAGGACCCGCAGCCCATCCCAGGGGCGCTCTCCGGCGGGCAGCAGCGCCTCGATCCGCTCCAGCAGAGCCGGCGGCTCGGGCAGCCGCCCGATCCCCTGCTCGCCGCGGGAGGCGAGCGCGCCCTCCTCGGGCTCGATCACCTCGACGCCGCGCTCGCGCAGCGTCGCCAGGTTGGCCTGGGTCGCCGCGGCGGTGTACATGCGGTCGTTCATCGCCGGAGCAACGAGCCGCGGCGCGGTGCAGGCGAGAAAGGCCGTCGTCAGCATCGAATCGGCGATCCCGGCCGCCAGCTTGGCGATCGTGTTCGCCGAGGCGGGCGCGACCAGGTAGGCGTCGGCGTTGGCGACCACCTCAAGGTGCCCGATCGGGTCGTGGTCGGGCGCCGGATCGCCGGGAAACGCGCCCCGCATCGGGTCGTGCTCGAACTCGGAGCGCAGGACGGGCGCCCCGACGATTCCTTCGAAGGAGGCGGGGCCGACGAAGCGCGTCGCGCCCTCGGTCATCAGAACCCGCACGCCGTGGCCTGCGCGGGTCGCAAGGCGGGCGAGCTCCAGCGCCTTGTAGGCGGCGATACCGCCGCTCACGCCGAGCAGGACCCGTCCCATCGAATTGCTCCGGGGCGCTAGGCCCTGTACTCGAAGCTGAGCTTGCCCTCCGCCAGCTCCTCGAGCGCGATCGAGAGGTAGTTCTTGCCGGCGTGGGTGTCAACCATCGGCGGCGGGTACTCGCCGAAGCTGCCCTCGCCGATGTTGTGGTAGTAGCTGTTGATCTGCCGAGCCCGCTTCGCGGCGACCACGACGGCCGCGTAATGGGAGTCGGTGTGTTTGAGCAGGCTGTCGACGCGTGGATAGATCATGGATCTGGATTCTACGAGTTCTGCTTCGCACTATCCGCTTCAGCTCGTCGGCCGCACGATCCAGTTCATCGTTGACCACCTGGTAGGCGAATTCGTCCTTTGCAGCAAGTTCCTGGGCTGCGACGGCGAGCCTGGCGTCGATCGCCTCGGGGCTGTCCTTGCCCCTTTCCAGCAGCCGTTCGCGCAATGCGGCGGGCTCCGGCGGGGCGATGAAGATCTGCACCGACTCCGGCATCGCGGCCCGCACCTGGCGGGCGCCCTGCACCTCGATCTCCAGAACCACCGAGTGGCCGGCGGCGAGCCGACTCTCGATCTCGGAGCGAAGCGTCCCGTAGCGGTTGCCGCTGTAGGTCGCGAACTCGAGGAAGTCGCCGGCCGCGGAGCGGCGGTCGAACTCCTCGGGCGAGAGGAAGTGGTAGTCGCGCCCATCCCGCTTCCCCGTCGCGGGGCTGGCGGGTCGTCGCCGACACCGCCAGCTCGAGCTCCGGGACTCGATTCAGCAGCTCGGCGATCAGGGTGCCCTTGCCGACCCCGGAGGGGCCCGTGATCACGAAGACCTTCGACACGCGGCCAATCCTGACCGGCGCGGCGGTCAGATGGGTTAGCGGCGGAGCTGGGCGACCAGCTCGGCGCGCTGGCGCTCGGAGAGCCCGCCGATCGTCTTCGACGGGGAGATCCGGCACTGGTTGAGGATCCGGTTCGCCTTCACCCGGCCGTACTTGGGGACCGCGAGCAGCATGTCGAAGACCTTCGCGGTCTCCACGTACTCGGGCGGATCGAGGAGCAGCGACTGGATGCTCGTCTTGCCGCCCTTGAGGTCCTTCTTCAGCTTCGCCCGGGCCGAACGGATGTCATTGGCTCGTTTAAGCGCCTCCATCCGCTGGTCCAGCGACCTCTCCGGAGCGGCGGCAGACGTCTTGACGGGGGGCGCCATGCGGCGGCGATTATATGCCCGCCCCGAGCCTCTGCAAGGGGGTCGCGGCGGAAAACCGGGGAATTCAGCTCTACCTCGACTTGAGGTTTACCGGGGCCTCCGGAAGTCCCCTGCCGCGAAGCTCAGACAGAGAGCCAAACCCGCGCCGCTCGATCTCGGCGGCGAGCTCGGCGCGAATCCTCGACCCGGCACCGGGATCGCGAAAATTCTCGGTCCCGACGGCGATCAGATCGGCCCCGGCGGCGATGAAGGCGGCGGCATCGGCCCCGTTGCAGATGCCACCCATCCCGATCACCGCGATCGAGACGGCCTCGGCGACGGAGCGCACCTGGGCCAGCGCCACGGCGCGAATCGCCGGCCCCGAGAGGCCCCCGCCGCCCCCTCCGAGCCAGGGCCGCAGGGTCGCCGGGTCCAGCGCCGCCGCCTTGAGGGTGTTGATCAGCGAGACGGCGTCCGCCCCGCCCCGCTCGGCGGCTGTGGCGATCGCGGCGGGGTCGGCGACGTTCGGAGTCAGCTTCACGATCAGCGGCTTGGCGGTCAGCGGTCGCAGCGCCTCCAGCAGCGAGAGCGTCTCGGAGGGCTGCTCGCCGACGATCAGCCCCGACTCGACGTTGGGACAGGAGACGTTGAGCTCCAGCGCCGCCACCTCCCGCCTGCTTCCCACCCCCTCGACCAGGGCGATGAACTCGTCGTGGCTGCGGCCCATGACCGAGACGATCAGCGGCGCCGGAAGCTCGGCCAGCCGCGGCAGATCGTGCTCGAGGAACCCCTCCAGGCCCTTGTTCGGCAGCCCGATCGAGTTGACCATCCCCGCCGGGGTCTCCCACAGCCGCGGCGGCGGGTTGCCGGCCCTGGGCTCGAGGGTGATCGTCTTCGAGACGAAGGCGGAGAAGGGGAAATCGTCCAGCAGCGCGTCGCCGAAGGCGCGCTGGGCGGCGATCGCGTCGAACGTCCCCGAGCCGTTGATCACCGGGTGCTCGAGGCGGATCCCGCAGAAGTCCAGGCCGATCTCGCTCATCTATGCCCGGCCCCGGCGACCAGCGCGGTCTCGATCCGCTCGCCGGCGACCACCGGCCCGTCGACGCAGAGCCGCATGTAGCCGCCCTCGGACAGCGGCACCGCGCAGCCGAAGCAGGCCCCGTAGCCGCAGGCCATCGGCGACTCCATCGCCAGCTCGCAGGCGACGTCGCGCTGCCCGCACATCACCCGCACCGCCTCCAGCATCGCCGGCGGACCGCAGGCGTAGACGGCGGCGGAGGCGGCGTCGTCGCCCTCCAGCAGCACGCCCAGAAGGTCGGTGACGTAGCCCTTGTGGCCGGCGTGGCCGTCCTCGCTCGCAAGCCGGACCTCGCAGCAGGCGAACAGGTCCTCGAGGCCGCCGCTGTGCCTGCGGTCGCGAAAGCCGAGCAGGATCCGCGAGGCGATTCCACGATCGGCGAGCTGGCGGCGCAGGATCGCCAGCGGCGCCACCCCGATCCCGCCCCCGACCAGGATCGCCCCCTGGGCGTCCGGGGCGAGCTCGCGCGGCGCGGAGAAGGGGTGGCCGAGCGGCCCGTTGACCCAGACCCGCTCGCCGGGCTCCAGGCCCGCCAGCCGCGCGGTACCCGGCCCGACCTCGTCGACCAGGAAGTCGAGCCGCAGGCCGTCGTCTTCGGAGACCGCGTCGGCGACCGAGAAGGCGCGCGGCAGGAAGGGCCGCTCGTCGCGCTGTGCCCAGCGATCGGCGGCGGCGAGCATGTAGAACTGCCCCGCCCGCGGCAGCGGCCCCTCGGGGTCGCGCAGCGAGAAGACCCGGTAGCCGCCGGAGGCGTGGTTGTCGAGGACCTCGAGGCTGCGCCTGCCGAAGGGAGCGAGGACGCGCCCGTCGCCGGAGTCGCCGTTTCCGGTCACGTCCTGCTGCCCGAGCGACGATCGGCTTGCGGCGAGCCAGCGTGAAGCTCCTGCAGCGACCGCACCTCCGCCTCGGTTTCGCGCCGCGCCGAGATCGCCCGCACCGCCGCCGAGGCGCCGGTCATCGTCGTCACGCAGGGAATCCCCTTGCGGACCGCCGCGTTTCGGATCTCATAGCCGTCGGCGCGGGCGCCGGAGCCGGTCGGGGTGTTGATCACCATGTCGACCTCGCCGTTGCGGATCCAATCGACCACATGCGGGGATCCCTCGCCGATCTTGTTGATCCGGGTCACCGGGACGCCCATTGCCGAGATCGCCTGGGCGGTGCCGCCCGTCGCCACGATCCGGAACCCGAGGTCGCAGAAACGCGCGGCGATCTGGGTCGCGGCGGGCTTGTCGGTGTCGGTCACGGTGATGAACACGGTCCCCTCGACCGGCAGCGAGACCCCGGCCGCCGCCTGGGCCTTGCCGAACGCGGTCGGGAAGTCGGCCGCCACCCCCATCACCTCGCCGGTGCTCTTCATCTCGGGCCCGAGAACCGTGTCGGCGCCGGAGAAGCGGGCGAATGGCAGCACCGCCTCCTTGACGCTGACGTGATCGCCGTCGGCCTCGGGAAGGTCCTGGTCGGCCAGCCGCTCGCCGAGCATCAGCCGGCAGGCGATCTTGGCCAGCGGGGTGCCGATCGCCTTCGAGACGAAGGGGATCGTGCGCGAGGCCCGGGGGTTGGCCTCGATCACGTGCAGCTCGCCGCCGGCGACGCCGTACTGGATGTTGATCAGCCCGATCACCCCGAGCTCCAGTCGCGATTCGCCGCGTCGTCTCGCGGATCTCGTCGAGCATCTCGGCGCCGAGGCTCATCGGCGGCAGCACGCAGGCCGAGTCGCCCGAGTGGACGCCGGCCTCCTCGACGTGCTGCATGATCCCGGCGACGTAGACGTCGCTGCCGTCGGCGAGGGCGTCGACGTCGACCTCGATCGCGTTCTCGAGGAAGCGGTCGAGCAGCAGCGGGTGCTCCTGGTCGGCCTTCACGTTCGCCTCCAGGTAGGCCGGCCAGCCCCTCGGCCGAGTAGCAGATCTCCATCGCCCTGCCCCCGAGCACGTAGGACGGCCGGACCAGCAGCGGGAAACCGACCCGCTCGGCGATCACCGCGGCCTCGTCGGCCGAGAGCGCCGTCCCGTAAGGGGGGTGCTTGATCCCCAGCCTGCCGAGCAGCGCCCCGAACCGGCCCCGGTCCTCGGCCAGGTCGATCGCGTCGACCGGGGTGCCGAGAAGCTTCACGCCGGCCTGCTCGAGCCGCTTGGCGAGGCGCAGGGGGGTCTGGCCGCCGAACTGGACGATGACCCCCTCGGGCTGCTCCTGCTCCACCACCGCGAGCACGTCCTCGGCGGTCAGCGGCTCGAAATAGAGCCGGTCGGAGGTGTCGTAGTCGGTCGAGACCGTCTCCGGGTTGCAGTTGATCATCACCGCGTCGCGCCCGGTCTCGCGGACGGTCATCGCCGCGTGCACGCAGCAATAGTCGAACTCGATCCCCTGGCCGATCCGGTTCGGCCCCGAGCCGAGGATGACGATCGAGTCGCGCTCGCCGCGACGCACCTCGGAGGCGGCCCTGCCGCCGCTGTCTGGGCGCTCATGGGCGGAGTAGTAGTACGGCGTCGCCGCCTCGAACTCGGCCGCACAGGTGTCAACTGCCTTGAAGGTGCGGGTCAGCGCCGCGGTGCCGTCACCGTCGGTGGCCAGCTGCTCGAGCTCGCGCAGGAACCATGGGTCGACCATCGAGCGGCTGTGGACCTCCTCGACCCCGATTCCGCGGCGAAACGCCTCCAGCACGGTGTCGAAGCGGTCCGGCGAGGGCGACTCGAGCGAGGCCAGGAGCTGCTCGTCGTCATCGGGAAAGGCCGGCGCCGAGTCGAGCTCGCGCGAGCGCATCGCCTTGGCGAAGGACTCGCGGAAGGTTCGCCCGATCGCCATCGCCTCGCCGACGCTCTTCATGTGGGTGGAGAGGCGTCCGGAGGCTCCCGGGAACTTCTCGAAGGCGAAGCGCGGAACCTTGGTCACCACGTAGTCGATCGTCGGCTCGAACGAGGCCGGCGTCGCCATCGTGATGTCGTTGGGAATCTCCTCCAGCGCGTAGCCGACGGCAAGCTTGGCCGCCATCTTCGCGATCGGAAAGCCGGTCGCCTTCGAGGCCAGCGCCGAGGAGCGTGAGACGCGCGGGTTCATCTCGATCACCACGACCTCGCCGGTCTCGGGGCTGACCCCGAACTGGATGTTGGAGCCGCCGGTCTCGACCCCGACTGCGCGGATCACGCGGATCGCCTGGTCGCGAAGCTCCTGATAGAGGGAGTCGGTGAGGGTCTGGGCCGGGGCAACCGTGACCGAGTCGCCGGTGTGGACGCCCATCGGGTCGACGTTCTCGATCGAGCAGATGATCACCACGTTGTCGTTGCGGTCGCGCATCACCTCGAGCTCGAACTCGCCCCAGCCGAGCACCGACTCCTCGACCAGCACCTGGTTGATCGGGCTTGCGGCGAGGCCCTCGGAGACGACCTGGCGCAACTCGGTCTCGCTCTCCCCCACCCCGCCGCCCTCGCCGCCGAGGGTGTACGCGGGCCGGACGATCGCCGGCAGCTGGATCCGCCCGTCGGCAAGCGCCGCCTCGGCCTCGCCGACGTTCTCGACGATCAGCGACCAGGGGACGCGCAGCCCGGCCTGCTCCATCGTGTCGCGGAAGGCCTCGCGGTCCTCGGCGCGCCGGATCGCCTCGTGGTTGGCGCCGATCAGCTCGACGCCGAAGCGCTCCAGCGTGCCGTCCTCGTGCAGGGCCATCGCCAGGTTCAGCGCCGTCTGCCCGCCCAGGGTCGGCAGCAGCGCGTCGGGGCGCTCCTTCTCGATGATCTTCGCAACCGGGCCCGGCAGCAGCGGCTCGACGTAGGTCGCGGTGGCGAACTCGGGGTCGGTCATGATCGTCGCCGGGTTGGAGTTGACGAGCACGACCTCATAGCCGTCGGCGAGCAGCACCTTGCAGGCCTGCACGCCGGAGTAGTCGAACTCGGCCGCCTGTCCGATCACGATCGGCCCGGAGCCGATCAGCAGGATCTTCTCGATGTCGTCGCGCCTAGGCATCGGCGTGGCCCCGCTGGGCGGCCTCCAGCGCCTCGGCCGGCGTGTCGTAGGCGGTCACGCAGCGCACCAGGCCCTCGGCGAACTCGTAGACCAGCGAGAGGTCCTGGCGAAGCGGCAACGCCGTCTCGCGGGAGGTCCCCGACCATCCGCGTGAAGGCGACGACGAGCGTCCTCCCCGACCGCGTGGAACTGGGGCAGCTCGTAGCTGCACGTCCGCGAATGACTCGGCAAGCTCGCCGAAGAAGGCGAGCATCGCCGTCGCGGCCCGCGATAGGTGCGGCCTCCCGCTTCCCCGGCGGTCCGAGCGGGTTGAACTCGACGTCGGCGTCGAAGAGTCTTCTCGATCAGCTCCGCCGCTGCGCCAACCGCCCCCTTGCGTCGAAGGCGTCCCAGAGCTGCCTCAATTCTCTCGCCGTTGCTCTTGCCCGCCATCATGCCGCCGCCAGCTCGAGGAAACGGTCGAAGAGGTAGCGGGCGTCGTGTGGCCCCGGCCCGGCCTCGGGGTGGTACTGCACGGTCGCGCCGGGGACGTCGCGCAGCACCAGCCCCTCGACGGTGCGGTCGTAGAGGTTGATGTGCGAGAGCTCGGCGGCGCCGAAGTCGGTCTCCCAGCGAACCGGCTCGTCGGCGTCGATCGTCGGCTCGCCCCCGGGGCCGCTGACGGCGAAGCCGTGGTTCTGGGACGTGATGTCGATCCGACCCGACTCGAGGTCCTTGACCGGGTGGTTTGCGCCGCGGTGGCCGAAGGGCAGCTTGAAGGTGTCCAGCCCGACCGCCCGGCAGAGCAGCTGGTGGCCGAGGCAGATCCCGAACACAGGGCGCTTGCCGACCAGCTCGCGGACGTTCTCGACCACGTAGTCAAGCGCGGCGGGGTCGCCAGGGCCGTTCGCGAGGAAGACGAGATCGGGGTCCTCCGCCAGGACCTCGTCCGCCGACGAGGAGCAGGGCAAGAAGCGTGACCCGGCAGTCGCGCTCGCGAAGCTGGCGAACGATGCTCAGCTTGATCCCGGTGTCGATCCCGACCACGTGCGGCCCGGATCCCTCGAACCGCAGCGGCTCGCCCGGCGTCACCTCGCGGGCGAGGTCGGCGCCCTCCATCGAGGGCTCGGCGGCGACCGCTCGCGGCCGCCTCGCTACTGCGCCAGATCGGCGGAGAAGATGCCGCCCCGCATCGCGCCGGCGTCGCGGATGTGGCGCACCAGGGCGCGGGTGTCGACGCCGCTGATCGCGGCCACGCCGCAGTCGGCGAGCCAGTCGAGCCAGCCGCCCTCGGCGCTGGCGACGTCCTCGCCGTTGTGGGCGTCGCGCATCACCACCGCGCGGGCCTGAACGCGGTCCGATTCCATCGCCTCGCCGCTGACCCCGTAGTTGCCGATCAGCGGGTAGGTGAAGGTGATGATCTGGCCCGCGTAGGAGGGGTCGGTGACCGCCTCCTGATAGCCGGTCATCGAAGTGTTGAAGACGACCTCGCCGGTCACCCCCGGGGCCTCGCCGTCTCCGCCGGCGCCGCAGAGCTCGCCGTCGAAGCGGGTCCCGTCCTCGAGCAGAAGGTAGCCGTCGCTTCTCATTTGACCAGCGCCTGAACCTGCTTGAACTCGACCGCGTCGGAGCCGCGCAGAAGCTCGAACAGCGCGGTCTCGACGCTGGTCAGCACCGCCCCCGCCCGCTCGGCCTTGTGCAGGCCCAGGTCCCGGTTCTCGGCCGTCCGCGAGCCGACCGCGTCGGCGACCACCTGCACCTCGACGTCACCGTCGAGCAGGTCGAGGACTGTCTGGTTGACGCAGACGTGGGTCTCGATTCCGCAGACCAGGGCCTGGCCGCGCCGATCGAGGTCGAAGCCCTCGGCCTCGGCGGCGGAGAAGCGGACCTTCTCGATCGGCTGCCAGCCGTCCGGCAGATGATCGGCGACCTCCGGGACCGTATGCCCCAGCCCCTTCGGGTACTGCTCGGTGACGATGATCGGTATCCCCATCGCCTCCGCCCCCTGGACCAGCCGGGCAGCGGATTCGGCGACCTGGTCGAAGCTGGGAACGGCCTTGCGGAACCCCTCCTGGATGTCGACGACCACGAGCGCCGTCCGTTCGCGATCGAGCTTCAAGCCGCCACCCCCATCGAGAAGCTGCGCAGCCGGTAGGCGACCTGGCCCGCGGCGACGGTCATCATCACCCGGCCGCGCAGATCCCGTCCGGCGAAGCAGCTGTTCGAGGAGCGGCTCTCATAACCGTCCTCGCCGACCGTCCACTCGGCATCGAGATCGCAGAGGGCCACGTTTGCCTCGCTGCCGGGCGCCAGGCTGGGCCTCGTGAGCCCGAAGGGCTCGGCCCCGGCGCCCAGCTTCGATACCAGCAGCGCGAGGTCGATCTCGCCGGCGAGGACGAGGTCGGTGTGCAGGACGGCGAAGGCGGTCTCGAGCCCGGTAACCCCCATCGCCGCCTGCCTCGAAGGGGACCTCCTTCTCGTCGGTGGAATGGGGAGCGTGGTCGGTGGCGATGCAGTCGATCGTCCCGTCGCGAAGGCCCTCGACCAGCGCCGCGCGGTCGGCGTCGGAGCGCAGCGGCGGGTTCATCTTGAAGCGGGCGTCGAGCCCGCGCACCGCTTCGTCGGTCAGCGTCAGGTGATGCGGCGTCGCCTCGCAGCTCACCTTCACCCCCGCGGCCTTGGCGGCGCGCACCGCCTCGACCGATTCCCAGGCCGAGAGGTGCTGGACGTGGATCCGCGCCTCCTCATAGCCGGCGAGGGCGGCGTCGCGGGCGATCGCCGTCGACTCCGATACCGACGGGATCCCGGCCATCCCCAGCGCAGCGGAGACCTGACCCTCGTGCATGACCCCGTCGCCGGAGAGGTCGGGATCCTCCTCGTGGAGGGCGACCACGCCGCCGCAGAGGCGCTGGTACTGGAGCGCCATCCTCAGCAGCCGCGCGCTGCGAACCGGAAGGCCGTCGTCGGAGAACCCGACCGCGCCGGCGTCGCTGAGCTCGGCCATCTCGGTCAGCTCCTCCCCTCGCATGTCGCGCGAGACGGTTGCGAAGAAGCCGACCGGGATCGATGCCTCGCGTCCGGCTCGCTCGCGCAGGGCCTCGACGTCGGCCGCGGTCGACACCGGCGGCTCGGTGTTGGCGAGCGCCAGGATCCCGCAGAAGCCGCCGGCCGCCGCGGCCCTGGTGCCGGTCTCGATGTCCTCCTCGTCCTCGCGGCCGGGGGTCCGCAGGTGCACGTGGGGGTCGAAGAAGGCCGGGAAGGCGTGCAGGCCGTCAGCCTCGATCACCTCGGCGGCACCGTCCTTGGCCGAGCCCGGATCCGTCAGCTCGGCGATCCGGCCCGCGCGGATGACCACGTCGTGCGGGCCCTCGATCCCCGCTGCGGGGTCGAGAACCGTGACCCCGCGCAGAATCAGCTCGGCGGGCGCGCCGGGGCGGCAGCTCAGAGCCTCGGAGATCGCGCGCTCAACAACCACCTCAAGTTCGCGCTCGGCCCCGCGCGATGCTCTCTTGAAGAGCCTCGCGCTCACGCTGGCTGTCCGATCGTGGTCGGGTCGCCGATCGGCTCGCCGGCCGGGCTCGGGGAGGGCCGCTCGGCGCCGGCCAGCAGCTCGTAGAGGATCGACATCCTCACCACCAGCCCGCTCTCGACCTGCTCGGTGATCAGCGACCGCGGCGAGTCGATCGCCTCGCCGGAGAGCTCGACCCCGCGGTTGACCGGCCCCGGATGCATAAGCAGCTGCCGCGGCCCGAGGCGGCGCGAATCGATCTGGTAGCGGGCCGCGTACTCGCGCAGCGACGGAACGAAGCTCTCCTGCATCCGCTCGCGCTGCATCCGCAGCGCATAGACGACGTCGGCGTCCCCGAGCCCGTCGAGGGTGTAGGCGACCTTGCAGCCGAGCTCCTCGGAGATCCCGCGCGGGATCAGGGTCGGCGGGCCGCAGACGGTCAGCTCGGCGCCCATCTCGCGGAAGGCGATCAGGTTGGAGCGGGCGACCCGGCTGTGCAGGACGTCGCCGACGATCCAGATCCGCTTGCCGTCGAGCTCACCGACGTGCCGGCGCAGCGTGTAGAGGTCGAGCAGCGCCTGGCTCGGGTGCTCGTGCTTGCCGTCGCCGGCGTTGATCACCGAGGCCGCGGTCCAGCCGGCGACCAGGTTGGCGGCGCCGGCGTGCGGGGAGCGGATCACGATCGCCGCCGGGTCGTAGGCCGAGAGGGTTGCGATCGTGTCCTTCAGCGACTCGCCCTTGTCGACCGACGAACCGGCCGACTTGATCGAGACGACGTCGGCGGAGAGCCGCTTCGCCGCCAGCTCGAACGAGGAGCTGGTGCGGGTGCTGGACTCGAAGAAGAGGTTGACGACGGTGCGCCCACGCAGAGTCGGGACCTTCTTGATGTCGCGCCGCCCGACCTCGGCGAAGCTCTCGGCGCGCTGCAGGATCGCCTCGATGCCGTCGCGGTCTAGGTCCTCGATCGACAGCATGTGCCTCATCGGCCGTCCTCCGATCCGGATTCGTCGTCGGCGGCCAGCGCCCCGGCCGGCTCGCCGTTGGTCGCGATCGTCACCTCGTCGACTCCGTCGGACTCGTCGAGGCGCACGTTGACCCGCTCCTCGCGTGCCGTCGGCAGGTTCTTGCCGACGTAGTCGGGGCGGATCGGGAGCTCGCGGTGGCCGCGGTCGCAGAGCACCGCAAGCTGCACCCGCGCCGGGCGCCCGTAGTCGAAGAGGGCATCGATCGCCGCCCGCACGGTGCGGCCGGTGAAGAGGACGTCGTCGACCAGCACGATCGTGCGCCCCGAAAGGTCGAAGTCGAGGTGGGAGGCGTGGACCTGCGGCTGCGCGTCGGGCCCGCGGCCGCCGACGTCGTCGCGGTAGAAGCTGATGTCGATGTCCCCGAGCGGCACCTCGGATCCGCTCTGCTCCCCGACCAGCGCGTGCAACCGCTGGGCGAGCACGGCGCCGCGGGTGTGGATGCCGACGAGCGCGAGACCCTCGGGTCCCGGGTTGCGCTCCGAGATCTCGTGCGAGATGCGCACCAGCGCCCGCCGAACCTCGTCGCGCTCGAGCACGACTTTCTCACTCAAAACTTGCCCCTTCCTGGCCTCTCCGGACCGGGTTAAAGGAACCGACGGGGGCAGCCTAGCAAGGGGCCCTGTCGCCTCCCGAGCCCCAGCACCCAATTTGGGTCAGGTTTGCGAGGCCGCCTCGGCGGGATCGGGGTCGGGCGCCTCACGCCGCTCGCGGGCCCCGTTGGGGACCAGCACCGGCTCGCCGCGCTCGGGGAACGGGATCTCGACCAGGTCGAAGTCGCGGGGTGCGACCGTCCGCTCGAAGACCGCGCGCGCCTCGTCGAGGACCTGGCCGACGTTGTAGCGCGAGGAGACGTGGACCAGGGCCAGCATCGTCACCCCGGCCTCGCGGGCCAGCGCCGCCGCCTGGCCGGCGGTCGAGTGGCCGGTTTCGGCCGCCCGCTGGGCCTCCTCCTCGGCGAAGCTGCCGTCGTGGATCAGCAGCTCGGCGTCCCGCGCCGCCTCGGCGGTCGCGACGCAGGGCGCGGTGTCGCCGGTGATCGACGACCGTTCGCCCCGGCCTCGGGTCGCCCAGCACGTCGCCCGGGCGGATCACGCCGTCGGAGCCCTCGACCTCCTCCCCGCGCTGCAGGGCGGCGAAGGAGGGGCCCTCGGGGACCCCGAGCCGCTCGCGCCGCCGCCTTGTCGAAGCGCCCCGGCCGGTCGGCCTCGGCGAGCCGGTAGCCGAACGCCTTCATCCGGTGCTCGACCGGGAAGGCGCGGACCTCGTAGCCGTCGTGCGCGACGGCCTGCTCGGGGGCCAGCTCCTCGATCGTCACCTCGTAGCGGGTCTTGCCGATCAGCCGCCCCAGCTCGGCGAAGAGCTGCTTCGTCCCCGGCGGGCCGTAGATCTTCAGCGGCGCCTCACGGCTCTGCAGGTCGTAGGTCTTGAGCAGGCCCGGGACCCCGAGGAAGTGATCGAGATGAAGGTGGGTGAGGTAGATCTCGTCGAGCTGGACCAGGCCGAGCGAGCGGTGCATCTGGCGCTGCGAGCCCTCCCCGCAGTCGAACATCAGCCTGTCGCCGCCACGCATGACCAGCAGGCAGGCGGTCGCGCGGCGCGCCGTGGGCACCGATCCGCCGGTGCCGAGAAAGGCCACGGAGAGGTCCATGGCGCAAGCGTAAACGGCCTCTAGACTGATCCTCACCCGCGCCCGTAGCTCAGTGGATAGAGCGCCTGCCTCCGGAGCAGGAAGTCACAGGTTCGAATCCTGTCGGGCGCGTCTCCGAACCGGTCCGCCGAAGGAGGGCCCGATGTTCGTTCAGTCGCTGAGCGGAGCGCCGGTCAATCGCCGCGGCGACGGCCAGGTCTCCTACCTGACCCTGGCCCCCGGGCAGCACGGATCCAAGGGGCTCGCGGTCACCTGGGTCGAGTGCGCACCGGGAAGCCAGCAGCCGCTGCACTCCCACGCCGGTTCCGAGCAGGTCTACGTGATCGTGCGCGGACACGGGACGATGCTGGTCGACGAGGAGAGCCGCGAGGTCGGGCCCGGCGACACGATCCTGATCCCGCCGGGAGCACAGCACGCGATCCGCAACCACACCGACGAGGAGTTGGTCTTCACCTCGGCCGCCTCGCCGCCGTTCGAGATGCCGACGCGGCGAGTTCGCCTACGAGGACCCGGACGGCGGTTAGGCCCAGTCGCCGCGGCGCTGCTGCTGGAAGCGCGAGCTCTCGAAGTGCGAGGAGAGGTCGGCGAGGAAGGCGAGGATGACGATGAACCACTCGAAGCCGCTGACGTCGTTGGTGCCGAGCATGAACATCGCCGCGTAGGCGAGCGTCGTCCAGGGCAGCAGGAAGAAGCCGATCAGCGGGATCGCCCAGCTGTCGAAGGCGCGGCTGAGCCAGTCGCTGAACAGCCAGACGAAGAACAGCGCCAGGCGCGGCGAGATCAGCGCGAAGAGGACGACGAAGCAGCCCACGTCGCAAGCCTATTGCCTGGCGCTCAGACGTCTAGGTGCGGCCTCACCGTCGGCCGGGCAGCGATAGGCTCGGCCGGTGGGAATTCTGGAGGCGAGCTGGACGGTGGAGATCGAGGCCCAGCGCGAGCGCTGCTACGAGATCGCCGCCGACGTCGAGAACTCGCCCAAATGGCAGGGCACCCTCGAGGAGGTCGATGTCATCACCCGCGACGGCGAGGGGCGCCCGGAGCTGGTGCACACGGTCTCCGACGCGACCGTGAAGAAGGTCAAGTCGGAGATTCGCTTCAGCTATCAGCCTCCCGGCGGCATGACCTGGGAGCAGGAGAAGGGCGAGGTCAAGTGGCTGACCGGCTCCTGGGAATTCGAAGAGCTGGACGAGGGCCGCACCCGCGCCACCTACGGCCTGCGCGGCGACCCCGGTCGGATCCTCGGCCTGCTGCTCCGGGGCCCGGTCGAGACCAGGGTCAAGGAGTTCCTGACCCGCAGCGCCGCCGAGGGGCTCAAGACCGAGGCCGAATCGGTCTAGGCCGGATCCTCGCGCACCACGTCGCGAGCCGGCTTGTCGGTGCGCAGGCCCTTGTAGGCGGGGTGCCGCATCGTCCCCGCCCGAGTCCACTCGCCGAAGTCGACCTCGGCCACCAGCTTCGGCTCGACGAAGATCGACGCCGCGCTCGGGCTGGCGGCCGACGAAGGGGCTGGTATCCCGGCGCAGGGGCTCGAGCCGTTCGGCGAGCATGCGCAGGTCCTCCTCGCCGAACCCGGTCCCGACCTTGCCGGCGAACCGCAGCTCGTCGCCATCGTAGTAGCCGGCCAGCAGGGCGCCGATCAGCCCTCCGCGCCGCCCCTTGCCCGGCAGCCAGCCCCCGATCACCACCTCCTGGCTGCGGACGTTCTTGATCTTCAGCCAGTTGCGCCCGCGCCGTCCGGGCTCATAGACGCTTCCCAGGCGCTTGGCGACGACTCCCTCGAGGCCCTTCTCGCGGCTGACCGCGAACAGCTCACTCCCCTGGCCGGCGTGGTAGCCCGGCGTCTGCCAGCTCGGTCCATCCAGACCGAGGCCCTGGAGTGCCTCGCGCCGCTCCTCGTAGGCAAGCTCGCGAGTGCTGCGCCCGCCGAGGTGAAGCAGGTCGAAGACGACCAGAGTCACCGGGATCGCCCGCATCCGCTCCTTGACCAGCGCCTCAGAAGCGAGGTGGATGCGGCCCTGAAGCTGCTGGAAGCTGGGCCGCCCGTCCTCATCGAAGGCGACCAGCTCCCCGTCGAGGACCGCCTGCCGCCGCCCGAGCGCCGACGCCAGGCCCTGCGCCTCCGGGAACTGGGCGCTGATATCGCGCCCTGTGCGGCTCTCCAGGCGCACCCGGCTCCGGCTGACATATGCGAGGGCCCGCACCCCGTCCCACTTGATCTCGAATCCGAAGCTCGTCCTCGTTGGCCGGCATCGTCGCCAGCTGCGCCAGCATCGGGCGCAGGCCCTTCGGCATCGCTTCCCTCTTTCCGGCCGGGCTCACTCCCCCGGCTCGTCCTTCTCGGGATGCACGACCAGCATCGCCACCCGCGAGTGGTAGTGCACGTACCCGCCGACGGTTCCAAACAGGTTCGCGCTCACCCGGCCCAGCCCGCGCGAGCCCATCACCAGCAGGTCGTGGTCACCCTCGTTGACCTGCTTGACGATCTCCGCCCCCGGGTGCCCGTGCCTGATCACGGTCGTCGCCGGCAGGTTCTGCGGCAGCGAGTCCACCGCACTCGCGCATCAGCCGCTCGGTCTCGGTCTCGATGTCCTTGCGAAGCCCCGCGATGTCGACCCCGGCCCGGTAGGCGGGGCCGGGCACGGGCGCAACGACGGAGATGATCGTCAGGCGCGCGTTGACCGCCATGGCAAGCTCCGCCGCTTCGCGCAGCGCCCGCTCGGCGGTCGGCGACCCGTCGAATGGCGACCAGAAGGTTTCGGAACACCGGCCTACTCCGGCAGCTCTGCCTCGGCCTCGATCTCGACCTTCCAGCGCGGGTCGAGCAGCTCCGCGACAACGACCATCGTCGCCGCTGGGCCCGCCTCGCCGAACGCCTCCCCATGGGCCTCGCCGACGGCGTCGGAATCGACCGCGTCGGTGATGAACATCCGCGTCCGCACGACGTCCTCCATCGCGGCGCCGGCCTCGGCCAGCGCCTCGGCGATGATCTCGAGGCAGCGGCGCGCCTGCACCCGGGCGCTCGGGATCACAGGAGCCGTCTGCCGAGATCGGCGCCGTTCCGGAGACGACCACTCGCCTGCCGACCCGCACGGCGCGGCTGAAGCCGAACCGGGCTTCGAACGGGGATCCTGATGAAACCCGCGAGCGCTCGGCCCCGCTCACGCCGGGACCACCAGCAGCTCCGGGCCCTCGATTCCCTTCCCGACCTTGTTCAGCTTCGGGTTCGCGGGAGCGCTCTGCATCCGAGCGGCGTCGAGGGGCACGCACATCGCGACGGCGTCCTCGGCGCTCAATCCGGTGCTGAGCCAGGCCTGCTCCGCCTCGGGGTCGGGCAGGATCACCGGCATCCGGTCGTGCACCGGCTTCACCACCTCGTTCGGGGTGGTGGTGATGATCGTGCAGCTGTAGAGCCAGTCCCCCTCCCACTCCTTGCGGGTGCAGATGCCGGCGAAGGCGAAGGGCTCGCCCTCGTCGACGGTGAAGCGGAACGGCAGCCGCGGCTGCTTGGGGTCCTCCGACTTCAGCCACTCGTAGAAGCCGTCGGCGATGATCAGGCAGCGGTGGCGGAACTTGCCGATCAGCGGCGAGTAGGCGCGGCTCTCGGTCAGCCTCTCGGTCTTGGCGTTGATCATCTT
This sequence comes from uncultured Solirubrobacterales bacterium, assembly GCA_963772265.1. Classification (GTDB taxonomy): domain Bacteria; phylum Actinomycetota; class Thermoleophilia; order Solirubrobacterales; family 70-9; genus Mayfieldus. The sequence continues at coordinate 87,378 of CAVYWS010000009.1, read as the reverse complement.
GTAGCCGACCTTGAGGTCCTTGGCCCAGCGCGGGATCAGCCCCCAACGCATCATCAGCGCCTCGCGCTCACCCTTGTCGGCCTCCTCCGGTTCCGGCGAGGAGCGCACGGTCAGCACCTCCTGGGTCGGCGCCACGTTGTAGCGCCCCCCAGCCGACTCCATCCCCTTCGAGCCCAGCGCCTTCTCCAGCTCGACCTCGAAGCGGTCGGCGACCTTCTTGGTGTCCTTGGTGGTGACCGTGAAGCGCCCGCACATGGGCAACAAGTTTGCCAAGCGCCCGCGCCGAGCCGAAGCTAGGTCGACCGGAGCCCTGACCTCGGGGTGGTCGCGGTACCACTCGATCGTCCGCCGCAGGCCCTCGGGAAGGTCGATCTCCGGCGCCCAGCCGGTTGCCTCGCGCAGCTTCGAGCTGTCGACGTACTGGCGATCTATCTCCCCCTCCGGGTTCCCGCTTCCCCGGATGTCGGGCTCGAGCTCACTGCCGGCCACCTCCGCGATCAGCCGCAGCACGTCGGCCACCGCGTGCGGCTCGCCGCCGCCCGCGTTGAAGGCCTCCCCGCGCGCGCCGCCCTCGTCGAGGGCGGCGGAGATCGCAAGGTAGGCGTCGGCCGCATCCTCGACGTAGAGGAAGTCGCGCTGCGGGCTGCCGTCGGAGCGGATCACCGGACGGCGGCCGTCCAGCACCGCGCTGACCGCCTCCGGGATCAGGCGGGAGAAGTTGAGGTCGCCGCCGCCGTAGATGTTGGCGAAGCGGGTGACCGCGACCGGCACCCCGTAGCTGTGCCAGTAGCTGCGGGCGAGGATGTCCGCCGCGGCCTTGCTCGCGTCATAGGTGTGGACCGCCCGCAACGGGAAGTCCTCGCGATAGGGAAGCTCGGGGCTGGCCCCGTAGGCCTTGTCCGAGGACGCGAAGATGACCTGGCCAACCTCCTGCTCGCGGCAGGCCTCCATCACGTTCCAGGTGCCGAGCACGTTGACCTCGAAGGCCTCGCGCGGCGCGGCCTGGGCGTTGCCGACGATCGTCTGCGCAGCGAGGTGGAAGACGGCGTCGACCCCGGCGACGGCCTTCGAGATGCCGTCGGGATCGCGAAGATCGGCCTCGAACAGCTCGACCTCGGCCGCGATCCCGTGCAGCTCGAGACCCGAAGGGCGCGGCGTGCCGACGTCGGTCAGGCGCGGATCGGGGCGGTCCAGCACCCGCACCCGGTCGCCGCGCCCGAGCAGCGCCCTGACCAGCCAGGAGGCGGCGAAACCGTGGCCGCCGGTGACCAGCGCGCTGCTCACCGAGGGACCACTATGTCCAGACCTTCCAGGGCGCTCCGCCGTCCTGCCAGAGGTCGTTGAGCATCACGGCGTCCTTGTAGGTGTCCATGCAGTCCCAGAAGCCCTCGTGCCGGTAGCCGTGAAGCTGGGAATCGTGCGCGAGCCGCTCCAGTGGCCCGCGCTCGAGGACGCTGTCGGGAGCGATGTAGTCGAGCGCCCCGGGCTCGAAGCAGAAGAAGCCGCCGTTGATCCACTGCTCCGAGCGCGGCTTCTCGACGAAGCCCATCACCCGCGTGTCGCCGTCGAGCTGGGCGATCCCGAACTGCAGGTTGGGACGCACGATCGTGATCGTCGCCAGGTCGCCATGGCGGCGATGGAAGCTGGCGAGCGCGGCGAGGTCGATGTCCGCGACTCCGTCCGCGTAGGTGGCGAAGAACGTTCCTGCGCCGATCGCCTCGGAGCCCAGCTTCAGCCGCCCGCCGGTTGGAGTATCGAGCCCCGTGTCCACGCATTCGACCCCAACCCCATCGGGCCACTGCTCGGAGTCGGCGAACTCCTTGACCATCTCGCCCAGATAGCCGGTCAGCAGGACGAAGCGGCGGCAGCCCTGGGCGGCGTAGATCTGGATCACGTGCCAGAGGATCGGCCGACCGCCGATCTCGACCAGCGCCTTCGGCAGCGACTCGGTCTTCTCCCGCAGCCTGGTTCCGCGGCCTCCGCAGAGGATCGCGACGGTGGCTATGCGCTCCATGGGGCGGATTATTCCCACCCCAGGCAGCCGAAGAGCCGTTTGATCGGTGCAATGCAGCGTAAACCGCCGGGCCTTCGGAGTAGCGGTGCGCGCCGCGGAACATCACTGAAAGAAACCCAAGTAATCGGGATGGAGCCCGCTTCAGCAGGGGCCTAGGCTCGGGGGCAGAGTCCTAAATCGTCCCAGGGAGGCCCGTGGATCTGAGCTCTTCAAACAGGACAGCAGTGTCCAAGCTGCTTGACGCGCGCCTCTTACTCGCCGCTTTCCTTGCGGCCCTCGCCCTCTTCAGCACGGTTCCGGCTGGCGCCGGGGCGGTGACCACGATGAGCAAGGTCGGCACCACGATCAACATCGTGTCGGACAAGGGTCAGTCAGACGTCTTTGCCCTTGAGACCATTGACGACGGTGCCAATGGCTATGGCGGCTGCCCTGGGGGAGGTACTGACGATTATCGGTGCCTTGCCCTGTTCGGCGGCGATGATGCGATCGTCACCGTTCCGCCATGCACGACAACGCTGGATAGCATCCCGGCCACCTGGGATTGCCCGCTGCATGAACCCGACATCACGCGCATCAAGATCGATCTCGGCGACGGGAACGACACCCTAAGAGATTATTGGCACCTTCCGCACGGAATAGCTGTAAACGTCGACCTGGGGCCCGGTGACGACAAGATGCTCTACCACGGCGGCACAGACAGCAGGTTCTTGCCGCTCGAACAAATCTTCGGTGGTCCCGGTGACGACAGGATCCAGCCCCGCCAACCGCAGGTTGCCCTTGCAGCCGAAGCCATCTATGGCGGCGCTGGTGCCGACCTCATCGTGGGGGCCAACGAAACCTTCAACTTCAGCCCCGACAACCTCTTTGGCGGCTCCGGGCCCGACATTCTCAAGGCCAAGGGCGGGCCTGACCGGCTCAGTGGCGGAGGCGGCCACGATGTCTGCGATGGCGGCAACAACCGCAAGTTCAGCGGAGTGCCGACACCCCATGAGCGAGACAAGGCTCACGGGTGCGAAAAGCAGAGAAATATTCCCTGACCATCGAGTTGTCCTAACCTCGTGCCCAGTGCGAGTGAGCTACGTCGCCGAGTTCCGGGACGGGCGCATTGTCGCCGTCGGTTATCGGCGTCTCGAGCCCGTCCTGGAAGCGCCCCGCGCCCACGAGGCGGCACTTCGGGCCTGGCGCCGCAGGGCTAGGGTGAACAGACTCCGAGATGTGCCGACACCTGCGGCTCATCTCGCCTCCATCTTGCGAGCACCGTAGACAAGGTCGGCCGGCGGCCGACCTTGTGTGTGACGACCGTGGTGCTCGCGGCGGTGGTTGTAGTCGTCCATGAAGACGTCGAGCTCCTCGCGAAGGCCCATCAACCGGACCTGCAGATAGCGGGCAAAGGCCGGGCGCCAGCAGTCCTCGAGGATCGTGCGGTGAAGGCGCTCGACGTGCCCGTTGGTCTGCGGTCGGCCGGCGCGAATCCTCGTGTGGTCGACCTCGAGCTTGGCCAGGGCGCGCTTGAAGGTCCGCCCCCTGAACTCGTTGCCGTTGTCGGTGAGCACCCGCTCCAGGCGCCAGCCAGCGCCCTGCAGCTCGCGGGCCACCCGCCGAGCCAGGGCGGAGCTCTGCAGCGCCGTGGGGTTGCCCTCGGGGCAGACCACCAGCTCCGCCCAGCCATAGCTTGAGTAGGTATCGCAGGCGGTCAACTGCCAGACGGCACCGGTGGTGCCGTGCAGTCGCCCGACGAAGAAGCAGTCAAGCCCGACCAGCTCACCGGGCCGCGAGGACTCGACGTGGGGCTCGGGCTGCTCTTCGCGCGGCGGCTCATAGGGAGCCCGGTAGCCGGCGATCAGCGCCAAGCGGGCCTTGCGGGTCGATAGCCCGTGGCGGCGACCTCGGTGCTTTGCGTCTTGGATCTCCATGTCGGGCGTCGGCGCGGCTAGGAGCCGACCGCGAGGACGATCTTGCCGCGGGTATGACCGGACTCGGAGAGCTCGTGCGCGCGCTGGACCTCGGTCAGCGGCAGGACTTCGGACAGCTCAGGTCGCACCTCCCCGGACGCGACAAGCTCGGCGATCTCGGCGAGCTCGTCGCCCTCGGTGGTAGAGGAGAAGACCAATGCCCTGGCGCCGCGCTCGGCGGCCGCCTCCTCCGGCGGGTCACCCGCGATCGTGACCAGGACTCCGCCCTCGCGCAGGGCCCCGACCAGCGACTCGGTCGTGCCCCCTCCCACAGTGTCGAAGACGATGTCCACGTCAGAGACCGCGTCGGCGACCTCCTGCTTCGTGTAATCGACATATTCGTCGGCGCCGATGCCGAGAACGAAGTCGCGATTGCGCCCCGAGCCGGTCCCGATCACGTGCGCGCCGATGTGCTTGCCGAACTGGACTCCGAAATGCCCGACGCCCCCCGCGGCTCCCGCTATCAGAGCGGTCTGGCCGGATGCCATGGCGCCGTATCTGAAGAGGCCCTGCCACGCCGTCTCCCCGGAGACAGGAATCGCCGCCGCCTGCTCGTGGCTGACCCCGTCGGGCTTTAGTGCGAGGGCTGCTGCCGGGGCAACCGCGTACTCGGCGTAGGCGCCGCTCGAAGCGCTGCCGAATACCTCATCGTCCTCGGCGAATCCATCCGCCCGCGAGCTTTCGACCACCCCCGACACGTCATAGCCGAGGATCAGCGGGAAGTCGTCGGCAAGCTCACGGCGTCTCTTCCAGTCGATCGGGTTGACCGTCGTCGCGCTGACCCTGATCAGGACCTCCCCGTCGCCGGGCTCCGGCGCATCGACCTCCTCGAGCTGCAGGACCTCCGGCCCACCGGTCTCGTGGATCACGACCGCCTGCATGCCGTGCCGGTACCCCTGGGGCTCAGCCGCCAGCCACGGCCGGCAGGATCGTCACCTCGTCGCCCTCGGAGATCGAGGTCTCCAGCCCGTCCTGAAAGCGAATGTCCTCGCCGGACACGTAGACATTGACGAAGCGCCGCAGGTCGCCGTCCTGGGTGATCCGGTCCCGGAGCCCGTCGTGAAGCTCGAACACGGCGTCGAGGACCTCGCCGACCGTCGACCCTTCGACCTCGACCTCCCCCTCGCCGCCGGTCGTCGCCCGCAGCTGGGTCGGGATCTTCACCGTGACCGGCATCAGGCGGTCACCTTTTCCCCGACCTCGGCTTCGAAGCTCTCAAGGCTCGGGTCGATCTCGGCCATCGCGAAGCTCTCGCGGGTCGCATCGAGGGTCTTCAGGCCCTCTCCGGTGATGACGACGACGACTCGCTCGCCGTCGCCGATCTCGCCCGCCTCGGCGAGCTTGGCCAGGGTCGCCGTGGTCACGCCGCCTGCGGTCTCGGTGAAGACCCCGGTGGTCTCCGCGAGCAGGCGGATGCCGTCGCGGATCTCGTCATCGGAGACCGCGGTCACCGCGCCGCCGCTGCGGCGCGCCAGATCGAGTGCGTAGACGCCATCGGCCGGGTCGCCGATCGCAAGGCTCTTGGCGATCGTCTTCGGCTTCTGCGGCTTGCAGATCTCCCAGCCCTCCTCGAAGGCCGTCGCCACCGGGCTGCAGCCCCGCGCCTGGGCGCCGTTGAAGGCCGGGAACGGGCCCTCGATCAATCCAACCTCGAGCCACTGCCTGATCCCGCCGGCGATCTTGGTGAACAGCGAGCCGGAGGCGACCGGGCAGACGACGCGGCTCGGCAGCTCCCAGCCAAGCTGCTCGATCGTCTCGAACGCGACCGTCTTCGAGCCCTCCGAGTAGTAGGGGCGCAGGTTGACGTTGACGAACGCCCAGGGACGGGTCTCGGCGAGCTGCGTACAGAAACGGTTGACGTCGTCGTAATTCCCCTTGACCCCGACCAGGTTGGTTCCGTAGACGGCGGTCGCAAGCAGCTTTTGCTCCTCGAGGTCTGAGGGAACGAAGACGTAGGAGTCCAGGCCCGAGGCGGCGGCATGGGCGGCGACCGCGTTGGCGAGGTTTCCTGTCGAGGCGCAGGCGACGGTCTCGAAGCCCAGCTCTCGGGCCTTGGCGAGCGCGACCGACACGACCCGGTCCTTGAACGAGTGGGTCGGGTTGGCGGCGTCGTTCTTGATCCAGATCTCGGCGCCGACCCCGAGCCGCTCGGCGAGCCGGTCGGCGCGGACCAGCGGCGTCAGCCCCGGCTCCAGCGGGTCGTGGGGACGGGTCTCGAAGGGCAGGAAGTCGGTGTAGCGCCAGATGCCCCGCGAGCCGGCCTGGATCTTTCGCTTCGTCTCAGCCGGCTCGAGGCCCGAGAAGTCGTAGGCCACCTCGAGCGGGCCGAAGCACTCGTCGCAGACGAAACGGGCCTCGAGCGGATAGCCCGTGCCGCACTCCTTGCATCTCAACTCGCTGACTGTCATCCGATCAAAAAAGACCTCTGCCTGGTGAGGGGGCAGAGGTCCGATCGGACTTCCACATCTCCCAGGCATTTCGTTTGCCTGCTGGACTTGGCACCTTCCCCATATGTATGTCGTTGGGGGGGTTGCCGGAGCTTCAACGGGCCAGTCCCTCCGCTCCTCTGGATGTGTGGCGCGGACTATACCAGCGCACTCGGCGCGCTCATGCGGTTGCCGTTGCGACCTCGACCGCCGGCGGCTGACGCAAGGTCTGCAGGACGGTGCAATAGCGCTCGGTCTTTTCGATCAGCGACTCGATCTCCTCGCGACTGGCCCCCGGAGCCTCGATCTCGAAGCGGAGACGGATCTCGCTGAACCCCACCGGGGCCTCCCGGTTCACCCCCAGGGTGCCGCTGAGGTCGAGGTCGCCCTCGACCTTCGCGGCGACTCGGTCGACCGCGATGCCGGTGTTCGCAGCGACCATCTGGCAGGTCAGCTGAGCGCAGGCGGCCAGCGCCCCGAGCAGCAGGTCGCCCGAGCAGGAGGCGGTTCCGGCGCCGCCGACCCCGCTGTGGGCCTGGGCCTCCTGGATCAGCCGCCCGAGGTCGACCGAGCAGCTCATCGGGTCATCCCCCTGGTCCCCGTCCGCATGCAGCGTGATCTTCGACGCCTCGGGGTCGCCGCGGTACCGATCCTTCAGCGGCTTCTGTATCTCGCGCAGCCCCATGACTGCCTCCCTTCTGGTTCGGTTTGTGCCTAACGGCGGCGTCCTGGCCATTAACCTAGGGATCACGGTTATGACCACCGCGGAAGAGAAGATGAGCAAGAGCGATGCCGAACCTCCCGAAGCCGAGGCTGAGGCGCGCCCGCGCGCAGGGGCAGCTCGTCTCCTCCGCGCCTGAGCGCCGCAGCCCCCACATCGAGCAGATAGACGCCGAGGGCCTTCGCTGGGTCAACATCGAGGAGCCCGGCGCTCCCGAGCGCGGCTGGCTCGAGGAGCACTTCGACTTCCACGCCCTCGACCTCGAGGACGTGCTGTCGCGCAACCAGCGGCCGAAGATCGATTCCTATGACGAGTACCTGTTCATCGTCCTCCACTTCCCGATCTTCGACCCATCGGTCGGGCGGCTGGGCACCGGGGAGCTGGACCTGTTCGTCGGCCCCGACTTCCTGATCACGATCCCCAACCAGCCGCTGCAGCCGGTCGAGTACCTGTTCGAGCGCTGCCGCTCGAAGGAGGAGCTGCGCGACCAGCTCTTCTCGCGCGGATCCGGCTACCTGCTCTACCGGGTCGTCGACGACAGCTTCGACTACTGCTTCCCGATGCTGCGCAAGATCGGCAACAAGCTCGACGCGCTGGAGCAGGAGATCTTCGAGGGGCGCTCGGAGGAGATCGTTCGCGACATCTCCAACGCCAAGCAGGAGATCATCAACTTCCGCAAGGTGATCCGGCCGGAGCGCCCGGTGCTGCGGGACCTCGAGAGGGTCAAGCACCGCTACCTCGCCCCCGACCTCGACCTGGAGATCTACTTCGACGACATCGTCGACGCCAACGAGCGGATCTGGGACATGCTCGAGAACTACAAGGAGGTCATCGAGGCTCTCGAGGAGTCCAACGAGTCGGTGATCTCACACCGGGTCAACGACATCCTGCGGGTGCTGACCTCGATCAGCGTCATCGTTCTGCCGCTGACCCTGCTGGCGAGCATCTGGGGGATGAATGTCGGCGTTCCCGGAGAGGGCGGCGTGACCGCGTTCTGGATCGTGGTCGGATCGATGGTCGCGATCCTGATCGGCATGGTCGCCTACTTCCGCCGCCGCGGCTGGCTCTAGGACCGCTTCTCGGAGCTGACCGGCTCCCCGCCGGGCTTAACCGCCAGCCACAGCCCCCCGAACTCCTTGACGTCGTGGCATAGCGACCTTTCCCCTGGGATCGTCGACGTAGAAGTACAGAGGATGGCCGTCGTAGGTCACCTGCCTGCGGTCCCCCCTCCTCGTCGTTCCCATTAGCGAAGAGCGAGCTCCGCGACCGGCCCGCGGCTTGCCGCGGGTCAGAACCGGCGGCCAGGCATGGGCGCACGCCCCGAAGCACTTCGGGTCGCTGCCGGCCTCCTTGTCGAAGTAGTAGATCGCCCGCCCGCTGTTGCTGAACAGCACCTTTCCGTACTGGCTGGCCGAGGCCTTGATCGTCTGGCCGGCCGGTTTGGTGCGCTCACTCCGGCTCTCCTGCCCCTTGCCCTGCTCCGGCTGCGCCGCGTTCGCCCCGCCGTCAGAGGCGGCCTCGTCGCCGCAGCCCGCGGCGAGCGCCGCGCCTGCGAGCGCAACTGTCGTGATTCGCCTCACTGAAGCTGCCGTCTTCGAACGCAGGGATTTGTTACGCCCCTGCTGGGTAGGCTGGGACCCATGAGCTATACGAAGAAGAACCTTCGCGAGGTCGAGGACTCGGCCCCGAAGTTCGGGTTCGGGGAGCTCCAGGAGGCGCACTTCGCAACCGAGGACCTGGATGCCGAGAGCACCGGGGTGTCGTTCATTGTCGTTCGTCCGGGCAAACGGCAGGGCTTCGGGCACAAGCACGAGAAGGCCGAGGAGGTCTACGTGGTGATCTCCGGCAGCGGCCGGATGAAACTGGACGACGAGGTGATCGAGGTCGCGGAGCTGGACGCGATCCGTGTCGCCCCGACCGTCACCAGGCAGTTCGAGGCCGGGAACGAGGGCCTTCACCTGATCGCCTGCGGCGCCCGCCACGAGGGCGACGGCGAGCTGATCTTCGAGGGCTTCTGGGAGGACTGACACCCACCCCGGGTCGTGGCAGTTGTGCCGCGTAGGATTCGGGCGCAGTGGCCAACTACCGCATCTGGGCGCCATGGCGCCTCGAGTACGTGAAGGACGCCGCCAAGGACAACGAGGACGAGTGCATCTTCTGCTCCAAGCCGGCAGCGGATGACGACGAGGCCAACCTGATCGTCCATCGCGGCGAGCGCTGCTTCGTCCTCCTCAACCTCTTCCCCTATACGAACGGGCACCTGATGGTGGCGCCCTACGAGCACATCGGCGCGCTGCAGGACCTCGATGCCGAGACCGTCGCCGAGATGATGGCCCTGGCGCAGGCGGCGATGCGGCGGCTCGAGCAGGCCTACTCCCCGCACGGCTACAACGTCGGCTTCAACCAGGGCCGAATCGCCGGCGCCGGCTTCGAGAACCACATCCACATGCACGTCGTCCCGCGCTGGGGCGGCGACACCAACTTCATGCCGGTGCTGGCCGACACGCGGGTGATGCCGCAGACGCCGCAGCAGAGCTACGAGGCGCTCCGGGGCGGCTTTGACTGAGCAGTCGGTACTCGCGCCGCCGCAGATCTTCAAGGCCTACGACATCCGTGGCGTCCACGGCACCGAGATGGACGAGGGCACCGCGCACGCCGTCGGACGGGCCTTCGCCAGGGTCCTGGGCCGGCTGCGCGACAAGCCGCCTTCGGAGCTGCGGGTGGGCCTCGGGCGCGACATGCGGCTGACCGCCCCGAGCATGGCGGCCGAGGTTCGCGACGGCCTGGTCGAAGAGGGAGCGGCGGTGCTCGACGCCGGGATGATCGCGACCGAGATGCTCTACGAGCTGGTCGGCTCGCGGCAGCTCGACGGCGGCGCGATGGTCACCGCCTCGCACAACCCGAAGGCCTACACCGGAGTCAAGCTGGTCCGTGAGGGCGCCCTGGCGCTTTCCGGCGACGCCGGGATCGGAGACGTGCGGCGCGAGATCGAGGCCGGCCTGGGAACGGCACCGGGCGGCGGCTCGGTCGAGGAGATCGACATCTGGGACCAGTACCGCGAGCGCGCCGCGTCGTTCATCGACGGCGAAAGCGTGAAGCCGATGAAGGTCGTCGTCGACGGAGCCAACGGCATGGCGGGCCCGATGGTCGGGCCGATCCTCGAGCGGCTCGGGCTCGACCTGGTGCCGCTGTACTTCGAGCCCGACGGCGAGTTCCCCGACCATGAGCCCAACCCCCTGCTCGAGAAGAACCGGCGCCTGATCATCTCGCGGGTGCGCGAGGAGGGCGCCGACCTGGGGATCGCCTGGGACGGCGACGCCGACCGCTGCTTCTTCATCGACGAGCGGGGTGAGTTCTGCGACGGCGACTTCGTCTGCGCCCTGCTCGCCCGCGCGGCGCTTCGCAAGGAGGCCGGCGCGACGATCCTCTACGACCCCCGCTCCAGCCGCGCGGTGCCGGACACGGTCTCGGCCGAGGGCGGACGCTCGGCGCTGAGCAGGGTCGGCCACGCGTTCTTCAAGGCGCGGATGCGCGAGGAGAAGGCGGCCTTCGGCGGCGAGGTCTCCGGCCACTACTACTTCCGCGAGTTCTGGTGCGCCGACTCGGGCACGATCCCCGCCCTGCTGATGCTCGAGTTGCTCTCGCACGAAGGGCGCCCGCTGTCGGAGCTGATGGGCGAGTTTCGCTCCCGCTACTTCATCTCCGGCGAGATCAACTCCGAGGTCGACGACCAGGAGGCGAAGATGGAGCAGATCGCCGAGCGCTACTCCGACGGCGAGATCACCCGCCTCGACGGCGTATCGATCGACTACCCCGACTGGCACTTCAACGTGCGCCCCTCCAACACCGAGCCGCTGCTGCGGCTGAACCTGGAGTCGCTCGTCTCGCGCGAGGACATGGAGCAGCGGCGCGACCAGGTGCTGGGGTTGATCCGCCAGTGACCCTGACGCCAGAGGAGGCGCTGCAGCGCGCCGCCGACGCCGGCATCCACTGCATGCGGATACCGACCCCGTTCGCCGTCGGGCGGGTCAACTGCTACCTGATCGAGGACTCGCCGCTGACCCTGATCGACACCGGCCCCAACTCGGGCAAGGCCCTCGACGAGCTGCAGCGCCAGCTCTCCGAGCACGGCCATGCGATCGACGACCTCGAGCTGGTGATCCTCACCCACCAGCACATCGACCACCTCGGCCTGGTCGAGATCATCGCCGAGCATTCCGGCGCCGACGTGGCGGCGATCGACGTGGCGGCGGACCGGCTCGCCAACTTCGGCGAGGACGCCGAGCTCGAGGACGAGTTCGCCGTCGACCTGATGCGCCGCAACGGGATCCCCGACAACGTCGTCTACGCGCTGCAGAGCGTCTCGCGTAGCTTCCGCGGCTGGGGCGCAAAGGCGAACGTGACCCGGCCGCTTCATGACGGCGAGGAGCTCGAGCTCGGCGACCGCAAGCTGCAGGTGCTGCACCGACCGGGCCACAGCCCCTCCGACACGATCTTCTGGGACGCCGACCGCCGGATCCTGATCGCCGCCGACCACCTGATCTCGCACATCTCCTCCAACCCGTTGATCAGCCGCCCGCTCGACGGCTCCAGCGAGCGGACCCAGGCCCTGGTCGCCTACCTCGACTCGCTGCGCAAGACCCGCGAGCTGCCGGCCGAGTTCGTCCTCTCCGGCCACGGGGAGCCGATCATCGACCACGCCGCGCTGATCGACGGCAGGCTCGAACTGCACCGCCGCCGCGCCGACAAGCTCTACCGCCTGGTCGCCGAGAAGCCTCGCACCGGCTATGAGCTGGCCCAGGACCTCTGGGGCAACGTCGCCGTCACCCAGGCCTTCCTCACCCTCTCGGAGGTGATCGGCCACCTCGACCTGCTGATCAACGACGGCCGCGTGCGCGAGGTCGAGGACGGCGAGGTGGTGCGCTACGAGGCCACCGGCGAGGACGGGGAAGCCACGTCCGACGGCGGGGGCTAGGCTCACTGCGTGGCAACGACGCCGATTGCCCCGGTTCGGGAGGCGCCGCCTCCGGAGACCAAGCCGACGACCTCCCCTTCCTCCCCGACCCCCGGCTCCGCCAAGAAGCGGATGCTGATCATCGTCAACCCCTATGCGACGACGGTCTCTGACCGGCTCAAGAACCTCGTCGTCTACGCGCTTCAGGGCCGCTACGACGTCGAGGCGGTCGCGACCGAGGCCCAGAACCACGCCACCGAAATCGGCCGCGAGGCGTGCAACGGGGGCTATGACGTCGTCGTCGCCTTCGGCGGCGACGGCACCCTGAACGAGGTCGCCAACGGCCTCGCCGGAACCGGCGTCCCGGTTTCGGTGCTGCCCGGCGGATCGACCAACGTCGTCGCGCGGACCCTGGGGATCCCCAATGACGTCGTCGACGCGACCGAGCACCTGCTGAGCCTGGCCGATGACTTCCGTCCCCGCAGGGTCGACCTCGGCAACGTCAACGGCCGCCGCTTCGTGTTCGCCTGCGGGCTCGGGCTCGACGCCAGCGTCACCGAGCGAGTCGACGCGCGGCCGGGCCTGAAGGCGAAGGCCGGCCCCTACTACTACAGCTGGGCGGCGATCTCGAGCTTCTACCGCCGCTACCTGAGCAACCCGGTCCAGCTGCGCGTCGAGGCCGACGGGCGCGAGGCCGAGGGAGTCACCGCGATCGCCCAGAACTCCGATCCCTACACCTACTTCGCCTCGCGCCCGATCCGGGTCTGCGAGGGAATCTCGATCGACGACGGCACCCTCTCGATCGGGGTCCTCAAGCGCGCCGCCCAGCGCGACATGCCGACTCTGATCACCCGGCTTCTCAGCGGCTCACTGGACGCCGTCGACCATCGCCAGATAGCCCATTTCGACGACGTCCACGAAGCGACGGTCACCTCCACCTCGACGGACTCCGACGGCAAGCCCCGCCCACTCCCGCTCCAGGTCGACGGCGACTACATCGGCGACCAGACGCGAGCCGAGATCCGGGTCGAGCCGGGAGCCCTGACGATCGTCGCCTGACCCACTTCGCGGCCGGATGAGCGAACCCGACTGCGCGTTCTGCCGCATCGCCGCCGGCGAGGAGGACGCGGCCTCGGTGGTCCTGGACGAACCGCACGCCGTCGCCTTCCTCGACCACCGGCCGCTCTTCCCCGGCCATTGCCTGCTGATCCCGCGGGCCCACCGTGAGACGCTGGCCGACCTGCGCCCTGACGAGATCGGGCCCTTCTTCGCAACCGTCCAGCTCCTCGCCCGCGCCGTGCCCGAGGCGATGGGCAAGCCCGGCACCTTCGTGGCGATGAACAACGTCGTCAGCCAGAGCGTCCCCCACCTGCACGTCCACGTCGTCCCGCGCAAGCCCAAGGACGGCCTTCGCGGGTTCTTCTGGCCGCGCCAGAAGTACGAGTCCGAAGAGCAGATGACCGAGGCCCGCGACGCGATTCGCGCCGCCCTCGAACGGCTGCGCTAGCTTGGTCTCGTGTCAGAGGAGGAGATGCAGGTCGTTCTTTCGATCATCGCCGACGCCGCGAAGCCGTGGTGAATCGGGGAAACCTGAAGTCGTCCTAGACAAAGGGATATGGGAGCGAAATCGAGCCGTGATCAGCCCCGATGTCGAGGTCCGCTTTGTCACGCCTGGGACTGCAGGCGTCCGCGTCATGCAGCAGGAGTTCGAGGGGTTTGACGGCCTTGTTACCGGGTGGCAGGAGTGGATGAAGCCCTGGGAGGAGTTCCGGGTCGAGGTCGTGGAGACGATCGACGCGGGGCCGGGTCAGGTGCTGCTGCTGGGCAACGCCACGGCGCGGGTCCGGGCGACGGGTGCCGAGATTCCGCAGGAGACCGCGGCGCTCTGGGATATCGAGAACAGCAAGCTCGTCGCGATCACCTTCTATCTCGACCAGGACCAGGCCCGCCGCGACGCCGGGTTGGGCTAACCGGCCGCCAGCCTCCGGCGCGCCTCCTCGGGGTCGAGAAACTCCTCGGTACGCAGCGGCGTCCCGTCGCGGAAGGTGCTGATCGTCGCCACCCGCACCTCGGTGCCGGCGCCGCTGCCGGCGCCGCTTCCCGTCATTCGCATCACCAGCAGCACCTTGTCGCCGGCCTCCATCAGCTCCTCGACCTCGATCTGAAGGTCGGGCATGGTCGAGATCCAGTCAGCCAGATAGCCGGCCACCGCATCGCGGCCGCGATGGGTCGTCGTGTCGGGATGCTCGCGCGCGACCACCCATTCGAACTTCGGGCCCACGTCGTCGAGATACGACTCGAGGTCGCGCTGGTTCCAGGCCTCGACGAAGCCGCGCGCGTACTCCGCGTTGGCGCCCAAGCTCAGTCCGTCGGCGTGATCCGGTAGGCGTCGAAGACCGAGTCGACGTTGCGCAGCCGCGATACGCACTGCTTGAGCTGCTGGGTGTCCCCCACCTCGATCACGAACCGGTTCTTGACCATCGGGTGCTTGGTGGTGCAGCTGGCCTCGATGATGTTGATCCCGGCTTCGGCGAAGGTGCGCGAGAGGTCCTCGAGCAGGCGGGTGCGGTCGTAGGCGTCGACCTGCAGCTCGACCCGGTAGGAGGCCTCGTTCTCGCCGTCCCAGTTGACGTCGACGAAGCGCTCCGGGGCCTTGCGCAGCGCCTTGACGTTCTTGCAGTCCTGGCGGTGGATCGTGATCCCGCGCCCCAGCGACACGTAGCCGGCGATCTCGTCGCCCGGGACCGGCCGACAGCACTTCGCCAGCCGCACCGCGACGTCCTCGACCCCCTTGACCTGGATCCCGTAGTTGGATGCCTCGCGGGTGCGGGCCTGCTTGTCGTCGCGGCCGCTGATCAGGTCATCGACGATCGGCTCCTGGTCGACCGCCTCGCCCGCCTTCAGCCGCTGCATCAGCTTGTTGGCGACGATGCGGGACGAGACCTTGCCCTGGCCCAGCGCGATGTAGAAGTCGTCGGCCTTGCGGAACCCCATCTCGCGGATCACGTCGGCGAGCAGGTCCGAGGGTGCGACCTTCTGCGAGGGCAGTCCGCGGTTGCGCAGCGCCTGCTGCAGCTGCTCGCGGCCGTGGCGCTCGGCGTCCTCGCGCCGCTCGCGCTTGAACCAGGCGCGGATCTTGTTGCGGGCGCGGCTGGTGCGGACCAGCTTCAGCCAGTCGCGCGACGGCCCGCGCTCCTGCTTCGAGGTCAGCACCTCGACGATGTCGCCGCTGCGAAGCGTGTAGTGCAGCGGCACCAGCCTGTCGTTGACTTTGGCGCCGACGCAGCGGTGGCCGACGTCGGTGTGCACCGCGTAGGCGAAGTCGAGCGGCGTCGAGCCGGCGGAGAGGTTCTTGACCTCCCCCTTCGGGGTGAAGACGAAGACCTCGTCCTCGAACAGGTCGACCTTGAGCGAGTCGAGGAACTCGGCCGGGTCCTGCTCACCCTCGGACTCGACCAGGTGGCGGAGCCAGGTCATCCGCTCCTGCTCGGCGTCGGCGGCCGACTTGCCCTCCTTGTAGGCGACGTGCGTGGCGATCCCGTACTCGGCGATCTGGTGCATCTGGCTGGTGCGGATCTGAATCTCCAGCGGCCGGCCCTCGGGCCCGATCACGGTCGTGTGCAGTGCCTGGTAGAGGTTCGCCTTCGGCATCGCGACGAAGTCCTTGAAGCGCCCCGGCAGCGGCTTCCAGAGCGAGTGGATGACGCCGATCGCCCCGTAGCAGTCCTTGACCGAGTCGACGATCACCCGCATCGCGGTGAGGTCGAAGATCTCGTTGAACTCCCGCCCCTTGCGGGTCATCTTCGTGTAGATCGAATAGAAGTGCTTGGCGCGGCCTGAGATCTCGGCCGCCGATTCCGACCTTCTTCAGCTCCTCGGCGAGGAACTCGCCGGCGTCGTCGACGTAGCGCTCGCGCTCCAGACGCTGCTGGGCGACGAGCTTCTTGATCTCGTCGTACTTGCGCGGGTGAAGGGTCGCGAAGGAGAGGTCCTCGAGCTCCCACTTGATCGCATGGATTCCGAGCCGGTGCGCGAGTGGCGCGTAGATCTCCAGGGTCTCGCGGGCCTTGGCGATCCGCTTGTCCTTGGAGAGCGCCCCCAGGGTGCGCATGTTGTGGAGGCGGTCGGCGAGCTTGATCAGGATCACCCGCACGTCGGTGGCGACCGCGACCATCATCTTGCGGTAGTTCTCCGCCTGGCGCTCGTCGCGGCTCTCGAAGGAGATCCCGGTCAGCTTCGTCACCCCGTCGACGAGCTGGGCGACCTCCTCGCCGAACTCGGCGTCGATCTCCTCCAGGCTCGCGCTGGTGTCCTCGACCGTGTCGTGAAGCAGCGCCGCGCACAGGGTTTCGGTGTCGAGCCGCATCCCGGCGCAGATCTGCGCCACGCCCACGGGATGGGTGATGAACTCGTCACCCGACTTCCGCATCTGGTCGGCGTGGCGCTCGCAGGCGAAGGCGAAGGCGCGGGTCACGGCCTCGCGGTCGATCGGCGCCGACTCGTTCTCGTGCTCGCCGATCACGGCGAACAGGTCGCCGAGCAGGCCGCGCTGCTGGTCGCTGAGCGACCGGGTCAGCTCGTCGAGCGGAGCCCTGGCGGGGGCTTCCGCCGGGGCGCCCACCTTGGTGTGCCCGCTGCGGTCATCGGGAGCCTTGGCCGCCGGCTTGGCGCCGTCGGCCGATTTGGCGCGGGTGGGCGACTTGGCGCCGTTGCCCGACTTGGAACGGCCCGCCGCCTTCGCCCCGTTGGCCGCCTTGGCCGGCGACTTGGTGCCCGCCGAGGACTTTGCGCCGGCGCCCTTCGCCTTCGAGCCCGCGGATGCGCGCCGCTTCTTTCCCTTCGCGGCGGCGCCCTGCTTCACGGTTGTCTCAGACTTGCGAGGTATCGCTGGCCCTCCTCGAGGCGGGCGGCGTAGGCGCGGAATGCGCCCGATCGCTCCAGTTCGGTCTGCTCCGAGGATACGGCCCCGAGCGTGCGTTCGGGACCGCCGGCCTGCATGTCGACCAGATCCAGCTCGGCCAGCACCCGCACGCAGCGGGCAGCCGGCTCCGGGCCGTGGGGGTGGTTGCCGGGCCCGGCCAGGGCCCGGCGGAGGGCGGCGCCCTGCAGCGGCGCCGCACCGCTTATCCGCCCGAACAGGTCCGCGAGCGGCCGGCGCAGGCCGAGCTCGTGATCGAGGACCCGCAGCGCGAAGGCGCGCTCCTGCTCGCCCCAGGCCGAGTGCAAGAAGCCGGGCCGCTCGCTCGAGCCCCGCGCGGCAAGAGCGGCGAGGTGCGGGAAGGCCGGAGGATCGACGAGAACGACGTGGTCGAAGCCCAGCGCCAGCTCGGGGGCGACCGCCAGGGCGGCGTAGTCCGACAGCGCCAGGCCGTCCTCGCGGGTGGCGAGGGCGCGGATCTCCCCAGCCCCGCAGCGACCGCAGGCGATCAGCGCCCCAGCGGCTCCGAACCGCGAGAGGCCGGCTGCGCCTGCGGCCAGCTCGGCGCGGCGCGAGGCGTCGGCGCAGAGCGCCAGCACCGACTCGCCGCTGGAGACCAGCTCGGCGATCGTCGCCACCGCGGAACGGGTCCTGGTCGCCTGGCGGGCGCCGCCGATCCGTCCGGCTGCGACCAGCGCCTGCTCGGGCCACGGCTCCAGCTCGGCAGCCAGCTCGGCGTCGAAGCGGCTCCACCACTCGCCGTCCTCACAGCGACAGCGGTGCGCGGGCTCGGTCGGCGGCTCGCCGTTGAGCCGGTAGAGCTCGCGCAGCACCACCCGCGGCTCCACCGAGCCGTTCCACTGGTTGACCTCGAGCCGCACCGCCGCGTCGACCGGCTCCTGCTCGCCGACCGGGATCGAGGGCCGATCGAAGGCGACGCCGAGTGCCCTGGCGCCGCCGCTGAGCAGGCTGAAGCGGGAGTGCTTTCCGTCCCCCATCGACCTGACGTCGCCGAGCCGCGCCGAGGGGACCATCAGCCGCACGCCCGGGTTGCCGGCCCCGAACGGGCCCAGCCGCTGCAGCTCCTCGGCCAGCTCCAGGCCCAGCCCGTCGCCCCCGACCAGCGCGTCGATGCGCTCGGTGCGGGTCAGGTCCTCGGGCCCGAGGCGCTCGGCGGCGTGGGCGATGAACGCCTCGCGGAAGGCGTCCAGCCCGCCCACGTCGAGCTCCAGCCCGGCAGCGGCGCGGTGGCCGCCGAAGCGGGTCAGGTGCTCCGAGCAGGCCTCGAGCCCGCCCAGCAGGTCGAAGCCGGGGATGCTGCGCCCCGAGCCGCGCGCCTTGCCCTCGGCGTCGACGGAGAGCAGGATCACGGGGCGCCAATGGCGCTCGACCAGCCGCGAGGCGACGATCCCGACCACCCCCGGATGCCACCCCTGGCCGGCGATCACCAGGGCCGCGCCGTCGCGCAGCCGCTCGGGAAGCTCGCGCCGCGCCGCCTCGGCGCCGGTCTCGACCTCACGCTCGGTGCTGCGACGCTCGTTGTTTGCCCGGTCGAGCTCGGCGGCGATCTCCTCGGCGCGTCCGCTGTCCGCGGTCAGCATCAGCTCCACCCCGGCGTCGGCCCGGTAGAGACGCCCCGCCGCGTTGATGCGAGGCGCAAGGCGGAATGCCATGTCGCCCTCGTCGAGCCGCTCGGCGTCCGACCCCGAGGCGGCGATCAGGGCGCGCATGCCGGGGCGGCGGGCCCGGCGGGCGACCAGCAGCCCGCGCCGCACCAGAGCCCGGTTCTCGCCCACCAGCGGCACCAGATCGGCGACCGTCGCCAGCGCCACAAGATCGAGGTCCGCCTCGGCGGCCTCCTCGTCCGAGCTCGCTCCGGCGGCCCGCAGGGCGCAGGCAAGCTTGTAGGCGACGCCGGTGCCGCAGAGCCCCTCGAACGGGTAGCCCGAGACCACCGGATGCAGGATCGGGCAGTCGGGGAGCCGCTCGGGGAGCGAGTGATGATCGGTGACCACGACCTCCATTCCCGCCGCCCTGGCCTCCTCGACCTGATCGGCGCAGGTGATCCCGCAGTCGGCTGTCAGCAGGACCCCGGTGCCGCGGGCGGCGAGCCGCCGCACCCCCTCGGAGCTGAGCCCGTAACCGTCCCCGAGCCGGTCGGGGATGTACCAGTCGCACTCGGCGCCCAGCTCCCGCAGGGCCGAGACCAGGATCGTGGTCGAGCAGACCCCGTCGACGTCGTAGTCGCCGTGGATCGTGATCCGCTTCCCGGCGGCCGCGGCGGCGAGAAGCAGCCCGACCGCCTCCGCCATGCCCTCGAAGCGCTCCGGGTCGTGGGTTTCGTCGGCAGCGAGGAAGCTGCGCGCTTCGGCGACGGTGCCGTAGCCGCGCCGCACCAGGGTCACCGCGATCGGCTCGCTTACGCCGAGCTGCTCCGCCAACTCACGTGCTTGGGCATATGAGTAAGGCTCGGCTACGTACGCACGGGCAGGTTCGGCCATCGTGCGAGGCTAAGCTCGCGCCCGGACGCAACTGGCCCCGGAGAAGGCCCCCGAACCGAGCAGTTCGCGGAACGCAGGCCGAGCGGCGAAGCGAGCGCACTGAGAGTGCGTGAGCAAGACGCGAGGTCGAGGACCCCGAGATGCGACGGTTCGCGGCCTTCTCAGGCCTCTTCGCGCAGGCCGATCGCGTAGACGACCGCCAGCCCGATCGCGATCCCGGGCAGCGCGTAGAAAACCGTCGCGACATCGGTGTCGCCGATCCCGCGCCCGGCCGCGATCTGGGCCGCTGCACCGGATGCCATCGCCCCCGTGACCGCACCCAGGAAGGCGCCGACGATTCCCTGCCAGAAGCGATCGGGAAGGAAGACCGTGAAATGCCAGAGCGCGATGCCCGTCGTGAACCAGACCAGTGCCGCCATCAGCTCACCTGCGCCTTCCCTGCTTGCGCCGCCGCTGGCGCTTGGTCATCTTCTTGCCGCTGCGCGGCTGGCGCTGGGGGGCAGCCTCACCCTCGCCGTCCGGGCCGGCCTGCTCAGCGGAGGGCTCGGCCGCGGCGCCGTCGCCCGAGCCATCCGTCTCTCTGCTCGTGCTCAACCCGGCCTCGCGCAGCACCTCGGCCTGCGAGCGGCGCCCGGCCTCCTTCGAGGCCGGGGTGACCGCCGTCTCCGCCACCTCCGCGGGCTCCTCGACCTCCTCAACCTCCTCTTCTTCTTCCACCTCGGGCAGCTTCGCGACCGTGATCTCCTCGGCGAACGCCGGAACGACCCCGGAGGGGCTGGCCGCCGCGATTCGCTCATGACGGGCCCGGAAGTCGGGCTCGCGCTCCTTCCAGGCGGTCAAGACCGGCGAGGCGATGAAGATCGACGAGTAGGTTCCGGAGGCGATCCCGACCAGCATCGCGAAGGCGAAGTCCTTCAGGGTCGTCCCGCCGAACAGCAGCAGGCAGGTGACGCCGATCAGAGTCGAGAGGCTGGTCGCCAGCGACCGGGTCATCACCTCGCTCATCGAGCGGTTGACGATCTGCGAGAAGGCCGCTCGCGGCATCCGCGGCATGTTCTCCCGGATCCGGTCGAAGACGATGATCGTGTCGTATAACGAGTAGCCGAGGATGGTCAGGAAGGCCGCCACTGTCCCGCTGCTCACCTCGCGCCCGGTCAGCGAATAGACGCCGCCGGTGATCAGGATGTCGTGGAACAGCGCGATCAGGACCGGGATCGCGAACTTCGGCTGGAACCGCAGCGCGACGTAGCCGCAGATCAGCAGGATCGAGAAGATGATCGCCTTTGCGGCGTTGCTCGCCACCGACTTGCCGAAGGTCGGGCCGACGCTCTGGTTCTCGAAGCTGTCAGGCTGGATCCCGAAGTCCGACTGAAGAGTCGAGCGGGCCTTGTCGACCTCGGCCGGCTGCAGGTCGCGGCTCTCGATCTGGAAGGTGTTGCTGCCGAAGTTGGGGTCGTTGGCCTGCTGCACCTCGGCGTCGCTGATCCCGATTGCGTCGAGGGCGCTGCGCACCCCGTCCTCGTCGGTCGCCTTGTTCAGCGTCGCCTTGATCCGGGTTCCGGACTCGAAGTCGATGCCGAGGTTGAGCTGCTTGGTGGCCAGCGAGATCGAGCCGACCAGCAGGATCACTCCGGACATCGTGAAGAACCAGCGGCTGGCCCCCATGAAATCGAAGTGCCAGCGGGTCCGTTGGCGGCTGCTCGCGCCGAGCGCCGCCGGAGAGCGCAGGAAGCGGGAGTGGCTCATCGTGCTCAGCAGCGCCTGGGTGAAGACCACCGCGGTCAGCAGCGAGACGATCGTGCCGACGCCGAGGGTGAAGGCGAACCCCTTGACGCCCGCGGTCGCGAGCACGAAGAGGATGAACGCGGTCATCAACGTGACCACGTTGGCGTCGATAATCGTGGCGATGCCGCGGCGGTAGCCCGCGGCGATCGCAGAGGGCATGGATCTCCCCGAGCGCACCTCCTCCTTGATGCGCTCGAAGATCACGATGTTCGAGTCGGCGGCGACCCCGATCGTGAGGATCAGTCCCGCGATCCCGGGCAGCGTCAGCGTGATCGGGATCAGCTTGATCAGGGCGAAGAAGATCACCCCGTAGGCGCCGAGGGCGACGCTCGCCACCAGGCCGAGGAAGCGATAGAAGGCGAGCAGGAAGATCACGACCAGGATCAGGCCGGCGATGCCCGCCCGCAGGCCCTGGTGCAGCGCCTGCTCGCCGAGGGTCGCTGAGACCTCGCTCTGGCTGATCAGCTTGAGGTTGATCGGCAGGGCGCCGATCTTCAGCAGCTTCGCCAGGTCCTGGGCCTCCTGCACCTGAAGCCCGCTGATCTGGGCCCCGTTTCGGCCGTCGATCCCGTCCGGGTTCTCCTGGAAGTTGATGATCGGCCGCGAGGCGACCTCGTTGTCGAGGACGACCGCGAAATGGCCCGAGGCCTGGTCGGGCGTGATCCCCGAGTTGGGCAGGTAGTTGGCCGCCGCCCGCTGGGCGATCTTGCGGGTTACGTCCTGGAACTCCTGCCGTCCGGTGTCAGTGAAGTCGAAGGTGACGTTGGGTTGGTTGGTCTGCGGGTCGAAGTTCTGCTCGGGGTTCTTGATGTCGGTCCCCGCGACCGCAGGACGGTCCCTGATCGCATACCAGCCCGGCGGGTGCTCGTCCTCAGGGACGGAGACGCCGTCGCTGCCGACCGGCTGCTCGGAGACGACGAGGGTGCCCTCCGGGACCTTGATCACGATCCCGTCCTTGGGCCGCTTCTGGCCGGTCGGGCTTACGAACAGGTCGCCGCGCTTGGTCTCCGGGCCGGCGATCAGCTTGTGCGGCGCCTCGCGGCCGAACAGGTAGTAGCGGGCCGGCGCCGTGCAGTCCTTGCAGTCGGGCTGCGGCGGCTGCCGGGACGCGATCACCGCCGCGTCGTAGGCGTTCGGCTCGGCCCCGCCGTTGATCAGCTGCTGGTTGAGGATGTCGGTCGGGTCGCGGTGGGCCCGACGCCACGTCTTCTGGAGGGCCAGCAGCGGGTCCGGTGGCGGCGCAACGCCGGGCGTGCCGGCGATCTGGCGCGCCGGTCCAAGCAGGTTCGGCTCCCAGTCATAGAAGTAGAGCTGGGCGGTGGTCCCGACCTGGTCGGCCGCCCGGGCGGCGTTCTTGACGTCGGGGAGGCCGACGCTGATCTCGTCGGTCCCCAGCCGCGAGATCTCCGGCTCGGCGACGCCGAAGGCGTCGATCCGCTCACGGATGATGTCGATCGAGCGGTCGATCGCTTCTCCCGTGACCTCCGGCTGTTGCGGGGTCGGCCGGCCCTCGTAGATCAGCTCGACGCCGCCGCGAAGGTCGAGGCCGAGCTGCGTCTTGCGCTCCACGATGACCAGCGCCGAGACGACGAGCAGGCCGAGCACGAACAGCAGGACGAAGATGTTGCGGCGTCGTCCGCCCATGTCCCCTAGGAGTCGGGCGTGAGAACGATCAGCAGCCCGCCGTCCTCGTCGTAGCCCGGGAACACGTCGGCGACCGCCTCCGCCGGCAGGTCTCCCTCGGCGTTGACCGAGACGCGCTTGCCGAGCGAGCGCACGCCCCATTCCAGAGATGTCTCGATCGGGTCGGTGAAGCCGTCACCGTTGGTGTCGGCCTCCTCGCCCCCGTCGCCCTCCTCGAGCCACTGCAGCCCCAGCACCTCCTTGACCGGCCTGCCCATCACCTGGTCCTCGGCAAGTCCGGTCAGCTCGAAGCTTCCCCGCCCGGCGCCGATCACGCGACCCTCCTTGTCACAGACGAAGAAGGCCGCGTTGGGGGCCGGGTAGTAGTCGTCGAGCAGCTCGAAGAGAAAACCGAACCCGCACTTCGAGCAGCCCTTCGGTCGGGCGCTGAAACCGGAGTTGCGGTCGCCGCTGAGCTCGCGGTTGCCGCAGTTGGGGCAGATGAAAAACGGCATGCTGGGAACAGGCTACAAATTGCGCCCCGCCGAAAGCCCGAACCGTCCAGGTCCGGCGCCAATTCACGCCGCTTCGGCCGGTTGCTAGAAGAGAGTCGCGGCACCCTCGGGCACCGGGATGTCGAGATGCTCGAAGGCCCGCTGGGTGAGGACCCTTCCCCGCGGGGTGCGCTTCATCAGCCCCTGCTGCAGTAGGTAGGGCTCGAGCACGTCCTCGATCGTGTCCTCCTCCTCGCCAACCGCCACGGCAAGAGTCGAGAGCCCGACCGGCCCGCCGTTGAACTTGCTCGCGATCGCCTCGAGCAGGATGCGGTCGTGGCGGTCGAGGCCGGCGAGGTCGACCTCGAGCATCTCCAGCGCCGCCTCGGCGACCGGCGGCGTCACGGCGCCCTCGCCCTTGACCTGGGCGAAGTCGCGGACCCGCCTCAGCAGCCGGTTGGCGACCCGTGGCGTGCCCCGCGAGCGCTCGGCGATCGCCACCGCGCCGGCGGGCTCGACGTCGATCTCGAGGATTCCCGCCGAGCGCTCGACAATCCGCGCCAGGTCCTCGGGCGAATAGTGCTCGAGCCGGTGAACGACCCCGAAGCGGTCGCGAAGTGGGGTCGTCAGCAGGCCGCTGCGGGTGGTCGCGCCGATCAGCGTGAACGGCGGCAGCGGCAGGGTGACGGTGCGGGCCCCGGCCCCCTGGCCGAGCACGACCGGCAGCCGGAAGTCCTCCATCGCCGGATAGAGGGTCTCCTCGACGGCGCGGCCGAGGCGGTGGATCTCGTCGATGAAGAAGACGCTGCCCGGCTCGAGCGCGGTCAGGAACGCGGCGATGTCCGCCTTTCGCTCCAGCGCCGGGCCGGCGGTCTGTACCAGCGGCACCTCGAGCTCGGCGGCGACGATGCAGGCGAGCGAAGTCTTGCCGAGCCCGGGCGGCCCGGCGAGCAGGACGTGGTCGAGCGGCTCGCCGCGGCGGCGCGCCGCCTCGATGAAGATCCCCAGCTGCTCGGTGACCTGCTCCTGGTTGACGAAGTCCTCGAGCGTCGGCGGCCGCAGCGAGCGATCGAGCTCCTCGTCGATTCCGCCGGCCTGAGCGTCCTGCACCCGCGGCTCGGCGTCGGCGCCCTCATCGGCGAGGATCTTGATCCGCTTGCCGTCGATCTCGGGAAGCTCGCCACCTGCGCTCACGCCGCCGACCTCGCCTCTCCAGCGCGGCGCAGTGCCGCCGCGATCATCTCCTCGGGCTCCTCGCCAGCGGCGTCGCTGAGCAGCTGCTCCGCCTCGGCGGGGGTGTAGCCGAGGCCGACGAGGCCGTCGCGGGCCAGCGTGCGCGGGTCGCCGCCCTGCTCGGCGCCGATCGCGATCGCCTCCTCCAGCTCTCCGGCCACCTTCTCGCGCAGCTCGACGATGATCCGCTCCGCGGTTCGCTTGCCGATACCCGGAACGGCCTGAAAGCGCTTCGCGTCTCCGCCGGCGATCGCCCGTAGCAGGTCCCGGGTGGCGCCGCCGCCGAGGACCGCGACCGCGACCTTGGGCCCGACGCCGCTGACCGAGATCAGCTGCCGGAACAGGTCCCGCTCCTCCTCGGAGGCGAAGCCGTAGAGGGCGAGCGAGTCGTCGCGGGCGATCAGCTCGGCGTGAAGGAAGCCCTCGCGCCCGGTCGCCGGAACCGACTTCAGGGTCTCGGCCGAGACCGCCAGCCGGTAGCCGACGCCGCCGGCGTCGATGACGACGTGGTCCGGACGGCGGACCAGGACCTCGCCCCGTACCGCGGCGATCATCGCTGCACGTTCTCCGCGACCCCGGCTTCGCCGACCTTGGGCACGCGGCGGACCGAGATATCGGCCTCCGAGGGAATTCCGCCTCCGTGGCAGATCGCCACCGCCAGCGCATCCGCCGCGTGGTCGGAAACCGGAGGCTCGGGCAGCCCGAGCAGCGTCCCGACCATGCGCTGGACCTGGCGCTTGCCCGCGGCACCGCTGCCGCAGACGGCCAGCTTGATCGCCTGCGGGGTGTAGGAGAAGCAATGCACGCCGCGCTGGCCGGCGGCCAGCAGCGCGACTCCGTAGGCCTGGCCGACCGTCATCGCCGAGCGAACGTTGCGGCCGAAATAGATCTCCTCCACGGCCAGAGCCTTGGGTTCGTGCCACTCGATCAGCTCCGAGAGCGCCTTGTGGATGCGCGTCAGGCGCCGCTCGAGCGACTCTGTGGGCGCGGTCTCGATCACTCCGCCATCGAGCGCGACCATGTGCGCGCCCTCGACACGCACGACGCCGAAGCCGAGGTTGGCCGCGCCGGGATCCACTCCCATGACGACCTTCATGGGAGGGGATTCTGCGCCTGGCACCGGATGCCTCTTTGCGTGCACGCCCGCCGCTTGTGCCAGGCTTTGCGCTGTGCAGGACTCGCGCACAAAGGACGCGCCCCTCCTGGTTGGCCGCTATCGCGTCATCGAGCGGATCGGCTCCGGCGGCATGGCCAGCGTGATGCTGGCCGAGGACGAGCGTCTCGGCAGGCTGGTGGCCGTCAAGCGGCTGCCCAGCTCCAGCCCCGAGGACGCCCTGGCCAGGTTTCGCCGAGAGGCGCGTCTGGGAGCGTCGCTCAACCACGCCAACGTGGTCTCGATCTACGACTCGTGCACGGACGACGACGCGCTGCTGATCGTCATGGAGTACGTCGATGGCGAGTCGCTGAAGGAGCGGCTGCGCCAAGGGCCGCTGCCCCCGCGCGAGGCGCTGCCGATCCTGGCCCAGATCGCCGCGGCGCTGGACCACGCCCACGCCGCCGGTGTGATCCACCGCGACGTCAAGCCCTCGAACGTCCTGATCGCCCACGACGGGACCGCGAAGCTCGCCGACCTCGGGATCGCCACCGCGGCCGACTCGACCAGCATCACCTCGGGCGAGGACATCATCGGCACCCTCTCCTACATCGCCCCCGAGCGGCTGGAGTCGACCGAGGATGACCCGGCGGCCGACGTCTACTCGCTCGCCGCGGTGGCCTACGAGGCGCTCTCGGGGCTGCGCGCCCAGCAGGGACGCACGCCGTCGGAGATCGTCGCCGCCCCGAGCCCCCGCGACCTGCGCGAGGTCTGGCCCCAGGCTCCGGCCGGCGCCGCGAAAGCGCTGCGCGAGGGACTGGCGCGCGAGCCCGGGCGGCGACCTCGCAGCGCGACCGAATTCGTCAATCGCCTCACCACGGGCCTGGGCGGGGCTGAGGTGGCATTCCCGGTCGAGACCGAGGCGACCAACGTGATGCCCCGCAGAGGGGCGGCGGTCTCAGCCGGTGGCGCGGGTCGCAGGGCGAGCGCCGACGGGGCGGCGAGCGGCTGGTGGTCGCCGCGACGCCGCGCCTTCGCCGCGATCCTTGCCGGATTGGCCGGGGTGGCGGTCGCGATCGCTTTGATCGGCGGCGGCGGTGACGGCCAGAAGGCCGCCCGGGTGAAGACGAGGACCGAGACCGTGACCCAGAAGACCAAGCCGAAGCCCCCTCCCGCGCCGCTGACCGGAGCGGCGCTGGGCGGAGAGCTGAACGACCAGGGCAAGGCCCTGATCGACTCCGGCCAGTACGAGCAGGCGATTCCGCTGCTTCAGCGCGCGGTCGACGCCTTCCCGTCCGGCGCCACGGACATCAACTACGCCTATGCGCTCTACAACCTCGGCAACGCCCTGCGGCTCGCCGGCCGCCCGCAGGAGGCGATCCCGCTCCTCGAGCAGCGGCTTCAGATCCCCAACCAGCAGGGCGCGGTGGCTCAGGAGCTCGAGCTGGCCCAGCAGCAGGCCGGCGAGACGTCCTCCGGCGGCGTTCAGCCGTCGGCGCCGAGCGGCGACAGCGGCGGGGTCAAGCCGGGCAAGGGCCGCGAGGGCGACAAGGACTAGGCGCCGCTAGGCCGACGCGCCGCCCAGCGGCGGCTATCTGACCTCGCATGGCTGCACAACGGTGCCGACCGCCACCTGGCCGAGGTTGTCGGTGGACCGAGCCTGGGCGCGCAGCTCGCGGCCGGCTCCGCATCTTGCCGAGACCAGGCTGCGCCGGTGGTGCTTGTAGCGCCAGACCCTGTGAACGCTGGCGTCGAGCTGGGTGACGATGCCGCCCGCCGGAAGCGGCGGCACCGGAACCGTGAGCGTGAGGCCATATTCCGGCCCAGCGCCGGCGGGCGGCAGGCCAGGATCGGCTCGTCGCACCCGGCCGGTCAGCGTGAGCTCTCCGGAAAGGCTGTTGAAGGTATGCATGACGATCGTCTTGCGTTTGCCGTTGAACGCCAACACCCGCGCGTCCACGTAATACGGGGGGCCCGCGGGCCCCAGCGGGACGGCGACGCGCGAACTGCCGTGTCCTATCAGCGAGCCGCGACAGATCGCCTTCGCATGCTTACCGGTCGTCGCGGCCGTGAAGCGATTGGGATTGCAGACCGGAAGCCCCCGCTGGTAGAAGGCGCCAGCCCTGTCGTAGTCGATCTTCAGCAGCGTCGTCGGATTTGGCAGCCCGTAGGGATTTTCGGGGTTTGCCAGCTGCACGTCGGTGAACAAGGTGACAGGCGCGCGCTGATTCGCCGGCAGCCTGTGCGGCGTGATCTCGCCGCTGATCGTCTGCGTGTTGGGCGCCGCTGAGGCAAGCGCGGCGGCCGCAAGGCAGATCAGGACCGATGCGCCGGCAAGCGACGATGGCGAGGGTCTTCGCATGCCCTAGGCCGCCGCTTTCTCGAGTACTTCCGCCGGAATGTCGAAGTTGGCGTGCACCTCGTTGACGTCGTCGTGCTCCTCCAGCGCGTCGAGCAGGCGAAGCAGCGCCGGAGCAGTCGACTCGTCGATCTCGACCAGGTTCTTGGGCTCCATCGTCAGGTCCGAGGACTGGATCTCCACCCCCGCCGACTCCAACGCCTCGCGCACCGTCGCCAGGTCGCCCGAGTCGGCGATCACCTTCAGCAGGTCGCCGTCCTCCTCGACGTCCTCGGCGCCGGCGTCGATCGCCGCGATCAGGTCGTCCTCGCCGTAGCGCTCCCCGTCGACGACGATCACGCCCCGTTTCTCGAAGATCCAGGCGACCGAGCCGGGCTCACCGAGGTTGCCACCGTGCTTGGAGAACGCGTGGCGCACCTCGGCGCTGGTGCGGTTGCGGTTGTCGGTCAGGGCCTCGACCAGGATCGCCGCGCCGCCGGGCCCGTAGCCCTCGAAGACCACCCGCTCGATCGATGCGGCGTCGGCCCCGGCGCCGGTCCCGCGGTCGATCGCCCGCTGAATGTTGTCCTTGGGCATCGAGGCGTCGCGGGCCTTCTGGACCGCCGTGGCCAGGGTCGGATTTGCCTCCGGGTCCCCGCCGCCCTCGCGCGCGGCGACCGTGATCGCCCGGGCAAGCTTGGTGAACTGCTGCCCGCGCTTGGCGTCGGCGGCGGCTTTGCGGTGCTTGATCGACGACCATTTAGAGTGACCAGACATAGGTCGATTCTATGGACGGGATGTCAGCGCACAACATCACGCGCCGGGCGGGGCGCAATCTCGGGGCCAAGATCCTCGTCCTTCTGATGATCCTGGCGGCGCTTTCGATGTGGACGGTGATCCCGCTCGGCTGGGTCTGGGTCGGCTCTCAGATCTCCAGCGGGCAGGCGCCTTCGGGCGGCCCCTACATGGTTGTCCTGTTCGGGATCGTGATCTCGATCCTGATCATCTCCTGGGTGCTCGGACGTCTGAACCGCGTCTACATGCACCTGACCGGCAGCCGCACCGTGGAGCCGATCCGTCCCGCCTGGCTGAAGAGCCTGCGTGACAGCGAGGGTCCGCGCCCCTATCCGAGCGTGCTGGAGACGGTGATCGTCACCTCGGTGGTGCTGGCGCTGCTCTCGGCGACGGCGTGGTTCTTCCTGCTGGCCGGGTCGCCCCTGCCGAACCAGTAGCTAGACGACGAACTTGCCGTCGACCTGCAGGTCCTCGCCGTCGACGGTGACCCGGCCGCCCTGGCGCAGGTCACAGACCAGGTCCTCGTGCACGGCCGAGTCGTTGACTCCGCCGGTCTCCGGATATGAGCGCCCGAGGGCCATATGCACGGTGCCGCCGATCTTCTCGTCGAGCAGCACCTCCCGGGTGCCGCGATCGATCCCGTAGTTGGTACCGATCCCCAGCTCGCCGAGGCAGCGCGCGCCAGGATCGGTGTCGAGCAGCTTGTGCAGGTACTCCTCGCCGCGCTCGGCGCCGGCGTCGACCACCTTTCCGCCCTCGAAGCGCAGATGCACGCCGGAGATCTCGCGGCCGCTGATCACGGCCGGCAGATGGAAGGTCACCTCGCCCTCGACCGAGTCCTCGATCGGCCCGGTGAAGAACTCGCCATCGGGCATGTTGTGGCGCCCGAGCGAGGGGACGAAGGTGCGCCCCGAGATCCCCAGCTTGATGTCGGTCCCAGGGCCGGTCACGTGGACCTCCTCGTGGCCGTTTATCCACTCCGCGAGCCGTTGGGTCTCGGCCGAGGCCTTCTCCCAGTTGCTGAGCGGATCGCCGCCGTCGGCGAGGCAGGCGGTGAAGAAGAAGTCCTCATAGTCGGCGAGGCTCATCTCGGCCTCGGCCGCGTATGCGGGGGTCGGGAACAGCGTGTAGACCCAGCGGAACGACCCGTCGGCGCTGCGGTCCATCGCCTTCGCCATCAGATCCCCGGTCGCCTGCGAGCGCCGCTGCTGGCGCTCCGGCGCCACCCCCGAGAGGGCGCGCAGGTTGGTGCTGGCCCCGATCGAGATCCGCACGTCGGCCTCCTCGATCGTCCAGCGCGACAGCGGCGAGATCCAGTCGAGCTGCTCGTCGGAGGCAAGCTTGTAGAAGGTCGAGTCCTGTCCCGACAGCGACATGTGGACGACCGGCAACCCACCCGCCTTCAGCACCTCCTCGTAGACCGCGGCCAGAAGCGGCTCGGCCGGGCTCTCGCCGTCGATCGTGACCTTGTCGCCCTCCCCCACCCTGGTCGAGTAGCCGACCAGGATCCGGGCCAGGTTGGCGACCCGCGGGTCCCTCACACCCGCTCCCTTGACGCTTCGGAGACCATCGCCATGAACAGGGCGTGGATGCGCCCGTCGTCGGTCAGCTCGGGATGAAAGGCGCAGGCGAGGACCGAGCCGTCGCGGACGACGACCGGGTGCCCCTCCCAGCTCGCCAGCACCTCGACCCCCGGCCCCTGGCGCTCGATCCAGGGCGCCCTGATGAAAACGGCGCGCAGCGGGTCGGGACCGGTGCCCTCGACCTCGAGGTCGGCCTCGAAGCTCTGCATCTGGCGCCCGAACGCGTTGCGGCGGGCGGTGGCGTCGATCAGCGCCAGGTGCTGCGTCGTCGCAGACGATCATCCCGGCGCAGGTGCCGAGGATCGGGTGCCCGGCGGCGTGATGGGTGCGCACCGCTTCGTCGAGGCCGGCCGCCGCCATCCCCATCGTGATCGTGGTGCTCTCGCCGCCGGGGATCACGAGGCCGTCGAGGTCTCGGAGCTGGTCCGGGGTCCTGACCTCGCAGGCGACAGCGCCCAGCTCCCGCAGCATCCGGCAATGGGCGGCGAAGTCGCCCTGGACGGCAAGCACCCCCACCCGCAAGGGGCGCTGCGGAGCGCTCACCAGCCGCGACCCTGAAGCTTTCCGGTTTCCCCCAGTGCGGCGATCTCCAACCCTGGCATCGCCTCGCCCAGCTCCGACATCGCCTCGGCGACCCGGGCCGGGTCGTCGTGGTGGGTCGTCGCCTCGACGATCGCCCGAGCGCGGCGCTCGGGGTCCTCGCTCTTGAAGATTCCCGAGCCGACGAAGTTGCCCTCAGCGCCGAGCTGCATCATCAGCGCCGCGTCGGCGGGCGTTGCGATGCCCCCGGCGCAGAACAGCGGGACCGGCAGCCAGCCTCGCTCGGCGACGTCGCGGACCACGTCGAGGGGAGCGCGGTGCTCCTTGGCGGCGCTCGCCAGCTCCTCGGGCCCGAGTCCGGACAGGCGCTTGATCTGCGAGGTGATCTCGCGCATGTGGCGGACCGCCTCGACGATGTTCCCGGTGCCCGCTTCACCCTTGGAGCGGATCATCGCCGCCCCCTCGCCGATCCGCCGCATCGCCTCGCCGAGGTTGGTGGCGCCGCAGACGAACGGGACGTCGAAGGCGAACTTGTCGATGTGGTTGTGCTCGTCGGCCGGGGTCAGCACCTCGGACTCGTCGATGTAGTCGACCTCGAGAGCCTGCAGGACCTGGGCCTCGGCGAAATGGCCGATCCGGGCCTTCGCCATGACCGGGATCGTCACCGCCTCCTGGATCTCCTGGATCTTTCGGGTCGAGGCCATCCGCGCCACCCCGCCCTCGGCGCGGATGTCGGCCGGGACTCGCTCAAGGGCCATCACCGCGCAGGCGCCGGTGTCCTCGGCGATCTTCGCCTGCTCGGCGCTGGTCACGTCCATGATCACCCCGCCCTTGAGCATCTCGGCGAGGCCGGTCTTGACCCGGAATGTGGCGCGCTCCGCCATCGGTCCAAGCATAGTCGGAGACAACCCCCGATTCGGCGCCGCCACGACCGATGCCGGGGCCGGTCACTGGACGCACCGGACAAAGCAAAGGGCCCGCCGAAGCGGGCCCCTCACTGGCTCGGGTGCGTGATCGGAGAAGTTTGCTATTTGAGCTTGAAGGCGCGGATCCGGTCGCGGTGTGCGGCCTCGTCGCGGGCGTAGACGCCGTGCGCGAGGGCCTGGACCAGGGCCATCAGGGCGGTGTTGGAGCGGGCGAAGGAAGGGCTGTTGGAGGAGTAGTAGAGGGTCAGCTCGGCGTGCTCGCCGACCTCCGAGAGGGTCGCGTCGGAGATCGCCAGGGTTCGGGCGCGGCGGTGCACCGCGAGCTTCATCGCCCGCAGCAGCAGCGGGTGGGCACGGCCGGCGGAGAGCGCGATCACCAGGGTGTCCTCGTCGATGCGCCCGAGGCGCTGCAGCGACTCGCCGCCGGTGCTGGCGACGATCTCGGCCCGCACGTCGAGCAGGCTGAGCATGTGACGCAGGTAGCTGGCGAAGAAGGCCATCTGATCGACTCCGACGATCACGACGCGCTGCGAGGTGGCCAGCACGGCCACCGAGGCTTCGATCTGCTCGCGGGTGAGGCTGCGCGCGGTCTCCTCGAGATTCGCGTGGTCGGCGCCCAGCGAGGCCTCGAACTCGGAGTGGTCGAAGTCGAACAGCGAGCCCGTCTGGGTCGCGCCCTCGGTGGTCTCCCCGGTTCCCGCGCGGTACTCCTCGATAGCCGCCTGCTGAAGCTCGGGGTAGCCGTCGAATCCCAGTGCCTGGGAGAAGCGCACCACGGTCGACGAGGAGGTGCTGGCGCGGCGCGCCAGTTCCTCGGCCGTGAGGAACGCCGCCTCGTCGAGGTGGTCGACGATGTAGCGGGCGACGTCCTTCTGTGAGCGTGAGAACTCGTCGAAGCGCTCGGAGATGAATCCGGACAGGCTCTTGCGCTTCGGACGAGACCTTGTCGAGGTCCGGGTCACGGCGCAGAGATTCGCCCCCTCGCCTGGTTTCCCTTCCGCCGATGGTGCTGCTATTGCACCGAATTGCGTGCCTGGGGCTTCCCGTGTGCTTGGATGCCCTCGCTGATGACGGCTGAACAGGCACTGCGCCAGACCAACCGCAACCTGATCGTCTTCGACCTGCTCCTGGGGTCCGCGACGGTCATCGCCCCCGCCCAGACCCTGCAGCTGCTGTTCGGGCACGAGGAGCCATCCGAGGACGCCGTGCACCTCTTCCGCCGCTGCGGGCCGATCTGGCTCACCTACGCAGCAGCCCACGCGGTTGCCGAGCGACGCGGATCGGAGCGCGACTGGTGGGCGGTCGCCTGGCTGCGCGGAACCGAGATCGCCACCGATGCGCTGCTCGCCGAATCGCCGGCGGTCAACAGGCCCGGCGCCAAGTGGGGGCTGCGCCTCGCCGGCCTCTTCAACTTCGTCGTCGCGCTGGGCTTCGGCTGGCTAGCGCGTAGGTGATTCAAAGGCCGCGACACAAAGTGTCGCGGCAGGTGCATGTCAGGCGGCCGTAGGCCGCCGCAGGTTATTTGGGCACCGAAGGCCGGCTGCAGCGGTCGAGCCCGAGCCGCAGCGCAAGCGCCCGGCGGGTCGGCTGGTCCTGGGCGAGGCGCACCTTGCCGCGCGCGTATGCGCTGGCGTCGTTGTCGGCGGCGGCGTCGCGGCTCTGCTCGATGAACCCGATCGCCTTCTCGCGCTCCGCCAGGTAGCGGTCCCAGGTCGGCTTCAGGTCGTCGGGGGCGTCGATCTGGTGCAGGTCGTCGAGCGCCTGCTTGGAGACGTCGACGATTGCCGAAGCCTGCTTCTCGGCCTGGTCGGCGGTACGCGGCCTGGCGCGCTGGATCCGGTCCAGCTGCTGCTCGACGTCGCGGCAGACCCGGTTGGCCTCGCTTCGGAACTGCTGCGGGTCGGCGGAGGACATCCCTCCCCCACATGCCGGCAGCGCCGCCAGCGCCGCGACCCCGGCGAGGCCGGCGAGCAAACGCCGAACGTTGTGTCTGCAGCGCATCGGGCGGGCATCGTCTCAGTTTCGGCGGCGCGTCCGCGACGCTACTCGAGCACGTCGCGCTGCGAGAGCACGTAGAGCAGGGCGAGCGCCGGGATCACGGTCAGGGCCGCCGCGACGAAGACGATGATCACCGCCGTCAGCGCCGCCCCGTCGCCAGCCGCCTGGGAGATCTTCAGCTGCTCGGGCAGCATGTACGGGTGCTGGGCGACGAAATAGCCCCAGACGACGGTGACCACGGCGCCGACCGCGGCGGGGCGAGCGAGCTTGGGACGGTTAGCGATCAGCAGCCCGAGGGCTGCCAGCCCGCAGACGGCGGAGAGGATGACCAGCGGCAGTCCGGGCCCGGTGAGTCCGTCATAGACGAATCGGGCCTGATCGTGAAGCGCGACGATTCCCGCCGCCGCCACTCCTCCTGCGAGGATCGCCGTCACCAGCGCCCGGCGGGCGAAATAGCCGCGAAGGTCCTCGTCGCCCGCCGCGGCGGCGTCGCTGACCAGGAACACGGCGGCGAGGTAGGCGGCGACGACCACGAACAGGGCCCCGGTGAGCAGCGGCAGCACACCGGTCCAGCTCGAGGTCGGGTCGCCGTCGCCGCCCGCGGGAACCTGCCCCGAGGCCACCGCCCCGACCACGGTTCCCATGAAGAACGGGGTGAGCAGCGAGGAGATCCCGAAGACCCGGGTGGCGGGCTCGCGCGCCGGGCCCGGCAGCGCGTGGCGGAAGGCGAAGCCTGAGCCGCGCAGCACGATCCCCAGCACCGCCAGGGCCAGCGGGATGTAGAGGGTCGTCATCACGGCGCTGAAGACCGGCGGGAAGGCCGTCCAGAGCACGACCAGGACGAAGATCAGCCAGACGTGGTTGGCCTCCCAGACCGGCGCGATCGAATGGTCGATCAGCTCCCGGGCCCGTTCGCCGCGCTCGCCCCGCCCGGCGAGCAGGTCCCACATCCCGGCGCCGAAGTCGGCCCCGCCGAAGACCGTGTAGAGGGTGACCCCGGTCCAGAGGATCACCGCGACCAAGTCGGCCTTGGTCATGGCGAGGCCTCCGCCGGCGGAGCCGGGGGCTGCGGGCCGTATGGGACGTCGGCAAGCTCGGAGTCGTCCTCTCCCTCGCGCCAGCGCCGGGACAGGCCGCGCAGCACGACCGCGGTCACGACCGCCAGCCCGATGTAGAGAGCCATCGTCAGGCCGTAGACGAACCAGATCCCCTGCGCCGGAGTGACCGCGTCCGCGGTGCGCATGAAGCCGCTGACGATGAACGGCTGGCGGCCGACCTCGGTGACGATCCACCCCGCCTCCAGCGCCAGGACCGCGGCGACGCCGGCCAGCGCCGCGAGCCGCAGGAACCATGGGGTCGCCGGCAGGTCGCGTTTGCGACGCCAGGCGATCGCGAACCAGGCGGCGAGCGCAGTCAGGGCGGTGCCGATGCCGACCATCGCGTCGAACGAGAGGTGGATCAGGGTCGCCGCAGGCGGCCGGTCCTCGGCAGGCACGTCGTCGAGGCCTTGGACCTCGGTGCCGGTGCTGAAGCCGGCCAGCAGCGAGTCGACCCCGGGCAGCGAGACGTCCCATTTCACGTCCCCGTCGGAATGGCAGATGCCGCCGATGTGCTCGGGCTGGTCGTCGCCGCTTTTGTAGACGCACTCCATCGCGGCGAACTTGGTCGGCTGGTCCTCATAGACGTCGCGGGCGGCGAAGTCGCCGACCAGGAGCTGGATCGGCGCCGCGATCGCCGCGACCGTGAACGGGATCAGGAACCCGAGCCGGTGGTAGCGGTCCCGGCGGCCGCGCAGCATCGCGACGGCGTAGACCGAGGCGACCAGAAAGCCGACCACGATGTAGGCGGCGACCCACATGTGGACGAACTCGTGGAAGGTCGAGGTGTTGAAGATCACGTCGAGCGGCCTGACCTCGGTCACCTCGCCGTTCGGCCCCAGGGTGAAGCCGTCGGGGGTGTTCATCCAGGCATTGGCGGATACGACCGACAGCGCGCCGCCGATCCCCGAGATCGCGATCGGCACCCCGGTCCAGAAGTGCGCCCAGCCCGGCAGCCGCTTCCAGCCGTAGATGTAGATCGCGATGAAGATCGCCTCGAGGAAGAAGAAGATGCCTTCGATCGCGAAGCCGATCCCGAACACGTCTCCGAACCGATCCATCATCCGCGGCCAGAGCAGTCCGAACTCGAAGGAGAGCACCGTGCCGCTGACCGCGCCGACGGCGAACAGGACCGCGACCGCCTTCGACCAGCGCTGGGCCAGCAGCAGCGCCTCGGCATCGCCGTGGCGGCGCCCGCGGTACTCGGCGATCAGCATCACGGCGGGGAAGGCGACGCCGAAGCAGGCCAGAACGATGTGGAAGCCGAGGGTCGCCCCCATCTGGTTGCGCGCCGCCAGCAGGTTCGACGACGTGTCGGCGATCAGCGCCAGATTCGGCATCTCAGCCGCTTATATCACCGCAGCGGCCGGACCCAACGGATGGCTTTGGAGCTAGACCTGCCGCTGGCGCTCGGGCGCGGGCACGTCGGAGGGCTCATCCCAGGTGACAATGGCCCAGATGAGCATTACGACGGCGAGTGCGATTAGGGCGATCATGGAAATTCGCTCCTTCCGTATTTCCATATCGGCCGAATTCGCCCCGCTGCGAATACCGGGTTCTCGGTAACGACGGGTTACGTAAACCCGTCCCCGGTTCAGAGGCTCTTGGGCAGGAGACCGCTAGCTGGCGGCGCGGGACCGGCGACGCAGCAGGCCACCGGATCGCTTCGCCCTGACCCGGTTGGTGTTGCCGATGCCCAGGTCGCGCCGGCATTCCTCGACGCGCTTGCGGATCTCGGCCAGGTCCCGGCGAATCTCATCGCTTGGAGAGGAAGCCATGGTTACCCGCTACTTCGGCAGCCCGGCAACTGGACTTGAACCGATCACGACCGAGCGCCGGTCAGGGATGCGACTCGGAGGGAAAGGCGGCCGAGCCCAGCTCGGACTCGATCCCGGGGAGATCGATATCGCCGACCTCGTAGAGGTTGGCCAACGGATCGAGCATCCTCGCCACCGTCAGCGCGCTCATCAGCTGCGCCGAGCGAGGGGTCCGCACCGAGACGCGGCGGCGCTCGCCGCCCATCCGCACGGTGACCGTGCAAGCCCCGGTGAGCTCCATCGCCCGCAGCGCCCACTGGTGCGACGCGACGTCGAACAGCAGCCGCAGAGAGAAGCGGTGGGGGCTGCGGAACTCGAGGTCGAGCCGGGCAAGCAGCCCTACGCAGCCAGGCATCGTCGCCACCCCCCACTCGGCGTTGTAGGAAACGAGCTCCTCGAGCTCGCCGAACCGAATCAGCTCATAGCCGGGCTCCTCGGGGTCCTCGAGCTCAAGCAGGACGTTGGAGCCGATCACCCGATCGAGGTCGTCATGCTCCTCGCCCGAGAAGTCGACGATCAGGGCTCCGGCCCGGAACTCCTGCAGGGTCGGGTCGACTTGCTGCGGAGAGATGACCCTGAACGGCGTGTCGCTGTCGCCGACGACGGCACCCCCGGGCGGGACCCTTCCCATCGCCTTCAGCGGGTCCAGCGCCGCCTCGACCTCGTCGGCGTCGACGGTGTCGAGGCCGTCCTCGAGGATCCCCTCGAGGACGCCGCGCGCGGCGGCCGCCCCGTCGAGGAGCAGGAGCAATTCCGCATAGCGTTCTGGGTCTCTCAGATCGCCCACTTTCGTGCGCCTTCCCATCAGCCATGGTGGCACGGGCGGTTGGGCTCAAATCGAAATCTGGACGGATCTCCGGTTACGCGGTAAAGCGCTCTGCTTCCTCTGAGCCCCCGGTCGCGTCGCCGGCGCTGTAGGAGTGCGCGCCGGCACCGGCCAGGGCCCCCTGATCGACGTTCAGGTACTCCTCGCGGATCGGCCGAGGCGTCAACCGCACGCGCGTTGCAATCGACGTGCCGAAGGGAGAGACTGCACCTGGGAAACTTTCCCGAGGGAGACGCTGCACCCAACGAAGGGAGCGGATACATGGAAGTCAGAGGAGCCGGGCGGGCGATGTTTGCAGCGATCCTGCTGATGATCGCCGGCACGCTCAACGTCGTCTATGGCATTGCCGCGATCAGCGGCGCCCATTTCTACGACGACACGACGAGATACGTGATTTCGAGCCTCAACACCTGGGGATGGATCACCCTGTTCCTGGGGATATTCCAGCTGACCGGCGGTTTGTCGCTGATCGGCGGCGGGACCTACGGCCGGGTGATCGGAATCGCCGCCGCCAGCATCGGCGCGATTGGTGCGCTGCTGTCCGTTGGAGGAGCTTTTCCGTTCTGGTCGCTGGGCGTGTTCGCGCTCTGCGTGATCGTCATCCACGGCCTCGTCGTCTACGGCGAGCCCGTCGAGCCGCAGCGAACCACGACACCGTGAGGCGAGGGGCCCCGGTCCGCCGGGGCCCCGCTTCACCTCAGGGCGCGGTTATGACCGCTTCGTCTGCGAGCAGCTGATGGAGCTGGGAGACGAGCACCGAGCCCTCCCCGACCGCGGACGCGACCCGCTTGATCGAGTTGGCCCGCACGTCACCGACGGCGAAGATGCCCGGCATGCTCGTCTCGAAGGCCAGCGGCTCCCGCTCGAGCGGCCAGTCGCGGTGCCCTGACGCCGCCAGGTCCCGCCCGGTCAGCAGGTAGCCGCCGGCGTCGCGCTGGATCTCGCCCGGCAGCCAGTCGGTGTGGGGATGCCCGCCGATCATGATGAACAGGCCCGCGGCCTCGACCTCCTCGCTCTCCCCAGTTGAACGGTCGCGCAGGACGAGATGGGTCAGGCGTCCGGCCCCTCCCCCATCCACGACCTCGGTTTCGAGGCGCACCTCGATGTTGCTGGTCGCCGCGATCGTCTCTCGCAGGTAGCTCGACATTCCCTCGGAGAGGTCGGAGCCGCGAACGAGCAGCGTCACGCTTCGGGCATAGCGGCAGAGGTGCATCGCCGCCTGGCCCGCCGAGTTGCCGCCCCCGACCACGTAGACGTCTCCGCCCGCCAGGGCTCGTCCCTCCGAGATCGCGGCGCCGTAGAAGACGCCCGAGCCGAGCAGCTCGTCGAGCGACGGGA
Source organism: uncultured Solirubrobacterales bacterium (assembly GCA_963772265.1). Lineage (GTDB taxonomy): Bacteria > Actinomycetota > Thermoleophilia > Solirubrobacterales > 70-9 > Mayfieldus. The sequence continues at coordinate 48,406 of CAVYWS010000009.1, read as the reverse complement.
TCTCGAGCCGGCGGTAGGAGGCCCCTGTTGCGAGGACCAGCGCGCGCGCCGTCACCGGGCCGACGTCGGCGACGTCGAGCGAGAGGCACCCGCTCTCGCAGGCGAGCTCGGCCCCCTCGCGCATCAGCAGGAACTTCGTCCCGAAGACCCACGCCTGCTGGTAGGCGCGCTGGGCGAGCTCGGCTCCGCTGACACCCCGGGAGAAGCCGAGATAGTTGCGGATCAGCGAGCTCGAGCCCGCCTGGCCGCCGATCGCCTCCCGCTCGACGACCAGGGTGCGCAGGCCCTCCGACGACGCGTAGACGGCGGTCGTCAATCCCGCCGGCCCTGCACCGACGACGACGACGTCGAACTCACGCTCGTCGCCGAGCTCGGTGTCGACGCCGAAGGCGCGGGCGATCTCGGCCCTGGAGGGATCGACCAGAACGGCCTCCCGGCCCGGGATCGGATTGCGCACGATCGCCACCGGAGCGCCGCCGCAGTCCGGGGCATGCTCGCTCACCAGATCCCGGCCCACCTCCGACGCGGCGTCGTGAAAGACGTAGGGGACGCCGTTTCTGGCCAGCAGGTTGCGGATGTCGTGGCCGCGGGGCGAGTTGCGCTCGGCCACGACCGTGATCTCGCGAGCTTCGGCGGCGCGGGTGCGCGACCACTCGTGCAGGAACTCGGTGAGGACGCGGTGGAACTGCTCGTCCGGCTCGCCGACCGGCTTCATCACGTAGTAGTCGAAGTCGTCGCGGGCCATGCCGGCGTGGATCGCGGCGGCGGTGTCAGGGTCGCCCCAATCTCCCCAGCGGATCAGCAGCGCCCGTTTCGCCAGCGGCTGGATCTCGCCGATCTCGTAGAGAAGGCTGCGGCCGTCCATCTGCGGCAGCGATTGGTCGGCGAGCACGACCGCCACCTCGATGCCTCGTTCGCTGAAGCTGCGCACCGCCTCCAGGGCCGCCGCGGACGAGTCGAGGCAGACAACCTCGTAATCGCGGCCGTAACGGTCGGTGAGCGTCGCCTCGATCCGCTGCCTGGCCTCGGCCTCGTCGTCGATGGCCATCAGCACCGGCCGGCGGCGCGCCGCCCGCTGGTCCTGCCCGTGGCGCTCAGACTCGTTCATGCCGCGATAGTCAACCTCGCGGCGATGGTACTCGCGGTTACGAGGGACCGACGCCCCAGCGCAGCTTCGCCTTCTGCTCTTCGAGCTCGTCGTCGCTGAGCACCCCGGCGTCCCGATAGTCGACCAGCTCCTGCATCCGAGCCTTCATCTCGTCGGCCGGCGACGCCCCAGGCGGATCGGGTTCGGTCCGGGCATCGCGGTTGCCGGCGGATTCCACATCCGTCATATCCGCACCTCCGTCACGTCCATCTTGAAAACCCTGCGAGTCGGAGATGGGCGTATGGCCCGAAGGGCAGGAGCGCTCGATTTGGATGATCGTCGATCGGCGACGCCACGAGCGCTGTCGCGGCTTGCCACCACTGTATCCCTATCGAGGAGCCGTCCGGAGCGCCGGCCACGCCTGGATGGGCACGAATTCCCTGCTCACATGAAGGGTCCGCCCGAGCCCGCTGCTACCGTGTTGTAGTCGGGCTGGCCCAACCGCCGCCCGAGAGGTTCCGTTTCCTCCGTGCGCTCGCAAGCGTCTTGGGGCCACTGGATCTCCCATGACAGCTCACAAGGAGCAGCACGAACGCATGTCTCAAACCTTTGCCGATCTCGGCATATCGAAGCCCGTTGTCAGGGCCCTGGAGGCGCGCGGCATAACCGCGCCATTCCCAATCCAGCATCGGGTAATCCGCGACGTCCTCGCGGGACGCGATGTCCTCGTCCAGTCCCCAACCGGCTCGGGCAAGACCCTCGCCTTTGGCGCACCGCTGATCGATCGCCTCGAGCCCGGCGGCAAGAAGCCCTCCGCCCTGGTCCTCGCGCCGACCCGCGAGCTGGCAAGTCAGATCGTCGACGAGCTCGAGTCGCTCGCAAGCGTGCGCAAGCTTCGCATCGCGGCCGTCTACGGCGGGGTCGGCTTCGGCCCTCAGATCCGCGCCGCGCAGCGGGCCGACATCATCGTCGCCACCCCGGGCCGACTCCAGGACCTGCTCGAGCGCGGCGCCCTCAAGCTTGACCGGGTTCGCGTTCTCGTCCTCGACGAGGCGGATCGGATGCTGGACATGGGGTTCAGGCCCGCCGTGGACCGAATCGTCGCCCTGACTCCCACGCAAGCGGCAGACGCTCTTCTTCTCCGCGACCCTGGCGGGGCTGACCGGGAAGCTCGCCGGCGCCTACACCCGCGACGGGCGCAGCCACGTCGAGGCGGCTCCGGCTCGCCAGAAGGCAGACATCTCCCATCGGTTCCTGCACGTCGATTCCCAGAGCGCGAAGCTCGATCATCTGGTCGAGCAGCTGCGTGCCGGCAAACCCAGCCGCACGCTGGTCTTCGTGCGCACCAAGCGCGGCGCCGACCGGCTGGTCAAGCGACTGCGAAGCCGAGACATCCATGCCGTCGCGATGCACGGCGACAAGTCACAGGGCCAGCGCGAGCGCGCCCTCGCCCGCTTTGAGCGAGGCGACGTTCACACCCTGATCGCCACCGACGTCGCCGCACGCGGCATCGACGTCGCCGAGATCGCCCAGGTGATCAACTTCGACGCCCCCGCCGACCGCGACGCCTATGTCCATCGGATCGGGCGCACCGGGCGGGCCGGCCGCCGCGGTGCCGGGACCAGCTTCGTGCTCTCGGATCAGGCCGCGGACATGCGGCGGATCGCCAGCGACCTGGGGCTTTCGCACGAGTTCGACGGGGGCCGTCAGCACGGCGGGGCCGTGAGCGGCCGCCGACGCAAGAGAAAGGAGCCAGCATGAGCCCAACCAAGGTGAAGGCCGAGGTCTGGACCTGCGACCGATGCGGGGTCAGCGTCAAGCAGATGAACGGCGCGAGCGCCTCGCTGCCTGACAGCTGGACGAGCTCCGGCGAGGGTCAGTTCTGTCTGATCTGCAGACGCGCGCTTGCCGCCGAGGCAGCCATCGAGGCAGTCCCCGGAGAGCACCAGCCAGGAGGCCCGCGCCAAGCTGCGGCGGGCGGCCCTGCTCGAGTTCGAGGTCAGCCGCACACCGGATCGCTCAAACGGCGAGATCGCCCGCACCTGCCGTTCATCGGTGCCCGCGGTGGCAAAGGCCCGCGAGCGCCTGCGCCTGCCCGAACCTTCCTGAGCTCAGCGCCGCCTTGCGCAAGCTTGACCAACCGCCTAGTAGACCCTGGCTTCTCGTCTGTGGTCAATTGGCCGTATGGGCGGCTGGGTCGAAATCGCGCTTCCACGTCGAGTGTCGTCATCACCTCAGGTTTTGAGAAATACGACTTGTCAGCGAGGTGGGCGATCTTCGAATTGAAGCCCGACAGCGCCCTTAGGAAGTTCCAATCTTTGGCGGGTCCAATGCCGCCGAACTTGGCCTTCGCCTGACCCGGGGCCTGGGCAGCTTCTGCTCGCGCTATCATTTCTGTGGACTAACTACAGAAAATGGACTTGCCGATGAACCTGCTGCTGATCCCCCTCGACGAAGCGATCATCTTCCCCGGTGTAACCGCGACCCTGCCGATCGACCCTGGCGACGAGGAGCGCGTCTTTCTGCTGCCGCGCCGCGACGCCGAGTTCGGCCGGGTCGGCGTGGTCGCCGAGGTGATCGAGCGCGGCCAGCTGCCCAACGGCACACCGGTGGCAACCGTCATCGGCCTCTTCCGCGGCCTGGCCGGCGCCGCTCAGACCGGCGCCGCCGACCAGCTGCGGATCGAGGTGCAGGAGATCCACGACGGCCAGCCCGACGACGAGCGCACCCACGAGCTCGTGCGCGAGTACCGCGCCGTGGTCGAGGAGATCCTCGAATTGCGCGGCGCCGACGACCGCATCGCCGCCTTCCTGCGCTCCGTGGAGGAGCCGGGAGCGCTAGCCGACACCGCCGGCTACAGCCCCGATCTTTCCCCCGACCAGAAGCTTCGCCTGCTGGAGACCCTCGACGTCAGGGCCCGGCTCGAGCTGGCGGTCGAGATGCAGCGCGAGCGGCTCGCCGAGCTGCAGGTCCGCGTCAAGATCCGCGACGACGTCGATTCCGGCGCCCAGAAGCAGCAGCGCGAGTACTTCCTGCGCAAGCAGATGGAGTCGATCCGCAAGGAGCTCGGCGAGGACGAGGGCGACCTGATCGCCGAGTACGAGAGCAAGATCGCCGAGGCCGAGATGCCGGAGGCGGTTGCCGAGCAGGCCGAGCGCGAGCTGCGACGGCTGGAGCGCCAGGGCGAGCAGTCGCCCGAGTCATCGATGATCCGCAGCTACCTCGACTGGCTGCTCGCGGTGCCGTGGTCGAAGCGCTCCGAGGAGCTTCTCGATCCGCAACACACCCGCGAGGTGCTCGACGAGGACCACGCCGGGCTGGAGGACGTGAAGCGCCGCATCACCGAGTTCATCGCCGTGCGCAAGCTGCGCCAGGAGCGCGGCGCGACCGAGGAGAGCCGCGCCAACGGCGCGATCCTCACCCTGGTCGGCCCCCCGGGCACCGGCAAGACCTCGATCGGGGAGTCGGTGGCCCGCTCGCTGGGGCGCGAGTTCGTGCGCCTCTCGCTGGGCGGAATCCACGACGAGGCCGAGATACGCGGTCACCGCCGCACCTACATCGGCGCCCTTCCGGGCCGCATCGTCCGCGCCCTGCGCGACGCCGGGACGATGAACCCGGTGATCCTGCTCGACGAGGTCGACAAGGTCGGCGCCGACTGGCGCGGCGACCCTTCCGCGGCGCTGCTCGAGGTCCTGGACCCGGCGCAGAACCACTCCTTCCGCGACCACTACCTCGACGTCGAGCTCGACCTGTCCGAGGTCGTCTTCCTGGCCACCGCCAACCTCACCGACACGATTCCGACCCCCCTGCTCGACCGCATGGAGGTGATCAGCTTCGACGGCTACACCACCGAGGAGAAGCTGGCGATCGCGCGCGGCTATCTGTGGCCGCGGCAGCTGGAGCGAAACGGGCTGCGCGCCGAGGAGGTCGAGATCTCAGACGCGCTCCTTCGCAAGGTCGTGACCGAGTACACGCGAGAGGCCGGCGTGCGCCAGCTCGAGCGCGAGCTGGGCAAGCTGCTTCGCCGCGTCGCCACCCGGATCGCCTCCGGCGAAGCCGAAGCGCCGATCGTGATCGACCCCGACGCGGTGACCGACGCCCTCGGCCGCCAGCGCTTCTTCCAGGAGTCGGTCGAGCGCACCGCGACCCCCGGGGTGGCCACCGGATTGGCGGTCACCGGGACAGGCGGCGATGTGCTGTTCATCGAGGCGACCGCGATGGACGGCGACCAGGGCCTGGTGCTGACCGGCCAGCTCGGCGACGTGATGAAGGAGTCGGCGCGGATCGCGCTCTCCTATGTTCGCTCGCACGCCGAGGAGCTTGGGATAGACGGCGCCGACTTCCAGCGCGAGTTCCACCTCCACGTTCCCGCCGGTGCGATCCCCAAGGACGGGCCGAGCGCCGGAACGGCGATGACCACGGCGTTGGCATCGCTGCTCAGCGGCCGCCCGGTCAAGCACACCGTCGGCATGACCGGAGAGGTGACGCTGCAGGGCCGGGTGCTGCCGATCGGGGGCCTGAAGCAGAAGGTGCTGGCCGCCCACGCGGCGGGGCTTACCGAGGTCTTCCTGCCGGAGCGAAACCGGGGCGATCTCGACGACGTCCCCGAGGAGGTCCGCGAGCAGATGAGCTTTCACCCGGTGATGAGCATCGACGAGGTGCTCGACGGGGCGCTCGAGCCCGCGGGACAGGGAGCCGATGTCGCCACGGTGTCGTAGCTGCGATCCGGTTCCCTCCCAGCTCCGCGCCGTCGCGGACCTGCTGGAGCGGCGCTGGACGCTGGCGACGATCTATGCCTGCTCCAGCGGGGCGGCCCGTTTCAACGAGTTCCGCCAGTCCCTGCCCGGCGTCTCACCCACGACCTTGTCGGACCGCCTCGAGCAACTCGAGGCGGCGGGAATCGTCGAGCGCCGCCTGATGCCTGGCCGTCCCCCCCACAGCGAGTACCGGCTGACGGCACGCGGACAGCGCCTTGCGGCACGGGTCACGGCTCTACTCAAGTCGTCGTAAGCCGACGAGGGTCTGGATGACCCCATCCCCGTGAGGGTTCAAGCTGCATGGGGATGAAGCTCGGCCCCCTGAAATGGAACGCTCCCGCGCGAGCCGATCCGTCGGTCGCCGGCGCCGTGGGGAGGTTCGCGCTCGCCGGCGCTGTCGCATTGGCGGCGGTGGGAGTGATCAGCTTCTTCGTCCTGCGCAATGTGGGTGTCTCCGAGGCACAGAGGCAAGCGCGGGACGTCACTCGCCTGGTCGGCAGAGGAATCGTCGAGCCGAACCTCAGCAGTGGCCTACTCAAGGGGCGGGCACGCGCGGTGCGGAGGTTCGACGGCATCGTGCGGAGCCGCGTGCTGGTGGATCCGATCGTGCGGGTCAAGCTCTGGACAGGCTCCGGCCGCCTCGTGTACTCCGACGAACCCCGCCTGATCGGCCAGCACTATCAATTGGCGCCAGACGATCTGGCGTCGCTTCGCAGCGGCAAAGTCGAATCGGATGTCAGCGACCTCTCCCGCCCCGAGAACCGCTTCGAGCGGGGGCGCGGGAAGCTGCTGGAGGTGTATCTGCCGGTGCGCGGGCCGGACGGGCGTTCGCTGCTCTTCGAGGCCTACCAGGAGTTCGACACGGTCGAGTCGAGGGCCCGTGACACCTGGCTCGCTTTCGCACCGGCGTTGATCGCCGCGCTCGTCCTGCTCTACCTCGTGCAGCTGCCCCTCTCCGCCTCGATGGCGCGGCGGATCCGGCGGGCGAGCGAGGAGCGCGAGACCCTCCTGCAGCACGCCGTCGACGCATCGGTGACCGAGCGGCGTCGGATCGCCGGTGACATCCACGATGGCGTCGTTCAGGACCTGGCCGGGCTTTCGTACTCGCTCGCCGCTGCAGCTGAGGACGGCGATGCAGCGGAGGAGGCGCTACGCGACGGCGCGCAACGGGCCCGGCAGAGCGTGCGGGAGCTGCGGGGGGTGCTTGTGGAGATCTACCCACCGCGCCTGCGAGAGGCAGGACTGTCGGCCGCCCTCTCGGACCTGGTAGCTCCGCTCGCTGCGCGGGGCATTGACACACGGGTCGCGATCCCGGAGGACCTCGAGCTCGCCCCCGAGACCGAGGCGCTCTTCTTCAGGGTTGCCCAAGAGGCGATCCGCAACTCGGCCAAGCACGCCTCGCCGAAGCGGGTCGAAGTACGTGTCAGCCGAAATCGTGCTGGCGCGAAGCTGCTCGTCGAGGACGACGGCCTTGGCTTTGCGCCGAAGCCGGACGAGCGGAAATCGCAGTCCGGGCACCTTGGGCTCGAGCTGCTGCGCGATCTCGCCGAAGAAGCGGGCGCGACCCTGGAGATCGAGTCGAGCCCGGGCGCCGGTACCCGCGTCCGTCTCGAGGCCGCCGCGCCATGATCCGGGTTGTCCTCGCCGAGGATCATGAGATCGTCCGGGCCGGGCTCGAGAAGCTGCTCGCCGGGGCTGAGGACATCGAGGTCGTCGGCACGGCCGCTGACGGTGAGAGCGCGGTGTCGTTGGCCGAAGAACAGCGGCCGGACGTGGTCCTGTGTGACCTGACGATGCCTATCCTCGACGGGATCGAGGCAACACACAGGATTCTCGAGGTCCTGCCAAAAACACGAGTGGTGATCCTCACGGCGTTCTCCGAGCGCGACCGGATCCTCGGTGCGCTCGACGCGGGCGCCGTCGGATACCTGCTCAAGGATGCTCCGCCGGAGGAGCTCTTCGAGGCGATCCGCGCGGCGGCCCGAGGCGAGTCTCCGCTCGCTCCCAAGGCCGCCCAGGCGGTGCTCTCGGACCGCGCCGAGCAGCGCTCGGTCGACCTGACTCGCCGTGAGCGCGAGGTGCTGGCCCTGGTCGGAGAGGGCCTTCCGAACAAGCGGATCGCGCGGCGGCTCGAGATCAGCGAGAAGACGGTCAAGGCACACCTGACCCGCGTCTTCGAGCGAATCGGTGTGTCCGATCGAACCCAGGCGGCGCTGTGGGCACAGCGCCACGGGCTGACCCCCCCGGCCGACGATCCCCCGGGGAACGGCTAAGCAGTCCCGCCGACGGGCGGGACTGCTCGATTGCCTCTGCGCGACCTCTTTAGCGACTAGCTGTGATTCGGGCCGTCATCGGCGCCGTGGCCGCCGGAGCCATGGTCATCGCCGGGGGAACCGTCGCCACCGCTGCCTCCTCCTCCACCGCCGCCCTGCGTTTCGACTTTGAGCGCCAGCAGACCGTTGTCGGTGCGCTTCGCGTTCACCTCGATCCGAAGATCGCGGGAAAGGCCGCCGAAGCCACTGATCCGTTCGAACTTCGTTCTCCCGGTGACCCGGAACTTCAGGGTCCGGCCACTCTCGGTTCGCATTCTGAATGTCCTCGCGTCTCGGTTCTTGGAGAGGACGGTGCCGTCGTAATGCTTGACGACGGCGCTCGTCGGGCCGGACTGGCTCTGGTGGGGCCCGTCCTCGGGATGGTTGCGATCGGCCAGCGCGGTTGTGCCGCCACCAGCGACCACCAGTGCTGCCGCCCCGGCCAGGATGCCGGCGATTCGCGTTCTTTGCTTGATCATTGTCATCTCCTTGCCTGAATGGATGCCTGAACAGACTGGCGGCGAGGCAGTCGAAGGTTCAATTGGACATTGGTCTTACGACCCCGGTTCAGGCTCACACCGTGGGCAGCTGCCGGACCGCGCCGCCTGTGGGCAGCAGCACCTGCATCGCTGCATCAAGCACGGCGATCACGAGGATCAATCGGCGGGGAGGACTCGAACCTCCGACCGACGGATTCAGCTCGAGCCCTCAGCCGCAGCAGGTGCAGCCGACTTCGACGATGCAGCAGCAGCCGCCGCAGCAGAGGTCGCTGCCGAAGCAGCAAAGACCGCCTCCGCAGTCCTTGGTGCCCCCGGGGCACCCGGTCTCGGGGGGCTGCGGTTTTACATCGCCACCGCACTGGTCGCCGCGCAGACGCAGGCCGCCCCGGTGCGTGCACGGCGTGAAGTTCGGGGGCGGTGGCTTGCCGAGTTTCTTCATGTCGTCGTCGCTGCACCATCCACAGTGTGCGACGGCTCCGAGGGTAGTGCCCACGCCCAGCCCGGCGAGACCGAAGACGTAAACGGCACCGGTGAATGGGACGACCACGGCGCTGCGGTCGCGAATCGTGCGGTTGTACAGGTCGTCGTCCGCCTCATCGAATTTGCGCCATGCGTTCTGCCAGCAGCGACACGATTCCGGGCTCGCCAGAGCGTCGGAGAGGAAAGGCGAGCCGAGCACGCTCAAGGCGGCAGCCCCGGAGGCGGCGGCGGCGACAGCCTCGCGACGGGTCAGTCGGCGCTTGTCATCCTCATCGGCGGCACGGACGGCCAGCCGGTCGAACCAGTGGCTCATGTCGCAAGCCCCTTGCGCGCCTTGCGCAGGCTCTCGACCCCCGAATTCCCGGCCCTGCGCGACTTCTTGAGCTTCGGAACCGCCTTCTTGCTCATCCCGTGCTCGAACCCGCGCTCGAGGGCGCCGAAGCTGCGGTCCAGGGCGTCGAGCCCGTCGAGCGCGTCCTGTTTGGAGGGATCCGCGGTGTCCACCGCATCTATCTGCGCTCGAAGGTCGCGGTAGATGACCCGCATGTCGGCAAGCGCGTCGAACCAGGCTTGTGAAGGGACGCCGTAGGGCTGCTTGTGTGCGCGGCGAAGCCCCTTGCGGAAGACCGCGATGTCGTCGGACAGCCGCTCGGACGGCGTGGTGAGCAGCTCGAGGATCTGCTGTGAGCCCGCATCGGCCATCAGGAACCTCCCTTGTGGACGGTGAGCACTGGATCTGCCGGCCCTGAGGACGCCAGGCTTGCAAGCGCCTGCCCGACCCGCTCGGCGCCCATCGCCGGCTTGTCGACGAACTGCCCCTCGGGATCGAGCTGGACCAGGCCGGGCGCGCCGTTGACGCCGAGCGAGCGCGAGACCTCGAATCCCTCTTCGATCAGAACCGGCTCGAGGCCGTGCTCGGCAGCCTTGGCGGCATTGTCGTCGAGGTCACCGCGGCTGATCAACACCAGCGGGATCGGCGTGGCCGGATCGCGCTGCAGCCGCCCCACCTCGGGAAGCAGCGGGTCGCAGGCGCCGCAGCCGGGATCGGTGACGAGGATCGCAAGCCCGCGATCGGCGCCGAGGAGCTGCTCGAGCGAGACGCTTCCGCCGCCGAGGGCGGGAAGCTCGAAGTCCGGAGCCAAGTCGCCCGGCTGCGGGCCGTACCCTGCCGCCGATCCCTCCTTGAGGGCCTGCAGCTCTGCCAGCAGCCGACCGTTCTGGCGCATCAGCTGCCAGAAGAAGGCGAAGTTGAGCCCGGCGAGGGCGATCGCGACGCCGGCGCCGAGCGCGGCCGCCTGGGCGGTGTCGAGCTCGCCGATCCAGCCCAGCGTCGCCAGGTCCGGGGTCGCTCTGTCCGACGGCGGCGACGCCGACGGCGACGGCCAGCAGGACGAGGTTTCTGGCGGCAGTCCATCCGGTGATGCGGCTGGACCCGAGCGATCCGAAGCAGTTGCAGTCGACGTCCTCGCCGCGGGCAAGGACGCGCAGCACCGCGCCGGTGAAGGCCGCCAGCAGCAGAACTGCGGCGAGGGCGGCCCAGGCAGCGGTCGCAGCGGGCAGCAGGGCCGCTGCGATCGCCAGCTCGGCCACGGGCAGCGCCACGGCGAGCGGCGCGATCAGGCGGTCCGCGACCCCGAACTCGGCGAGCGTCGCTTCGGTGCGCCCCCGGTTGGCGATCTTTCCGACGGCCGCGACCGCAAAGACGATCGCAAGGGCGAGCCGCAGGGCCAGGACGATCAATTCCCCACCCACCCCGGATTTGCGGTCGGAGCCATCGTCGGATCCTATGGAGGCGACCGCGGAACGCAAGACCAAAAATTTGGTCTTTTCGGCGATGGGCCGGGGAGGACTCGAACCTCCGACCGACGGATTATGAGTAGGCAGGGACGCGCCTATGGGGTTCGATCGTGTCCGAGTAGCTCGCTCTGGTTCGGTCCTGTCCATAGAGTTGCCTGGAGTCGGGGACAAAATTCGGGACAAATTCTCTGCTTTGGAAAGCACCCGGCCCAAAAGCCCACCAAAGCGACTTTGGCTTCCTTCGCTGGCGCCTCCGCCAGTCGCTTTTCAGCCAATCGACGGATCAGCGAGTGCTCGTCGTCTTTCAGCCGTACTCCTCGACCAGATTCCAAGCGCCGGCTTCGGCAGCCATCAGCACGGCTATCGACCAGATACTGGCAGCACGCGGGCGCTCGACTGCCGCGGCCCGACCCGCGCTCGTCGGATCGGGCCGCTGGCGAGACCTTGCAGACCGCTACTTGGCGATGTGGATGATCCGCTCCATGCCCAGCTGGGTGTGCTCACGCCCGTCCTGGGTGTCCATGAAACAAGCCAGGACGTAGATGCCGGGCTTCGCCTTCACCTTCTCCTGCTGCACCGCTCCGCTGGAGACGGGGTCGAGGAAGCTGATGTCGCCCTGCGCGAGGTGGAAAGCCTTGCCGTCCTTTCCTGCGCGCAGAAGCTTGACCAGCGTCTTGGCGTTCCGGCGATCCTTGACCTTGATCGCGTCGATCATGTGGACGAGGAATCCTCTGTTCTCGAATCGCACCAGCTCGCCATCATGCAGCGTGCTCGGCGCTTTGAAGGCGAACTCGATCGCCTTCACCTTGGCCTTTGCCCTCGGCAAGGATGCGGGGTGCCGCTGCCCCTGAAACCGCGAACGTCGTCCGCGGCCACCTGTGGGGTTGTTGCGGCTGGCGTCGAAGGCGACGTACAGGCCGGGTTGAAGCTCGGTCTGAACGTCGCTCGTGCCCTTCGGGGCCGTAGCGCCCAGCGTGATCGCGCCCAGGGGCCTCACGTTGTTGGGATCCTGGGCGGCCTTCGTGCCGAGGAAGGCGAATAGCTGATCGGCTAACCCCCGCAGGGTGCACCAGAACTACGTCGCTCCCCACGCTTTGCGGTGCTTGTCGAGCTCACGTCGACGGCACCCGACTGGAGCGTTCCGCCAACGCTGATTGACTTGCCTCCATCGCAATCGAGACGGTCGGCAGGCCGGTCGTCGGGGCCGCGCCGGCCGTTGCCGCCAAGCTGACGGCAATCGCGATGGCTGCGCCGAGCGAGAACCGCTGCCCCGCGACGGCAAGCGAGATATTTCGCTTCACATTTCCTCCTTATTGGCTGAGGTTCGCGACGGCCCCTTCCCCCGGCGGGCCAGGCGCAGCCTTCCAGAGTTTCTTAAACGGCGAGTAAGCTGGCCACCTCGGGGAGCGACGGGACTCGAACCCGCGGCAACAGGGTTTTGCTTATGGGCCGGGGAGGACTCGAACCTCCGACCGACGGATTATGAGTCCGCTGCTCTGACCAACTGAGCTACCGGCCCGTGGCTGCGAGCGTAGCGCGACGTCACGGCGCCCGGCCCGGGTTCGGCCCTAGGCGATCACCCTTCCTTCGGCCCCTCGTCCTTGCCCATCGCTTTGGCGACCCGCGCCGCGCCGCCGAGGTTCGACGCCTCGTAGGCATCGGCGACCTGGCGGAAGCTGCGGGCGATCTGGTCGGTCGCATCGGCGTGGGTCAGGTCCGCGACGGCGGCCAGCAGGCGAAGGCCGGCGGAAGCGGTTCCGAGCAGCCATGAGCGGACCTGTGCGACCTCGCGCTCGCGGGCGGGAGAGTCGGGCACCTCAGGCACTGAACAGCTGCGCCAGTGAGCGCCCGACGTCCGGGGGCTCCTCCTCGCCGGAGGCGGCCGACTCGGCCCCCTCGGCGAGCGCCTTAGCGGCGTCGGATATCTGACGCACCCGGCTCTCCCGAAGCTGTCCCGTCTTCGCCGCCTCGGCGAGGTCGGACTCCATCAGCCCGGCCAGCTCCGCGAGCCGCTGCAGGCCGACCACCGCTGCGGTTCCCTTGAGGGCATGGGTCTCGGCCCGCAGAGCCTCGTAATCGGTGGTCCCGGTCTCGAGCCCGGCGACGATCACGTCGCAGCGGCGACGCGCCTCCCCTGCAAACGATTCGACCAGCTTCGCCTCGCTGTCGTCGCTCATCCCGAGGTCACCTGCCTGACCGCATCGGTCAGCTCCTCGATGTCGAAGGCACCCTCGATCTCGGTGCGGATCACGCCCTTGCGATCGATCACGAACACCCAGGGCTCGCTCGGGAGGTTGAAGGCGCGGACCTGGGGCCTGACGCCCTTGGACGGATCGTTGTCGTTGTAGATCTCCATGTGGATGAACTCGGCCTTGTCGCCGTACTCCCTCTGGACCTGCGCCGCGATGTCGACGACGGGGCCGCAGACGCGACTCTGGCAGAACTGAGGGGTCGCAAACAAGAGCACGATCGGTTTTTTTCCGAGAACCTCATGGAAGTCGGCCTTGTTCATGGTCTCGGGAGGGATCCGCGTCGTCAGCTTGCTGAGATCCCCTCCGACCGACTGCGGTGTCGGGGTGTGGATGTCGGGCGGCCGCTGGCCGACCTGAGGGATCCCCTTGAAGCGGCCGACGACGGCGCTCGGCAGCAGCGTCGCGTTGAGCTGGTCGCCATTCTTGATCAGAGCCCCGACCCTCCACTCGCCCTTGCTCGGGAACGGGATCCGGGTGACGTAGACGACCTTGCCGGCGTCGGGATCCTTGGCCGTCGTCAGAGACTGGAAGGCGGGCTCGGTGGCGAGACTCTCGACCTTGGCCGGGTAGGGGCCGTAGGCCTTGCCGCCGAGTGCGGCCGCGAGCCGCCCCTGCGCCCCGCCGGCCGCCGGGGCGCCGTTGGCCTTGGGCTTCGGGAGCGAGCCCGGCGGCGGTGCCTTGGAGACGTAGAGCGCGATCTGGGCGTCGGTGACCTGCTTGCGGGCGCTGCGCGTGAACACCCCGAACCCGAAGCGGTTCTCGCCCGGGTGGAAGACCTGGCCGGTCGGCGTCAGGACCAGGGTGCTGGCGCCGCCGTCCGCCTGCCTCATCACCTGGTACAGGCTCTTGCCGGCCGGCGAGGGAAAGTCCTTCGCCGGCGGAGCTCCTCTGCTCTGGGAGGTGGCAGTCGTGCTCGACCCTCCGCAACCGGCGAGGAGCAGTAGGGCACACAGCAGCGGCCCTGCGAGGCTGGCGACTCGGAAGGTGCGCACCACGCCCATGTTATTCAGGCGGGAATCCGTGCAACTTCCGGCACGCGACCGGCCCCGGCGGCCCGCGGTAGGGTCCGCGCCCACGCAGGCGATCGAGAGGAGGAGGGTTGGCGGATCGGGCGGCGTTGGTGACCGGGGCTTCGAGCGGGATCGGGCTGGCGATTGCGCGAGCGCTGGGAGAGGAGGGCTACGCGCTGACGATCTCGGGGCGGCGGCCCGAGAAGCTGGAGGGCGCCGCCGAGGAGTTGCGCCGAGACGGCCTCGAGATCAACAGCGTCCCCGCCCAGATGACCGAAGAGCAGGATGTCGTCGACCTGGTCTCCTCGCATCGCGACCAGTACGGGCGCATGGACGTCCTTGTCAACAACGCCGGAGTCGGAATCGGCGCGGCGATGGACTCGATCCAGACCAAGCACCTCGACATGCAGCTCGGGGTCAACCTGCGGGCGGTGGTGATCGGGACGCGCGAGTCGCTGCCGATGCTGCGCGAGGCCGGGGCCGAGCATGGAAAGGCGCTGATCGTCAACACCGCCTCGATCGCCGGCAAGTCCGGGACCCCCTGGCTCTCGGTCTACGCCGCCACCAAGGCAGCGGTGATCAACTTCAGCCAGGCGACGCAGAAGGAGGTCGGCGACTCGGGGATCCAGGTGACCGCCCTTGCCCCCGCCTTCGTCGACACGCCGATGACCGAGTTCGTCAAGGGGCAGGTCAGCAGCGAGCAGATGATCCGCCCCGAGGACATCGCCGAGGCGGTGCGCTTCCTGCTCCGCACCTCGCCCAACTGCATCGTCCCGGAGATCGTCTTCGCCAGGCCCGGCGAGAACGAAGCGCCCTAGGGAGCCCGGAGGCGCTAGCTGTGCGTGCGCTGGCGCCGCTCGAGCAGCTCGTCGGCGTGCTGCTCGGCCATCTGCTCGGAGGCGGCCGCCATCGTCGCCTGAAAGACGTCGTAGCGGCGAGTCGGGCGCAGCCACGACCAGCGCGCCCGCGGGCGCAGCTCGACGGCGCGGTCGCGGTCGCCGGGCCGCTGGCCCTCACGCTCGGCGAGCTGGCGCCGCTCGGCCCGAAGCTGGTCGGCGATCGAGGAGATCGAGGTCCCCGCGCCGATCCCGGTGTCGTCCTCGAGCAGGCTGATCTCGAGGTAGGTGCGCAGGACGCGGAGCTCGCGGCGGCTGGCGCGCCGCGGGCGCTTGCCGGCGCCGGTGAAGGTGTCCCAGGCGCGGGCGAAGCTGGCGTGACTCGTGCGTCCTCCGTTGCGGTGGGCGGCGAGCATCGGACAGACGCCCCCCTCACCGTCGGTGTAGCCGCCAACGATGATCGCGTTGGACTCGATCCCGCGCAGCATCGCCTCTCGCGTGTGGCGCGGCAGCAGCTCGACGGCGGTTCGCAGTCGCTCGGCACGGTTGCTGCGGCGGCTCACGGCGCAAGGAATAGCGCCTGCCCGAGCGCCGCGGCTGCCGGCGGGGGCCGCCGAATGAGAAGTTTCATCGGGATGCCCGCATGAGGGTGATGGTGGCGGCGTTCGGCGACGCGGGGCACGCGTTTCCGGCCATCGCCCTGGGCAGGGAGCTGAGCGAGCGCGGACACGAGGTCGTGGTCGAGACCTGGGAGCGCTGGCGCGAGGCCGTCGAGGAGCTGGGGCTGGAGTTCGCGGCGGCAGAGGAGTACACGATCTTCCCGCCCCCGGCTGCCGGATCGGGCGAGGCCACCGCGGCCGAGGCGGCGCGGGCGTTGCAGCCGTTCCTGGAGAACTGGCGCCCCGACGCCGTCGTCAGCGACATCTTGACCGTGGCGCCGGCGCTCGCCGCCGAGCTGGCGGGGGCGCGGCGGGCGACCCTCATCCCCCACCCCTATCCGGTGCAGGGAGACGGGGCGCCTTTCTTCGCCACCGGCGCGATGCTGCCGCGGACACCGATCGGCCGTTCGCTCTGGCGCGCCGGCCGCCCGCTGCTGGAGATCGGCCTGCGCCGCGGCCGCGAGGAGCTCAACGATCAGCGGCTTGCGCTCGGCCTGCCCCCGCTGGAGCGCTTTCACGGTGGGATCAGCGAGCAGCTGGCGCTGGTGGCGACGTTCCCGCAGCTCGAATACCCGCGCCGCTGGCCGCCGCGGGTCCAGATCACCGGACCGATCGAGTTCGAGCGGCCCTATCCCGACGTCGGGCTGCCCCCCGGTGACGACCCCCTGATCCTGGTCGCGCCGAGCACCGCCAAGGACCGCGAGTGCCGGCTGGTGACGATGACGCTGGAGGCGCTCGCCGATGAGCCGCTGCGGGTCGTGGCGACGACCAACCAGTACGTGCGGGAGCCGATCGAGGTGCCGGGCAACGCGGTCGTGGTCGACTGGCTGCGCTACGGCCAGGTGATGCCGCTCGCCTCGCTCGTCGTCTGCCACGGCGGCCACGGGACGATGGTGCGGGCGCTCGGCGCCGGGGCGCCGGTGCTGTGCTGCCCTGCGGCGGGCGACATGGCCGAGAACGCAGCCAGGGTCAGCTGGGCGGGCTGCGGCCTCTCGCTGCCCTGGCGACTCTGCAGGCCCGCGCCGCTGCGCTGGGCCGTGCGGCGGATCCTCGGCGACAGGTCGTTCAGCGCTCGCGCCGCCGAGCTTGCGTCATGGCGGCGGGAGAACGACGGCGCGGTTCGCGGCGCTGAGCTTGTCGAGCGTCTCGCGGAGGGCTAGCTCGCGGGGAGCTAGGAGAGATCCGTTACAGAAACTCCGGGGGTGGGACTCGAACCCACAACCTCTCGGTTAACAGCCGAGCGCATCTACCAATTGAGCTACCCCGGACCGTTCGAGCTACCCCGGAAGGCAACTCGAGGTCTTCACTTTATAGGGCGCAAGTCCGGCAACTTTGACTCTCCGGCTTCGACTTCGGCGTGGCAGTTGGCGCAAAGAAGAACACACTTCCGCGCCTCGGCGAGCGCCGCATCCAATGACCGGCTCACACCGTTGCGACTGAGGCCGAAGGCTTTCTGGGATGGATCGACATGGTGGAAATGGAGAGCCCCTGGATATCGCGCGTACCCGCATAGCGCACTAGCTCCTCCAGATGCCTCGATGAGGCGGCGCTTCACATACCGCCTCCGACGCGAAACGAGCTGTCCCGCTGCATTTCGAGCAGCGGTAACCGCCGTGGGGCAGGCGGATAAAGGTGGAAGCGCCGTGCTTCGGGCACGTCATCGTTGGTTTAGCTTCGTCACGTGCGCGAGCAGCTGCACATTCGCGCCGCAACCGGCTTCGAGATGTCTCGATGTCCAGCTTCTTCAGCCAATACCGAACGGTCGAATACCCCGCTCTTAATTCGGTTGCAATCGTTCTGATCGAGGCACCGCTGCTCACCAATTCCGCCAAGCGATTCGGATCAACAGCGCCCGTCGGAGCGTGGCGCTCTTTTCCACTCGGTTTGAGGTCGTACTTCCGGAGCCAATAACTGACCGTCGAGGGGTGCTTGCCGAGTCGGGTTCCGATCTGATCCAGTGACATTCCCTTCGCCAGGCAATCCTCCAGAAACCGCTTGTCCATGCGGAAATCATGGCGTCAAGATCGGACGGAAAAAGCGAACGTACGTTCGGGTCAGGCGGCTTCCGAGGCGTCGCCCTGGTCCCATTGCTCGGGGCGCTGGATCCGCTCGCCCACCGCGGCGTGCTCGCGGTGAAGCTCGGCCCCGCGCTTGTCGTCGCCCTCCGCCTCGGCCTCCGCGATCCGGTCGCGCAGCCGCAGCTGCTCGAGCAGCAGGAAGTTCATCTCCATCGCATCCCGCGATGCCGGCTCGCGCTCCGCGGTCATCACCAGCTGGGTGACGAGCGAGACCAGTTCCTCGTCCTCGCGCGGCAGCCCCGCCAGCGGCGCGTCGAGATGGGCGCTCAACCACCCTGCCGCCCGCGCCCCGAGTGGCGAGAGGTGCTCCGGCGTCAATCGCTCGAGCAGCTCCCGCCCCGCCTTCGGATCGGAGACGCACATCGCCAGCAGCGCCCGCTCGCGGCGCTCGCGCGGTGTCAGCGTCCCGGTGGCCTCCGATTGCGCTCCGCCTTCACTCGGCGAGGAGTCCGCGCCCCGGTCCTTGCGCGCAGCGACCATCCGCCCCACCACCATCGCCGGGTCGACGTCGAGCCGGCCGGCAACCGATCGCACCAGCTCCTCGCGGCTGACGCCCTCCTGCATCTCCGCCAGCACCGCCCCGGCCTCGCCCAGGGCCCTGTCGCGCTCGACCGGCGACGACAGGTCGGCGGCATCGATCACCAATCCGATCTGAAACTCGGCCAGCTCCAGGGCGGCGTCGACGAGGGCGCGGAAGCGCTCCGCTCCCCCCTCCGCCGCGATCATCTGCGCCGGATCCTCTCCCTCGGGCATCGCCGCGACCCGGATCCGCATCTGGCGGCCGGCCGCCTTGCGCTGCGCCCGCAGCATCGCCTCCTGCCCCGCCCGGTCGGCGTCGAGGGCGAGCACGACGTCCTTGGTCAGCGAGGTCAGCATCTCCACCTGCTGCTCGGTGATCGCGGTGCCCATCACACCGACCGCCTCCTCGATCCCCGCCTGGTGAAGCGCCAGCACGTCGGTGTATCCCTCGACGACCACGGCCCTGCCGGCCTTGGCGATCGCCGAGCGGGCGCGGTCGAAGCCGTACAGGGTCCTGCTCTTCGAGTAGAGCTCACCCTCGGCCGAGTTGATGTATTTGGCGCCCTGCTCGGAGCGCATCGCCCGCGCCCCGAAGCCGAGCACCCTGCCGCGCTCGTCCCTGACCGGGAACGTGATCCGCTCCCGGAAGCGGTCATAGACGCCGCCCCCGCGGCCCTTCTGGGCGAGGCCGGCGGCGCGCAGCTCATCGACGCTGAAGCCGGCCCGCTGGCCCCGGGTCAGCACCTGGTCCCAGGCGCTCGGCGCGTAGCCGACCCCGAACTCGCGCAGGATCTCCTCCCCCAGGCCGCGCTCCTGCAGATAGGCGCGGGCCTTGCCGGCCTCCTTCGAGTCCCATAGATAGCTGGAGTAGAAGGCGGAGGTGCGGGTCAGCAGCTCGCGCAGCCGCTCGCGCCGCTTGCGCCTCGCTTCGGCCTTGGGGTCCTCCTGCTCGCGCTCGAGCTCGACCCCGTAGCGCTCGGCCAGCAGCTCGATCGCCTCGGGAAAGTCGACCCCCTCCTTCTCCTGAACGAAGCGGAAGACGTCGCCGCCCGCCTCGCAGCCGAAGCAGTAGTAGAGCTTCTCCGCCGGGTTGACCGAGAACGATGGCGTCCGCTCCTCGTGAAACGGGCAAAGCCCGACCCAGCGGCCACCCTGCTGGCGCAGGTCGGTGTGCTGGTTGACGATCTCGATGATGTCCGCGGCCTGGCGGACCCGGTCGACGCTCTGCGGGGAGAAGCGGCTCATGACTAGAAGTGTGCCTCTTCCGGCAGGGCGAGCTCGCGGAAGCGCGCTATGCAGAAGCGATCGGTCATCCCGGCGACGTAGTCGGTCACCCGCTGGCCGGCGTCGGCCTCGGGGTCCAGCGCGGGCACCAGCGCGGGGTCGTCCATGTAGTAATCGATCAGGCCGCGCAGGGTGCGGCGCACCCGTTCGACCTCCCGGCGCGCCGCCGTCCCGAGGTAGACGTTGTCGAACATGAACTTGCGCAGCCGCAGCATCGCGCCGCCGATCTCCTCGCTCTGGACGATGTCGCCGGCGCCGGCCGAGCGGTCGACGATGTCGCGGACCAGGGTGTCGATCCGCTTCGAGCCGGTGGGGCCCAGCAGGTCGATCTCCTCGGCGGGCAGAGCCGAGGGGGTCAGGATCCCAGCCCGCAGGGCGTCGTCGAGGTCGTGGTTGATGTAGGCGACCCGGTCGACCAGGCGAACGATCCGCCCCTCCAGGGTCGCCGGCTTCTCGGGGCCGGTGTGGTTGAGGATCCCGTCCCGCACCGGCTCGGTCAGGTTCAGGCCGTGTCCCTCGCGCTCGAGCACGTCGACCACCCGCAGCGAGTGAAGGTTGTGCTTGAAGCCGGTCCCGCAGCGCTCGCTCATCGCCTCGTCGAGGACCTCCTCGCCAAGGTGGCCGAACGGCGGATGCCCGAGGTCGTGGCCGAGCCCGATCGCCTCGGTCAGGTCCTCGTTGAGGCTCAGTGCCCGGGCGACGGACCGCGAGATCGCCGACGCCTCCAGAGTGTGGGTGAGCCGGGTCCGGTAGTGGTCGCCCTCGGGGGCGATGAAGACCTGGGTCTTGTGCATGAGGCGCCGGAAGGCCCGCGAGTGCACGATCCGGTCGCGGTCGCGCTGGAACGGCGTCCGCACCGGGCTGTCGGGCTCATCCTCCCCCCGAAGCGCCGGGTAGGAGCGGGTCGCGTGCTCGGAGAGGAACTCGGCCTCCCACGCCTCGACGCGCTCCTGCAGCGATCTGGTGGTGGTCGGCAAGGTGGGCGGCGATTCTAGGTCTGCTACTAGGCCGCAGCGCGCAGCCGCACGTGGGCGTGGTGCTCGAGCGTCTCCGAGACCGCCCGTTCGGCCTGGCGCAGCGCCGCCGCCGGCGCCGCCGGAGCCTCGGCGAGCGGCCGCGCCAGCCCCTCGACCATGAACTCGTGTGCCTCCGGGGAGAGCTCGAACGCACCCCCCTCGCAGCTCACGCAGACGACCCCGCCGGCGGCGCCCGAGAAGCCGCTCAGGTGCTCAGCCTCGCCGCAGCGCGCGCAGGAGCCGAGCTCGGGCGCGAAGCCGGCGGCGAGCGCCAGCTTGAGCCGGAAGGCAAGCGCCTCCGCAAGCCCCGGGGGCTCGCCGGTCCCGTCGAGCATCGCCAGGTAGCGGCAGAGCAGGTTGTAGGCCGGCAGGTTGGGTTGGGCTTCGTCGAGCAGCCGCAGCACCGCGTCGCAGGCCCGGGCGGCGCCGCCGAGCGCCGCGGCGCTCTCGCGCAGGCGCGGATAGCCCTCCACCGTGGCGGCCGAGGTGACGGTCGCCAGCTCGCCGCGGCCCTCGTAGAGGACCAGGTCGAGCCGGAAGAACGGCTCCAGCCGCCCCCCGAACCGCGAGCGGGGCCGGCGCGACCCCTTGGCGATCGCCCCGATCCGCCCCCGCTGGGCGCTGTAGAGGTGCAGGATCCGGTCCGCCTCGCCGAAGCGAATGCTGCGCAGGACCACTGCCTCGGTCTTGAAGCTTCCAGGCATCGGCCCCCGAGCGTTGCGCGAGGGTCGGACGGATACGCGGTCAGGCGGCCGACCGAACCGCGTCGCGGATCGCCGCCGCGGTGACGGTCGCGGCGATCGTCCCGACCGCGGTCGCGGTGAACCGGTCCGACTCCCCGCTTCCCGACGCCAGGCAGAAGACGACGTCGCCGTCGACGTCGGAGAAGGTCGGGTTCACCGCTCGTGCCACTCCCCCGCTCGCCATCCGGGCGACCCGCGTGCATCCCGGTGGGGTCAGCGGCGCGTCGGTCATCAAGCAGACCAGCGTCGTGTTGCGCTCGGCCAGCTGCGTCCAGTCCGGCGGCCCCTGCATCGCCGCGATCTCCTCGGCTGTCGAGCGCATCCCGCCGTCGTCTCCGCGCGGTCCGGCCAGCAGGGCGCCCTTCTCGTCGATCACGTCCCCGAATCCGTTCGCGACCGCGAGCGCAGCGACGGTCTCGCCGCGGCCGCTTCGCATCGCCGCGTACCCGACCCCCGCCTCCGCCGCCCGCTCGCGGCCGAAGAGCTTCGCCACCGCGGTGCCGGTTCCCGCTCCGACCCGGCCGCGCTGCGGAACTCCGGGTCCGGCCGCCTCGCAGGCGGCGTAGCCCTGCTCGGGCCCCGGGCGCACCGAGGGGTCGCCCTCGATCAGGTCGTAGACCACGGCGGCGGGGACGATCGGCACCAGCCCGCCGGGGGTCAGATAGCCGCGGCCCTGCCGCTCGAGCCAGCGCACTGCTCCGTCGGCGGCGGCGAGGCCGTGGGCGCTGCGCCCGGCCAGCACGACAGCGGTCACTTCGTGCTCGCCGGCCATCGGCCCGATCACGTCGGTCTCGCGAGTGCCGGGCCCGCCGCCGCGCACGTCGACTCCGCCGTGGCTGTCCGGGGGAGCGATCACCACTGTGCAGCCGGTGCGCGCCTCGGCATCGGTCCAGTGGCCGACCGAGAATCCTTGGGGAGGGGACAGCACGTTTGGACAGTATTCAAGGTCAAGGTCCAAGGTCCGGAGCACCAGCGACGGCGCGCCAAAGACCTTCAGGCTGACCGTCAAGAGGTAGCGGCCCGCCGCCTCCGGCGCCTGCGTCGCGGCCGCCTTCGCAGCCGCACCTGGCACCCCGGGCAGAAGTAGGTCGAGCGGCCGGAGACGACGATGCGGCGGATCGGAGTGCCGCAGCGCAGGCAGGGCTCCCCTTCACGGGTGTGGACGAGGAACTCGTCCTGCATCGAGCCCCGCTCGCCGCGCGAGTCGAGGTAGTCGTCGATCGAGGCACCGCCGCCGGCGAGCCCGGCCAGCAGCGCTTCGACGACCCCTTCGCGCAGCGCCTCGGCGTGCTCGTGGCGCATCGATCCCGCCGGCGAGAGCGGGTGAAGCTCCGCCCTCCAGAGCGCCTCGTCGGCGTAGATGTTGCCGACCCCGGCGATCCCCGACTGGTCGAGCAGGAACGACTTGAGCGGCGCTGTGCGCCCCGCCGCGACCCGCTCGATCTCCTCGGTCGTGAACTCCTCCGAGAGCGGCTCGACCCCGAGCCGTCCGCTGAACCGCTCGTCGAGCCGTGCGGTGGGGATCACGAAGGCCTCGCCGAAGCGCCGGGCGTCGCTGAAGCGCAGCTCGCGCCCGTCGTCGAGCGAGAAGCGCGCACGCAGGAACCGCTCCCCCGCCGACTCGAAGTCGCCCTCGTCCACCGCCGCGACCAGGTCGCCCTCGTCGACCAGGATCAGGTTGCCGGTCATCCGCAGGTGCATGACCAGGGTCAGGTCGCGGTCGAGGTCGAGGAGCAGGTACTTGCCGCGCCTGCGAAGCGAGCCGATCGTCCTGCCGCTGACCTGACCGCTCCACCTCGCGCGGATCGACCGGGCGGGTCCAGCGAGGGTCGAGGACCTCGAGTCCCTCGATGACGCGGCCGCGAAGCTCCGGCTCGAGCTGGCGGCGGATCGTCTCGACCTCGGGCAGCTCCGGCATCAGCCGCCCTTCGATCCGCCTGCCGATGTCGTTGGGCTCGGGGACGCCACGGACGTGGAGCGACGCCAGAAGCGGGTTGAACGCGTCGGTCTCGGCGCGGTGAAACTCGGCCGGCCGCGAGTAGGCGTCGATCACGTACTCGACCCTGCCCTTGTAGACGTGGACGCTCTTGGTCATCACACGGCGACCGGCGATCCTGCCCCGCCCGACGATCTCGACCGCGGGGGCCTCGTCGATCACGCCGCACGCGGCTGCTCTGCACCTCGAAGCCGGGGTCACGCTGGGCAAGCGAGCGCAGCAGGCGCTGCCGCGCCGCCTCGGCCTCGCTGGTGTCGAGCGGGATCTCGGAGCGGGGATAGGCGTAGACGGTGTCGACTGCGCCGCCGGAGGAGACCTGAGCCACCTCGGGCGGTGTGCCGGCGGTGAGGCTCCAGCTGGACGGCCGGCCGAAGCTGACGTCGCCCGAGGGGCTGGTGAAGTTGACGATCGAGACCGGCGGGCCGATCCCGGAGGTCCCGGTGGGCTCGCTGCGCGCGTTGCCGCACCCCGCGCAGGCGACGAGCGCGGGGATCGCGAGCAAGGCGGGCCTGCGTCGTCCCACCGGCCCGTTCTATCAGGGCGCGGGCGGGTTCAGCCGGCGTTGCGGCGGGTGGCTCTCAGCGAGCGACTGCCCGCGGATGGGCCCGGAAGTAGGCCTCCTTGAGCTGCTCGCCCGATAGGTGCGTGTACATCTGGGTCGTCGAGACGTCGGCGTGCCCGAGCATCTCCTGCACCGCACGAAGGTCGCAGCCGCCGGCCAGCAGGTGGGTGGCGAAGCTGTGGCGCAGCGTGTGCGGGCTCATCTTGCCCTCCAGACCGGCCTCGCGGGCGTTCTTCTGGACGATCTTGTAGAGGCCCTGGCGGGTCAACGGCCCGCCGCGGAAGTTGACGAACAGCTTCGGCTCCTGGCGCTGGCCGACCAGCTTCGGCCGCCCGCCGCGCAGGTAGGAGTTGATCGCCGCCACCGCCTTGGTCCCGAGCGGGACCAGCCGCTCCTTCGATCCCTTCCCGAAGGCGCGCAGAAAGCCGTGCTGCAGGTCGATCGCCGAAAGCTCCAGGCCGATCGTCTCCGATGCCCGCAGCCCGCAGGCGTACATCACCTCGAGCAGCGCGCGGTCGCGCAGCGCGGTCGGCTCGCTGCCGCGCGGAGCCGCGAGCAGGCGCTGGACCTCGGCGTAATTGAGGACGTGCGGCAGCTTGCGGGCCCGGCGCGGAGCGCTGAGCGCCGCCGTCGGATCCTCGGTTACCAGCTCCTCGCGGCGGAGGTGCTTGTAGAAGGAGCGAAGGCAGGCGGCCTTGCGGTGGATCGTCGCCGCCGCGCAGGGCGCGGTGCCGTTGCCGGTCGCGAGCTCGGCGAGGAACTCCGAGACGTCTCCGGAGCCGACGGTCAGAGCGTCGGCGTCGCGCTCGGCGAGAAAGCTTCCGTACTGGAGGAGGTCGGTCCTGTAGGCGTTGAGCGTGTTGCGCGACAACCCGCGCTCCAGCTCCAGGTAGGCGAGAAACTCGAGCACCAGCCCCTCGAAGCGCTCGCTCGCCTTCGCCGGGGCCCTTTCCTGCACCACTGTCGGGTTCATGCCGGCCCCTTCTCCGACGCAGCACGTTCCCCTTGCCCCGCAACGGTTGTGCCGGGCCGCGACCGCTCAGCGAAGCTCGGCCCAGAACAGCAGCAGCCCGACCAGCGACTTTGCGTCGAGACAGGACTCGATCGCCTGGTCGATCTCGTCGAGCGGCACCTCGACGATCTCGATCCGCTCCTCGTCGGAAGGATCGGGGTCGACCTGGCGCAGCTCGGTGGCGACGAAGATCCGGACCTCCTCGTTGGTGAAGCCCGGGCTGGAGTAGATGCGCTTCAGCTCGCGCCACTCGGACGCCTCCACCCCGACCTCCTCGACCAGCTCGCGCTTGGCGCAGTCAAGCGGCGACTCCCCCTCGACGTCGAGCTTCCCGGCGGGCAGCTCCAGAAGCGATTCCTCCCCCACCGCCTCGCGCGGCTGGCGGACCATGAACAGACGGCGGTCGTCGTGGGCGATCACCGCGACGGCGCCCGAGTGGACGACGACCTCGCGCTCCGAGGTCGAGCCGTCCTCGTAGCGAAACTCGTCGACCCGCACCGAGACCAGCTTGCCCTCGTGGGTGGTCTTCGAGCCGGTCCGCTGCACCGCCTCCCCCTACCCGCGGGCCGCGGCGGCAAGCGCGGCGCCGGAGGCGAGGGCGGCGGCGAAGAACAGCGGGTCCTGGTCGATCCCGCGTCCCATCACCTTCGCCGGCAGGCCGCTGGCCGTGTACCCCTCGAGGTCGACCGGCTGGGGGCTGATGCGGTGACCCCGTTCGGCAAGCGGCTCGAGCTCGGCGATTGCCGCCTCCTCGCCCTCCGGCACCGGCACCTCGACACCGGCGAGCAGCAGCTGCAGGACGGTGCCGGTGTGATGGCTTACCTCGCGGTGCCGGGGCCTCGGGTCGCCTTCCGACAGCCGCGGCGAGAGCAGGGTCCGATAGCGCAGCGCGAGAGCCGCGTGCGCCGTGTCGAGCGCCCACATCCCGCCGTGGCCGAAGTGGGTCCCCGAGCCGATGATCCCCGGCCCCGGCCCGGCGATCACCGCGTCCCAACCGAGCGCCCCCGCAGCGTTCAGCCCGCCGATCACGGTAATCGCCTCCCGCTCGCCGCCGTAGGCGGCCCCGGCGGTGATCTGGCCGCAGATCAGCCCGCGCTCGCGCAGTGTCCCGAGATCGGTCGAGAGCGAGCCCGGCAGCGCCCCGCCGGCGGTCTGCACGTAGCCGACCTTGAGCCCGGACGCGGCCTGGGCCACCGCCCAGGCCGCGGGGGCGAGGTGGCCGTGGAGGGGGATCACCAGCACCGGTGGGCCGACCCCGGGATCCCCCACCACCTCCTCGCCGGGCGGCTCGACCGGCTCGACCGAATGCTGAAGCGAGGTGTAGTTGAGCTTCATCACGTGCTCTCCGGCGGCGCCATGGCCTTCCAGGCCCCGGGTGAGGTTGACGTGGACGACGTCGAAGCCGCCCGAGCCGAGGCCGAGGTCGAGGCTCTCGGTGTTGACCACGACCTCGTCACCCTCGCGCACCTCGCCGACCAGCTCGCGGTCGGCCCAGGCCGGCCGCCGCTCGCCGCCCACCTCGACGACCAGTGGGTCCTCGGAGACGACGACACCGCGGCGCAGGCTCAGCATCTCAAGCTCAAGCCTTCCCCGCCTCCTCGACGATCGCCTCGCAGATCGCCAGCATCTGGTCGAGATGCGCCGCGGGAACGCTTTCCTGCGGCGTGTGGTTGGCGTCGGTGCCGTTGGCGAGCAGCACGCAGTCCCACCCCGCCGCGATCAGCGCGTTGGCGTCGCTGCCGCCGCCGGTGGCGGTGCGGCGAGGCTCGTGCCCGCAGCGCTGGAGGGCGGCGAGGGCGAGCCGCAGCGGCTCGGAGGCCGGGTCGGCCCGGTAGCCGCGGAACATCTCGATCACCTGGGTGTCGACGTCGCAGCCGTGCTCGGTGGCCGCCCGGGTGCAGGCGTCGACCATCGACCCGATCGTCGACGCCGCGCGATCGGGATCGATGCTGCGCGCCTCGCCGAGGATCCGGCAGTGCCCGGCGACGACGTTGGAGGCGGTGCCGCCCTCGATCACGCCGACGTTGGCCGTGGTCTCGTCGTCGAGCCGGCCCAGCTCCATCGCCGCGATCGCGGCCGCGGCCGCGGCGATCGCGCTGTGGCCGTCCTCGGGGTTGATCCCGGAGTGCGCCTCGACCCCCTCGAAGTCGGCGATCAGCCGCTGGTAGGTGGGGGCGGACTCGATCACCTCGCCGATCGGGCTCGCATGGTCGATCACGAAGCCCAGCGGTGAGCGCAGGGCATCGATGTCGAGCGCCTTGGCGCCGCGCAGACCGTCCTCCTCGGCGACGGTGAAGATCAGCTCCAGCCCGACCGGCGGCGGCGCTGAAGCGTGGCGCGCCGCGAGCTCGATCAGCACGGTCACCGCGGCCTTGTTGTCGGCGCCGAGGATCGTCTCGCCCTTGCTGCGATAGACGCCGTCGCTGAGCTCGACCTCGATCGGCTCCTCGTGCGGGACCGTGTCGAGGTGGGAGGAGAAGGCGACCCAGCGGTCGTCGGCGCCGGGGATGCGGGCAATCAGGTTGCCGGCCCCGGCGCGGGCCGGCCCGGCGGCGTCGTCCTCGGTCACCTCGACGCCGAGCTCGCGCAGCTCGGCGGCGACCGCGTCGGCAACCGCCCGCTCCTCCCCGGTCGGGCTGGGGGTTTCACAGAGGCGGACGAAGCGATCGTGAAGACGCTGGTCGCTGGTCACTTCCCCAAGGCTATGAGTTGGTCGCCAGTCCGGCGGCCTCGATCGCGGCGTCGTGCCCAATGATGTTGTGCAGCGCGATCACCCGGTCACCCTCGAAGTCGACCAGCCATCCCATCGGCTGGTCGAACTCGACCCCGCTCGAGCGGCCGCGGAAATGGACCGAGCCCAGCACGAGCAGGCGGTCGTCGGGGACGCTGCGGACCTCTTCGATCGACAGCACCCAGTCCTCGAACTGCTCGTCGATCTCGGCCATCCAGCGCCGCACCCCATCGAGTCCGCGAAAGGTGTCACCGGTCATCGCCGAGTAGACGACCGCGTCGGGATGGATCTCCTCGGGGTCGAGCACCCGCTCGCCCATGTTCCAGCGCTCGAAGATGCGTCGCACCAGCTGCTCGTGGGAATCGCTCACATGCTGAGGCTAGACCCGCGAAGGCCAGAAAGCTAGGGCCGCAGCCAAGCGCTGAGGATCAGGTGCGACGGACCCGCGGGCCCTCGAACTCCTCGGCCTCGGCGGGGGTCTCGCCGCGATCGCGGGCCAGCTCCGCCGCGGCGCCGACGAACTCGCGGAACAGCGGCTCGGGGCGGTTGGGGCGCGAGTTGAACTCGGGGTGGAACTGCGACGCGACGAAGAACGGGTGGTCGGGCAGCTCGATCATCTCGACCAGCCGCTCGTCGGGCGAGGTGCCTCCGCAGATCAGGCCCTCGTCCTCGAGCCGGCGGCGGAGCATGTTGTTGACCTCGTAGCGATGGCGGTGTCGCTTGTAGATCACGGCCTCGCCGAAGATCTCGCGCGCCCGCGTCCCGTCGTGAAGCTTCACCGGGTCGGCGCCGAGCCGCATCGTCCCCCCCATCTCGGAGACCTCCTTCTGCTCCGGCAGCAGGTCGATCACCGGGAACGGCGTCTCAGGGTCGAACTCGGAGGAGTTTGCGCCCTCCATGCCGGCGACGGTGCGGGCGAACTCGACCACCGCGATCTGCATCCCGAGGCAGATCCCCAGGTAGGGGATCGAGCGCTCGCGGGCGATTCGCGCGGCCTGCACCTTGCCCTCGATCCCGCGCTCGCCGAAGCCGCCCGGGATCAGGATCCCGTCGGCGTCGTCGAGGCGCTCGGGGTCGAACTCCTCGGAGTCGACCAGCTCCACGTCGACGTTGACGCCGTGATGGAAGCCGCCGTGCTCGAGCGCTTCGATCACCGACTTGTAGGCGTCGGCGAGGCCGACGTACTTGCCGACCAGGGCGATCTTGACCTTGCCCTGGGCGGCGTCGGCGCGCCGCACCATCTCCTCCCACTCGCCCAGCTCCGGGGAGGGAGCTTCGACGCCGAAGTGGTCGAGGATCAGATCGTCGAGCCCCTCGGCGCGGAAGACGAGCGGCACCTTGTAGATGTTGTCGACGTCGCGGGCCGAGATCACCGCCTCCTCGGGGAGGCTGGCGAAAAGGGCGATCTTGCGCCTGATCTCGCGGTCGAGCCCTCCCTCGGAGCGGCAGATCAGGGCGTGGGGCTGGATCCCGATCCGGCGCAGCTCGTTGACCGAGTGCTGGGTCGGCTTGGTCTTCAGCTCGCCGGCGTGGCCGACGTAGGGCACCAGGGTGAGGTGCACGAACATGCAGCGCTTCGGTCCGAGGTCGGTGTAGAGCTGCCGGATCGACTCCAGGAACGGCAGCGACTCGATGTCGCCCACCGTGCCGCCGATCTCGACGATCACGAAGTCGACGGCCTGCGACTCGGCGACGATCAGGATCCGGTGCTTGATCTCGTCGGTGATGTGCGGGATCACCTGCACGGTGGCGCCGAGATAGTCGCCGCGGCGCTCGCGCTTGATCACCGAGTTGTAGACCGCCCCGGCGGTGACGTTTGAGGCCCGCGAGGTGTTCTCGTCGGTGAAGCGCTCGTAGTGGCCGAGGTCGAGGTCGGTCTCGGCGCCGTCCTCGGTGACGAAGACCTCGCCGTGCTGGAACGGGCTCATCGTCCCCGGGTCGACGTTGATGTAGGGGTCGAACTTCTCCAGCTGCACGCGGAAGCCGCGGCTGACCAGCAGGCGGCCGATCGAGGCCGATGCGATCCCCTTGCCGAGAGCCGACACCACTCCGCCTGTGACGAAGATGAATCGGGTGTCGCCGTGGTTGCGCCTACTCATTGACCCTGCCCAGCGAGTCTAGAGATCGAAGTAGCGGAACCGATTGCACCGCCTGAGAAATCGACCGCAATTCGCCGTAAGCCGTGAGGGCGACGACGACCGCGAGCGCGATCAGCCGCCCGCTGCCCCCGAGGGTGCTGATGAGCCAGATCCCGCCCACCGCGCCGACCAGGTTCGCTCCGGTGTCGCCGAGCATCGCCCGCTCACGCAGCGTGAACCAGGCCCCGACAAGGATCGGGCCGACGAAGATCCCCATCAGCTCCAGCGGCTCCCCGGTCCAGGCGCCGAGACAGAGGCCGGCCCCGAGCAGGACCAGGGCCTTCTCCGCCCGACCGGGGCGCAGGTCGATCAGGTTGAACAGGTTCGTGGTCAGGATCAGCAGCGCCACGTCGGCCAGATAGCGCCATGACTCGAGCCCGCGCCCGGAGACCACGTAGGCGGCCAGCGCCAGAGCGCCGATCGCCTTGATCGCCCCGGTTGTGAGGCGACCCTCGCGCAGCGCTCGGGCGTGGCCGCGCCAGCCGCGCGGCGAGCTGTCGCCCGGGATCCCACCGAGCGAGTCGTCGAGGAAGCCGAGGAAGGCGATCCCGAGCACGTAGGTGATCCAGCGCCGCAGCTCGGGGTCGAGCAGGTCGAGGTCGGCGCGGTCGTTGAGGAAGGCAAGCGGAGCGAGGGCGACCAGCGCCGCGGTCGCCAGCAGGGCGCCGAGCGGGAACGCCAGCGACCGCCCGCGGTAGTTCTGGCGCACCAGTCCCGCCTCGACCATCCCCCTCACCCCTGCCGGGACGATCAGCAGGGCGAGGGCGAACGAGAGCGGCAGCCCTATCCAGTCCCAGTCCAAGGTCTATGGAACAGCCGGGCTGATCTGAGGGGAGGGCGTCAACAGGTCGGGCAGCAGGCGGTCGGCGCTTTCCTTGACGCCGAAGCTGCCCTCGGCTCCGAGCAGCGCGAACACCACCGCCACCTGGCCGGAGACGAAATCGACGTCGTCGACAGTCGAGAGGTCATGGGAGGAGAAGAAGGAGATCGAGGAGGGATCGGTCTCGGTGCTTTCGACCCCGACCGGCTTGACGCCGGTGGCGGCGATTCCGTCCAGCAGCCCGGACTCGAGCCTGCCGTTCTGCGCCTTTGCCTGCGGGTCCAGGTCGGAGGGCTGCTGGCGAACCACGATCACGTTGTCGAGGCCGCCGAAGTCGCCTGAGGCCCGCGAGAAGAGCCGGCTTCCGACCTTGTTGAGGAGGTCGCCGCCCAAGACGAACTGGCGCCCCACCCCCTTGCCGAGGGCCTCGATCGAGTCGTCATTGGTCTGCAGGTCGAAGAGACGGGTCTTGTCGAGGACGCTGGAGAGGCTGGCGAGGTCGGGCGGCTCGCTGACCACGCCCACCGCGACCAGCTGCGCCCCGGTCGGCGCCAGCGCGTCCTCGATCGAACGAGAGATGTCGTCGGGCAGGCCGCCGAGCGCCAGCACGCCGACCCTGCGGCCGCGAAGCTGGCCGCGGACCAGGACCGGATAGATGCGCTGCTCGAACTCGTTCGAGCGCGCGAGCTGGCCGGCGAGCTGGTCGGAGTGGCTTCGCGCCGCCTCGAGGTCGCCGGTGAGGCTCGCCTCGAGGTCCTTCTTGGTGTTCGTGAGAACGTTGTCGCCGAACCCGACCCCGATCAGGATCCCGATCGCCAGGGCCAGGAACACAGCCGCAAGCGAGGCCGCGTGATAGCGCGAGCTGTAGCCCATCTCAGCTCAGTCCAGCAGGACCCTGATCTTCAACCAGAGCAGGTCGACGAACTCCCTGAGGCTGTCGGAGCTGGCGATCACGACCGCGATCACGACAACCGAGACGAGCACGAAAAGCCCGAACAGAAGGCCGCCGACGCCGGGGTTGTAGAGCCGGCTCACGCCCTTCGCGTCGACCAGCTTCTCCCCCACCCGCAGCCGGGTCAAGAACGTCGACGACATCCCGCCGCGGCTGCGGTCGAGGAACTCGATCAGGTTGAAGTGGGCTCCGACGCTGACGATCAGGGCCGCCCCCTTCTCATCGGCCATCAGCATCGCCACGTCCTGACTCGTGCCCGCGGCGGGGACGACGGTGTGCTCGAGCCCCATATCGATCAGCCGCTGGCGCCCGGGCGCCTGGCCGTCCGGATATGCGTGAACGACCAGCTCGGCCCCGGAGCGAAGCGCCGCGTCTGAGGCAGAGTCCATGTCGCCGACGATCATCTCCGGCCTCAGGCCGGCGTCGAGGATCGCGTCGGCGCCGCCGTCGACGCCGACGAGGACGGGGCGCACGTCGCGGATGTAGGCGCGCAGCGCCTGCAGGTCGCGGTGGCAGGTGGTGCCGCGAACGACGACCAGGGCGTGGCGATCGCGGAACTTGGTCCGGGTGATCGGGAACTCGACCCGTCCGGCCAGCAGGTCCGCGTCCTGGCGCAGGTGGGCCATCGTGTTCTCGGCGAAGTCCGAGAGCGCGTCGTCGACGCGCTGGCGCTGCTCCTCGAGCTGGCGCTCGAGCTGGTCGGCCTCGAGCACCCGGCCGGTGACGATCTCCTCGCCCGACCGCAGGACCCTGCCGCCCTCGATCGTGACCGGATCGCCGTCCTTGAGGCGGTCGAAGATCGGAGACCGTGGTGCGTCGACCAGGCGCACCCCGGCCCGGGCCAGCAGCACGGGCCCGGCGTTCGGATAGCGGCCGTTGCTGGAGTCGGAGGCGTTGATCACCGCGGCGACCCCGGTGGCGATCAGCTCCTCGGCGGCGATCCGATCGATGTTGGTGTGATCGATCACGGCGATGTCGCCTGGGCCGAGGCGCTTGACGAGATGCTTGGTCTTGCGACCAAGCCGGGCGGTGCCGTGGATTACGCCGTTCTGGCTGTTTCCGTTTCGCCGGGACAGCAGGGAACGGCCAAACCGGGTGCGGCTGGCGGTTGCCACAGGGTCAGGTTACCCGCGCAGGCCCGATTCCGGCCATTTTTCGGGTGCTCTCGTGCGCCGGGCTAGTGTGGGCTCCAGCCAGGTTGTCTGCGCTTGGAGCTGGCGTCAGCCGTTGCCATCGGAGTACATCCTCGCAATCCCGGCGGTGAAGGCGTCATGGTGGTGATGTAGTGATCGAGCCAGCCGGGCAGGGCCAGGGCGCGCTCGATCACTTGAGCCGTAGACAGCCGCGTAGGCCCAGTCATCGACCAGGGTGCGGATGAAGCGCTCTGCTTTGCCGTTGGTCTGCCGGCGGTAGGCCTCGGTGCGCAGGTGGCGGATCCCCAGCTCGCGGCAGGCAACCGCATGGGCAGTGGAGCGGTCAGGGGTTGCCGTTGTTCGGTCATCACGCCTTCGACCTTCACCCCGAAACCCGCGAAGTAGCGGACCGCCCGGCGCAGGAAGCCGATTGCTGTGCCTGGGTGCTCGTCGTCTAGGACCTCGACGTAGGCCAGGCGGGTGGCGTCATCAACGCAGACGTGCACGAACTCCCAGCCCTGCTCATAGGCCTGGAGGTGATAGCCCTTGGGGCTCTGGAGCCAGTGACCCGATGCCCTGGGCGGGCGATGCGTCCCAGCTTTTTGACGTCGATGTGAATCGGCTCTCCCGCTGCAGAGCGCACGTAGCGGCGCTCGGGCTCTTGGACTCCCAAGCGAGGCAGGCACCCAACGCCTTCGCGCTTGAGGATCAAGGACACGGTGGAGTGCGGCATGCTCAGCGCCTCGCCGATCTGCTCAGCGGTAAAGCGCAGCCGCCGCAGCGCAAGGACCGCCCCCACGCGCTCTCGCGGGGTGCGGTTGGGGCAGCGTCTGGGCGCTGAGGAGCGGTCGTCAAGGCCTGCCTCGCCGTCCTCTTTGAAACGACGCACCCACTTGCGCGCGGTCGGCACGCTGACGCCGGCGGCCTCGGCCGCCGCCGTCAGCCCCCAGCCTTCCTCGAGCACGCGACCAGCTATCAGCCGCCTTGAGGCTGGACACGTCCTGGCGTTGCGATGCAATGTCATCCGGTTCCTCCTTCGGTTGAGCTGGGTGGGTCTCATCCCCCAGCCTCCAAGGAGGGCCGGACGAAAGAACGTGCCTGGCGCGCAGAGCTAGGCGGCCTCGAGCAGCTCCTGGGCGTGGCGGCTGGCCGCCTCGTCGCCGCTGTCGGAGCCCAGCATCCGGCAGATCTCGGCCACCAGGTCCTCGCCGTCCACCCGCTGCACCGAGGCCAACGCCTCGCCCTTGCGAACGCGCTTCGTGATCCGGAAGTGCCCGCCCGCCAGCGAGGCGACCTGGGGCAGATGGGTTATGCAGATCACCTGGCGCGCCGAACCGAGACCGCGCAGGCGCTCGCCGACGGTTCGCGCCGCCCTTCCCCCGACGCCGGCGTCGATCTCGTCGAAGCAGACCGTCTGCGCACCGGCCGCGTCGCCGAGCTCGGTCAGCGCCAGCATCACCCGCGAGAGCTCCCCGCCCGAGGCGGCGTCGCGCAGCGGCGCCGGCTCGATCCCGGGATTGGTGGCGATCAGGAAGCTGACGGTCTCGGCGCCGTGGGGCCCGAACCCGCCCTCGACCGGGTCGAGCCGCACCTCGAGCCTGGCGCCCGGCATCGCCAGCTCCTCGAGCTCCTTGGCGAGCCGCTTCTCGAGCCGGCGGGCGGCGCGCCGCCTTGCCGCGCTCAGCTCGGCGCCGAGCTCGGCCCGGCTCGCC
Organism: uncultured Solirubrobacterales bacterium; assembly: GCA_963772265.1. Classification (GTDB taxonomy): domain Bacteria; phylum Actinomycetota; class Thermoleophilia; order Solirubrobacterales; family 70-9; genus Mayfieldus. The sequence goes on along the minus strand of CAVYWS010000009.1, from coordinate 14,020 downwards.
TCGGCGGCTCTGAGCAGGGACTCCAGCTCGGCGCCGCGTTCCTCGGCACCTTCGAGCTCCTCGATCCGGGCCTTGCAGCGCTCGGCGTGCGCCAGCACCGACTCGATCGAGCCGCCGTGCTTTCGCTTCAGCCGGTCGAGGGCGTCGAGGCGCTCCTCGATCGCTGCCAGGCGGCCGGGTTCGGCCTCGGCCCCTTCCGCGTAGGAGCGAAGCTCCCCCGCCAGGTCGCCGGCGTCGACGGCGAGGACGGCGAGCCGGTCGCGAAGCTCGTCGAGCCCGGGGTCGACCCCCGCCGCGTCGGCGAGCGAAGCCTCGGCCGCGGCCAGCGCCAAGGCAGCCCCTCCCCCGTCCTCATCGGATCCTGCGACCGCCGCCAGTGCGCCGGCGGCGGCCACCCGCAGGCCCTCGGCGCCCGCCAGGCGGCCACGCTCGGCGGCCAGCTCGGCCTCCTCGGTGCTGTCCGGCGATGCGGCCTCGATCTCGGACAGCTCATACCGGCAGAGGTCGAGATCACGCTCCCGCTCGCCGTCGCGCTCGCGCAGCTCCCGCAGGGCGCGACGGGCCCGCTCGGCCTCCGCGATGGGCGCGGCGGTAGCTGCGCCGGCGCTGCAGGTGGGGCTCGCCGGCGAAGCCATCGAGGATCTCGAGCTGGGCCGAGGAGAGCACCAGGCGGCGGTGCTCGTGCTGGCCGTAGAAGGCCAGCAGCCGCGTCCCGAGCAGCTGCAGGTCGGCCGCCGACGCCGCCCGGCCGCCGACGAAGGCGGCGGTGCGTCCCGAGGCCGCGACCCGCCGGCCGATGATCAGCTCGCCGCTTCGGTCGGGCAGCCGCTCGGCCAGCTCGGCGAGCTGCGGGTCGGCCGCCAGGTCCTCGGGAAGGTCGAAGGTCCCTTCGACCCAGGCCTCCGCGGCACCGGGGCGGACGATCTGCGGCCGCGCCCGCCCGCCCATCAGGAGGTCGAGCGAGTGGGCGAGGATCGTCTTGCCGGCTCCGGTCTCGCCGGTGATCACGTTGAAGCCAGGCTCGAAGCGCAGCTCGGCGCGCTCGATCAGGAGCAGGTTCTCGATCCGCAGCTCGCGCAGCATCGTCGTCGCTGCTTCTAGCAGCGAGGCACGACGGATCTGCCCGCTCGCCGCCTAGGTGTGGGCTCCAGCCAGGTTGTTGGCTTGGAGCTCGCGTAGCCGTTGCATCGGAGTCATCCTCGCAATCCCGCGGTGAAGGCGATGGTGGTTGTAGTGATCGAGCCAGCCGGGCAGGGCCAGGGCGCGCTCATCACTTGAGCCGTAGACAGCCGCGTAGGCCCAGTCATCGACCAGGGTGCGGATGAAGCGCTCTGCTTTGCCGTTGGTCTGCGGGCGGTAGGCCTCGGTGCGCAGGTGGCGGATCCCCAGCTCGCGGCAGGCAACCGCATGGGCAGTGGAGCGGTAGGGGTTGCCGTTGTCGGTCATCACGCCTTGGACCTTCACCCCAAAACCCGCGAAGTAGCGGACCGCCCGGCGCAGGAAGCCGATTGCTGTGCCTGGGTGCTCGTCGTCTAGGACCTCGACGTAGGCCAGGCGGGTGGCGTCATCAACGCAGACGTGCACGAACTCCCAGCCCTGCTCATAGGCCTGGAGGTGATAGCCCTTGGGGGCTCTGGAGCCGGTGACCCGATGCCCTGGGCGGGCGATGCGTCCCAGCTTTTTGACGTCGATGTGAATCAGCTCTCCCGCTGCAGAGCGCACGTAGCGGCGCTCGGGCTCTTGGACTCCCAAGCGAGGCAGGCGCCCAACGCCTTCGCGCTTGAGGATCAAGGACACGGTGGAGTGCGGCATGCTCAGCGCCTCGCCGATCTGCTCGGCGGTAAAGCGCAGCCGCCGCAGCGCAAGGACCGCCCCCACGCGCTCTCGCGGGGTGCGGTTGGGGCAGCGTCTGGGCGCTGAGGAGCGGTCGTCAAGGCCTGCCTCGCCGTCCTCTTTGAAACGACGCACCCACTTGCGCGCGGTCGGCACGCTGACGCCGGCGGCCTCGGCCGCCGCCGTCAGCCCCCAGCCTTCCTCGAGCACGCGACGAGCTATCAGCCGCCTTGAGGCTGGACACGTCCTGGCGTTGCGATGCAATGTCATCCGGTTCCTCCTTGGTTGAGCTGGGTGGGGTCTCATCCCCCAGCCTCCAAGGAGGGCCGGACGAAAGAACGTGGTTGGGGCGCAGACCTAGGCTGCGACCGGCTCGGCCTCGCGGGGCTCCTGCGGCGGGGCCTCCTGGCCGGGGATCGCGACGAAGTCGCGGTCGCGCACCAGCAGGATGCCGAGCGCCGCGCCGGCGAAGGAGAGCACGGCGGCGATCAGCAGGATGTCGTTGAAGGCGCTGACGAAGGCGATCTTCGAGGCGCTGACGACCTGGTCGTGGATCGCGGGCGGCGCGACGCGGCCCGCGCCCACCGAGCCGCCGGAGGCAACCGCATCGCTGAGCCCGTGCGGCGCGTTGGGAAGAAGCTCGGAGAGCTTGGAGTCGATCCGCGACTGGAAGACAGCGCCGAGGCCGGCGACCCCGGTGGCGATCCCGACCTGGCGGAAGGTGGTGTTGATCCCCGACGCCATCCCCGCCCGGGCCGGCTCGACGACGGCGATCGCCGCCTGGGCGATGCCCGGGTTGGTGAGGCCGATCCCGACCCCGGCGACGATGAAGCCGGCCAGCAGCGTCGTCCACTCCGAGTCGACGCCGACCCCGCGCATCAGCAACAGGCCGACGCCGACCGTCGCCAGCCCGACTCCCATCAGGATCCGCACCGAGACCCGATGCGAGAGGTTGCCCGAGATCGGCGCGACGAAGAAGGAGAGCAGGGTCAGCGGCAGGAAGCGCAGGCCGGCATCGAGCGGCGAGTAGCCGAGGACGCCCTGGATGTAGATCGTCAGGTAGAGGAACATCGCGAACATCCCCGCCGAGAGGCCGAAGGCGACCGCCGATACGCCGTTGAAGGCCGGCTTTCGGAACAGGCTCAGGTCGAGCATCGGATTCGGGCTGCGCAGCTCGATCGCGGCGAAAGCGAGCAGCAGCAGCGCGGCGCCGATCAGCGAGGCGAGGATCTGGGCGCTCCCCCAGCCCTCCGGGTTGCCGCGGATCAGCCCGAAGATCAGCAGGAACAGCGCCGCCGAGAAGGTGGCCAGGCCGGGGAAGTCGATCCGCTGGGCGTCCTGGGCGGCGACGTTCTCGAGCCGCACCTCGGTCAGCGCGATCGCCACCAGGCCGATCGGCACGTTGACGAAGAAGACCCACTCCCAGCCGAGGTGCTCGGTCACGACGCCGCCGACCAGCGGGCCGATCGCGACCGCGCCGCCGATCACCGCGCCCCAGACCCCGAACGCCATCGCCCGGTCGCGGCCGTGGAACTCCTGGCCGATCAGCGCCAGCGAGGTCGCGAACATCGCCGCCCCGCCGACTCCCTGCAGCCCGCGGGCGAGGTTGAGCAGGGTCGGGTCGCCGGCGATCCCGCAGAGAAACGAGGCGAGCGTGAAGACCCCGAAGCCGATCGAGAAGACCCGCCGCCGGCCCAGGCGGTCGCCCAGCGATCCGGCGGTGAGCAGGACCGCCGCCAGCATCAGCGAGTAGGCGTCGACGACCCACTGCAGGCTCGAGAGGCTCGCGTCGAGGTCGCGCTGGATGTCGGGCAGGGCGACGTTGACGATCGTGATGTCGAGCAGCAACATGAACGTCGCGATCGACACCAGCAGCAGGGTCCACCACTTGCGTTCCATCACTTCATTTTCTACAGCATTGGGAGAGGCCCCTCCTCCCCGCGCGAACAGGCGAAAGCGTCAGTCGGAAGGGGAGCCTCGCCCTAGTGGGCGAGGTGACCGAACTTCTCGCTGATCCGGCCGTAGAAGCTCGAGCCGGGGATCTGGGCCAGCCTGCCGACGTCATCGCGGAAGCTGACCTCGGCGCCGGCGCCGGGCGCCAGCTCGGTGACCTTCTCGCCGTCGAGGGCGATCTCCACCGGCTCGCGTCCGGCCGCGTTGCCGACCTGGAGGACGTCGTCGGGGGCGACGACCAGGGCCCGGGCTGTGAGCGTGTGAGGGGCGATGTAGCTGACCACGTAGCCCTCGACGCCCCAGGCGAGGATCGGGCCGCTGTTGGCGAGGTTGTAGCCGGTAGAGCCGGTCGGGGTGGCGGCGACGAGCCCGTCGCAACGCACGTTCCCCACCTCCTCGCCGGCGATCCGGTAGCTCAGCTCGGCGACCCTCCCGTGCGGCAGGCGGGAGAAGGTGACGTCGTTGAGCGCCACCCCTTGGGTGTCGTCGCCCGAAACATCAAGGCCGGGCAGCCTCAGCACCTCGAAATCGCCCGACAACGCACGCCGCAGGCCGTCCTCGAGCTGATCGCGCTCGGCGGCGGCGAGGAAGCCCACCGTCCCGAAGTTGATCCCGAACACCGGCACCTCGGTGTTGGCGTACTGTCGCAGCGCCCAGAGGATCGATCCGTCCCCGCCCAGCACCAGGCATAGGTCGGGATCGGCGGGCATCCCCTCGCTGACCTCGATCCCCTCGGCGGCGCCCTCGTGCTTGGCCGCCTCGGCGGCCGAGGCGACGATCCGGCAGGAAGCCTTTTCGGCTGCCGACAGGGTCGCGGCCACCGCCTCGCCCGGTCCCGGCGGGTGCGAGTGGGTGACCAGGGCGACCGTCCGCACCGCCGCGGGAGCCTTGGCTTCCCCGACGCTCACGGCTCCACCTCGCGGATCGCCCCCGCGATGTCGTCCAGCGCCTGGCCCCGCTTCGAGCACCAGACGAAGGTCTCGCGGTTTCCCTTCGGGCCCGGCAGCCCCGACGATGCGAAGCCGCGCACGGCAAGGCCGGTCTCGGCGGCCGCGGCGGCGACCGAGGCGAGCGCCTCGCGCCGGTCCTCGGCGCTTCGCACGACGCCGTTCTTGCCCACCCGGTCGGGCCCGAGCTCGAACTGGGGCTTGACCAGCGCCAGCACCTCCCCGTCGGCGTCGAGCACCGCGGCGACTGCGCCGATCACCTTGCGCAGGGAGATGAAGGAGACGTCGATGGTCGCCAGGGAAGGAGTGAAGGGCAGATCCCCAGCGGCGAGCGAGCGCGCGTTGAGGCGCTCGACGACCGCCACCCGAGGGTCGTTGCGAAGCCCCCAGTCGAGCTCTCCCTGGGTGACGTCGACGGCCGCCACCCTCGCGGCGCCGCGCTGCAGCAGGCAGTCGGTGAAGCCGCCGGTTGACGCTCCGACGTCGAGGCAGTCGCGGCCGCTGACGTCGAGCCCCAGGGCCTCGAGGGCGTTTTCGAGCTTGCGGCCGCCTCGCGAGACGAAGCGCCGCCCCGCGCTGACGATCAGATCGAGCCGCGGATCGACGAGCTGGCTCGGGCGCAGAGCGAAGGGCCCGTCGCGGCCGATCCGCACCTCTCCTGCCCGCACGGCCGAGGCGGCGGCCGTTCGGGAGGGGAATTTCCCCTGCTCGGCGAGCAGGGCGTCGATCCGCTGGCGCGACATGCGCGAACCGTAGCGCCCGCGCGGACCCTTGCCTGGATTTTCATTCTCTTCACCTCCCGGGACCGTTCGCAGCCTAGGTTTGGCCAGCGAGCCAGTGTGAGCGCGGTCACACACGGATCGCACATACGTTCGTACCATCGAGGCACGATGACTTTGTTCAGAGCAATCCCACTCGCCATCCACGGCGTGATCGAAGTGGTCGCCGCCATGGTGCTTATCGCTGCCCCATTTCTGCTCGGATTCGGGGCAGCGGCCGGCGCGGTGTCGCTGGCGCTGGGGGCGACGCTTATGGGCCTCGCCCTCTCCACGCACGGTGAGCAGCGGACGATTCCCCTCACCGCCCACGTGGGCTTCGACTACATGATCGGCGTCCTGGCGATCGCCTTGGGCCTCGGGCTCAGCTTCGCCGACACGCCGCTTATCGCCACAGCCTTTCTGGTCGGGTTCGGTGCCGCACACATGGCGCTGACCGCATCAACGCGATTCAGTGTCCGCGGAACCTGACGAATCCGACTACCTCCCACAGATCACATACATATAGAGATACATATCTCTCCTCCCTGTAGTACCCCAGAGCGCCCCGCCTTTTGGCGGGGCGTTTCTTTTTCGTAACCCCGCGGTGGATTGACCGCCGTAGCCGGCAGCAGCTACTCGGCGCCGGCGGCGATCAGCCGGTTCTGCCGGTGGGCCTGGATGAAGCGATCGTTGGCAAGGGCCGCGCAGATCGCGAGCTCGCCGGCGACGAGGGTCGCCCCCACGATCTCGGCGAACTTCCGCGCCGACCCTTCCCCCTCGCAGTCGAGCAGGGCCAAGCATTCGCGCTGAGTGGGGAGCCTGGTCCCGCCACCGACCGTGCCGACCACCAGGTTCGGCAGCCGGGCGGCGACGTAGAGGTCGCCCGCGCCGACCAGCTCGAGGTCCAGGAAGCCGATGCTCGCGTTGACGATCTGCGCGACGTCCTGCCCGCAGGCGATGTAGATGGCAGCCAGGCCGTTCGCGAAGTGGGCGTTCGCCCCGAGCGCGCCCGCCTGCATGGTGCCGAGTCGACCCGAGGCCGCGAACTCGACCAGATCGGGGGTCGACACGCCAAGGTGCGTCTCGACGACGTTCGCCGGCAGGGTCAGGTCGATCGCCACCTCCTTGCCATAGGGCCGGAACAGGTTGATGGCGGCTGGTTTCTTGTCGCTCGAGTAGTTGCAGCGCAGGTACCAGCGCTCGCACGGCACCGCCTCCGCGACCTGACGGCAAACCCGGTCAACCGCCAGATTGACCATGTTGAGGCCCATCGCATCGCCCGTGTCGAAGACGAACTGCGCAAAGACGCGCCTGCCGAACACGTGCGAGCGGATCTCGACCAGACGGCCGTGGGCCGTGGTCTCGGCGGCCAGGGCCTGAAGCTCGGTCAGGTGATCGTCAAGCCAGCTCGCGAGGGCGAGCGCGTCTCGGGTGCTCGCCAGCACGAAGCAGGGGGTGATGTCGAGCGCGTCCGCCAGGACGTAAGCGTTGGCGCCACCCGCCTCGGTGATCGCCCGCATGCCGTACTGGTAGGTCGTGACCAGGGTGCCCTCCGTGGTCGCGAACGGCACAAAGAACAGCCCGTCGGCGTGCTGTCCCTTGACGCGGATGGGTCCGCCTATGCCGAGCGGGACCTGCGTCGCCCCGACGAGATTCTCGATGTTGCCTCGCGCCTCTTCGGGCGCAAACGCCATCTCCGCGGGCGCATCGAGAACGTGCCCCGTGTTGTGCGCGAGCCAAGCCCGTCGCATCTCCGGATTGACTCCGAGTAGCTGCTGCATAGCGGTTCTTGCCTAGGCTAGCGCTGTCACAACGGGCGTTCCACTGTCCCACCCGCGTCGAGCCAGATGACCTCATCCTTGATCGCGACTTTGATCGGGTAGATGTCGGCCGGCGGAGCGCTGATCCTCACCCGGTCCCTGCTGATCTCGATCTCCAGGCCCCAGTGGCGCCTGTAGTAGATCGTGAGCCGCAACTCGGTCAGCTCCGCGGGGAGACGGGGGTCGAGCCACAGCACCTCCTCCCGTGTATCGAGCCCGGTGTAGGCGCGCTGCAGCAGGTCGACGGTCCCCGCCATCGCGCCGAGGTGCACACCCTCCGGAGTCGTTCCGCCCTGGATGTCGGAGATGTCGGTCTCCAGCGCCTCGGAGAAGAGCTCCCACGAACGCTCACGATCGGAGCGCACCAACACCCAGGCGTGGACCACCTTGCTCAACGTGGAGCCATGCGAGGTGCGGGCCAGGTAGTACTCGACGTTCTCTGGGATCGTGTCCTCCTCGAATGGGTAGCCGAGGCGCCCGAAAAGCTCCCCGAGCTCTTCGGCCGAGAGCAGGTAGAAGAGCATCAGCACGTCAGCCTGCTTGGAAGCCTTGTAGCGGTTGGCGCTGTCTGCTTCGGCCTCCAGGATCCGGTCGAGTCGCTGGATGTTCCCGTACCTCTCGCGGTAGAGATCCCAGTCGAGCTCCTCCAGTTCGTCGTAGCCCTCGAACTGGCTGATGATCCCGTCGTCGTGGAAAGGGACGTACAACCTGCGGCTGATCTCGTCCCAGTGCTCCAACTCCTCCCGCCGCAGCCCGAGCGCCGTCGAAAGCTCCTTGCGCCGCTGCTCCGGGAGCCCGTCGATGACGTCAGGCGCGCGCCACAGCACCCAAGCCGCCATCACGTTGGTGTAGGCGTTGTTGTCGATCCCGGGCTGCTCCGCGCCAGGATAAGAGTCGTGGTACTCGTCGGGGCCGACCACTCCGCGGATCACGTAGCGGTCGCGGGCTGGCTCGTAGGTGGCGATGCTGGCCCAGAAGCGCGCGATCTCGATGAAGATCTCAGCGCCGTAGAAGGCCAGCAGCCCGACGTCGTTCGTCGCCTCGTGGTAGCGCCAGATGTCGTACGCGATCGCGGCGTTGATGTGCCGCTGCAGGCGGGAGTTGTCGGGGAGCCAGCGGCCGGAGCGCGGGTTGAAGTGCACAGTCGGGGTCAGCTCCTCGCCGTTGGAGCCGCTCTGCCACGGGTACATCGCGCCCTCGTATCCCGCGTCCGCGGCGGCCCAGCGGGCCCGCTTCAGGCGCCGGTGGCGGTAGCGGATCAGGGTCCGGGTTAGCCCCGGGAGCCGCAGGTTGAAGAAGGGGAAGATGAACAGCGCGTCCCAGAAGATGTGACCTCGATATGCCTCCCCCGACAGCCCCCGGGCCGCGACCCCGGCGTCCAGCTCGGCGCTGTGTCCGGAGATGTTCCCCAGCAGGTGATAGATGTGCAGGTGCGACACCGCGGATGCCAGCTCCTGGCCCTCGAGCTCCAGCGAGGAGAAGTCCCAAAGCTCGTCCCAGCGCAGCACGTGTGGGGAAAGCAACTCGTCGAAGCCGGGGGCGCGGGCCACCTCGGTGCACGCGTCGAGGCCCGGCTCGGATATAGCTGGCTCGCGCGACGTGAACAAGGCAGCGACCTTCTCCGCCGTGATCGCCTCTCCCTGCACAGCATCCGCCTCGAGCTCGAGGCCGATCCAGGCCGGCTCCTCGATCACTCGGCTCGTGGGCTCAAGCACCTTGCCGTCGCGCAGCAGCCGCGTTCGCGCCGCTTCGGCGATCCGGATGTGCGACTGGCTGGTCTCGGCCTCGAGCAGCAGCGTCGCGGAGTCCACCGCACGCGCCTCGAGCGGGACCAGGTGGCAGTTGGCCAGGCCGCTGTAGCGCTCGACGCCACCATTCACCACCTTGCCGTCGAGCGCCGAGCGGAACTTGACCCGCCCCGACCAATTGACGGGCAGCAGGGTGGTCTCGAGCGCGGCAAGATGCGGGTTCGCCATGCTCACCAGCCGGCACTCGGTCATTGCGGTCTCCCGCCCCTCGGCGTCGCGGAACCTGAGCTCCCGTCTCAGCACGGCCCGGCGCAGGTCGAGCTCCTGACGGTATGCGAGCAGGTCGACTGCGGAGAGGTCGAACCAGTCGCCACCCTCGATCCGGAAGGTGAGGGGGAGCCAGTTGGGGAGGTTGACGATCGACTCGTCCCCCACCTCGCGGCCCGCCACCCTGCTGGTCAGCCGGTTGTAGCAGCCGGCCGCATAGGTTCCCGGGTAATGAACCCCGTCCGCATCCGCCTCAGGCGCGGCGCCGCGGCTGGCGAATCGCCCGTTCCCGAGCGCGCATAGCGCCTCGCGCAGGCGTTCCCGGGCGGGATCGAAGCCCTCGTAGGCAAGCGACCAGGTCCTGAGGATCGGCGCCCCGGGGGCGCCAGCGTCGATCACCCGTTGCTGCCCTTCACTGCCGACACTCGCACCTCGCCCAGATCCCCGACGACGGCGCCGGCGCCGTGTTCCCACAGCGCGTCGGCGTGGCCGCCCCGGTCGACGCCGATCACGAGCTCAAAGCCCCCGCGCCGCCCAGCCTCGACCCCCGCCAGCGCATCCTCGACCACAGCGGCGCGCGACGGTTTGACCTCCAGGCGGCGCGCCGCCTCCAGGAACACCGCCGGGTCGGGCTTCCCGCTCAGGCCCAGCTCGTCCGCGTCGACGCCATCGACCCTGGTGTCGAAGAGGTCTGTCACCCCAGCCGCCTCGAGCACCTCGGCGCAGTTGCGCGAGGCGGAGATGATCGCCGTGCTGACCCCGCTCGCCCGCAGCCGGCGCAGCAGCTCGATCGAGGAGGCGAAGGGAGCGACGCCCCGCTCCCGCAGCACGGCCAGGAACAACTCGTCCTTGCGGTTGCCCAGCCCGCACACGGTCTCCGTGGCCGGGGGATCACCGGGCCCGCCCCGGGGCAGCGAGATTCCCCGAGAGAGGAGAAATGACTCGACGCCGTCGTAGCGTGACTTTCCGTCCACGTAGAGGTAGTAATCCCCTTCCGAGAACGGGCGCCGGTCCCCGCCCTCGCGGGCCGGGCGGTCGGCCAGGAAGCGGTCGAACATCTGCTCCCAGGCAGCGGCGTGAACGGACGCGGTGTCGGTGATAACGCCATCGAGATCGAAGATCACCGCGTCGAGACGGTCTGTGCGGATCTCCGGCGGAGATCGTTGCCCGTGTGCGCTGCTGCTCATCCGAGGCGACTCTATTCAAGCTCGCGCGGCGTCTTCGGCGGCGGGTCGGCAACCACGGTCATCACCCAGGCGGCCTCCTCACGCCACCAGCCCGCGATCCGTTCGCCGCCGGCCCAGCGGACCTCGAGCGGACGCCACTGGGGCGCAGGATCTTCGATTCCGAGCGGCACGGCTGCTGCTTCCCGCACGTCCAGACGCAGCCCCTCCCGGCGGGCCTTCGCCGCCGCCTCCTTGGCCGCCCAGATGAGGTTCGCCGCCAGCGATCGCCTCTCCTCGGGCAGAGTCTCGAGCAGCTCCCGCTCCGGCGTAGCCAGCCAGTCGCGCACGAAGCCATCGCTGCGCGGCTCGAGCAGCTCGAGGTCGCAGCCAAGCGCAGCCGGTGCGCCGGTGGCCGCGGCCAGCGCGCGGCCCGAGCGGTGGCTGATCGAGAGGGCGACCGGCAAGAGCTCCCCGTCGAGGTGGGCCTGCGGTGCGCCGTCGCCGCCCGCCAGCACCTCGACCCGCGCGGGCTCGACCTCCAGCCAGGCCCCGACGGCGGCCTTGGCGGCGAAGCGGCCGAGCCGCCAGTCGCTGCGCCGCTTCTCGATGCCCAGCTTCTCGAGCACGGCGCGCTCGCGCGGCGTCAGCCAGCCGTCCTCCAGTGGGGTCTCAGCCAGCGAGCGAATCAGCCAGCCGGGCGCGGTCATTGTCCTCCGCGAGACGGTCCTCGGTGCGGCGGATCCCGCGCTCCACCGCCTCGATCAGGAAGGGACGCAGCGAGCGGGGCGGAATGATGCGGCTGACCGAGCCCATCTCGACGGCCCGCTCGACGCTGTGGACGGAGTCGAATTCCGCCGCCAGCTCTCCGAGCTTCTCGGAGTGCACCTGTCCCCAGAGCTCGCCCCGCTCGGAGCGCAGCCTCTGGCGCTCGGCGCCCTCGGCGGACTCGATCCGATCTTCGATCTCCCTGATGCGAGAGTCCTCGCGAGTGCGCCGCTTGACCTCGCCGGCGAACACGACCGCGGCGGCCGGTGCTCCGCCGATCACCGAGGCGTGGGCCCCCTCCAGCGCAACCGTCTCCAGATCCTCGTTGAGTTTCTGCGAGAAGACGACGAACGCCCCCCCGTGATAGCGCGAGACGACGCAGAAGACGATCGGCCCCTCGAAGTTCACCACCGCGCGGCCGATCTCGGCTCCGTACTCGAGCTGCCACTTGGCCATCGACTCCGGGGCGCCGTCGAAGCCGGCGAGGTTGGCGATGAAGACGACCGGCCGGTTGGCGCTGGCGGCGTTCAGTGCCCGGGCGATCTTGCGCGACGACTGCGGGAACAGCGTTCCCGAGGTCCACTGCTCGGGACCGTCGGCGGGTATGCCGCCGTAGCGCGAAAGAGGTCTCGACTCGATTCCCAGCATCGCCACCGGACGGCCGCCCAGATGGACGTCCCAGACCACAGCCGTCTCCGCGTCGTGCCAGCCGCTCCAGCGCTCCAGCGGGGCGGCGTCGCTGTCGGCGACCGCCCGCATCACCGAGCGGATGTCGAAAGGCTTCTTGCGGCCGGGGTTGCGCTCGCTGGAGAAGATGTCTCCAATCCGCTCGAGGTCGGAGCCGGGTGCGTGGTGGGGAGCGGAACGTACGTCGCGGTCGGGGGGATCTGCGGTGGCCGCGCGGCGCGGGAAGCGCTCCCCGGGCGCCACGTAGGTGTGGTCGTAGTGGGCGAGCAGCACCCGGCAGGCCCCCGCCAGGTCGGGGGCCCAGTACTGCGCTTCGCCGTTCGGCCCCATCACCCGCTCGTAGCCCCCGATGCCGAAGTTGTCCTCGGCGGACACCCCGCCCGAGTAGTCGAGCGCCTGCTTGCCGGTCAGCACCATGGCGCTCTCCGGCGTCATCACCAGTATCCCCCTGGTGTGCATCACCATCGTCGCCTCGGCGTTCCAGTAGGGCTGGGCGCCGACGTTGATGCCGGTGACGATCACGTTGAGCTCGCCCCCGCGCTGGGTGTAGGTGACGATCCGCCGCAGCACCGCTGCGATCCAGTCCATGTTCTCGGTCCCCGAGTCCATCGCGATCTTGGCCCCGGCGGAGAGCGCGAACCACTCTGCTGGCACGCGCAGCTCCTCCGCCAGATCGAGGGCGGCGATGATCCGCTCGCACTCGGGCTGGGCAAGCGAGCCCAGAGCCCGCGTCGGGTCGCCGAAGAGCGCGACGCGCAGCATTCCCTTCGGGTAGCGCTCGGTGCGGTTGCGGACCAGCCCGACGACGATGCTCGCCTCGTTGAGGGCGACACCGCGATCGACCGGTACCAGCCGACCGGACTCGTCCAGATCGTGCTCGGCGAAGTCGCCGGGCGGCAGGCCCTCGCCGTCGGAGTCCGCGCGCGCAGGAGCCAGCACCTTGACCAGTTCCGCCGGATGGACGGTGCCGCGCTGGCGGGCCCGGATGATGCGGCGGGCGCCGTCGTCGAGTGGCCCCAGCGGCCGGTTCGGCGGATCGTCGACCTCGACGACGACGCCGCGTCCGGTGGGGCTGAAGAAGCGCAGCTCGCGCGGGCGCTCCTCGCCGTCCTCGTGCATGCGCCCGCGCAGTTCCACCATCTCGATGCCGAGGTCCCGGGTGATCCTCCCGTAGCGGGCGATCAGCGCCCGCAGGTCTCCGGGGGCCAGTGTGATCGGGGGCCAGGCGAACATCTGCACCCGGTTCCAGAACAGTCGCCGGCGCGGCTCTCGCTGTGCCTGCGCGTCGCGCATCGCCTCCAGCGACTCCGTCAACGTTCGCTCCAGCTCCGGGACCGCGATCAGCCGCCCATCGTCGTCGCGCACCGGCGTCAGGTCGCGAACGTCGGCCAGTGCGAACAGGCGCTCGTCGCGGGGATCGGAGCGCGCGGTGCCCTGATAGAGGTAGACGTCCTCCGGAGACGGGCGGCGCTCGAGCTCGAATTGCGACAGCCTCCACAGGTGCAGGCGCTCGGCCACCATCGGGTGCAGCCCGCGAAGGGATTCGTCCTCTTCCAGCTGCCCGTCTTCTGTTCGCCGGAAGCTGAAGAGGTCGATGGCCGACATGCCGCGCCCCCGCTCGGGAGCGGAGATGGCGAACACGATCCGCTCGAGCTCGGCCGGCAGTCCCGCCTCGGCGAGAGCACCCCGGAGGCGGTCGGCCAGCTCGTCCCGTGGCGGCGCCGGGCCGTCGTGCTCGGCGTACAGGTCCGCCACAAGCGTCTCGCCCTTGCCCATCTCGCGGGCCAGGGCGGGCAGCCCTTCCAGCGCCGTGCCCAGCTCGCCCAGCTCCACGAACGCCGTGGCCAGGCGCTTGGGGCCCCCCTCGTCGCGGTAGGCGGAGCAGATGAACGAGACGCCGACGCTGCGCGTCTCGGTGAATGGCGCCAGCTCGGGTGGCCGGTAATAGCGGCGGGTCATCACCTCGAGCAGTGCGGGCCCCAGGCGCGGCTCGGCCGCGCGCAGCCGTCGCGAGAGGACGCTGGCGAGGGCCTGCGGGCAGGCGACGAGCGCGTCCATCCGCTGCTCGCGGTCCGG
>CAVYWS010000008.1:0-110898 GCA_963772265.1 uncultured Solirubrobacterales bacterium | reverse complement strand
AACAGCTTTATGTATTGACCGTGCGCGGCCTATACATACACTGATCCCAATACTCCGGGCCCTGCCCTGAAATTCCCCAGTGGGACATTGCGCCGAAGAGGTGCGGCGGGCCTGGCGCGGAAACTGAAAGCAGCCAGGAGTGTGACATGGCGAGCATGACCGGCGACAAGGCGGGCCGCGGTGAGGCGCAGGGGTCACGCCGCCCCCGGCAGCAGGCCAAGCGCAGCCACCGCGTGGGGTTCTCGCTGACCGGCGAGGAGTACGCGCTGCTGGAAGCGGCGGCTGGCAGAGCCGGGCGGGCCACGGCAGCGTATGCCGCCGAGGCGGCGCTGACGGCCGCGCAGGGCAGGTCAATGGAGCAGGACACCTTGTTCCATGAACTGCTCCATCCCCGCCGAGGCCCTGGCGAAGATGAACGAGGACGCGATCGTCTTCGCGATGGCCAACCCTAACCCCGAGGTGATGCCGGAGGACGCCGAGCCCTACGTCCGGATCATGGCGACCGGGCGCTCCGACTACCCGAACCAGATCAACAACGTGCTCTGCTTCCCGGGCATCTTCCGCGGCGCGCTCGACGCCGGCGCCCCGGCGATCACCGAGGAGATGAAGATGGCCGCCGCCCGGGGGATCGCGGAAGTCGTCACCGAGGAGGACCTCTCCGAGGACTACATCATCCCCAGCGTCTTCAACCGCGAAGTCGCCCCGGCGGTCGCCGAGGCCGTGGTCGAGGAGGCCAAGGAGGCCGGGATCGCGCGGATCTCGACCGAGACGGGCACGTTCGCGACCGTGGACGTATGAGGATTCGTCAGCGCCTCCAGTGGGACAGGACATGGGCGATGAGAGTCCTGGTCACAGGCGCCAGCGGCCTGATCGGCGGGGCCGTCTGCGACGCGCTGCTGGCGCGCGGTGACGAGGTGGTCGGACTGAGCCGCGACCCGGAGAAGGCGCGCTCGACCAACCCGACGGTGACCTGGTTCGCCTGGCAGGCGGCGCTCGAGCGCCCACCGGCCGAGGCCTTCGACGGGGTCGATGGGGTCGTCAACCTGATTGGCGCGCCGATCAACCAGCGCTGGACCGACGAGGCCAAGCGCCAGATCCTCGAGAGCCGCACGACCGCCACCCACAACCTCGTCGATGCCCTCGGGTCGCTCGAGAGCAAGCCGGCGGTGCTGATCAGCCAGTCGGCAGTCGGGTTCTACGGCGACCGCGGTGACGCGCTCATCGACGAGTCCGCCTCGTCCGGCGAAGGGTTCGCGGCCGAGGTGCCCGTGGCTTGGGAAAGGGCCTCCCACGAGGCCGACGAGCTGCCGATCCGGCTGGTGATCCTGCGCACGGCGCCCGTCCTCGACCCCCGCGAGGGCCTGCTGAAGGAGTTGCTGCTGCCGTTCAAGCTGGGGATCGGGGGCCCGATCGCCGGCGGCCGTCAGTACCTGCCCTGGATCCACGTCGAGGACGAGGTCGCGATCGTCCTCTGGGCGCTCGACAACGAGGAGGTGAGCGGAACGCTGAACGCCTCGTCGCCGAACCCGGTCACCAACCGCGAGTTCTCGAAGGCGCTGGGCCGGGTGCTGCACCGCCCATCATTCATGCCCGTGCCCGGCTTCGCGGTCAGCGCGATGCGGGGACGCGAGCTGGCCGAGACGGTGAAGGGCGGCCAGCGGGTGGTGCCACGGCGTGCCCTCGACCTCGGGTTCGACTTCCAATACCCCGAGCTCGAGCCGGCCCTGCGCGACCTCTTGGACTAGATCAGCGCGGCGCCGCTCAGCTCGACCGGGAAGACCGGCAAGCCGTCGCTGACCCGGTAGCCGGACACCCCATCCAGGGTGGTGTCCCCGTTGCCGTCGATCGAGTAGGTGCCGAGCACCGAGCGGCGGTCCTGGGTCGAGAGCACCTCGTCGGCCACCGCCCCGCGGTCGTCGCCATCGCCCCCGGCGCGGCGAATCGCATCGAGCAGCAGTCCCATCGACTCGTATCCGTAGGCGGCCGCTGGGTCGGCGGGGCGCCTGAAGCGGCGACGGTAGGCGCGCAGGAAGCGCTGGCCCTCGGGGGGCAGCAGCGACGGAGTCGAGAAACGGCGAGGTCAGGTGAAGGCGGTCGGCCAGGGATGTCGCCGCCGCCTCCCGCAGGAAGGCCGGGTCGAGAAGGGCGTCGGAGCCGAACACCTCGCTGCCGGCGTAGAGGCGGGCGATCATCCGCAGGGTGACCCCTTTTGCGCCGGGCACGGTTCCGGGTAGATCGCGTCCGGCCCGCCGTTGGGAAAGGAGCGGCGAACGTCTCTTTCGGAGAAGGGGCGCAGGCCGAGGTCCTGCGCCTCGGCTGCGAACTCCTCCGACATCGTGCGCCCGAAAGCCGACCGATCCGCCGGCGCGGCGAAGGTCTTGGCCCCCCTCTTGCTGGCCCACAGAGCCGCGGCACGTGCCTGGACGTCGTCCGCCGGTACGACGCGAGCGAACGTCTCGTGCTCACCGGGCCGGTAGCGGCCCGGGTCAGCGTTCCCGGCCGGAGGCAGGCGGGTCAGGTCGATTGCCGTGCTGGCGGGCGAGATCTGCACGATCTCGGCCTGGTTGATGATCGGCAGCGAGGCGCGAGTCGCCCCCGAGTCGAGATCTCCCAGGTAGCCGATCGAGCTCGAGTCCTCCGCCGCGCGGCGGGCGTTGGCGGCCGCGCGGGCGATCGTCCAACCTCCCGGTCCGGAGTCGTCCAGGTAGACCGCCCGCACCCGCAGCTCCCCGACCCGCCCGCCGGCGTCGGCGAGCGCCAGGCGGGCGCCGTTCTCGATCGCCGCGCCGGCCGCGGCGCGGGACCCCTGCAGCGGCACGCTGACGTAGACGCTCAGGGTCGCAGGCCCGCCATCTCCCCCACCGCCGCATCCGCCAACCGCCAGCGCCAGGACGATCCCCGCCAGCGCGGCGCAGCGGGGCTTCACCCGAAGAACACCTCGGCCTCCCGGTACAGCGACTCCGGCACGAGCTTCAGCTCGGCCGTCGCCTCGGTCAGGTCGACAAGCTCGATCTCGGTGCCGCGCAGCGAGGTCATCTTGCCCCACTCGCCGACGTCGGCGGCGTCGATCGCGTGCAGACCGAAGCGCGTCGCCAGCACCCGGTCGAACGCGGTCGGAGTGCCGCCGCGCTGGACGTGGCCGAGCACGGTCGCGCGGGCCTCCTTGCCGGTGCGGCGCTCGATCTCGCCCTCGAGCCAGTGCGCGATGCCGCCGAGGCGCACGTGCCCGAACTCGTCCTTGGGCGCCGCCTGGGTCTCCGGCACCCCGCCCTTCGGCTCGGCGCCCTCGGAGACGACGATGATCGGCGAGTACTGGCTCTCGAAGCGAGTCTCGATGTAGTGGCAGACCTGATCGAGGTCGAACTGGTGCTCCGGGATCAAGATCACGTTCGCGCCCCCGGCGAGCCCGGCGTGAAAGGCGATCCAGCCGGCGTGTCGGCCCATCACCTCGATGATCAGGACCCGGTGGTGGCTCTCCGCAGTCGTGTGCAGGCGGTCGATCGCCTCCATCGCGATGTTGACCGCGGTGTCGAAGCCGAAGGTGTAGTCGGTGGCGCCGAGATCGTTGTCGATCGTCTTCGGAACGCCGACGACGTTGACACCGCGGTCCCCGAGCTTGGTCGCGACGCCGAGCGTGTCCTCGCCGCCGATCGCGATCAGGCCCTCGACCCGCTCCGCGGCCAGGTTGGCGACGATCCTCTCGACGCCCCCCTCGGCGTCCATCGGGTTGGTCCGCGACGAGCCCAGGATCGTTCCCCCGCGGGGCAGGATCCCCCGAACTTCGGGGACCCCCAGCGGCCTGTAGTCGCCCTCCAGCGGACCGCGCCAGCCGTCGCGAAAGCCAACGAACTCGTGTCCGTACTGCGGCGACGCCCTTGCGGACGATCGCCCTGATCACCGCGTTCAGCCCCGGGCAATCCCCGCCGCCGGTGAGCACTCCTAACCGCATTCAGCGACTGTACCTGCGTGGGGTGGCGGCGTGACCCAACGCACGCTCGTCGTCGCCGAGAGGAGGCTAGGCTCACGGGGACAGATCCCCGAAGGCGGAGGAGATATGGGTGAACAAACGGTCGACCTGGAGGCCGTGAAGGGAGTGCAGCAGAAGACCTGGGCGCAGGGTGACTTCTCGATGGTCGCCGGCCTGATCAACCGAGTCGGCGAGGACCTAGTGGACGCCGCCCGGATCCTTCCCGACGAGCGGGTGCTCGACGTCGCCTGCGGAAGCGGCAACACCACGATCCCCGCGGCGCGGCATGCGTGGGGCAACACGGTCGGGCTCGACTACGTTCCGGAGTTGCTCGAGCGCGGCCGCGAGCGGGCGGCGGCGGAGCGGGTCGATATCGAATTCGTCGAGGGCGACGCGGAGAGCCTGCCCTTCGACGACGCCTCCTTCGACGTCGTTCTGTCGAGCTTCGGGGTGATGTTCACCCCCGACCATCCGAGGGCGGCCGGTGAGCTGCTCGGGTCTGCAAGCCAGGTGGCCGGATCGGCCTGGCCAGCTGGACTCCCGACGGCTTCGTCGGTGACTTCTTCAAGGCGGTGGCCAAGCAGGCCCCTCCTCCGCCCGGGGTTCAGCCCCCGCTCCTCTGGGGCACCGAGGACCACCTGCGCGAGCTGTTCGGAAACGGGATCTCCGACCTGGAGGTAGACCGGGGGACGGTCAAGGAGGTCTTCCGCTCGCCCGATCACTTCATCGACTACTTCCGCACCTACTTCGGTCCCACCAAAGTCGCCTTCGAGCGGGTCGGCGAGGAGGGCGCGGAGGCGCTGGACGCGGCCCTCCGCGAGCTGCTCGGGCGCTGGAACACGGCCGGCGAGCGGGCGATGGTCGTCGAGGCCGAATACCTGCGAACGGTGGCGACGCGGGCCTGACCCGCGAACGGCCTAGGGACGCAGGCGCTCGCGAATCGGCTCGCTGAGCTTGACGATCGAGCCGACGAGCAGGATCGCGAAGAAGACGAGGCCCGCGACCGGGCCTCCCTGCCCGAAGGCGTAGGAGATCACCGTCGCCGCGAGGGCCAGGAACAGGGTCACGACCAGGGTCATCGGCCGCAATCCTAGATGAGTCATGCGGCGGCCACGCGCGTCATTCAGGTGCGCGGGGATCGTCGGATGCCTGATCCGCTTTCGAGGGCAGCGCGTACGTCGCGCAGGAACGCCGCCGCGGCGGCGGCGCCCGCCGCGGCATCCTCCGCCTCGGCGACCGCGCGCACCAGTCGGGTGCCGATGATCACTCCGTCTGCGACTTCGCCGACGGCGGCGGCCTGCTCCGGCGTGCCGATCCCGAAGCCGACCGCGACGGGGACCTCGGACTCATCGCGCGCGCTGCTGACGAGCTCGGTCAGCCCCGGCGGCAGCTCGACGCGCTCGCCGGTGACCCCGGCGACCGAGACGACGTAGACGAAGCCGCGCGCCGCCTCGCAGATCGCCCTCCGCCGCTGCGGCGGCGTGGTCGGCGCAACCAGCGGAACCAGCGCCAGTCCCTCGGCATCCAGGGCGGCCGCGAGCTCGCTCGACTCCTCGAGCGGAAGGTCGGGGACGATCACCCCCGACGCGCCGGCGGCGGCAAGGCGGCCGGCGAAGCGGCGCGGGCCGAGCGCCAGGATCATGTTCACGTAACACATCGCGACCGAGGGGACGCCTTCGCCGATCGCGGCGCAGGCGCTGCAGGGCGCCGTCGAGATCGGCGCCCCGCTCCAGCGCCGCGGTGGCGGCGGCGTGGATCACCGGCCCGTCGGCGAGTGGGTCGGAGAACGGCACCCCGAGCTCGACCAGGTCGGCGCCCGCGTCGGCGTAGGCCCTCGCGACCTCGACCGCCCCATCTCGATCGGGGAAGCAGCCCATCATGTAGGGCATCAGCGCCGCGCGGCCGTCCTGGCGGGCGGCGGCGAAGGCGGCCTCGATCCTCGCCAGGCCGGTGGAGGCGCTGGTCGCGTCAGGCATAGATGAGTGATGCCACGGCAGCGTGCCCCTGGGGAGGCGCGTGGCCGAGCAGATCGAGGACGCAGGGCGCGAAGTGTGCGAGTCGCACACGAGCGTCCGAGGACGAAGACATGCGACGCGCCACGCGCATCATCCAGGGTGCGTGGTCGTGGGGTCACTCATCTAGCTTCTCCAAGGCTTCGAGTGCCTCGGCGAGGTCCTTGTCGCCGCGGCCGCTGAGACAGACCAAGTCATAGCCCGGCACGTCCTCAGCTCCGCTTCCGGGCGGGCCGGCCCTCTGCGATCCGGAATTCGCCAGCAGCCAGGCGATCGCGTGGGCCGGCTCCAGCGCCGGGACGATCCCCTCGAGGCGCGAGAGCTCGCGGAAGGCGAGCAACGCGTCGCGGTCGGTCACCGACTCATAGCGGGCCCGGCCGCTGTCGCGAAGCTGGGCATGCTCGGGTCCCGACGCCCGGGTAGTCGAGCCCGGCCGAGATCGAGTGGGCCTCGAGGATCTGGCCGTCCTCGTCGCTGAGAACCGAGGAGAGCGACCCGTGCAGCACTCCGGTCCGCCCCGCCCCCAGCGAGGCGCCGTGGCGGCCGCTGGAGAGGCCCTCTCCAGCGGCCTCGACCCCGACCAGCTCGACGTCGTCGTCGAGGAAGGCGGTGAAGGTGCCGATCGCGTTCGAGCCGCCGCCGACGCAGGCGATCACCCGGCCGGGCAGCTTGCCCTCGGCCTCGAGCGCCTGCCGGCGCGCCTCGTCGCCGATCACCCGCTGCAGGTCGCGGACCAGGACCGGGAACGGCGCCGGCCCGACCGCGGAGCCGATCACGTAGTGGGTGTCGCCGACGCTGGCGACCCAGTCGCGGATCGCGGCGCTGACCGCCTCCTTCAGCGTCCGCGCCCCGGCCTCCACCGGGACCACCTCGGCGCCGAGCAGGTTCATCCGCTCGACATTGGGTCGCTGCCGGCGCATGTCCTCGGTTCCCATGTAGACGACGCACTCGAGCCCGAGCAGGGCGCAGGCGGTCGCGGTCGCGACCCCGTGCTGGCCGGCGCCGGTCTCGGCGATCACCCGCCGCTTGCCCATCCGCTTTGCCAGCAGCGACTGCCCGACCGCGTTGTTGATCTTGTGGGCGCCGGTGTGGGCGAGGTCCTCACGCTTCAGGTAGACGGTCCGGCCGGCCCGCTCCGAGAGCCGGGAAGCCCGATAGAGCGGCGTCGGGCGGCCGATGAAGTCGAGATGCAGGCGCGCCAGCTCGGCCTGGAAGCCGCCGTCCTCCCGGGCCTCCGACCATGCAGCTGCAAGCTCGTCGAGGGCGGAGATCAGGGTCTCGGGGACGTACCGCCCCCCGTAGGGGCCGAAGCGCTCCTCCAGCGCTGCAGTGCTCACTGGGTCGGTCGTGACTGCGGCGTTGGCCGCGTCGAAGAACGCGGCCAGCAGCTCGGGGTCCTTGCGCCCCGGCTCGGCCTCCACCCCGCTGGCGACGTCGACCGCGAAGGGCCGCGCGGCGTCGATCGCCGCGGCGACGTTGTCGGGTCGCAGCCCTCCGGCGACGATCGCCGGCACCTCCGAATGGCGGCCGGACAGCAGCTCCCAGTCAAAGCTCTCTCCGGTTCCCCCCCAGAGCTCGCTGTGGCGTGTGTCGAACATGTGGAAGTCGGTGTTGAAGGTCTCCGCGGCGCGCACGTCGGCCGCGCTCTTGACGTGGAGCGCCTTGATCACCTTGGCGCCGGTGCGGCGGGCGATCTCGGTGCAGAACGACGGCCCCTCGTCCCCGTTGAGCTGGACGATCGAGAGGCCTTCGTCGGCGACCGCGGCCACGACCCGATCGAGGGTCGGGTTGACGAATACGCCGGCGATCTCGCACTGGCGGCGCAGCTCGGAGCCGATCTCAGCCGCGGTCCCGGGCTCGACCCGGCGCGGGCTCTCTTCGTGATGGATCAGCCCGATCGCCCAGGCGCCGAGGCGCACCGCCTCGCGGGCATCGTCGATGTTGGTGATGCCGCAGATCTTGACCCGCATGGGGTCAAGGGTAAGGGGTGAAAAGGCCCGGCTCCGGGCGCCCGCAACCGCCCCGCGGCAATCATCTCTTCCCGCCCGGGAACCTCCTCGCTCCCCGGTCGGGCGAGATCAGCGAGCAGTGCTGGGGCGGTCGCCGAGGGTGATCGTGGTCGTCTTGGTGTCGCCGCCGCGGCGATAGGTGACGTCGAGCGTGTCCCCTGGCTTGGCGGAGTTGACGAGGTTCACGACCTGGTCCATCGAGGCGATCTTGTGGCCGTTGACCTCGGTGATGATGTCGCCGCCAAGGCGCACGTCCGCCCCGTCGATGGTCGCCGCGGTCTGCCCGCCGCGAATACCCGCCTGATCGGCGGGGCCGCCCTTTACCGCCTGCTCGACCAGCACGCCTGCGTCGACCGGCAGGTTGAGCGCATCGGCGACGTCGGGAGTGATCGTGGTGCCGCTGATTCCGAGGTAAGCGTGCTCGACCTTTCCGCTGCGCTCCAACTGGTCGACCACCTGGCGCGCGGTGTTGCTGGGAATCGCGAATCCGATCCCGACCGAGCCGTTACCGCCCGCGGTCTCGATCTGGGAGGTGATGCCGATCACCTGGCCCTGTGCGTTGATCAGCGGGCCGCCCGAGTTGCCCGGGTTGATCGAGGCATCGGTCTGGATCACGTTGGAGATCGAGAACCCGTTCGGCGCCTGGATCTGACGTTGGAGCGCGGAAACGATGCCGGTGGTCGCCGTCTGGTCGAGTCCGAACGGGTTTCCGATCGCCACCACCGGGTCACCCACCTGCACGCTCGAGGAGTCGCCGAGTGCCAGCGGATGCAGGTCAGAAGCCGGGGCGTCGATCTTGAGCAGGGCGAGATCGGTGGTCGGATCGGTGCCGACCACCTTGGCGGTATAGGAGGTGTCGCTGCCGCCGAGCTTGACCCGGATCGTCTGCGCCCGCGAGACCACGTGGTTGTTGGTCAGGATGTGGCCTTCGGTGTCGAGGACGAAGCCGGAGCCGGTCGCGGTGCCGCCTCCCTGGGGAGCGCCGAAGAGGTCGAACGGGGACGGCTGGCGCGCTTGCCGTTCGGCCTCGATGAAGGCGACGCCCGAGGAGTCCGCCTTGTAGATCCGCGCGACCGTGTCTGCCTTGCTGGTCGCCTTGGCATTCACCGGAGCCGGGGTGAGGGGCGCCTGAACAGCCTGATTGTCGGAGGAGGAGCGCGTGGACGAGGCCGGCGGCAATCGCAACCCAGCCAAGGATCGCGACCACCAGCCCACCCAGCAGGGCGGAGCCAAACGGTGTGCGGGAGAGAGTCTTCGCTCGATCGACCATCGCCGACGATGGTCCCGGCAGGCGCTGATCGGCTTCTAAAGGAACCTCTAAGCGGAGCTAAATCTCGAAATTCGCCGCGGCGGGCTAGGGCAGCTGCTGCTCGCGGGTGCTCTCCTCGGGAGGGACGAACTCGCGCGCCCGGGCCTCGGGATCGGCGGCGCGCATCAGTGCCTCGCCGATCAGCACCGCGTCGACTCCGACCCGGTCGAGCTCCTCGAGCTGGGCGGGGTCGGAGATGCCGCTCTCGGCGACCACCGTCTTGCCGGCCGGAACGTCGGGCATCAGCTCGAAGGTCTTCGTCAGGTCGACCTCACCTCGGTCGAGGTCGCGGTTGTTGATCCCGATGACGGCCGCGTCCAGCGTCAGCGCCCGCTCCAGCTCCTCCTCGTCGTGGACCTCGATCAGCGGATCCAGGTCGAGGGCGAGCGCCTCGTTGTGCAGGGTCGCAAGCTCCTCGTCGGAGAGCGCCCGGACGATCAGCAGCACGGCGTCGGCTCCGTTCGCCGCCGCCTCGTAGAGCTGGTAGGGGTCGACGACGAAGTCCTTGCGGAGGATCGGCAGGTCACAGGCCTCGCGAGCCGCGCGGAGGTCGTCAAGCGAGCCCCCGAAGTGAGGCTGATCGGTGAGCACCGAAAGCGCCGCGGCGCCGCCGCGCTCGAATGCCTGCACGGTACCGGCGACGGCTGCGTCGGCGACGATCGCGCCGGCGCTGGGCGAGCGGCGCTTGAACTCGGCGATCAGCGAGAGCCCTGGCCTGACCAGGGCCTCCATGAAGGGTCGGTCCTGGTCCCGGCTCGAAAGCCGGCTCTCGAGGTCGGCAAGTGGCACCTGCTCACGGCGGTGCTCAACCCCCTCTCTGGCCGCGGAGACGAGCTCCTCGATCATGCCCATCGTGCGCGCCAGAACATAGAGCATTCAAACGAGGCCACGATCGGGGCGCCTAGCCGGCCAGCTCACCGCTCAGCGCGACCAGCCGCCCGAGCACCTGCGCCGCCGCCCCGGAGCCGACCGCCTCGCGGGCCATCTCGATTCCCCCCGCGAGGTCGCCGGCGCCGCCGCCGACGTAGATCGCCGCCCCGGCGTTGAGCAGGACGACGTCGAGAGCCGCTCCCTCGGCTCCCTCCAGCACCGAGCGGACGGTGGCAGCGTTCTGATTGGGTTCGCCGCCGGCGATCTCCTCGACGGGCGCCACGCCGAGGCCGAACTGGCCCGGCTCGACGAACCATTCCTCGGTCCCCCCCTCGCTGACCTCGATCACCCGCGTAGGGGCGGAGACCGAGAGCTCGTCGGTCGCGTCCTCTGCGCTGACCACGAGCGCCGACTCCGCGCCCAGCCCGACCAGGGCCTCGGCGATCGTCTCCTGGTAGCGGCGGTCCGAGACTCCGAGCAGCTGCCGGGTCGCCCCCGCCGGGTTGGTCAATGGCCCGAGAAAGTTGAAGATCGTCCGCACCCCGAGCTCCTTTCGCACCGGGATCACGTGGGCCATCGCCTTGTGATGCCGCGGCGCGAACATGAACCCGAAGCCGACCTCGTCGATGCAGCGGGCCACCTGGTCGGGGTCGAGGTCGATCGAGACTCCGAGCGCCTCGAGCAGGTCGGCCGAGCCGCAGCGGCTGGTGTTGGACCGGTTGCCGTGCTTGGCGACAGCGCACCCCGCCCCGGCGGCAACCAGCGCCGCCGCGGTCGAGATGTTGAACGTCGAGGGCCCGCCTCCGGTGCCGGCGGTGTCGACGAGGTCGGCGCGATCGATCTCGACCGAGTCGGCCAGCTCCCGCATCGTCCGCGCCAGCCCGACGAGCTCGGGGACGGTCTCGCCCTTTGCACGCAGGGCGACCAGGAAGGCAGCGGTCTGGACCTCGCCGGTGCGGCCCTCCATGATCTCGGACAGGACCGTCGCCGCGTGGTCGGTCGTCAGGTGGTCGCCCGCGCAGACGGCGTCGATGGCCCGGGTGACGATCTCGTTGGGCATCGCTACTGCCGCAGGAAGTTGGCGAGCAGCTGCTTGCCCTGCGGCGTCAACACCGACTCGGGGTGAAACTGGACCCCTTCGGCCGGCAGCTCGCGGTGGCGCACCCCCATCACCACGTCGCCGAGGCTGGCGCTGAGCTCGAGCTCGCTCGGGCAGGTCGGGGTCGGCGATCAGGGAGTGATAGCGGCCGGCCACCAGCGGGCTCGGGACCCCGTCGTATATCGCGCGTCCGTCGTGCTCGACCTCGGCGTCCTTGCCGTGGATCGGCTCGCCGCGCACGGTACGGCCGCCGAACGCCTCGACCAGCGCCTGATGCCCGAGGCAGACGCCCAGCACCGGCGTTCCCGCTCTGGCGAAGGAGCCGATCGCCTCAACCGAGATCCCGGCCTCCGCCGGCGTGCAGGGGCCCGGCGAGACGACGAGGCGGTCGGGGCTGCGCTCGAGCAGCTCCTCGACCGCGGCACGGTCGTTGCGGACCACCTCGACTTCGGCGCCGAGCTCGCCCAGGTACTGGACCAGGTTGTAGGTGAAGGAGTCGTAGTTGTCGATGACGAGGACTCTCATTCGCTCACGGCCAATCCGGCTGCTCGCATGCCAGCTCAACCGCTCGGAATATCGCCTTCGCCTTGTTGACCGACTCGTTGTACTCGTAGGCGGGCTTCGCGTCCGCCACAGTGCCGCCGCCGGCCTGGACGTGGATCTGGCCGTCCTTGACGACCACGGTGCGGATGTGGATCGCGGTGTCGAGGTCTCCGCCCCACGACAGGTAGCCGATCGCCCCGCCGTAGGAGCCGCGCTTCTGCGGCTCGAGCTCGTCGATGATCTGCATCGCGCGCACCTTCGGGGCCCCGGACAGGGTCCCCGCCGGCAGCACCGAGCGCAGCACGTCCATCGCTCCGATGCCCTCCCGAAGCGTGCCGGACACCTGGCTGACGATGTGAAGGACGTGGGAGTAGGTCTCAACCACCATCAGCTCGTCGACGCTGACCGAGCCGTACTCGCAGACCCGCCCAAGGTCGTTGCGGCCGAGGTCGACGAGCATCACGTGCTCGGCGCGCTCCTTTGGGTCGGCGATCAGGCGCTCGGCCAGGCGGCGGTCCTCGTCCTCGCTGCCCCCGCGCGGATAGGTGCCGGCGATCGGGCGGGTCTCGACCCGGTCCCCGGTCACCTTGACCAGGGGCTCGGGAGAGGCGCCGGCGACCTGGAAGTCGCCGAACTCGAGGTAGTACATGTAGGGGGACGGATTGACGGCGCGCAGGCCGCGGTAGACCGAGAGCGCCTCGACCGGGGCCGGGGCGCTGAAGCGCTGCGACGGCACGACCTGGAACGCGTCGCCGGCGTGGATGTACTCGATGATCCTCGACACCGCCCCCTCGAACTGCTCGCGGCTCATGTTGGACTCGAAATGGGGGGCCTCGGAGACCTGTGGCTCGGCGGGGGCGGGCACCGGGCCGCGGAGCCTGCGCCGCACGTCGGCGATCGCCTCGGCGGCGCGCTCGTAGGCGGCGTCGATCCCGCCCTCGTCGTCGGCGAATGCGCAGGCGAGGATCGTCAGCTCGTGGCGCAGGTGGTCGAAGGCCAGCATCACGTCGCTGACCATCAGCGCCATGTCCGGCAGGCCGAGCGGGTCGGGGTTGGGCGCCCCGAGGGGCTCGACGGTTCGGACCAGGTCGTAGCCGAAGATCCCCACGGCTCCCCCCGAGAACGGGGGCAGGTCCTCGACCGGGGCGAGCCGGAACTGGCCCAGGTACTCGGCCAGCGCCAGATATGGGTCGGGGGCTGGCTGCTCGGTGTCGGGAGGCCCGCCGGCGTGGGCCGCCTCGCCGCGCCACTCCGAGAGGGTTCCCTCGGACCAGCGCAGCACCGCCCTCGGCCGGAAGCCGAGAAACGACCAGCGCCCGAGGCGCCCCTGCTCGGCAGATTCGAGCAGGAAACAGGGTCCCTCGTCGCGCAGCTTCAGCAGCGCCGAGACCGGCGTCTCGCAGTCCTCGACCAGCCGCAGCCGCACCGGCACGACGTTGCCCTCGCGGGCAAGCTCGCGGGCGGTGGACGGGTCGGGGTCGAGCCCCGCGAGCTCAGAGACGACGGCCATTGAGCACCTCCATGACCTCGGCCACCTCGACCTCACGCGAGCGCAGCAGCACGGAGACGTGGTAGATCAGATCGGCAGCCTCCTCGGCCACCCGCTCCTGGCTCTCCTCGCGCGCCGCGCGGGTCACCTCCTCGGTCTCCTCGTTGAGCTTCGACTCGAGCAGAGCCGTGTCGTCGAGCAGCTTCACCGTGTAGCTGCCCTCGGGGCGCTCGCGGCTGCGGTCGTGCAGGGTCCGCCCCAGGGCGGCCAGCGCCTCGTGCGCGGCCGGGGCCGGCTCACCGTCGGCACGCGGCGCGTCCTTGCCGGTCTCGGCAGCGCCGCCAAGCTCGCGGTAGAAGCAACTCCGCTCTCCGGTGTGGCAGGCCGGGCCGGCGGGCTCGACCAGCGCCACCACGGCGTCACCGTCGCAGTCGTAGCGCAGCTGGCGCACCCGCTGCACGTTGCCGGAGGTCTCCCCCTTGTGCCAGATCTGATCGCGGGAACGGCTGAAGAAGTGGATCTCACCGGTCTCCACCGTCAGCCTCAGGGCCTCCGCGTTCATGTAGCCGAGGGTGAGGACCTCGCCGCTGGCGTGGTCCTGCATCACGCAGGGGACGAGACCGCGCTCGTCAAACGAGATTCCTTCCAACATGCGGGCAGTTTACGAGCCGCCCTGCTGCGGCCCGATTGCCCCGCTGCAGATCCGGATCGGGCTCAGGCGTTGAGCCTGGGATCGAACGCGAGGCGGTTGCGGGTGCGCTCGCGCAACTCGTCCTCGTAGAAGGCGTAGCCGGCGCGGCCCTCCTCCTTGGCGAAATACATCGCCATGTCCGCGTCGGCCAGCAGGTGCCCGCTGCGGGTCGCCGGGTCGCGGGTCAGCGCGATGCCGATGCTGGGAGTGACCGCGAGCTGCGCCCCATCGACCTCAATCGGCTTCGGCACGACCTCGATGATCCGTTTCGCGAGCCGGGTCGCGCCGTTCTCGTCCATGTCCTCGCAGAGGATCACGAACTCGTCGCCGCCGAGCCGGCTGACGACGTCTGTGGGCCGCACCAGGGCGGTGAGCCGCTTGGCGATCGCGATCAGCAGGTAGTCGCCGGCGTCATGGCCATGGGTGTCGTTGACGCGCTTGAACCCGTCGAGGTCGAGATAGAGGACCGCGATCGGCTTGCGCTCGCGGCGCTGGCGGTTCAGCGCCAGCACCATGCGGTCCTCGAGCATGCCCCGGTTGGGCAAACCGGTGAGCTCGTCGTGCGAAGCGCGGTGGGTGAGGCGGGCCTCGTTCGCCTTGCGCTCGCTGATGTCCTGCATCTGTGAGAGCAGGTACATCGGGTTGCCGTCGACGTCGCGGACGATGCTGGTGTGGAGGCTGACCCAGATCACATGCCCGTTGGCATGGAAGTAGCGCTTCTCGGTCTGGAATCGGTCGCGGACGCCGTCGAGCATCTCCTGCAGGGCATTGAGGTCCTTGGGCAGGTCGTCGGGATGGGTGAGGTCGGCGAACCCCATTCCGATCAGCTGATCCTGCGAATAGCCGGTGAGCTCGGAGAGCGCCCGGTTCGCACGCTGCCAGCGGCCCTCGGTGTCGACCATCGCCATTCCGATCGCTGCGTCGTCGAAGGCGCTTCGGAAGCGCTGGTTGGCTTCCTCCAGGGCGGCCTCAGAGCTGCGCCGCTCGCTGATGTCGTGGACGAAGGCGTTGTAGCGGGGCCCCTGGGAGGTCTCCAGAAGGGTGAAGGTCAGCTCGACGGGAAAGCGGATCCCGCTGCGGCGGGTCGCGGTTATCTCCAGACGCCGGCCGAGGATCCGCCGGTCGCCTTCGAGCATCCGCGTCAGCCCGGGCTCGTAGTGCTTGCCGTCGTTCTCGGGGACGATCGTCTCCAGCAACAGCCGGCCGATCGCCTCGTTGCGCGACCATCCGAAGTCGCGCTCCGCCTGCGGGCTCCATTCGACGATCCGGCCCTCCTGGTCGATCGAGATGAACGCCTCGTGGGCCGAGTCGAGGATCGAGCGCGCGAGCTCCTCGCGTTCGCGGATCCGCCGCATCAGGTGGATGCCGGTGACCCCAAGCGCACCGGTCATCACGGAGTCCAGCGCCGCCCGTCCGTATTCGCTGCTGGGGTTCTGCGGCCCGGGGTTGAGCAGACACCGGGGCGGCGATCGCAATCGCGCATCCAGCGACCGAGAGGAGCACCTGGCCAAGGGTGCCGTAGAGCGCAAACCAGACGACAGGTAGCAGGATGAGCGCCGTGAAGACCGACTCGCCGCCTCCGGTGGCGTCCCGGACAAGCGCCGCCAGTACATAGAACAGCAGCGGGGGGATCGTTTGCGCGGCGGCGGGAAGCCGCGACCATGGGGTGAGGAAGGCGCTGCCGACGATCAGGGCGAGGACGCCCCAGGAGAGGAGCATGTCGCTGGTCCAGCCCTGGTAGGCGAACGGGACGATTGTGAGGGTGACGACGGTCAGACCGACGAACGGCGCCAAGCGGATCGCCAGATTCGCTTCCTCGAACGGGCGCGCGCCACGGTCGGCTCCGTGGAAGCCCATCCTGCGATCTAGCTGCGCAAAGTACATCGGTCTCCTCGCGAGGTGTTTCTCTGATCCGGGAACAGCCACTTGCCCATAGGAAAGAGCCTGCCGTCGAACCCTGCCCGGCCTATCGAAGTATTCGGCCATCTGTTCGATGGCCTTGATACTTAGAACTGAAAAAGCCGGCCCAGTTCTTCAGTCGCTACCGATTACTCGATCCCAAGCCGGTCCAGGAGGCCCTCGTCGCGCCGCCAGCGCCCCCGCACCTTGACCTGCAAGTCGAGGTGCACGCGGGCCCCCAGCTCGCGCTCGAGCTCGCGCCTGGCTGCGGTTCCGATCTCCTTCACCTTGCGGCCCCCGCGGCCGACCAGGATCGCCTTCTGCGAGTCGGATTCGGCCCAGACCTCGGCCCGGATCGTGACCAGGCCGTCCTCCCGCGGCTCGACCTCGGAGACGGCGACCTCGACCGAATGGGGAAGCTCCTCCCTGGTCCGATTCAGGACCTGCTCACGGATCAGCTCGGCGAGCAGCACCTCGCTGGCCTGGTCGCTGTGCTGCTCGGGCGGGTAGAGATAGGGCCCCTCCGGGATCAGCTCGGTGATCCGTTCGAGCAGCGGCTCCAGGCCGGCGCCGGTGCGGGCGCTGATCGGGAAGACCTCGTCGACGGACTCAAGCTCGGCGGCCTCGCTGAGAACCACCGTGGTCTGCGGCTTGCCGATCCGGTCGCACTTGTTGACCGCGCAGAGGACCGGAACCTCGTGCCCCGCCCCGATCAGAGCCCGGTCGATGAAGCGATCGCCGGGGCCGATCCCCTGCTCGCCGTTGACGACCAGGAGTACCACGTCGGAGTCGGCCAGCTCCCGCTCCACCCGCCGCTGCATCCGCTGCGTCAGCACGTCGCGAGGCCGCTGGACCCCGGGCAGGTCGACGAGGACGAGCTGCCAGCCGGCCTCGGGTTTCGTGGCGATCCCGCGGATCGCCCGCCGGGTGGTCTGGGGCCGGTCGGAGACGATCGCGACCCGGGTCCCGACCAAGGCGTTGACCAGGGTCGACTTGCCGACGTTGGGACGCCCCGCCAGGCCGACGAAGCCGGCCCGCGTCATCGGTCCCGCAGCGCCGCCATCGCCCTGGCCTGAAGCGCGAGCATCTCGCCGTCGTCGACCTCGTGGTCGAAGCCGCAGAGGTGCAGCACCCCGTGGACCGCCGCCTCGTGCACGCTCGTGCACTGCTCGGGGCAGATGACGACGTCCCCCAGCTCCCGCGGGCCCTGCGCCGGGCCGAGCCCGTCGACCGGGAAGGCGAGGACGTCGGTGGCGCTGTTGATACCCCGGTGCTCGCGGTTGAGCTCACGGATCCGGTCCGGATCGGCGTACTGGACCGCCAGATGGCCCTCCTCGACCCCTGCAGCGTCGAGGGCCGCCGCCACGGCGTCGCGCAGCTCCGCCGGGACGTCGGAGAGCTCGGCCGTCAATCGTCCGTCTCGCGCTCGGCGAACTCGCCGTAGGCGCGGACGATCCGCTGAACGAGCTTGTGGCGGACGACGTCCTCGCCCCCGAAGTGGACGAAGGAGACATCCTCGACCCCGCTGAGGATGTCGCGGACGACGACCAGCCCGGAGCGATGGTCGGTCGGCAGGTCGATCTGGGTGATGTCCCCGGTGACGACCATCTTCGAGTTGAAGCCGAGACGGGTTAGGAACATCTTCATCTGCTCGGGGCTGGTGTTCTGCGCCTCGTCGAGGATCACGAAGGAGTCGTTGAGGGTTCGCCCGCGCATGAAGGCCAGCGGCGCGACCTCGATCACCCCCTTCTCGAAGTAGGAGTTGACCCGGTCCGGATCGAGCATGTCGTAGAGGGCGTCGAAGAGCGGCCGCAGGTAGGGGTCGACCTTGGCCTGGATGTCGCCGGGAAGAAACCCGAGCCGCTCGCCGGCCTCCACCGCGGGCCTGGTGAGGATGATCCGCTGCACCTGGCGCTCGGAGAGAGCCGCGGCGGCCATCGCGACGGCGAGGAAGGTCTTGCCGGTCCCTGCGGGGCCGATCCCGAAGGTGATCGTCTGATCGCGGATCGCATCGACGTAGCGCTTCTGGTTCAGCGTCTTCGGCGCGACCTTGCTGGCCCGGTGGCGCCAGACAACGTCCTCGAGGATCTCGGCGGGGTTCTCGTCGGCGTCGAGCGCCCCGGTAACGGCCTCGATCGTGCCCGGTGCGATCTCGTGCCCCTGCTCGATCAGCTCGACCAGCTCGTCGACGACCGTTGCGGCGGTCTGGACCTCGCCGTCGCCGCCGTCCAGGGTGAGGACGTTCCCGCGCAGATGCAGGTCGCAGTCGAGGTGTCCCTCGAGGGTTCGAAGCACCGCGTCGCCGGAGCCGGCCAGCTCGGCGGCAACCTCGTTGTCGAGGGTTAGCTGCCTACGCGCCAAGGCGCTCGCGCACCACCTGGCTGACCCGCCTGCCGTCCGCCCTGCCGGCGACCTTCGGCATCACCGCCGACATCACCTGGCCCATCTGGCTCGGGTCGCCGGCGCCGGTTTCGGAGATCGCCGCGGCGACCAGCTCCCCCAGCTCCTCGTCGGAGAGCTGCGCGGGCAGGTAGGCCTCGATCAGCTCGGCCTCCCCCTGCTCGACCTCGGCCTGCTCGCCGCGGCCCCCGTCGCGATAGGCCTCGGCGGCCTCGAGGCGCTTCTTGCGCTCCCGCTGCAGAACCGCGATCTCGTCGCCGTCGCCCATCTTGGCGTCCTGCTGCAGCGCGTCGACGACCATGCGCAGCGCCGCCGCCCGCTCCCGCTCGCCGGACTTCATCGCGCTGCGCACGTCCTCCTGGACCTTTTCGAGGATGGTCACTGCGCTCAAAGAGTAGTGGGGACCTCGACTCGCTCGACCTCGCCGAGTGGCATCTGCAAGAAGCGGGTTCCGAGCTCGCGGAAGGCGGCGACGTCGCCGGTGCAGAGGAACCGGTAGGCGCCTTCCTCGCCGCCCGCCGCCGCGAGGCCGTCCGCCTCCAGCGCCCGCTGGGCAGCCGCGGCGACCGCGTGACCGGCGGTGATCAGGCGCACGTCGCGGCCGAGGATCCGCTGCAGCATCGGCGCCACCAGCGGATAGTGGGTGCAGCCGAGGATCAGGGTGTCGACCCCGGCCTGCTTGAGCGGCGCGCAGTAGGAGCGCACCGTGTCGACGACGCCCTGGTCGAACGGAAACCCGTGCTGGATGATCGGCGCCAGGTCCGCGGCCGCCACCTCGGTGACCTCCAGGGCGCGGCCCTGGCGCTCCAGCGCCCGGTGGTAGGAGCCCGATTCGACGGTGGCCGGCGTCGCGAGGACCCCGACACGGCCGCTGTCGGTGACCGCGGCGGCGATCTCGGCCTCGGGCTCGATCACGGTCACGATCTCGACGCCGTGCTCGGCGGCGATGCTCCTCGCCGCGTCGGCCCCGGCGGAGGTTGCCGAGTTGCAGGCGAGCACCAGCAGCTTGGCTCCGCGGTCGAGCAGAAAGCGGCTGACCTGCTCGACTCGGACCCGAAGCTCGTCCGCCTGCTTGATTCCGTAGGGGAACTGAGAGCTGTCGCCGAGATAGACGAAGTCCTCCTCGGGCAGAGACACCAGGCACTCGTGAAGGACCGTGAGGCCGCCGACCCCGGAGTCGAAGACGGCGATCGGAAGCGCGTTCATCGCTCCGTGACCAGCGCCACCCAGTCGCCGTCGGAGATGCGCCGGCGCTCCGCCAGGCCCGCGGCGGCGAATGCTGCAGCCACCGCGTCGGCCTCGGTCGCCAGCAGCCCCGAGCAGACCATTGCCGCGGGCAGCTCGGCGCCGCGAAGCCCTGCCCCCAGCTCGCGCAGGAGCGGAGCGGTGAGGTTCGCGGTCACGGTCGCCGCCATCGCCGGAAGCCGCTGGCGAAGGTTCACCTTCTCCAGCTCCAGTTCGACCCCGTTGGCCTCGGCGTTGAGCCGCGCCGCCTCCAGTGAGGCGTCCTCGTGGTCGCAGGCTGCGACCGGGTCCCAACCCAGCTTCGCGGCGGCGATCGCAAGGACACCGGACCCCGTGCCGAGGTCGAGCAGCGCACCGCCGCCCCCCTCCCCGGCCAGGCCCGACGAGGAGCTCGATGCACATCCTCGTCGTCGCGTGCGCCCCGGTGCCGAAGGCTCGCCCCGGGTCGATCACGACGTCGAGCGCGTCGCTGCGCGGCTCGGTCCACGAGGGACGGACCCATACCCGGTCGCCGATCAGCATCGGCTGATGAAAGTCCTGCCAGCGGTCGGCCCAGTCGTCGGGGACCTCGCTCGCCGTGACCTCGACCGCTCCGTCGCCGGCCACCGCCTCGATCAGCCCGAGCTCCGGCAGCTCGCCTCGCGCCCCGTAGATCGCGAACTCGACGTAGCCGTCGCCGTACTCCTCCTCGAAGCCGTTCGGGGCGAGGACGGAGAGCTCGGCCGTGACCAGGTCGGCCTGCTCGGGCCGGCAGCGAACCGCGAGCCGGATCATCGGGGAGGACTGCTCAGCCAAAGGCGCGGCGAACGCGGGAGAAGAAGCCTTCGTGAGCGGGATCCAGGTTCTCGGGCCGATCGTCTCGTCGAGACGCCGGGCGAGCTCGCGCTGCTCATCGTCGAGGCTGGTGGGCACGACGATGTTGAGGACAACCCGGTGGTCCCCGCGGGACCCCCGGTCGAGGCTCGGCAGCCCGAGGCCTCGAAGCAGGATCTCGGCGCCGCCCTGGGATCCGGGCGGCACCGCCACGTCGCGGCGGCCGTGCAGCGTCTCGATCTCGACCGTCGTCCCCAGCATCGCCACCGTCGCGGGCACGTCGACGATCGAGACCAGGTCGCCCCCGTCGCGATGGAAGCGGTCGTCCTCTGCCACCCGAATCTCGACGTAGAGGTCGCCCGGCCGGCCGCCGGGGTCTCCGGCGTGGCCGGCGCCTGCGATGCGAATCCGCTGGCCGTCCTCGATCCCGGCCGGGATCTCGACGTCAAACGAGCGTACGCCGGCCTTGCGGCCGGTTCCGGAGCAGTCCACGCAGGGCGTCTCCGCCACCTTGCCGTCGCCGGCGCAGGCGCCGCACTGGGTGGTGCGGACGAGCTGGCCGAACGGGGTCTGGGAGACCTGGCGCACGTGGCCCCTTCCACCGCAGCGGTCGCAGGTGCGGATCGGGGTCCCGGGCTCGGCCCCGTTGCCATGGCAGCGCTCGCAGGTCATCACCGCGTCGAAGCTCAGCTCCCGCATACAGCCGCTGGCGACCTCCTCCAGGGACAGCTGGACGCTCGCTGCCACGTCGCCCCCGCCGGCCGGGCCCCGGCCGCCGAAGCCGAAGACATCGCCGCTGCCGAAGAAGGCCTCGAATATGTCCTCGATCGAGCCGAAGCCCTCGCTGCGCGGCGACCAGCCGCCCGAGCGCAGGCCCTCACGGCCGAAGGCGTCGTAGGTCTGGCGCCGCCAGGGATCCGACAGCACCTCGTAGGCCTCAGCCGCCTGCTTGAACTTCTCCTCAGCGTCGGGGTCGTGGTTGTTGACGTCCGGATGGAGCTCGCGGGCGAGGCGCCTGAAGGCCTTCTTTATCTGCTGCTCGCTCGCGCCCCGCTCGACGCCGAGCAGCTCGTAGTAGTCGGCAGCCATCACCGGGGTCGCAGCCGAGGGCGGGTGTCGAGCACCGTCATTCGTAGACCGACTCGAAGTAGCGAGAAAGCTCGCGGGCCGCATCGCGCACCGAGTCGATCGCCTTTGCGTAGTCCATCCGCAGCGGCCCGACGACCCCGACCGAGCCGAGGTTGCGGTAGCCGAGGCCGTAGTTGGCGCCGACGACGCTGACCGTGCGCAGCTCCGGCTGCGGATTCTCGTCGCCGATCCAGAGGAACACCGAGCGCTGCTCCAGCGCCGAGCGAAGCATCCGCAGCACGGTCGCGCGCCGCTCCAGGGTCCTCATCAGGCGGTCGATGTCGGGAAGGTCGCCGAAGTGGCTCTCGGACAGAAGCCGCGCCGCCCCCTCCATGTAGAGCTCCTGCTCGCCCGAGCCCTCGAGCGAGCCGAAGGCGCTGCGGATACTGGAGAGGAAGCGCTGCTCCGCCCCGCCCAGCTCCGGCTCGGCAAGCCGGCCGGCGATCTGCCGCGACCCGAGGGCGAGCCCGGAGAGCCGCTCGTTGAGGTACTCGGAGGCCCATTCGACGAGGCCGTGGTCGACCGGGGTCTCGAAGCTGAAGGTTCGCTTGGTGACGCTGCCGGCGGAGCTGATCACGACCACCATCACCACGTTGGGCTGCAGCCGCAGGGCCTCGACCCGGTGGATCGTTGCAGTGTCGAGCGGCGGCGCGGTGACCAGCGCCACCAGATCGGTCATCTTCGAGAGGGTCGCCGTCGTCTCCCGCATCGCCTCGTCGACCTCGCGCCGCATCCTCGAGAGCTCGAGCTCCACCCCGGCGCCCCTGGGCCGCGGCTCGCCGGCGAGCAGCATGTCGACGTAGCGGCGGTAACCGGCGTCGGTGGGAACCCGGCCCGCCGAGGTGTGCGGATGGGTGAGGAACCCGGCCTCCTCCAGGGCGGCCAGCTCGGAGCGCACCGTCGAAGGACTCCATTCGATCCCCTGCTGGACGGCGATCGCCTTCGAGCCCACGGGCTTGCCGGAGCTCAGATGAGCGTCGACGACAAGCTGAAGGACGAGCTCCTGCCGCTCGGTAAGCATGTCCGAATTCTAGAAGCAGCCCTGGGCGGGTCGGCCGCGGGTCCTGTCACGGCGGACCCGTTCGCGGCCATGCTCCACGGTCCGCGTGCCCGGGAATCGGGCCCGCCGCACCACCCGCGGACAATCGCTTACAGCGCTATTTCCGCCTCAGCGTTGCGGATGACCCGGTTATCGCCCTGCTTGGCAAGGCACTCAACTGTGATCTGGTCCCCGTCGATCTCCTTGACGGTGCCCGAGACGACGATCTCCTGCTCGGGGACACCCATTCCCCGGAACTCGACCTTGAGCCTGCGAAGCGCGGTCGGATCGGCGCCGGCCAGCTCGGCGTTGGCGCGCGCCACCTGGGCCATCATCCAGAGCCCGTGCAGGATGTTGCCGGGCAGCCCGACCTGCTTGGCGAACTCGGGGTCGATGTGGATCGGGTTGAAGTCCCCGGAGGCGCCCGCGTAGCGGTGGGGCAGGTACTTGTCCGGGGTCACCTTCAGCTCCGGGATCGCGTCGCCCGCCTTCAGATCGGCCACCTCAGACCCCCCTGACGATGTTGGTCCAGATCCCGCGCACGACCTCCATCCCATCCTGGTTGACTGATTCTGACTCGAAGACGTAGAAGCCCTTGTCGTCCTTCTGGAAGATGTCGGTGCACTTCGCCGAGGTCGTGATCTCATCACCCGAGCAGACCGGCTCGCCCCAGACGAACTCCTGGCCCCCGTGGACCATGGTCGCGAAGTTGATACCCGACCTCCGGGTCGAGAATCGCGGGCGCGATCGCCGGGGCGCTGTAGACGGTGCAGAACATCGGCGGCGCGACGACGTCGCGAAAGCCGGCGGCGAGCGCCGCCTCGCGGTTGTGATGGACCGGGTTCATCGCCCCGATCGCGTTCGCGTACTCGCGGATCTTCTCGCGGCCCGCCTGGTAGCCGAGCGAGGGCCACTCCTTCCCGATTGCGTCCTTGGAGACCGGCATCGCGGCGGCGGATTCTATTCGGGCTGCGGAGGCCACGATTGGAGCCCGGCGTGCGCAAGGGCAGCGGCCTCGTCGGTGAAGGCCGCGTATGCGCGCAGCGCCCGTCGCGCATCACTGCGTGCATGAGGATGCGCCGGCTGACCCTGGCCCCGGATGCGCTGGTGCCCTCCTGCTCGGTGTCGACGAGCACGCCGCCCCCGCCGATGTCCGCGATCGTCACCGGCTCCAGCCTGTAGTCGCTGAACGAGGCCATCCAGTCGCGGAAGAAGCCGATGTACTCCTCGATCCCGTCGATCGGCTTGGTGTAGCCGGGGATCTCTCCCGGCGGGACGTAGCGGACGTCGTCGGTGAACGCCTCGCGGATCGACTGCTCGTCACCGCGGTTCCAGGCTTCGATCGTGCATCGGGTCGCGGAGATGGTCTCGGACTCGGCCACTCCGGAATTCTTGCCAATCTCGCGGCCGGGCAACTCGTCGCGCTGGTAGGTTCACCCACGTGATCATCACGACGATGAACGAGTTGCCCGGCTACTCGATCGACGAGGTCATGGGCGAGGTCTTCGGGCTCACCGTGAGGTCGCGGAACATCGGCTCCCAGATCGGCGCCACGCTGAAGTCACTCGGCGGCGGTGAGCTGAAGGGGATGACCAAGATGCTGGCCGAGGGCCGCGCGCACGCGACCGAGCGCCTGGTCGAGGAGGCGGAGGGCAAGGGCGCGAACGCGATCATCGCCTTCCGCTTCGACACTTCCGAGCTCGGAACCACCTGGACCGAGATCTGCGCATACGGCACCGCGGTCAAGGCGACGAAGGCCTAGACGCTCGCCGCGATGAGCGACCCCGCGCCGTGTTGGTGGTCGATGCGCCGCGCCCAGAACCGCAAGCCGGCCACCTACCGCTGTCCGCTCTGCGGCAACTTCCTGCCGGCGCTCAGCGAGCACGTGCTGATCGCCCCAGAGGGCGACAGCGCCCGCCGCCGCCACGCCCACACCAGGTGTGTGATGCGGGCGCGAGAGCGGGGAGAGCTGCCAACCCGCGACGAGTGGCGCAAGACCCAGCAGCCATCGCCTTCGCTCTGGCGGCGCCTTCTGCGCCGCTAGCCCGGCCGTGATTCCGCAGCCGCGCGCTCCTCCCCGGCGCGCGCCGCCTCCACCGCCTGCTCGCAGGTGCCATAGAAGTGAAAGCGGGTCACCAAACCGTTCTCCACCTCGATCATGTAGCAGGCGTCCATTTCGACCTCCACCCCGCTCCCCTTACCGACACCGCGCTGATGTGACGGCATCACGACGTGTCTCTCTCCGACCGACTCGAAGCCCTTCGGCTCAACCTCGAATGTCTCCCAGGCTTCGAGCCATTGGCCGATCCACTGTAGGTAGCCCTCTCGACCACGGAAGCGGCCGGGGTTGGGCAGTTCAGGCGTGCTGAAGATCTCGATCTCGGGATCGAACCTTTCCAGGAGGTAGGCGATGTCACCGCGCTGAAATGCCGCCAGCAGCTCGCGGCCCAGGGCCACGTTCTGCTCCGACTCACCCAAGAGCCGTCCTACTCGTCGAGCTCGAGCACCGCCAGAAACGCCTCCTGCGGGACCTCGACCGCGCCGACCTGCTTCATCCGCTTCTTGCCCTTCTTCTGCTTCTCCAGCAGCTTCCGCTTGCGGGTGACGTCGCCCCCGTAGAGCTTTGCGGTCACATCCTTGCGCATCGCCTTGACCGTCTCCCGAGCCAGCACCCGCGAGCCGACCGCCGCCTGCACCGGGATGTCGAAGAGCTGGCGCGGGATCGTCTTCTGCAGCCGCTCGACCAGCACCCGGCCGGCGTCATACGCCTTGTCGCGGTGGACGATCTGGCTCAGCGCATCGACCGTCTCGCCCGCGAGCAGGACGTCGAGCTTGACCAGGTCCGAGACCCGAATGCCGATCGGCTCGTAGTCGAGAGAGGCATAGCCGCGGGTCGAGGACTTGAGCAGGTCGAAGAAGTCGAGGACGATCTCGGCCAGCGGCAGGTCGTAGCGGATCTGCACCCGCTGCGGGGAGAGGTAGTGCATGTCGACGTGTGAGCCGCGCCTGCCCTGGCACAGCTCCATCACCGCTCCGACGTACTCGCCGGGAGTGATGATCGTGGCGCGGATGTAGGGCTCGCGGAACTCGGCGATCGACGCCGGATCGGGTACCTCGGTGGGACTGCGCACGTCGACTGTTCCTCCGCCGATGGGGGAGACCTCGTAACGGACGTTTGGGGTCGTGGCGAGCAGCTCGAGGTCGTACTCGCGCTCGAGCCGCTCGCGGACGATGTCCATGTGCAGCAGGCCGAGGAAGCCGCAGCGAAAGCCGAAGCCAAGCGCCTGCGAGTTCTCCGGCTCATATGAGAGCGCGGCGTCGTTGAGCGAGAGGCGGTCGAGGGCGTCGCGCAGGTCCTCGTAGCGATCGGTGTCGATCGGGAACAGGCCGCAGAAGACCATCGGCTTGACCTCGCGGTAGCCCGGGAGCGGCTCGCCGGCGGGCCGCCGCAGTGAGGTGAGCGTGTCGCCGACCCGGAGCCGGGCCACGTCCTTGATCCCGGTGATCACGTAGCCGACCTCGCCCGCCGCCAGCCCGGGGACCGGGCGCATCTGCGGGGCGAATAGCCCGATGTCGTCGATCTCGGCCTCCGTGCCCGCCTGCATGGCGACGATCTGCTCGCGCTTGGCGAACTCGCCGTCGACCATCCGCACGTAGGCGACTACGCCGCGGTACTGGTCGAACTCGGAGTCGAAGATCAGCGCCCGTGGTGGCGCGCTCTGGTCGCCCACCGGCGGCGGAATCCGCTCGACGATCGCCTCCAGCACCTCGACAACCCCCTCGCCGGTCTTGGCCGAGATCCGGTGCACCTCCCCCGCCACGCCCCCGAGCAGGTCGGCGATCTCCCCAGCGACCCGGTCGGGCTCGGCACCCGGCAGGTCGACCTTGTTGATCACCGGGATCAGCTCGAGCCCGCCCTCGATCGCAAGGTAGGTGTTGGCGACCGTCTGAGCCTCGACCCCCTGGGCCGCATCGACGACCAGCAGCGCCCCCTCGCAGGCGGCGAGGCTGCGCGACACCTCGTAGGAGAAGTCGACGTGCCCGGGGGTGTCGATCAGGTGCAGGTGGTAGGTCTCGCCGTCAGCGGCCCGGTACTCGACCCGCACCGCCTGGGCCTTGATCGTGATCCCGCGCTCGCGCTCGAGCTCCATCGAGTCGAGGACCTGGGCCCGCATCTTGGCCGGGTCGATCGCCCCGGTGATCTCGAGGATGCGGTCGGCAAGGGTCGACTTGCCGTGGTCGATGTGGGCGATGATCGAGAAGTTGCGAATGCGGTCCATGTCGGAGGCGTGAGTATGGCGGTGCGAGGCGCTCGGGCCGGGCTAGGAGTGGGCGTTGCGCGAGACCTCCTCCTTGGGGGCGGCCTGCGACTGTCCGGCCGCCGGCGCCGGAAGAAGGCGAAATACGGCCACCCTGTCGCGCCTGACCACCAGCCGCGCTCCCGGCTCCTGCGCCACACATCGCACGTGACCGCGATTCGAGCCCCTCAGCCCGCCCGAGGTGACGACGAACCGGTAACGGCCCGCCCGCAGAGCTCGCCGGAACGGCCGGCAGCGATGGATCGAAGTGAAGCCGGCGTCCTCGTGATGGCTGCCGAGGAAGCTGACCCGGTTCGAGAGGTCTGCTCCGAGGAGCGGATACTGGAGCGGCAGCGTGGTGGCGATCCGCTGCGATCGCTGGGCGGCAGCCCAGGCGAAGGCGGCGTTCAGGCCCCGGGAGCGGAAGTCGTGCCCCGTGTAGCGGTCGCCGACATAGGAGCGCTGCGCGAACCATCCTCCGACCACCAGCGCGAGCGATCCGGCGGCCGCCGCGACCGCAAGCGACGGCCAGCGCGGGCGTGCGAGCCGAATGCGCGGCCCATAGAGGATCGAGTAGGCGATCGCGACGCCTGCGACGGCAATCAGCACGGCCCAGGGACGCCAGGCGTAGCCGGAGCGGTCGGACGCGACCAGCAGGGCGGCCAGGAGCGCCGCCACGCCGGCCCTGCCGCGCCGCGAGCGCAGACCGGGAGCAAGCGGCACCAGTACCAGTCCCAGGCAGAGGGCCGGAACGAGGTGACGGAGGCTCGACGCGAAACCGAGCGGCATGCCCAGCGGGCCTTCGGCGGAGGTGCCGTCGAGCAGATAGGTCATGAGGCCGGCGGCGGCGGCGAGTGCGATCAGCCTCAAGGACCCCGATCCGCGCCAGAGGCAGAGCAAGACCCCCACAAGCACCGCGCCGAGCAGCAGCGGCCAGAGCTCTCCAAGCCGGTGCACCAGCCCTGGTGCGAACCAGTCGCTCCAGACTCGGCCGTCGCCGAAGTAGTGGGTCACCGAGAACTGGGCGCGACCCCCCAAGCCCTGCTCGGGGCCATCCAGCCGCAGCGGCCCGATGGCCCGAAACCAGGGCAGCGGGTTCTCGGCCAGAGCGACGTTGCGCAAGTACCAGAAACCGCCGCCCGCAA
The DNA here is from genome assembly GCA_963772265.1 of uncultured Solirubrobacterales bacterium. Lineage (GTDB taxonomy): Bacteria > Actinomycetota > Thermoleophilia > Solirubrobacterales > 70-9 > Mayfieldus. The sequence continues at coordinate 82,942 of CAVYWS010000008.1, read as the reverse complement.
ATGCCGGTCCTGCGAAAGCGAGCGCCGCCGCTCGCCGCCGGCCGGCCGCGGCGAGCGCAGGAACCCCGAGCATGAGGACCGCCACCGGGGCGATGAAGCTGAGCTTTGTCCCGGCGGCGAGCCCTGCGGCGAGCCCGGCGACCGCGAGCGGCCCGTACCCGATCCTGCGCTCACCTCGCGCCGCGGCGCCGTTGACGATCAGCGCCACCGCGGCGAGCAACATGAACAGGCCCAGGGTGTCGTTGCGCGCCTCACCCGCCTGGTCCGCCATCACACCCGCGTCGAGCAGGACGGCCACCGCGGCGACGGTCCAGGGACCGAGTCCGTAGGGCCTGCCGATGCACCAGGCGGCCGCCAGGCAGCCGACCAGCCACAGCAGGTTCAAGAGCGGTGAGAGCAGGTCGCTGTGGAGGAAGGCGATTCCGACCCCGTGCAGAAGCTCGGAGTTGGCCGGATAGAACCAGGCCAGATAGCGCGGCGAGACATAGTTGAAGTCCAGCGCCGAGCCGGTCTGGGCGAAATGCGCCGCGAACGGCATGTGGTACCAGGCCGAGTCGTAGCCGGTCATCCCGTGATGAAGCGAATCGCTCACCCCCACGGACCAGTGGGCGAGCAGGGCGAATCCGATCGCAGCGGCGGCCAGCAGCCCCTTTTGCGGCACCGGCGGCGCGGGAGGCGGTTCGATGTCCGCAGACGTGGGCGCCGGGCGGATCCCGAGCCTCAAGCCGAGCCCGCTGACGACGCCGAGGGCAGTCAGCGACCGGTCACCGAGCAGGCCGAAGATGCCGAGCAGCTGCGCCGCCAAGATCAACAGGGCGACCGTGATCACCGAATCCGCCAGTCGGGCCGGGAGCCCGGACCACCCGGGCAGCAACCGTGCCGAAGCCGGGCGGCGCCGAGGGCGAGGGCGCTGACCGTGGCCGCGAGCGCAGCCAAGCCGATCAGGTATGCGGTCAGGTGAAGGTCCAGAGCTTGTTGCCGGCGAAATTGAGCGGCATCGCCGTCGCCACGGCGAGGGCCTGCGCCTGCAGCTCGGGCACCGCGGCTGCGACCAGCACCTGCAGCATGGCGAGGTTGACCAGCAGCCCGCCGAAACTGACCACGAAGAAGCGCACCGCTTGGAAGCTGGTTCGGTCCGCCCGCGGGTCAAAGGTCCAATGCCGGTTCCAGAGGTAGTTGTTCGAAACCGCGACGCAGAACGCCCCCACCGCGGCGACGGCGTGCTGCTGGCCGAGGTTCTGGCTCAGCACCGCGAACACGGCCAGGTTGATCAGGTAGCCCGATCCGCCGACCAGGCCGAACTTGATCAGCTGAATCCAGTTCGCGCCCCGTTTGGAGCCGCTGCCGATCCGCCGGGCCAGGGCAAGGGCGCCGGGTGCCGACCAGGATCGGCCCTCCAGCCTCGCTTCATCGCGGTCAACGGGCATCTCGCGCTCAGCCTCTCAAGCGAACCTAAACCACTTCTTAGGTGCCACCGGCGCCGTCTCCTCCTCGGCGCGAGTCGGAGCAGCGAGCAGGGGCAAGCGGCCCTGTGATCCTGAAGACGACGGTCGGCGCCCGGCGCAGCACCACGGTGGCGTTGGGGTCGCGGGTCCAGCCTGCCTCGACCGGATACGGCCGCCCGCCGGGCGCGACGCGATCGAGGCTGGCGACCACGTAGTCGTAGTCGCCCTCGTTGATCAGCCGCGCGCCACTGGCGGCAGCTCGAAGCCCGCACGAAGCCCGCGTGGGGCCGGTGCACCCCGGCGAACTGGACGTGGTTGGAGAGCTCGGTCCCCCACAGCGGGTACTGGCGGGTGGCGGTGGTTGCGATCCGCTCGCCGCCGAGGTCGCGCGCCCATTTGAAAGCGGCGTTCAGTCCCGGGGCCGCGAATCTGGGGGTCGGCATAGCGATGGTCGAGATAGCGCCGCTGCTCGACCCAGCCGACGCCGACCGCGACCAGGACGCACCCGCTGGCGATCCCGACGAGGGCGGGGCGCCGCGCGCGGCGCAACCGCCAGGAGCCGAGCAGGAGCGGCAATTGCCGCCGCGGCGGCGCCGACCGCCACCGCCCCCGCGACATAGCCCGAGTACCAGGGAGCGGCGGATGCGTCGGCGAAGGCAAGCGCCGCCAAGAGCGCGGCGGCGAGGGCGAGGCGGCGAGCCGGGTCGCTGCCGACTGCGACCGGGCAGCAGCGCCAGGCCGAGGATCAGAGCCGGCGCCAGGTAGCGCAGCCCGGACTCGAAGCTGAGCGGCATCCCGCTCGGCCCCGCCGCCGAGGCGGGGCTGGCGATCCAGGCGAGAGCGGTGACCAGGCCGACCAGCGCCGAGGACGCGCAGCAGCGGCTCCCGGCGCCGGCTGAGGCAGAGCACCAGGCCGCCGATCGCCATCGCCACGACCAGGGGCCAGAGCCAGCCGAGCCCGTGATGAAGCCCGGGCAGGAACCACTCGCGCCAGGTCGAGCCGTGGAACAGGTAGCCGAGCACCGACTCCTGGCGACGCCCGCCGAGCGCCTGGTCGGGGGCCGGGAGGTCGATCGGCCCCAGTGACTTGACCCAGGGAAACGGGCTGCCGGAGTGCAGCAGGTTGCGCAGGTACCAGTAGCCGCAGCCGGCCAGCAGCGGCAGTCCGACCGCCGCGCTTGCCCGCCGCCGGGTCCCCGGGGCGCTGATCAGCACCAGCCCGATGCCGAGGGCCAGGGCCGGGGCGAGATAGTTGAGCTTCACTCCCGCGGCCAGTCCGGCGGCGAGGCCGATCAGCGCCAGGGCCCCCGGGCCGAGCCAGCGCTCCCGCTGCGACGCGGCCGCGTTGACGGCGATCGCCGCCGCCGCGGTGAGAAAGAAGATCGCCGCGATGTCGTTGCGCATCGATCCCGCCTGGTCGGCCATCGCCCCGGCGTCGAGCACGACCGCCGCCCCGATCGTCGACAGCGGCGCCACCCCGTAGGGGCGGCCGATGCACCAGGCGGCGAGCAGGGTTCCGGCCAGCCAGCCGAGGTTGATCAGCGGCGAGAGGTTGTCGCGCCCGAAGGCGAGGATGCCGACGCCGTGCAGCAGCTCCGAGTTGGCGGGGTAGAACCAGGCCAGGAACTGGGGCGCGATGAAGTGGAGATCGAAGGTCGAGTGTCCCTGCGCGAAGCCGGCCGCGAAGGGGCCGTGGTACCAGGTCGAGTCGAAGTTGGTGATCCCGGCGTCGAGCGTCACCCGCACGCCGACCGACCAGTGGGCGATCACCAGCCCGGCGGCCAGCAGGGCGGCGGCCACGAGGACCGGAGGCTGGGCGGGCGCCGGGGGCAGCTGCCGAAGCGGACCCCGGAGCGGCCGTTCCGCGCCGAACCAGGAGGCGGACCGCGATCCCGACCGCGACTACGCCGAGAACGAAGGGCAGCTCGCGGAAGGCGCCGAAGCTGCCGAGGAGCTCGGCGACCCCGAGGACGAGGGCGAGTCCCAGCACCAGGTCGGCCAGCCGCGCCGGCGCCCCCGACCAGCCGGGCAGAAGCCGCGAGCGAGCCCTGGTCGCCCCGGCCGCCGATCCCAGCGCCACGGCCAGCAGCTCCGCGGACCCGAGCAGATAGTCGGCTGCGTCGAGCATCCCGGATCAGCGGCGCCGCAGCAGGCGCATGATCTGTTCGAGCTCGGGCACGCGCAGGGCCCAGACGACCCCCAGGTAGACCACGGCACCGGCCGCAAGCCCGCTCGTCAGCGAGATCAGCTGCCCGCCCAGCGATCGGCCCAGGGCCGCGTCGAGCAAGTCCCAGACCGCGTAGCTGACTCCGGCCAGCGCCGCTGCCGCGAGCCCGATCCGAAGCGCCGAGTCGGCGAGCCGGCCCAGCTCCAGCCCGCCCAGCTCGCGGCGCAGGATCATGCACTGGGCGATGACGCTGGCGACGGTCGCGATCGCGGTCGAGGCGACGATGCCCCCGACCCCGAATGGGCCGTAGAGCGCCAGCGCCGCAAGGGCGGTGATCACAAGGTTCGCGGCCGAGATCACGGTCGGGATCCAGGGCCGCTGGAGGCTGAAGAAGGTCCGGGTGAGAAGCAGGAAGAGCCCGTTGGCCGGGAGCGAGAAGGCGAACCAGAACAGCGCCGTGGAGACGAGGTCGGTCTGCGAGGCGGTGAACTCGCCGCGCTGGAAGACCAAGCGCACCATCGGCTCCGACAGCACCAGCACCGCTGCCGCGGCCGGGATCAGGACGAAGACGATCTGGCGCATCCCGTTCGCCATCGTCGCCCGCAGGTCGTCGCGGGCCCCGCGGGCGGCGAAGCGGGCCAGGGTCGGGAACAGCACCGTGGTGATCGCCACCGAGAAGATCCCCTGCGGCAGCTGGTAGATGCGGAACGCCTTGTCGATCGCCGCCGGGCCGCGGTCGGAGACCAGGCTGCCGAAGAAGCTGTTGATCAGCAGGTTGAAGTTGATCAGCCCGAGGCTGAGCGTCACCGGCAGCATCAGCAGCAGCACCCGGCGGACCGCCGGGTTCCGCCAGGGCTTGCCGATATGGCGGCTGAAGCGAAACGGCGTGTTGCGAAGGTCGACCGCCGGGATTGCCAGCTGGACAGCGGTGCCGGCGAGGATCCCGATCGCGTAGGCGTAGATGCGGTCGTTGCCCGAGAAGGCGGGCGCCAGCACCACGAGCACGGCGATGATCGTCAGGTTCCAGAACAGCGGCGAGATCGCGAAGGCGCCGAAGCGGTCGTAGCTGTTGAGGATGCCGACGACGACGCCGCTGAGGCCGAGCAGGATCAGGATCGGGAAGAGGATCTGCGAGAGGACGACCATCAGGTCGCGGATCTCCCCCTTCAGCCCGGGCGCGAACAGGGGCATCACCAGCGGCGCCAGCAGGACGAAGAAGGCGGTTATCGCCCCCAGCACCATCGTGACCACGAAGAGCATCGCCGAGGCCATTCGGAAGGCCTCCTTGTGGTTGCCCTTCTCCAGCTGCTCGGTGAAGACCGGCACGAAGGCCGGCTGCAGGGCGGAGTCGGCGAACAGGCTGCGGACCAGGTTGGGGACCTGGAAGGCGACCGTGAAGGCCGACATCGGCCCCTTCACCCCGAAATAGCTGGCGGCGACGATCTCCCGCACCAGCCCGGCGACGCGCGAGGCTGCGGTGGCGAGCGAGAAGAACGCGGTCGAGCGCGCGATGCGCCCCGCCCGCTCGCCGGGCGCCGGAAGGCCTGACGGCTCCTCGCCGGGCGCAAACGCCTCGGCGCGGCGCTCGGCCGCATCGATCTCCAGCTCTCTGCTCGCCTGGTCTGGGTTCTCGGGCGCCGGCGGTGTCGGCATCTAGGTGAGGTGCTCCATGGCCACGTGCGACTGATACGGGCCGCTATAGTCCGCGACCGCTCGAAGCCGGAGCCACCCGGCTCGGCCCTCCGAAGATGGCCAACATAGCCTCACAGAAGAAGCGGATCCTAAGAACGGCCCGCGAACACGCCGAGAACCGGCGGCTTGTCGGCGCCGTGAGGACGCACTTCCGCCGTCTCGAGCGAGCCGTCTCGGAGAACGACTCCTCGGCTGTCGAGCAGGAGCATCGCGCGCTGGTCTCGCGGATCGACAAGGCCGCCCAGAAGGGCGCGATCCACAACAGCAACGCGGCCCGCAAGAAGGCCCGAGCCGCGCGGCTCGCCAGCGGCTCCTAACCAGCCGGGCCGGCCGCTAGGCCGCGGCCCCCGCCGCCTTGCGCAGCGCGAGGGTCAATGCCAGCGGCTCGCCGTACTCGGCGCCGCCCCGGCACCAGACCTCGAGGTCGGCGATCGACTCTGTCGCCTCGCGAAGCTGCTCCGGGGAGCAGTCGCGCAGCCGCGAGAGCAGCTGCTTGGCGGCGTAGGGGTGCATCCCCAGCTCCGATTCGAGCTGCTTCGGAGCGACGCCCTGCTCGAGCCGCTCCAGTGCCGCAGTCGCCTTGCGCAGACGCGAAGCCAGCGCGTAGATCAGGCCGGTCACGTTCTCACCCTGTCCGAGCAGCCGCTCGGCGATCGCCAGGGCCGTCTCGGCGTCGCCCTCGAGCAGGGCGTCGGACAGCGACCACACCGCCGCCTCGGAGGTGTCGCTGATCATCGCCTCGAGGTCCTCCGCCGTCACCTGGCCGCCCTCCCCGGCCCAGAGCCCGAGGCGGTCGAGCTCGTTCGCAAGCCGCAGCGGGTTGGCGCCCATGCGCTGCACCAGCATCCGGGCAGCGGCCGGCTCGAGCTGATAGCCGCGCTGCTTGGCGTCGGCGCCGAGGCGCCGGGGAAGGTCCCGCTGCCGCGGGGTGTCGTAGCCGAGCACCTCTCCGCCGGCCTTGCGGACCCCCGCCGCCAGCTTCGCCGCCGGCTTTCCATGCGACACCAGCACCACGGTCAGGTCCTCGGGCAGCGCCGCCAGTGCCTCGGCCACGGCCCGCTGATCGGTCTCGGACCAGCGCTCGACGTGGTCGGCCAGCAGGTAGCGCCGCTCGGCGGTAAGGGACAGGGCCGGGATTGCCGCGATCAGCTCGGCGGCAGCCGGTGCCCCCCGGCCCTCGACCGGCTCGAAGGCCTGCAGCGCGCCCGGCCCGCCCTCGTCCTCGGCCCGCGCCCGCAGGCGGCGGCGGGCGGCCGCGATCTTCGCCTCGTCGCTGCCGGCGACCAGATAAGCGGGCTTCATCTCGGCGGGGGTGCTCACTCGCCGAGTGTATTCAGGAGCGCGGGCGGCTCAGTGCCAGTTGTGAGACCAGTAGTGCGAGTGGCCCCAGGAGCCGCCGCTCTGAATGGAGCTGCTGCCGGTGGTCGTGCCGGCCGTCCCGCCCCACCCGCCGGTGGTCGCGGTCGATCCCGTCGATTGGGTGCCGGGAGTCGAAGGCGGGGTGACCGGCGCGTGCCCGTCGACGATCCCGCCGCCGCTGGGGCTTCCCTGCGAGCCGTCCCCGTCCGTCTGCCTCCGGCGGGACTGCCGGCGGTGCCGGTGCCGGGCGAGCCGCCGGGAGAGGACTGACTGGGAGCAGGCGGCTGCGAAGTCCCCGACGGCTGGCTCGGGGACGCCGATCCGATCGACAGCGCAACCTGAGTCGTCCCCGCGCCGGGGTCACTCGGGGCGCCGGCACCGACCGGTCCGCCCTGGCCGGCGGCGCTGGAGCCGGGCGGGGCGGATGCGGCGGAAGCCGCCGGTGCGGCTGCGGCGCCGGTGGCCGCGGCGGTCCGGACCTGACCCTGCGAGCCACCCGATCCATCGTTGCCGCCGGGATTGCTCGGGCTGCTCAGGACCACGTCGGTGTGGCCACCGGGATTCGCGGACAGAGGAAGGCTCGTCGATGCGAGGTTGGTTACCAGCGCCAACGCCAGGGCGGCGAATCCGGCCATCACCGCGACCGCGGTGAGGCGGGTGCGGGTGAACAGGTCGGGCATCGTCCGAATGCGGGCTACGGGGCCGGGGGGATTTCTGAAGATGGGCAGCACGACGTCTTGCCTCATCCGGTTCATCGCCCGCATGCGGCGACCTAATAAGGGCGATCACGCCCAAAACCCGATTGCGGGTAGGACATCCGTCGAATCCGTTCCCGCAATGCTCAGATATCCGGCCTAAACCGGCGACTGGGCGGGCCCCTGCGAGGATCGGGGCGGCTAGTAGGCGGGGTCCGCGGGCGGCTCGGTGGTCGGCGAATCGACCGCCGGGGCGGCGGTCTCCACCGTCGAGGGCGTGTCGGCTGCCTCGGTGACCGCCGGCTCGACGCCGTCTGGAGGCGCCGCGGGCTCCTCCACGGGTGGGTCCGGGGCAACCGTCGCATCGGAGCTCTTGGTCGAGGAGCTCCAGTCGTCCGCCGACGAGTCGTCGCCGCCCTTGAAAGAAGAGTCGTCGCCGCCCTTGAAAGACGAGTCGTCGCCGCCCTTGAAAGACGAGTCGTCGCCGGCGTCGAACGACGAGTCGGCGCTGGCGCTGAAGATGGTCGGGCGGGCGCCGCCGTTGCAGCCGCCGCCGTCGCCGCTGCCGTCATCGTTGCCGCCGCCGCTGGGTGGCGGAGTGCCGCCCGGAGTCAACCCCGGTCCCTGTCCGCCTCCGCCTCCACCGGCGCCGGGCGGGGTGGGAGGTTGAGGCGTGCCGGGGTTGATCGGCCCCTCCGGGGCTCCGGGGCCGCCGGCTCCGGGGCCGGTTGTCGTGCCGCCACCGCCTCCATTGCCGCCCTGATTGCCCTGCGCGCCACCGGGTCCGATGCCCTGGCCGCCGCCCGGCACGTTGCCGTTGCCCGTTCCGGGGTTGGTGACGAAGGTTCCGGTCGTCGGCGCGACCCCGGGGAGCGGCAGCGCCGGTGCCGCTCCGCCGGCGGCGAAGGGAAGGCCGCCCCGACCGAGGTTGAAGAAGTTGCCGGATCCCTGGCCGCCGCGATTGCCGGTCGTCAGGGAAGCCGACCCAGCCCTGGTGCTCTTGCCGCCGTCGAGCAGGTCAGGCCAGCTGTTGAACCCGGCGTAGTGACCGAGCAGCAGGGCAGCCGCGGTAGCGCCCGCGAGCAGCACGAAGGAGACGGCACCGGCCCGAAGGAGAAAGCGTGACTTTCTCCAATTCTGGCTCCACCACCAGCCCAGCTGTCGTTGCGGGGACGCTATCCATGCACCTCATGCGACACCGTCCGATCGAGATCGTCGGCTACGCCGCATCACGATTCTGGCACGAAACACGGCGGCTACGGCGGTTCTCGGGCACCGCGCTACCCAAAAACGAGGGGATTCTTCGTCCAGATCATCGCTGCGTCCGGACATCCCGTCCGTCGGCTCCGAGCTCGATCGTCACAGTCCCGACAAGGTCGGTGCGCAGGACCGGGACGTGGTGCGAGGAGAGGGCGGCGATCGTGGCCGGGGCCGGGTGGCCGAACGGGTTGTCCTCCCCGACCGAGATCACGGCCAGGCCCGGGGCGGCGCGATCGAGCAGGCCGCCCAGTCCGCGGTCGGCGCTGCCGTGGTGCGCGACCTTGAGCACGTCCACCGGGCCCGGGTCGATCGGCACCGTCTCGGCCTCGGCGTCGGCGGTCAGCAGCATCCGGAATCGATGCCAGCGGGCCAGCAGCACGACGCATTCGGTGTTCGGGTCCTGGGGCGGCGGGCCGGTGAGCAGCTCGCGAGGCGGCCAGAGGACGTCGAGCCGCAGCGAGCCCGAGCGCAGCTCGCTCCCCTCGGCGACCCGGGTCGGCGTCGCGTGCGAGGCCCGAGCCAGGCCGACCAGCCCTCGGCCGATGGCCGAGAAGACGAGGCGCTGCACCGGCATCTCGCCGAGCAGCTCCTCGATCCCGCCCGCGTGGTCGGATTGGTCATGGGTCACGACGGCGGCCGACAGCGAAGTCACCCCGAGGTCGCGTAGCTTCGCTTCCAGCCCCTCGCCCGGAGGCCCACCGTCGACCAGCAGCGGGCGGCCGTCGGCGGGCTGGATCAAGATCGCGTCTCCCTGCCCCACGTCGAGCACCGAGATCCGCAGCCCGGCCGGCGGCTCGTGCTCGGCGCGGGCGCCGCCCGCCGGCAGGGAGTTCAGGATCGCCGCTGCCGCCGCTGCCGCGATTGCCGCTCGCCCGATCCGGCGTGACCGCAACCGGGCCGAGGCGCGCATCCCCCGGCGGCCGCCGGCCCAGCGCCGCAGCGCAAGCGCCGCCGCGAGCAGCCCGGCGTAGGCCGAGAGGACGCTGGCCCAGCTCGTCATCGGAAGCGCGAGCAGGGCCCAGCGCGGTGAGGCCATCCAGCGAGCGACCTGGCCGACGTAGGCGAGCAGCAGCGAGTTGAGCCAGTTGAGGGGCTCCACCGGCGCGCCCGGCACCTGGCCCAGCGCCCCGACGATCATCCCCAGCCACATCGCCGGTGCGATCGCCGGCAGGGTCAGAAGGTTCGCGCTCAGCGAGGTCGCCGAGAGCGAGCCGAAATGGTGCGCCATCAGCGGCGCCGTCGCCAGCGTCGCGGCGACGGTGACTGCGGCGCCTTCGGCCAGGGCACGCCGCCATGCGCCGCGCCCCAGCCGCGCCAGCAGCAGGTCTCGAAGCGGAGCGCCGAAGGCGAAGATCCCGGCGACCGCGGCGAAGCTCAGCTGCCATCCGACGTCGGTTGTGGCCCGTGGGTTGAGCGCAAGCGTGGCGGCCGCCGCCAGCAGCAGGGCGTAGAGCCGCGATGCCGGTCTCCCCGCCAACGTCGCGACGATCGCCGCCGCGCCCATCGCCCCTGCACGCTGGATCGAGGCTCCGCCGCCGGCGAGCGGCACGTAGAGGGCGATCAAGGCCAGCAGCCAGGCCAGCCGGGCGCGCAGCGGGATCCCGAGCGCCGCCAGCAGCGGCGTCGCGAGCAGGGCCAGCAGGACGACGTTCTCGCCGCTGACGGCGAGATGGTGGGCGAGGCCGCTGCGCTGGAAATCGCCGACGGTTTCGGGGGAGATCCGATCGTCCTCGCCGAGGACGAATCCGCGCGCCAGCGCCGACTGGGGCTCCGGCATCCCGCGGCCGAGCGCAGCCTCGGCACGGCTGCGGACCGCGTCGACCCGACCCTCGATGCCTCCGCGGCCGCCCCCGGTCAGCTCGATCCGTGGCGCCCGCAGGACCCTGGCGACGCCGTGCAGGCGCAGGTTGCCGCGCAACCAGGGGGGCGGGACCTCGATTCTCCCCGAGGCGCGGACCTCGGCCCCCACCGGGAGGTCGGGCACCGGCTCGGGGGCGTCCACCTCGAGGCGGCCGCGCGCTGTCTCGACCCGAACCCGCACCAGGCCGTCGCTGCGGCGCGGCACCGCGGCGACGTAACCGCGCAGCGCGACGCGACTTCCGGGAGAAGCCAGATAGGCGTCGGCGTCGATCGCCCGTAGCCGCGCCGCCCCGGCCAGCAGGCCCGCGGCGGCTGCGGCGGCCGCGACGAGCGCCAGCCACAGCGCCGCGCCGGGTCCGGTCGCCGGCCGCGACGTCACCAGGGTCAGCGAGCAGAGGCCGAGCGCGGCGATCGCCTCGAACCCGCCGGCCCCGGGGGCGAGCGGGCTCAGCGCCAGCCCGAGCGCGAGGCCTCCCAGCAGCGCCGGGCGCCAGTGGTGTCTCAGGGCTGCAGCCGCTTGCGCAGCGCCCCCATCGTCGCCGGGCCGATGCCGCTGATCTGGTCGAGCTGCTCGACCGAGGAGAGGCCGCCGTGCTGGTCGCGGAAGTCGATGATGTCCTCCGCCGTGACCGGTCCGATGCCCTCGATCGTGTCGAGCTGCTCGGCGGTCGCGGACCCGAGGCTGATCGGGCCCGTCGTCGGCAGCGGTCGCGGCGACGCTCCCGGCTGGCGAGCCGGGACCGCCTTCGGGCACGACGATCTGCTGCCCGTCGCCGAGCCGCGCCGCGAGGTTGATCTGCTCCAGCGCCGCGCCGCCGGTGGCGCCGCCGGCCCGATCGACGGCGTCGGTCACGCGGGCGCCGCCGGGAAGCCTGTAGACGCCGGGCCGGCGCACCGCTCCCGCCACGTCGACGACGACGTCGCGGCCGCCGCTCTCGTCGATCTGCAGGCCGGCCGATGCCACCGCTCGACTGCGAGCCGAACGCGGCTTCCGACCCTCCCTGCGGCTGCTGGGCGATCGCTCGGGCGCCGACCAGAAGCAGGGCGACCGCGACGGCGCCGTAGACGGCGATCTGGGAGCGGCTCAGCTCGGCCACCGGGCGATGATCGGCGCCGCCTTTACACCGGTGGCGCGCAGAGCCTCGCGATTCGGTGCCGAATAGGCTGCCGCGATGCCCGAGCAGACCGGATTCGACGATCTGAGCCGCTGGCTCGGCCTGCGCTGGGAGGCCGCCGACCGCGTGCGGATGACGGTGCGCCCCGAGCACATAAACGCGGCCGGCCTGCTCGCCGGCCCGGTCACCTACGGGATGGTCGACTACTGCATGGGCTCGACCCTCTGGCAGCAGCGCAGCAGCGGCGAGCGGATCGCGACGATCTCGATCTCGATCAACTACGTGCAGACGGCCCGCGAGGGCGACGTGATCTGCACGACGACCCTGGACCGCCGCAACGACCGCGTCGCGGTGATGCGCAGCGAGGTGATCCACGAGGACGGCCGCCTGATCGCGACCGCCGTCGGCAGCTTCTCGATCTTCCCCGCCGAGCGCCTCGGCGGCCACGAGCGCCCGGCGCCGGCCCCGCAGGGCTCGGCCTGAGCGGGCGCCCTCAGCGGACCGTGAAGCCCTGCAGGCCCTCCGGCTCCTCTTCGGTCACCTCGACCCGCTCCACCTCAGCCCGCCCCGGCCCCTCGCGGCAGAGCTCGATCATCGACTCGACCGGACCGGGCTCGCCCTCGAATACCGCCTCGACCGCCCCGTCGGGCCGGTTGCCGACCCAGCCCGAGACCCCGCGCGACTCCGCCATCCGCCGCGTCGTGTCGCGAAAGAAGACGCCCTGGACGCCGCCCGTGGACGACTACGCGCCGCCGGATCACGGCGGCGGCTACTCGTCCTCGTCCTCGTCGTAGCCGGTGACTTCGGCCAGCTGCCGGTCGAGCAGCTCTGCGACCGCGACCGGGGGCGACTGCACCGAGACGCAGGCGAGCTCGCCGTCGCCGGTGTTGGAGATCGCGTGGTCGGTCGCCGGCGGCACCAGGACCAGATCTCCCTCGGCGATCTCCCCGGTGTCGCCGGCCACGGTCATGTTGCCGCGACCACGGACGACGACGTAGACCTGCTCGGCGTCCTCGTCGGAGTGAAGCGTCTGCTCGACTCCGGTCGGCACCTCGAGCCAGGTCACCGACATGTTTCGTGACCCAAGCTCCCCTGCGTCCATCAGGACATGTGAGCGGAGGCGGTGCCACTCCTCGACGGAGGCTTCGCTGAGCCGCCTGACTAGCACGGTGGGACTTGTACCAGACTCAGCGAACGACGAGGTTTACGAGCTTGCCCGGAACGACTACCTCCTTGACGACTTCCTTGCCGTCGAGGTGGCGCTGGACCTTCTCGCTCGCCCGCGCAAGCCGCAGGACCTCGTCCTCCGGCGCGTCGCTCTGGGCCTCGATTCGGTCGCGAAGCTTGCCGTTGACCTGGACCACATAGGTGACGACGTCGGAGCTGAGCAGCGCCGGGTCGGCCTTCGGCCAGGCCTGCTCCCATACCCGCTCGCCGGTCAGCAGCTCGTAGACCTCGGCTCCGAGATGGGGCGCGAAGGGAAAGATCAGCGAAGCGGCGGTCGCCGTGGCGAAGCGCAGGCTGGCCTCGCCCTCGGGGTCTCCGTAGAGCGAGTCCTTGAGCCGGTAGATCTCGTTGTCGAGCTCCATCACCGCGGCGATCGCCGTGTTGAGCTTGAAGCCGCGGCCGAAGGCCCGGGTCGCCCGCTCGATCGCCCAGTGGGCCTTGCGCAGCAGGGCCCCCGCATCGCCCTCGCGCGGACTTCGGGCTCCTCGGCGGCCTCGGTGCGCTCGGCGACCTCGGTCCCGAGCCGCCAGAGGCGCGAGAACGAAGTGGTGGACGCCGGCGATCCCCTGGTCGTTCCAGTCGCCGCCCTTCTCGGGCGGGCCCATGAACAGCATGTAGGAGCGCGACGCGTCGGCTCCGAAGCGCTCGACGTACTCGGCCGGGTCGACGGTGTTGCCGCGCGACTTCGACATCTTCGCGCCGTCGCGGGTGATCATCCCCTGGGTGAAGAGGGCCGCGAACGGCTCCTGGACGTCGAGGTGCCCGATGTCGGCCAGCGCCTTGACGAAGAAGCGCGCGTACATCAGGTGCAGGATCGCGTGCTCGACTCCGCCGATGTACTGGTCGACCGGCATCCAGTACTCGGCCGCGGCGCGGTCCCAGGCCGGCCTCGGTGTTCTGGGGGTCGAGGTAGCGGATGAAGTACCAGGAGGAGTCGACGAAGGTGTCCATGGTGTCGGTCTCGCGATGCCCCGGACCGCCGCACTTCGGGCATTCGGTGTGCACCCAGCCCTCGGCTGTCGCCAGCGGGCTGCGCCCCTTCGGCGCGTAGTCCTCGATCTCGGGAAGCTCGATCGGCAGCTGGTCCTCGGGGACCGGGACGATTCCGCACTTCCCGCAGTAGACGATCGGGATCGGGCAGCCCCAGTAGCGCTGGCGTGAGAGCAGCCAGTCCCGCAGCCTGTAGTTGACCGCGGCGCTGCCGCGGCCCTCGGACTGCAGCCAGGCGGTGATCTCGCGGATCGCCTCGGGGGCGGCCATTCCGTCGAAGCGGCCGGAGTTGACCAGCCGCTCGTCATCGGTGTGCTCGACGTAGGCGGCGTTCTCGGACACCTCTCCGTCCGCGGGCTCGACCACGCGGCGGATCGGCAGGTCGAACGCCTGGGCGAACTCGAAGTCGCGCTGGTCGTGCGCCGGTACGGCCATGATCGCCCCGGTGCCGTACTCCATCAGCACGTAGTCGGAGACGAACATCGGGATCTGCTCGCCGTTGACCGGATTGGTCACGGTGCGCCCGAGCGGGACCCCGGTCTTCGGCCGGTCCTCGGCGCCGCGCTCCTCGACCGAGGCCCGTGCCGCCTCGTTGACGTATTCGCGGACCGGGCGCTCGGCCTCGGTGCCGGCGACCAGCCGCTCGACCTCGGGGTGCTCGGGGGCGAGGACGAAGAAGGTGGCGCCGAACAGCGTGTCGGGCCGGGTGGTGAAGACCGGGAAGTCGATCCCCGGCTCCTCGCAGCGGAAGGTCACCTCGGCCCCCTCGGAGCGGCCGATCCAGTTGCGCTGCATCGTCTTCACATGCTCGGGCCACTCGATCGAGTCCAGGTCGTCGAGCAGCCTGTCCGCGTAGTCGGTGATGCGGAAGAACCATTGCTCGAGCTTGCGCGCCTCGACCGGGGTGCCGCAGCGCTCGCAGCGGCCGTCGATCACCTGCTCGTTGGCAAGCACCGTCTGGTCCACCGGGCACCACTGGACCGGTGCCTCGGCGCGGTAGGCGAGACCGCGCTCGAAGAGCTGCAGGAAGATCCACTGCGTCCAGCGGTAGTAGGCCGGGTCGGCGGTGGATACCTCGCGGCTCCAGTCGATCGAGATCCCCCAGCGGCGCATCTGGTGCTGAAAGGAGGCAATCGCCGCGGCGGTCGAGTCGCGGGGATGCTCCTTGGTGCGTATCGCGTGGTTCTCGGCCGGCAGCCCGAAGGCGTCGTAGCCCATCGGGTGGATGACCTGGTGGCCGTGACGGCGGTGAAAGTGGGCGATCGCGTCGCCGATCGAGTAGTTGAAGAGATGCCCGACGTGGGGCTCGCCGGACGGGTAGGGCAGCATCTCGAGCACGTAGGACTTCGGCTTCGATTCGTCGAAGCCCGGCTGGCCGGGATTCGCAACCTCCCAGGTGCGCTCCGATTCCCAGAGCTGCTGCCAGCGCTGCTCGATCTGCTTCGGGTCATAGCGGTCCACCGGGCGATTATTGCGAGGCGCCCCCGGTATCACCCGCCCGCCCGGGCGTACGATGCAGGCACTCGACTCGAGGAGGTCAGGATGTCTCGATTGATCAGGCTCGACGGCAGCGGCCACACGACGCTTGCCGAGTGGACCGCCGGGGACGCCGAGGCGCAGGACCGGGCCCTTGGCGCCTTCCGGCGGGAGCGGGAGAACGGCATGATCGCCAGCGTCACGCGCGACGGTGAGGCCGAGATGGTGCGCGAGCTGCCGCTTGACGCCGAATTGGTGGTGCTGCGCCGCCAGATCGCCGGCGGCTAGTGGCCGAGGCCGCCGCCTCGGCTGTCGAGCTCGCGGGCGAGGGCCTGGTCGAGGCGCGCCGCCTGCACTGGCGCGAGCGCGCCGGCGATGCAACCCTGCGCCGCGACGGGCGTCGCTGGACCCTGTGGACGGCGGGGATCCTGGTCACCTTCGGCGCTCCGGCGGCGTTGCTCGTGGCGCTCGACCGGTGGCTGTTCCCGGTCGCGCTGCTGCTGCTCGCGCACGCTTGGCTGATCTGCCGGCTTCAGGCCGGGCGGGCGGTCAGCTCGGTCGTGCCGCTGGGCTCGCCGGCCGGGGATCCGGAGCGGGCCGCACTGGGCCTGCTCGGCGACCTGCTCGGCCACCGCGAGCGTGAGCTCTTGCAGCGGAGCGGGCTGGCGATGCAGAGCGGCCGGCTCGGCATCTGGCTGCTGGGCGAGCGCGGGGCGCTGCTGCTGCGTCCCGGAGGGCGGCGAATCTTCTCGTTCTGCGTCCGGGTCGCGGAGTCGGACGATCTGCCGAGCGGCGATCACGTCGCCCATCTTCTGCTCGCCCTGCGCGAGGACGAGGAGGGGTTCGCGACCGTCGCCAACCTCGGCTTCTCGGGCGCCGTCTGGCGCTGCCGGCAGAGGATGCCGCCGGCGCAGAGGCCGGCGCTCGATGCCGCCGTCGCGGCGGCGCACCGGATGCGCGCCGCCGCCTAGGTCTTGCTACTCGTCGCTGGTCGCGAGGCCGATCACGTGGCCCTCGGGGTCGGCGAAGTGCGCGATCTGGCCGTTGGGGATGTCCATCGGTTCGGTCAGGCGCTTGCCGCCCAGAGACTCCGCCTTCGAGAGCGCGGCCTGGAGGTCGTCGACACCGACGTAGAAGGTCACATGGCCCTCGATTCCGTCCCGCGCCTGGCCGATGCCGCCGGCGATCCCGCCCTCCTCGGCCTCGACGAACGCGTAGGTGTCGCCGCTGGCGCTGGCGATGTCATTGGTCTTCCACCCGAACAGGTCGGTGTAGAAGGACTTCAGGGCCTCCTGGTCCTTTCCCAGGACTTCGAAATGCACCGTTGGGTTGCTCATCGCTTCTCCTTTTTGTCGCAGTCTCAGGTCCCTGCCCGCTCCGGGTCCCGCCACGGGTCCGGCCCCGGGTCGCCGCCCGCGGCGGCGGTGACGAGCCGCTCCAGGTAGTGCTCCCAGCCGTGCCCGTGGGAGCCGCGGGACTCCTCCGGCAGGTCGGTGTGGGTCAGTCGCAGCACGGTTCCGTCGCCCTCCGCGGTCAAGGTCAACTCGACGGTGCTGGTGCCGGGCTTGACGATGCTGGTGTCGCCCTCCCAGCCGAAGCTGAACACGACCCGGTGCGGCGGGTCGAGCTCGATGTACTCGCCGCGGGAGATGTTTCTGCCGTTGATGTCGACCCGGAAGATGCCGCCCGGCCTCGGGTCGAGCTCGGCCTTGCGGCCCATCCACTGGATCATCCGGTCAGGGTCGACGAGGAACTCGTAGATCGTCTCCGGGCTCGCCTCGATGCGGATCTCACGCTCGACGGCCGCGGCGGTTTCTGCGCTTGCCACGTTTCTCGCTCCTTTTTCGCTTTGGGGCATCTCTCCGCTGCTGCTCCAGCTCCGCGGCCAACCTCAGGCGCTCGAGCCGCTCGGACCAGAATCCATTGAGGAACTCCCGCAGCTCGGCCAGTCCCTCAGGCCGGGCGCTGTAGAGACGGCGAGTCCCTTCGCGCCGCTCGTTCAGCAGGCCGGCCTCGCGCAGCACGGTCAGGTGCTGCGAGACGGCCGGCCGGGTGACGTCGAAGCGGGATGCGATCTCGCCGGCGCTGAGCTCGCGCTCTCGCACCAGGCTGAGGATCTCTCGCCGTCGGGGCTCCGCAATGGCGTTGGCAACGGAATCCATCGAGCCATAAGTTAGCAGAGACTTACGTAAGTGACTTCTAACGATGGGTGGACGGTTATGGATTTATGGCGATCCGCGCCCGCTCCCCCGCGGGTGAGGGGTGGGCCGAACAATGGGGGCGGTGCTCAGGCGACTGGTGAGATCGCGATCAGGATCTGAGGCCAGAGGAAGAGCTCGACGACGGCGGCGATCAGCAGCATCGGCACCGCGATCGCCACGGTGACGAAGGTGGCGGCGAGGAGCTGGTTCCACTCGCCCCTGCGGCTGGCCAGGATCCAGGCGGCGAGCGGCAGGAACAGGGCGGTGAGCTCGATCAGGGCCTGGGGCAGGACGCTGAGGATCAGGTTGAGGTTGCTGATGTGCAGCTGGTAGGCGATCGTCGAGGCCTGAAAGCCGAGGATCCAGGCCTGGATCGAGAGCGAGAACAGGGTCACGGCGATCACGAAGAGGATCGCGAACTCCCCCGCCTTGACGTGGACCCAGCGTGAGATGCCGGTTCGCGACTGAGCTGCGATCGGCATCGACGCTCCGGCGATGAATCCGGCGACGCAGGCGGTCGCGTGGAAGGCCAGCACGGTGCCGTTTCGCAGCAGGATGCGAAGGAGGTCGTTGACGTCGACCGGGCGGGTCACCCCGGGCATGGTGATCGTGGAGAGGTCCGGGAGGCTGAGGCCGGCGACCAGCCAGGTGGCGCCGAGCAGGGCGCAGGCGATCGCGAAGCTCAATGCGGCCCAGCCCCCGAGCACCGACCAGCGGCCCTGCTGCCAGAGCTCGAAGGTGCCGCGGGTGTCGCGCAGGCCCTGAGCGAGGACGTAGTCGTTCGCGCTCACGCTCGTTCATCGGCAGATCGAAGGGCCCCATTGAGCCGTCGAGCGGCAATCAGGGCTGGGCCATATGCGCCGTTGCGGCGTATCGTCAGCCTCAGCTCGCGGCCGGCGAGAGCCTCACGTGCGGCTTGCCGCGGCGGCTGACGAGAAACTCTTCCCCCGCGGCGGCCCGCTCCATGTACCAGCCGAAGCGGTTGCGGAACTCGTGGGCTCCGACAGTCAATGAGCCGCCCGTAGGCGGCTCATTTGAGGTGGAGCCAGTGGGGCTCGAACCCACGACCTCGGCCATGCCATGGCCGCGCTCTCCCAGCTGAGCTATGGCCCCAGAAAACTGGTAGTCAGCCGCCCAGTTTAGCGAGGCACGTTGACCGTTCTTAGGCGGAACAAGGCGCAAATGAATGAGATGCTGGCCCGCGACCAGATCAATCGGGAGCAGGCAACACTCCGCTGTATCGGCGCAATAGGCGGCGATTGCATCAACCTCATCCGGCCCGTAGGTGGAGCGAACATAGCCTCGAGCGCTCAAGTAGCTGCCGCCGAGGTGAACGACTACGACATCGCCGCTTCGGCTTGCCCATTTGCACTGGATCCTGAGCAGGTGGCCCTCTCCCTCGAACACCAAGTCGTAGCGCCCGTGCTCGACACGGCCACAGGACCGATCATTGAGCCGTTTGCCGCCGCCGGTGCACTCGGAACGTATGTTCGCCCACAGCGAATCACAAGGCATCGCGCAAACGTGCCAAATGTGTGACGCCTGCTAGAACCGGTGGGCGCGCGAGCCGGCGCGCTAAGCCGCCTCGACCTCGTCGTCGAGGTCGAGAATCACCCGGTCGTGCTCGGCCTTGCGGACCCGGAAGTCAAGCGGCGAGCGCTCCTCGAGCTCGCGAAGCAGCGCCACCGGCTCGTCGAGCCGCATCGAGATCGTCGCCCTGCCCTCGGAGAACTTGCGCACCGAGATCTCCGAGGTGGCGCCGATCCTTCCGGCCGCGTCCTCGAACCCGACCAGCTGGGAGAAGTCGCCGAGCGGGCCGATCTCGACCTCGATCATTCCCTCGAAGATCTCATCGGTCGTGGGCCGCTCGACCGGCCCCGACTGGCCGATCATCGGTCCGTCGCCGTTGGCAGCCGGCTCGACCGCGATCCGGTCGGCGATCTCCTTCACCCTCTGGCTGATCTGAACCGCGTCCTGCAGCGCCTTCATCCGGATCCGGGTCGCCTGCCCGCGCGCCTGTGCGTGGATCTCCTCCAGCCGCATCGCGACCGTCTCCACCGCCGCCAGGCTGCGGTCGTGGCGGGCATTGGCCTCCTCGAGCATCCGGCGCAGGTCGCGGTTCTCGCGGTCGCGCCCGGCGACCATCTCGGCCAGGCTGCACAGCTCCAGCTCCAGCGCCGCAAGCCGGGCCTCACGCGACTCGATCGCCGCCTCCACTTCCGCGCGCCGGTAGCCGAGGATCGCCCTCCGGAAGCTACCCATGCGCGGCAAGCTAGGGGCGCCGTCGGACGCAATTTCGTCACATCCGATGCTATATCGAACACCTGTTCGGGCAGGCGCGGCGCGGGCGTCGGTCAGGCACGCGCCGCGCGGCCGCCGACGGCCTCGCCGGCCAGCCCGAGATCGAGCCGGGGTGCGTCTGACCACAGCATCTCGAGGCGGTAGCGGTCGCGCGCCTCGGAGGTGAACACGTGCAGGACGCAGTCGAGGTAGTCGAGCACCGTCCACCCTGCCGCCGGGCCCCCCTCGATCCCCTGCGCCAGCAGCTTCTCGTCGCGCTTCAGCCGCAGCGCGACCTCGTCGCCGATCGCCGCCGCCTGGCGCTCGTTGCGCGCCGTGCAGATGACCAGGAAGTCGGTGTAGGAGACCAGCTCGCGCATGTCGAGCGCGACGATGTCGGTCGCCTGCTTGGAGTCGGCCAGCTCGGCCAACCTGCGTGCGAGAGCCTCGGGACCCATCAGTCCGAGTAGATCCTCTTCTCCTCGATGAACCTCGCGACCGGCTCCGGCACCACGTAGCGCAGCGGACGTCCGGCCTTGGCTCGCTCGCGTGCGGCCGAGGATGAGATCCCGAACTCGGGCATCTCGAGCATCTCGGCACGCTCCTCGGCTCCAAGGCTGCGCAGGACGGAGGCAACCTCGGCGTCCGAGACTCCCGACCGGCGGGCGATCGCAAGCCGCGCCAGCTCGACCACCCGCTCGGGCTCGCGCCAGCTCTCCAGCCCCAGCGCAGCGTCGGCCCCCATCACGAACACCAGGCCGTCGTCGACCTGCTCGCCCAGGGCCTCGAGGGTGTCGCAGGTGTAGGAGGGACCTTCACGTTCGATCTCCACCGTCGAGGCAACGAAGCGCTCGTCCTCGGTCGTCGCCAGCCGCGTCATCGCCAAGCGCAGCTCGCCGCCCGGGTCGTCGAGGATCCGCTTGTGTGGGGCCTGGCCGGTGGGGACGAACAGCACCCGGTCGAGGCCGAGCTGCCAGATCGCCTCCTGCGCAAGCGCGAGATGCCCAAGGTGCGGCGGGTTGAACGCCGACCCGAGGACGCCAACGGGAGCGACCTCTACCCCCTCGTGGGTGACGCCATCGCGGGGGGGCAGTGTGCGGGGATCATGGGGTCATCCACGGGTTTGGCCCGAGCCGTGGGCGACGTACTTGTAGGTGGTCAGCTCGCGCAGCCCGACCGGCCCGCGGGCGTGCAGCTTCTGGGTCGAATTCCCGATCTCGGCCCCCATCCCGTACTCGAAGCCGTCGGTGAAGCGGGTCGAGGCGTTGACGTAGACGGCAGCCGCGTCGACGCCGTCGACGAACTCCTCCGCGGCCTGCTCGCTGGAGGTGATGATCGCCTCCGAGTGGCCCGTCCCGTGGCGGTTGATGTGGTCGATCGCCTCCTGCTCGGAGTCGACCACGCCAACCGCCATCTTCATGTCGAGGTACTCGGTGTCCCAATCCTCGGCGGTCGCGGCCCCGACCTCGGTGTCGCCTGCGTTCTCGCGCACCCGCTCGTCTCCGACCAGCTCGACCCCGGCCTCCTTCAGCTGAGCGAGGACACCCGGCAGAAAGGCGGGCGCAATCGTGGCGTTGACGAGCAGCGTCTCGGCCGAGTTGCAGACGCCGGGGCGGTCGACCTTGGCGTCGTAGGCGACCCGGCGCGCCATCTCGAGGTCGGCGTCGTCGTGGACATAGACGTGGCAGTTGCCGGCCGCCGCGTAGATCACCGGCACGGTCGCGACCTGCTTCAGCGCGTCCTTGAGCCCCTCGCCGCCGCGCGGAATCAAGAGGTCGATCAGCTGGTCCTGGGTCGCCAGCTCTGGCAGGCTCTCGTGGTCGCCCGCCGGCAGCAGCACGACCGCGTCCTCGGGCAGGCCGGTGTCGGCCAGCCCCTCGCGGACGATCGCGGCCAGCGCCCCGTTGGAGCGCTCGGCGTAGCTCGAGCCGCGCAGGACGATCGCGTTGCCGCTCTTGATCGTCAGCGCGGCGCAGTCGATCGTCACGTTGGGGCGCGCCTCGTAGACGACCGCGACAACGCCGAGCGGCACGCGGACCCGCCGCAGCTCGATCCCGCTGGAGATCGTGCGCGACTCGATCTCCTCGCCGACCGGGTCGGGCAGCTTGACGATCTCCCCCACGCCCTCGGCCATCGCGCGGACCCGCGACTCGTCGAGGGTCAGGCGGTCGCGAAGGCTGCTGGTCAGCCCCGCCGCCCGCTCGTCGGCGAGGTCACCGGCGTTCGCCTCCAGCACCTCCGCCGACCGCTCGTCGCAGCAGCTCGGCGACGCGGCGCAGCGCCGCGTCCTTGGCCTCGGTCGAGGCGGTGGCCAGGAGACGAGACGCCGCCTTGGCGGCGGCGCAGCTCTCCGAGACGCTTCTGACGGTCGTGGCCATGCCTGCGTAAGGGTAACCGCCAGCCGAACCGCGCTCAGGCGAGCACGAAGTAGTCGCGGTGCACCGCCTCCTCGGCGGCGTGTGGCATCAACTCGCGTACCTGGGCGCTGTTGAGGCCCTGGATCCGGCGCATCTCCTGAGCCGAGTAGTTGCATATCCCCTTGCCCACGACGGCGCCGTCGACGACGACCTCGACCGCGTCGCCGGCCTCGAAGCTGCCCTCGACCGCGGTGATTCCGACCGGCAGCAGGCTGCTGCCGCGCTCGCGCAGCACCTTCGCGGCGCCCTCGTCGACGGCGAGCTTTCCACGCACCGGCTTGCCGTAGCGCAGCCAGAGCTTGAAGCTCGACGCCTTGGTCGGGTTGGGCCGGAACCGGGTGCCGCACGGCTCCCCACGGGCGGCCGCGCTCAGGGTCCCCGGCGCGGTGCCGTCGCAGATCACAGCCGCGATCCCGGCCTCGCTCGCCATCTCGGCCGCGGCGACCTTGCTGCGCATCCCGCCGAGTCCGAACGGCGAGGTCTGATCACCGATTTCGTAGCGGGCCAGCTCCCCGAACTCGGCCACCTCCTCGACCAGCTCGGCGGAGGAATCGAGCCGCGGGTCGGCGGTGTGAAGGCCCTCGATGTCGGTCAGCAGGACCAGCAGCCGGGCGTCGAGAAGGATCGCCACCTGGGCGGCGAGGAAGTCGTTGTCGCCGAAGGTGATCTCGTCGGTTGCCGTCGTGTCGTTCTCGTTCATCACCGGCACGATCTGCCAGTCGAGCAGCCGGTGAAGCGTCTGGCGCGCGTTTATGTAGTTGGTGCGGGCGGCGATGTCGGACGCGGTCAGCAGCACCTGCGCCGAGCGGACCCCCTGCTCCGCGAGCCGGCCCTCGTAGGCGCGGAAGAGATCGCCCTGTCCGACCGCGGACGCGGCCTGCAGCTCGTCCATCGCCGCCGGGCGCCGGCCCAGCTCCAGCAGCCGCATCCCGCGGGCGATCGCGCCCGAGGTCACCATCACCAGCTTCTCGCCGCTCTTCTCGAGCTCGGCGACCTGGGCGCAGACCCGGTCGAGGACGTCGGTGCGCAGCTCGCCGTCCTCGGCGGCGACGATCGAGGAGCCCAGCTTGGCGACCACGGTCATGGGCTGCAGTATGGCCGGGCTAGGAGGCGGCGACGGCTTCGCGCACCAGCTCGGCGTCGTGCTGGTAGCTGAGCAGCTCACGGGCGCCGTCGGGATCCAGCCAGCGCAGCTCGTCGACCTCCGAGCCAGGCTCGAACTCGCCGCCCACGACCCGCATCAGCCAGTAGCGCACGATCTTCGTCCGCCCCTTTCGGTCGCGGTAGCTGACCGAGCTCAACTCAGGCCCAAGCTCGGCCTCCATTCCGGTCTCCTCCCTGACCTCGCGAAGGGCCGCCTGCTCGAAGTCCTCGCCGTTGTCGAGCTTTCCCTTCGGAAGCGACCAGTCCTCGTACTTGGGCCGGTGGATGACGGCGACCTCGGGGCCGCCGGACCCCTCGCGCACCAGCACCCCGCCCGCGGCCCGCACCTGCGGATTGTCGTTCGGCTCCAGGTCGGTACGCGACATGGCCCCTGATTCGCGGCGGGGGCGCCGTTTCCCTGTCTACCGGCGGGGGTGAAGCTCGAATTCCTGCTCGCCGATCCTGACCTCGTCGCCGGGCGAGAAGCCCGCGTCCCGCAGCGCCGCCAGCACTCCCATCTCGGCCAGGCGCTGCTCGAGATAGGCAAGCGCCTCGGCGTTGGAGAGGTCATGGCGCTCGAACAGCATCTCGACCCCCCGTCCCTCGACCCGGAAGGCGCCGTCATCGACCTTCTCGATCCGGTAGCCGCCCTCGCCGGCCGGCCGGTAGACGCGATGCTCGACCTCGAAAACGGGCTCCGCGCCGGCGCTGACCTGCGCCGGCAGCGAACGCTCCGGCACCGCGCCCTCGATCGCCTGGCGCAGCCCGTCGAGCCCGGCGCCGGTCGCCGAGGAGACGGCGAGCACCCCGAGGACCCGGTCCCCGAGCCGCTCGGTCCAGCTGCGCCGCATCCCCTCGACCTCCTCCTCGGCGATCAGGTCCCGCTTCGAGAGCACGACCAGCTCGGGCAGCTCCGCGAGACCGGCCCCGTAGGAGCCGAGCTCGGCGCGGACCCCTTCGTAGTTGGCCTCGGGATCTCCCTCCAGCGGCGCCACCTCGACCAGGTGGACGAGCATCGCGCAGCGCTCGATGTGGGCGAGGAACTCGTGGCCGAGGCCGGCACCCTCGGCGGCTCCCTCGATCAGGCCGGGGATGTCGGCGAGCACCAGCTGGCGATCATCTCCGTCGAGGGTCCCCAGCACCGGCTCGACCGTGGTGAACGGGTAGTCGGCGACCTTCGGCGCCGCACGGGTCAGCCGCGCCAGCAGCGAGGACTTGCCGGCG
Organism: uncultured Solirubrobacterales bacterium; assembly: GCA_963772265.1. Taxonomy (GTDB): domain Bacteria; phylum Actinomycetota; class Thermoleophilia; order Solirubrobacterales; family 70-9; genus Mayfieldus. The sequence goes on along the minus strand of CAVYWS010000008.1, from coordinate 58,391 downwards.
TTCGGCAGCCCGACCAGCCCCGCGTCGGCAAGCAACTTCAGCCGCAGCTCGATCCAACCCGACTCACCGCCGGTCCCCCGCTCGGCGAACCGGGGCGCCTGGCGAGTCGAATTCGCAAACCGCCGGTTGCCATGCCCGCCCCGCCCTCCGCCGGCGACGACGGCGCGCTGCCCCTCGACCACAAGGTCGATCCGGCTGCCGTCCAGCGCCTCGGCCTGGGTGCCCGGCGGAACCAGCACGACCGCGTCCTCGCCGCGGGCCCCGTGGCGATCCTTGCCCCGGCCGTGCCTGCCGCGCTCGGCGCGAACGTGGGGCTGGCGCCGCAGGCTAGCCAGGTCGCGCAGCGACCCGTCGCAGACCAGCACGACGTCACCGCCGTGCCCGCCGTCGCCGCCGTCGGGCCCGCCCTTGGGCACGTGGGCCTCGCGGCGAAAGCTGATCACGCCGTCGCCGCCGCGGCCTCCCTCCACATGGATGCGGGCGTGGTCGTACATTGGCGAAAGGGTGACAGCCGCGGAAATGTTCGAGAGCCTGGACTTCCTCTATATGCCGAGCCGCGACCCTGCCGCCGAGGCGCGCTACTTCGTCGACTCGCTCGGCGGCGAGTCGGTGTTCAGGATCGAGGCCTTCGGCGCCCGGGTCGCGATGGTCAGGCTCGCCGACGGCCCGCCCGCACTGCTGTTCGCCGACCACCTCGAGGGCGAGCGGCCGCTCCTCGTCTACCGGGTAGCCGACCTCGAGGCGGCCGGAGCCGAGCTTGACGAGGCGCGGCTGCGAGGTCAGCGACGAGTTCGGCATCCCTCCCGGCCCCTGCCGCGAGATCACTGCACCCGGCGGGCACCGTCTGGCGATCTACGAGCTGACCCGTCCCGAGGTCCCGCAGCGGCTCGCGGGTCGCCGCGACTTCTAGCCGAACCGCGGCAAGCGGCAGGCGGATGCTCCGCCAGCGGCCGGTCCGCGAAGCCCGGCTGGGGCGCTACTCGCCGTCGACCGAGACCATGCGCCCCTTGCCGTCCTTGCCCTTGGGGCGGAACTGGACGATTCCGGCGCGAGTGGCGAAGATCGTGTGATCACGGCCGAGGCCGGCGCCGTCGCCGGGCCGGAACCTGGTGCCGCGCTGGCGGACGATGATCTCGCCCCCGTTCACCTTCTGGCCGGCGAACACCTTGACGCCGAGCATCTTCGGGTTCGAGTCACGGCCGTTGCGGCTCGAGCCGAGCCCTTTCTTATGAGCCACTTGAGCTCTCCTTCTTGGTCGTCGCGGGCTTCTTGCGGGCCGGCGCCTTGCGCGTCGTCGTCTTCCTCGCCGCCGGCTTGCGCGCCGCGGGCTTCTTCGCGGCCGCGGGCTTCTCCTCGGTCTTGCCGCCGCGGCCGCCGGCTTGCGGCTCAGCTTCCGAAGCTCGGTGATCTCGACCCGGGTCAGCTCGGAGCGATGCCCGGCCCGGCGCCGGTAGCCCTTCTTGGCCTTGTACTTGAAGATCCGGATCTTCGGCCCCCGCAGGTGCTCGGAGACCGTCGCCTCGACCTTGATCTTCTCCAGCTCGGCGGCATCGGTGACGACGTCTCCGTCGCGGAACATCACCGCGCGCAGATCGACCTTCTCGCCCTCCTTCGCGGACAGGCGGTCGACGAGCAGGGTCTCACCCTTCTCGACCTTGTACTGCTTGCCTCCGCTTTCGACGATCGCGTACATGAATGGTTGCCAGTCCCTGGTTGCTAGTCGCTCGAGTCTGGCGCCTGAACGTCCCGCGACCGCCTCTGCGGCCGCGGCGGCGTACGCCGGCGAGGAGTCGAGGATTCTAGCCCGTCGCCGCCCTCTGCCCCGTCTCCGGCGCCGTTGCCCGACGGCTCGACGCCGGGCAGCGAGGCGACCGCGGCGGCGCGCTCGACCCGCTCGATCCGGACCAGCTTGCGCTCGCCGACGAACGGCCCGCCGCCGGTGACGCTGACGATGTAGGAGTCGACCCGCGCCACCGCGTCGTCGGCGTTGTACATGTGCGGCTCCTCGATCGTCACCAGCACCTCCTCGCCGACCTTGAACGGCAGCGCCCGCTCCTCGATCTGGGACCGGGTCCCGGTCTCGACCACGTCGAAGGTGTCGATCGGCAGCGCCTCGCCGCCCTCGAAGTGAAACTGCTTGCCGGTCTCCTCCTCGAGCGACGCGAGCCCGCTGTGCGGCTCGATCAGCTCCGCCGCGACCTTGGGGTGGACGCGGATCAGGTAGGCCTCGGCCTTGCCGTCCTCGGAGACGATCTCGCGCAGCTTGCGCAGACCCTCGAGCGCCACCGTCTCGGGCGAGAGGATCACCGCCTCGCCGTGACAGGTCGGACAGGGGACGGTGAGGATCTCACGCACTCCGTCGGTGACGTTCTGGCGAGTCATCTCGACCAGCCCCAGCGGTGAGACCTCGACCACGTAGCTCTTCGACTTGTCGGCGTCGAGCGCCCGGCGCAGCGTCTTCAGCACCTTGTCGCGGTTGCGGGCCCGGGCCATGTCGATGAAGTCGATGACGATGATCCCGCCGATGTCGCGCATCCGAAGCTGGCGCACGACCTCGTCGGCCGCCTCGGTGTTGACGCGGGTGATCGTCTCCTCGAGCCCGCCCTTGCCGCGGCCGGTGAAGCTGCCGCTGTTGACGTCGATCACCGTCAGCGCCTCGGCATAGTCGATCATCAGATAGCCGCCCGACGGCAGGTCGATGCGCCGCTGCAGGGTCGAGTGGATCGCCTCCTCGATCCCCCACTTCTCGAACAGCGGCTTGTGGCCCTTGTACATCTCTACCCCGGAGACCAGCTCGGGCGCGGTGCGCTGGAAGAACTTGGTCACCCGGTCGTACTGCTGCTGCGAGTCGATGATCGCCTTCTCGAAATCGCTCAGGAAGACGTCGCGCAGGACCCGGACCGAGAGGTCTGCCTCCTGGAAGACCAGAGCCGGGGCCTTGGCGCTCTCGGCACGCTTGTCGAGCACCTCGTTGAGCTTGTGCAGGTAGTCGACCTCGCGCACGAAGTCGGCCTTCTTGGCACCGTGGGCGGCGGTACGGACGATCAGCCCGCCCGGCCCCTTGTAGGTGCGCTCGACCATCTTGCGCAGCCGCTCGCGCTCGCCGTCGGCGAGGCGGCGGCTGACGCCGACGCCGCTTCCCTGCGGCGCGTAGACGAGGTAGCGACCGGCGATCGATACGTTCATCGACAGCCGCGCGCCCTTCGACTTCAGCGGGTCCTTGACCACCTGGACGATGATCTCCTGACCGGACTTCAGCATCTCGGTGATCTTGCGCCCCCGGCCGCGGCCGCGGCGCGGAGCCGCCTTGCCGCCCGGGAGCACGATCTCGTCGACGTGCAGAAACCCGTTGCGCTCCAGTCCGATGTCGACGAACGCCGCTTCCATACCGGCCAGCACGTTGTCGACCTTGCCTTTGTAGATGTTGCCGACGATCGAGCGCCGGCCGCGTCGCTCCACGTAGAGCTCAGCGACCTCGGGATTGGCCTCGTTGCCCTTCGCTTCGAGCACGGCCACCCGCGTCTCGCCGTTGTCGGCGGATACCAGAATTGTCTTTTTCATTTACCTCAACTCAGTTCAGAAGTTCAGAAGTACTCCCTGCTCTTCTGGCTGAGCTGAGCCTGCATGTGAATGCTCTGCAGAAGGCCGAGGGCCAGGAAAGTGGCCAGCACGGAGGAGCCTCCGTAGCTCATGAGCGGCAGGGGAATACCCGTGATGGGCATGATCCCAAGGCTCATCCCGACGTTGACGAAGACCTGGAACATCAGCATGGCGGTGATCCCGCCCGCGACCAGGGTCCCGTACAAGTTCTTCGAGAGCGTCACGATCCTCAGCGCCCGCCAGATGAGCAGGGCGAACAGGGACAGGACGAACGCGGCTCCCATGAATCCATAGCGCTCCCCGATCACGGCGAAGATGAAGTCCGTGGTTCGTTCGGGAACGAAGTCGAGCCGCGTCTGAGTGGCCCGATCGCCACGCCCGGTCTTCTCACCGGAGCCGATGGCGATCTTGGCCTGGTTCTGCTGGTAGCCCGCGTCGCGCGGATCGAGACTGGGATGCAGGAAGGACGTCAAGCGCTCCTCCTGGTATCCGTGCAGGACCGGCGTTCCAACCGCCGGCGCGACGACGAGGACTGCTGTGACCATGACGGCGAATCCCGCGGCGATGGCCAGAAAGTGACTCCAGCGCACGCCGGCGACGAACATCACCGCCAGGGTCACGACCCCGAACACAAGTGATGTTCCGAGGTCGGGTTGCAGGAAGACGAGCGCCGCGGGTGCCAGCCCGAGCAACAGATAGCGGGCGGTCCGCTGGCGCGGCGAGCCGCGCCTGGCGCCGTCGATCACGAAGCCGGCCAGGGCGAGGACCAGCAGGACCTTGCCCAGCTCGGCGGGTTGAAAGTTGAAGAAGGGAAGATCGAAGGAGCGTCGCGAGCCGCGCGCCGCCGCCCCGAACATGAAGACGAGCGAGATGCTCAGGCACATCAGGGTGTAGATGCCGACCCGAAGCTCGCGGAAGCGCGAGTAGTCGATCTGGGTCAGGGCGAAGAGGCCGACCAGGCCCAGCCCCGCGTAGATGCTCTGGCGCTCGACGTAGTAGTACTTGTCGCCGGGAACGTCGTGCGGCGTCGCCGCCGCGAGGGTGAAGATCGAGAACGCGATCAGCCCCACGGCCGAGATCAGCAGCAGCGGGTCCATGTAGGGGATCCCGAGGCGCTCGGCGATCCCCGGCCGGCTCGAGAACGGCATTGCGCGGGCGCGGCGGGCAGGCGGTCGTCGCGTGCATCAGTACTGGTTCCCCCCACTGGCGCCGCCGATCGCGTGCGCCTTGGCGTGGAAGTATTGGGAGAGGATCTGCTCGGCGATCGGGGCCGCCGAGTCGACGCCGAATCCGCCCCGTTCGACGGTCACAGTGACGACCACGCGGGGCTTCGGATAGGGAGCGAGCACCGAGTACCAGGATTGGTCCTCCTGCCCGTCGCGCTGGGCGGTTCCGGTCTTGCCGGCGACCGGGACCGGGAAGCCGCCGAAGACCGAGTAGGAGGTGCCTCCCGGCGACTGCGCCGCCATGTGGAGGCCGTCGAGGATCGCGGCGCGGTATTGGGGGTTGACCTTGACGTGGCGCCGGGGCGGCGGCTTGAACTCCTGCACGACGCGGCCGGCGGTGTCGACCACCTGCATCCCGACGTGCGGGCGGACCATCGTGCCGCCGTTGCCGATCGTCGCGTAGGCGTCGGCGAGCTGGAGCGGATCGACCTGCACGTCGCCCTGGCCGACCGAGAGGTTGATGTTGTCTCCCGCCGACCAGGGGCGGTCGGTGAGGCCCTTGCGGTAGAGGCGGTTGCGCCAGGCCGGGGTCGGGAGCAGGCCGGTGGACTCGCCCGGCAGGTCGATCCCGGTCGGGGTCCCGATCCCGAGCTCATGCGCCCATTTCTGAAGCTCGTCGGTGCCGTTCATCCGCAGCCCCAGCGTGTAGAAGAAGACGTCGTCGGAGACCTGCAGGGCGCTCGGCAGCGAGAGCGTCCCGTAGGAGCCGCCGCCGGCGTTGTGGAAGGTGATGCCGCCGACGGTGAGGCCGCCGTTGTCGGTGATCGGGGTCGAGGTCGTGATCACGCCCCCGTTCAGCGCCGCCATCGCGGTGATCGGCTTGAAGGTGGACCCGGTCGGGTAGAGGCCGCGGATCGCGCGGTCGGTGAGCGGCGCCTCGGTCTCGGTCGAGGTCAGCTGCGTGTACTGCGACTGGGTCAGCGGCTTGGTGAACACCGAGGGGTCGAAGGTCGGGTTGGAGCCGAGCCCCAGGACCTGGCCGTTTCGCACGTCCATCGCGACGAAGGCGCCGGGCAGCCCACGCGCGGCGAGGCCGGCCTCGCCGGCGGACTGGATGCCGGAGTCGATGCTGAGCTGGAGGCTGTCGCCGGGCTTCGGCGGCACGGCGCTGAGCTGGCCCTTCGGCCGCCCCAGCGAGTCGACCTGGACCCGGGTCTCGCCGTCATGGCCGCGCAGATAGCGGTCGTAGGTGTACTCGACTCCGTCCTGGCCGATCAGGTCGCCGGGCTTGAGCCCCTTGTAGCGCGGCTCCTTGAGCTCCTTCTGGTCGATCTCGCCGACGTTTCCGTACAGGTGCGCGCCGAGGGTGCCGTTCGGGTAGCGGCGCACGAAGACGCGCTGGACCACGACCCCGGGGAAGTCGGCCTGGTGCTCCTGCAGGTAGTAGACGAGGTCGTAGTCGACGTCGCGCTGAAGCGTCACCGGGGCGCTCGGCAGGATCTTGAGCTGCTGATGCGTCTCGCGCCGGATCCGGCGCAGGGTGAGGCCGGCGGCGTCGGCGAGACGGCTCAGCTCGGCTCGGCGGGCCTGGACCCCGCGGGCCAGCTTCTGCGGGTTGAGCTGCAGCGCCAGGCTGGTCCGGTTCTCGACCAGGACGTTGCCGTTTCGGTCGAGGATCTGGCCCCGCGGCGCGGTGACCCGGATCTCGCGGATGCGGTTGTTGTTCGCCTCGGCCAGGTACTTGTCGCCGGAGAGCACCTGCAGGTACCAGAGCCGGAAGAAGATCACCGCGAACATCACCAGCGCCGCCCCGCCGAGCACCGCGACCCGCAGCGCGAACCCGGAGCTCATCGTCGGACGTCTCTCGTCGTTGCGGAGATACATCAAACGCCGATCATCCGGGGCTGGGTGCGCCTGCGGACGACGCGGTCGTCGATCAGCGCCGGGCGCAGGGCGCGCCGGATCCCGATGTAGATCGGGATCCCGAGGAAGAACGCGTCGATGCTCTTGATCGCGATGTCGCGGATCACCAGGGCGCTGATCGGGGAGTCGACTCCGAGCATCAGCTGCACGGCGGCGAACGAAAGCTCGGCGACCAGGGTCAGCGCCATGCAGAGCAGCGGCGGAACCAGCGAATTGGTGACGTCGAAGCGCTCGCGGTAGAGCCCGGCCAGATAGCCGACCGAGAGCAGCACAAGCGAGGTGGCGCCGAGCGCCTCGACCAGCAGGCAGTCGACCAGCAGGCCGACCCAGAAGCCCGTCACCGCGCCGAGCATGCTGCCGCCAAGCAGGCCCAGCGAGACCACCACCGCGGGCAGGATGTCGGGGCTGACCCGGAACAGCTCGACCTGGGAGAAGAAGGAAAGCTGCAGCAGCACCGCGACGATCACGATCGCGACGATCCGGACCAGGATTCGCGGGGTGACGATCACGGGTTAGCGCCGCCCGCCCTTGGTCAGCACCTGGACGAACTCGAGCTCGCGCAGGTCGGCGAACGGGCGCACGTGGACCTGCTGGCTGGCCTCCTGTTCGGCGACCGTCGCGCGGGTCACCCGCCCGAGCGGGATCCCGTATGGGAACAGCGAGGCGAGCCCGCGCGCCTTCCAGCCGGAGGTGACGACGATCTCGCCCTCGCGCACGTGCTTGCTGGAGTCGATGAAGTCGAGCACCAGGTTGGTCGGGTCGCCGACCTCGGGCCGGATCACACCCTGGATGCCGGTGGGAACCACCTTCGCCGTGACGGCGCTGGTGTGGTCGGTGATCAGGGTGACCTGCGCGGTGCCGTGGGTGGTCGAGGTGACCCTGCCGACCAGGCCGTCGCCGCTGATCACCGGGTCGTTGACCTGGACGCCGGCGCCGCTGCCGTGATCGATCGTCACGGTCGAGTACCAGATCGTCGGCGAGCGGGCGATCACCCGGCCGGTGACCGGGGTGAGGCCGAGCGGCAGCTCGCCGGCGGCGCGCAGGCCGAGCAGCTTGCGCAGCTGGTTGTTCTCCGACAGCGCCGTCTCGCCCGCCGCGACCTTGGTCCGAAGCTGTTCGACCTCGTTGCGCAAGCGGTCGTTGTCACCGCGCGCGGCAAAGGTCTCGTCGAACCAGTTGACGAGATCGCGAGCCGGCTTGAGCGCCCGGTCTGCTCCCTCCTGAAGGGGTCCGAAGACCGCGCTCACACCTCGCTGCAGACCACCGGACTGCTGACCGTATGTGGCGGTCAGCAGCGCGAAGGAGCTGAGAACGAGTAGCGCCAGAACCGCTCTGCGGCGGCGTACTTGCTTTCGATACACGAAGTTGACCTAAGTCTTGTCGGAATGGTCATAGATATTGCTTCGACCCCGAATTCTTGCTGGCCCGGTGGATAGTCTCGAACTCCTCCAGCGAAAGGCCGGACCCGACCGCGACACATGTAAGCGGAGACTCCGCCAGCTGGCACGGCATTTGGCACTCGTCTCGCAGTCTCTGCTCGAGGCCTTGCAGCAGCGATCCGCCGCCCGCCAGCGTGATTCCGCGGTCCATGATGTCACCGGCGAGCTCCGGAGGGGTCCGGTCGAGGGTGTCCTTGACCGCGCCGATGATCTGCCCCAAGGGCTCCTCGATCGCGGCGCGAATCTCCTCCGAGGTGAGCGTGATCGTGCGTCGGAAGGCCGGAGACGAGGTCACGGCCGCGGATCTCGGCCCTCACCTCCTCGGCAAGCGGCGACGCCGAGGCGGCCTCCAGCTTCAGCTCCTCGGCGGTCTGCTGGCCGATCATCAGCTTGTACTCGTGCTTGCAGTAGTTGACGATCGCCTCGTCGAGCTCGTCGCCGCCGATGCGAATCGACTGCGAGACGACGATCCCGCCCAGCGAGATGACCGCGACCTCGCTGGTGCCCCCGCCGACGTCGACGATCATCGAGCCGGTCGGCTCGCCGACCGGCAGGCCGGCCCCGATCGCGGCCGCCATCGGCTCCTCGATCAGATAGGCGTGGCGGGCGCCGGCCGAGAGGCATGCCTCCTCGACCGCCCGCTTCTCGACTCCGGTGACACCGGATGGGACGCAGACGACGACCCGCGGATGCGCGAAGCGGTTCTGATGGACCTTGTTGATGAAATGGCGCAGCATCTGCTCGGTGACGTCGAAGTCGGCGATCACGCCGTCCTTGAGCGGGCGGATGGCGCTGATCGTGCCCGGGGTGCGGCCGAGCATCCGCTTTGCCTCGATCCCGACCGCGTGCACGGCCCCGTTTCGGGCGTCGATCGCGACCACCGAGGGCTCCGAGAGCACGATGCCGCGCCCGCGCACGTAGACGAGCGTGTTGGCCGTCCCGAGGTCGACCGCCATGTCGCGGCCGCCGAGTCCGGTCAGGTAGCTGAGTACGCCCATCTAGTGGCTGATTGCTGAAACGCTCTTGGTGAGGATTCGGATCGCGCCCGGCCGCCCAACGGGCGACTGACGCTCGCCGGGATCTGATCTGCGATTTCGGGGCGAAACGCGGGGCGAAGTCTAGCGAAGCCCCGCAGGCTGGAAATTCCCGCAAAGTGCGCGAAACATCGTGCCCAGGGCGATCGACGTCAGCGGCTGGCCAGCTCCGGCGCCAGTTCGACCAGGAGCTCCAGCGGCAGGCCGATCACGTTCGAGAGCTCGCCCTCGATGCGGTCGGCGAGGGTCGCGCCGAGGCCCTGGATCGCGTAGCCGCCGGCCCGGTCGCGCCACTCCCCGGACGCCAGGTAGCCGTCGATCTCCTCGGCGCCGAGGTCGCGGAAGGTGACGACGCTGCGCGCGACGCCGTCGCGGACCTTCTCCGGCTCCGGTCCGGCCACCACGAGACCGCTCAACACTTCGTGCGATCGGCCTGACAGAAGCTCCAGGTACTCCCGCGCCTGCTCTTCGTCTCGAGGCTGGCCAAGCACCTTGCCGTCGACCACGACCTCGGTGTCGCAGCCGATCACCAACGCCCCCGGGGCCTCGACCGCCGCCGCCTTGCGGCGGGCGTTCTCCAGCACCGCCTCGGCGGGCTCGCCCTCCCCCACCTCCTCGACCTCCGGCACCACGACCTCGAACTCGATCCCGAGCCGCTCGAGCAGCGCCCGCCGCTGCGGCGAACGCGAGGCGAGGACGACCCTGCAGTCTCTAAAGCTCGGGGAACCAGAGCTCGATCTCGCGCGCGGCCGACTCGTCGGAGTCGGAGCCGTGGACGAGGTTGAAGGTGACCTCGGTGGCGAAGTCGCCGCGGATCGAGCCGGGCGCCGCTTCGATCGGGTTGGTCGCCCCGATCACCTGGCGCGCGGCGGGGACTGCCTCGGGGCCCTCCAGCACCATCGCAACCAGCGGGCCGCCGGTGATGAATTCGACCAGCTCGCCGAAGAAGGGCTTGCCGGTGTGCTCCTCGTAATGGGCGCCGGCGAAATCCTCGTCGATCTGCATCTGCTTCAGCGCCACCAGCCGCAGGCCCTTGCGCTCGAAGCGGGCGATCACCTCGCCGGTGAGGCGGCGCTCGAAGGCGTCGGGCTTGACGAGGATCAGGGTGCGCGACATCCGCTACTTGCGCCGGCTGCGACTCGGGCTCGCCTGAGGCTCGGGCTCGCGCCTGATCGGAAGCTCCGGAATCGTTCGTCCTGCCCTTGCCGGCGGTCGGCGACGAGGGGCGCTGCGAAGGCGCCGTATCCGCCTTGGCGCGGCGGGTGGGCTTTCGCTGCGGCGGCTTCGTGCTCCGCTTGGCCGGCTCGCGGCGCTGCGGCTTCGCCCGGCCGGGCAGCGCGGTCTCACAGTAGGGGCACAGGGCCCAGCGCGGGTCGACCGGCTTGCCGCAGTTCTCGCAGGGGTCCTTGAGGCGGCGCTGGCAGTTCGGGCAGCGCAGATAGCTCTTCTCGACCGGATAGCGGCAGTTGGGGCAGGAGAGCTCGGAGAGCTGGCGCACGCGGAGCTCGGCGGCCTTGATCTCCAGCTCGCGCTCGTGGGCGTCCTCGAGGAACTCCGGCGGGCGCAGGATCGAGTAGACGAAGGTGCCGATGTAGGGGAACAGCGACGCCGCCGTGGCGCAGGAGACGAGCACCGGGTCCTCGATCCGGCGCCGTGCGTCGAGGTAGGTCCAGACGATCAGCGCGAACCAGACGACGACCAGTGCCATCAGAAAGAGGTTCGCGACCAGGTTGAGGCCGTCGTTTTCGATCCCGAAAATCGCCAGTTGCATGCGGAAATCCCTGCAGTTAAGGGGCCGGCCAGTCTACTTCGGCAGCGCTGCCACGAACCCCTTTCTCAGCTCTCTGGGCGTCCTCTCCCGTTCATCGTGCCTGCCCGCGCACGGCCATCAGAGAAACATCCTGCCGAACAGATAGCCGATGCCGAAGAAGACCAGAATCACCACCGCGACCACGGCGGCGACCAGTCCCATCATCGAGAGAAGCTCTGAGCGCGCCTCCTTGTCCATGCGGTTCCCAGAAGGTAGTGGGAACCGGCTGCCAGTGCGACGCCACCGGCTGCGGCCGCCAACTCGCGGGTTCGCGCCATCGCCGCGACCGGATCCTCGACGCTCTCGGCCTCGACCCCGAGCCCCTCGCAGATCTGCGCCAGCTCGCCGGCCGGCCGCGACTCGGCGCCGGGGCGGCCGCTGGCCCGCAGGCGGGCGGCCGGAACCTCGGTGCAGATCACGCGTCTCAACCCCGGCGCCAGAGCGCGGAGCATCGACTCGGCATCCTTGTCGGCGAGGATCGCGACGCAGGCGAAGACCGGCCTCCCACCGCTGACCTCGGGCAGGGCCTCGGCCAGCGCCGCCGCGCCGTCGGGATTGTGGGCGGCGTCGAGGATCGTCAGCGGCTCGGAGGCGACGACCTCGAGCCGGGCCGGAATGCTGATCGCGGCGGCGACCTCGCGGACGGCGGACTCGTCGACGGCGCCGAGGAACGCCTCGGCGGCGGTGACCGCGAGGGCGAAGTTTCGGCGCTGAAAGCCGCCGCGCGCCAGCAGCTCGACCTCGGGGCCGGGGTCGAGCGGAGCCCTGACGTGCGCGGCGCCCCGCCCTCGGGCGGTCTCCGCGGCCAGCGCCTCGATCCCCGGGTCGAGGCGGCCGCTGACCAGGGTCGAACCGTCGCGCAGCACCGCGAGCTTCTCGGCCGCGATCTCGGCCTTGGTCTCCCCCAGCCATTCGGTGTGGTCGAGCCCGACCGAGGTCAGCACCGTGACCTTGGACGGGATCACGTTGGTCGCGTCCAGCCGTCCGCCGAGCCCCGCCTCGACCACTCCGGCTTCCACCCTCGCGGCAGCGAGGGCGACGAACGCGGCCGCGGTCGCGGCCTCGAACTGGGTCACCGCGTCGCCCTCGTCGAGGACCCGGTCGACGACCTCGGCGGCCTCGGCGGTGCGCTTGACCGAGTCCGCGAACTGCTCCGGCTCGATCTCGACCCCGCGGATCCGTACCCGCTCCGACCAGCGCACCAGGTGAGGCGAGAGGCAGGCCCCCGCGCTCACCCCGTGGGCCTCGAGCAGCGCCGCGATCATCTGCACGACCGAGGACTTGCCGTTGGTCCCGACGACGTGGATCGAGGCGAAGCGGTGCTGGGGCATGCCGAGCACCGAGGTCAGCCTGTGCATCCGCTCGAGCCCGAGCCGCCATCCGAGCGGCTCGAGCGAGTCGAGATACGCCTCGGGATCGAAGCCCTGGCCGGTTATCGCTCGAGCTCCTCCAGCTCGGCCCGGTAGTCAGCGAGCTTCTGGCGCTCCTCCTCGACGACCTCCGGCGGCGCCTTCTCGACGAATCCGGCGTTGGCGAGCTTGCGCTCACCGCGCTCCACCTCGCTCCGCAGCTCCGCCCGGCGCGCCTCGATTCGCTCCCGCACCCCGTCGGGATCGATCTCGTCGTTGGCGAGGACCTGGACCGGACCGATCGACGCCACCGGATCGCCGCCGTCGGCGCGCAGGTCGAAGCGGGAGAGGCGGCCGACGAACTCCTGTGGCGGCTCGCCCTCGACCCGTCCACTGAGTACGCTGGCGACCGGTACCGCGGCCAGCTCGCGCCAGGCACGCAGCCGTGAGGTCAGCTCGATCGCCTCCCCGACCTCGGACTCCGCCGCGGTCGTCGATCAGTGCGCTGTCGGCCTCCGGGAACGGATGGACGGCCAGGTGGCCCTCGCGGTACGGGTGGTGCGACCAGATCGCCTCGGTGACGAAGGGCATGATCGGGTGGATCAGGGCGAGCGACTGCTCGAGCACCCAGAGCAGCGTCGCGTCGGCATGCGGATCGTCCTCGTAGAGGCGCGGCTTGGCGATCTCCAGGTACCAGTCGCAGAGCTCGGACCAGAAGAAGCGGTAGGCCTCCAGCGCCGCGTGGGCGAAGTCGTACTCCTCCAGGTTCCGTGTCACCGTCTCGATCGCGCGCTGAAGACGCGAGACGATCCAGCGGTCCTCCGGCAGCGACAGCTCGGGGGGGCCCGGGCCGCCCTGTGGTTCGGCGTTCAGCAGGATCAGTCGGCTCGCGTTCCACATCTTGTTCGCCAGGTCACGGCCCTGCTGGACCTTGGCGTCGGAGTAGCGCACGTCCTGAGTCGAGGACATCGCCAGCAGGCCGAAGCGCAGCGCGTCGGCGCCGTGGACCTCGATCTCCTCGACCGGGTCGATCCCGGTGCCGAGGCTCTTCGACATCCTGCGGCCGTCGCGAGCCTGGATCACCGAGTGCACGTAGACGTCGTCGAACGGGATGTCGCCCGCGAACTCGATCCCCATCATGATCATCCGCGCGACCCAGAGGAAGAGGATCTCCCGGGCCGTGGTCAGAAACGAGGTCGGGTAGAAGGCGGCAAGCTCGGGGGTCTCGTCGGGCCAGCCGAGGGTCGCGAACGGCCAGAGCGCCGAGGAGAACCAGGTGTCGAGGACGTCCTCCTCCTGCTCCCAGCCCTCTCCCTGGGGCGGCTCCTCACCGACGTAGACCTCCTCGCCCCGGTACCAGACCGGTATCCGGTGGCCCCACCAGAGCTGGCGCGAGACGCACCAGGGGCGGATCTCGGCCATCCAGTCGAGATAGACCCGCTTCCACTGGCCGGGCGTGATCTTCACCTGGTCTCGCTCGACGACCTCGATCGCCGGCTTGGCCAGCTCGTCCATGCGGCAGAACCACTGCAGCGAGATCAGCGGCTCGATCCGGGCGCCGGAGCGGTGCGAGAACGGCACCGAATGCGTGTAGGGCTCCTCGGCGCGGATCCGGCCCTCGGCGCGCAGCGCCTCGACCACGGCCTTCTGAGCCTCGCTCGATCGTCAGGCCGGCGAACCTCTCGCCCGCCTCGGCGCTCATCAGGCCGTCCTCGCCGATCACGCCGACCTCCTCGAGCCCGTGGCGGCGCCCGATCTCGAAGTCGTTGACGTCATGGCCCGGGGTCACCTTCAGCGCCCCGGTCCCGAACTCGGGGTCGATGTAGTCGTCGGCGATGATCGGCAGCCGCCGGCCGACCAGGGGCAGGACGGCGTTGCGGCCGACAAGCTCGCGGTAGCGATCGTCCTCGGGGCTTACGGCGACCGCGGTGTCGGCGAGCATCGTCTCCGGGCGCACCGTCGCCACCGTGATCGTCCCCTCGCCGTCCTCGAGCGGGTAGTCGATCTCGTACATCGTGTCGGTGACCTCGCGGTTCTCGACCTCGAGGTCGGAGATCGCCGAGTGCAGGCCCGGGTCCCAGTTGACCATGTAGTTGTCGCGGTAGATCAGCCCGCGCTCGTGCAGGGCGACGAAGACCCGGTAGACCGCCCGGACGTAGCCCTGGTCGAGGGTGAAGCGCTCGCGCTCGTAGTCGCAGGAGGCGCCGAGGCGCTTGTACTGCTCGATGATCTCCGAGCCGTAGCGCTCCTTCCAGGCCCAGACCCGCTTCTCGAACTCCTCGCGGCCGATCTCCAGGCGCGAGATCCCCTCCTCGGCGAGGTCCTTCTCGACCACCGCCTGGGTGCCGATGCCGGCGTGGTCGGTGCCGAGGATCCAGAGCGCGTTTCGCCCCCGCATCCGCTGGATCCGGACCAGGGCGTCCTGCATCGTGCCGTTGAGGGCGTGGCCCATGTGCAGCGCCCCGGTCACGTTGGGGGGCGGAATCGCGACGCAGTAGTTCTCCTCCGGCGTGCCCTCGGCCGGGGGATGGAAGTAGCCGGCCTCCAGCCATTCATCGAACAGCCGTCGCTCGACCTCGGCCGGCTCGTACCGGGTCGTGTCCTGGAGGACTTTTCGGCTTGCTTCAGGCACGGATGCGCGAGTTTAGTTTCGAACCTGACCCGAGGCAAGGATCGTCCGCAGGTGTAGCGGCCTGCCCGCCCGACCGGTAGGTTCGCAGGATGAGTGAGGTCTCCCAGGGCCAGGTCGTCGTAGAGGGGGTGCGCTCACCCCTGCTGCAGGCAGGCCCGCAGGAGGATCCGGAGGCGGTCGTGTTCCTGCACGGCAACCCGGGCTCGCGCCTCGACTGGGAGCGGCTGATCGGCGAGATCGGCGAACACGGGCGCGCCCTCGCCTTCGACATGCCCGGATTCGGGCAGGCCGACAAGCCGCGGAGCTTCGACTACCGGGTCGAGGGCTACGCGGAGTTCATCGACGGCGCCCTCGAGCAGCTCGGGGTCGAGCGAGCGCACCTGGTCGTGCACGACTTCGGTGGCGCCTTCGGCTTCTGCTGGGCAGCGGGACACCCGGACAAGGTCGCCAGCGTGGTGATGTTCAACACCGGCACCTGGACCCACGGGCGCTGGCACCAGGCGGCGAGGCTGTGGCGGCGGCCCGTGGTCGGAGAGCTGGTGATGGCGCTGACCAACCGCCGAACCTGGCACAAGCGGATGAGCGCCGGCCCCGATCCGCTGCCGAAGGCATTCATCGACCGCATGTACGACGACTTCGACCGGGGCACCCGCCGCGCGGTCCTGAAGCTCTACCGCGCCACCCCGCTTCCATATCCGCCCGCTTCGGGCTGGGTCAAGACGCTTGCCGGGCTCGACCGCCCGGCGCTGATCGTCTGGGGCGCCAACGATCCCTTCCTCAGCACGCGGCGGGTCGAGGACCTCGAGGAGCCCTTCCCGAGCGCCGAGGCGAAGCTCCTCGACGGCAGCGGTCACTTCCCCTACGCGGACAATCCCGAGGGCGCCGCCGAGGCCGTAATCCCGTTCGTTTGCAGCCAATTCGGGGTAAGGGCACCGGCATGAGCGTGAAGGAGCCGATCGCCCCCGAGGTCCTTGCCGTTGAGCTGGGCGAGGCGATCGAGGAGAGCCGGCTGACCCTCTACTACCAGCCGATCGTCTCGTTGACCGACCGCGTTGCCCATGAGGTCGAGGCGCTTCTGCGCTGGCCCCGCAACGGCAACGGCGAGATCCTCGCTCCCGCCGATTTCATCGGCGTGGCCGAGGAGTTCGACCTGCTCGGCGCGCTGGAGCACTGGTCGATCGAGGCGGCCTTCGAGCAGCTCAGCCGCTGGAGGCGCGCAAACGACCTCGACATGTCGCTCAACCTCTCCGACGACCACGTCTACCAGAGCGATCTGCTCGAAGCGCTCCGCGGCGCCGCGGAGCGCTTCGAGGTCGATCCGCGCAGGCTCAGCCTCGAGATCTCCGAGACCGCCCTGCTCGAGTCCGACGAGGGACGGATCGAGAGGCTGAACGAGATCTCGCGCCTGGGGGTCGGCCTGATCGTCGACGACTACAGCGGCGCGGTCCCAAAGCAACAGCTCGCCCAGGTGCCGACCAGGGCGCTGAAGATCAGCCGCCGGGTGGTCGCCGGGATCCCCGACGGCCCGCGCCACACCGAGACCGCCGCCGGCGCGATCCGGATCGCCGCCGAGCTGGGCGTGACCGTGATCGCGAACGGGATCGAGTCGCCCGGGCAGCTCGCGGCGCTGCGCGACATGGGCTGCCAGTTCGGGCAGGGATTCCTGTTCTCGATCCCGATGCCCGCCGAAGTGCTGAACGAGCGCGCCGCGCGCTAACCGCTAAGCGGACTCTTCGGCAAGCTCGTCGGGCGGCGCCAGATCCGGCGCGGCCTCGGTGACCAGGGTCGGCTTCTGGCCGCGCTCGATCGTCTCCTTCGTCACCACGCACTTGGTCACGTCGCGCCGCGAGGGCAGCTCGAACTGGACGTCGAGCAGCGTCTCCTCGAGGATCGAGCGCAGGCCGCGCGCACCGGTCTCGCGCTCCAGCGCGCGGTCGGCGATCGCCGCCAGCGAGTCCTCGGCGAAGACCAGCTCGATGTCGTCGAACTGGAAGAAGCGCTGGAACTGCTTGGTCAGGGCGTTGCGCGGCTCGGTCAGGATCGTGATCAGGTCGTCACGGGTGAGCTGGTGGATCGCGGCGGTGAACGCAAGACGGCCGATGAACTCGGGGATCAGCCCGTACTCGAGCAGGTCTTCGGGAAGCACCTGCTCGAACAGCTCGCCGGCGTCGTCGTGGTGCTCGTTCTGCGAAAGCGCGGCGCCAAACCCGACGCCCTTGTTGCCGATCCGCTTCTCGATCACCTTGTCGAGCTGGCCGAAGGAGCCGCCGCAGATGAAGAGGATGTTGGTGGTGTCGATCGTGAGGAACTCCTGGTGGGGGTGCTTTCGGCCTCCCTGCGGCGGTACCGAGGCGCTGGTCCCCTCGAGGATCTTCAGCAGCGCCTGCTGGACCCCCTCGCCCGAGACGTCGCGGGTGATCGACGGGTTGTCCGCCTTGCGGGCGATCTTGTCGACCTCGTCGATGTAGATGATCCCCGTCTCGGCCTTCTTGACGTCGAAGTCAGCGGCCTGGATCAGCTTCAGCAGGATGTTCTCGACGTCCTCGCCGACGTAGCCGGCCTCGGTCAGCGCCGTGGCGTCGGCGATCGCGAAGGGCACGTTGAGGATCCTGGCCAGGGTCTGCGCGAGCAGCGTCTTGCCGCACCCGGTCGGGCCGAGCAGGAGGATGTTGGACTTCTGCAGCTCGACGTCCTGCTCGTCGGCGCTGGAGGTCATCTGGACCCGCTTGTAGTGGTTGTAGACGGCGACCGAGAGCGCCCGCTTCGCGGTCTCCTGTCCGACCACGTACTCGTTCAGCACGTCGCAGATCTCGCGCGGCTTCGGCAGGCTCTCGAGCTCGAAGACCGGCGGCGCGGTCAGCTCCTCGTCGATGATCTCGTTGCAGAGATCGATGCACTCGTCGCAGATGTAGACCCCGGGGCCCGCGATCAGCTTCTTGACCTGGCGCTGTGACTTGCCGCAGAAGCTGCAGAGAAGCTGTTCGTTTGAGTCTGTCGGGCGTGCCAGCTTGATCGCCTCCTCGGGGCCGATGGTGTCGGCCAACCCCCTTCCCCGAAGCTTAGAGGGGATGGAGCGCAAGCCGAATCAGATCTTCGATTACTGCGACCCTCATTACTCCGAGCGGGTTCGAGTACCTGCTAGTGGGCGGCTCTTTGCCGATCCAGGCAGGAATCAGGCGTGGGCCCGAGACCCCGGCTCAGCTCCAGCGATCCCAGCGCCGCAGCGCCGGCTCGGGGTCGACGGCGCGGCCGTGCTTCCACATCTCGAAGTGCAGGTGGCAGCCGACCGTGCGGGCGTTTCCGGTCTTGCCGACCGCGCCGATGCGCTGCCCGGTCTCGACCACCTCTCCGACCGCCGGGATCGCGGGCTTTCGCAGATGCGAGTAGCGGTAGTTGCGCCCCGTCCCGCGGGCGTGGATCAGGATCTCGTTGCCGTCGAGGACCGGGTCGAACTTGTTCTGCAGCACCTTGCCGCCGCGCGCCGCGACCAGCTTCGTGCCGCAGGCGGCGACGACGTCGAAGCCCTCATGTGTGCGGCCGCCGGTGCGAGGGGCGCCGAACTCGCCCACCGGGCCGCGGGTCCCGTGGGGCCCGCGGACGGGAAAGATCTGCGGCGGCCTGTGCGTGGATGCGAGGCCGTCGGCGACCAGCGCGAGGCCGACGGCGATCAGCATCGCCCAACAAACCGCAACCACCCCCCACCTCTGCCCCTGACTCATCCTGCGAGGGCTCAGTGCTCCGTGATCACCCGATCGACGAGGTTGTATTCCTGCGCCTCTTCGGCGCTCATGAAGTAGTCGCGCTCGGTGTCCTTGGCGACCTTCTCGAGCTGCTGGCCCGTGTGCTTCGCGATGATCTCGTCGAGACGCCGGCGCACGTCGATGATCTCCTTGGCGTGGATCTCGATGTCGGTCGCCTGGCCTTGAAAGCCACCCGAGACCTGGTGGATCAGGATCTTCGAGTTGGGCAGCGCCATCCGCTTGCCCGCCGCCCCGCCGCAAAGCAGCAGCGCCCCCATGCTCATCGCGACCCCGACGCAGATCGTCTGCACGTCGGGCTTTATGAACTGCATCGTGTCGTAGATCGCCAGCCCGGCATAGACCGAGCCGCCCGGCGAGTTGACGTAGATGCTGATGTCCTTGTCGGGGTCCTCTGACTCCAGGTGCAGCAGCTGGGCGACGGTCAGGTTGGCGATGTCCTCGGTCACCGGGGTGCCGAGAAAGACGATTCGCTCGTTGAGCAGGCGCGAGTAGATGTCGAAGGCGCGCTCGCCCCGCGACGTCTGCTCGACCACCATCGGAACCAATGGGCTCATGGCGGCCGAGTCTATAGAAGCCGGATTACGTCTCTACGCGGCGGCGCTGGGAACGCGGCAGGTCGCCATCCCGCGCTTCTCGAGATAGCGCTGGTGATAGTCCTCGGCCCGCCAGAAGGGCTCCGCCGGGACGATCTCGGTGACGACCGGGTTGCGGTATTCGGTCTGAGCCCGCTCCTTTGCGGCGATCGCCTCACGCTCCTGCTCGGGGCTGTGGAAGAAGATCGCCGAGCGATACTGGTGCCCGACGTCGGGGCCCTGGCGGTTGAGCTGGGTCGGGTCGTGGAGGCTGAAGAACTTGTCCGCCAGGTCGGCGAAGGACACCTGCTCGGGGTCGAAGGTCAGGTGCACGGCCTCGGCGTGGCCGGTGCGGCCGGTGCAGACCTCCTCGTAGCTCGGCGACTCGGTGCTCCCGCCCGTATAGCCGACCTCGGTCGACAGCACGCCCGGGGTGTTGGCGAAATCGATCTCCACCTGCCAGAAGCAGCCGGCGGCGAACGTGGCTTCCTGGGTCTGGTTGGTCATGTTCATCAGTCTGGCAGGGGCGGGCTTCGTTACGCCCTCAATCCGAGCCGGGCGTCCACAAGCCCGGCCCCTGCCCCGCCTCGGCGCGCTCCTTCTCCGGGGTCCAGAGCCGCTCCCGGGCCTCCGCCTGGGCGACCGGGATCGGCTCGGCGGACTCGGCGACCAGGTCGATCGCCTTGCGGATCCGGATGTCCTCGCGGACCAGGGCGTCGCGACCGTTCTTGCGCAGCCGCTCGAGCAGCTTCTCGGGCGAAACCCGCTCGTGCTCGGCGGTGTGCTCGAGCGCCTTGATCATCTCCTCGTCGGAGACCTCGATGTCCTCCGCGTCGGCGATCGCGCTCAGCACCGCCTCGCGGCGGATCTCGCGCTCGGCGTCGGGCTTGGACTCCTCGATGATCTCGTCGCGGTCCTTGCCCTGCATCTGCAGATAGGACGCCGGGTCCAGCCCCTGGGCCGCGATCTGGCGCTCGACCCGCTGCCAGCGCTCGGTGGCGCGGGAGGTGAGGATCTCGGGCGGCACCTCGACCTCGGAGACGTCGACAGCCGCGTCGATTGCGGCAATCCGGAAGTCGGCCTCGATCCGCTGCTCGGCCGCCTCGCGCAGCTTCTCTCGAACGTCGTCGCGCAACTCGTCGATGCTGTCGAAGCCCCCGGCCCCGGTCGCGAACTCGTCGTCGAGGTCGGGCAGGATCTTCTCGCGCACCTCCTTGATCGTGAGCTCGAAGACCGCGTCCTTGCCGGCCAGATCCTCGGCCCGGTAATCGGCGGGGAAGCTGACCTCGACCTTCCGTTCCTCGCCCGCCGAGGCTCCTGTGAGCTGCTCCTCGAAGCCCTCGATCAGGCGGCCGCCGCCGAGCTCGATCAGCTCGTCGCGGGCCTCGCCGCCGGCGAACGGCTCGCCGTCGACCGTCCCCTTGTAGTCGACGAGCAGAAAGTCCCCTTCTCCAGCCGGGCGCTCGACCGCCTCCAGCCGCGCCAGCCCCTCGCGCAGGCGCTCGAGCTCGGTCTCGACCACGTCGTCGGGCACGTCGGGCTCGGGACGCCCGACCTCCAGCCCCTTGTAGTCGCCGAGCTTCGCCGGCGGCCGCACCCCGACCTCGAACTGAAAGCTCAGTGGATCGCCCTCCGACTCCGGCACCGAGGTCAGCTCGATCTGGGGATCGCCGACGGGGTTGACGCCGGAGTCGATCAGGGCCCGCTCGTACCAGTCCGGCAGCGAGTCGCGCACCGCCTCCTGAAGCACGGCCTCGCGCCCCACCCTCTGGATCACCACCGAGGGCGGCGCCTTGCCCTTGCGGAACCCGGGCACACGCATGTCGCGGGCGAGACCGCGGGCGGCGCGGCTCATGCCGCGTTCGACGTCGCCGGGCTCGACGTCGACGTCGACCCGCACCCGTGAGTCGGGCAGCTCGGTGACCGAGGTCTTCATTGCCTTGACCCTACAGGCGGCGGCGCAGCGCCCGCCCGAGCGCCGCGGCGAGCTCGATCGCGACGGCGGCGAGCCGCCCCAGCGGCCCGGTGACAAGCCAGGCCCGCAGCCGGTCGGACAGACTGAGGGTCACCCCTCGGTCCCGCTCATTCACCCTCGCCCTCCGCATAGCCGACCAGGGTCCGGTCGATCAGCCATTCGACCGGCGCCCTGTCGTCGGTGTAGACCTCGCCACCCGCCAGGCGGGGACCGACGAATCTCGCCCGCCGCCTGGCGAGCCCGGCGAGGTCGGAGGGCAGCCGCGACGCGGCGGCCCGGAGACGTGCGGCCGAGGCGGGGGCCTCAGAGGCGAGCAGGAGGGTGTTGGTCGGCTCGATCGGGTCTCGCATCACGACCGGGAAGACCTCGGCGAGGGTGCGCCCGAGCACCTTCTCGAGCTCATCGCTTCCCTCCGGATGGCCGACGTTGACCACCACCACCCCGCCCCGGACCAAGCGGTCGCGGGCGAGCTGGAAGAACTCCTTGGTGACCAGATAGAACGGGATGTAGGGCTGGCGGTAGGTGTCCACGAAGACCGCGTCGTAGCCTCCGTCCGACCGGTGCAGGAACGGACGCGCGTCTTCCTCATAGCTGTCCAAGCGCGGATTTCGGAGGTCGAAGAAGCGCCGCCCCAGCTCGGTCAGCTCACCGTCGATCTCGACTCCGTCGACGGCTGTGGCAGGGAAATAGTGCCCGTAGGCCCGAGCGACGGTGCCGGCGGCGTTGCCGAGGATCGCGACGTGGCGCGGCGCGTGATCCAGAACCGCCGCAGGCATGATCAGAAAGCCGTCCCAGTAATCCCGGGTCCGGTAGCTGTGCGGCCTGTAGAGCGAATGGATCGCCTGGCCCTCGTTGAGCTCCAGGAGGCGGTCACCGTCTGGTTGCTCGATAACGCGCACGTACTGATGCGCGGTCTCGGCCTCATAGAGAACCCTGTCGCCGTCGGCCGCCTTCAGCGTCCCGACCGGGATCGTCGCCGCTCCGGCGAGCACGATCGGAACCGTTGCGTAGCGCAACCCAAGCCCGATCGAAGCGATCGTCGCGAGCAGGAAGGCAAAGGTGAGAAAGGTTCGCTGCGTCCCGGCGAACGGGATCAGCAGCAGGGCAGCGCTCATCGTGCCGACCAGGGACCCGGCGGTCGAGAGTGCGTAGAGGCGCCCGGCCACTTCTCCCGAATGGCGGACGTCGTCGACTGCGAGTCGCACCGCGTAGGGGGCACATGCCCCAAGCAGGACCACCGGCACCGCGACCAGCGCCAGGACACCGAACAGCGAGCCGAGGAAGGTGAACGCGGAGAGATCCTCGAAGGCTTCAACGCTGAAGCTCAGAAAGGGACGAGCCAGGAACGGAACCAGAGCCAGCAGTACGGCGGAGACCAGGACGAGAGTGCAGAGCCCCCGCATGTCCGGGTGGCGGTCGGCGAATCGGCCGCCAAGCCAATAGCCGATCGAGAGGGCAACCAAGACGACGCCGATGGTGTTCGCCCAGACGATCGTCGAGGCGCCGAAGTAGGGGGCGAGCAGGCGTGCTGCGGCGATCTCCGCCCCGAGGCTGGCAGCACCGACGGTGAAGACGAGTGCAGGGAGCAGCCGGGGAGAGCTGCTAGCCATCCTCGGCCGGCCGCCCACCCGCGAGCAGTCGCTCCTCCAGCCGCTTGCCCTCACCCGCAGCCACGGCGCGCGCCGCGCGCGCCTGGTCGAGGGCGATGCCGCGCTCCTCGGCCAGCTCGAGCAGGTGCTGGCGTTCAGTTCCCTCCTGGGCGCTGCGGAAGAACAGCCAGGCGAAGATCCCCAGCGAGACGAAGGTCCCCTCGACCATCATGATCACGCCGGCGACGCTCTGGTCGGTGAGCGGCGAGATCCCCCAGTAGTGCTCGCCCGCGGAGTAGCGGTCGTAGAAGATCGACCCCGACCACATCAGGACGTTGCCGAGGATGACGCCGGTGAAGCGAACCGCGATCGCGTAGCCCAGCTTCCAGCCGTTGGTGAACCAGGCGGGACGCGGCAGCGGACCGAGCAGCGCCATCCACATCACGCAGCCGAAGAAGACGAACATCGTGTGCTCGAGCGCGTGCAGCGCCGCGCCTCCGTAGGCCTGGTCGTAGATCGCCGGGATGTGCCAGAAGTAGAGGTCGATCGCCCAGAGCGGAAAGGCGACCAGGGGATTGACGAGGACCCGAAGATGGCGCAGCACGGGCAGGCCGAGGAGCGGCTGCAGCAGCGGCCCGGTCAGCCCGAGCACCAGCAGCAGCGCCCCGATGTCGCCGAGCATCAGGTGCTCGATCATGTGCCCGAGGACGAGCTCGTCGGCGACGTGTCCGATCGGCGAGAACAGCGCGACGCCGATCGTCAGCAGCCCGCCCGCGAAGCACCACTGGCGCCAGACCGGCACCGGCCGCCCCCGGGCGGCGAGGGTCGAGGCGCGCTTGGCGTAGAGAAGCGCCGCGGCCAGGGGCGGCACCGCCTCCAGCGGGGCGAATGTCCCCGCCATGTGGGCGAGCGGCGCTGTCATGGGGAAACCGTAGCGGGGCCGGGCCGGCGCTCAGGCGCTCAGCCGCCGAGCCAGCCGATGCGCTTGAAGAACCGGTAGAGAAAGAAGACCGCGACCGCCATCGTGACCAGCGACAGCGGGTATCCGACCTTCCAGCGGAGCTCCGGCATGTGCTGGAAGTTCATCCCGTAGACGCTGGCGATGAAGGTCGGCACGGTGATGATCGCGGCCCAGCTCGAGATCTCCTTGATGACGTCGTTCTGGCGCACGCTGACCAGGGCCAGGTTCGCCTCCAAGGCACTGGTCAGAAGCTCACGCTGGGAGGTAACCTGCTCGTCGACGCGCCGGGCGTGGTCGGCGACGTCGCGAAAGTAGCGCTGCAGGTGCTCGTCGCTGACTCCGTAACGGCCCGCCTCGAGCCCCTCCAGCGGAATCAGCAGCGGCGCCACGGCGCGGTGAAACTCGATCACCTCGCGTTTCAGCGAGTAGATCCGTTGAGTCGGCGGGGTTGCGCTGTCGCCGAACACCTGCTGCTCGACCTCCTCGATGTCGTCGTCAATGCCCTGCACCACGGGGTAATAGTCGTCGACCACCTTGTCGACCACCGCCCAAATGGCCGAAGCGGGTCCGACCTTGAGCAGGTCGGGATGCTCCTCGAGTCTTCGGCGCGCCTCGGTGAGCTCGCTTCCCTCGCCGTGGCGGACGTGGATCACGTAGTCGTGAGCGACGAAGAGGTGGATCTCGCCGAAATAGACCTCCTCCTCGCGTTCGTCGTAGCGCGCCGTGCGCAGGACGATGAAGTAGGAGCCCTCATAGTCCTCGATCTTCGGGCGCTGGTGCGCCACCTCGGCATCCTCGACCGCGAGCTCATGCAGCCCGAAGCGACTCGCGACGGACTCAAGCTCCGCCGCGGTAGGCTCGAACAGGCCCAGCCAGATGAAGTCGTCGACCGCACCGGCGTCGCCGCACTTCGCGGCGGCGGCGTCGATCGAGAGCTTGCCCTCGTGCTGCCGCTTGCCGTCCTTGTAATGAGCGCAGTCGACGATCATCGTTTCTGGCCGGGTTTAGGTTCCGCCCCCGCGGGCAGGCTCCTGCAGTGGCGGTGCTAGGTTCCGCAACCCGGGAAAGGAAGGAGCAACTGATGGCCGAGGCGACCGCGAGCGAGGGCATCCTTGCCGACGAAAACGACGAGAAGCGCGAACAGGTCATCGAGCTGCTCGCGAAGGCCTACTGGATGGAGATCGAGACGGTGATGAGCTACATCGCCAACTCGGTCAACCCCGACGGGGTCCGGGCCCAGGAGATCCGCGAGTCGCTGCAGCAGGACATCCAGGAGGAGCTCGGACACGCGCAGCAGTTCGCCGACCGGATCAAGGAGCTCTACGGAGTGGTGCCGGGCTCGCAGGAGTTCGCCGCCGAGCAGAGCTACCTGCAGCCACCCGAGCACCAGACCGACATCGTGCACGTGATCAAGGGCGTGATCGAGGCCGAGAAGGGGGCGATCGAGCACTACACGAGGATCGTCGAGGAGACCGACCAGGTCGATCCGGTGACCAACGACATGGTGATCGCGATCCTCCACGACGAGCAGGGGCACCGCCGCCTCTTCGAGGGATTCCTGCGCGAGTACGAGGCCGAAGGCCTCGCCTAACCCGAACTCCGCACACTCCCCGGCAGACGCCGGGCGGCCGGTCGGCTTGGCGAGCCACCGCACGGCTTTCCCCCCGATCTCCAGCTACGGATTCGTTTCCGACTGCCACACGAGCGCCCTGGTCGCGCCCCAAGGTTGGGTCGAATGGCTCTGCATGCCGCGCTTTGACTCCCCGAGCGCCTTCGGAGCGATCCTCGACCGCGATGCCGGCTCGATGCGGATCGGCCCCCCCGACGTAATCGCTCCGCTCGCTCGGCGCTATTTGCCGGGGACGCTGATTCTCGAGACGACCTGGACCACCGACACCGGCTGGCTGGTGGTGCTCGATGCGCTGACGATCACGGAGTGGGCCGAGGCAGGACGCCAGGAGCGCGGCATGGAGCGACCGCACCCTCGCCACGAGGCCGATCACACCCTGGTGCGGGTCGCGACCTGCATCGACGGCGAGGTCGAGGTCGACCTCGACTGTGAGCCAATGTTCGAATACGGGTCCATCCCCGCCAGCTGGAAGTCCGGCGAGGACGGCGGGATGCAGGCGAGCGGCGGCAAGCAGTGGTTCGACCTCACGACCGACATCGATCCCACGATTGAGGACAAGCGGGTCTGGGGGCGCGTAACCCTGCGTGAGGGACAGTCTTGCTTTGCGGCGCTTTGCTGGGACGCAGAAGGCGGCCCGCCGCGCAGCGCCCCCGAGGCGCAGGAGAGAATCAACGCAACGTCGGACTTCTGGCGAGCCTGGCTGCGACACGGCGACTTTCCCGATCACACGTGGCGGATCCATCTGCAGCGCTCCGCGATCGTTCTCAAGGGGCTCACCCACGCCCCAACCGGAGCGCTGGTCGCGGCCGCGACGACTTCCCTTCCGGAGACACCGGGAGGGGAGCGCAACTGGGACTACCGCTACAGCTGGATCCGCGACTCGACCTTCTCACTCTGGGCGCTGCACACACTTGGCTTCGATGAGGAGGCGCGGGAGTTCGCGCAGTTCATCGCAGACATCGCGCTGCGGCGGGACGGCAAGCTTCAGATCATGTACGGGGTCGGGGGAGAGCGTGACCTCACCGAGCGGACGCTCGACCACCTGTCGGGCTACGAGGGGGCAAAGCCCGTTCGGATCGGAAACGGCGCAGTCAAGCAGCGTCAGAACGACGTCTGGGGTGCTTTGCTCGACTCCATTTACATCCATTCGAAGACGACCGACCGGATCCGCGACGAGAACTGGCTCCTGATCTGCCAGGCCGTCGAGGCCGCTATCGAGGCGTGGCCGCATCCCGACCAGGGCATCTGGGAGGCGCGCGGGGAGCCCAAGCACTACGTCTCCTCGAAGCTGATGATCTGGGTCGCGGTCGACCGCGGTGCCCGACTCGCCCGCCGCCAGGACGATACGCAGCGGGCCAGCGCTGGGGCGAGATTGCGGCCGAGGTCAAGGCCGAGGTCCTCGAGCGAGGCGTACGCGACGGAATCTTCCGGCAGCACTACGAGACCGACGCGCTCGACGCTTCGACCCTCTTGATCCCGCTGGTCCGCTTCCTTCCCCCGACCGACGACCGGGTTCGCAAGACCGTGCACGCGATCGACGAGGAGCTGACCCGCGACGGGCTGGTGCTGCGCTATCTGACCGGCGAGACCGACGACGGCCTGCACGGCGAGGAGGCGACGTTCACGATCTGCTCCTTCTGGCTCGCCTCGGCGTACTCGGAGATCGGCGAGGGCGAGCGTGCCCGCGAGCTCTGCGAGCGGCTTCTCGGGCTCGCGGGGGCGCTCGATCTCTACGCCGAGGAACTGGACGCCAAACAGCGGCCGCCATTGGGGCAACTTCCCCCAGGCCTTCACCCACCTGGCCCTGATCAACGCCGTCTCACACGTGATCGCCGACGCCCAGCGCGACCGCGCGCCCGGAGAGCTGACCGCGGTCTTCAGCGAGCTGCGCGGCGCGCGCGAGGAGGGCTAGCCCTCGGCGAAGAACTCGAGGATCGCGGCGTGGGTCTCCGCCGGCGCCTCGAGCTGGGGCACGTGCCCGCAATCGAGCTCGAGATGGCGGGCCGCCGGCAGCGCCTGCTCGACGTGCTTGCGGAAGGCGACCGGAACCAGCTGGTCGTGGATGCCCCAGACGAACAGGGTGCCGGGCGACATCTCCGCGAGGCGGGTCCATAGTCCCTGCTCGCCATGCGGCTCGTCGAGGTAGATGTTGCGGGCGGATTCGTAGAAGGCCACCCGGCCGCGCGGGGTCAGGTATGAGCGCAGGAACTCGTCCACCCCGGCCGCCGACCATCCGTCCTTGCCGCCGGGAACGAGGTTGCGGACGATCGGCTCGGTGATCACCCGCGGCGCCGGCTGAATCAGGCCGAGCTTTGGCAGCGGGGCGCGCAGCAGCCAGCGCCAGCGCCGGTCGCGCAGCCAGGCGAGCGCCGGGCTGAGCAGCGCCATCCTGCGGACCCGGCCGGGATGCAGCAGTCCAACCTCGATCGCGATCCGCCCGCCCATGCTGTTGCCGACCAGGTGCGCGCGCTCGATCTCCAGCTCGTCGAGCAGCGCGGTGACTGCGTCGGCGAAGTAGGGGGCGTCGTAGGCGGCGTTGAGTGGCTTGTCGGAGTCGCCGAAGCCGGGCATGTCGACCGCGATCACCCGCCAGCTGTCGGCGAGGGCGGCGATCGTGGGCAGAAACGAGGCCTTGGTGGCGCCCAGCCCGTGAACGCAGATCACCGGGTCCCCCCGTCCCGCCTCGAGGGTCGAGAGCCGGCCGACCCGGGTCTGGATCGAGTCGAACCGAAGCCGTCCCGGCTCGATCATCCCGCTGGTCGCGGCGAGGAAGCCCACCCCGAGGTGAAGGTTGCGGCGCACCTCCAGGCGCCGGCTGCGAAACGCGGCCATGCCGCCGCGTACGTCGGCGGCGATCTGCCCCCAGGTCGAGGCGTCGGCGCTCAGCTCGGTGTCCGGGCTCGAGCCCTCGGCGGCAACCAGCTCGATCCGGTCGCCGCTGACGATCGCGTCCCACGCTCGGCCCTGGTCTCGGACCACGAGCCGGATCCGCGCCTCGCCGTTGGGCGCGTCAATCACGTCCGGGTCGAATCGCCCGATCAGCCTGCCCAGCGCCTCGGGAGGGCCAGGTGGCCCCGCCGCGTCGTCCTTGACCAGCAGCCGCTCGGGTTCGGACACCCCACAAACGATAGTCAGGCGTCCAGACCGCGATCCCCCCGCTAGGCTCCTCGGCCCGATGAGGATCAAGCTCCTCTTCATCAGCCTGGCCTGCGGCCTTGCAACGGCGGCGACGATCAGCGGCGTGGTCGGCGCCAGCAGCGCAAGGCTCGGCCCCTACCCCAGGCTCGGGAGCTGCTCGATCTTCCCCCGAGTCCACCGCCGCCGCCGGCTCTCCCTCGGCCGCCGACGAGTCGGCCTGGAACCAGGACATCTCCTCGGCCCCGGTCGACCCCAACTCCGACGCCTACGTCGCCTACATAAACGCCCACGGCCCCGACACCCTGCACCCCGACTTCGGCTCGCCCCGCGCCTACGGCATTCCCTACGCGGTGGTCGGCAAGCACGCGCGCAAGAGCAAGGTCCACTTCACCGCCTACGGCGACGAGTCAAGCCACGGCAAGCTACCGGATCCCTCCAAACGCCCCGGTCGAGGGCGGCAACCACAGCGACGGCGACCGCCATGTGCTGGTCGTCGACCGCGCCCGCTGCAAGCTCGACGAGCTGTTCAACGCCCATTTCGTGCGCCGGCCGCGCAAGCACTGGAACGCCGACAACGGAGTGATCTGGAACCTGCGCTCGGCCAAGCTGCGGACCGAGGGCTTTACCTCCGCCGACGCGGCGGGGCTGCCGATCTTCCCCGGCTTGGTCCGCTACGACGAGGCAAAGAGCGGGGCGATTCGCCACGCGATCCGGCTGACGGTCGACTCCAGCCAGGACGCCTGGATCAACCCGGCCTCGCACTGCGCCGGAGACACCAGCAATCCCGACGCGCCGCCGCTGGGCCTGCGGTTGCGGCTGAAGGCCGGCTATGACACCTCCGGGCTGACCGGCGTCGCGGCGGTGATCGCGACGGCCTTGAAGCACTACGGGTTCATCGTCGCCGACAACGGCAGCGGCTGGTATTTCAGCGGAAGCTCCGATCATCGCTGGCCCGACGGCAACCTCAGCCAGCTGAAGGCGATCCCCGGCAGCGCCTTCGAGGTCGTGCAGAGCGCCGCCCCGATCCACCGCTGCTGAGCGGCGCTACCCGGGCGGAGAAGTCGCGGGCCGTCGCAGCAGCACGGAGACGAGCTGCTCGTAGATCCCCGAGGCCCAGTCGGCGAGCTCTCCGAGCGGACCGCGGATCGGCGGGATCCAGAGCAGCAGGGCGGCCGCGGTGCCGAGCAGGGCGCCGCCGATCACGTCGCTCGGATAGTGGACTCCGACCGCGACCCGGCCGACCGCGACGACGACCGCCATCGCCAGCGCCAGCAGGCCGACCCGGCGGCTGCGCAGCAGGATCGAGACCGCGATCGCGAATGCCGCGGTGGCGTGATCGCTGGGAAACGACGGGTCCGGAGCGTGCGAGACGAACAGGTGCGCGACGCCGGGGTGGGCGACGAACGGCCGCGGACGCTCCCAGATGTGAGTGATCACCTGCGCGACGCCGAGCGCCAGCGCGGCGGCCGAGGCCTGCGGCGACCACGCCATGGCGGGCGTTGCGCGAGGCCCATTTCCCTCGCGCGAAGAAGAGCACGGCGAGCAGGGCCACGAAGATCAGCTCGGCGTTGACGGTGAAGAAGCGGAGGGAGTCCTCGAAGCCGATCGTGGTGATAGGCGAGGCCGTTGAGATCGCGAAACAATGTGAAATCCACGTAAAGAGCCTGCGTGAGCCGCCTAAAGGCCGGCTAAACGGCCTTCTCGAGCAGCTTCACCAGCCGGCGCTCCGAGCGGGAGCTTGCCGCCGGTCGGCGTGAAGCTGACCTTTATGCGGATCATCGCCGTGCCGGTGCGCTGCAGCTCGCGCCTCGCCCTGCCCTTGGCCGCACATGAGCCGCATGTGCGGCCCTGGCCGCTGACGGCGCGGCCCACGCGCGAGTTCTGCGGCGCGGCCGTCGGCGCGGCCAGGTCGCCACGTGATCCGCTTGGAGTACCAGCTTGCCGGCCCCGGGCACCCCGACCGTCGAGCGTCGCGGTCCCGGTCGACTCATTGCCTGATCAGCCGGCCGAGCCGGAACTTGTTCGAGGGCCGAGCCATTACGGCGCGAGCCGGATCCGGCCCCTGCCGGCCGAGACGTGTGCGCGGCGCTGGTCTGCGAGGCGCTGCCGGCGGCATTGGAGGCGGTGACCCGGCAGCGGTAGTCGCCGGCGGCGGTCGGCCTTGTAGGTACTCGAGGTGGCGCCGGCGATGTCGGCTGCCGTCACGGCTCCACTGGTATGCGTAGGAGTGGGGCGCCCGGTAGAAGCAGCGAGCGATGATGTCGGGGGCCCAGGAGCCCTGGGTGCACTGAGGCGTCGAGCCGGTGGTCGCTGCCGCCGGAGATCGTCGGGGCGCCCGTTGCGGCTCGGGCGCCCTGAGGATCAACGGAAGGTCCGGATTGTCCATTCCGCCGGGACTCACGGATGCGGCGGTCAGGAAGTCGTCGCCCCCGCCACCGTGAGGCTGGGCCCGCGCGATCACGTTGTCATAGAAGTTGGCCCAGTAGATCGTCCCGGTGGTGGGATCGATCGCGACGCCGTGTGCCTGATCGACCGTCGCAGCCGGCGGGCCCGTCGTGTCGAGATTGTCTGCGCTCCCCGCCGTTGAGGTTGGCGTATGCGATGTGCTGGGCGGCGACGTCGCCGCTGAAGTTGCCCCAGTAAATCCGGCCGGCCGCCGGGTCGATCGCCACCCCCTCGGGCCCGTCCACGGCGGCCCCGCCGGTCGATCAGGTTGCCGCCGCTCGGCCCCGTCCAGGCTCGACCAGGAGATCGTCGTGCCGTCGCCGTCGGCCAGTTGGCCCAGTAGATCCTTCGCGTGGCAGGATCGATCGCCAGGCCCGCGCGGCTGGTTGACGGTCACGCCGGGTCCCCGCCGAGCGTGCTCGCCATTGACGGCGAGCACTGCGCTGTTGGAGCCGTCGAGGTTCGCGACGTCGATTGTGTTGTTGTTGACGTTGGTCCAGTAGAGCTTGTGGGCGACGGGGTCGATCGCGATCCCGTGCGGCCCGTCGACGGTCGCCGATCCCGTAATGGTCAGGTCGCCGCTGGCGCTGCCGTCGAGGTTGGCCCAGGAGATCGTCGTGCCGCTGCCGGTGTCGTTTCGAACCGGCATGCTCGATCACATAGCCCCAGTTGGCCCAGTAGATCCGCCCCGCCGCGGAGTCGATCGCCAGCCCCATCGGCCCGTCGACGATCGTGCCCTCGGAGTTGTTGCCCGAGATCAGGTCACCGGCCCCGCCGCTGCCGTCGAGGTTGGCATAGGAGATCGTGCTCGGGAGGCCCGATCCGTTGCAACAGGCGTCGTTCGCCCAGTAGATCCGGTTGGCGGCGCGGGCGGGCGAGGCGAGGAGAACCAGCACCGTTGCGACGAGGCCCGAGATCGCGAGGAAGGCGCGAGCCCGAGCGAGCCTCGGGGGCGCGAGATGGATCGCGTGAACGCCATTTTGATCGGGTCGCATCTGCATCATCCGCTGTGCCCTGCCTTGGTCGAGTGAACGACCGGATGTCCCTCGGCGCCTTGCGCCTCCCCGCCCGGTTGATGACCCGCTCCTTGGCCACAGCGACACTAGCGGCTGCCCGTTCCTGCGTCGGGCCGCAGTTCGAGTACTCGGTAGGCAGGGGACTGGGCTATTCGTCCAGTCCGGCCGTCCTTCGCCTCTGCTCAGCTCTGCTTCAGCCTCAGGGTCCGGTGCTGGTGGTCGGCCGGCTCGCCCTTCGGCTTGAAGTCGAGTTCGATCCTCAGCTTCACCCTGCCGCTGCGATGCAGACGCTTCTTTGTCTTGCCCACCGGCTTGACCAGCAAGGTCACCGTCCCGGGTCGATGAAGCCGCTTTGCCTGCCGGTGAACGGCGGCGTGAGAACGGCGCGAGTGCCCCCGCCCGCCGGTCAGCATCACCTTGCCGGGATCTGGGACGGTGACCTTCAACTTGGCGGTGCCTCTGGCCGGGTCGAGATTCGGCTTCGCGACCTTGAAGACGGCGAGCGGAGCGCTGGTCTGCGAAGTCGTTCCGGCGGCGTTCTGTCCCTTCGCCACGCACCGATAGTCGCCGAGCTTGCGCGCGCGCAGCGAGGTGCGAGGAATGATGGGCGAACGAGTGGCCATCCCGTCGCCAACCGTAGGAGACCTTCTGCGGCTCGCGGTAAAAGAGCGAGGCGAGTAGATCGGGGGCCCACCTGCCCCGGGTGCAACGAAGCTTCGAGCCCGGCGCGGGCCGGCCGTGAATCGACGGTGCGCCGCTGCCCTCCGGGCTCCTCATAATGACCGGCAGGGCCGGACCGTGGACCGTCGCCGCGCCGGTGGGCAGGTGTCCGCCGCCAGAGCCGTCGAGGTTGGCCCAGGAGATCGTCGTGCCGTCGCCGAGGGTGCCCGGACCGTAGTCGGCCCAATAGATCCTGCGGGCGTCGGGATCGATCGCGACGCCGTGCGGGAAGTTCGGTGCCACCCCCGGGGTGGGGAGATTGCCGCCGCCGCGAGCCGTCGAGGTTGGCGTAGGAGATCGAGCTGGCGGGGCCGAAGTTGCCCCAGTAGATCCGGTTCGTCACCGGGTCGATCGCAACGCCCTCGGGATCGTCGACCGTGGCGGCGCCCGTCGGGATGTCGGCGCCGCCGCTGCCGTCGAGGTTGGCGTAGGAGATCGCGGCGGGGGGGCCGACGTGGTTGGCCCAGTAGATCCTTCCGGCCCCGGGATCGATTGCCAGGCCGCGCGGGTTGACCAGCGTCGCGTTGCCGAACGGCAGAACCCCGGCGCCGCTCCCGTCGAGGTTGGCGAACCCGATCGTGCTCGCCGCCTCGTTGGTCCAGTAGAGCTTGCGGGCGATGGGATCGATCGCGACTCCGTGGGGAGTGGTGATCGGCCCGTTGAAAACACCCCCGCCCCCGCTTCCGTCGGCATTGGCGAAGGCGAGCGTCGTCCCGTTCTCGGCGCTGCCAAGGTTGGCCCAGTAAAGGCGCCCGGTCGGAGAGTCAACCGCCAACCCCATCGGCCCGTCAACCGGCGCCCCGGCGGTCGAGAGATTGCCGCCGCCCGAGCCGTCGAGGTTGGCGTAGGAGATCGTGTTGGTGGAGGCGCCGTTGGGGCCGAAGTTGCCCCAGTAGACCCGGTCGGCGGCGCGAGCCGGCGCCCCCCAGGCCGCGAGGGTCAGCAGGCTGAAGAGCAGCGCTCTATGGAAGGCGTTGGCTCGCATGTGCACTCGTTCCGCTTCGTGTGCCGCGGTCGAATGCTTCGCCTTCTCCCCAAGCGCTTGTGGCGCTCCCCCTGTGGGCACGACGACCTGGCGCATCTCAAGATAGCGGGCGGGGCCGCAGCCGGCGCCGTTGGCACGCGGCCATTGGCCGGTTGCTAAGCGGCCTCTGAGTAGATCTCGCCCACTTCGTGCGCCTCGGAATCGGGCGCGACGTGTTCCGCCGCCCTGTCCTCGGGCTCCAGCACGGTGAGCCCGACCGCGATCGCCGCCAGCACCAGGACCGCCCCGATCACGAACGCCAGGTGGTAGCCGCTGGTCAGGGCCGAGGCCCGGGCGGTGCCGCCGGCGATCAGGTCGTCGCTCCGCGTCGCCGAGACCGTGGCGAGGACCGCGAGGCCCAGCGCGCCGCCGACCTGGGCGGTGGTGTTGACCAGGCCCGAGGCAAGGCCGGCGTCCTGCTGCGTCGCGCCGGACATCGCCAGGGTGACCAGGGACGGGAAGCAGACCCCGACCCCGAACCCGAGCAGGACCATGACCGGCAGGATGTGCTCGATGTAGCCGCCGCCGACCGGCGCCCGGGTGAAGAGGGCAAGGCCGGCAACGATGAAGACCATCCCGGCGAGGACGGCGCGCTTGGCGCCGAAGCGCGAGATCAGGGGCTCGGTGTAGCGGAACGAAAGCACTCCCATGATCAGCGTCGCGGGCAGGAAGGCAAACCCGATCTGCAGCGGGTCATAACCGAGGACCCGCTGCATGTAGAGCGAGCCCATGAAGAACATCCCGAACATCCCGGCCACCAGCAGCGGCTGGATCACGTTGGCCCCGGAGACGTTTCGGGCGCGGAAGATGCGCAGCGGGATCAGCGGGTTGCGCGCGGTCGCCTCACGGGCGATGAAGGCGCCGAGCAGGACGAGCGACCCGGCGCCGAGCGCCAGCGTCCGTCCCGAGGCCCATCCGTAGTCGGCGGCCGGCTTGACGATCGTGTAAACGCCGAGCATCAGCGAGGCGGTGATCAATATGCCGCCCGCGGCATCGGCTCCGTCGCCGAAGCCGATCCCCTCGTCGCGATCGATCAGACGAGAGGCAAGCAGTGCGGTCAGGACCGCGATCGGCAGGTTGATGAAGAAGATCCAGTGCCAGTTGATCGTCTGGGTCAGCACGCCGCCGGCCAGCAGGCCGACCGAGCCGCCCGCGGAGGCGACGAAGCCGTAGACGCCGATCGCCTTCGCCTGGTCCCGGGGCTCCGGGAACATCGTCACGATCATGCCGAGAATCACGGCCGAGGTCATCGCCCCGCCGATGCCCTGGACGAACCGTGCGCCGACGAGGACTCCCTGGCTCTGGGCGGCGCCGCAGGCGGCCGAAGCGACGGTGAAGAGGGCAAGCCCGACCATGAAGACGTTCTTGCGTCCGAGAATGTCGCCGAAGCGCCCGGCGAGCAGCAGCAGGCCGCCGAAGGTGATCAGGTAGGCGTTGACGACCCAGGCGAGGCTCGATTGCGAGAATCCGAGGTCGTTCTGGATCGACGGCAGCGCGACGTTGACGACGGTGACGTCGAGAACGATCATCAGCATCCCCGCGCAGAGGACGTAGAGGGCGAGCCAGCGCCTGCTGTCGGCGCTCTGCGCAAGTTGCCCTTCTGCGTTTCCTGCCTGCTGGGTCATCGATCTAGCCTCCGTAAATCGTTTCCGTTTAGTGATTCAGACCGGCCCGGCCCGTCAAACTCATCGCTCAACGCCCTGCGCTACAAGTCCCGAGGATTGCAAAACGTGAGAGTGGACTCCGGATGACCGCTTCAGCAAGCCTCGAAAGCCAATGCGAGACGCTGCGGTCGCTGCACGTTCCGGGTCGCCCGCTGATCCTGCCGAACGCATGGGACGTCGCCTCCGCAAGGGCGGTCGAGGCGGCCGGGTTTCCGGTCGTCGCGACGACCAGCATGGGCGTCGCCGCGGCGCTCGGCTACGAGGATCACCAGGGCGCGCCGGCCGAGGAGATGCTCGGCGCCGCGGCCCGGATCGTCCGCGGCGTCGACGTCCCGGTGACCGTCGACGCCGAGGCGGGCTACGGCCTCGATCCGGCCCAGTTGGTCGAGGAGTTGGAGGCGATCGGCGTCGCGGGGTGCAACCTCGAGGACACCGACCACGCGACGGAGAAGCTGCGCGATCCCGACCGCCACGCCGAGTGGCTGCGCGCGGTTCGCGCGGCGGCGGACGAGCAGGGATACGGATTGGTGATCAACGCCCGGATCGACGTCTTCCTGGAGGCGTTTCACGCCGGCCAGGGACCGCAGGCGCAGGGCGAGCTGGTCCCGGGGGCCCTGACCAGAGCCCAGGCCTACTTCGAGGCCGGCGTCGACTGCGCCTTCCCGATCGCATTGATGCAACGCGATGCTCTGGCCTCCTTCGTCGCCGAGGCGGGAGGTCCCGTCAACGGCCTCGCCATCCCCGGCGCTCCCGCGATCGCCGAACAAGCCGAGCTCGGCGTGGCCCGGATCAGCCACGGGGGCCTCCTGCACCGGGGGGCGATGGAGGAGTTCGGCCGCGCGCTCGAAGCACTTAGAGGGTGAGCGACTCCTAGCTCGTCTCGTACTCGTCGTGGCGACGCAGCCAGAAGGGCATGTCGTCGCCCTCGTCGCGACCGATCGGCGTGCGATCGAGCAGCTGGTAGTAGGCCATCGCCGGCTCCAGTCCCCTCGCGCTGGTGACGTAGGTCCGGTAGACCGTCCCGTCCGAGAGCGCGTACGCGCTCAGCCCCGGTCCCTCGGTGACGTAGCCGGCGACGTCGGTCCCAGAACGCTCCGCCATCTGCTCCACGGTGGGGGGAATCTCGCCCTCGAGGAAGGGCCGCAGCTCCTCCTCGGTGTGGGTGAAGCCGAGGTCGCGATTGAAGTCGGTGCCGCCGGCTGAGACCCACTCGATGCTCCAGCCCATCCGCTCCTTGTAGGCCTGGAGCTTCTCGACCGGTGCCCGCGAGACGAGCAGCATAGTGACGTCTCGTGCCGCCAGGTGGACCACTTGCGGATCGATGGTGTCGGTGATCGAGGAGCAGACGGTGCAGCCGGCCTCATAGGGCGGGCCGAACATGAAGTGGTAGATCAGCAGCTGCGAGCGGCCGTCGAAGAGGTCCGCCAGCGACTTCGTCCCGTCCTCGGTCTCGAACCTGTACTCCTTCTCGACCGGCACCCAGGGAAGCTCCCGCCGCTTCTGCGCGAGCTCATCGCTGCGGCGGGTGAGCTCCTTTTCCTCCGCGAGGAGCTCCTCGCGGGCCGCATCGAACTCCTCCTGTGTGCCGACACTGTGCTCGGGCATTGCCTTTCCTCCTCGGTCGCCGTTGCGTGTTGGTCAGACTATATAGTTAGCAAAATGGCTAACGATCCGTTCAAGGCACTCGCCCATCCACTCCGCCGCGATATCGTCGAGAGGCTCAGCGGCGGCAGCGCCACGGTGGCGGAGGTGACCGGCGACCTCGGCGTCTCCAAGCCGACGATCTCCCGGCATCTGCGCATGCTCGAGGAGGCCGGGGTGGTGACCCGGGTGATCGACGGCCGCACCCATCGGCTGTCGCTGGAGCCGAAGACGCTCGCCGAGACGTCCCAGTGGATCGACATCCAGCGCGCCCGCTGGGAGCGCCTCTTCGATGTAGTCGGCGATTACCTAGAGGAGCGAAAGCGAGGGCTGATGAGCGATCAATACCCTGGGTACCTCCTGGAGATCGAGCGGACCTTCGACGCCCCGGCCGAGGAGGTATTCGACGCCTGGACCAGCGAGGAGGTCCTGAAGCGCTGGTGCTACGGGGAGCCCCGGTTGGAGACGCCGATCGCCGAGGTCGACCTCCGGGTCGGCGGCCGCCTGCGCATCGTGATGCGGGATCCGAAGGCCGGCGAGGAGCACGGAGCCAGCGGCGAGTACACGGTGGTGGACCCGCCGCGCCGGCTCGCCTTCACCTGGACCTGGGACGACCAGGACTCCGAGCGGCAGCTGATCGATCTCGAGTTCACCGAGAACGACGGAGCGACGACCGTGCGGATGACCAGCCACGGCATCTCCAGCGAGGACCGCGTGGACTCCCATCGGGAGGGCTGGTGCTTCTGCTTTGACAACCTGGACCGAGTGTTGGCGCTGAGGGAGTTCTGATCGGCCGCCACACGCACGAAACCGCCGCAAAAGCGGCGGTTTCGTGAGGCGGGGCGACGGCGCTGAGTCGGGGGCTACGACCAGAACTCGTCCCAGGCGTAGAGGTCCTCGAAGTGCTCCCGACCGTCGATGATCCGGCCGTCCTTGAGCTGGAAGACGATGCAGTCGTGAACATCAAGGTGCTTGCCGTTTCGATCCGCGGTGCTGTTATGGATGCCGACCACGCGGTCGTCATCGTCTCCGACCAAGCGCTCAAGTTCCGCCCGGAAGGTGCCCCCGGTCTCCTGCGCCAGCTGGCCGAAGTACGCAAGCGTGGCCTCGCTGCCCTGATAGTCGTCGGCGAACGAACTCCGCCCAGGTAGGTGCCACACGGCGCTCTCGTCGAAGATCTCCTTAAGCGTGTCGATGTCGCCCGAGTTGAAGGCGTCGTAGGCGCGCTGCATGATCGCTACGTTCTCATCCGCAGTCATCGTTGCTCTCCTTTTTTCGCTGGGTCTCAGTCCGCGCCGGCATCGAGCCCCTGCAGGAGGCCACCGCGGGTCCGATTCGGGGTCTGGGGCTAGGAGTCGTACTGGCCGCCGAACGCCGCCGGCTGGGGCTTACCCTTGTGCCCGGCTTCCTGCATGATCGGCGGAACCTCGGGGTCGGAGACGAAATTCTGAAAGCCCTCCTCGTCCCAGTCAAAGAGAACCCAGACCCGGTCGTCCTCATTGGGATCGCGAAAGACGGTCGCACCCTTCGACCCGTGCTGCTTTCGCTTCTCAGCGCCCTTGGTTGAAAAGATGTTGAGGAAGCGGTCGAAGTCCTCGACCGTCGTCGTTGCCAGGATCATTTCTCTCCTTCTCCGTGGAAGTGGCCACCTTGCGGTGCGGCGCCCACCCTATGCCCTTCAGTCCCCGGGCGACAACCCGGCGGCTTCGAGGGCCTCCTCCCTGTTTCGGAAGGCCTGCTCTCGCACGACCCGCTCGCCCTTGAAGGTGAACACGAAGGCGAACTGATCATCCATAGCGATCCCGCTTGCGGAACCAGCTCCCACCGTCTGGGCGACCGCGACCACCTTGTCCCCTGCGTCGATCAGCTCCACCGGGACGACGTCGTAGCCGTCCATGGTCTTCTGGTTCTCCTCGTAGATCAAACGGATGGCCTCGTTGCCGTGGTGGGTCCCCAGCAGCAGGGTCTCGAACACCACCTCGGGGTCGTAGAGCTCGACCAGGGCATCGAGATCCCCGCGGTTGTGGGCGGCGAATCCTGCCCTGATGAGTTCCAGGTTCTCCTGCGACATTGCCGCGCAGTATCTCGCCCTGGCCTGCCTTACGCCGCCTGGCCCGTTATCCGTGTGGTTCAGCCGCGCGCTCGTGTGTGACAGTCGGCGCCCCGGCATCGATCTCGAACACCACTACGTCCTCGGGCTCGTTCGACGCACTCGTCGCTGAGGCGCTGCGCCCGATCGACCCGGATGCGGAGACGATCGCCTCCGTCCGAGCCCTGACCGACCTCGAGGTCTGGCGCGCCCTCCGCGAGGCCGGAGCATCTCCGGACGCATCGGTCGACGACGCCAGCGCAACGCTCGAACGCTGGCTCGAGTCCGAACGCAACCGCAGCCGGGCACCGGCGGCCTGAGTGATCAAGTAGCGGGCGCACGACTGGGCCTAGTGCCGGGCGTTGAGGGCCGCAAGGCGCTTTTCGGCCGCTGAGGAGATCCCTAGCTCCGGAGCGACCGAAGTGCGTCTTCGCGCTCGGCGTAGAGCTCCATCCGCAGGATGCGCCCTTCACGCAGGAACACCGCACAGCTCTGTCGCTGGTCCATCTCGATCCCACTCGAACGAGCCCGCCCGATCAGCCTCGTGCGAACCAGCCAGCGCCGGGGATCGACTTCGAGCAGCTCCTCCAGCTCCATTCGCAGGTCGTCCCAGACCTCCTTCGTTTCCGCAATCCAGGCCTCGACCCCGTCGATCCCACTCCTGACCCGCGGTCCGGGCACCTGCGGCAGGTCAACCACCTCGATCTCAGGGTCGAGGATCGACCCGAAGCCGCTCGCGGGAAGCTCGGCATCGAAGGCGTCGAACAGCCCGCGTATCGGACTCGTCCCCTCGCTCATGGAGCCTCACTGAGGTACACGAGCGAAACCGTAACGCCGTCTCGGTCGCCGACCCCGGGAGCAGTCCTCCGAAGAAAGAAGGGAAACGGGGGATTTTCACGTCAGTTATACTGACACGAAATGCAGGCCCGCCCCTACGCCCAGGTCGCCCGCGCCGAGTCCACGGAGCGCACTCGGCGCGCCGTATTGGACGCGGCCCGGGAGCTGTTCGAGAGCGAGGCGAACTACGGCCTCCCGCTCGACCTCGTCGCCGAGCGCGCCGGAGTCAGTACCCGAACGCTGCTTCGGCACTTCGGCTCGAAGGAGGGGTTGATCGAGGCGGCGATCGCGGACGCCGAGGCGCGCGTCGCGCGAACCCGCGAGGCCGCGCCGGGCGACGTGCCTACCGCAGTCCGCAGACTGGTGGACCACTACGAGGAGATGGGCGACGGCGTGCTGCACCGGCTTGCCGAGGCGGAGCGCTACGAGGCAGTCCGCCGGGTCACCGAGAGCGGCACCCGGATGCACCTCAGGTGGATCGAGGAGGTCTTCGCTCCCGATCTGTCCGGACTCGGGCATCGGAGGCGCGACCAAAGGATCGCGTTGCTGGCAAGCGTCACCGACGTCTACATATGGGGCCTGCTGCGCCGCCGCCAGGGACTGAGCCGTACGGAAACCGAGGCCGCGATCCGGGGCCTCGTCGAATACGCGAGAGGAGAACCCCGATGAAGGTACTCGCCTACACCTCGCCCGCCCGTGGGCACCTGAACCCGATCATGGGTCCGATGATCGAGCTGCGCCAGCGAGGCGCGGAGGTCCACGTGCGGACGCTCGCGG
Source organism: uncultured Solirubrobacterales bacterium (assembly GCA_963772265.1). Lineage (GTDB taxonomy): Bacteria > Actinomycetota > Thermoleophilia > Solirubrobacterales > 70-9 > Mayfieldus. The sequence goes on along the minus strand of CAVYWS010000008.1, from coordinate 17,599 downwards.
CAGGCGTCGATGCCGTCCGCGCGGCCGGGCTTGAATGCGAGCCGATCGACCCGCGCATCGAGGCGATCGAAATGGACGATCACCGCGCCAAGTCGCAGATCGCGGCCGGCAAGCGCAGCTTCGAGGTTTGGGCCGAACGGGCGCCGCTCGAGGTCGCTGACTTCCGCGCCGCCGTCGCGGGCACCTCGCCCGACCTCGCCCTGGTCGACACCACGACCTTCGGAGCGAAGGCCGCCGCCGAAGCCGACCGGCTGCGCTGGGCCGAGTCGCGGCCCTTCCTGCTGGAGGACCCGGCGCCGGGAGTGCCGCCGTTCGGCCTCGGCCTGCGGCCGAGGCCGGGGCCGGTGGGCCGCTTTCGCGATGCCTTGCTCGGAGCGGTCACGAACCGCTTCGACGCCAAGGTCCGGCTGCCGACCGTCAACGCCGGACGCGAGGCCGCCGGACTGCCGCCGCTGCGCTCCGCCGACGAGGCGCGACACAGGGCTCCGCTGACGCTCTACTTCACCGCCGAGCCATTCGAGTACCGACGGGAGCTCCCGCCGGGCGTCTTGATGGTCGGAGCCGCTACCTGGGACCCACCCGCCGAGATGCCCGCGCCGTCCCGGACGACGACCGCCCGCTGGTGCTGGTCGCCTGCTCCTCGGAATTCCAGGACGATGGGGAGATCGCGCAGGCGGCGCTCGACGGCCTCACCGAGCGCTATCGCGTGGTGGTCACCTCGGCGGGGGTGGATCCCGCAAGCCTGGAGCGCCATGGCGACGCGGTTGTCGCGCGGTTCCTTCCGCACCGGCCGCTGCTCGAGCAGGCCGCCGTCGTCGTCTGCCACGGTGGCATGGGCATCACCCAGAAGGCGCTCGCCTACGGGGTCCCGGTCTGCGTCGTCCCGTGGGCGCGCGACCAGCTCGACGTCGCAGTACACGCCGAGCAGGCGGGCGCCGGCGTCATCCTGCCGCGCAAGAAGCTTTCCGGGCAGCGGCTCGCGAAGGCGGTCGACGGCGCCCATGAATGCGCCCAGGGTGCCGCCAGGGTGCGCGACGGGTACTTGGCAACAGGCGGAGCGGCCTCAGCCGCCGACGCGCTGGAGCGGCTCATCGGCGACTCCAGTCGAGACAGCGAGGCCGGCCTCGTGCGCGGCCCCGGTCGCCACGCTTGAGCGCTTCCCCTCCTCGGGCCGGCAAGCGTCTGTAGGGTGAGCGACCGGACTCGAACCGGCGACCACCTGGACCACAAATCTGGGTTCAGCTAGTTCTATGCCCCTCTTCCGAGGATCGCTCATGGGGCCGCACCATAGGATCGGCGCGGTGACACCGGGACCGCTGCTGAAGAGGGTGCTCCGCTTGCCAGTGCGGCTGTACGACCTACGCGCCGGCTGGTTGCTCGGTCACCGGTTCCTGCTCCTGACCCACCGGGGCCGGCGGACCGGTCGGCTGCACCGCTGCGTTCTGGAGGTCGTCGAGTGGCATCCAGACGCACGCGAGGCGATCGTGATGGTCGGCTTCGGCCGAAGCTCGCAGTGGTACAAGAACGTGCTCGCAGGCGGAGCAAGCGAAGTGCGAATCGCTCGGCAGCGCTTCACGCCTGAAGCGCGGCAGCTGGAGGCAGAGGAGGCAACAACAGCCATCGCCGACTACGAGCACCGCAACCGAATCGTCCGGCCGATTATCCGAATCCTGCTCTCGCACCAAGCAGGCTTCCACTACGACGGATCCGACGCCGCCCGGCGAAGAGTCGTCCAGGCCCTACCGCTCGTCGCATTCCGGGCGCGCGACTATCCACCGGATCGAGCGGACCTCGATCGACCAATCGACCGCGAGCATAGAAGGGCCGGGAAGACGCGCGAGGACGCCGACTTGTCGACCTCGGAGGTAGTCGAGGATCGGCCTGCGATCGAGGGTCGGATCGAAGGCAAAAACCCCCTATTTGCAGGGCCGTTAGGGCCCTGATGGTATGGCTTTCGAACCAACCAGCCGTCCTCAACGGACTTGGACGGCCGCAACTCCGACCGACCGTGTTCCTGCAATCGGGCGGCCGGAGCGTCGGAACCAAAAGCGGATCGAGCTAGTCAGCCCACCAGTCGCGCTGGCCCTCGACGTCTTCGCGCGGAGCCTCGCCGAGATTGGGCGCGCCGATGACGATGATCTCGAGGCCCTCCGGCCCGGCCTCGTAGCCTCGCCACGTACCGGGCGGGACGCGCACCGCGTCCCACTCCTTGAGCTCGACGATCTCGTCGTCGAGCTTCATCCGCCCGCTCCCGCGCACGACCACGTACACCTCCTCCTGCTTCTTGTGCGTGTGGCCGTACGGAAAGCGATAGCCGGGCGGGACGCGCTGGTAGCTCAGGCCGGATTGCTCGAGCTCGAGCGCCTCGGTCGCCAAGCGGAACTCCAGGTCCGGCGCGCCGTCGAACTTGGACCCGACGTCCTCCAGGTCCTCCTTGAGGTTCCTGAGCGTGAACGGCACGGCCGCAATCCTACGGTGCCCCTGGCTGGGTCCCCCGATCTGATGTGTCAGCGCCGCGGTGCCAGACCCTCCCGGCGGCGCTCCGCGGCAGGGCCCGCTAGGCGACTGGGAGGCGAACCTCATTCACGACTCGTGGCCTAACGCGTCCCCGCCGTCAGTGACAGGAGCGGCTCGGAATGAGGCTCGAAAGGCGAGGCGATCAGCGCCGATTTGGCCAACCCGACCTTTTTCCGCCTTCACAGGCCAGGTCTTGGTCCTATCCTTGGTACTTGTCCTAAGGGAGAGAGCCTCTGTGCAGACAGATAACGGCAAGACGGAATACGCAGTGCCCTGTATCCAAGATCTCGGCGCCATTGCCGAACTCACGGCCGGCGGCCCAAACGACAACGGCTGCGGCGGTGACAAGGGCTTCGGCGACACCGACGGTTTCGGCCACGCTGTGACTGGCTGCCTCATCAGCTGATCACCCACCCGCTGGGCTGGTACCCAACGCCACCCGTCAGAGGCGTTGCCCCCGCTTCGGCGCGCTGCGATCGTCGAGCCGAAGAGGGCTCTAGGCATTAAGCGAGTCTTGCTCGCCGAGGCCATGGATTGCGTCTAGGAGGATCTCTCCCGTCTCGGCAATCCCCTCGATCTGGCGTGGACGCCGCATGCGAACTATCGGGAGCCCGAACAGCTCCATCAAAGAAATGGCGGAATCCCGGTGCTCTCCGAGCAACAGCGCCTGGTTTGCGTAAAGCATCCTGACGCGATCCTCCAGGGAAAGCCGCGAAACCGCCGTTCTGCCCCATTCCAAGCACACGAAGCCCCCTAGGGGAACCTCGCACGGCACTTTCCCCAGCCGTGTGCGCCAGCGCTGGCGGGCACCGACCAACCCGATCGACTGACCGATTCCCAGCGCAAGCGCCGCCTCGGGCCGCAAATCGACGCAGCGCGGTCCCGCAAGCGCGCGCAGACGCCGGTCGATAATGAGCACGTCGTCTGCGAGCACCGGGATCCCCATTGATGCCAGCGTTGCGAGGAGCGAGCTCTTGCCGTCGCCCTTCGACCCGAGGATTCCCCAAGCGAAGCCATCCGCGATGAACGCGCCGGCATGGAAGCGGTGGTCGCCTCGCCAGTATGCGGCGACGATGCCCGTGATTCCCAGACGCGGGTGTGCAATCTCCGGCATGGTCGGCATTTCCGGTAGGAACAACTTCGAGTTGCGCGTCGCGCGCTCGATGTCGACCCAGCCGCTTGGCTCGCATATCAGCCGCGCGCGCGAATCGTCAACGAACTCGTTCGGCCTGCCGGTGCCGGTCGCAATCTCGATATGCCAGTCGCTCCACCGCTCGGGCGCATCCACGAGCAGGTCTCCAGCGCCGGCCAGCGCTGGCAGGTGCAGGCCGTATGCACCTGGGCGGGCAATAAGGCTCACTGAACGCGGTTCGTGGTTGCGAATTTGTACGGGCTTTCCGCCGACAAGCTCGCGGCAGAGGGAATGCTCTGCGTCTGGTGAGGCGACAAGTTCCAGCGTCGCCACCGCGTTCGTTGGACGCTGGCCCAGTTCCTATGAAGGACGCTCAGCTCGACACGCCACTTGTTCTGGCCGAGGAGACCGTGATCTGGCCCCAAATCCATGAGCTGGACGCGCAGACCGCGATGCGTGACGTCGATGGCTTCGTCAACGCGATGCAGGAGCGCCGGCTTGTGCGCGCGGCCGGCGACCAGGGCTGAGATGCCACCGTCCGGCGTCGCTGATGCCCGCGTCACCGTTCCGGACAACCTCCGGCTCACTGGGCTTGAGGAGCTCTCGTCGTTCCCATTAGGCACCGATCCACAAACCCCGCCCCTGACGATCGACGGAGCGGCGCAGAGCCCGCGCGAGGCGCTCGATGCCACAGTCATCCCGGCGCTCCTGCGACCACCCTGCAGCGTTTCGTTCTCCGGAGGGGTGGACTCCTCGGTCGTGCTGGCGATCGCCACCCACGTTGCGCGCCGCGAAGGGCTACCGGCACCGGTGCCGGTCACCAATCGCTTCCCGGGCGTGTCGGAAACAGACGAGGCACAGTGGCAGGAGCGTGTCATCGATCACCTCGAACTGGACGACTGGTTGCGGCTCGAGTGGGAGGACGGGCTCGACGTCCTGGGCCCCGTCGCCAAAAACGTACTTCGCCGGCACGGGCTGCTGTTTCCTTGGAACAGCTTCTTTCACTATCCGATGCTCGAACGCGCCGCAGGCGGGTCGCTTCTCACAGGCGTCGGCGGCGATGAGCTCTTCAAGCGCGTCGTGCGGAGGTTGGCCGCGGAGCTTCTGTATAAGCATCGGCGCCCTCGCATAAGGGAGTTGCGGCGGTTGGCCTATGAGCTTTCGCCTAGGTCGGTTCGCTGGCGGGTGGACGTTTGGCGCGATCAGAGCTTCGATCAGCTGCACTGGATTCGCCGCCCGCAGCGCCAAGCCCTTCGGCGCGTCGCAGCCGATTGGTATAGCCGCAGACCACTCCGCAATGATCGCGCGTTGCTCAGGTGGTGGTGGCGAAGCCGCATGCTGCAGTGCGGTCTGGCCAGCCTGCGCGCGATGGCGGCCGACTTTGACACCTTGGTCGTTAACCCACTCGCGGACCCTCGCCTATTTCAGGCACTCGCTCACGCGGGGGGCGCGGTCGGGGTCGGTAATGGCTCCCGCCAGCGCGGCGTCACGGACCTGGCCGGTGATCTCCTGCCACGCGAGATCTTGGAGCGGACGCTCAAGACGACATACGACGGAGCCTTTTGGAGGGGAGCTGCGCCTGCCTTCGTCGCTCAGTGGAACGGGTCCGGAGTCAACTCCGAGCAGGTGAACGTCTGACGCTTTGCGCGCGGAGTGGTCGAAGCCGTGGCCAAGGCCGCAAAGCTATGTCCAGCTACAGAAAGCATGGCTCAGTAGCTTCGCCTCCGCCGGCACCTAGCCTTTCGGGGAGCGCAGATGGAGGTCGGATGAGCCGCTAAAAATGCCTGCATCCACGGAGCAAACAGGAAGAACGGGAGCGACGGGCCTCGAACCCGCGGCCTCCAGCGTGACAGGCCACACCAACGGCGACGACGCATGCAGCTCTTCCGGATCGCGGCGAGACCGCTCGACAGCCCACGACAGGAGCGAGGGCACGATGTTCGCTCGAACGGTCACGAGCTAATTATTCTCACGACCCCGTCAGCGTCCTGCCGCGCCGGCGACGCGCAGGCTCCCGTTCGTGTGTCGTCCTCGCCGCGTGGCACGCGCTCGGCGCGGCCCAGCGTCACGCATGCCCGTGGCGAGGCATTCGACCCCGAGTTGGACCCCAATCGCGGCCTCCGCGACACGAGACGGGGGCGCGACTGCGGAGGATTGCAGGGGAACTTCAGGGTGAGCGACCGGACTCGAACCGGCGACCACCTGGACCACAACCAGGAGCTCTACCAACTGAGCTACGCTCACCGCGCGCTCTCAATCTAGCGCGGCGGACCCGTGGCGTTCATCAAACGCGCCTAGGCGCCGAGAAACTGGCCGGTCGGCGATTCCTGCAGCCCGGCGATTGCGCCGGCCTTCTCGAGCGCCGCGATCTCCTCGGCGCTGTAGCCGATCCCGGCCAGCACCTCCTCGGTGTGCTCGCCCAGCTCGGGGGCGGCCTTGCGCGGCGCCCGGTGGCCGCCCGAGAATCGGACCGGGAAGTCGACCTGGCGCACCGGCTTCTCCGCCCCGGCGTCCTCGAGCTCGATGATCGAGTCGCGCTCCGCCAGCAGGCTCGACGCGGCGACCTCGTCGACCGCCAGCACCGGCTCCACGCAGCACTCGCGCTCGGCGGCGAACCGCTCCCACTCATCGCGGGTGCGCTTGCGGAACTCCTCGGCGATCGCCTCATGGGCCTCGGAGCCGTGGGGCGCGAACTGCTCCCCGATCAGGTCCTCGCGGCCGACCCCCTCGCACCAGTTGACCCAGAACTTGTGCTCCAGGGCGCCGATCGTCACCCAGCCGTCCTTGCACTCATACGGCGAGTAGCAGATCGGCCAGGTCTCGCCGCGCACCGGGACGTTGCCGTCGCAGAGGTAGCGGCTCATCAGCCCCGAGACCATCCCGAGCACGCCGTGGGTCATCGAGACGTCGATGAATTGGCCCTGGCCCGATGACTCGCGGCCGCGCAGGGCGGCGAGGATGCTCATCGCCGCGAACAGCGAGCCGCCGGCGGTGTCGGCGACCTGGACCTCGGGCGGGACCGGCGGTCCCCCCCGCTCGCCGCTCAGCCCCAGCACCCCGACCAGCGCCATGTAGTTGAGGTCGTGGCCGACCCGCTGCGCGTACTCGGGATGCTCGACGCCGTAGCCGCTGATCGCGCAGAAGACGAGGCCCTCGTTCTGCTTTCGCAGCTCCTCGTAGCCGACCCCGAGCCGGTCCATCACCCCGGGCCGAAACGACTCCAGCAGGACGTCGAACTCGCGCACCAGCCGCCGCAGCACCTCCTTGCCCTCCTCGGCCTTGAGGTTGACCCGGATCGACTTCTTGTTTCGGTTCAGCGCCTGGTACATCGCCGAGCTGGCGCTCGCCGGCATCCCCTCGTGATGGGGCGGCGCCCAGCGGATGTAGTCGCCGGCGCCGGTGTCCTCCAGCTTCACCACCTCGGCGCCGAGGTCGGCGAGCATCAGCGAGCAGAGCCCACCCGGGAGAAGGCGCGAGAGGTCGAGGACCCTGAGGCCGGACAGCGGGGCGTCCATGGAGCGGAAGGCTACCGGCGGGCCGCCGGCCGGCTCGCGCCGGGCTAGCCGCCGTCGCGAAGCGCGATGATGCCGCCGATGACGCCGAGGTAGGCGGTGCCGTCGGGGCCGAGCGCGATCCCGGCGTAGTTGTTGTTGAAGAGCAGGCCCGAGCCCGCGAAGCGGCTCCAGACCGTCTTGCCGGTGCGGAAGTCGATCGCGGTCCAGTAGTAGCCCTGGGCGCCGCTCGGGTCGGGCGGCCGCGTGTAGGTGTAGATCAGGCCGGTCTTCGCGGAGAGCTTCGGGACCACGGTCGGAGCCCGCGCGTCGCGGTTCGTCCACACCTTGCGGCAGCCCTTGCCGTCCGGCTTCGACGTCGACGCGGGCGAAGCCCGGCTCGGTGACGGCGCCGCTGTTGGGCCCGAACGGGTCCTGGTAGCCGTAGTTGTTCTCGACGATCAGCGAGCTGCCCGAGCCGATCAGCGTGTTCTCGGTCGCGCTGGCGCCCTTGTCGAAGACCGGCACCTTGCAGACGACCCGCTTCTCGCCGTCGCGCAGCTGCTCGCGCGTTGCGGTAGACGACGACGTTCATCGGGTCGGCGTTGTCGGTGATCGCGACGTAGCCGCCGTCCATGATCGTCGGCGTCGTCCCCGAGCCGGCGTCGACCTGGCTCGGCTTGACGATCCCCGAGTTCGGATAGCCGGGCTTCCAGACGACGTAGGGGGTGCCGTCCTTGCGCGCCTTGAAGCGGTACATCCGCTTGTCGGAGACGATGTAGACGCCGCTGCCGGCCGACCGCGAACGAGTTCTCGATCTCCTCGTCGAGCCGCTTGACGTGGACCGCGCCCGGTCTTCGGGTGCCAGCGTGCCGACCTTGCCGTTCTGCTTGGTCACGAACCAGATCAGCCCCGAGAAGTCCGGCAGCGCCGAGGTGATCCGCTCGCTCGCCGGTGTCGAGCACCGAGGTGAGGTCGTAGTCGGGCGCAGGACCAGGCTCTGCCCGTCGGCCGACTCGCCGACGACGTAGATGTGGTCGGTCTTGGTCGGGACCCAGATCCGGTCCGTCGCTGTCGAGGAAGAAGTAGCCGCCGCCGCTGAAGTTCTGGTACGCCTTGGTCCCCGGCGGGTCGGGCGCGTTGGGCAGGTCGTAGGTGGCGATCGTCGCCAGCGTGCCGGGTCGATGATCCGCGCCTGCGGCGGAAACGCCGATCGACGGGCAGACGCTGACGATCCGGCCCGCGGGTCGAAGGCGAGCGACCCGCAGAGCGCCGGCGGGAGCTTGCGCCTCCGAGGTCGCGACCAGCGACTTGCCCAGCGGCCCGGGCGTGGCCGGGTAGGCGTCGGTCATCCAGGTGTCGTTGTGGATGTTGCTGAGTCGGGTTCGGCGCCATGAACGGGTTCTGCGGCGCGAACGTCGTCTTTCCGACGCGGCAGCGAGAGGCCGGCCGAGGCGCTGCCCTGAAAAGCGGGCAGCGAGGGCGGCGGGACGGGCACCGAGACGATCGGGATCGCCCCGGCCGCAGCCGGCAGTGCAAGCGAGACGGCGACGCAGATCGACCCGCAAACGGCGGCCGCACGCTTCCCCAATCCCCGTGAACATCGGCGGGGACCCTACCGGCGACAGAGCCGCCGTGTCGCAGTTCGGCGGGCCTCTCCTCCCTCAGGAGGCCTCGGCAGAGCACTGCCTCCACGGGGGCGGGCTCGAAACCTCCGACGGCGTGAAAGCCGCCGTCGACGTGGACGATCTCGCCGCTGATCGCGCGCGAGTAGTCGGAGAGAAGGAAGCAGGCGGCATCCGCGACCGGGTAGGGGTCGCGCGGCGACCAGCCCAGCGGCGCACGCTCGCCCCAACCCTCGGCGAGGCCGGTCGAAGCCGCCGATCCCGCTCGCCGCCGCGGTGGCGATCGGACCCGACGAGATCAGGTTGACCCGCAGCCCGCGCGAGCCCAGGTCGCGGGCGAGGTAGCGGCCGACCGACTCCAGCGCCGCCTTCGCCACCCCCATCCAGTCGTAGGACGGCCAGGCGACCGAGGCGTCGAAGTCCAGGGCCACGAAGCTGCCGCCGGGCCGCATCAGCGGGGCCGTGCAGGCAGCCAGCTCCTTCAGCGAGAAGGCGCTGGTGCGGAATGCCTGCTCGGCGCTGTCGGCGGGGGTGGCGAGGAAGTTGCCGTCGATCGCGTCGGGCGGAGCGTGGGCGATCGCGTGAAGGACGCCGTCGACCCCGTCCCAGCGCTCCCACAGCGCTTCGGCCAGGCTCTCGAAGTGAGCCGGCTCGTTGACGTCGAGCTCGAGCACCTCCGGCGCGCTCACCCGGGAGCCGCGCGGCCGCCCGCTCGGTCATCCGCCGCGCCCGGCCGAAGCTGGTCAGCAGCACCTCGGCCCCCTCCTCGATCGCCCGCTCGGCGACCGCATGGGCGATGCTGCGCCGGGTGATCACCCCGGTGATCAGCAGGCGCTTTCCCTCCAGGATCACGGCATCCCTCCGAGCAGGCGCCCGAACTCGTCGGCCGCCCGGGCATGGCCGGCGGGCGATGGGTGAAGCCCGTCGGGGTTGAAGTTGCGCCGGTCGTCCAGGCCCGGATGCCCGACCACGTCGAGGCAGGGAACGCCGCGCTCCGCCGCGACCCGGCGGATCTCCTCGTTGACCCGCGCGATCCCGGCGCTCACCCGCCTCGTGGTCCGCGGGCCCAGCTGCATGAATCCGCCATTGCTCCGGCACCGTGGCGGTGATCAGCGTCGGCGACGAAGCAGTCGAACAGCCGGTCGAAGATCGCCGCCATGCGACCGGCGAAGCCGTCGAGGTCGGGGCGGACGGAGTGCAGGACGTCGTTGGCGCCGCAGATCACGCTGACCAGGTCCGGCTCGATCTCGAGCGCGGCCGGGAGCTGCTCGCGCTGGACGTCGGCGCTGGTCGCCCCTTCGCGCGCGAGGTTTCGGTAGGCGAGACCGCCGTTTCGGCGCCGCAGCGAGGCGGCGAGGCGATCGGCCCAGCTGCTGCCCGGCGGGCACCCGGTGCCGGCGGTGAAGCTGTCGCCGAGCGCGGCGAAGGAGAGGACCTCGACCGTGGGAGCGGCATCCGCCATCGTGGCGCTCACGGGGCTCCCAGCAAGCCAAGCGTCCTGACCAGGCGCTCGCGAGTCTCGACCGGCTCGATCACCTCGTCGACGAAGCCGCATTCGGCCGCGACCTGGGCGCTCAGGTGCTGCTCGGCGTAGGCGTCGGAGAGCTGATCGCCGAGCTGCGGCTCGCCGCTCGAGCTCGCGCCGGTGCACGACCCCGACCGCCTGGCGCGCCGCCATGATCCCGATCTCCGCCCCAGGCCAGGCGTAGACGACGTCGGCGCCGAGGTCGCGCGAGTTCATCGTGATCACGGCGCCGCCGTAGGCCTTGCGCAGGACCACCGTCAGCTTCGGCACCGTCGCGCCGGCGAAGGCGCGCAGGAGTCCGGCGCCGTGGCGGATCACGGCCTCCTGCTCCTGCTTTCGTCCCGGCATGAACCCGGGCGTGTCGACGAGCACGACAAGCGGCAGCCCGAAGCGCTGGCAGCGGTCGACGAAGCTCGCCGCCTTCTCCGCTCCGACCGCGTCGATGATCCCCCCGAGGCGGCGCGGCTGGTTGGCGACAAGTCCGACCGACCGGCCCTCGAGCCGGCAGAGCGCCGTGACCATGCTCGGCGCCCAGCGCGCCGAGACCTCGAGCAGGTGCCCGCCGTCGAAGATCGCCGCGGCGACGTCGCGCACGTCGTAGACCTTGCGGCCGTCGTCGGGAACCGGGACCGAGGGGTCGCCGCCGGCGAGCCCGGGGGGCCCGGGATCGGGGGTATCCCCGATCCGCCGCGGCAGCAGCGCCAGCAGCTCGCGCACCAGCGCCGCCGCCTCGTCCTCGTCGGCGACCGTCAGCTGGGCGACGCCGTTTCTACCGTGGACCTCGGTGCCGCCGAGCTCCTCCATCGTCACCGACTCGCCGAGCGCGGCCTGCACGACCCGCGGCCCGGTGAGGAACATCCGGCCTGCCTCGGTCATGACCACGAAGTCGGTCAGAGCGGGCGCGTAAGCGCCGCCGCCCGCGGAGACGCCGGAGACGACCGAGATCTGGGGAACGATGCGCGGAGAGCCGGACGCTGTGGCGGAAGATCCGCCCGTAGCCGCCCAGCGCCGCGTGTCCCTCCTGCAGCCGGGCTCCGCCCGGACTCGACGAAGCCGACGACCGGGGCCCCGCGCTGGCCGGCCAGCTCCATCACCCGCACGATCGTGTCGGCGTGCGCCTCGCCCAGCGAGCCGCCGAGGTGGGTCGGGTCCTGGGCGTAGCAGAAGACCGGATGGCCGCCGACCCGGCCGGCGCCCGCGAGGACGCCGTCCCCGGGACGGCGGCGGTCGCTCATCCGCGCCGAGACCACGGCGGTGCGGATCAGCTCCAGCGAGCCGGGATCGCACAGCGCCTCGAGCCGGCGCAGCGGCAGCGCCTCGGCGGCGCGCTCATGCTTGACCGCGACGCTCATCTCGAGCGAAAGCAGAGGACCGCGTTATGGCCGCCGAAGCCGAACGAGTTCGAGATCGCCGTCAGGGTCCGGCCGTTGCCGTTGCCGAGCGGGCGCGCCGAGTCGGGCACGTAGTCGAGGTCGAGCCCCTCATCGGGCTCCCCGTAGCCGACCGTCGGCGGCGCGACCCGGTGCCGCAGCGTCTCGACCGTGGCGACGGCCTCGACGCCTCCGGCGGCGCCGAGCAGGTGGCCGATCGCCGATTTGGTCGAGGAGATCGGGACCTCGGTCCCCTCGCCGAAGACCGACTTGATCGCGTCGGTTTCGGAGCGGTCGTTGAGCGGGGTCGAGGTGCCGTGGGCGTTTATGTAGTCGATCTCGGAGGGCTCGAGCCCGGCGTCCGCGAGGGCGATCTCGATCGCCCGCGCCGCTCCCGCGCCTCCGGGCTCGGGCGCGGTCAGGTGGTAGGCGTCCGAGGTCGCTCCGTAGCCGACGATCTCGGCCGAGCGGCTGGGCGCCGCGCGCCTCCGCCGCGCCCGCCTCCTCGAACATCAGGATGCCGGCGCCCTCGCCCATCACGAAGCCGTCGCGGCGGCGGTCGAAGGGGCGGGAGATGCCGGTCTCCGACGTCGCACCCATGCGCTCGAACGCCGCCTTGGCGAGCGGGGTCAGGGTCGCCTCCGCGCCGCCGGCGAGGGCGGCGGTCGCGTCGCCGTCCTCGATCGCCCGCACCGCGGAGCCGATCGCATGCGCTCCCGCCGCGCAGGCCGAGATCGTGCCGTAGGTCTCGCCGCGAAAGCCGCGGCGCATCGCCACCGCGGCGGCGGCCGCGTTGCCCATCATCAGCGGAACGCAGAGCGGCGAGATCCGCTTCGGGCCGCGATCGAGAAGCTGCAGGTGCTGCTCCTCCAGCGATCCGAGGCCGCCGATTCCGGTGCCGATCACGCAGGCGACCTCCTCGCCGGGGTAGGGAGGCTCGGCCTCCCATCCGGCGCTCTCCAGCGCCTCCTCGGCGGCGCCGATCGCGAGCTGGGTGAAGCGGTCGGTGCGCCGCGCCTCCTTGATGCTGAGATAAGTCGGTCGGATCGAAATCGGCGCAGCTTCCGACCCCGTCGACGATCCCGCACTCGCCCGCGCTCCAGCGATCGAACAGGGCCTCGGCGCCGACGCCGAGCGGCGTGATCGCGCCGACGCCGGTGACGACGACGCGCTGCTTGTCGCTGCTCGCGCTCATTGAGCTCGCGCCACCACCAGATCGATCGCCTCGCCGACGGTCTTCAGGTCCTTCATGTCCTCGCCCTCGCAGCAGGACGCCGAACTCGTCCTCGATCACCTGCGAGACCTCGACCAGGTCGAGCGAGTCGACGTCGAGCTCCTCGAAGGTCGCGTCGCGGGATGACGAGCTCGGGATCGCTCGCCCATCTCCTTGAGCTCCTCGAAGATCTTCTCCTGGATGTTCTCGGTGCTGACCGTCGTTGCCATTTCGTTGTCTCCTTTTCGTTTGCTGCGCCGTTCAAGCGCTGAGGCCGCCGTCGACCGTCAGGGTGGCGCCGGTGACGTAGGAGGCCTGGGGGGAGGCGAGGAAGCGGACGCAGGCGGCGACCTCCTCCGGGGTGCCGGGACGGCGCGCGGGCACCGCCTCGCGAAGCCCGTCGCCGATCCCTTCGGTGAGCTTCGTCTCGACGAAGCCCGGGGGCGACGGCGTTGACCGTGATCCCCGCGTCGCGCCACCTCGACCGCAACCGTCTTGGTGAAGCCGATCAGCCCCGCCTTTGATGCGGCGTAGTTGGCCTGGCCGGCGTTGGCCCGGGGCCCGACCACCGAGGCGACGTTGACGATCCGCCCGAAGCGGCGCGCGCAGCATCGGCCGCAGCGCCGTGCGGGTGGTCCGGTAGGCGGCCGAGAGGTTGGTGTCGATCACCCTCCCCCACTCCTCGCTCGCCGAGCTGGGGCGACGAGGGCGTCGGCACGGACCCCGGCGTTGTTGACCAGGACCAGGACCGGACCGTAGTCGGAGTCGAGCGACTTGAACATGGCCTCGGTCGCCGCGGGGTCGCTGACGTCGGCCCGGCACGCCCGCGCCTCGCCGCCCCCGGCCTCGATCTCCTTGACCACGCCCTCGGCCCCATCGGAGTCGGAGCGGTAGTTGACCGCCACGCGCCAGCCGTCCTCGGCCAGGCCGCGGGCGATCGCGGCGCCGATCCCGCGCGCGGCACCGGTCACCAGGGCACAACCTTCAGCCGGCATCCGCCGCCACCCCACTCGATCACGGTTCCGCCCCAGGTCAGCCCGCCGCCGAAAGCGGCAAGCAGCACCTTGCTCCCCGGCTCGAGCCTTCCGTCGGCCTCGGCCTCGGCCAACGCGATCGGGATCGACGCCGCCGAGGTGTTGCCGTAACGCGAGATGCAGTCGATCACCCGCTCGGGGTTGAGGCCGAGCCGTTCGCCGACCGCCTGGGTGATGCGGCTGTTGGCCTGGTGGAAGGCGAAGAGGTCGATCTCGCCGAGGGACAGGCCTGCCGCCACCGCCGCCTCGAGGGCGACCTGGGACAGCCGGTCGACCGCCTGGCGGAAGGTGTCGGGGCCCTTCATCCGGATGTAGCCCTCCTCGCGGTCGGCCTGGATGAGGTCGCCGCGGGCGCCGTCGGCGCCCAGCCGGGCCGGGCCGATCGGCTCGGCCCCTGGACAGCCCCGACCACCACCGCCCCGGCGCCGTCGCCGAACAGCGCCGCGGTGCTGCGATCGTCGGGGTCGGTCAGACGGCTCAGCAGGTCGACGCCGATCACCAGCGCGATCGCGGCGCGACCGCTCTCGATCTGGGCGCTGGCGATGTCCAGCGCGGAGACGAACCCGGTGCAGGCGGCGTTGACGTCGATCGCCCCGGCCCGCTCGGCGCCGATCTCGGCCGCGACCAGCGCAGCGGCGCTTGGGGTCAGCTGCTCGTGGCTCATCGTCGCGACCAGGACCAGGTCGACGTCGGCCGCCGCCACGCCGCCGCGACGCAGGGCGCCCCGGGCGGCGCGCGCCGCGTAGCCGGGCAGGCGCTCGTCCTCGGCGGCGACGTGGCGCTCCCGCACCCCGGTGCGCGCGAGGATCCAGTCCTCGTCGACCCCAAGGCGCTCGGCGATCGGGGCGTTTGGAATCACCCGCTCGGGAATCGCAACCGCGAGCCCCGCGACCGCGGCGCCCCGCGGCCCCGGTGATGTGCCGGCGCCCTCGAGCTCCCTGACCAGGGCCAGATCAGACATGGGCCATCTCCGGGTCGAGGGTCTTCGCCTCGACACCGTCGAGGCTGCGGCGAACCAGGTTGGTCAGGACCTTCCCCGGGCCGGCCTCGACGAAGCGTTCGGCGCCGGCTCGGCGCAGCGCGGCGAGCGTCTGTCGCCAGCGCACCGGTCCGGTCAGCGACTCGGCGAGCTGACGGCGGACGTCCTCGAAGGGCCGGCAGGTGGTGCTGGAGTAGACGCCCGTTGACGGGGCGGAACTCGGTCGCCGCAAGGATCGCGCGGTAGGCCGGGACCGCGGGCCTCATCGTCTGGGTGTGAAAGGCGCCGTTGATCGCGAGGCGAACGGATCGCACCCCCTGCTCCCGGGCAGCGGCGATCGCGTCGGAGAGACCGGGCTCCGGTCCGGAGAGGACCGTCTGCCCGGGTGCATTGGTGTTGGCCAGCGCCAGGTCGAAGCGGGCGGCGAGACGGCGCGCCGCCCGGTCGTCGCCGAGCACCGCGACCATTCCACCCTTGGGCCGCGATCGGCCGCCTCCTGCATCAGGCGGCCGCGGGTCACCGCGAGGCGCAGGCCATCGAGCTCGTCGAGGGCGCCGCCGGCGACCAGGGCCGCAAGCTCGCCAAGGGAGTGGCCGGCGAGCAGGTCGGCCCGCGGTCGCCCGGCGGCAGTCCAGCAGGCCAGGCTGGCGCTGTAGATCGCTGGCTGCTGGAAGCGGGTGCCGTCCTCGATCTGCTCGAACGGGTCGTCGCCGGTGAGCTCGGTCGCGAGCTCGAGCAGGTCGGGACGGTGCTCGGCCACCAGCTCGCGCAGGCCGTCGCGCTGGCTTCCCTGGCCGGGAAACAGCAGCGCGACGCGGGCATCGGTCTCGGTTACGGGCCGGCGCCCACGTCGCTCCGAGAGGAGGGAAGAAGTCCGCACATGTGGATCCTTCCCCGCTCGCTGCCCGGAGTTAAGGGCTTTGGCCCGGCTTCCCCCCAGCCGGGGGGTCCCTGGGCGACGGCCGGGGGGTGCTCAGACGGTCAGGCCGAGCCGCTCCGCCCGCCGCACCGCCTCGGCGCGGTTGCGGACGTTGAGCTTGCGGTAGACCGCGCTCGTGTGGTCCTTGACCGTGTGCGGCGAGAGATAGAGGCGCGCCGCGATCTCCTTGTTCGTCGCCCCGCGGGCCAATAGCCCCAGGACCTCGCGCTCGCGTTCCGAGAGCGAGGCGGGAGAGGTCTCGGTCTGGGGGGCGAAGACGGTCATCCCCTTGCCGACCATGCGCACCGCCCGGGCGACGTCGGCGGCGCTCCAGTCCTTGTGGACGAAGCCCGCCGCCCCGGCCGCCTTGGCGGCCTCGGGCGAGATCCAGCCGGCGCCGGAGATCAGCAGGACCCGGGTCCGCGGAGAGGCGCTGCGGATCTCCTCGCAGAGCTCGGCGCCCGACTCTCCGCCGAGGAAGAGGTCGACGAGCGCCACGTCGGGCTCGAGCCGCCGCGCCTGCTCGATCGCCTCGGCGGCGTCGGAGGCGGCGACGCAGCGCTCGACCCAGCGCTGCTCTCCGAGCAGCACCCGAAAGCCCCACTGGACGACGTCGTGGTCGTCGACGACGAGCACCCGCATTCCTCCGTCGGCGCTCATCCCTCTCCCTCCCCCTCCGGCAGCGGGGCGACGAGCCGAACCCGCCAGCGACCTCCCTCGGCGGGGCCGAACTCGACCATGCCCCCGCTCTGGATCGCCTGCAGCGCGGCCAGCCGCAGGCCCATGCCGGCGCCGCGATGCCCGTTCCCCTCGGCGACGCCGTCGTTCTGGATCTCGAGCACGAAGGCGCCGTCCTGGGCCCCGATCCGCACCCGGACCTCGCTCGGGGCGGCGTGCTTGTCGCAGTTGCGAAGGGCCTCGGCGAGCACCGTCTGGGCAAGCGGCTCGAGCTCGGTTGAGATCTCGACGCCGGGCTGCCACTCGACCTCGAAGCGGATGTGCTCGTAGTGGTGGCTGAGACGCTGAAGCTCGGCCGACAGCGACGCACCGGTGCTGACCGGAACCGGCAGCATCGGCCGCGACATCTCCTCGCGCATCTCCGCCAGCGCTTCGCGGATCTCGGTTGCGCAGCGCTGCAGCTCGGCGGGGCCGAGCTCCCCGCCGGCTCCCAGTGCCAGGGACACACCGAACAGTCGCTGCACGACGCGCTCGTGCAGCTCCTGCGCCAGGTCGAGGCGGGCGGAGAGCGCCTGTGCCCGCATCTGCTGGGTGACCCCGAGCCGGGCAATCGCCGCCAGCGCCGCCGCCTTGCCCAGGGCCAGCATCAGCCGGCGCTCCTCTTCGGTCAGCTCGAAGCGGCCGCCGCCGCGGTCGGCAAAGATCACGCCGAGCCAGCGACCGGCGGCGGAGACGGGGGTGCAGGTCAGGGTGGTGACCCCGGCGAAGCGCGCGTAGCGGGCCGGAACGTGCTTCGCGAGCTCGTCGGAGACCTCGATCACGCGGTCCTCGGCGAGGGCGCGCTGCGCGATCGGCGTCTCCTCGAGGGTCCCGTAGATCTGCTCCAGCAGCTGGGGCTCGACCCCGTGGCTGCCGGCGGGCACGACGAGCTTGCGGGCCGCGTCGTAGAGCATCAGGCCGGCCCGCTCCAGACCGGCCAGGCGGCACATCGCATCGCAGAGCCGGTCGAAGAACCGCGTGCCGGTCGACCCGAGCTCGTCGTCCAGGTCGGGCAGCAGCCCGGCGATCACGTCCAGTGCGTCAGCGTCTTGCTGAGTTGCTTCCGGCAACACTCTC
>CAVYWS010000007.1:0-146497 GCA_963772265.1 uncultured Solirubrobacterales bacterium | reverse complement strand
TGGTTAGAGCGCCGGCCTGTCACGCCGGAGGCCGCGGGTTCGAGTCCCGTCGCTCCCGTTTTGGACGGCTTATGCCGTCGCACTCGAGGTCATCGGGCAGGCGGCTTGCTCATTTGCGATGGCGGCAAACTCGCTGCGCCGCCTGCCCTGCTTCCCTCGACCTGCTCGGCCTACGCCCTCCAAAATTCGGTCGCTTCGGGGCTCTTCACCCGCGGCCTCGGCCTGACGAGCCGCGGGTTCGGGTCCCGTCGCTCATCTACGTGCTGGCGCCAGGTAGCGCTGGCCCTTCTTCAGCGTCACCTTGCGGTGCCTGGTGAAGTCCTTGACCTTGACCACGCCCTTTCTGACCTTGAACAGGGTGCCGCCGGTGCGGTCCTCGGTGAACCAGATCGTCCCCCGCACGGTCGCCGAGCCGTGCTTGCCCTTGCTCAGGTAATTGCCCCTGCCGCTACCCCAGAGGCCGTTGCGGTGGAGGCGGCGCGCGAGGACGCGGGCGGCGCGCGAGCGAGCCGAGCTGACAAGGTCGAGCTCTGTGATCGGCTTGCCCTTCTTGGGCTGGCGGACCTTGAAGGTGCCGCCATAGAAGTCGGCGGTCTGGTCGCTGGTGCCCCTTCGGGCCTTTGCCGATATGAGGCGAACCCGGCCGCGATTGGTGTCGATGATCGACCTGACTGGGATCTGTTTGAGGCCCTGTAGCGCCGCGAAGCCGCCTGTACCCCGCTCCTTGACCAGAACCTTGCCTCGGACTCGCTTGACCTCCACCATCTTTCCGTACCGTGGCGGAAGGTAGTCGCCCCAATAGATGTGCGAGGCGTTGACTGCCGGGCCGGTCGTGAAATCGATTCCGGTGATGAAATCCGGATTCGGAGCCGATCCGTCGAGGTTGGCGCGACCGATCGCCCGGGTGTTGCCGTTGCCCCAGTAGATGTGGGAGCTATCGACCGCGAGTCCGAAACCGAGAAACACAGTTCCGACGCCGGGGATGAAGGTGGGCTCCGGCGAAGTGCCGTCGAGGTTGGCGCGGCCGATCCCGTGTGCCGAACCCCAGTAGATGTGCGTGGCGTCGATCGTCATCGCACATGGGTGATCCTCAAGTCCAGCGATAAGAGTCGTCGGTGAGGAACCGTCCAGGTTGGCGCGGCTGATCGAGCCGGCGTTGGGATCAGCCCAGTAGACGTGGGAGGCGTCCACCGCGATGCCGCACGGGTTAAAGGGGAGACCGGGAGCGAAGAAGTTCGGATTCGGTGCCGACCCGTCGAGGTTTGCGACACCAATCGCGCCCCTGTCGGTATCGCTCCAATAGATAGAGGAGGGGTTGACCGCCAGCGACTGAACATCTCTCCCGATCCCAGCGAGGAAGGTGGGGGCCAGCGCTGAGCCGTCGAGGTTGACGCGGCCGATCCCGCGGCCGGTCGAAAAGTAGATATGGGAGGCGTCGATCGCCCCCACCCCGGCGTCGTCTATGAAGCTCCTGTCGACCCCAGAGCCGTCGATGTTTGCGCGACCCACTGTGCCGATGGCGTCCGCGTGGACCGTGACGGCGAGGCTTGCGATGAGGATCAACGCCGCCAGGCCGCACAATCGCAGGACGCGGTGCGCGCTTCTTCCGGGCTGCCCGCGTCTCGCTTCTCTATGACTCAGGATGCCCGTAACGCTCCTGTTCTCCCGACGGGCAGGGCCCGCCCGATCTTCCCTCAACAAGTGCTGACTTGGGCTCGCCTGGTCGCAGGATCCGGCTCGTTACACGGCGCCGCGGAGGTCGCCCCCTCGGCACCCTAAGCGAGTCTCCCAACAACGGTCAACCCCAGTACTCAGGGCTCGAGGCACCATTATCTGCGCGAGAACGCTGCTACTTCGCCACCTACGGCTGGGGCAGGATCAGGTTCCAAGCTGACCGGCGCCGATCTGGCAGCAAACCGCGTCCAACCAAACACTTCGAAAATTGGGTTGATCTCCGGTTCGGCGCGCCATAGCGTGCCGGGGTCTCGTCGGATCGAAGAGAGGAGCGGCGCAATGAAGCGAGTGGGGTTGGTCGTCGTCGCCATGCTGGCCGCAATGGCATTCGGGCCCGGAGAGGCGGTGGCGAAGCCGCTTCCGAAGGGCATTTACAAGGCCAAGCGGACAGCTTTTACCACCACCGATGCGTACTGGACTCCCTCGAGCGGACGGGAGGTGTGGGATATCGAGAAAGGGCTATGCAGCCCCCCGGGATGCATCAACCGGCAGATCGATCCGAATGGCCAGGACTACACGTACACCGCCCCGACGATCTTTGACCTCCATAAGTCCGGGGCCTCTTCGCTCAAGGCCAAAACGACTACCTCCCAGAGGAAAAACTGCGACAACACCGAGGTCCACGTCAGGGTCCGGATCAAGGTGACCGACACGGGCCGCAGGTTGGGCCCAGTCTTGCTTGGCAAGCTCGTCGCCACGCGGTTGAAGGCGACCTTCCATTGGAGCTGGCCTGCGAGCTTCACGCAAACCGATCAGATCCCGGCGGGAACGGCGACCGCGAAGTACAAGGCGAAGCTCCTGAGCACCGGCTCGTGGAAGCACACTCCGCTGCCTACCTCCTGGGACGACACCTACTGCACAGGCATCTGACTCCGCGAGTTCGAGTCCCGTCGCTCCCGTTCTTCAGGACGTCTGCGGGCGTCGCCCGCGGTCAGCCGTCGGCCGGCGGGATGTTGTGGTTGAGGTGGAAGAGGTTGTCCGGGTCGTAGCGGCGCTTCAGCTCGCGGAGCCGGTCCCAGGTCGCGCCCGGGTAGGCCGCGCGCATCGTCGCCTCGTCCTCCTCGCCGAGGAAGCCGACGTAGCCGCCGGCCCCGTCCTTGCCCAGCGAGCTCGCGAGACCGTCGACCCAGGCGTCGTGGGTGTCCTTCTCGCCGGCGTCCATGTACATCGCCGCGACGTTCACGAACAGCCCCCGGTCGCGATGCGCGAACGCGGTGGCGTCGTTCGGGACCCGCGCCAGCGCGCCTCCGAGCACCCGCAGCTGGACGGCCGTCATCGGCGCCGTCGACTCTGGGCAGCTGCTCGAGGATCGCCTCGGCGGCCGCCGGCTCGAGCGAGTCGGCGAAGAAGTTGGTGCCGGCCGCGAAGCGGGCCTCCTGCTCCGGGCCCTCGTAGAGCTCCGGATAGCGCATCGGCCGCACCATGTCGGCGAGCGGCTCGGCGAGCGCCCGGAAGGGGGCGATCACCTCCTCGCCCTGGTCGACCGGCCCGGCGTAGGCGAACTGGCCCATCAGCACCGGCTTGCCGTGCGCCTCCGCGGGCAGGAACGGCATCGGCGGGGCGATCATCACGTTGGCGATCGTGGAGAGCTCCTCGGGCGCCGCCTGCGCGGCCTCGAGGAAGCCCGTGATCACCTCCGGCGATGCCGGCAGGATCAGCATGCCGCCGACGATCTCCGAGATCTCGGCCAGGCGAAGCTGAAGGCGGGTGGCGACGCCGAAGTTGCCCTCGCCGCCGCGGATCGCCCAGAAGAGGTCCGGCTCGGAGTCCTCGCTGGCCCGAACGACCTCGCCGTCGGCGGTCACCACCTCGGCCGCGAGCAGGTTGTCGATCGTCAGCCCGGTCTTCCGCACCAGGAACCCGATCCCGCCCGCCAGCGTGATCCCGCCGATGCCGACCGAGCCGGTGTCGCCGAGTCCGGTCGCGCGCCCCTTCTCGGCGGTGGCGAGCGTGTAGCTGCCCGCCGTCGCGCCGGTCTCGACCCAGGCGGTTCCGTCGTCGGCGTCGATCTCCACGCCGTCCATCCCGGAGAGGTCGATGACGAGGCCGCCGTCGACGGTCCCGTATCCGGGGCGGCTGTGGCCGCCGCTGCGGACGGCGAGCTCGAGGCCGCCCTCGCGCGCCGCGTTGACCACCGCCGCGACGTCATCGGCGCCGGCGACCCGCGCGACCGCGAGCGGCCGCTTGTCGACGCCCTTGAAGAAGACCTGTCGCGCCTCGTCGTAGGAGGGATCGTCCGGCGGTGATCAGCTCGCCCTCGAGCTGCGCTCGAAGCTCGTCGACCGGGGATGTCCTGTGCCTGTTCTGGTGTTGACGCCATGGCGCGCTCCTTTCGTCTTGAAATCGATTCACCCCTGAGACGAACAGACGGCGGCGAAATCGACAGAGGCTTGGCCGTTCTTGCTCAAACTGTCGTCGAAGACCCGCACAGATATCGCATGCCGGGAATGCCCTAGCCGCCCGGGACGCTGGCGCCGCCCGCGTCCTCGCCATGCGAGGTCTTCTCGATCTCTTCCTTGAACTTCTCGTCGGCCTTCTTGAGCCGCTCCTCTCGCTCCTGCTCTTCCTTCTGCTCGCGGCGCGCCTCCTTCTGCTTCTCGACCGCGAGCTCGGCGAGCCGGTCAACTCCAGGCGAGAGCCCGCGCTCGATTATGCGGCCGACGACGGGGCGCAGACGGGGGCGAGTGGGCCGTCGAGGTTCACGCGGTGGGTGATCCGGGTGCCACCGTCGCGGGGCTCGAGGATGTGCTCGAAGACAAGCGTCGCCCCGGGGAGCTTCGACTTCGAAGCGAAGCGCTGCTCGGGCTCGACCGCGATCAGCTCGAACTTTCCCTGCGGCAGGTGCGGGGCCTTGCTCATCCCCTCGGTACCGACCTCGAACTCGCCGTCGAGGCTCGAGCGTTCGACGCCCTTGGTCGACCACTCGGACCAGTTCTCGACGTCGGTATAGCGCTCCCAGATCGAATCCGGGGGTGCTTTCGAGTCGGCGCTGTGCTCCCAATCGGCCATCAGAAGACCACTAGCCGACTCTAGACTTCCCACACATGGCTTCCCGAAACGGAGCAGGACGGTCGGTCGCGATCGTCGGCGGCGGCCTTGGCGGGGTCGGGGCGGCGGCGATGCTTCGCCGCGCCGGCTACGACGACTTCACGCTGTTCGAGAAGGGTGAGCGGCTGGGAGGCGTCTGGAACTTCAACACCTATCCGGGGCTGACCTGCGACATCCCGTCGCACCTCTACGAGCTTTCCTTCGCGCCCAACCACCGCTGGTCGCGGCGATTCTCGCCCGGTCCCGAGATCCAGGCCTACGTCGAGGACGTGGCGCGCCGCTACGGGGTCAGCGAGCGGGCCCGGCTGGGGACCGAGGTCACGAGAGCCAGCTTCGACCAGGATCGCGGCCGCTGGAGGCTCGAGACCGGCGACTACGAGCACGAGGCCGACGTCCTCATCGCCGCCTGCGGGCAGCTCTCGGTCCCGAAGACGCCCGAGATCCCCGGCCTCGACAGCTTCGCCGGGCCGAGCTTTCACACCGCCCGCTGGCGCCACGACGTCGACCTGAGCGATAAGCGAGTCGCGATCGTCGGCACCGGTTGCACCTCGATCCAGGTCGTTCCCTCGATTCAGCCCCAGGTCGCCCAGCTCGACGTCTACCAGCGCTCCCCGGGCTGGACCCTGCCGAAGATGGACTTCGCCTACAAGCCGCGGACGAAGCGGCTGTTCGAGCGCTTCCCGATCCTCCAGCGTCTCGACCGCCGGATGACCTTCGCCTTCATGGAGTTCGCGACCACCGGGATGACCCGGCATCGCTGGATGCTGGCCCCACTTCGAGCGGCCGCCCGGCGCCAGATCCGCAGCCAGGTCAAGGACCCCGAGCTGCGGCGCAAGGTGACCCCGACCGACGAGGTTGGATGCAAGCGGGTGATGCTGACCGACACCTGGTACCCGGCGCTGCAGCAGCCCAATGTCGAGCTGGTCACCGACCGCGTCGCCGAGGTGACGCCGAACGGGCTGGTCACCGAAGCCGGCGTCGAGCGCCCCGCTGACGTTCTGATCCTCGCCACCGGCTTTGCGACGCACGACTTCGTCGCCCCGATGGAGATCGTCGGCAGCGAGGGCCGGACCCTGACCGAGGCCTGGGGCGGCCTTCCCCGCGCCTACCTCGGGATCACGGTGCCCGGCTTCCCCAACATGTTCCTGCTCTACGGGCCGAACACCAACGGCGGCGCCGGCTCGGTGATCGACGTCCACGAGGCGGCGATGGCCCACGTCATCGACGCGATGCGGGCGCTCGACCAGGCCGGGGCGCGGGCGATCGAGGTGCAGCCGGCGGCCGCGGACGAGTTCGACCGCGAGCTGCGGGCGGCTCTGGCCAACACGGTCTGGGAGTCGGGGTGCGCCAATTGGTACGTGGACGAGAATGGCAACGACCCCAACCAGTGGCCCTGGACCTGGTCGACCTATTACCGCCGAACCGCTCGGATCGAGCCCGCCGCGTATCAGCTAACCGGCGTCTGAGTACCGCTGGCAGTATGGGCGGATGCGCCGCCTGCTGCTGCTCGGATCCACTGTCGTCTTCATCGACGTCGCCTTCTACACGGCGATCGTTCCGCTGCTGCCCGATTACGCCGGCGACCTCGACCTCTCGAAGGCGGGCGCGGGAGTGCTCTCGGCCGCCTACCCGGCGGGCACCCTGGCAGCCTCGCTGCCGGCCGGGCTGTTGGCGGCTCGGCTCGGCCCACGCCGTGTCCTGGTCGCGGGCCTGGCGCTGCTCGGCGGCGCGAGTCTCGTCTTCGGGTTCGGGCACCACATCGTGCTGCTCGACAGCGCTCGCTTCGTGCAGGGGGTGGGCGGTGCCCTTGCCTGGGCGGGGGCGCTCACCTGGCTGATCGTCGAGACACCTGAGTCACGCCGCGGCACGGTGATCGGCGGCATGCTGGGAACCGCGGTCGCCGGGGCACTGCTCGGACCGGGGCTTGGCGCCCTCGCCGGTGAGATCGGCACCGAGCCGGTCTTCTCCTCGGTCCTGGTGATCGCGGCCGCGCTGGCGATAGCCGCCCTGCGGATCCCCGAGCATGCTCCGCGCGAGGACCAGAGCCTGCCCGAGATCTGGGCGACGATGTCGAGCCGCCCCGTGGTGAGGGCGACCTGGTATGTGGCGGCTCCTTCGATGCTGTTCGGACTGGTGGACGTGCTGGTTCCCTTGCGCATTCATGCGCTTGGCGGCGGCGCCGGCGTGGTCGCCGCCGGATTCACTATCGGCGCGGCGCTGGAGGCGGGCCTCGCGCCGGTCGTCGGGCGGGTCTCGGATCGGATCGGACGCCTGCGGCCCTATGCCGCCGGGATCCTGGTCTGCGCCGCCGCAATCTTGGTCGTACCGCCCGCCGACGCGATCGCGGTTCTCGTCGCGGCCTTGGTGGTCTTCTCGATTGGCGCGGGGATCTGCTTCGCTCCTTCGATGGCGATGCTCAGCGACTCGGCCGAGGCGACCGGGCTGCACCAGGGCTTCGCCGCCGGGCTGACCAACATGGCCTGGGCAACCGGGCACGTCGTCGGCGGGGCCGGAGGAGGAGCTCTGGCGAGGGCCGCCGGGGACGGTCTGCCCTGCCTGCTCGCCGCCGGCTGGCTGCTCGCGACCGCGCTCGCCGCCTGGCAGGGAGGAACGGCCGAGCGCGAGGGCCGAACCGTAGGCGCGGAGGCCGGCTGAGCGTGGACGGCTGGCTGGCGATTCGCTTCCTGCACGTGGTCGCGATGGCGTTCTTCCTCGGCGGCCAGCTGCTGCTTGCGGCGGCGGTGGTTCCGGTCGAGCGCCGCCATCCCGATCGCGAGCGGCTGCGGGCGATCGCGCGGCGATTCGGCGTCGGCTCGCTGATCGCCCTCGGGGTGCTGATCGCGACCGGCTCCGCGATGGCCTCGCACTACGACCTCTGGCGCGACGGCGAGCTTCAGCTCAAGCTCGGGCTTGTGGCCCTGACCACAGCTCTCGTCGTCCTGCACCTGCGCTGGGGCAACGCCCACTTCCTCCAGGCCGCCGTCTTCCTCGCCACCCTCGCGATCGTCTGGATCGGGCTCGACCTCTCCCACTGAGGCGGGCGGGCGGGATGTAGATTGGCTCCCGTCCGATCGAGGCGCTCATCCACAGAACAGGAGGTTCCCGTGGCCGACAGCGAGCAGCAGGACCAGCCCGAGATCAGCCTCGCCGAGCGCTACTTCACCAAGCCGGCGATCGACCGGCAGATGCCGGAGCACAGCCGCGAGCCGCGGGTCGCGCTGGCGATGGTTGAGTCGGAGATGCTGCTCGACGGCAACCCCGAGAAGAACCTCGCCACCTTCGTGACCACGTGGATGGAGCCGGAGGCGAAGGAGGTCATCCTCCTCAACCTCCACCGCAACTACATCGACCACGCCGAGTACCCGCAGACGGCGGAGATCTCACGCCGCTGCGTACGGATGCTGCACGACCTCTTCCATGGGGAGGGAGAGCCCGAGTCGCCTGGGACAGCCTGCGCCGGCTCCTCGGAGGCGGTGATGCTGGGGGCGCTGGCGATGAAGTGGCGCTGGAAGGCCGCGCGCGAGAAGGAAGGCAAGCCCACCGCGCAGCCCAACCTCGTCTACGGCGCCGACGTCCACGTCGTCTGGGACAAGTTCTGCCGCTACTTCGACGTCGAGCCGCGCCAGGTGAACCTCAAGAAGGGCAGCTACACGGTCGGCCCCGAGGACCTCGCAGCCGCAGATCGACGAGAACACGATCGGCGTCGTCGCGGTCGTCGGGACGACCTTCACCGGCGAGTGCGACGACGTCGCCGGGATCGACGAGATGCTTGGCGAGCTGCGCGGGCGCGGCCTAGATGTGCCGATGCACGTCGACGCCGCCAGCGGCGGCTTCGTCTTCCCCTTCTCCGATCCGGACTTCGCCTGGGACTTCCGGCTCGACTCGGTGAAGTCGATCAACGTATCCGGTCACAAGTTCGGCCTCGTCTACCCGGGGGTCGGCTGGCTCGTCTTCCGCGACGAGGCGCAGCTTCCCGAGGACCTGGTCTTCTACGAGGACTACCTCGGCGAGCGCGACGCGACCTTCACCCTCAACTTCTCCGGCAGCTCGGCCCTGATCCTCGCCCAGTACTACAACTTCGTCCGCCACGGGAAGCAGGGCTACGCCTCGCTGGTGCGGGCGATGGACGCGAACTCGTCGAGCCTGGCCGAGCAGCTGGGAAAGGAAGATGCGCTGGAGTTGGTGGGCGGCAAGCCGATGCTGCCGCTGGTGATCGCCAAGGTCCGCGAGGAGGAGGGCTTCACCGGTTCGGCCCTGGTCGCCGAGCTGGCCCAGCGCCGCGCCTGGCTCGTCCCCGCCTATCAGCTGCCTCCCGACAACGAGGACCAGCAGATCATCCGGATCCTGGTCAAGATCAACCAGACCCGCGAGCTGGCCGATGCCCTCGCCTCAGACGTTCACGATTCGATCGTCGACCTGCGCAAGCGGGCGGCGGGCGAGACGGTGAAGCGCGCCGTTCACAGCGGGCACGGCTACTGAGCGACGGATCCCGCGCTACTCGCCGCCGCCGGCGACCGGCGGGGCGGTGGGGTCGGCCCCCTCCTCGCCCGGCCGCTCGCGGGCCAGGTAATCCTCGACCAGGGGCAGGTTGTCGCTGGAGCGCTCCACCACCTGCAGCAGATCGGACATCAGCGCCACCTCCTCGACCTGCTCCTTGACGAACCACTGCATGAACTGCTCGGCGCGGAACTCGCTGGTCTCGCGGGCGAGCTTGAACAGCGCGTTTATCTCCTCGCCGACCCGCTTCTCCTGCTCCAGCGCCATGCGAACCGGTGAAACCGCGTCGTCGAAGCTGGTCTGCTGTGAGGTGATGTCGGGGATCCGAACGTCCTGATCGGTGTCGATCAGGTACTGGACCATCATCATCGCGTGGTCGCGCTCCTCGAGCGCCTGGCGGTAGAAGAAGGCGGCGAGGCGGGGCAGGGTCGCCTTGTCGTAATAGACGGCGGCGCCCACGTACTGCTGCGAAGCCGCGAACTCGTTCGCGATCTGGTCGTTGAGCGCCGCGGCGAATCCGTTTTCGGCCATCAGCCCACCTCCATCGCGTTCCGCACCCTACTCACCCCAGCGGAAACCGGTCGGCGAGGGGATCGGGTCCATCGGGCTGGTCGCCAGCCCGTCGGGGACCGAGGGGTCGTTGTAGCCGGAGGGCGCGACGTCGTTGGAGGTGTCGGGGTGAAACAGCGAGGCGAGGTACTCGATCTGCCCACGCCCGACCCCCTGCTCGCCCTGGCCGCCGCCGTAGATCGCGATCCCCTCGGCGGCGCAGTGGTCGTAGACCGAGAGCAGCTCCTGCAGCGAGCCGAACCGCGAGGGCTTGGAGTTGATCGCGCGCGGCTTTCGCTCCAGCGCGATGATCGCTTCGAGCGACTCCAGCGGGGCGTCCCAGGTGAGCCGGTCGGCGTACGGCTCGAGCACCGGCCGGGTCTCGTCGTTTATGTCCGCATCCTCGAGCCAGGCATCCGGGAAGGCCGCCGCCACCTTGCCGTAGAGCTCCGGGTCGGTGTCGACGTCGACCGGCGTGCCCTTGTAGAAGCCCTTGAGGTCGAGGACGTCGACCTTGGCGATCTCCTCCAGCTCGGCGATCAGCTCGTCGGTCCAGTCGTTCTCGGGATCGAGCTTGAAGCGCAGCGTCGGGTACTTGGCGAGCCGCTTTCGCACCGCCTCGGTGCTCGACGGGTTTTCCTCGTCGTCGAAGGACGAGAGCCTGGTCGAGCAGACGAAGGTCAGCGGCTTGGGGTCGCGGCCCAGTGCCTCGTGCAGAGGCAAGCCGCTCTGGCGCAGGGCGAGGTCGAGGGCGGCCGACTCGTAGGCCCAGCGCCGGTAATGGCGCGAGGTCTCGCGCGCCGGGGGGCGAGTCGACGAAACAGGTCAAGCCCTCCGGCGAGCTCGCAGAACCCGCCCAGGGTCGACGGGGAGGAGAGGTCGTGGACGGGGCCCGTATCGCGGTGGGCGATGTGGTCGAGCACGTCGTAGACGACGTCCTCGCCGATCCCCTCCTCGCCGCCGCCGCGAAGATGGACGACCGTCGAGGGGCGGGTGAACTCGCCGTAGGTGCGGTCGCGGTCCTCGAGCTCGTAGCCCTCGATCTCGATCGGAAGGTCGGCGAGGCGGTCGAAGGTGGCCATGGGCCGCACCCTAGCGAGCGGCGCTGCCGGGCCCGGGGGGCCGGATAGGCTGACCGCCGTGAGCGAGGAGAACGTCGAGTTCGTGCGGCAGGCTTTCGAGCGATTCAACGAGCTCGCCGATCAGGGCGTCGAGGAATTCGACCCCGAACGCGACGCGCCGCGGCTGTGGGAGCGGATCGCGCCCGACTTCGAGCTTCACGAGCGCCCCGACCTGCCCGACGCCAAGGTCTACCACGGGCGAGAGGAGGCGAAGGAGTTCTGGCGCAAGACCTGGGAGATCTTCTCGACGATCCACTGGCAAACGAGCGAGATCGTCGACGGCGGCGAAGTGGTGGTGGCGGTCAACAAAGTGGTCGGGATCGGACGCGGCAGCGAAGTCGAGGTCGAGATGGACGAGAGCGATGTCTTCTGGTTTCGCGGCCGGCAGCTGGTTCGCCTTCAGGGTTTCGCCAGCCGCGAGCAGGCGCTGTCAGCGGCGGGCCTCGGGGACCCGGGCGGCGACTAGCGCGCCAAGGCGCGTGCGGCGAGCGCGGCGTAGGCGCGAATCCCCAGCTCCAGGTCCTCCTCGGTGCTGTCCTCGGCCGGCGAGTGACTGACGCCGCCGATCGAGCGCACGAACAACATCGCCGCCGGCAGCCTGCGCGGCGACCTCGGCGGCGTCGTGGAGGGCGCCGCTGGGCATGACCCGGTCCGAGCCCGCGACCTCCTCGCAGGCCTCGCGGGCAAGGGCGACCAGCTCGGGGTCGAACTCGATCGGATCGATCGCCCAGACCGACTCGGCCGACTGCGCG
The DNA here is from genome assembly GCA_963772265.1 of uncultured Solirubrobacterales bacterium. GTDB lineage: Bacteria > Actinomycetota > Thermoleophilia > Solirubrobacterales > 70-9 > Mayfieldus. The sequence goes on along the minus strand of CAVYWS010000007.1, from coordinate 134,796 downwards.
CAGCCGTTGTCGCGGGCGATCCTCTCCGCGGCGGCCTGGACCTCGGCCAGCATCCCGGCAAGCGACGGCGCGTCGCCGGCGCGGAGGTCGACGACGATCTCGGCCGCGCCGGGCACGACGGTTGGGGTGCCCGGCTCCAGGGTCAGCGTCCCGACCGTGGCGACGCCGGAGCGCAGCTCTCCGACCGCGGCCGCGGCGATCACCAGGTTCGCCGCCGCCCGGCCGGCGTCGTGGCGCGCATCCATCGGCGTCGTCCCTGCGTGCGAGGCGGTGCCCTCGAAGCGGAACCGCCAGCGCTCGATGCCCACCGTGCCCGAGACGGCGGCGATCGGGATCCCCTCCGACTCCAGGACCGGCCCCTGCTCGATGTGCAGCTCCAGCAGCCCGCCGAGCCGCTCGAGGCGCGCCGCCGCGCGCGGCATCTCGGCAAGCCTGCACGCTGCTCTCGGCCAGGACCTCGGCGATCCCTCTGCCCTCGGCGTCGCGCAGCCCCTCGACCTCCTCGGGCACCAGGGTCCCGGTGGCGGCGGAGCTGCCGAGCAGGCTGCGGCCGAAGCGTCCTTCCTCGTCGGCCCAGTCGACCAGCGCCAGGGTGCGCGGCGGCTTCTCGGCGCTCTGCGACCAGCTGCGCATCACCCCGACCGCGGCCATCGCCCCGAGCGCCCCGTCGAGCCAGCCGCCGCGCGGCACCGAGTCGACGTGGGAGCCGACCGCGAGCGCCGGCTCGCGCTCGCCTTCGAGATAGGCCCAGAGATTGCCGGCCTCGTCGACTTCGGGGCTGATGCCGACCTCGTCGAGCAGCTCGCCGAGGAAGGCGCGGGCCTCGGCCCACTCCGGCCCCCAGCAGACGCGGCGGGCGCCCTCGGGCCCGCCGGTCCGGCGCTCGAGCTCGCGCAGGTCGGCGATCACGCGGCCGGGGTCGATCGCCGGCGCGCTCATCCGACCGGCTCCCGGTGAAGCGCCTGGGCGAGGCAGTGTGCGCCGCCGCCGCCGAGCGTGAACGCCTCCAGCTCGACCTCGAGCACCTCGAGGCCGTGCGCCCGCATCGCCTCGTTGAGCGCCGCCGCTCCACTTGCCGACAGCACCCGTTCCTCCCCCAGCGAGATCGCGTTGACCCCGAGCTGGAAGGCGTCCTCGGCGGAGACCTCGATCAGCTCGAATCCGAGCCCGCGCAGCCAGTCGACCAGCGAGTCCGAGACGACCTCGATGCAGACCGCCGCGAGCTTCTCGGCCAGCACGCAGGCGAGCACGTCGATATGGACGTACTCCTCCGGGAAGCGCTCGATCCGCGCCTCCCAGCCCTCGGCCTCGAACAGCTCGGCGAGCTGGCGCGCCCCCGCCTCCTGGGTGCGCCCCTCACCGTCTCCGATCAACGCCCGGCCGGGCTCGACGATCATCGCGTCGCCGCCCTCCAGCGCCGCGGCGGTGATCGAGGAGGTGATCGGGATGTCGGCGGCTTCGTAGAAGCGGACCACCGGCGCGTCCTCGGCCCGGCGCCACGGCTGCCGCAGCTGGGTCACCACCGCGCCCCAGGGGGTCATCACGCTGGAGTCGCGGACGAACACCTGGTAGGGCAGCTCCGGATCGGGCTCGAGGAAGTGGCACCGCACCCCCGCCCCCTCGTAGGCGGAGACCATCTCGGCGTGCTGGCGCCGGGCGAGGTCGGGTTCGAATACCGCGCCCGACGCGAGGGTGGCCTTCGAGATCGCGCTGGTCTCGAGCCAGCGGAAGTTGTCGGGCGGGCAGAGCAGGACGTCGTGCAGCCGCCCGTACTCGGAGTCGACTCCCCAGGAGACGCTCATCCCGGCTCGCGCGCGACCCGCAGCGTTCGCAGCTCGCGGTCGACCGCCCCGCGGACGTAGCCGCCATGGGCGACGCTCTCGGTGATGAAGTCGAGCGTCTCGCGGGTCAGGCGCTCCCCCGGAAGCACGTTGGGCACTCCGGGCGGATAGGCGGCCAGCGACTCGGCGGCGATCCGCCCCTCGGCCGCGTCGAACGGCACCACCTCCTGCGGGCCGAGGAATGCTTCGCGAGGGGTCATCTCCAGCGGTCCCCAGGGCGGCGGGGGAGCGAACTCGGGATGCTCCTCGGGCGCCTCGGCGCCGAGCTTCTCGACCGTCCGTCCGCAGCGCCCCCGCCAGCCGCTCGCCCGGCCGGGGCGGCGGGTGCGCCGATCCCGAACACGGCGACCGCGACGTTCTCGGAGAAGAGCTCGAAGTTGATGTCGTCGACCTCGCGGGCGGTCTCCGCCAGCCGGTAACCGGTGCTGCCGGTGCCGCGCACGTCGATCGAGAGCCGCAGCGGATCCCAGCCGGCCACGCCGGGGCGGCCAGCGAGGCGCTCGTCGAGGACGTCGAGCCCGGGTATCCGCCTGATCGCCTCTCGGGTGACGGCCAGCGCCGCGATCGTCTCCGACAGGCGCTCGCGGCCGTGGATCGCGGCCTGGCGGCGGGCCGCGTCGAGCGAGCCCGTGAGCAGGGCGCTGGGGCTGGTCGTCTCGACCATGCTCACACAGCGGTCGACGACGCTCTCGTCGAGCCGCTCCCCGGCCAGGTGCAGCATCGCCGCCTGGGTGAGGCTGCCGACGATCTTGTGGGTCGAGGAGATCACGAGGTCGGCGCCGCCGGCGATCGCGTCCTGCGGAAGGTCGGGGTGGAAGTGCAGGTGGGCGCCCCATGCCTCGTCGACGATCAGCGGCACGTCGTGCGAGTGAGCAATCTCCGCCAGGCCCTGGACGTCCGCGCAGGCGCCGAAATATGTGGGCGAGACTGCGATCGCTCCGACCGCGTCAGGGGTCTCGCGAAAGCCCCCGCTCCAGGGTCTCAGGCGACAGGCAGTGGGCGATCCCAAGCTCCGGGTCGATCTCCGGCGAGACGAAGGTCGGCCGCAGGCCGCCCATGATCATCCCGTCGATCACCGAGGAGTGGACATTTCGCTGGACCACCAGCGACTCGCCGCGGTGCGCCAGCGTCAGGCAGGCGGCATGGTTGCCCTGCGAGGCGCCGTTGATCAGAAACCAGGTCCGCCTCGCGCCCCAGGCTTCTGCGGCGAGGGCCTGCGCCTGCTCGAAGGGGGTGGGCCGTGAGCCGACGTCGATCCCCTCGATCAGAGCCGGGACGTCGTGGGCCAGCCCCTCCTCGCCGACCAGGCTCGCGGAGAGCCGGATCGGCCCCCGGCTCGCCCTTGTGGCCTGGGATGTGGAAGCGCCCGGGATCGCGCGCCGCGTAGGCGAGGACCGCGTCGAGGTAGGGCGTAGCGTCCTGGCCGGCCATCACGCCCCGTGGGCCGGAGCGGACGGCGGTTCCCCCCGCCGTAGGGGTACCACCACTCCTTCGGGGCGATCTCGGTCTCGACGTGGACGTGCTTGGTCTCCTGGAACGCCTCCAGCCCCTCGCGCCCCAGCTCGCGCCCAAGTCCCGACTGCTTGAAGCCGCCGAACGGGCCGGCGTCGTTGTCGGTGAGCGGGTCGTTGAACCAGACCGTCCCGGCCTTGATCTCGCGCATGCAGCGCACCACCGTCTTCAGGTCGGAGGTGTAGACGTTGGCGCCGAGCCCGAAGCGGGTCGAGTTGGCGAGCTCGATCGCCTCGTCGAGGGACTTCACCGGCACGATCGGCGCCACCGGGCCGAAGGTCTCCTCGCGGAGCAGGTCGGTCTGCGGGGGCGCGCCGGTGACCACCGCGGGGGAGTAGAAGTGCCCGCGCGGCTGCCCGGCGTCGCCGCCGCCGGTCACCAGCTCGGCTCCGGCCGCGACCGCCGCCTCGACCTGGTCGACGACCTTCTGGCGCTGGGCGGCCGAGACCATCGGGCCGACGTCGGTGCTGGAGTCGGTCGGGTCGCCGACGACCAGCGAATCGGTGTGCTCGACGAAGGCGGCGAGGTATTCGTCGTAGACGTCGGACATCACGTAGAAGCGCTCCGCCGAAGTGCAGACCTGGCCCGCGTTGAGGTAGGCGGCCCAGGCGCCGCCGCGGGCGGCGACCTCGACCCCGCCGTCGGCCGCGACGTCCGAGCAGACGATGAACGGGTCCTTGCCGCCCATCTCGAGGTTGATCCGGGCGATTCGCTCGGCCGCTGCGGCGGCGACCTTCTTGCCGGTCTCCACCGAGCCGGTGAAGGCGATCCCGTCGACCCGCTCGTCGGCGGTGATCGCGGCGCCGACGTCGCCCGCCCCGGCGATCAGGTTGACGGCGCCGGCGGGCAGGTGGTCGACGCAGTCGGCCAGCATCAGGGTCGAGATCGGCGTCAGCTCCGACGGCTTGCAGACGGTCGTGTTGCCGGCCGCCAGCGCCGGCGCCAGCTTCCAGGCCAGCAGCAGCAGCGGATAGTTCCAGGGCACGATGCAGGCGACGACGCCGAGCGGCTCCTTGACCACCAGCGAGAGCTGCGTCGCCTCGATCGAGGGGATCACCCTGCCGGCCGAGTCGCGGCCGATCTCGGCGTAGTAGTCGAATGCGGCGGCGGTCCAGCCGACCTCGTCGGCGTTCTCGACCAGCGGCTTTCCGCCCTCCAGGGTCATCGCCTCGGCGAGCTCGTCGGTGCTGGCGCGGAGGCGGTTGGCGATCTCGTGCAGCATCTCGCCGCGCTCGATCGCGGGTGTGCGGCTCCACTCGCGCGAGGCGTCGCGCGCGGCGGCGACCGCCGCCTCGACCTGCTCGGACGACGGCAGCCCGACCGCCGCGATCGTCTCCTCGGTGGCCGGATTCTCGACCTCGAGCCGATCGCCCTCGCCGGTGACCTGCTCGCCGCCAATCAGCAGTCGGGTTTCCAGTTCAGCCACCGGCTGCTCCCGGTGCGTGGGGGATCGGAGGCGTCACGACCGCCTCCGCTTCTGTTTCGGGCTGGACCGCGGCCATGCGCTCGGCGCGGCGCTGCTGCCAGAAGACGAGAATGATCGCGAGGCTGGTGATGATGAAGAGCATCGTCGCGATCGCGTTGACCTGCACCGGGATGCCTCGCAGCGCGACCCCATAGACGTAGAGCGGGAAGGTCACCGTGGTCCCGGAGTTGAAGTTGGAGATCACGAAGTCGTCGATCGAAAGGGCGAAGGCGAGCAGGGCGGCGGCGATGACCCCGGGAAGCATCAGGGGAAAGGTGACGTATCGAAACGTCTCGAATGAGGTCGCGCCGAGGTCCTGGGCGGCCTCCTCGAGGCTGCGGTCGAAGCCGATCAGACGGGTGCGTACGACCACTACCACGAAGCTGATCGAGAACATGATGTGGGCGATCAGCAGCGTGTTGAAGCCGAGATCGACCTGGTAGTAGACGAACATCGACAGCAGCGCCGCGCCGAGGACGATCTCCGGCGATGCCATCGGAAGGATGATCAGCAGGTTGGCCGCGCGGCGGCCGAAGAACCTGTGCCTGACCAGCGCGAGCGCCATCAGCGTTCCGATCACCGTCGATCCCAGGGTCGCCAGAGCGGCCAGCTTCAGCGAGGTGAGAAGGGCGTCGTTGAGATCGGTGAGTGCGAACGCGTGCCGCCAGTACTCGAGCGTGAAACTGTGCAGCGCGAAGTCGAGCTTGTCGCGGGGCGTCTCGCCGAATGAGAAGACGGCGATCACCACGATCGGAATCAGCAGGTAGGCGACCGCGAGAGCCGCGTATATGTTCAGCCCGTTGCGCCCCAGCCAGCGCCAGGCGCGCTGGGGGACTGCCCGGCCGCTTCTCATCGCAGCACCGGCCTCCACCGCTACCTCGCCTCCGCCTCTTCGCCCATGAACGCCTCGGTTCCGGCGGCGCGGAGGTAGACCAGCACCATGGCGAGGATCGCCGCCATCATCAGGAACGAGAGCGCTGCCGCCTCGGGATATTCGCGCTGGACCAGGTAGAGCGACTGGATCCGGTTGCCGATCATCGACTGGTGCGTCCCGCCGAGGATCGCGGCGTTGACGTAGTCGCCGAAGGCAGGGATGAAGGTCAGTAGGACGCCGGCGACGATCCCCGGGGCGGTGAGCGGCAGGGTGACGCGCAGAAACGCCTGCCGGGAGGACGAGTAGAGGTCCTTCGCCGCCTCGACCAGGCGCATGTCGAGGCGCTCGATGCTGGCGTAGACGGGCAGGATCATGAAGGGCAGGAAGTTGTAGGTCAGCCCCGCGATTACGGCGGTCGAGGTCGCGAGCAGGCGCCCGTCCTGGGGCAGCACGTGCAGCGTCTGCAGCACGTCGACGACCGGGCTGGAGTCGGAGAGGATCGTCTTCCAGGCGATCGTCCGGACCAGGTAGGTGGTGAAGAAGGGCGCGATCACCGCGAACAGCAGCAGCAGGCGCCAGCGCGGCGAGGCCTTGGCGATCGCGTAGGCGAGCGGGTAGGAGATCAGCAGGGCGAGCAGTGTGGCTGCGCCCGAGTAGTAGAACGAGCGCACGATCTGCTCGGTGTTCCCGTTCAGCGAATTCGGGAAGTTGGCCCACTCCCAACCGAACGTGAAGCCCGTAGTCGGGGTTCCGGTTCGGAGCGCCAGCTCGCCCATGAAATACATGGGCACGGCGAAGAACAGCGCCAACCAGATCGCCCCCGGGGCGAGGAGCCAGTAGGGGACGAGGCGGCGGCGGATCGTCACGCCGCGAGTCATCGCTCGATCGGCTCGACTCTCCGCCGCCGCACCGCGATCAGCCGGTGACCACGTTCTGGAACGCCTCGGTTATCGCCTGCTGGTCCTTCGCGCTGCCGGGCGGGTCCGGGTCGCCGGAGCATCCCTTCAGCGTCGCCGGCGGCGGGAAGATCAGCGGATCCCGGGCCAGCTCCGGGTCCTTCTTGGCGAGGATCGGCTGGACCCCGTCCACCGGCGTGACGTAGTTGACGTAGGCCGCGATGTCGGCCTGAACCTCGGGTCGGTAGACGAAGTTCATGAACGCCAGCGCCGCCGCGGTGTTCGGTGCGCCGACTGGGATCACCATCTGGTCGAAGAAGGTGTCGCAGCCGTCGGTTGGCCTGCGCCACTCGGCGTTCTTGTTGCCGATCAGCGACGCGTCACCCGACCAGCCGATCGCCGCGACGACGTTGCCGCTGGTCAGGTCCTCGGTGTACTCGTTGCCGGTGAAGCGGCGGATCTGGCCCGAGTCAGCGGCCCCCTTGATCTTGTCGATCGCCGCATTCCAGTCGTCCTTGGTGAAGTTGCTGGGGTCGGCGCCCATGCTCTGCATCACCAGCGGCACCGTGTCCCGCATCTCATCGAGCATCTCGACCTTGCCCTTGTACTTCGGGTCGAAGAGGTCGCTGATCGACTTGATCTCCGGCGCCTTCGACGTGTCGACCCAGATGCCCGTCAGGCCGCCCTGCCACGGGACCGAGAACTTGCGTCCCGGATCCGTCTCGTCATCGACGAACTCGGGCCGGATGTTGTCGAAGACCGTCTTCAGGTCGGCGTGGTTGAGCTGCTCCAGATAGCCGAGGTCCCACATCTGCTTCGCCAACCAGTTGGTCACGACGAAGAGGCTGCGGCCTCCCGACTCGCCGTTCTCCAGCAGCGGCTGCATCTTGCCGAAGAACTGCGTATTGGAGTTGATGTCCTCGATGTAGGTGACCTTGACTCCGGTCGCATCCTCGAAGTCCGCAACGGTTCCGTTCTTGCCCGGGTCGATGTAGCCGGGCCAGTTGGAGATCGTGACGTCTCCGGTTGGCTTGCCGGCCTTCGCGACCTGGACCTTCCCCTTGTTGCCGCCGCCGATCGTGTCGCTGCTGCCACAGGCCGCCACGACAACGGTTGCCGCCAGCAACAGGGCGGCGACGACGAGCGTCCTAGATCCTCGCGCTGCGCTCAAGATTCCCTTCCTCCTCGAATGGTTTTTCAACTTTCTGCGGCACGGCCGCCGCTGACTCGCGGACCAGGTGCATGTGCTCCGGCGCCCAGCTCAGCCGCACCCGGGCGCCGCCCCCGGGCAGGCTCTGCCGAGACGCCTCGTCTGCATTTGGAAACAACACCGTCATCTTTACCTCTTCCCCGAGGTCGACGGTGATCTGGGTCGAGGTGCCGAGGTACAGCGAGCTCTCGACGGTCCCCTCGACGCTCGGCACCCCGCTGACCGGGGGTGAGTCCGCGAGGTCGATCACAAGCTTCTCGGGCCGGACAACCGCGTGGCAGCGCTCGCCTACCGTGAAGCCGTTGGTAGCGATTGCGACCCTGGGCCCGTGGTCGAGCTGCACCTCGCCGGCCGCGCTGACGGTCGCCGGCATCAGGTTGGAGACGCCGATGAAGCCGGCGGCGAAGGTGGTCGACGGACGCTCATAGACATCCTCGGGGCTGCCGATCTGTTCGATCCGGCCGAGGTTCATCACGGCGATCTGGTCGGACATCGTCAGCGCCTCCTCCTGGTCGTGGGTGACGTAGACGAAGGTGATTCCGACATCGCGCTGGATCCGCTTCAGCTCGACCTGCAGGCCCTTGCGGAGCTTCAGGTCGAGGGCTCCGAGGGGCTCGTCGAGCAGCAGCACCTTCGGCAGGTTGACCAGCGCACGCGCCAGGGCCACCCGCTGCTGCTGCCCTCCCGAGAGCTGCGCCGGCCGCCGGTTCGCCTCCCCCGCCAGCCCGACCCGCTCGAGCTCGCGCCCGACCCGCTCGCGGACGTCGTCCTTTGGGACCTTCTGGCGCTTCAGCCCGAAGGCGACGTTGTCGGCCACCGAGAGGTGCGGGAACAAGGCGTAGCTCTGAAAGACCGTGTTGGTCGGCCTGCGGTGCGCCGGCAGGCCGGCGACGTCGTGGCCTTCGATCAGGATCTGCCCGTCGGTGACCTCCTCGAAGCCGGCGATCATCCGCAGGGTCGTCGTCTTGCCGCAGCCGCTTGGGCCGAGCATCGTGAAGAACTCCCCCTGGCCGATCGTCACGCTCAGCTCGTCGACCGCGGTCAGATCCCCGAAGCGCTTCGTCACCGAGCGCAAATCGACGCTTTGGTCGTCCGTAGTCACCCCCTCGCCCTCGTCCCAGTTATACCGGTGGGCCCGTTTCCGGCGTCTCCTGCTCAGACCGCAGGGACGACGAGCACCGGCACGGGCGACAGGTGGACGAGCTTGAACGGCACGGCGCCGAGGATCGCCCCCTTGAGCGGCGACGGGCCGCCCTGGTTGCCGACGATGATCATCCGCGCCTCGGCGCTCTCCGCCTCCTGCGATCAGCGCCTCGGCCGGGTGGGCGTCGACCATCTTCGTGCTCGACCTTCGAACCCGCGCGCGGCGGCTTGATCGGTGGCCTACTTCATCACCTGCTCGCCACGCTCCTCGACCGCGTCCTCGTGCGAGGACATCTCACCGCCGATCGCGCCGGGAGCGGCGGCTCCGAAGACGACCAGCACCGAGTCGCCGAGCTCCTTCGCGAGGTCGATCGCGCGAGCCAAGCGAGGCCCTGCTTCCCTCCGACCCGTCGTATCCGACCACTATCGCGCTCATCCGGGGTCCTCCATCACCGACGCCTCGCCGGTGACCCTGCCCTCGAGGACGCCCGGCTCGGCGACCTCCCACTTGCGCTTGAAGAACTTCGGGTAGACGAGGTTGGCGATCACCAGCAGCACGATCCCGACCAGGATCAGGCCGACGCCGATCGCCACCGAGACTCCGACTCCGAGGAAGTCGCCGCCGTAATTCGCGTCCGCCGGCTTGTAGTCGATGTAGGCCTTGATGAAGATCCCGGTCAGCATCGCCCCGCCGAGGAACGGCAGCAGGCCGCCCATGATGAAGTTCTTGACGCTCTTGAACAGCTCGCGGCGGAAGTAGACCGCGCAGGCGAAGCCGGTCAGCCCGTAGTAGAAGGCGATCAGGAAGCCGAGCCCGGTGATCGAGTCGTTGAGCACGTTCTGGCTCGCGTTGATGATGAACAGCGTCCAGACAACGGAGACGACCCCCATCACGATCGTCGAGACATCGGGGGTGAGGTAGCGGGGATGAATGCGGCCGAACGCCTTCGGGATCGATCCGAAGCGGGCCATCGAGAGAGTCGTCCGCGCGGTCGGCAGGATCGTCGTCTGGGTCGACGCCGAGGCCGAGGTCAGCACCGCGATGATCAGGATCTTGTCGAGCGGCGATCCGAAGACATGCCCGCCGAGGGCGCTGAGCACGTCGTCGGCGTTGTGGGTGCTGAAGCCCGGGCCCGGCGAAGGCCACCGCTGCGGTGGCGACGATCACGTAGATCAGCACCAGCCAAACCGTGCTCATCACCGCTGCCCGCCCTGGACCGTTGGAGGAGTTGTCGGACTCCTCGTTGACGCAGACGCCGGTGTCCCAGCCCCAGTAGATGAACACCCCGAGCAGCACGCCGTCGACTATCCCGCCCAAGCCTCCCGGAACGGTGAACGGGTTGAACCAGTCGGCGTTTACGTGCGCACCGTGGGCGAGGGCGTCGCCGCTGTAGACCTTGACCAGGGCGACGACGGCGAACAGCGCCAGGGTGACGACCTCGGCCGCGAGGAGGAAGAACTGGGTCGTGGCCGAGAGCTCGATCCCGCGCCAGCAGATCCAGGTCATCAGCGCGATCCAGACCACCGAGGCGAGGCTGATGTCGAGCAGGTTATTGGCGGCGGCGTCGAGGCCGAAGAGCAGGAACGTGTAGCGGCCGGCGATGTAGGCGAGCGCCGCCATCACGACGACGTCTGCGGCGACGATCGTCCAACCGGTCAGCCAGCCGAGCCGCGGTCCCATCGCCCGGGTCACCCAGGTGAAGCTGGTGCCGCAGTCCGGGTCGGCCCGGTTCATGTAGTAGTAGGCAGACGCGATCAGCAGCATCGGGATGAAGGAGAGGAGCATGATCGCCGGGGCGTGGAAGGCGACGACCGCGGTGATGAATCCGAGCGTCGCGGCGAGGCTGTAGCCGGGGGCGGTCGAGGCGACGCCGATGACCACGTTCGAGATGTATCCGAGCGCGCCGGCCTTCAGCCCCTTGTCGCCCTCTTTCGCAACGCCGGTGGGCGCGGCAGGGGCCGGCTGCGGCTACAGAAGCGCTTTCCATGCTTCTCCTCTCTGCTCCAAACCGGCGCTGCCTACGGCGCCGCCCTTGCGAGGCTATGCCGCCGCCGCCGCGGCGGCTAGTGGCAGAAGCCCCAAAACTGGCCCGGGCGCTTGTCCATTATGTACAAGCAATAATCGTTGACTTGACCCATCGATCACTTGCTTTCCCGCCATTTCGGTTCTAGCGTTGTCCATATCGTCGTAGCGAAAGGCTGACCGGAGGAGAGACATGGCAATCGCTTCGGAGACCGCCAGCAAGGCCGCGCAGGACAACCTGCAGGAGCTCGCCAAGCGCCATCTCTGGATGCACTTCACCCGCCACGGGGTCTACGACGACGCCGACGTCCCGATCATCACCCGGGGCGAAGGCTGCTACGTCTACGACAGCCACGGCAATCGATACCTCGACGGCCTGTCGGCTCTGTTCTGCGTCAATGCCGGGCACGGACGCACGGAGATCGGGGAGGCGATGGCGCGCCAGGTGGCGGAGCTCGATTTCTTCACGGTGTGGAGTTACGCCCATCCTCGGGCGATCGAGCTCGCCGCGCGCATCGCCTCTCTGGCTCCTGCGGATCTGAACCGGGTCTTCTTCACCTCCGGCGGCTCGGAGGCGGTCGAGTCGGCCCTGAAGCTGGCTCGCAATTACCACCGGGTCGATGGGCAACGGGCACAAGACCAAGGTCGTGGCCCGCGAGATCGCCTACCACGGAACCTCGCTGGGGGCGCTTTCGGCGACCGGGATCACCGCCCTGCGTCAGCAGTTCGAGCCGCTGACCCCGGGCGGCGTCCACGTGCCCAACACCGACAGCTATCGCTGGCCGGCCGACCGCGACCCGCTCTGGGCAGCCGACCAGATCGAGGAGCGAATCCTCTTCGAGGGTCCCGACACGGTCGCCGCGGTGATCCTCGAGCCGGTCCAGAACGCGGGTGGCTGCATCCCTCCGCAGGAGGGGTACTTCCAGCGGGTCCGCGAGATCTGCGACCGCCACAACGTGCTGCTGATCTCCGACGAGGTGATCTGCTCCTGGGGCCGAATCGGCTACTGGTTCGGAAGCGAGCGCTACGACTACCGGCCCGACATCATCACCACCGCCAAGGCCCTGACCTCCGCCTACGTTCCGATGGGCGCGATGATCGTCTCCGATCAGGTCGCCGAGCCGTTCATGCACGAGAAGGCGATGTTCTCCCACGGCTTCACCTTCGCCGGCCATCCCGTGGCTGCCGCTGCGGCGCTGGCGACGATCGACATCTACGAGCGCGAGGACCTGCCGGGGCACGTGCTGAGCAAGGAGGACGAATTCCGCGAGACGCTGGAGAGCCTTCAGGACATCCCGATCGTCGGCGACGTGCGCGGCGCGGGCTACTTCTACGCGATCGAGCTGGTCAAGGACCACGACACCAAGGAGAGCTTCAGCGACGAGGAGTCGGAGGACCTGCTGCGCGGCTTCCTCTCCGGGGAGCTGTTCAGGCGCGGCCTGATCTGCCGCGCCGACGATCGCGGTGATCCGGTGATCCAGCTGACTCCGCCATTGATCGCCGACACCGAGCAGTTCTCCGAGATGCACGACGTTCTGCGCGAGGTCCTCACCGCGGCCTCCAAACGGGCCCTCGGCTAGGGCGCGCGCGTGCTCACCGTCCAGAGCCTTCTCGACGAAGTTGGATTGGAGCCGGCGGCGGGGGCGAAGTCGATCTCCAACCCGGTCCGCTGGGTGCACATAACGGAGATCGAGGATCCGACCCCGTGGCTTTCGGGCGGCGAGCTGATGCTGACGACGGGCATCCAGCTCGGCACCGCCGCCAAGCAGCGCGCGTTCGTGAAGCGGCTCGCCAACCACAACCTCGCCGGGCTTGGCTTCGGGACGGGCTTCGACCACCGCAAGCTGCCCAAGGCGCTGGTCGACGAAGCCGAGAAGCACGACTTCCCGCTCTTCGAGGTGCCCTACTCGATGCCGTTCATCGCCCTGACCGAGAAGGCGTTCGCGCGCCTCGTCAACGAGCAATACGAGGTGCTGCAGCGCGGAATCGCCGTCCAGCGGCGGCTCGAGCGGCTGGTTCTGGAGGAGCGCGGCCTGGACCAGATCACGGCGACGATCGCCGCCGCTGTGGGCGGCGGCGTGCTGGTCCTCGATGGAAACGGCGAGCTCCTCGCCACCCGCACCTTCCGCCGCGACCTTCCGAAGTCGGTAGCGGTCGCGATCCGGTCCGAGGCCGCCGCCCACGCCGGCGACGGACACCCCTTCGTGCCCGCCCACGCCTCGGTGGCGGGTCGCGCGCTCGCCCATCCGGTGGTCTCGCCCGGTGGAGGGCCGCCACAGGCCTGGGTGGTGATCATCCGCGACTCCGGTGGGCTCGGCGACTTCGAGCGGCTGATCCTGCAGCAGGCGGTGGTGGTCGTTGCGCTGGAGCTGATGCGCCGCCGGGTCGAGCGAGAGACCGAACGTCGCCTGGCCGGCGACGTTCTCGCCGCCGCCCTCGCCGGTCGCCTCGAGCCGGCCGAGCTGCGCCGGCGCCTGACCCCGTTCGGGATCGACGGCGACTCGTCGGTTCTCGTCTTCTCGGTCGACGATCCCAGTGCAGCCGAGGCAAGCCTCGAGGCGGCGCTGCTCGAGGCCGGATGTCCGGCCGTCGTCGCCCCCCACGTGGTAGGCGGGCGTGAGCTGCTCTGCGCCGTGATCGACGCTTCCGAGCACGACCCGATCGAGGTCGCAACCGCTGCACGCCGCGCCCTGGCCGGCCGCAGGGGCGGAGTTCGCGCCGCGGCCAGCCGGCCGGCCCCAGCCGAGGCGCTGCGCCGCTCGTTCCACGAGGCGCGCTGCGCGCTCGAGGCGACGGCGCTCGACAACGGCGAGGCGCCCGACGTCGCCTCCTGGCAGGACCTCGGCGCCTTCACGCTTCTGCTCTCGCTCCAGGACGACGAGGCGCTTCGCCTCTATTGCGAGAGCGTGCTGGGCCCGATCGAGGACGGGGACGCCGAATACGGCGGCGAGCTGCTGCGCTCGCTGGAGGCCTTCATCGAGAACAACGGCCAATGGGAGCGCGCCGCGCGCGAGGTCTACTGCCACCGGCACACGCTTCGCTACCGGATGCGAAAGGTCGAGGAGCTGACCGGCCGCGACCTGGGCCGCGCCCACGACCGGATCGAGTTCTGGCTCGCGCTGCGCGCCAGGGAGCTGGTTGGATGAAGGTCGCGGTGCTGGGGGCGGCGGGGACGATCGCGCCGGCGATCGTGCGCGACCTCGCGTCCTCGCAGGAGGTCGAGTCGATCCTGCTGCTCGACCTGCGGGCGGAGCAGGCGAGGGCGGTCGCCGACGAGCACGGGCTCGGCAAGGCGACGGCACGCGGAGCCGACGCTCGCAGCAACCTGGCCGCCGACCTCGCGGGGATCGACGTCCTGGTCAACTCGGCCAGCTACCGGGTCAACCTCGACGCGATGCGGGCCTGCCTGGGCGCCGGCTGCCACTACCTCGACCTCGGCGGGCTGTACCGGGTCACCGGCGAGCAGCTCCTGCTCAGCCCCGACTTCCAGCGGGCCGGCCTGATCGCGATCCTCGGCATCGGCTCAAGCCCCGGCAAGACGAACCTGATGGCCGCCCGGGCGGCGCGCGAGCTCGGCGACGTCGACGCGATCCAGATCTACGCCGCGGGCCGGGACCTCGACCCGCCCGACGGGGCCAGCTTCCCCTACGCGCTCGAGACCCTGCTCGACGAGCTCACCCTGCCCCCGGTGGTGCTGCGCAAGGGAGAGCCGGTTCGGATCGAGCCGCTCTCGCCCGGCGGCGAGATCGACTTCGGCGCCCCCCTGGGCCGCTCGGAGACGATCTACACCCTGCACTCCGAGCTGCGGACCTTCGGCCAGAGCTTCGGATGCAAGGAAGCGGGCTTTCGCCTCTCGCTTGCGAAGGGGCTGCTCGACCGCCTGCGCAAGCTGACCAGGGCCTCCGAGCAGGAGGTCAGGGAGGCGGCGCGGCAGGCCAAGCCTCCGTCGGCGAAGACGGTCGCCGTGCACATCGTCGAGGCCTCCGGCCACGGCCGCACGATGCGGCTGCGCGCGGTCACCGAGCCCCACGAGGAGTGGGGGATCGGCGGCGGCGTCGTCTCGACTGCGGCTCCGATCGCAGCCGCCGTGCGCCTGATCGCCCGCGGCAGCGTCAGCGCCCGTGGAGCGGTGCCGCCGGAGGGCTGCATCCTGCCCGAGGAGATGTTCACCGAGCTCGAGGCCCGCGGGACGCGATTCGAGCTCGACGTCCGAGAGGGGGCGGCAGCGTGAAGGTCGGTGTCCCGACCGAGCTCAAGGACGACGAGTACAGGGTCGCGATCACACCGGCCGGTGTCCGCGAGCTGGTCGAGCACGGAAACGAGGTCGTGATCCAGAGCGGCGCGGGCGAGGGAAGCTCGATCCTCGACGGCGACTTCGAGGCCCAGGGAGCCACCATCGCCCCCGACACCGCCGCCGTCTTCGCGGACGCGGAGATGATCCTCAAGGTCAAGGAGCCGCAGGCCCCCGAGGTCGAGATGCTGCGGCCGGGCCAGCTTCTGTTCACCTACCTTCACCTCGCACCCGCCCGCGAGCTGACCGAGGGCCTGCAGGCCTCGGGTGCGACCTGCGTCGCCTACGAGACGGTCGAGGACTCCCACGGCCGGCTGCCGCTGCTGGCGCCGATGAGCGAGATCGCCGGCAAGCTCGCCACCCAGGCGGGCGCCTTCATGCTCGAGAAGCAGTATGGGGGCCGGGGGATCCTGCTCGGAGGGGTGCCCGGGGTCGCGGCCGCGACGGTGATGGTGATCGGAGGCGGGGTGGTGGGGATGAACTCCGCCTTCATCGCGATCGGGATGGAGGCGGACGTGTTCGTCTTCGAGAAGTCGATCGACCGGCTGCGCGAGCTCGACGTCGCCTTCGGGGGCCGCTGCTCAACCGTCTTCTCGACCACCCTGGCGGTGGAGGAGATGCTGCCCCAGGTGGACCTCGTGATCGGGGCGGTCCTGGTGCACGGTGCGCGGGCACCGAAGGTCGTGCGGCGCGAGCAGCTGTCGCTGATGAAGCCGGGGGCGGTCCTGGTCGACGTCGCGATCGACCAGGGCGGCTGCTTCGAGACCTCGAGGCCGACCACCCATCGCGACCCGACTTTCGAGGTCGAGGGGATCACCCATTACTGCGTCGCCAACATGCCCGGGGCGGTGCCGATCACCTCGACCTACGCCCTGACCAATGCGACCCTGCCCTACGCCGTCGCGCTGGCCACCCACGGTCTCACCGATGCGATCCGTCGCGACCCGGGGCTGCGCCTGGGCGTCAACGTCGCCGGGGGGCGGGTGACCCACCCCGCGGTCGCCGAAGCCGTGGGTGCAGACTATGTGCCGGTGGAAGAGGCACTGGATTCAAGAGTTCCAAGCAACTGAGAGAAGGAGAGCAATGGCAACCGCAACGCTGACCAAGCTTCAGAACTTCATCAACGGAGAGCTGGTCGACCCGGCCGACGGGGCCACCGAGGAGGTCGTCAACCCGGCGACCGGCGAGCCGATCGCCGAGGCGCCGCTCTCGACCGAGGAGGACGTCGACCGGGCCGTGAAGGCGGCTCGGGCCGCCTTCGACGACTGGTCGACGAAGCCGCCGATGGAGCGCTCCACGGCGCTGCTCAAGCTCGCCGACCTGATCGAGGAGCGCGCCGACGAGATCGCCGACCTCGAGTCGGCCGACGCCGGCAAGCCGCGCAGCGCCGTCGCCGAGGACGAGGTCCCGGTCATGGCCGACAACCTGCGCTTCTTCGCCGGGGCGGCGCGCTGCCTCGAAGGCCGTGCGGCGGGCGAGTACATGGAGGGCCATACCTCGATCATCCGCCGCGAGGCGGTCGGAGTCGTGGGGCAGATCACGCCCTGGAACTACCCGCTGATGATGGCGGTCTGGAAGATCGGCCCGGCCCTGGGGGCGGGCAACACGATCGTTCTCAAGCCCGCCGAGACGACGCCGGTCACGACCCTGAAGTTCGCCGAGTGGGCGGCCGAGATCCTTCCGCCCGGTGTCTTCAACGTGATCGGCGGGCATGGCGAGCCCGCCGGCTCCTCGCTGGTCACCCACGACGACGTCGACATGGTCTCGCTGACCGGCTCGCCGCCGACCGGCAAGTGGATCGCCAAGGCCGCCTCGGAGACGCTGAAGCGGGTCCACCTCGAGCTCGGCGGCAAGGCGCCGGTCGTCGTCTTCGACGACGTCGACATGGCGACGGCGCTGGAGACGATCGCCGGAACCGGCTACTACAACGCCGGCCAGGACTGCACCGCGGCGACCCGGGTGCTGGCCGGGAAGAAGGTCTACGACGATTTCGTCAGCGGGCTCGTCGACCAGGCGAAGGGCTACGTGATGGGCGACACCGCCTCGGCCGACACCACGCTCGGCCCGCTGAACTCCGAGCGCCAGCGCGAGCGCGTCGAGGGCTTCCTCGAGCGCAAGCCCGAAGGTGTCGAGATCGTCACCGGCGGCTCGGAGCCCGACCTGCCGGGCTACTTCCTCGAGCCGACCGTGGTCTCAGGGCTGAACCAGGACGACGAGATGGTTCAGAACGAGATCTTCGGGCCGGTGATCACGGTGCAGCCGTTCGACGACGAGGCGAAGGCGATCGAGTGGGCGAACGGGACCCGCTACGGCCTTGCCTCCTCGGTCTGGACCCGCGACGTCGGCCGCGCGATGCGGGTCGCCAATGCGCTGCGATTCGGCTGTGTCTGGGTCAACGATCACATCCCGCTGGTCTCGGAGATGCCGCACGGCGGCTACAAGCAGTCCGGCTACGGCAAGGACCTCTCGATCTACGCGCTCGAGGACTACACCGAGATCAAGCACGTGATGATCAACCTGGAGTAGGGCTCGCTTTTCGCGGCCCTCTTCGGCTAAGGCACGGCGGTCGCCTCGGCGGCCGCCACCTCCGGCGCGGCGCCGCGGCCCGCGGCGCCGCCCTCCTCGCGGGTGAGCCGGTGCGCGATATAGACCGGGATGATCGAGATCAGCACCGAGAAGACCGCGACCACGTTGACGACCGGGGCCTGGTTGGGTCGAAAGACGTTGGAGAAGATCCAGATCGGGAGCGTCTCCTCGCCGGCTCCGATCGTGAACGTGGTGACGATTATCTCGTCGAATGAGAGCGCGAAGGCGAGCAGGGCGCCGGCTACGAGCGCCGTCTGCATCGCCGGGAAGGTGACGAAGCGGAACGTCTGCCAGGGGTCGCCGCCGAGGTCCGCCGAAGCCTCCTCGAAGGAGCCCGAGACGCGCCGCAGCCGCGCGATCACGTTGTTGTAGACGACGACGATGCAGAAGGTCGCATGGCCGACGATCACCGTGAACAGGCTCAGGTCGATTCCGAGAACCTGGGTGAAGGTGTCGCTGAGCGCCACCCCGGTGACGATTCCCGGCAGCGCGATCGGCAGCACGACGAGGAACGAGATCGTCTCGCGCCCGAAGAAGCGGTAGCGCGCGACGGCCAGGGAGGCGAGGCTGCCAAGCACCAGCGCGATCAATGTTGCGACGGCGCCGACCTTGACGGAAGTGACGAGGGCGTCGCGGGCTCCATGGTTGTCGATCGCCTTCGAGAACCAATCGAAGGTGAGGCCCGGGGGTGGCCACTCCTGGGTCGTGCTGGAGTTGAACGCATAGATCGCGATCACGATCAGCGGGATGTAGATGAAGGCGAGGGTGATCCCGATGCCGAGCCGCAGCAGGTTCTGTGAGCTTCTCGAGAGGCGCATCGTCTAGAGGTGCTCGAAGGCTCCGAGCCGGCGCGCGACAAGTAGGTAGACGACCATGACGACGATCGGCACCACCGCGTAAGCGGAGGCCAGCGGCAGGTTGTTGGCGATGTTCGACTTGATCACGTTGCCGATGAACTGAGTGCTGGTGACGAGCTGGGGGGTGATGTAGTCGCCGAGGGTCAGCGAGAAGGTGAAGATCGATCCCGCCACGACGGCCGGGAATGCGAGCGGCAGGATCACCTTGCGGAAGGTCGTGCCGGGGCTGGCGCCGAGGTCCTCGGAGGCCGAAAGAAGCGAGTCCGGAATCCGCTCCAGACCGGCATAGATCGGAAGGATCATGAACGGCAGCCAGAGGTAGGCGAAGGTGAGGTAGGCGCCGAACGTGCCATTCAGGCCGGGGCCGGAGATGCCGAACGGGTCGAGTGCCCAGTTCAGGACCCCGCCGTCGGAGAGGATGATCCGCCAGGCGTAGGCCTTGACGACGTAAAAGCTCCACAGCGGCATCAGCACCGCGACGACGAGGACGCCCTTCGTCCGCGGGCTCGCGACCTTCGCCATGTAGAAGGCAATCGGGAACGCGAGCAGGGCGTCGGTCAACGTGACGAGCGCGGCGATGAGCACCGTGCGCTGCGCGACGACCCGGTAAACCGAGTCGTCGAGGAGGGTCTGGAAGTTGTCGAAGCTGAAGCTGCGCGTCAGCTCGCCGCTGAGGGCGTCGACGCTCCAGAACGCCGCGATCAAAAGCACCGCCAGCGACCCGAGGTAGAGGACCACCAGCCAGCTCAGGGGCGCGCTGAGCATCGCCGCGACCGCGGCGCGGGGGCGGCCGTAGAAGAGGCCGGCGAGCCTGCGGCCCACCGACCTCTTCGGCGCCGGCGCTACTGCGTCAGCGGCTTCCACGGCTCAACTCGGCGGAGTGGTTCTGCGATCACCCCTTGATGTCGGTCCACGCCTGGACCCAATCGTTGTAGTCCTTGCAGTCGTTACCGCTGCCGCCCTCGTGGGCTCGCTGATCGGTGGCCGAGCAATCGGCTACCGGCGTGTTCCAGAAGTAGACGCGCTTCCAGAACGCCGGATCGGCGGCGTGGTATTCGTCGCAGAACTTCGGATCCGCCGGCAACCCGAGCTCCTTGCCCCCGGCGACGATCGTCGAGGCGGGACACGCCTTGCTCTGCGCGGGAGCCTCGCCGAACCACTGAGCGATCTGCGCCTGCACGTCCGGCGAGGTCACCCAGTCGAACCACTCGTACATGCAATTCGGGTGCTTGGCCTGGTTGCTGATCATCCACGTGTCCGACCATCCCGTCGCGCCCTCCTCGGGGACGAATCCCTGCGAGGCCGGGCTGGCGGCGACCGGCTGGTTGTCAGCCAGCAGCGTGAAGTACTGGTACTGCCATGTCGTGCCGACGGCATCGTCTCCGTTCGTGAACGCGGAGATCTGCTTGGTGAAGTCGGACCAGTACTCGCCGACGTTCGGATGTTGCTCCTTGAGCAGGTCGACCGCGGCCTTGAACTGCTCCTCGTTGAGCTCGTAGGGATTCTCGATGCCCAGATCCGGCTGGTGCGTCTTCAGGTAGACGGCAGCGTCGGCGATGTAGATCGGGTCGTCGTAGACGCTGATCTTGCCCTTGTACTTGCCCGCCTGCTTGGGATCGAGGATCACGCCCCACGACTTCGGGGCCGGCTTGACCAGGTCGGTGTTCCACATCAGAAGGTTCGCCCCGCGTCCGTGCGGGATCCCGTAGTGGGTGCCGTCGAACGTGTTGTAGGGCTGGTCCTTCAAATCCGCGAAAATGGTCTTGTAGTTGGGCACCAGGTCGACGTTGACCGGGTCGACGTCGCCGCCGTCGACCAGTCGCGCCGTCGCGTTGCCCGACGCCGAGACGCCGTCGTACTGGCCGGTTCGCATCAGCTGCACCATCTCGTCCGAGGTGCCGGCGACCTTGTTGCTGACCTGGCAGCCGGTCTTCTTCTCGAACGGCGTCACCCAGTCCACGCTCGGGTCGGTGGAGCCGTCCTCGACGTAGCCGGCCCAGGAGATCAGGCTGAGCTTGCCTTCGCCCTTGCCGACCTTGGTCAGCTCGTTGCCGCTGCCGTTGTCGTCACTGCCGCCACAGCCGGCCGCGACCAACGCAATGAACGCGACCAGAGAGACAGCGATGGACCAGGCAAGCTTTGCTGGGCTGCCTGCAGATCTGCCACTCATGGGGATTCCTCCTCCCTCGTTGTCTCCGCCGTGACGGCGACCGTGTGCTGCTGTCGCCATCCGACCGTCACCTGCCGTCCGCGCTGCTCCAGGGCCTCTTGCGAGGAGGTCTCGAGGTTCTGCCGGACGACCTGAAGCTCTCCACCCGAATCCAGCGCGACGATGTAGCGGGTGACGCTGCCCGCGTAGGAGACGTCGCGAATCCGCCCTGGCTCGGTGTGCATCCCATCGGTTTGCTCGCCGGCTTCGAAAAGGTGGATCTTCTCCGGCCGGATCGTGAAGCTGCGACCGTCGCGCTCGAGCAGGTTCGAGACCCCGACGAAGCCGGCGACGAAGGGCGTCTTGGGTCGCTCGTAGACCTCGGCCGGCGTTCCCACCTGCTCGATTCGCCCGGCGTCGAAGACGGCTATCCGGTCGCTCATCGTCAGCGCCTCGTCCTGGTCATGGGTGACGTAGACGAAGGTGATCGCGACGTCGCTCTGGATCGACTTCAGCTCGACCTGCATCTGCTCGCGCAGTTTCAGGTCCAGCGCCCCGAGCGGCTCGTCGAGCAGCAGGACCCGGGGGCGGTTGACGATGGCGCGCGCCAGCGCGACCCGCTGGCGCTGGCCGCCCGACAGCTCGGAGGGCTTGCGGGCGTCCATCCCGGCCAGCCGCACCATCTCCAGGGCCTCGCCGCGGCGCTTGACGCGCTCCTCCTTGCCAACCTTCTTGACCCGCATCCCGTACTCGACGTTCTCGGCCACGGTCATGTGCGGGAACAGGGCGTAATCCTGAAAGACGGTGTTGACCTCGCGGTCATACGGCGGCAGGTTGCGGACGTCGCGCCCGCCCAGCTCGACCGTCCCCGCGTCGGGGATCTCGAATCCGGCGATCATCCGCAGCGTCGTCGTCTTGCCCGAGCCCGAGGGCCCGAGCAGGGTGAAGAACTCTCCCCGCCCGACCTCGAGGTCGATTCCGTCGACGGCGGTCACCTCGCCGTAGTGCTTGGTCAGGCCGGAGAGCCGGACGTCGGGAGCCGCCCCGGCGGGGGGCGTCGGGCGGTCGTCGGCGGACCGCTCGTCTGCGGCACTCGATTCCGTGGTCTCTTCCACTCCGGCAGGTGCGACGAGTTGCAACTCGCCGAGAAGCTATACGAGGCGGAGAACCGACGCTGGATCTAATGCACAAACTTGGCAGGGCAGGTTGGCCGCCCTGTACGGGCGGCCAATCCCCCAACTGCCCCAGCTCTGCTTGGGCTTGCCCGCTACAGCCCGGGCGCGTGGCGCACTCGGTAACCCGCGCTGCTGCGCATGTGCCTGCTCCACCCCGGGCCGATCCCGGCCGTCATCGAGGTGTCGAGGCGCAGCCCGGCGATCGTCATGTAGGCGTGACCGCCGTTGAAGTAGACGCTGATCCACTGCCCCGCGCCTGCCTCGCCCCAGCGCGAGAAGCTTCCCGACGGGACCGGCGACCGCAGCAGCCGCGCGCCGTGAAGCGCCCAGCTCACAGTGCCGGAGCAGTCATAGGCCGAGTCGAGGACCCAGGGGAGCCTGTGCCCGCCGCCGAGCCGGTACGGCTTGCCGACGACGATCTTGTTCGCGAAGCGGATCGCCCGCTTCACGGCCCGCGGCGCGTCCGCCGGCGCCACGGCGACGCCGGTGCGCAGCAGCTTCGCCTTGCCGACGGGTCCGCAGCTGGAGGTGCTTCCGACTCCGCCGCCGCCGATCGAGCATGCGTCCTCGGGCGGTGGGGTGGTGGTGGGCGGCGGGGTCGTCGAGGTGTCGCTCGGCGCCGCCACGCCGCCGTCGGCAAGGGCACTGGCCGGCCACGCAATCAGCGCCAGGCTGATTCCGATCGCCAAGACCCCTGCCTTGAGCCTGTTGTCCTTGCACGCCAAAACCGATTTCTCCTTCGTAGGCCTACGGGGTTAGCTGTCGGGCTAGCGCTGAAAGAGCCTGCGCCCCCAACCCAGATCGGGTGGGTTCGCCCCTTGAGTGGTTCCCCCGCTCCGTCGCCCGTGGGCGCCGGATTAGGCAGTTACCGGTTATCGAAGTCGCGGCACCTTACACATTTCGTTTGACGTTTGCGAAGGCAAGCACACAATCAAGTGGCTATTCGCACCATCGCCCTCTGTTCCTTCCCTGCCGCGGCAGTTCCCTGCCGTTGCCAGGCGATGCCTCTTCGAGGCACGAGTTGGCAGCGGGCGGAACCTGCCTCAGACGGGGGCCGCGCCGGCCGGATGGGCCTGAGCCCACTCGACGATCCGCTTCGAGTCGTGGACCGTCTCGCCGCTGTCGGTGATCAGCACCGGCACCGCCGGCTGTCCGGTCAGCTCCTCGACCTCGCGCCGGCCTTCGGTCATCCACTTGATCGGGCCGACGCCGAGCCCGTGGACCCGAATCACCTCGGGCTCATAGCCGGCGTCGCGCAGAGCCTTGTGGGCGTTGTGGCAGGGATGGCCGCCGGGGCGGATCGTCTGGAAGGTTCCCCAGCAGACGTAGAGCTTCATGGCGCAAGCCTATCCCGGCAGCAAGGACGGGCGGGCGAGAGGCCCACGATGGTAGGTTGAAATCGATGCAGCTCACGGGGGCCACAGCACTTCTCACCGGCGCAACCGGGGGCCTCGGCCGCGCGATCGCCAGCGCGCTCGCCGACCGCGGCGCGACCCTGATTCTCAGCGGGCGCAATGCCGAGGCGCTCGAGGAGCTCGCCGGCGAGCTGCCGGGAAGCGGCCACCTCACCGTGCCCGCCGACCTCGCCCAGGCGGGCGCCGCGAGCAAGCTGGTCGCCGACGCCGGCGAGGTCGACGTCCTCGTCGCGAACGCGGGGCTTCCGGGCACCGGGCTGATCACCGACTACTCCGAGGAGCAGATCGAGCGCCTGCTGCGGGTCAACCTCGAGGCCCCGATCCGGATGGCGCGCGAGCTCGCCCCGCGGATGATCGAACGCGGCAGCGGCCACATGGTCTTCGTCGCCTCGCTCTCCGGCAAGGCGGCCAGTCCTCGCGGCTCGCTCTACTCGGCGACCAAGTTCGGACTGCGCGGGTTCGCGCTCGGCCTGCGCCCCGACATGGCACCGGCCGGCGTCGGCGTCTCGATCGTCTCGCCCGGCTTCGTGCGCGAGGCCGGGATGTTCGCCGAGTCGCGCGCCAAGCCTCCGCCCGGCATGGGCACCACGACTCCGGAGCGGGTAGGCGCAGCGGTGGTACGGGCGATCGAGGCGAACAAGATGGAGGTCGCTGTGGCGCCGATCCAGCAGCGGGCGATGGCGCACTTCGCCCTCTCCAACCCGGGGATCGCGCTGCGCGCGCAGAGCGGCGGAATCGCGAGGCGAACGACCGAAGACGTCGCCTCCGGCCAGACCGGCAAGCGATGACTGGGTGATGGGCGGTGCGCGATGAGTGGTGACTCGTTCGGCGCCCGCTCGAGTCTCGAGGTCGGCGGCCGCGAATACGAGATCCACCGCCTCGACGCGCTGCAGGAGCGCTTCGACGTCGCCCGTCTTCCCTACTCGCTGAAGGTGCTGCTGGAGAACGTGCTGCGGCTCGAGGACGGCGAGTCGGTCACCGCCGACGACGTCGAGGCGATCGCGAGCTGGGACGCGAAGGCGGAGCCCAGCGTCGAGATCCCCTACCAGCCGGCCCGGGTCCTGATGCAGGACTTCACCGGCGTGCCGGCGGTCGTCGACCTGGCGGCGATGCGGGACGCGATCGACGAGATCGGCGGCGACGCGACCGCGATCAACCCCCTCGTCGACGTCGACCTGGTCATCGACCACTCGGTCCAGGTCGACGCGTTCGGCAACTCCCCGCGCCTTCGAGATCAACGCCGAGCGCGAGTTCGAGCGCAACCAGGAGCGCTACGCGTTCCTTCGCTGGGGCCAGGAGGCCTTCGACAACTTCCGCGTCGTGCCCCCGGCGACCGGGATCTGCCACCAGGTCAACCTCGAGTACATCTCCCAGGTCGTCTGGAGCCGGGAGCGCGACGACGGCACGCTCGCGGCCTATCCCGACACCCTGGTCGGGACCGACTCGCACACGACGATGGTCAACGGCCTCGGGGTGCTGGGCTGGGGCGTGGGCGGGATCGAGGCCGAGGCGGCGATGCTTGGCCAGCCGGTCTCGATGCTGCTGCCGCAGGTGATCGGCTTCCGGCTCACCGGGCAGCTCTCGGAGGGCGCGACGGCCACCGACCTGGTGCTGACGGTGACCGAGATGCTGCGCGAGAAGGGAGTGGTCTCGAAGTTCGTCGAGTTCTTCGGCCCCGGTCTCTCGACCCTGGGGCTGGCCGACCGGGCGACGATCGGCAACATGTCGCCGGAGTTCGGCTCGACCTGCGCGATCTTCCCGGTCGACGCCGAGACGCTTCGCTACCTCGAGTTCACCGGGCGCCCGACCGAGGTGATCGAGCTGGTCGACGCCTACTCGCGCGAGCAGGGCACCTTCCACGACGAGGACTCCGAGGAGCCGACCTACTCCGACACCCTCGAGCTCGACCTCGGCTCGGTCGTGCCGAGCATCGCCGGCCCGAAGCGGCCGCAGGACCGGGTTCCGCTGGCGCGGGCAAAGCAGGCGTTCGTCGAGGCGCTTGCCGAGGAGGAGCCGGGCGCGGCCAAGGAGCTGATCGGAGGCAACGGCTACGACGAGGCGGTCGCCGGCACCTTCCCCGCCTCCGACCCGCCGGCCGAGGAGCACAACGACGAGCGCGGCAAGCCGCACGCGGTTCCGGCCGAGACCGCGGTCGCCGAGCGCGAGACCCACAACGCGATCGATGTCACGCTGGAGGACGGCGAGACCTTCGAGCTCGATCACGGGCGGGTGGTGATCGCGGCGATCACCAGCTGCACGAACACCTCCAACCCTTCGGTAATGGTCGGCGCCGGGCTGCTGGCCAGAAACGCGATCCAGCGCGGTCTGAAGCGCCGGCCCTGGGTCAAGACCTCGCTCGCTCCCGGCTCGACGGTGGTCACCGACTACCTCGACAAGTCGGGGCTGACCGAATACCTGAACGAGCTCCAGTTCGACCTCGTCGGCTACGGCTGCACGACCTGCATCGGCAACTCGGGGCCGCTGGCGGAGGAGATCTCCAAGGCGGTCGACGAGAACGACCTGATGGTCTGCGCGGTGCTGTCCGGGAACCGAAACTTCGAGGGCCGGATCAACCAGGACGTGAAGGCCAACTACCTCGCCTCGCCGCCGCTCGTCGTCGCCTACGCGCTTGCCGGCCGAATGGACCTCGACCTGACCAGCGAGCCGCTCGGCGAGGGCTCCGACGGCGAGCCGGTCTACCTGCGCGACATCTGGCCCGACCCGGAGGAGATCAAGCAGGTGGTCGGCGAGTCGATCCGCTCCGACATGTTCACCCG
The DNA here is from genome assembly GCA_963772265.1 of uncultured Solirubrobacterales bacterium. Taxonomy (GTDB): domain Bacteria; phylum Actinomycetota; class Thermoleophilia; order Solirubrobacterales; family 70-9; genus Mayfieldus. Next base: position 108,582 of record CAVYWS010000007.1, on the reverse strand, counting down.
CAACTACGGCGAGGTCTTCAAGGGCGACGAGCGCTGGAACGCGGTCGAGGTCCCGGAGGGCGACCGCTACACCTGGCCCGACTCGACCTACGTCCGCCGTCCCTCCTTCTTCGAGGGAATGCCCGAGCAGCCGGTCGACGTCGAGCCGATCGAGGGCGCCCGGGTGCTCGCGGTGCTCGGCGACTCGATCACCACCGACCACATCTCGCCCGCCGGGGCGATCAAGAAGGACAGCCCGGCCGGCCAATGGCTGATCGAGCAGGGCGTCGAGCCGGGCGACTTCAACTCCTACGGCTCGCGGCGCGGCAACCATGAGGTGATGATCCGCGGCACCTTCGCCAACATCCGCCTGCGCAATCAGCTGGTCGAGAAGGCGGGCGGCTTCACCCGCCACTTCCCCGACGGCGAGGAGACGACGATCTTCGAGGCGGCGATGCGGTACGCCGACGACGACGTCCCGCTGGTCGTGCTGGCCGGCAAGGAGTACGGATCGGGCTCGTCGCGCGACTGGGCCGCGAAGGGGACCAAGCTGCTCGGGGTGCGAGCCGTGATCGCCGAGAGCTTCGAGCGCATCCACCGCTCCAACCTGATCGGGATGGGCGTGGCGCCGCTTCAGTTCGCCGACGGCGAGAGCGTCGAGTCCCTGGGCCTCACGGGCGAGGAGCAGATCGACGTCTCCGACCTGGACAACGGCGAGGCCAAGAGCGTCACCGTCACCGCCCGCTCGGATGGCGGCGACGAGACCAGCTTCGAGTGCAAGGTCCGCCTCGACACCCCGAACGAGGTCCGCTACTTCCAGCACGGCGGCATCCTCCAGCTCGTCCTGCGCCAGCTTCGCGAGCGCGCCGGCAGTGGGGCCTGAGCCCGCCGCGGGACACGAGGTCGAGGTCCGCCGCGGGTCGATCGCCGACGCGCCCGATCTCGGCCGCCTGCTCTACGAGTTCAACGCCGAGTTCTCGGAGCCGACGCCGCCGGCGGACGTGCTCGCGGTGCGCTTGGCGAGGCTGATCGAGCGCGGTGAGGCGACCGCTCTTCTCGCCGGGAGCGCCCCCGACGGTTTCGCGCTGCTGCGCTTCCGCCCGTCGCTCTACAGCGAGGGGCTTGACGCCCACCTCGAGGAGCTCTACGTGGTGCCCGACAGGCGCGGCCGCGGGATCGGGCGGGCGATCCTCGAGGCCACGATGGAGGCCGCGCGGGAGGCTGGAGCCGTCCACATCGACCTCGGAACCTCCGTCGACGACACAGCCGCCCAGGCCCTTTACGAGAAGCTCGGCTTCAGCAACCGCGAGAATGGCCCCGAGGGCCCGTCGATGCTCTATTACGAGCGCGATTTGTAGAAACCGCTTCAGCCAGCAGGTCGGGCGCCTGGCTTGAGGGATCGGGCGATCCCGTCGATTATTCGACCGTGGATGAAAGCGGGCTCCCTGCGGGGGCAGCGAGTCTCCATTGCGGTGATCTCGCTGGTTGCCCTCGCGGGCGGGACGATCTGGCTTCTCGTCGGGGTTGTGGCGGGCAACCCGGGTGGGATCGATGGCCCGGGATTCTTGAAGGGTTCGTTTGGCTGCCCCGTCAGGGGTGTCAATTACGCTTTTGGACTGTCCGGCGTCGTTAGTGGTGGCCTGCTCGCCCTGTTGGCAGGCATCTGGGGCCTGGGCATCGCGTTCACTGTGAATCTCGATCAGACGCAGCGAGCCTGGGGACGGCTGGTGATGATCCTGATTGTCTGTTCACTGACCTGGGCCGCCTTGGTCGGGCAGACCTCGCTCAGCTGCCCGAGCTGATCCTCCTGTCATCTGATCGGCCGCGTCGAACCGAGCCGAACTTGCTGTGGCGACATGTGCACTGGGCGATGGCGCTTTTTGTCCGCATGCGATGAAAAAGGCGCCAGGTCGATGCGATGCACAACCCGCCACCCGCGGCCGGTGGTGGGCCGGCCAGGCCGCCAGCCAGGCGCGGAGGGAGTGCGAACAGATCGGAGGAAGGAGGCCCTCACCCGAGCGCGGAGGGCCTCGGACCGATATACGACGATTCGCGGAGACCCGAGAAGGTCGGCACGGTGGGGTCGCGGGAGGCAGGGGGTCCGCGCGACCCACACCGCGCCAGCGCGTCGGTAGCCAGGGAGGGATGCCGACGCGTTCCGTCCCTGGAGGCAAAGCCGCCAGGGGCGAGCTTTCGTCTCCCTGTACTGATTCTATAGAGGCCCGGGGGGGCGCAGTCAACCCCGCAGCTCGGCATTGGCGACGCCGTCGTCGCGAGTCGCCACGCCCCACCCCTTGCGCTCGATCAGCTCGATCGCGATCACGCTGCCCACCGGCCCGACCGGCGTCAGCGTCGCGGCGAGCAGGGTGTACGGCGCCTCGCGGCGCACCGCCGCGACCCAGATCAGCAGGCAGAGCAGGATGTATCCGATCCCGTGCGCGAGACCGAAGATGAAGGTCTGCCGGTCGAAGCCGGGCATCAGCCAGAAGAAGATCAGGGCCGCGAAGATCGCCAGCTCGACCCAGGAGGCCCGCTTGACCCACTCGAACAGCGGGCCCGGGACGGGCTTGCGCAGTGCCTCGGAGCTTCGCGCCATTGCGCCACGATAGCTGGGGCTCGTGCCTGCCCAGGCGCAGCCATACGGTCCAAACCGCGGCGGCCGATCTTTGTCCAGCAGTCCATAGGCGCAGCCGCCCGCAGGGCCGAAGATTGACCGATGAAGGCGACGATGACCAAGGGTTCAGCGGTAGGCGCGAGGAAACCGGCCCGATTGATCGCGGTGATCGTTCCCCGGCCGGCGGAGCCGCGGCCCTCCGTGCCCAGGCCCCACTAGAAGCGGCGGCAGCTAGCCCTCGGGCGTGAGCGCGGAGAGGACGATCCTCTCCTGCTCGAGGGCGTGGGCCCCCGAGTAGCCCTCACCGGGGCTGGCGCGCTCGGGACGGCCGATGTAGCCGAGCTCGATCCCGTCCGGAAGAAGGTTTGGCATGCGGCGTGACATCACCTTGAACTCGCCCATGTTCTTCGGCTCCTCCTGGACCCAGACGACCTCCTTGAGGTTCGGGTAGGAGTCGATCACCGCTTTGAGCTGGTCGCGCGCGAAGGGGTAGAGCAGCTCGACCCGGGCGATCGCCACGTTCTCGGCCGCCGGGCGGCGGTCGTTGGCATCCATCTCGTGGTAGATCTTGCCGCTGCAGAGGACCAGGCGCTCGACCTTCTCGCGCCTGTCGTCGGCCGTCGGGTCGTCGAGGACGTAGTGGAAGCGCCCAGCGCTGAGCTCCTCCAGCGTTGAGCTGGCCCGGTCGAGGCGAAGCAGGCTCTTCGGGGTGAAGACGATCAGCGGGCGCGCCTTCTTGATCAGCGCCTGCCGGCGCAGGAGGTGGAAGTACTGCGCCGCCGTGGTCGGGTTGGCGATCCGGATGTTGCCCTCGGCGGCGAGGGCGAGGAAGCGCTCGATCCTGGCGCTGGAGTGCTCCGGCCCGCCGCCCTCGTAGCCGTGCGGCAGCAGCAGGGTGAGGCGCTTGACCTGTCCCCACTTCGCCTCGCCGGAGGCGATGAAGCTGTCGATGATCACCTGAGCGGCGTTGTCGAAGTCGCCGAACTGCGCCTCCCAGAGGATCAGCGAGTCCGGCTCGGCCGCCGAGTAGCCGTACTCGAAGCCGAGGCAGGCAGCCTCCGAGAGCGGGCTGTTGTGAAGCTCGAACGGGGCCTTGGCGTCGTCGAGGTGCTGCATCGGGCAGTACCGGAGCCCGGTCTTCTCGTCGTGCAGGACGAGGTGTCGGTGCGAGAAGGTGCCGCGCTCGGTGTCCTGTCCGGTCAGCCGCACGTGCACGCCCTCGGTGAGCAGCGAGGAGAAGGCAAGGCTCTCGGCGTGCCCGAAGTCGATTCCGCCCTGCTCCAGGGCATCGCGCCGCTTGCCCAGCGGCTTGCGCAGCTTGCGGTGGATCGTGAAGCTTTCGGGCACGGTGAGCAGCGCCTCGTTGAGCTGCCGAAGGCGGTCGTCGGCGACGGTCGTGTCGACCTCGGGGCTGGCGCTTCGGTCGAGCTCGCCGGTGCCGGTGGTCGCGGTCGGGTCCTCGTACTCGCCGGCCTCCATCTTGCGGCGAAGCTCCTTCAGCGTCGAGTCGAGCTGGTTGCGCCGCGCCTTCGAGGCCGCCTCGACGTCCTCGGCCGCGATCACGCCGTCGCCGATCAGCTTCTCGGCGTAGATGTCCGCGACCGGCGGGTGCTGCTTGATCGCCGCCGCCATCAGCGGCTGGGTGTAGGCGGGCTCGTCGGTTTCGTTGTGCCCGTAGCGGCGGTAGCCGATCAGGTCGATGACGATGTCGCGTCCCCAGCGCTCGCGGTAGGCCATCGCCAGCCGTACGGCGGCGATGCAGGCCTCGACGTCGTCGGCATTGACGTGGACGATCGGGACGTTGAAGCCCTTCGCGATGTCGGCGGCGTAGGGGGTCGAGCGCCCCTCCCGGGGATCGGTCGTGAAGCCGACCTGGTTGTTCTGGATTATGTGGACCGTGCCGCCGGTCGCGTAGCCGTCCAGCGACTGAAGGTTCAGGGTCTCCGAGACGACGCCCTGGGCGGGGAACGCGGCGTCCCCGTGCAGCAGCACCGGGACCGCGATGTTCGGGTCGTGGGTGAGCTGCGGCCCCTCGCGGACGCTCTGGGAGGCGCGAGCGGCTCCGGTGACCACCGGGTCGACGAACTCGAGGTGGCTCGGGTTGGGGTACAGCCCGACCTCGATCTCCTCGCCGTCCGGCGTGGTGAAGGAGCCGACGTGCCCGTAGTGGTACTTGACGTCGCCGGTGCCGCCGTGGGGGATCGCCGCCACGGCCTTCACTGCCGCCAGCGCCTTCGAGCCCTCGAACTCGGCGAAGATCGACTCCAGCGAGCGGCCGAGGGTGTGGGCGAGGACGCTGAGGCGGCCGCGATGGGCCATCCCGAAGACGACCTCCTCGGAGCCGTTGCGCCTGGCAAGGGTCGCGATCTGGTCCAGCATCGGAACGATCGCGTCGAGGCCCTCGATCGAGAACATCTTCTGGCCCAGATAGGCCTTCTCCAGATATCGCTCGAACTGGAAGACCTCGATCAGCCGCTGCAGAAGCGCCCGCCGCTCGTCGTCGCCGAGCGGCTGGCGGTGGGCGCCGGTCTCGATCATCTCCCGCAGCCAGACGCGTTGCTGGTGCGAGGAGAGATGCTCGATCTGGTAGGTGATCGTGCCGCAGTAGGCGGCGCGCATTCTCGGCAGCGCGTCGAGCAGGGTCTCGCCCGGCACCCCGATCCGCAGGATCGAGGCCGGGACCTCGGACATCAGCTCCGGGGTCAGATTGAGGTTCTCGGGCTCGAGCGCGGGGTCGCCCTTGGGCTCGGTCCCGAGCGGGTCGAGGTGGGCGGCGAGATGGCCGTGGGTCCGGTAGGCCTTGAGCAGCGAGGTCGCGGCCTGCACCGCCTGCAGCAGCTCCTCGCCGGGGTGGGCCCCGGCGGGGGCGCCGGGCGCGGGCGCGGTCAGCGGCGGGGCCGAGGCGGAGGCGGGATGGGCGGTTGTGATGACTCCCTCGTCGACCCCGAGGTCGCGTGCAACCGACTCATAGAAGGAGTCCTCGCCCTGCAGCAGCTCCTCGATCCGGCGCAGGAACGAACCCGACTCGGCCCCCTGGATGACCCGGTGGTCGTAGGTCGAGGTGAGGGTCATCACCTTCGAGACGCCGAGCTGCTTGATCCGATCGCCCGAGGCGTGAGCCCATTCGGGCGGGTAGGCGATCGAGCCGGTGGCGACGATCGTTCCCTGCCCGCTCATCAGCCGCGGCACCGAGGCCACCGTCCCCAGCCCGCCGGGGTTGGTGAGCGAGATGTTGGTGCCCTGGAAGTCGTCGGCGGTGAGCTTGCTCTCCCGCGTCTTGGTGATCAGGTCCTCGTAGTAGCCATGGAATCCGGCGAAGTCGAGCGAGTCGGCGCCCTTGATGCAGGGCACCATCAGGCTGCGCGAGCCGTCGGAGCGCTCGACGTCGACCGCGATCCCGAGGTTGACCGATCCGGGCTCGATCGCGTGCGGCTTTCCGTCCCGCTCCTCGAATGCCCTCGCCATGACCGGCCACTCGATTGCCGCCCGGACTATCGCCCAGGCGATCAGATGGGTGAAGGAGACCTTCATCCCGCGCTGCGAGAGGACTCCGTTCAGCGCCTTTCGCTTCGCGTCCAGGGTGTCGACGGCAATCGTGCGGAACGACGTCGCGGTGGGCACCGAGCGGCTCTCGTTCATCGCGTTGGCCAGCATCGCCGCCGGGCCGCGCAGCGTCTTCACCTCTCCGGCGGCCATGGTGCCGTCCGCCCGGGCGCCGTCGCCGGCCGCGGCCATGACGTCGGCCTTGGTCACCTTGCCGCCCGCCCCCGAGCCGTCGATCTTCGCGAGGTCGACGCCCTGCTCGGCGGCGACCCGGCGGGCGACCGGGGTCGCGCGGTGTCCGTCCCCGTCCTCGACCGCGGCTGCGGCCGATTCGATTGCCTCGGGCTGCTCGGCCGACGCCGCCTCCGGCGCTCCGCCGCTCGCTGCCCCGGGCTTCATCTCCGCCAGCACCGCGCCGACCGCGACCGTATCGTCGACCGCGGCGCTGAGCTTGGTGATCACGCCGCTGGCCGGTGCCGGGACCTCGGCGTCGACCTTGTCGGTCGAGACCTCGACCACGGTTTGGCCCTCCTCGACCGAGTCGCCCTCGGAGACGCGCCACTCGAGCACCGTCCCCTCGGTCACCGACTCGCCCATCTCGGGCATCACGATCTGCAGCTCACCCGCCTCGGTGGTCTCTCCGGCGCTGACGCTGGCGTCGTCGGTGGTCGCGGTCGCGGTTGCGCCGGACCCGCCGGTCTGAGCATCGGCGGCGCCGTTCCCGGCAGCCGCCTCGGCGCGCTCGGCGCCGGAGGGGCCGGCTCCGTTGCCGGTCTCGCCGGGCTCGAGCTCGGCCAGAACCGCGCCCACCTGCACCGTCTCGTCGACCTGGGCGAGGATCTTGCTGATCACGCCGTCGGCAGGGGCCGGGACCTCGGCGTCGACCTTGTCGGTCGAGACCTCGACCACGGTCTGGCCCTCCTCGACCGAGTCACCTTCGGAGACGTGCCATTCGAGGACCGTGCCCTCGTTGACCGATTCCCCCATCTGGGGCATCTGGATCTCGACGCTCATCTAGTTACTGGCACCCCGCCAAGCCTGTCGCCGCGCAATCGGGCGCTTCGCACCCTCTGCTCGACGTCGACACATGACTTCGCAGTCTAGGCGAGCCGTGCAACCAGGTAGGCCTCGTTTGCGACCGTGTCAAAGATGTCCCGGACGAGGAATTCGCGGGCCCGGGCGGCGTGGCCGCAGAACCCGCATTCGACCTCCGAGCCGGCGGAGATCGGCGTCGCGATCACCTGCGGTGCGTCGCACCCGGGGCAGACCAGGGCGCCGTGGGCGATGATCTCGATCCCGTCACGCGAAACCCGCCACTCGTGGCGAATGTCGGCGGCACGGACCTTGTTCTCGCCCGGCAGCGGCTGCTGCTCGAAGGGATCCAGATGAAGCGCCATTCCCTTCAGAGTGTAGGGTGCGCGGCGAGGGTGAAATGCGGACGTTGCGGGGTCATGCATGAGCTACTTCGTGACCGGCGCGACCGGTTTTCTCGGACGCAACCTTGTTGAGCTGCTGCTGCGCCGCGAGGGCACGATCTTCGTGCTGGTTCGGGAGGGCTCGAAGGGGCGGCTGGAGGAGCTGCGGCGGCGCTGGGGAGTCGACGATGAGCGCGTAGTCGGGATCGTCGGCGACGTCTCCGAGCCGATGCTCGGCGTCTCCGAGGACGACCTCGAGCGGCTGCGCGGGAACGTCGACCACCTGTTCCATTTCGCGGCGATCTACGACATGACCGCCGACGGCGAGAGCCAGCGGATCGCCAACGTCCAGGGCACCCGCCACATGGTCGGGTTCGCGCACGCGGTCGAGGCGGGAACGGTCCACATGGTCAGCTCGATCGCGGCGGCCGGCCTCTACCACGGCACCTGGCGCGAGGACATGTTCGAGGAGGCCGAGAACCTCGACGTCCATCCCTACTTCCGCACCAAGCACGACTCCGAGGGCGTGGTCCGCAGCGAGTGCGAGCGGCCCTGGCGGGTCTACCGGCCCGGCGATCGTGGTCGGCAACTCGGAGACCGGGGAGATGGACAAGGTCGACGGGCCCTACTACTTCTTCAAGCTGATCCGGAGGATCCGCAACGCGGTCCCGCAGTGGATGCCGATGCTCGGGATCGAGGGCCGGGAGATCAACCTCGTCCCGGTCGACTTCGTGGTCCGGGCGATGGACCACATCGCGCACCAGGAGGGTCTGGACAACCGCGCCTTCCACCTCACCGACCCCAGGCCGCCGAGCGCCGGCGAGGTGATCGACATCTTCGCCCGCGCCGCGAACGCGCCCCAATCCTCGGTCCGCCTGCCGGCCGCTGTGATCGATGCGGCGGACCCGCTGGTGCGGCTCGGGATGTCGTCGGTCCCCCTGGCGGGGACGATTGTCGACCGCGCCCTGGCCGACTTCGGGGTCCCGCGCGCGGTGCTGACCTACGTCAACTATCCGACCCACTTCGACTCGCGGCAGACCCAGGCGATCCTCGAGGGGACCGGGATCCGAGTACCCCCGCTCGAGGCCTACGCCGACAAGCTCTGGGACTACTGGGAGCGCCATCTCGACCCGGACCTGTTCGGCGACCGGACCCTGGTCGGCGCGGTGCGCGGCCGGCGCGGGCTGATCAGCGGGGTCGCACAGGTGCTCGAGCAGCAGATCCCCGACGAGCTGCTGCGCATCGGCCGCCGCTTCCAGGGCTCGGTCTCGCTGGAGACAGCGGTGCGCGGGAAGTACGTGATGGTGACCGGCGCCTCTTCGGGAATCGGCCGCTCGGCGGCGCTGAAGATCGCCGACGCCGGGGGCATCGTGCTGTTGGTCGCCCGCACCGCCGAGAAGCTCGAGGCGACCCAGGAGCAGATCGAGGCGGGAGGCGGCCGCGCCTACGTCCACCCCTGCGACCTCTCCGACATGGACGACATCGACCGCATGTCCGACGAGGTCCTCGCGCAGCACGGTCACGTCGACGTCCTGGTCAACAACGCCGGGCGCTCGATCCGGCGCTCGATCGCCCTCTCCTACGACCGCTTCCACGACTTCGAGCGCACGATCCAGCTCAACTACTTCGGGCCGGTGAAGCTGATCCTCAAGCTGCTGCCGATGATGCGGGAGCGCAAGGCGGGCCACATCGTCAACGTCAGCTCGATCGGCGTGCAGACCAACACGCCACGCTTCTCGGCTTACGTCGCCTCGAAGGCGGCTCTGGACGCCTTCTCGCGCTGCATCGCGTCGGAGATCGTCGACGACGGCGTCCACATCACCGTGATCTACATGCCCCTGGTCCGCACGCCGATGATCGCGCCGACCAAGATGTACAACCGCTTCCCGACGATCACCCCGGAGAAGGCCGCCGACATGATCTGCGAGGCGATCATCCACAAGCCGAAGCGGATCGCGACCCCGATCGGGACCCTCGGCCAGCTGCTCTACGCGGTCAACCCGAAGTCGATCGACTACATCCTCAACAGCGCCTACAAGCTTTTCCCTGACTCCCGCGCCGCCAAGGGCGAGGAGGAGAAAGCTGCCGCCTCCCGGGGCAGGACCACCTCGGAGGAGGCCTCCAACGAGCAGGTGGCATTCGCGTACCTGATGCGCGGCATCCACTGGTAGCCAGGACGCTGCAAACCGTCGCCTGCCTTTGTCCTCGACCGATTGACTCGGTCATGCACGGTGTCAGTGCACTCCCTTCGCCAATCGGTCTGCGTCCTCGGCAGGCTTGGTTTTCGCGCCCTGGTGAGGCTTCGGCGCCATGGAAGTAACCGAGTCGCCGCCGCAAGCATTGGGGGTGGGGGTTCGAGGACCAGCAGCCGTTGCGTGCCGAGCTGGAGGAGGCTGCGCGCGGGATCCGCGAGCGGCTCGGCTTCGGCGGCGAGGTCCGCGACCCGGTTCCGCTCGAGGAGGTCGAGCTGGCGCCGTCGCGCCTGCAGGCGCCCGACTCGCCGGCCGAGCTGTTCAGCGACGAGCGCCACGATCGTCTCAGCCACGCCCTCGGCAAGGCCTACCGCGACGTCGTGCGAGGGATGCGGGGGGAGTTCCCCAACCCCCCCGACCTGGTCGCCCGCCCCCGCGACGAGCCGGAGCTCGAGGCGGTGCTCGAGTTCTGCGAGCAGAAGGGTGCGGCGGCGATCCCCTACGGCGGCGGCACCAGCGTCGTCGGCGGAGTCGAGGCCCGAATCGGCGAGGGCTATGCGGGCGCCGTCTCGATCGACCTCGGCCGGTTCGACCGGGTGCTGGAGATCGACCGGGCGTCGCGGGCGGCGCGGATCCAGGCCGGCTCCGCCGGCCCGTGGCTCGAGCAGCAGCTGCGCGAGCACGGCCTCACCCTGCGCCATTTCCCGCAATCGTTTGAGTTCTCGACCCTGGGGGGCTGGATCGCCACCCGCGCCGGGGGGCACTTCGCGACCCTCTACACCCACATCGACGACCTGGTCGAGTCGGTGCGGGCCCTCACCCCGCGCGGGGTCTGGGAGAGCCGGCGGCTGCCCGGCTCGGGAGCGGGGCCGTCCCCGGACCGCGCCCTGCTCGGCTCGGAGGGAATCCTCGGTGTGATCACCGAGGCCTGGGTGCGTCTGCAGGATCGGCCGGAGTTCAAGGCGTCGTGCGGGGTCGGCTTCGACGACTTCTCAGCCGCGGCGGAGGCGGTGCGGGAGATCTCCCAGGCCGGGCTGCATCCTTCCAACTGCCGCCTGCTCGACGCCCTGGAGGCGGAGACGACCGGCGCCTCCCCCGGCCCCGGCAGGGCGCTTCTGGTCCTCGGCTTCGAGTCCGCCCACCACCCGGTCGACCACCCGATGGAGCTGGCCGTTGAGATTGCCCGCAGCCAGGGCGGAGAGCCCGGTGAGCTCCGAACCCAATCCCGAGCGACGAGCAACGAGCAACGAGCAACGAACCCCGAAGGTTCCGGTGACGCCGTCTCCTCCTGGCGGTCCGCCTTTCTCGCGGCTCCCTATCTCAGGGACACCTTCGTCGCCTGCGGTGTCCTCTCCGACACCTTCGAGACCGCGATCACCTGGGACCGGTTCGCCGACTTCAACGCCGCGGTGATGGAGGCCGCCCGGGCAAAGGTCGCCGAGGTCTGCGGCGCCGCCTCGGACGGGGAGGGATCGCCGCGGATCAGCTGCCGCTTCACCCACGTCTATCCCGACGGCCCGGCTCCCTACTACACCGTGCTGGCGCCGGCGGTGCGCGGGGGAGAGGTCGAGCAGTGGGACGAGATCAAGGCCGCGGCGTCGGAGGCGGTGATCGAGGCGGGTGGGACGATCACCCACCACCACGCAGTCGGGCGCGACCACCGGCCCTGGTACGACCGCCAGCGCCCCGAGCCCTTCGGCGAGGCGCTGCGCGCCGCCAAGCACGCCGTCGACCCCGCCGCCATCCTCAATCCCGGTGTGCTGATCGACCCCGCCCGCTAAAGGGTTCGACGCTGAGCAGAGCGGCGCAGCCGCGATTGCGAAGCGAGAGGCTGGTGGGGTGAAAGTGCTGTGCGGCGCTACCCTTTCGGACCCCGTGCCGGGGCTTCGGTCCCGGCCGGGCGAGAGCGTATGGAGACGATCACCGACGAACATCCCGCGGTCGGGCAGCCCGAGGACCAGGCCGCCGAGACCCGCAAGATAGGCGCCGAGGAAGCGAGTCCGGCATTGCCGGGACGCTCGACCATGCAGGCTGCCCTGGTCTCGATCCGCCCCAAGGAGTGGATCAAGAACATCCTCGTCTTCGCCGGGCTTCTGTTCGGCCACAAGTTCGGAGACACCGGCGCGGTCGCGACCGCGGTGCTGACCTTCATCGCGTTCTGCGCGATCTCCAGCGCCGGATATCTGATCAACGACATCAACGACGTCGAGTTCGACCGCGCACACCCGAGCAAGCAGAACCGGCCGATCGCCGCAGGGCAGCTCTCGGTCAGAACCGCGACCGCGATGGCGATCGCGCTGACGGTCGGGGCCCTGGCGCTCGCCTTCGCCGCCGTCAACTGGAAGGTCGGGCTGATGGTCGCCGGCTATGGGGCCGCCCAGCTCGCCTACAGCTTCGGGCTGAAGCAGATCGTGATCGTCGACGTGATGACGATCGCCGGCCTCTTCATCCTCCGTGTCGCGGCCGGCGCCCAGGCGGTCGACGCCCACGCTTCTGAGTGGCTGATCCTCTGCACCGGGATGCTGGCCTGCTTCCTCGGCTTCACCAAGCGCCGCCAGGAAGCGGTGTCCGAGCTTCATCAGGGGACCGAGAGCCGCCCTGTGCTGGAGCACTACTCGCTCCCCTTCCTCGACCAGATGGTGGCGATGGTCACCGCCGGGACGGTGCTGACCTATTCGATCTACACCGTCAACTCACCGCAGATCGGCAACGAGATGATGTGGACGATCCCGCCGGTCGTCTACGGGCTGTTCCGCTACCTCTACCTGATCTACGACCGCTCCGACGATCGCTCCACGGCCTCGATCGTGAGCGAGGACAAGGGCATCATCGCCGCCGGCGCCAGCTTCGCGATCACCGCCTTCCTGCTGCTCTACGTCTTCAACTAGTCGGGCTCGATCGGCAGGTCCGACGCCAGCTCGACCTTGCCGGCGCGGGTGAACTGAATGTCGACGGTCTCGTGCTTGCGGTAGGTGCCGGCGATCCCGGCCAGCATCGAGAGCCAGCGGATCCCGCTCAGCTTCTTCTCCTTGAGGATCGGCCGCCCGAAGACGATCTCGCCGGCCGCGACCCTGTAGTCCCGGCCCTCGGTCTGCTCGATTCCGTTGATGAAGACCGTGAACGGCGGTTCCGCTCCGCGCGGAAGCCTCACCCGACGGCCCACCGCGACGCTGCCCTCGGGGACCTGGAATTCCTCGCCCGGCTCGTTCACAGGCCCGCGCCCAGCGCTCCGCGCACCGCGTCGAAAACGCTTTGATCGGCTCCAGGCTCGATCGGGACCCTCCTGATCCCGCCCCGGAAGGCGATCATCGAGCCGTCTCCGAGGACGTCGACGCCGGCGGTCTGGGGCCGCAGAAGCCCCTTGCCGGAGATCTCGAGTCGGGCATGGACCTGCTGGGCGGGCTCGAATTCGCGCAGCGCCGAGACGCCCTCGAGATTGCCCTCGGACAGGACCGCCTCGGCGCGGCGGCTCATCTCCGACAACGCCTCGTCGAGGTTCTCGAACCCCTCCTTCGCCACGTCGGATCCATGGCGGACCGTCAACTTCCAGGCGGACACGCCCGGAGGGTAAACGCGGCGCGAGCGGGCGGGGCGGCTCAGGCGCCGCGGCGGGGGCGCTTCGGGCGCCGCGCCGGCGGGCCGGTGATCTTCTCCGGCCCCTCGCGCTCGGAGATCTGGACGTAGTCGCTGTCGCGCTCCCCGGTGTAGATCTGCCGCGGACGGGCGATCTTCTTCTCCGGGTCGTCGTTCATCTCCATCCACTGCGAGACCCAGCCCGAGGTGCGGGGGATCGCGAAGATCACCGTGAACATGTCGGTCGGGATCTGCAGCGCCTCGTAGATGATCCCCGAGTAGTAGTCGACGTTGGGATAGAGCTTGCGCTCGGTGAAGTAGTCGTCGTCGAGGGCGTGCTTCTCAAGCTCCTGGGCGATCTCGATCAGCGGGTTGTACTCGGTCGCGGCGAAGACGTCGTCCATGTGCTGCTGGATGATCCGGGCGCGGGGGTCGTAGTTCTTGTAGACCCGGTGGCCGAAGCCCATCAGCTTCTCGTCGCGGTCCTTGACCCGCTGCAGGAAGTCGGGGATGTTCTCGACGCTCTCGATCCGGCGCAGCATCCGCAGCACCGCCTCGTTGGCGCCGCCGTGCAGCGGCCCATAGAGGGCGGCGACGCCGGCGGCGACCGCGGAGTAGGGGTCGACGTCGGAGGAGCCGACGCTGCGCACCGCGTTGGTCGAGCAGTTCTGCTCGTGGTCGGCATGGAGGATGAACAAGACGTCGAGCGCCTTCGCCAGCCGCTCGTCGGGCTCGTACTTGACTTCGGTCTTCTTGAACAGCATCGAGAGGAAGTTGCCGGCGTAGTCGAGGTCGTTGTCCGGGTAGGCGTAAGGCAGGCCCATGTTGTGGCGGTAGGCGAACGCGGCCAGGGTCGGCACCTTGGCGATCAGCCGGATCGCCGCCATGTAGCGCTCCTCGGGATCGTCGATCTGCTTGGCGTCGGGATAGAAGGTCGAGAGCGCCCCGACCCCGGAGAGCAGCATCCCCATCGGGTGGGCGTCGTAGCGGAAGGTCTCGAAGAGGTTCTTGATGTCCTCGTGGACGAAGGTGTGGTGGGTGACGTCGAATACCCAGCGCTCGAGCTGCGGCTCGGTTGGCAGCTCGCCGAAGACCAGCAGGTAGGCCACCTCGAGATAGCTCGACTTCTCGCAGAGCTGCTCGATTGGGATGCCGCGGTGCTGGAGGATTCCCGCCTCGCCGTCTATGTAGGTGATCGCGGAGCGGCACGAGGCTGTGTTGGTGAACGCCGGGTCGTAGGACATCAGCCCGAAGTCGTCGTCTGAGACCTTGATCTGGCGCAGGTCCATCGCCCGGATCGTGCCGTCGGTGACCTCGAGCTCGTAGGTCTTGCCGGTTCGGTTGTCGGTGACGGCGAGCGAGTCGCCCTTTGCGCGGGCGCCGTCGGTCGATACGTCCTTGGTCTGCTGCTCAGTCGCCATCGCCTCTCCTAGACCTCGTTTGCCGTGCAAAGAGAAATTCTCGCAGCTTGCGGCTCCGGGGCGGGAGAATCTGCTGCGATGAGTGGCGAGCGATCGCAGCGCAAGCGCGAGGCGCTACAGCTGTTCGCGGAGCTGCCGCGCCGTTATGACGAGATGGGAGCGGCGCTGAGCTTCTGGCAGGACCCGCGCTGGCGCCGTGCGATGGTCGCAAGCGTGGGGGCTTCGCCGCAGGACCGCGTCCTCGACGTCGCGACCGGCACCGGGATGGTCGCCGAGGAGCTGGTGCGCCGCTATGGCTGCGCCGTGGTCGGCCTCGATCAGAGCGAGGAGATGCTTGAGCGGGCGCGGGCGAAGTTGGCCGCCCTGGAACTGGGGGAACGGATCGAGCTGGTCGAAGGTGAGGCGGAGCAACTCCCCTTCGCCGATGCCGAGTTCGACCACCTCACTTTCACCTATCTGCTGCGCTACGTGGACGACCCGGCGTCGACGATGCGCGAGCTGGCGCGCGTCGTCCGACCGGGCGGCCGGGTCGCAAGTCTGGAGTTCGCCGTTCCCCCGCGGCCCTGGCTCTGGGCTTGGCGTCTCTATACGCGGGTCGGGCTCCCGGCTCTCGGCCGGCTCGCGGGGCGCTCCTGGTACCGGGTCGGCCGCTTCCTCGGGCCCAGCATCGAGGGGTTCTACGCGAGGCTTCCGCTCGAGCGCCAGCTGGATTTCTGGCGATCGGCGGGAATCGGCGAGCTTCAGGTTCGGCGCATGAGCCTCGGCGGTGGCGTCGTGATCGCGGGAACCCGTGAAGACGGCTGAGCGGACGGCGCGACGACTCGCTGCAGGGTCCCGCCTTCTATGCGCTGCGTCCCGGCGGCTGGCGCGACCTCGTCACGGTCCTGCATCCGCCCTACACGCTTTGGCATCTGAGCTACGTCGCGATCGGCGCCGCCGCGGCGCCGCACCCGCACGCCGATCGTGTTCTGGCGGCGCTCGGCGCCTTCTTTCTCGCTGTCGGTGTCGCCGCGCACGCGCTAGATGAGCTGCATGGGCGCCCGCTCGGAACGAAGCTCGGCGATCGCACCCTGATCGGGCTCGCGGTTGGCGGCCTCGGTCTGGCGCTGGGGATCGGCGTCGCCGGCGCATTCGTCGTCTCTGCGACCCTGGTCCCGTTCGTGATCGCGGGAGGCTTCCTTGTCCTCGCCTACAGCCTGGAGCTCTTCGGCGGCCGATTTCACACGGAATTCTGGATGGCGGCGGCCTGGGGCGCATTCCCGGCCCTCACCGGCTGGTGGTCAAACGCGCTCGGTGTGCACAGCTTCGGCCAGGCGCTCGCTGGCGCTGCGGTTGGGCTCGGCTGCTTTTGGGTGACGATCGCGCAGCGCCGCCTTTCGACCCCGGTTCGCGAGCTGCGGCGTCGGACCGCCTCGCTCGAGGGCGAGCAGCGTCTGCTCGACGGCGGCGTCCGCGAGCTCACGCCCGCGAGCTTCGCGGCGCCGCTCGACGGGGCGCTGCGGGCCCTTTCCTTGGCAATGCCGCTGCTCGCAGTCGGGCTGCTCGCCGTGCGCCTCTGATATTTGCGGCGGGGGCCGCAGTCAGGCCGGCAGCGGTTCGAAGTGGGTCATCGAGCGCAGCGCTGCGAGCCGCTCGTCGATCTCGGCGCGATCCAGGGCGGCGACCCGTTCGGTTCCGAATGCCTCGACGTTGTACGAGGCGAGGACCGTGCCGTAGCCCATCGCCTGGCGCAGGCTCGCATCGGTGAGCTCGCCGTCGTGGCTGTCGAGGTAGCCGAGGAACCCACCCGCGAAGCTGTCGCCCGCGCCGGTCGGGTCGCGGACGTCCTCGAGCGGATAGCCCGGAAGGGCGAAGAACCCGGTCTCGGTGAACAGGGCGGCGCCGTATTCGCCCTGTTTGGCGACGACCGCCCCAGGTCCTCTCTTCATCACCTCCCGCGCCGCCCGCGCAAGGTTGGGCTCCTGGGTCAGCTCGCGGATCTCGGCATCGTTGATGAGCACGCAGTCGACCTCCTCGATCGCCGCGAACAGCGAGTCGCGCGCGGTCTCGATCCACATGTTCATCGAGTCCAGGGCGGCGTACCGCGCCTTGCTCTGGGCCCGGACCTGGCGCTGCAGGTCGGGCTGGATGTTGGCGAGGAAGAGGATCTCGGCCGCGCGCGATGCCTCCGACAGCTTCGGCTCGAACTCGCCGAAGACGTTGAGCTGGGTGTCGTCGGTGTGGGCGACGTTGAGGTCGTAGTCGTAGTGGCCGCGCCAGAAGAAGGTCTCGCCTCCGTGCACCCGCTCGATGTCGCCGGTCTGAACGTCGTGGGCCTCCAGCACCCCGAACTCGTCGGGGCCGAAGTCGTCCCCGACCGGGCCGACGACATGGACCTCGGTGAAGTAGCTGGCGGCGAGGGCGAAATGGACGGCGGAGCCGCCCAGCATGCGCTCGCGCTCCCCGAACGGGGTTCGCACCGAGTCGAATGCGATCGACCCAACGACTGTCAGTGACATGAGGGCATCGGTTGCGGGAGACTGCCGGTCGTGAAGGCTATTCAGATCAAGGAGTTCGGTGGGCCGGAGGTGCTCGAGCACACCGAACTGCCCGACCCCGAGCCCGGCGAGGGCGAGGTGTTGGTCCAGGTCGCGCGGGCCGGGATCAACTTCGCCGACACCCACGTCACCCGCAATGACTATCTGGCCGAGCAGGAGCTGCCGATGGTCCCCGGCGGCGAGGTCAGCGGCACGACGCCGGACGGGCGCCGCGTCGCGGCGCTGCTGATGAACGGCGGCTACGCCGAGCAGGTCGCCGTGCCCGAGGCGGCGCTGGTGCCGGTCCCCGACGGCGTCGACGACGACCAGGCGGCGGCGCTGCTGCTGCAGGGCCTCACGGCCTGGAGCCTGCTCAACGTCTCGGCCCACCTCGAGTCAGGCGAGACCGTCGTGGTCGAGGCCGCCGGCGGCGGCACCGGCAGCATCGCGGTGCAGCTGGCGAAGCGGCTTGGCGGCCGGGTGATCGCCCTCGCCTCGAGCGAGGAGAAGCGGGCGCTCGCCCTCGAGCTCGGCGCCGACGCCGCGGTTGACTCGCGTGCCGACGACCTCGGCGAGCAGATCATCGCCGCCAACGACGGCGAGATGGTCGACGTGGTGCTGGAGATGAGCGGCGGCGACGCGTTCGAGGCGACGCTGCGGACCCTGGCGCCGTTCGGGCGCCTGGTCGCCTTCGGGATCGCCTCACGCGAGGAGAACAAGGTCCCGACCGGGCACCTGATGCGCAACAGCCGCGCCGTGATCGGCTTCTGGCTCGTTCACCTGTTCCGCCGCCCCGACGTCCTGCGCCAGGGGATCGGGGAACTGCTCGGCGCCGTCGCGGCGGGCGAGCTGCGGGCGGTGATCGGCGGGGTCTACCCGATGTCCGAGGTTCGCAAGGCGCACGAGGAGATCGCCGGCCGCAAGACCCAGGGCAAGCTGCTTCTGGACCCGAGCAGGTAGGCAGCGCCCGATGTCCGCATTTCGCGACCTGGGGCTAGCGCCCGAGATACAGACCGCGCTCGACGAGCTCGGATATGAGGAGCCGACTCCGATCCAGGAGCAGGCGATCCCGGAGCTGCTCGCCGGCCACGACGTGATCGGCCAGGCCCAGACCGGGACGGGCAAGACCGCGGCCTTCGGGCTGCCGCTGCTCCAGTACCTCGATCCCGCGAGCGACGAGGTGCAGGCGATCGTGTTGACGCCCACCCGCGAGCTCTGCATCCAGGTCACCCAGGCGCTGCGCGCCTACGCCGAGCACCTCGCGGTCGAGATCGTCGCCGTCTTCGGCGGCGCCCCGATCCGCTCCCAGCAGGCCCAGCTGCGGGCCGGCGCCCAGGTCGTCGTCGCCACCGTGGGCCGGATGAAGGACCTGATCTCGCGCCGCTCGCTGGTCCTGACCGCCGCGCGCTACGTGATCCTCGACGAGGCAGACGAGATGCTCGACCTCGGTTTCATCGAGGACGTCGAGCGGATTCTGCGCCAGTGCCCGAACGGCCGCCAGACCGGTCTCTTCTCGGCCACGATCCCGCCGCCGATCCAGCGGCTGGCCGAGAGCTACATGTACGACCCGGTGACGATCAGGGTCACGCCTAAGCAGCTCACGGTCGACGCGATCGAGCAGGCCTACCTCGAGGTGCCGGGCAGGGAGAAGGCGGCGAAGCTGATCGAGCTGCTGCGCGCCGAGGAGCCCGAGCAGGCGATCATCTTCTGCCGCACCAAGATCGGCGCGGCGCGGCTGGACAAGGCCCTTCAGGACCGCCGGCTTGACGTCAAGGCGCTGCACGGCGACATGAGCCAGGGCCAGCGCGACGGGGTGATGATCGCGTTCAAGGAGCATCGGGTGCGGCTGCTGGTCGCCACCGACATCGCCGCCCGCGGGCTCGACATCGAGCACGTCACCCACGTCATCAACTACGACGTCCCCGACACCACCGACTCCTACGTGCACCGGATCGGCCGCACCGGCCGGGTCGGCCGCACCGGCCGCGCGATCACCCTGGTCACCCCGAGCCAGCGCAAGGAGATCCCCCGGATCGAGCGCGAGGCGAAGGTCAGCATCGGCGCCTGGGAGGCCCCCGAGGATCGACTCGAGCACGCCCCGGCGCCGCGCCGCCGCCCCCCCAGCGAGGCAAAGGAGGAGCGAGAGGGCCCGGCCGAGGGCAGCGTGAAGCTGTTCGTCAACCGGGGGCGCCGCAGCGGGATCAGCGAGGAGGACCTTCGCTGGGCGCTCGAGGAGGGCGCCGTGGTGCCCGAGAACTCGATCGACTCGATCCGCGTGCTCGAGCGGTTCTCATTCGTCGAGCTCGAAGCCGGCGCCGCCGACCAGGCGGTCGAGCGGCTCGACGGGACGAAGCTGAAGGGGCGCCCGATCCGGCTCGAGGTCGCCCGGACCTAGCCGCCGTTGCCGGTCAGGCTGGCGATTCTGCCGAGCAGGTCGTCGAAGTCGATCGGCTTGGCGATGCAGGCGTTGGCGCCGAGGTTCTCCGCCTCGGACAGCGTCTCGTCGGCGCGGTGGGCGCTGACGATCAGGATCGGGGTCTCGCTGCCCTCGCCGCGCAGGGTGCGAAGCACGTCGAGGCCGGACATCCGGGGCATCATCGCGTCGAGCAGGATCAGGTCGGGCTGCCCGTCGGGACCGGCTGCGGCCAGTGCCTCAACGGCCTCCTGCCCGTCGGCGGCCGTGGAGACCTCATAGCCCTCCATCTCGAGCCGCGTCTGCATCAGCAGCAGGATGGTCTCTGAGTCGTCGGCGACCAGGACCCTTGTCATGAACTCTCGACCGCAGCCGCGGCCGGCTCCTCGACTGCCTCCCGATCGGGGAGGGCAGGGAGGACGATCCTGAAGGTGGTGCCGTCGCCCTCCTTGGATGTGACACCTATTGCTCCGCCGTGCAATTCGATCAGCGACCTCGCGATCGCGAGTCCCAACCCGGTCCCGCCGACGCGCTGGGTCATCCCCGCCTCTCCGCGCGTGAAGCGGTCGAAGACGTGGTCGATCTGGTCGGCGGGGATCCCGGGGCCGTCGTCTGATACCGCGACCTCGACCTCCGAGCCGACCGCCGAGGCGGTGACCTTGATAGTCGAGCCCTCCGGGCAGTACTCGGTTGCGTTGGTGAGCAGGTTGACGAGCACCTGCATGATCCGGTCCGGCTCGACGCTCACCTGGGGTAGGTCGGACTCGATCTCGACCTCGAGCCGCTGCTGGCGCGAGTTGGTCAGGCCCATGATCAGGCGCGCCGCTCCGGCGACGATCGGGCCGACCTCGGAGCGAACCGGGTTGATCGTCAGCCTGCCGGCGTCGCTGCGGGCGAGGTCGAGGAGGTCGTTGAGCAGGCGGACCAGGTGGCGGGTGTTGTCGAGAATGATCTCGACCGTCTCCGAGTGCTTCTCGGAAAGCTGGTCCTTCTCCAGCATCAGAAGCTCGGCGAATCCCTGCACCGAGGTCAGCGGGCTGCGCAGCTCGTGCGACGCGGTGAGCACGAACTCGTCCTTCATCCGCTCCAGCCGGGCGCGCTCGGAGACGTCACGCACCGAGAGCACGCTGCCGCCCTCCGGGGTGCCCATCGGTGAGCCGGTGATCGCAAGCTCGGTGCTGCCCTCCCCGATTCGCAGCTCGTCGCGCTCCAGCCCGGCCAGCAGGCGCTCGACCTTTCGCGGCGTGACCTCGTTTGAGACCAGCACGTCTCGGATCGAGGAGCCGATCGTCGCTCCTGACATCAGCCGCCGCGCTGCCGGGTTCGCATCGGACACCACGCCCTTGGAGTCGATCGTGATCACGCCGTCTCCGAGGCTCTCCATCGTCACCTGCAGGCGTCTTCGGCTTTCCTCGATGCCGCGATAGGCCCCCTGCAGCTCGTCGGCCATTTCGTTGAAGGCGTTGCCGAGGGTCGCGGTCTCGGCCGGGCCGCCGACCTCGACCCTGGTCTGCAGGTCGCCCTCGGCCAGCTTCCCGGACGCATATACGAGCCGCTCCAGCGGTCGTCGCATCGAGGCGATCAGGCCCGAGAACAGAAGGATCGCGGCGATCAGGCCCGAGATCAGCCCGACGCCGACGAGCAGCGCCGTCTTGCGGGTGTCGTCGTTGACCTTGTCGCGCAGGTCGCGCCGCTCCTGGACCTGGCTGCTGATCAGGGCGTCGCTCGCCTCCCCGACCGGGGTCGCGACGGCGCGCTGCCGGGCCGGCGGCACCGCGTGTCCGGCAAGGGCCGGCTCGGCGACCTCGTTGCGCCAGGTGCGCTCCGCGGCCACCGCCCGGTCGACGTTGGCGCGGAAGCGGCTCCCTTCGTCAGTCAGGTTGCGTGCGTCTTCCGCGGCCGCGTCGGAGCTCGCGGCGTTGGTCTGATAGCGCTCGCGCGCCCCGGCGCGATCGGTTGGCGCCTGGAAGAGGATCGCCGACTGCTCGCCGAGGAACCCCTGCGACATGTGCTCGCCGTCGATCTGCACCTGCCAGGCCGTGTTGTTCGACCCCTCGTAGTCATGGCGGAGCTGAAAGAGGCGCTCGACACCGATCACAGTTACGCCTGCGAGCAGCGCAAATGTGATTGCAAAGCCAATCCTGAGCCGGTTAGCGAGCGATGGGTTCACACAGAAGGCCTCCCTCGCTTTACACTAACGGCGGGCGGCTATGCATGATGCAATAGCGCAAGAAACGCTTCACGACACGCTGGCCCGGGAATGGCGCAGGCGGATGGCCACCCGAGGCATCCTCAGCGCAGCCCTTCTCTCGATTCCGGTCCTCGTCGCGGCGGTGATCGGATTCAGCGCCGGCCCCGGCGGTTTCCTCGGCCTCGGCGCATTCGCCGGCGCCCCAAGCGATCCCTCGGCCGGGGCGGCTGGCCAGCAGGCCGGCGGCCACCTCTCGCGTCTCGTCGGCAGCGCCTCATCGACCAACTCGCCCGGCACGGCAGCGACCGGCACCGGCGCTGCTCGCGGAGACGCGGGCGGTGGCTCGGGCGGCGGTGGCGGCTTGACCGGTGGCGGCGGCTCCGGCGGCGGCAGAGGCCCCCTCGGCACAACCGGAAGCGGTGGCTCGACCGGCCCCGGCACCACTGGCACGACAGGCGGTGGCACGACGCTTCCCGATCCGACCGGCACCAACCCTGACGGCGGCGATCCCGGCCTCCAGATTCCGCTCCCCGAAGTTCCCGGCGTCCCCAGCCTCCCCGGCGCTCCCACCCCAGGCGGCGGTGGCGGCGGAGGCGGCGGCGGCGACGGAACCAGCCCGCTCGACACCCTTCCCGGCGGACTCGGCGGAACGGTGAACAACACCCTCGACGGCGCCGTCGGCGCCCTCGGCTAGCCGGGTCCGGCCAGCTCCACTCCCAGCAGCTCCTCGAGTCGGGCGATCGTCTTCTCCGCGTCGCGGTGAAGCACGGCTGTCATCCCGACCGCTTCGGCCCCGGCGCAGTTCTCGCGCAGGTCGTCGACAAAGACGCAGTCGGTTGGATCCGCTCCGAGCCGCTCCGCGGCGAGCAGAAAGATCTCGGGCTCAGGTTTGTACATCCCGACCTCGGCCGAGATCACGACCTCGTCGAAGAGGGCGCGGATCTGGGCTCGGTGTAGTGGTCCATGACCCAGGAGTTGGAGACCAGTCCGGTCGGAACCCCGGCGGCCCGGAACCCGCGCACCGCCTCGACCATCGGCTCCAGCGGCTGCAGGCCGGCGAACAGGCCCTCGATCAGGCCCTCCGGCTCGGTCTCCGAGCAGCTGCGCGAAGCGCCGCTCGAAATCCGGCGACTCGACCTCGCCGGTTTCCAGCCCGCGAAGTGCCGCCAGGGCCTCGGGGTTCTCGCGAAAGAGCCGCTTGGCGGCGCCGGGCTCGAGGCCGCGCTGGTCGCAGAAGGCAGCGAAGCTCGACCAGATGTCGGTGGTCAGGACTCCGCCGAAGTCGACCAGCAGGGTCTTTGGTGTCGGGGCATCGGTCATATGCTTGGGCGCGAATGGCCGATGAGGCTACACCGACCACCGAGGCCCCCGACGGCATCGACCGGGCCGGGGTCGAGGGCTGGTTCGAGGCCAACATCGCGGGCAGCGAGCTGCCGCTCTCGTTTCGCAAGATCTCCGGCGGACATTCCAACCTGACCTACGAGGTCAGCGACGCCAACGGCCGGCGCTGGGCCCTGCGGCGGCCGCCGCTCGGCAAGCGTCTCGGCTCCGCCCACGACATGGGCCGCGAGCAGAAGGTCGTCTCGGCGCTGGCCGCGACCGAGGTGCCGGTTGCCCCGATCGCAGGCTTCTGCGAGGACGAGTCGGTAAACGAGGCGCCGTTCTACGTCATGGAGTTCGTCGAGGGCCCGATCCTGCGCTCCCAGGCCGAGGCGGAGGAGCACTTCGACGAGTCAGAGCGGGGAGCGATAGGCGAGCGTGTCGCCGACACCCTGGTCGACATCCATGCGGTCGACGTCGATTCGGCCGGGCTCGGCGACCTCGGCAAGCGGGAGGACTACGTCGCCCGCCAGCTTCACCGCTGGCAGGGGCAGTGGCGCAAGTCGAAGACCCGCGAGCTGCCGGTCGTCGACGAGGTCCACGACCGCCTCGTCGCCCGGATCCCAGAGCAGGGCCCGGCGACGATCGTCCACGGCGACTACCGGCTCGACAACATGATCCTCGCCGATTCCGGCGAGGTCGCCGCGGTTGTCGACTGGGAGCTCTGCACCCTCGGCGACCCGCTCGCCGACGTCGGGATGCTGTTCGTCTACTGGGCCCAGCCCGGCGACCAGCTGACGGCGCTGATGCAGCCGCCGACACTTGCGGCGGGCTTTCCGACCCGCGACGAGCTGATGCAGCGCTACGCCGAGCGCTCCGGCCGCGACCTCTCGGAGCTGGACTTCTACGTCGCGCTGGCTCGCTGGAAGCTGGCGATCATCCTCGAGGGGGTCTACTCGCGCTACGCGGCCGGCGGCTACGGCAAGGCCGAACAGGGCTTCCAGCAGTTCGCGAAGTCGGTCGAGGACCTGGCGGCCGCGGCCGCCGAGGCCGAGGCCCGGCTCGGCTAGGCCTTCGCCGGCTGCGGGGCCGTGGCGCCGTCTGACTCCGCGTCGCCCGCCGCCGCCTTCGCGCGCCGGTTCAGCTCCCGGCGCGCGATCACCATCTTGTGGACCTCGTCGGGGCCGTCGGCGAGGCGCAGCATGCGGGAGAAGCGCCACATCGCCGCCAGCGGCGTGTCCTCGGTCATCCCGAGGCTGCCGTGGGTCTGGATCGCGCGATCGAGCACGTCCATCACCACGTTCGCGGCGACGACCTTGATCTGCGAGATCGCCTGGCGGGCGGCGCGCTTTCCCTCGGTGTCCATCTTCCAGGCGGCGTAGAGGGTCA
This sequence comes from uncultured Solirubrobacterales bacterium, assembly GCA_963772265.1. GTDB lineage: Bacteria > Actinomycetota > Thermoleophilia > Solirubrobacterales > 70-9 > Mayfieldus. The sequence goes on along the minus strand of CAVYWS010000007.1, from coordinate 84,016 downwards.
GAAGGCGGGCCTGGTCGATCTCCATCCGCGACTTGGCGATGAAGTCCTGGATGAACTGCTTGTCGGCAAGCGGTCCGCCGAAGGCCTCGCGCGAGTTGGCGCGGTCGCACATCATCTCCAGCGCCCGCTCGGCTGTCCCGATCGCGCGCATGCAGTGGTGGATCCGCCCCGGCCCGAGCCGGTCCTGGGCGATCACGAAGCCCATCCCGCGCTCGCCGAGCAGGTTCGCGGCCGGGACCCGGCAGTTCTCGTAGCGGATCTCGCAGTGGCCGGGGCCCTTGTCATGGCCCATCACCGGGATCGGCCGGACCAGGTCGAAGCCCGGGTTGTCGACGGGGACGAGGATCATGCTCGCGCGGGCGTAGGGATGCCCCTCGGGCTCGGTGACGACCATCGCGATCGCCAGCGAGGCGCCTACCGCCCCCGAGGTGAACCACTTGTGCCCGTTGATCACCCACTCGTCGCCATCGAGCTCGGCACTCGCCCGCAGGCCGGTGGGATCCGATCCGGAGACCTCGGGCTCGGTCATCGAGAAGCAGGAGCGGATCTCGCCCTCGAGCAGCGGCTGCAGCCATTCGTCCTTCTGCTCGTCGGTGCCGTGCTCGGCGAGGATCTCCATGTTGCCGGTGTCGGGTGCCGAGCAGTTGAAGGCCATCGGCGCCAGCACCGGGCTGCGCCCCATCTCCTCGCAGAGGATCCCGTACTCCCAGTTCGCGAGCCCGGGGCCGTAGCGCTCGTCGGGCATGAACAGGTTCCATAGCCCGTCGGCGCGGGCCCGCTCGCGGACCTCGCGCACGATCGCCGGATAGGCGACGCCCGGCGCGACCTCGTCGTCCAGCGCCACCGACGCCTCGCGCTCGTTGGGGTAGACGTGCTCGTCCATGAACGCGCGGATCCGCTCCAGCAGCTCTTCGACCTGCGGCGACGGCGAGAAGTCCATCGCCCAAAACCTACCGCTGCGGCGGTTTTGCCGCCCGTGGCGTGGCTAGCCGACCGGGTTGCCGAGCGGCAGCTGGATGCCGACCGAGGAGAAGTTGACCGCCCCGGCCGAGCGCTGGATGTCGTAGAGGCTCGACGAGGGTGTGAGCTGCAGCGTGTAGCCGCCGCCGGCCGGGGCCCGCGCGGCGATCATCTCCAGCGAGCGGCTGATCGTGTGGGGGAGGCCGTCGAGCACGATCGGGATCGGGGTGGAGATGTTGCCGAGCACGTAGCCGCTGCGCGGATTGACGATCTGCGCGTAGACGAACGTCTTCGCCGGCGCCGCGAGGCCGCTGTAGGTCAGCGACAGCTTCGGCGCCCCGACCACGTTCGAGGCGATCGCCGGCCCGGGGATGCCGACGTTGACCGCGTTCGCGGCCTGGGTGGCGAAGATCAATGCGCCGCTGCCCTGTCCGGGGACCAGCGGCAGCGTCCCCGATCCGGTCGCCTTCAGCGCTCCGGCCGGGTTCAGCGGATAGTCGTTGCTGGTCCGCAGGGCGCTGTTGTCGTCGAACCAGGCAAAGCGAGGGCCGGTGTCGACCTTGCGCTTGCCGAGCAGGTAGCGGTCGAACCAGTCCAGGACCCGCATGTCGAGGTAGCTCTGGTCGTCCTCCCCGGTGAAGCAGGCGCCGTGGCCGCCGCAGTACCAGATCATCTTCGTCGGCACGCCGTGGCTGCGGACCGCGTTGAAGTTGGCGACCGCCTCGTCGAGCGGGAACAGGGTGTCGACGGTGCCCTGCAGGAACAGCGTCGGCGCCTTGATCTGGTTGACCAGATCGCCGGGTCCCTTCGACGCGTACCAGTCGAGGTCCGACTGCGGGACCGTGCCGGTCGCGGCGCCGTTGACGAGCGTGTCGTAGAAGTGCGGGTCCTGGCGGCCGGGAGCGGCGGCCGGGTCCTGCAGGCCGCCGGGCAGGGTCGCGCCCTCGATGCCGGCGGCGATCAGGATCGAGCCCCAACCGAGCTTGATCGAGCTGTCGGGAAAGAGGCTGGTGAGCAGCGAATGCCAGGCGATCGTCGGTGCGATCGCGTCGACGCGGTGGTCGATTGCCGCGGTGACGAGCTGGATCCCGCCCCCGTAGCTCGCACCCGCCATGCCGACCCTCGGGTCGCCCGGGCGATCAAGCTTTGCCTCCGGCTGCCGGGCGACGAAGTCGATCAGCGCCTGCACGTCGCGACCCTCGTAGCGGGGGTCGTCGATCTCGACCGTGCCGCCCGACTGGCCGAAGCCGCGCGGGTCCCAGGTGAGGACGTTGAAGCCGTGGTCGATCAAGGTGTCGATCCCGCTCGGCCCCGCGAACACGGCCCCGGCCGCCGCCGTGCCGCCGCCTCCGCCCGAGGTCTCGCCCGCCGAGCTCCAACCCGGCCCCTCGAGGACGGTGGGGGCGGGGTGGCTCGCGTCGACGCCGTTGCCCGGATAGAAGTGGGCGTTTATCTGCGTGCCGTCGAAAGAGGTGACGGTGACGTCGCGGGCGGTTGCGCCCGGGGCGGCCCAGAGCAGGCAGACGGCCGCCGCGATTCCCGTGATCAGTCCCCTGTGCCCCCGCACGACGGCCAAGCTAACACGCTCGACCGCGGGGGGAGCCGGTTCAGCCGGCGCGCCTGTAGCGCGCGAAAAGCTCGCCCTCTTCCTCGAGCAGCCAGGCCAGTTCCCACTCGCTTGGCTGCGGCAGGTCTCCCTCGATCATCCGCGGCTCGGCCCCGCCGGTCAACTTGGGGGCGAAGGTGACGAAGACCTCGTCGACCTGCTCAAGCGACTGGAGCACGCTGTGCAGCCCGGGCCCTCCCTCGCAGAGCAGCCCTCTGACGCCGCGGTCCTGGCGCAGATAGCGCAGCATCTCGACCGGGTCGACGGCAGGGCCGTCATGCCGGATCACCTCGAGCGGAGTCTCGGTCTCCGGGGGATCGGTGTCGGCGGTGGTGAAGATCACGACCTCGCCCCCTCCGTCGGTGAACAGCCCGGCGTCCCAGGGCAGGTCGAGGCGGCCGGAGACGATCACCGCCAGCGGGTCGGCGGCGAGACCGCTGTGCTGGCGGCGGGCGCGCAGCTCGGGGTCGGAGACCATGCGCCCGTAGCGCTCGGCGCGCATCGTGCCGGCGCCGATCATCACCGCGTCGGCGCGGGTCCGCAGCAGCTGCAGCATCTCGCTGTCGGTGCGCGACCCGATCGGCCCCGAGCGGCCCCCGATCGCCGCCCGTCCGTCGATCGTGACGGCGAAGTTGACGACGACGTAGGGGCGCTCGGCGTAGGCGAGGTCGACCAGGTCAAGGCCGGCGAGCTGCTGCTCGACCGTGGTCGGACCGGGGTCGGGGACGAGGCGCCGCACCTAGTCGAGGCCGATCTGGTCCAGGTGCCCGACGTTGGCGCGGTCGTCGGACTCGGCGCTGGGCTCGGCCGCGAACCAGGCATCGAGGATCTCCGCCAGCTCCGCCTCCGAGGTCGTCCGCAGGCTCAAGGCCAGGACGTTGGCGTCGTTCCAGCGCCGTGCCCCCTCCGCGGTCTGCGCGTCGGCGCAGAGCGCGGCGCGGATCCCCGGCACCTTGTTGGCGGCGATCGAGGCGCCGGTTCCGGTCCAGCAGCAGACGATCGCCTGTTCGGCGCGGCCGTCGGCGACGTCCCTCGCGGCCGCCTCCGATGCCCAGGCCCAGTCGTCGCGCTCGGAGTCCGAGAGCGCACCGTGCACGATCGGCTCGTGGCCTCGGCGGCGCAGCTCCTCGACCACCGGCTCGGCGACCCCGACCCGCTCGTCAGCGGCTACCGCGACGCGCATCGGCAGGACGAAGATCAGTACTCGTTCCAGCCCTCGAAGCGGCGGCCGGCGAACTCCTCAAGTCCCGCGACGTCGTCCCGGAACCAGCCCCGCATCCGCTCGAAGAGCTCGTCCGGCAGCTTCGGCTTCGGCGCCGAGGGCTTCTCGGGGTCGTGGACGACCTTCTCCACCATCCAGCGCAGCGACTCGGGCAGGCGGTCGAAGTTGCGGTCGAACGAGCGCAGCCCGGGCAGCTTGATCAGGCGCTCCATCACCTGGTACTTGTCGCCGGTCTTGGCGCTCGACTTCTCCCACTCGCGGTCGAACTGCTCGTGGGTGAAGCCCTCGTCGACGCCGACGAAGCGGAAAGCCCGCCTCATGGTCTCCTGGCGCTCGTTCTGCAGCTCCTCGGAGCTGATCAGCTCGATCTGGCTCCGGTCGAAGAGCTCCAGATAGGGCTGAAGCTGCATCCAGTACATCGAGCGCTGAACGTAGGCGCTGTCGGGCCGTGACAGGACCTCCTCCATCTCGCCGCCCTCATAGCCCGCCCCCTTGGCGTGGACCCAGTGCGAGAGGATGCGCTTGATCGGGTCGCGGACCATGTAGAGCAGCTTGGCGTCGGGGCAGTGGCGCTTGATCCGCTCTGCGACCCCGTCGAATCGGGGCAGGTTGGTGTAGTGGGGGGAGGACTCGCCGCGAACCGCGAAGCGGTCGTCGAAGCGGGTCATGTACCAGTCGACCCCGAGGTCCCAGTTGAGCTCGGAGACGAAGAAGTTGAGCTCCTTCGGCTTCGACATCTGGACCTCGGGATGGAGGCCGAGGTAATGGTGGATGCTGGTCGTCCCGCACTTCAGGCCGCCGATGATGATCAGGGTGGGCATCGCCGCGTGGCGGGGGCGGCGGCGCGGCATGCGGCGGCCGCGGTCGGCGCTGAACCGCTCGCGCGCCCGCGCGCACATCGCCTCGTCGGAGGGATCGTGGGGGGCGCTGGATGGAACCTCTGCCTGTGTCCGAGCCTCGGTCACGGCGGGCTAGTGTAGCTTCGCTCCGTGAGCGCGAGGCTGAACCAGAGAGCTTGGTCCGGGGCCGAGCGCGAACTTCATTTGTGATGAGCGTGACCGAGCGATCAGGGGTCGCCGAAAGGCTGCCCTGGCGGGGGCCGGGACCTGGCCGGCCCGACCTTCCCGTGCCTCCCGAGCCGATGCCTCTGCTGCGGGCGGGGCGGATGCGAAAGCGCTGGCGCTACGTCGGTCTCTTCGACCCCGCGGTGATGCTCTGCGCGGCCCGGGTCCAGGTCGGGCCGATGCGGCAGAGCTTCTGGGCGGTTTGGGACCGCGAGGGCGGACGGCGCCACGCCCACACCCGGATCCTTCCCGGGGGGAGCGAGGTCGAGATGGACGGCGCCGAGATCCGCCTCCGGGCCGGCGAAGTGAGCGCCAACCTGCGGCTCGGCGACTCGGAGGCGATCGAGTCGATCTGCCCCAGCGGCGAGCGCGGCTACGGCTGGACCCGAAAGCGGGCCGGGGTCCCGGTCAGCGGCACGATCGAGGCGGGAGGCCGGTACTGGCGGGTCGACGGGCTCGGGGTCGAGGACGAGTCGGCCGGCTATCACCAGCGCCACACCAGCTGGCACTGGTCGGCGGGCGTCGGCCGGGCCGCCGACGGGCGGGCCCTCGCCTGGAACCTGGCAAGCGGCATCAACGATCCCGAGCGCGGCAGCGAGCGGGCGATCTGGGTCGAGGGCTCCCCTCACGAGCCGGAGCCGGTCGCCTTCGCGGGACTGGAGTCGATCGACTTCGCCGATGGCGCCCGCTTGGCCTTCGCGGCCGAGAGCGAGCGGGCGCGCAACGACAACCTGCTCTTCTTCCGCTCGCGCTACCGGCACCTGTTCGGCACCTTCAGCGGCTCGCTCGAGGGAATCGAGCTGGCCGAGGGGTTCGGCGTGATGGAGGAGCACGAGGCGGTTTGGTGAGCGCACCGGCCCTTCCGCCACAGGCCAGCATCGGTTCCAGCTTCCGCTCCTTCTTCGACGCCGCGGGGCAGTTCTTCGAGCACCTCGCCGACGTCAACTGGGGCGCGCTCAGCCTCGCGCTGCTGTTTCTGCTCGCGATGTACCTGGCCCGGTCACGGGCCTGGCAGAACGTCCTGCACGCCGCATATCCGGAGATCAGGGTGCCGTTTCGTGGCGTGGCCGGCGCCTATCTGGCCGGAGCCGGGATCAACGCGATCGTGCCCGCAAGGGTCGGCGACGCGACCAAGATCTTTCTCGCCCGCGGCCAGATCCACCGCTCCAGCTATCCGGCCTTGACCTCGTCGTTCCTGGTCCAGGCGATCTTCGACACCGCGGCCGGAGCGCTTGTCTTCGTCTACGCGCTCACCCAGGGCCTGCTGCCGCGGCCGCCGGAGCTGCCCAACCTGCCCGCATTCGACATCGCCTTCTGGGCCCAGCACCCGCAGCTTCTGATCTTCACCCTCACCGTGCTCGGGGTCGCCTTCCTGATCGGATTTGCGATCGTTGCCCGCCGGGCCGAGGAGTTCTGGGGGCGGGTCAAGCAGGGCGTGGCGATCCTCACCGAGCCCGACCGCTACCTGCGCGAGGTCGTCAGCTGGCAGGCCCTGGCCTGGCTCTGCCGCTTCGCCGCCTTCTGGTTCTTCCTCGAGGCGTTCGGGATCGGCGGCTCGTTTCAGAACGTGATGCTGGTGATGAGCGTGCAGGCGATCTCGACCATGCTCCCCTTCACCCCCGGCGGCGCCGGGGCTCAGCAGGCGCTGCTGGTGGCGACCCTGGAGGGCCCGTCGCGCGCCGCCGTGCTCTCGTTCTCGGTCGGCACCCAGATCGCGATGGCCGCATGGTCGGCCGTGCTCGGGATGGCGGCGCTGCTGCTGATCTTCCGCACCACCAACTGGCGCGACCTGATCCACCGGGCCGAGAGCGAGGCGCGGGCCGAGGAGGCGAGGCAGGCGGCGGCGGAGGGAGCGGGGGCCTAACCGGCCCGGCGGGCGGCCTCGAGGGCTTCGTCGGTCGTCCGGAAGACCTCACCGCGGATCACCTTGCCGTCGCGGAGCACCCAGAGGTGCATGAGGTGCTCTTCCTGCTCCACTCCGCTCGCCCTGCCCTTGCCGGAGATCCGGACCGGGACGATCACCCCGTCGCCGGCGTCGATGAAGTCCTCCGGCTCGATCCGGAAGTCCTCGAACGACTCCTGCACCTCCTCGGTGCCGCGCAGAAACCCTTCCGGCCCGCGGCGGGTGCCCACCGCCGTGCCCGCGACTCCGAGACCGCCCGCGTCCGCCATCTCGGCGTCGGCCTCGAACAGCGCCGCCACGCCCTCGCCAATCGACCCGCCGCATACATCTCGTAGCCGCGGCGCACGATCTCGACGTTCTCCTCCGACATCCCGCGCAGTATCTCGCCTCGACCGCAGCGCACGTACGCCCGGCTTCAGCCCGGATAGACGCTCTGCAGCTTCCAGCGCCACGGCGGGCGCTCGCCGGGCGGGAACTCGTACTGGTCGCGGCCGGGAATCGTCTCCAGCGGGACCAGGTTGGGGTCGTCGCGCAGCAGGACGGGGGTCCCGTCGGCCGCAGCAATGTCGGCCTGCGTCGCGCGGCGCATCAGCCGTTCCCAGCCGATCGAGGGCCGGTAGAGCCAGTAGCTCAGCTCGACGTAGCCGCGCGAGCGGCGCCGGTCGTCGACCGAGACGAAGGCGGTGGTGCGCCGACCCGAGGTGGTCAGGTGAACGCCCTCGGCGCCCGGGCGCGGCACCGCGCAGCCCGGGGTTCGGCAGTAGCGGAAGTCGACCGGCACCAGCGGCAGGCCGCCGGGCCCGGGGCGCGTCGCGGGCGGCGGAGCCAGCGCCCGGGCCAGGCGGGCCAGCGGCCAGCCGTAGGCGCGGACGAGCGGGTGATGCCGGCAGGCGTCGGGAAGCCGGGGAGCGCAGGCAAGGCGCCGGCCGATCGCCGCCCCCAGCGCCCGCGGCGCGTCGTGCGGGGGCCCGGCGACCAAGAGCCGAGATCGCCGCGATCGCGATCGCGGCGATCAATGCGACCAGGCCGGCCTGCTCCACGCTCGCCGCTCCCCGCTCGCCCGCTCCTCAGCTTCACGCCGCGACCGTAGGAGCCGGGCCTCGACGAGAGGCGCGACGATTGCGACCTTCCCGGCGCGACCAGCGACCGACGCCCAGCGACTAACCTCTGTTGCATGGAAGGTGGATTTGGAATGTTCGGCGACCCGGAGGAGCTGCGGGCCCGGCTGGAGGAGATGGCCGAGCAGGCGCAGTCCTCGCAGAAGGTCGCATGGGCCGACAACGCGATACGGCTCGCGGTCGAGATGACCGTCGCGGCGATCAACCGGCTCGAGCTCACCGGCGGCAGCGACGAGCAGGCGGTGCAGGTTCGAGACGCGATCCGGATCGTCTTCCCGGAAGCCGTGACCCTGGTGCGCGAGGCCCGCGAAGGGCTCGCATAGGGCTGTGGCGCTGCCCGAGCCCAGCGAGGCGTCGACCGCACTGGTCACGGGCGCCTCGTCGGGGATCGGCGCGGCAATCGCAGAGGCCCTCGCCCGCCGCGGCCATGCGCTGACGCTCGTCGCCCGGCGCGAGGACCGGCTTACCGAGCTGGCCAACGAGCTGCACGAGAGCCATGGGGTCCGGGCCGGCGTGATCGCCTGCGACCTCGCCAAACCGGCGGAGCGTGATCGCCTCGAGGATCAGATCTCCGAGCTTGGCCTCGAGGTCGAGGTCCTGGTCAACAACGCAGGCTTCGGCTCGTCGGGGGACTTCATCGACGTCGATCGCGAGCGCCTCGTGGAGATGGTGCGGGTCAACTGCGAGACGGTGGTCGACCTCAGCGGCCGCTTCGCGCCGGCGATGGCGCGGCGAGGGCGTGGAGCGATCATCAACGTCGCCTCGATGGCCGCCTTCCAGCCGCTGCCGAAGCAGACCACCTACGCGGCGACGAAGGCCTTCGTGCTCAGCTTCACCGAGGCGCTTCACCATGAGCTCAAGGGAGCGGGGGTGACGGTCAGCGCCGTTTGCCCGGGCCCGGTTCGGACCGAGTTCATGGACGCCGCCGGGATCGAGCGCGCCGACAACACGCCGGGCTTCATCTGGACCACCCCCGACCACGTCGCCGAGGAAGCCGTCAAGGCGGCGGAGGCCGGAAAGCGCGCCGTCGTGCCGGGACGGATCATGAACGCGGGCGCGATCGTCGGCCGCTACTCGCCGCGCAAGTTCGTCCTGCCGATCAGCCAGCGACTTTGGAGCCGGGTCGAGTAGGAGGCCCCCTGCTCGTCAACGGGGTGGAGCTGCGCTGGCTCGAGCGCGGTGCCGGCCCGCCGCTTCTCTGCCTTCACGAGACCGCCGCGGTGGCGGCGATCTGGGAGCCGCTGATCGAGGCGACGGGCGGCGACGCCAGCGTGATCGCCCCCGACCGCCGCGGCTGGGGCGAATCGGGGGCGCCGGAGCAGTACGCGGCGACGACGATCGAGGAACAGGCCGGCGACGCTGCGTCCCTGCTCGAGGCGCTCGACGCCGATCCGGCGATCGTCTGCGGGTCGGGGCTGGGCGCCGTGGCCGCGCTCGAGCTGCTGCTCCGCCGCCGCGACCTGGCCCGGGGCGGGCTGCTGATCGAGCCGCCTCTGCTCGCCTACCTGCCCGAGGCCACCGAGGGGCTGGCCGCGGACCGCGAGGCGATCGGCGCCGCGGTGCAGAAAGGCGGCGCCGAGGCCGGCGATGGACCTCTATCTGCGCGGGGGGCTCCCGCACCTCGGCCCCGGCGCTGAGCGAATCCCCGAGGCTGTCGGCGAGGTTGCGCGCCGCACCCCCGGCAGCCTCTTCGCGGAGCTCGGCGCGGTGCCGGCCTGGTCGCTGCGCACCGCCGAGATGGTCGGCCTCGAGTCCCCGACCCGGATCGTCCTCTGCCCCTCGACCCCAGCGCTGCTGCGGGCGGCGGCCGAGCAGCTCTCGGTTCGCCTCGGCGCGACGAAGCTGGTCGATGTCGGCGGCGACGGCCTCCCGCACGTGACCGCGGCGCCCGATCTGGCCCGTCTGGTCAGAGAGATTTTGGACTCCGCCGCGCTCAATCGAGCCTGAGCGTCAGTTCGAGCACCGCGCCGCGCCCGGCGATTGCCGCACCGGTCTCGAGCAGCACCGCCGCGACCAGGACCAGCGGCGTCGCGAGGACGCTGATCACCCGGTCCATGCCCCTCTGCCAGCCCTGCGCGGCCGGCTCGGCGGTCGCCTTCCCCAGCCAGCCGATCGCGATGTTGCGGCCCCAGGTGAACGAGTTCATCAGCGTCCCCCACATCGAGGCGATCGAAGCGCCTGCGACCCAGCGCCTGCGCGCCAGCACCTGGCCCCGGCCGGAGACCAGCCGGCGAACGGCCTCGGGGGTGAAGAAATAGACGCTGCCGGCTTCGATCGAAGCCCAGCCGCTCGTCCCCAGCGAGGCCGCGAGGCTGGCGCGGTTCGCGATCCGGTAGCGGAGGCGGGTCTGCGGCGTCGATCCGCAGGCCTTCCAGCGCCCGCAGCGCCGCCGCCTCGTCGCCCGGCTCGCCGACGACCCCGAGCCCGCAGGCCTCGCAGCGGAGCACCGGCTTTGAGCTCGGGGCCCTGGCCCAGCCGAACATCGGCTCCCCGCACGCCGGGCAGGGCGGGTTCTCGGGGCCGATGCCGGCCTCGAGAGGAACCGCGGGCGGGCGCGGACCCGACTCCACCTAGATGCTGGGGGAGGCGGCGGGCTCGGGGAGCGGCTCGACCTCGAAGGCGACGCCGAAGTCCGACAGGGCGCCGAGGAACGGCTCGGGATCGAACGCCTGCGAGGGGGCCAGGGCGCCGGAGCGGTCGTAGGAGGGGTCGGCGGCGAGCAGCGCCCCGTGCACGGTGGTGACTCCGGTCAGCCCGTAGACGTCGGTGCCGGTCACCGATCCGCGCCGCACCCGTGAGCCGGCCCGGACCTCGCAGCCGACCATGAACTTGGCGTTGCGACGGTCCTCTTCGCTCGGCCCCTCCGGCATCCGGTTGATCACCGCACCGACGGCACGCCGCAGGGGCGTTCGCATCGCAAGGCTGAGCGCCGGCAGCGTCAGGGTGGCAACGGGCGGCGGTGGCAGCGCCATCCCGCTCGAGCAGCGTCCGAACCCGCGCGGTCTGGATGTGCCGCGGCACCGTGATCTGCTCTCCGGCCGGGTAGCGCAGGGTCCGCTTCTCGCCGACCGGCGGCGCGAAGCGGAAGCTCCCCCCGTCGACCTTGCGCGACGCCGGCTGCCAGGCCCCGTCACGCCACTCCACGTCTCCGCCGCGGAAGATCTCCAGGCTGGAGAGGGCGGTGCCCCGGGTCGGGCCGAAGCCGCCGACGCGGTAGGCGACGGTGACCTCGTCGACGGGCTCCATCCCCTCGGCCGCAAGCGCGGCGATCATGTCCCCCGGCACGTAGTCGAATCCCATCCCGCTGACCAGGGCGGCGCCGCTCTTCTCCCCCTGCGCGCCGTAGCGGTCGAAGACCATCCTGATGAACGACTGCTCCCCGGTCGTGTCGAGGTAGTGGGTGCCGGTCTCGGCGGCGGCGGCGAGCACCGGCTCGCCGTGCAGGGTGAACGGGCCGGCGCAGGCGATCACCGCCGCGCAGGGCTCGAGCAGCTCACGCAGCGTTACGGGGTCGTCGACCGAGGCGACCGCGGTCGGCACGCCGCCCAGCTCGCTGGAGAGCGCAGCCAGCTTCTCGCTGTTTCGTCCCGAGACCACGAAGTCGGCGCCGCGGCGCTGCAGCTCGTGGGAAACCAGCTTGCCGGTGAACCCGGTGGCCCCGTAGACGGCGATCGGCCCCTTCTGCCTGGCTGCTTCCATGCGGCGATACGGTACCGGCCGTGCAGCTGCGCGAGATCATGACGACCGGAGTTGTCACCGCCGGCGCGGAATCCAGCGCCGCCGATGTGGCGGCGCTGATGCGCGACCACAACGTCGGCTCGGTGGTGATCGTCGAGCCCGATGGCCTGCCGATCGCGATGGTCACCGACCGCGACCTCGCCGTGCGGGTGCTGGGCGATGGTGTCGATCCGCAGCTGCCGATGGGCGAGCGGGTGACCCGGCCCCTGGTCAGCGGTGAACCCGAGATGGAGCTCGAGGAGGCGGCGGCGCTGATGGTCCAGCACCGGGTCCGGCGCCTGCCGGTGGTCGACAACGGCGAGCTGACCGGGATCGTCACCCTCGACGACATCGCGGTCCGAACCGGCAATCTCGAGGTGGCCCAGCGGATGACCCAGGAGGTCATCGAGGGCGCGCTGCCACAGTTCTTCTTCCACGAGCGCGGCTGATGACGGACGAGCGCACCCCCACCGCGCCGACACGCGGGCGCTCTGACCCCGGCCCAGCGCCGCAACCGTGAGCGGGTCGAGAGGGTGATCGGGGTCGCCGCGCCCTTCCTCGACCTGCTGCTCGCCGTCGGCGATCGGATCTCGCGGATCGCCGAGCCCCAGGACTACGAGTACTACCCGGTGCGCGCGGACGAGCTGACCGCCGAGGAGCGACCGAAAGCCGCGACCGGCGACTAGTGCTGCGGTGACCCCGAACGAGATCATCGAGCGCGAACGGCGCTGGGCGACTCCGGCTGCCCTGGTGACGATCGGCGCCGTGGTGCTGCTGGCGATCCAGCTCGTGATCCTGGCCCGCAACTACAACGCCGAGGGCAACGCCGACCTCCTGCGCCAGGTCGACAAGGACTCCGGCACCCTGATCCTGGCCTACGTGATCCGGGCTGTGGGGACGGCGCTGCTGGCGGTGCCACTCGTCTACCTGTTCTCGGCCGCGCTTGCCCGCAGCGACCGGATGCGGCGCCAGTTCATCGGCCTTGTGATCGCGGCGCCGATCTTCCTGGCGGCGTTCGCGATCGTCACCGCGCTTTCGCTCCATGACGCCGCGCCGAAGTTCGTCGCCAAGGGGATCATGGGCAACGGCGATCACGCCGACAAGGTGGCCGAGAACGTGATCGAGGACACCTCGCTGCGCGGTCTCGCCGCCGGCCTGGGGTTCGCCGGCACGCTCGGTTTTGCCTTCGTCATGGCCTACACCTGCTTTCAGGCCCTGCGGGTCGGTCTGCTGACGAGGTTCTGGGGCTCGCTCGGCGCGGCGCTCGGGGTCGCCTCGGTGATCCCCCAGTTCTTTCAGTTCACGCTTCTGTGGCTGGTCTACCTCGGGCTGCTGATCGGGCGCCGTTCGCCCGGGGGCCGGCCGCCGGCCTGGGAGGCCGGAAAGGCGATGCCCTGGCCGACCCCCGGCGAGCGGGCGGCGGAGTCGCTTGGCCAGGGCCGACGACGAGGGCGAGCCGGGCGGCGAAGCCGCGAAGCCGGAGGCAGAGCCGGCGAACCCGCCGCGTCCGCCCGGCGAGCGCCGCAAGCGCAAGCGCAGGCAATGACCCTCAGCCGGTCGGGCAGGGCCGCCAGGGCTGCGCCCGCAGGTCGTAGCCCTTGCGGATCGCGCTGAACTGAAGCGCCTTCGCCCGCTCGCAGTACTGGGCCGGGCGCAGCTCGTACTCGGCCTCGAACACCGCCTTGCCGGCGTCGACGAAGGGCTCGAAGCGCCCGCACTCGTGGTACTGGAAGCACTGCTCGACGACCGCGAAGTCGAAGGCACGGGCCAGGCGCCGGGCCTGCTCGGGGTCGTTCTTCAGCGCCACCGACATGCCGCGGCTGTGCACCTGCCTCGCGACCCAGCGATTGAACCGCAGCTGGTCGTGGGCGGTGAGCGGGAACCCGGTCGGGTTGCTGAAGCCGTTGACGTTGTCCGGCTCGACCGCGTCGAAACCCTTGCGCTCGCAGATGTCGAAGCGCGCCCGCAGCGGCTTCGCGAAGCGGTGAAAGCGCCGGATGTCGAGCCAGCGCTCGTCGGGAAATCCCTGGTAGCGCTTTCCGATCACCGACTTCGGGAATTCGTCGCGGTCGGGCCGGTAGCTCTCCCAGGAGCCGACGTCGAGGTAGCAGATTGCCCTGCGGCCCTGGTCGTGGAGCCGCTGCACCACCCGCCTCGAGGTGAAGAACCCGTCCAGCTCGTAGACCCCCGCCGGGATCGAGGTGTCGATGTGGCCCTGAAGCTGCCACTGCCAGGGGGCAGTGGTCGGGGCCGGCAGCCAGCGCCCGGCGGCGCCCGCCGCGCCGCCGCCTCCGCAGCCTGCGACCACCGCCGCGATCGCGGCCGCGAGCAGGGAGATGCCGGCGCGCCGCACGCGACTATCCTCGCTGATCATGGCTCCTCACAAACCGCTCGACCGGCGCCGGGCTGCGGTGATCCGACCTGCCCGGCTTCATGCGGGAGCTGATCGGCGTCGCGAGGGCGCCGGGCAGCCGCTGGCTGCCGGCTAGCCCCTCGCCCGCCGCAGAATCGGGGCCACCCTCTTCCTGCTCAGTCCCGCGCGAACTGGCCGTGGAAGCCGAAGGGGATGTGGTGCGGTACCTCGGCCCGGGCCAGCTCGGCGAGCGTTCCGGCGTCGAGGACGAGCAGGAATGAGGTGCCCGTCCGCCCATCGAGAACGACCGACAACAGCACCCCCTCGTCCTCATCGTCGGCGTCGGGAGCCGCCACGAACACCGGCTCGCCCGGGAAGCAGCCCTCCTCAGACCACACCGTCGAGCTGCGCTCGGCCAGGTCAGCCTTGACGATCCGGTCGATCCAGGTGCCGTCGGCGCCGATGCTCCACGCGTAGCGGTAGGGCCGCTCGTTGCAGCGGGCGTAGTTGATGCGCGGCAACTCCATCTGCTCGTCGATCAGCCGCTCGCTCGTCACCGTCCCCGCCTGGGGCGAGATCCGGAAGCGCTCCAGATGCGAGGGAGCGATCGGCTTGCCGGCCCGCAGGCGCTCCATGTAGAGGTCCTCAACGATGGTCGGGTCGGCGAAGGTGCAGATGTCGGCTACGACCTCGTCTCCGTCCTCGTAGGCGTTGACATGGTGAAAGGCGAAGCGGGCATCGGCCTCGAACGGACCGGCGTGTTCCCCGCTGGTGCGGTCGAAGAGGTGGAACCTCGTGCCCAGCTCCGGCTTCCAGCGGTAGTTCTCGATGTAGGGGCGGCCGCTGAAGGCGAGTCGCGGCGGGTTGACCACGAACGGGAACTCCGCGAGGACCAGCCAGCGTTCGGTGAGCCCGAACGAATGCATGTAGGCCGGCTCGCGGACCGCCTTCGTCGCAATCAGCTCCGGCTTCGAGCCGCCGGGGCGCAGAAGGAAGAAGCGGTAGCTGGTCCGCGGGCCGAGCTTCGCCGCATAATTGAGCATCCCCTTCGTCGCGCGGTCGATGTGAGGGTGGGCGGTGGTGAGCTGTCCCGGTGGCTTGTACGCAACGCCCGCCGCAGCGAGCGTCTCGGCGTCGAACTGGACCGGGATCGGCGTCTCGGTCATCGAGATGAAGCGCTCGCCGAGCTTGGTGAGGTTGACGTTGGCGTTGTCGGTGAGCTTCGGCGAGAACATCGCCGAAACCCGCTGAAAGAGTGAGCGGCAGGGGTCGGTGGCGAACTCGGAGTAGGCGATCCGGCCCTCGTCGCGCGCCGCGCGGTAGGCGCGGCTCTCAAGGAAGCGGTTCGCGTAGGAGACCTCGCCTTCGACAAAGGAGAAGCGATGAAGCATCGCCAGGCCGTCGAACCAGTGGTTCATCGCGCGATCGCCGACCTCCCACTTTGCCGGGCCCGTCCGGATCAGCGATCCCTGCAGCCAGGGTGGAAGCTGGCCCTGCACGGGGAGCCCCGCTAGACGTGTTTCCTGCTCGAGCGAGTCGAAGCCGCGGCGGGCGCTGGCGACGGGAGTGGCGGTGTCCGTGCTCATGATGCCTCCTGAATCGTTCGATCCGAACCGTTCGCACCGTATTGTATGGTGATCGCGATGTCAACCCCCCGGTTGAGTGACACCTCGTACGCGGTGCTCGGCCTGCTGGACATGTTCGAGCCCGCCACCCCCTATCAGCTCAAGCAGGTCGCCCAGGTCAGCATCTTCCACTTCTGGTCGATTCCCCACACCCAGATCTACACCGAGTGCGGGCGGCTGGCGGAGGCCGGCCTGCTCGACGAGCGCCGGGAGGAAAGGGGCCGCCGGCGCCGGGTCTATCGCCTCACCCCTGCGGGCCGCAAGGCGCTGCGGGAGTGGAGAGCCGACCCGAGCACCGACCTCTACGAGCTCCGCGACCCGGGGGTGCTGAAGCTGTTCTGCGGCGCCGATCCGGTTCCGCTCGCAATGGCGCAGCTGGAGCGCCACGAGCGGCGCCTTCACTCCTACCAGGAGCTGCTCGAGCAGACCGACATGTCGGAGGGAATGCGGCTCTCGCTCGAGTCCGGAATCGGGCACGAGCGCGAGTACGTCCGCTTCTGGTCGCGGCTCGCCAGAGCCAAGGCGAAGGGCTGAGCGGGCAGCTCTAGGCGCGGCGACGCGCCGCCCACACGGCGCCGAGGCGCAACGCCATCCCGAGGGCGAGCAGGAACTCGCCGATCGCCAGCAGCGGCATCGAATCGGAGCCGGTCGAGGGCAGCGATGGGTCGGTGGCGGTGGTGCCGGCCGCGCCGGTCGCGGCGACCGCTGCCGATTCGGAGCTTCCGGCGGTCCCGCCGGCGTTCTGCTGTGCCGTCTCGCAGGCGTCGCAGTTGCCGCTTGAGCCCGAGCTCTTCTTGTTGCCGCCGCCGGCGGACCGCGACGCGACCTTGACAGTGCCCTTCATCAACGGGTGCAGGGTGCAGACATAGGAGAAGGTGCCGGCCGAATTGAACGTATGGCCGTAGGTGTCGCCGCTCTTGAGGGTGCCGGAGTCGAGGCCGTTGTCGCCGGTGACGTTGTGGCCCTCGGGGACCGTGCCGTCGTTGGTCCAGACGACCGTGTCGCCTTGGTTGATCGAGATCGCCTTCGGAGCGAAGTCGTAGTCGACGATCGAGACCGACTTCGAGGCCGAGCTGGTGGCGCGCGACACGGTCACCGAGGCGGTAGCCGGTGCGGAGGGAGCAGCGGGAGCGGGAGCGGCGAGCGGCGGGAGCCGGCGCGGGCTGGGACGCGGCCGGGTCGACCGGAGCCGCAGGCGCGGTCGTCGAATCCGTCGCCGGATCCTGAGAGGCCTCGGCGGGCGACCGGGTCAGGGCGACCAGTACCGCGATCGAGCCGGCGAACAACAGCGCGATTGAGAGCAGACGCAGCATTCTGCCGCCTGTGTCCGGACGCGACATCGGGCTCATAGTACGCGGCAAGTACGTGGGCAGCAGGGAGAAAGTTCAGATATTCGTTCAACCGAGGCCGCTGAGTCCGGGCGGCGCGTCGGCGTGCGCGCCCGCCTCGATGCGGCGGCGGTGGGTGCGGATCTCGCTCAGCACCCGCTCGAGGCGGGGCTCGCGCGAGAGGTCGACGTGGTTCATCGCCTCGGCGACGGTCGGGTGCACGGCGGCGATCCGCTCGTGCATCGCCTGGGCGACGGCGCGGTAGGTCGGATGCCCCTCGCGGCCGGAGCGCAGCTCGATCAGGTGCATCGCCTCGCGGGCGTTGAGGTCGAGCACGTAGCGGATCCGGTAGCCGAGGCAGAGCGCATAGGGCGCGGCCTCGCGCAGCCCGGCACCCTCGAGGCGCTCGAACTCGCCTCGGGAGAGATCCAAAGCCCGCTGGTACTCGTCCCCGAGGCCGGCGTCGCGAACCTCCTCGGGGACTCCGGCGCCGAGGTCGGGGGTGAGCCGCTGCCACTGGCAGGTCAGCATGCGGTGGCGCTGCAGGTCGCGGAAGCCGCCGTAATCGGAGACGATCTCGAACCGGTAACGCAGCGCCTCGAAGCCGCGCCCGGGCCGGTGGCGGCGGTTGCGGCGCTCGCCGACCAGGTCGGCGAGCAGGCGGGCGCGGTCGTCGGGCTCGAGCACGTCGAGCCGTCCGCGGATCTCGGTCTCCGGCACCTGCGCCGACTCGAACAGGCAGGAGGCGAGCAGGTCCTCCTCGCTGCCGTCGACGTGGATCAGCTCGACGACCGGGGCGTCGTCGGGGGCGCGGCGGTCCAGCCCCAGCCGCCCGACCCAGCGCTCGGCTGCCTCGCGGCGCCCCTCGAGGTAGGAGATCCACTCTCCACCGCGGTCGGGGCGCTCCACCCTGGCTACGAAGCTCGGCATCACCTGCTGCAGCTCGGTCAGGATCATCGAGCCGAACTCGCGGGCCTCGGGCAGCGGCGACGCCATCAGCCGCAGCAGCAGCTGCTCGTATGCCTGGCCCGAGGCGAAGATGCCGACGTGGCTGAGGGTCGCCGCCGGCAGCAGCCCGCGCAGCAGGTCCAGCGCCTTGGCCCGGATCGAGCGCTGCCAGGCCGGCTCGGGCTCGTCGCCGCGGGGCCAGCGCTCCGCGGCCCAGCTCTCGACCCCCTTCAGCGACCGCGAGTAGATCTCGAACAGCTCGTCCATCGCGGACCCGAACTGCGGCCCCAGCTCGTCGTCGCCGTAGTAGCGGTAGCCGCCGCCCGGCATCGGCTGGTCGTAGGGGATGTAGCGCGTCGACTGCTCGAGGTAGGCGGCGAGACGGCCGCGCTGCAGGACCTTGGTGAGGATGTTGGAGACCCACTCGCAGGCGATGTGGGCGCCGCCGACCTGGGCGATCGAGTCGTCGCCGTAGCCGAGGAAGACGTTCTTGTAGAGGCGCGCCGCGCGCTCGCCCTCCTCGCCGTCGAAGGGCCGCGCGCCCTCGGGGACGTCGGCGGCGAACTCGTCCAGGAACAGCCGCCGCACCGTTCCCGGGTAGCGCGAGTAGCGGGCGAACAGCGCCCCCTTTACGGTCTCGGGAAGGTTGATCAGGCGCGAAGACGGGTCGATCGAGGTTGGTGAAGTGGGGCGCCAGCAGGGCCCGCTCCTCGTCGCTGAAGCTCTCGACTGGGTAGCGCATCGGGTCGTCGATCCTATGAATCAGCCCGGCGGAGCCGCCATCAGCTCGACCCGGTGCCCGGCCGGGGCGATCGCGAAGGCGCGGCGCGCCCCAGAGCTCCGGTGCCTCTTCGACCTCGTAGCCGGAGGCCTGCAGCCGCATCACCGCGGAATCGAAGTCCTCGGCGACGACCGCGCAGTGCCCGAGCGGCGGGACGACGGGATTGTCGTTATGGAGCAGGTGGATCTGTGTGTCGCCGCGTTGCAGCCAGGTGACGAAATCGGCGATCGGCGCCGGGGCCTCCACCTGGTCAAATCCCAGCAGCCCCCAGAAGTCGAGCATCGCCGTTACCCGGTCCACTGGAACCTCGAGCGAGACGTGTTGGAGCATCGGAGATATAGGATCGCAGGAGGTGTGGGTGGTCGGTCCGTGATCACTGGCTTCAGACTTCGCGCCGCAGCGATCCTGGCGGTCGCCGGCCTGCTCGCGGCAGCCGCGACGGCGGAGGCGGCGACTCCAGCGGTGTCGATCTCGGTGCTCTCGGGGCGGGCCGACCTCGTCAGCGGCGGTTCGGCGCTGGTCGCGATCGATTTTGCCGACCCCTCGGATTCGCAGCGCGTCAGGGTGAGCGTCGACAGTCACGACGTCACGAGCTCGTTCGCGGTGAGAGCGAACGGGCGCTATGAGGGCCTGCTCGCCGGGCTGGCGCAGGGAAGCAACGTGCTGCGGGCGACGCTGCCCGGCAAGTCGGCCGAGATTACGCTGGTCAACCATCCGATCGGCGGGCCGGTGCTCTCGGGTCCGCAGCTGCAGCCGTGGGTATGCCAGGCAGGCGCGGTCGATGCGGATTGCAACCAGCCGCCGGCCTACAGCTTCCTCTACAAGCCGACCGACCCGGCCAAACAGGGACTTCAGCCCTACGACCCGGGCAGCCCCCCATCCGACGTCGCCAACACGACCACCGACCAGGGCGTCACGGTGCCGTTCATCGTCCGGGTCGAGAGCGGCTACTTGGATCGCGATCAGTACAAGATCGCGACGCTCTTCCAGCCGGGACAGCAGTGGACGCCGTTCGACCCGCAGGCGCAGTTCAATCACAAGCTGCTGATCTTCCACGGCGTGTCGTGCGGCGTCGAGCACAAGACCGGCTCGGCGCCCGACGTGACAGGCGGCATAGCCCCCGATGCACTCGGCCGGGGGTACATGACGATGTCGACAGCGCTCGACCACAGCGGGCACAACTGCAACCTCGCCCTCCAGGCGGAGTCGCTGATCATGGCGAAGGAGCACATCGCCAAGGCCTACGGCCTGCTCCGCTACACCATCGGAACCGGCTGCTCGGGCGGCTCGCTGGCGGAGCAGTGGATTGCCAACGCCTACCCGGGGGTCTATCAGGGCATCCTGCCGACCTGCTCGTTCCCCGACGCGTGGAGCACCGCGACGCAGTTCCTCGACTACCACCTCCTGCTCCGCTACTTCAACGACCCAACGAAGTGGGGAGTCGGAGTTGCCTGGTCCCCGACCCAGATTGGCAACGTCGAGGGCCACGTGAACCCGGGCAACGCCCAGGTCAGCGAGACGGCGCAGTTCCACGTCGCCGTCCCGACGGACCCGTGCGCCGGCGTCACGGCGCAGCAGCGCTACGACCCGCAGAGCAATCCCGGCGGAGTGCGCTGCGACATCCAGGACGCGGCAATCAACATCTTCGGCCCGCGCCCACCTGCTGAATGGTCGGCCAACGAGCAGACGCTCGGGCATGGCTTCGCCGGAATCCCGGTCGACAATGTCGGCGCCCAGTACGGGCTCGGGGCGCTCGAGAAGGCACAGATCAGCGTCGCGCAATTCGTCGACCTGAACGCCAAGATCGGCGGCGTGGACGTCGACACCAACCCGATTCCAATCCGCTTCGCCGCGAGCCGGCCGGCGCTGGCGAATGCCTATCGCAGCGGGATGATCAACGAGACCAACAACCTCGACCAGACGGCGATCATCGACTGCCGGGGTCCCGATCCCGGCCTCTTCCACGACTCCTACCGCGCATTTGCTGTCCGCGCCCGGCTCGATCGCGAGCATGGCACCCACGCCAACCAACTGATCTGGGAGGGGCCGGCGACGATCATCGCCGACACCCAGTGCGAGCGCAACAGCTTCATCGCGATGGACCGCTGGCTGGCCGCGGTCGAGGACGACACGAGCAGTGCCTCGCTGGCTCAGAAGCTGATCAGCGACAAGCCGGGCGACCTCGGCGACCGCTGCTACGACGGGACCGGCAACAAGCTCTCCGACGGGCTGTGCCCCGACGCCGTGGTCCCTGTCTACGGCACTCCGCGGACGGTCGCCGGGGACGCAATCACCACCGACGCCAACAAGTGCCAGCTCAAGCCGCTGAATCGCGACGGCTATACGCAGACGGTCGCCGGCGTGACGGTGCCGGTTACCTTCACTGACGCCCAATGGGCCGCTATGCAGCAGACATTTCCCGACGGTGTCTGCGACTTCTCGAAGCCCGGCGTCGACCAGCAGGAGACGATTCCCTGGCAGACCTACCAAGACGCCGCCGGAGACGTCATCTACGGCGGCACGCCCCTGGGGCCGGTGCCGGAGTCCCGTCCGGTCTTCACGATTTCGGCCCGCGGCAGGGTGCAGACGGCGCAGGGGCCGCAGATCCTCTTCTCGGCGGCGGACGACTGCACGGGTTCTTACTCGACACGGCCCAGCATCGTCGCGACAGCCGCCGGGGGCCGGATCTGGACGAAGAGCGCGGTGACGCAGTCCAGCTGCACCGACACGCCGCCCGCCTCGCCGCTCGGCTTCGACACCCAGACCGGCACCGCGACCGGGACCTTCGGGTCTTCGGCCCCCGGGGGGCTGAGCGGCCAGCAGGGAACGCTGAGTTGGACCTACCGCGACGGCAGCCCGGACAGGGTCCAGCTGACGCTCCGAAACAGCTCCAACGCGATCGTGTATTCGGTCGCCGCGCAGACGCCCGGCCCATTGCGGGACGCACCCGGAGGCGTCTGGACCTTCCGTTCCTGATTGCCGGCGCGGGTCAGCAGCGGCCCAGGCGGCGCAGCTTGCGGCGGTAGACCTGCATCGAGGCGTGCTTGAAGTCCCCGTGGGTCTGCTGCTTGAGGCTCGGCACGAGCTCGAGGTGGTAGGGCGAGCTGAGGCTCTCGTTGTGCCCGATCACGTTTCGGACCTTGATCCCGAAGCGGCAGCGCGAGGAACCGGGTCAGCCGCAGAGAGGCGCGAAGCTGGCGCCGGTTGCCGAGCACGTCGGCGTCGGTGAAGCCGACGTGCTCGATTCCGATCGCCGTGTAGTTGAGTCCGACCGTATGGCGGCAGCGGATGTTGAGGTGAACGAGCTGGTAGGCGCGGGCGTTCGAGCCGACGACGAAGTGAGAGCAGACGTTGGGCAGCTCGTGCAGCTCGGGGTCGGGATGATCGGGCGCGAAGGTGTTGTAGACGGAGTCGACGCTGGCCGCGACCGAGACGTGCTCGACGATCACCTTGGGGTCGCTCAGCCGCCACTGCCGCTTGCCGTAGTGGCGCTTCGAGTAGGCGGCCATCTCGCGCTTTCGCCTCGGTGGAAAGGGGATGAAGTCGGCCTTGATCGGCGGGCGGCCCGTCGATGACGCCGCAGCGGTGCGTGCGGGTGGCCGCTTCGCCGCGCCGTCACGAGCGACCTTGACCACGGCCCGTGCGTCGCGCCTCGCCGCCCGCGCCGAGATCCGCCCGCCCGGCAGCTCGACGACGAAGGCCACGCTGCCCGGGGAGGAGTGGTTCTGCCAGCTGATCGCGGTCCCGTGAAGGTGCTGGGCGCGGCAGCGCTTGACCGGGATCCCGGACAGCTGCGAGAAGCGGCGCTGCAGAGGGACAGCCCCGTGACACGGTGCAAGCACCTGGTCCCAGGGCTGGTGAAACCAGATGCTGACGCTGGGCCGGAGGCTGCGCACGAGCGCCCGCACGGCCCGCGACTCGGGCTCCGAGAACGGATGCGGCCCCGGGTAGTAGCCCGACGACGGCGGGCCGGGCCGCCAGCGGTAGGAGAAGTTGCGGTTGAGGTCGACGCCGTCGGCATTGCGCCGGGTGCCGGCGGCGAAACCGTCGGGATTGGCCGTCTTGACCACCCAGAGGTCGACCCCGCCGACGTCGCGGAAGCGGCGCATGATCTGGCGCGTCACCGCGGTTCCGGCCGGCTCGTCGCCATGGACGTTGCCGACGACCAGGGCCTTGCGCGGGCTGTCGGGGTCCCCGACCCGTACCGCGACGATCGGCCGTCCCCGCACCGAGTGGCCGACCACCCGGCGCGAGGAGGAGCCGGCGGCCGCCTGCAGTGCGCTGGTCGCGGTGGCGGCGGCGAGGGCGATCGCCAGCGCCGGGACGATCCGCGCCCGCCGGCTCAATTCCCCAGCCGCGCCGCGAGCAGCTCCAGCAGCACGTCGACCAGCGCGTCGACGTCCTCCTCGCGGGTGCGCCAGTTGACGATCGCCGGGCGGAAGGCGACGTGCCCGTCGTAGGTGGTCGTCCCGGCGAACACCCGGCCGTCGCGCAGCAGATCCTCGCCGAGCGCGCGGTTGAGCTCGTCCAGCTCCGCCTCGTCGATCCCCTCCGGATGCGCCCGGAAGCAGACGATGTTGAGCTGCACGTCGGCGAGCCGCTCGAGCTCGGCCGCGTCGTCCACCCGCTGTCCCAGGTGGCGGGCGATCGCGAGATGGCGCTCGACCATGGCCCGGTGGCCGTCGCGGCCGTAGGCGCGCAGCGTCGCCCAGACCGCCAGCGCCCGCGCCCGCCGCGAGTTCTCCGGGGCCAGGAAGCCGGGGTTGGGCCGCGGGTCGTCCGGGGAGGGCAGGTAGGGGGCGCCGACGTTGAAGGAGCGCGAGAGCCGCCCGGCGTCGCGTACGAAGGCAAAGCCGCAGTCATAGGGGACGTTGAGCCACTTGTGGCCGTCGGCGATCACCGAGTCGGCGCGCTCGACTCCCTCGCAGAGATGACGCGACTCGGGCGCGAGGCGGGCGAAGAGCCCGAAGGCGCCGTCGACGTGAAGCCAGGCGCCGTGCTGCTCGGCGAGGTCGGCCATCGCGGCGATCGGGTCGAAGTCGCCGGCGTTCACCTCGCCGGCGTTGGCGACGATGATCGCCGGCCCCTCGAGCTCGCCGAGGCGCCGTTCCAGGGCGTCGGCGTCGAGGCGACCCGCGGCGTCGCTCGCCAGTCGCTCGACGTTTCCCTGGCCGAGCCCGAGCATCCCGATCGCCTGCACGGCGCTCGGGTGGATGTAGCCGCTGCTGAGGATCGCCGGGGCCGGCAGATCGGAGAGGCCGGCCCGCTCGACGTCGACGCCACGCTGCTCCGCCCACCAGTTGCGGGCCGCGGCGAGGGCGACGAAGTTGGCCATCGTCGCGCCGCTGGTCAGCACGCCGCCGAATTCCTCGGGCAGCTCGAAGAGCTGGCGCAGCCAGTCGGTGGCGACCTGCTCGAGGCGCGACCCGAGCGGGGAGGAGGCCCAGCCGAAGGCGACCTGGTCGTAGGCCGAGGTCAGCCAGTCCGCCGCCAGCGCCGCCGGCGTGCCTCCGCCCATGACGAAGTGAAAGAAGCGCGGCCCGCTGGAGCGGGTTGCGGCCTGCCGCCCCGCTCCGACCAGCTCGGCGACCGCGGCCAGCGTGCCGTCTCCCTGCTCGGGCATCGGGTCGCTCCAGCCCCGGATCGCCTCCTCGGCGCCGGGCCGCAGGACGGGCTCGGAGTCGATCTGCTCCAGGTAGCGCTGAGCCTCGGCGGACGCGATCCGCAGTGCTTCGGTCAGCTGCTCCTTCTCGGTCGAGCGGATCGGCCACGGACCGATGCTACGTAGGGCGCCGGCGGAGCCGGCACAGCCTACTCGACGGTCCAGGTGTCGCCGGAGCGAAGCAGCGCGTCCAGCTCCTCGGTGCCCGAGGCCTCGTGGGCTTCGGCCAGCTCGGGAGCCGTGGACTCCCCGTAGACGGGGCGCTCCACGTCGCGGAAGACCCCGATCGGGGTGGGGCCGTTGGGCCGCTCGCTGAGGTGGGCGAGGGAGAAGGCGTGGCTGGGGTTGGGGTCGTGGGCGTCGTGCACGAGCAGGCCGTCGCCCTCGGTCCCCGGGCGCCGTCGGAGATGCTCAGCTTGCCGTCCGCGCCCGCGGACGACGCCGCGCTCGAGCTCGGCGCCGAACCGGATCGGCTCGCCGTGCTCGAGCCGGATCTGGTTCTCGGCCTTGCCCTTGCCCCGCACGGCGTCGAATGCGCCGTCGTTGAAGACGTTGCAGTTCTGGTAGATCTCGATCAAGGCCGAGCCCTTGTGCGCGGCGGCGGCGCGCAGGACCTCGGCCTCGTGCTCGCGGTCGGTGTCCACCGTGCGCGCCGCGAAGGTGGCGCCGGCGCCGAGCGCGAGCGCGATCGGGTTGAAGGGATGGTCGAGCGAGCCGAACGGCGTCGACTTGGTGACCTTGCCCTCCTCGCTGGTCGGCGAGTACTGGCCCTTCGTGAGGCCGTAGATCTGGTTGTTGAACAGCAGGATCTTGATCGGGACGTTGCGGCGCAGGGCGTGGATCAGATGGTTGCCGCCGATCGAGAGCGCGTCGCCGTCGCCGCTCACGACCCAGATCGAGAGGTCGGGGCGGGCGACTGCGAGGCCGGTGGCGAGCGCCGGCGCGCGGCCGTGGATGCCGTGCACGCCGTAGGTGTTCATGTAGTAGGCGAAGCGCCCGGCGCAGCCGATCCCGGCGACAAGACGATCCGCTCCGGCGGCAGCCCCAGCTCGGGCAGGAACTGCTGCACGGTGGCGAGGATCGCGTAGTCGCCGCAGCCCGGGCACCAGCGGGTCTCCTGGTCGGAGGCGAAGTCCTTCTTGGTCAGGGTCGCGACCGCCGCGGCCCCGTTGCCGCCCGGCGCGCCGTTTGTCGACTGCTCGCTCATAGTTGCTCCGAGGATCACCTCGTCGAGCTCCTCGGCGAAGATCGGCAGGCCCTCCACCTTGCAGTAGCTGATCGCGTCGACCAGGAACTCGGCCCGGATGATCTTCGAGAGCTGGCCGGTGTTGACCTCGGGGATCAGGACCTTGCGGTAGGCGCGCACGACCTCGCCGGTGTTGCGGGGCAGCGGGTTGAGGTGGTGAAGGTGGGCCGAATGCGACCCTCTTCCCCTGCAGGCGCACGCGCCGCACGGCGCCCTTGACCGCGCCGT
Source organism: uncultured Solirubrobacterales bacterium (assembly GCA_963772265.1). GTDB lineage: Bacteria > Actinomycetota > Thermoleophilia > Solirubrobacterales > 70-9 > Mayfieldus. Next base: position 58,255 of record CAVYWS010000007.1, on the reverse strand, counting down.
AGGTCGAGCCCCAGCCGAGCACCAGCAGCTCGGCGCCCTCCTCGTGGTCGACCTCGAGATCGGGGATGTCGTCCGCGATCCCGGCCACCTTCTCGGCGCGCAGGCGGGTCATCCGGGCGTGGTTCTCGGCCTCGTAGCTGACGTGGCCGGTCCCCTCCTCCTTCTCCAGGCCGCCGATCACGTGCTGCAGGCCCTTGGTTCCCGGCACCGCCCACGGCCGGGCCAGCCGCTCGTCGCGCACGTAGGGCCAGAACAGCCCCGTCGCGGTTCGGGCGCGCTGGCGAATCCGGGGTCGATCGGCTGCAGGTCGGCGGCGTCAGGGAGCCGCCAGGGTTCCGACGAGTTGGCGAGGAAGGTGTCGGAGAGCAGGATCACCGGCGTCCGGTAACGGATCGCGATGCGCACCGACTCCAGGACCGCCTCGAAGCATTGGGCCGGCGTCGAGGCGGCGATCACCGGCAACGGCGACTCGCCGTGGCGGCCGTGGATCGCCATCAGCAGGTCGGCGGCCTCGGTCTTGGTCGGCATCCCGGTCGAGGGCCCGGCCCGCTGGGTGTCGATCACCAGCAGGGGCAGCTCCAGCATCACGGCGAGGCCGATCGTCTCCGCCTTGAGGTCCATCCCCGGGCCGCTGGTGACCGTGACCCCGAGCTGACCGCCGAAGGAGGCCCCGAGCGCCATGTTCGAGGCCGCGATCTCGTCCTCGGCCTGCACCGTGCGCACCCCGAAGCGCTTGTGGCGCGAGAGCTCGTGCAGCAGCTCCGAGGCCGGGGTGATCGGGTAGCTGGCCAGGAACAGGGGCAGGCCGCTGCGCACGCTGGCGGCGATCAGTCCCAGCGCGGTCGCGGTCGTGCCGTTGACGCCCCGGTAGGTGCCGGGCTGCGGCGGGAGCCGGCTTGACCTCGTAGTGGACCTGGAGCAGCTCGGCCGTCTCGCCGAAGTTGTAGCCGGCGCGGAAGGCAGCCAGGTTCGCCTGCAGGACGCGTCGGCGAGGACCCGAACTTCTCCTCGATCCAGCGCACGGTCACCTCGACCGGGCGGCTGTACATCCAGGAGACCAGGCCGAGGGCGAAGAAGTTCTTCGATCGTGCCGCCTCCCGCGAGCGTGATCCCGTCGATGCCCTCGGTGGCGCGCACGGTCATCGAGGTCATCGGCACCCGGAAGACCTGGTAGTCGTCGAGCGTGCCGTCCTCGAGCGGGTTGCCCTCGTACCCGGCCTTGGTCAGGTTGGCCTTCGTGAACCCGTCCTCGTTGAGGATCAGGATCCCGCCGCTCTCGATCTCGCCCAGGTTCACCTTCAGCGCCGCCGGGTTCATCGCCACCAGCGCGTTGGGCCGGCCGCCGGGCGTGAGGATGTCGCGCGAGGCGAAGTGGATCTGGAAGGCCGACACGCCGGCGAGCGTCCCGGCGGGGGCCCGGATCTCGGCCGGGAAGTCCGGCAGCGTGACCAGGTCGTTGCCGATCAGCGCGGTGGCCGCGGCGAACCGGTTGCCGGCGAGTTGTATGCCATCGCCCGAATCGCCGGCAAAGCGGACGATGACCCGCTCTTTCTCTTCGAGGACTTTGCTCAAATCTCTCCGGCGGGCTCAACACCCGTCCTCGGTCGATTGTACGCCGAGGCAGCGACGGGGCCTGTCAGCGAACTGCCAGCGCCTAGAGGAACTGCGCCAGCGCCGACCCCGGCGTGCTCGGCCCAGGCGACCAGCGGCTGCGGGATGACGCCGAAGAAGACCGTCGCGCCCGCGGCGAGCAGCGCCGGGCCGACGAGGTAGGGGCGGCCGCCGGCGTCGGGATCGATCGGGTCCGTCTCCGGCGAGGCGCCGGCGATCGCCGGCATCTCGGTCGGAGCCGCGACCTCGGTCTCCGGCCGCATCCAGATCGCCGCCACGACCCGCAGGTAGTAGGCCAGCGAGACCATCGTGCCGATCGCGATCGCCACCCCGAGCCAGGTGTAGTCGCCGTCGACCAGCGCCTCGATCAAGAACAGCTTGCCCATGAAGCCCGAGGTCGCCGGCAGCCCGGCGAGCGCCAGCATCGAGATCGTCAGCGGCCAGGCGAGCAGCGGCCGCTCGGCGCCGAGGCCCTGGACCGAGCGGATGTCGTCGCCGTAGGGGGTCTCGCGCTCGCGGGCGATGATCACCGCGAAGGCGGCGATGTTCATCAGCGTGTAGACGGCGAGGTAGAAGACCAGCGCGTTGACCCCGGCCTCCGAGGCGACCACCAGTCCGCCGAGCATGTAGCCGGCCTGGGCGACGCCGGAGTAGCCGAGCATCCGCTTCAACGAGTCCTGGTTCAGCGCCCCGATGTTGCCGACCGCGATCGAGACCGCGGCCAGCACCGCCAGCGCGACGTCCCAGTCGCCCGATTCGGGAGCCAGCGCGACGTCGAAGAAGCGGACGAAGACCGCGAACGCGGCCGCCTTGGTGGCGACTGCCATGAACGAGGTGATCGGGGTCGGGGCGCCCTCGTAGACGTCAGGGGTCCACTGGTGGAACGGCGCGATCGAGATCTTGAAGGCGAGCCCGGTGGCGGCGAGCGCGATCCCCATCAGAACCAGCGGGTCGCCGAGCACCCCGGACTTGCCGATCCCCTGGGCGATGCCGGTGAAGTCGGTCGAGCCGGAGCCCCCGTAGATGAAGGCAAGGCCGTAGAGCAGGGTCGCCGAGCCGAGCGAGCCGATGATCAGATACTTGAGCCCGGCCTCGAGCGACTTCTCGCGCCGCAGGTTGGTCGCGCAGAGGACGTAGAGCGGGATCGAGAGGGTCTCGATCGCGACGAAGAAGCTGATCAGGTTCTGCGCCGCGGCCAGCAGCGACATCCCCAGCACCGAGGCGAGCAGCAGGGCGTGGTACTCGCCGCTTCCGGCCTGCTCGACCGCCGGCTCGTCGATCGAGAGAACCACCGTGACCGCGGCCGCGAATATCGGCGATCAGCGCCACCGCGACCGCCAGCTCGTCGAGCCGCAGGGCGCCGGAAACGAGATCGGCTGCGGTCGCCCCACTGCAGGATCAGCCGCACGGCGGTGATCGCGAGCACGATCAGGGTCAGCAGCGGCACCCCCCTGCGGACCCGCTCGAAGACGCCCGCCAGCAGCACCACGCAGATCCCCGCGGTCAGGGCGATGATCGGGGAGAGGCCGGAGTAATCGATCTCGGGGGCGTTGAAGTTCATCGTCTGGCGAGGGTCTGGGGAGCCGGGGCGGACTGCACGGAGCTGACGCTGGCGCTGGCCGAGCGATCGGTCCGGTGCAGGATCAGCTGCGGGTAGAAGGCGAGGGCGACGATGCAGGCGACCAGCGGCGTCAGCACGGCGGCCTCGCCCAGGCCGAGGTCGCGCGACTCGACCCGCTCGGGCTTGCGGCCGTGCATCGTGCGCTGGTAGAGCCGCAGCGCGTAATAGGCGGACATCACGATCCCCGAGCCGGCGACGAAGGCGAAGACGATCTTCGCCTGGAAGAGGCCGTTGAGGATGAAGAACTCGCCGATGAAGTTGGCCGACCCGGGCATCGCCAGGGTGGCCAGGGCGACGATCAGGAACAGCGCCGCCAGCAGCGGTGCCCGCAGCGCCTCGCCGCCCAGCTCGCGCAGGTCCTCGGTCCCGGCCCGCTCGGCCAGCACCGCGATCACGAGGATGATCGGCGCCACCACCAGCCCGTGGTTGACCATCTGCAGCAGCGCCCCGTTGGCGCCGTCGGGGCGCAGGGCGAAGATCCCGGCGGTGATGAAGCCGAGCTGGGCGACCGATGAGTAGCCGGCGATCAGCCGCACGTTGGTCTGCGTGAACGCCATCACCGACCCGTAGAGGATCGAGGCCAGGGCGATCACCAGCACGACCTCCTGGAAGTGGATCGTCGCGTCGGGGAAGAGCGGCAGCACGATGCGCAGGAAGCCGTAGGCGCCGACCTTGGCCAGCACGCCGGAGAAGACGGCCAGCGCCGGCAGCGGTGCCGCCCGGTAGGCGTCGGGCATCCAGCCGTGCAGCAGGAAGGCCGGCATCTTGACCAGGAAGGCCGCGGCGAAGAACCAGAAGATCCAGTACTGGCTGCCGCTGGAGAGCACGTGCTGCTGCAGGTCGGCGATCGAGAAGCTGACCGGGCCGCCGTCGGCGGCGAGGATCGCGGTCGCGATCGCCGCAACCAGCATCAGCAGCGAGCCGACCAGCGTGTAGATGATCATCTTCAGGGTCGCGGCGGAGGCGCGCACGCCGTCGGGGTGGTCCTCGCCCCAGACCCCGAACAGGAAGTAGAACGGGACCAGCATCAGGTCGAAGAAGAGGACGAAGAGCAGCAGGTCCTGGGCCAAGAACGCGCCCAGCGTCGCCGTCTCGCCCAGCGCCAGCATCAGGAAGTAGGTCGGCGGACGATCCGGCTCGCGCAGCGCCGAGTAGCCGATCGCCGGCAGCCAGAGGACCGCGGTCAGCATCATCAGGAAGACGTTGAGCCCGTCGATCCCGAGGCTGTAGCGCACGCCCAGCCCCGAGATCCAGGCGACGTCGGTCGTGTCCTGCAGCCCGCGACCGCTGTCGAACCCTGCCAGCAGGGCGATCGCCAGGCCCAGGGTGACGGCGGCGCCCAGGGTCGCCACCCATCCGCTGAAGCGCCGCGGGACCAACAGCGCGAGGACGCCGAAGATCAGGGGTGTCCAGAGGACCGAGTTGATCATGAGCTGGAGATCAGGAAGTAGAGGGCGAGGGCGGCGAAGCCGCTGACCAGAAGCAGGGCGTAGGAGCGCACGAAGCCCGACTGCACGGTGCGCACGACGCCGCCGGCGCCGCGCACCACGTCGACGGTGCCGGCGACGATCCCCTGCACGACGACGCGCTCGAAGGTGCGGTTGCAGAAGCTTCCGATCGCCTGCGCCGGCCGCACCACCAGGCCGTCGATCAGCTCATCGAAGTACCACTTGCGCACGAGGAAGCCGTGCAGCCCGCGCAGGCGCTCGATCAGCCTCGCCGTGGTGCCGGGCCGCACCACGTAGAGCTGGTAGGCGATCCAGATCCCCAGCAGCGAGATCAGGGTGCCGACCCCGAGGCCCTCCCACGACGCGGCGGTCGAGGGCTCGATCCGTTCGAACGGCGAGGCGGCGAAGGTCGGGGCGAGGAAGTTGTGGATCGCATCGTCGAGCCCCGGCACCTGGAACAGGCCGCCGAACAGGGCAAGGAAGCCGAGCGCCCCCATCGCGATCCGCATCGGCATCGCCCGCTCGGCGATGTGGTGGACCGGGCCGGGGAAGCCGACCTCGGTGTCCTCGGCCTCGCCGGTCGCCGGGTTCTCGGGCTCGGCGTGGACGACCTCGCCGCTCTCGCGCAGGTGCTTTGCCTCCTCGCACTCCTCGCCGCCGAGGACCCGGAAGACCAGCCGGAATGAGTAGACGGCGGTCATCAGCGCGCCGATGTAGCCGCCGACGGTGAAGATCCAGTACATGCCGCCCCGGTCGGTGGCGAAGGCGAGGATCTCGTCCTTGGAGAAGAAGCCCGAGGTCCCGGTGAAGCCCGACAACGCCAGCGAGCCGACGACCAGCATCGCTCCTGTGAACGGCATCGCGCGCCGAAAGCCGCTCATCAGGTCGATGTCCTGGCGGTTCGCCATCGCGGCGATGACCGAGCCGGCGGCCATGAACAGCAGCGCCTTGAAGAAGGCGTGGGTCATCAGGTGGAACAGCCCCGCCGAGTAGGCGCCGATCGAGACGCCGACGACCATGTAGCCGATCTGGCTCATCGTCGAGTAGGCGATGATCCGCTTCAGGTCGGTGACGACGAGCGCGATCGAGCCGGCGACCAGAAGCGTCGCCAGCCCGGTGAAGGCGGCGATGTCGGCGGCGGTCGGGGCGAGGTCGAAGAGCGGGTAGGTGCGGGCGATCAGATAGACGCCGGCGGTGACCATCGTCGCCGCATGGATCAGCGCCGAGACCGGGGTCGGCCCCTCCATCGCGTCGGGAAGCCAGGTGTGGAGCGGCAGCTGCGCCGACTTCGCGAACGCTCCGACGAGCAGCAGCAGGCAGATCGCCACGATCGTCCACTCGTTGGTCTGGAACTCGTGCGGCGCCCGGCTGAACACGGTCGCGTAGTCGAAGGCGCCGATCTCGCGAAAGATCAGAAAGGCGGCGAAGACGAGACCGACGTCGCCGAAGACGTTGATCACGAACGCCTTCATCCCGGCCCGCACCGCGGTGCCGCGCCGGTACCAGAAGCTGATCAGGGCGTAGGAGGCGAAGCCGACGAAGGCCCAGCCGACGATCAGCAGCACGAAGTTGCCGGCCAGGACCAGCAGCAGCATCGAGAAGACGAAGAAGTTGAGCAGGCTGAAGAAGCGCGCGTAGCCGCGATCCGACTCCATGTAGGCGACCGAGTAGAGGTGGATCAGGGTCGAGACGCCGGAGACGACGAGGATCATGAACACCGAGAGCGGGTCGACGAAGACATCGAGGTTGATGTGCAGGCCCGCGGCGCTGGCGTAGGTCCAGAGCTTCGAGCTCAGCTGGCGCTCGGAGTCCGAGCGGCCCAGCAGCGAGACGAAGGCGCCGATCGAGGCCGCAAACGAGAGACCGATCGCCGCGGTGCCGATCCAGCCCGCGGCGCGGCCCGGCCAGACCCGGTAGCCGAGCGCGATCACGATCGAGCCCAGCAGCGGGAAGAGCAGGACGAGCCAGGCGAAGGTGGTGGGGCTCACCCGCGCAGGCCCCGCAGCTCATCGACGTTGAGAGGCAGGCGGCGGCGGTAGATCGCCACGATCAACCCCAGCCCGATCACCACCTCGCAGGCGGCTACGACCATCACCACGACCGCGAAGACCTGACCGTCGGCGTCGCCGAGCATGCGGCTGAAGGCGACCAGCGCGAGGTTGCCGGCGTTGAGCATCAGCTCGAGGCAGAGCAGGATGACCAGCGGGCTGCGGCGGATCAGCACCCCGGCGGCGCCGACCGCGAACAGCAGCGCCGAGAGCACGATGTACCAGGAGGTGTCCATCAGTGGGGGACCACTAGTAGGAGGCGCCCTCGGGGTCGTGGACCAGCACGCCCTCCGCGCCGCGCCCGGGGCTCTCGGTCTCGAGCGGCATTCCGGTGCGGTCGTCGTGGCGCCTGCGGCCGGCGAGGACCACCGCGCCGACGGCGGCGATCAGCAGCAGCATCGAGGCGCCCTCGAAGGCGATCAGGAAGCGCTCGAGCAGCAGGCGCCCGAACGCCTCGGGCGAGCCGAAGCCGAGCGGGATCGTCGGGCCGCCGGTGTCCAGCGCCTTCAGCGAGGAGCCGAGCACGGCGATCGAGATCTCGACGAACAGCGCCGCTCCCAGCAGCGGGGCGAGGAACTGCTGGCCGGGGATCGGCTCCCAGGCCGGTTCCTGGACATTGCCGACGTAGGCGGCAACGAAGACGTAGAGCACCATCACCGCCCCCGCATAGACGACCACCTGGGCGGCGGCGACGAACTCGGCGTGCAGGATCAGGAACAGCCCGGCGAGCGAGACCAGGTGGATGATCAGGGCGAGGACGCTGTAGAAGGGGTTGCGCAGCGCGATCACCGCGATCGCGCCTCCCAGCGCCCCGATCGCCCCGGCGAAGAAGGCGACGGCTTCCATCAGCTTCTTCCGGGCGCCGCGTTGGCCTCAGCTGGTAGCGGCCGCCAGTGCCGCCTCGCGCGAGAGGAATTGGCGGGCCCGGATCGGGCCGCAGCCCTCGAACTCCCAGACCTCATAGGTATGCACCTCCACCGGCACCCCGGCGCCGCGGCTCGTGCCGCGTGATGACGTGGTGGACGAGCAGCGCGGTCTCCGAGAGCTGCTCGAAGTCCCGCAGCTCGATGCGCCAGTCGTCGAAGACGCTTTGCATCTCCTGCAAACCAGCCCTTGACCTCGGCCGGGCCACGGTAGACGCTGTGGTCGGCGTCCTCCTCGGGAGCGTGCCACTCGAAGTCATCCGGCGAGACCGCCAAGTGCCCGCGTCGAGATCTCCCTCGTTGAACGCCACGGCCGACTGCTCGTAGAGAGAACGGAACGTGCTGAGGAAATCCTCGGGCACGGCCTCAAGCTACTCGCCCTCCCTCCGCAGCGGCGTGCGCTCGATCGACTCGGCGAGCAGCATCTCCTTGGTGAAGATCAGGTCGGAGCGGTTGTAGTCCGACATCTCGTAGTCGTGGCCCATCGTGATCGCGTCGAACGGGCAGGCGATCTCGCAGTAGCCGCAGAAGATGCAGCGGCTGAGGTTGATCTCGTAGACCGAGGCGTAGCGCTCGCCGGCCGAGACCCGGTGCCCGGGCTCGTTCTCGGCGGCGACGACGCGGATGCAGTCGGCCGGGCAGGCGGCGGCGCAGAGCGAGCAGCCGACGCACTTCTCCAGGCCGGTGTCCTCGAATCGGTGCAGCTTGTGGCGGCCGCGGAAACGCGGATAGACCGGCGTCTTCTCCTCCGGGTACTGGACCGTGATCGGGCCCTCGATCACCCGGGCGAGGGTCGTCTTCAGCCCCCGCAGGGTCTCGCCGAAGGCCCTGTAGGCGCCGCCGATCCCGCCCGGCTCGGGCCCGCGCTGGACCTCGATCACCGAGTCGTCGCGCAGGTAGGGGAACTCCTCGCTCACGTCACCACCACCAGGACCGCGGTGACGAGGACGTTGAGGGTGGCGAGCGGCAGCAGCACCTTCCAGCCCAGCGCCATCAGCTGGTCGTAGCGCAGCCGCGGCAGCGTCGCCCGCACCCAGATGAACATGACCAGCAGGACGAAGATCTTCAGCACCATCCAGATCGGGTCGAGGAAGCCGGGGCCGGGGCCCATCCAGCCGCCGAGGAACATCGCCGCGGCGATCCCCGAGACCACCGCCATCTCCAGGTACTCGACCAGCAGGAAGCTGCCGAACCGCATCCCCCCGTACTCGGTCATGTAGCCCTGGACCAGCTCGGAGTCGGCCTCGACGAGGTCGAACGGCGCCCGGTTGGTCTCGGCGAAGCCGGCGGCCATGAAGATCAGAAAGCCGACGAACTGCGGAATCACGAACCAGATCCCGTCGATGCCCTGCTGGCGGACGATGTCGACCAGCGACAGCGAGCCGGCCATCATGATCACCCCGAGCAGCGCCAGCCCCATCGAGACCTCGTAGGAGATCAGCTGCGCGGCGGAGCGCATCGCCCCGAGGAAGCTGTACTTCGAGCCCGAGGCCCAGCCGCCGAGCAGCAGTCCGTAGAAGCCGATCGCGCCGGCGGCGAAGAAGTAGAGGATCCCGATCGAGACGTCGATCCCGTAGAAGCCGACGCCGTCCTTGACGTCGCCGAAGGGGATGATCGCCAGCGCCAGCACCGCCGAGAGGACCATCAGCGCCGGGCCGATCACGTAGAGCGTCGCGACCGCGTTCTGGGGACGGAACGGCTCCTTGCCGACCAGCTTGCCGACGTCGGCGAGCGGCTGCAGGATCCCGAACGGCCCCACCCGGTTGGGCCCGTAGCGGTTCTGGAAGCGGCCGATCAGCTTGCGCTCGAGAACGGTCAGCAGCGGCAGGACCCCGAAGGCGACGGCGAAGATCACCACCGACTTGACGACCAGGATCCAGGTCGCCTCGGCGAAGCTCGTGTCGGCGAGCGGGATCACTCGGCCTTCTCCACCTTGACCGCCGCCGGCGCCCCGTTGAGCAGCGCGTTGGCGTTGTTCTCCGCGGTGCCCTCGACCAGGAAGCAGGCCCCCTCGGCGATCCGCTCGCGGATCGCGACGATGGCGTCGACGCTGGTCCCGTTGCGGGAGACCTTCGCCCGCTCGCCGTCGCCGAGGCCGAGGCGCTCGGCGTCGGCGGGCGCAAGCTCGACCCGCTGGCGGGGGGAGAGGAAGTGAAGCGGCGGGTTCAGCTCGGTGACCGGCGAGGCCCAGATGTCGCGGTAGGTGCCGAGCAGCAGCCGGCCGTCGGAGGGCGACTCGGCCGGGGACGGAGCGGCGGAGCTGCGCTCGCCCGGCGGGGCGGGCAGCGCCGACGCCTGCTCGCGCTCCTGCCAGCGCACGCCGCGGCCGCCGATCTCCTCGGCGCTGATCCCGCCGTAGATCCCAGCCTCTGCCGCCAGCCCGGCGAGCACGTCGGGCACCGAGCCGAACCCGGTCTCCTCGCCGAGGGCGGCGGAGAGCTCGCAGAGGACCTCCCAGCCGGGCCGCACCTGGCCGGGATCCATCACGTTGGGCCGCACCCGCTGCAGGCGTCCGTCGGGATGGGTGACGCTGCCCTCCTTCTCGGCGTGGCTCTGCAGCGGCAGGATCACGTCGGCGAGCGCCGCCGAGGCGTCCTCGAACATCGCAAAGGCGACGATGAAGTCGGCCGCCTGAAGCGCCCGCTTCCAGCCCTCGGAGTCGGGGTGGTCGCGGACGGGGTCGGCGCCGAACAGCAGCAGCCCCCGCAGCTCGTCGTCCTCGAGCGCCGCCCGGATGCCCTCGGCGCCGCGGCCGGCGTCGGCCTCGGCCAGTCCCGGTCCCGCGTCGGGCAGCACCCCGACCTCGCGCAGCCCGCGGGCGTTGCTGACCTCGGGGACCTCGAGCAGCCCGGAGCCCTCGCGCTCGCCGAGTCCGAGCCGCTGGGCGAGGTCGAGCAGCGCGGACGAGCGCCGCCGGGCCGGAATCGCCGCGGCCGATCCCCGAGCCCCAGACGATCACCACGCGATCGTCGTCTCCGGCATCGAGGCTGAGCTCGGACACGGCCCCGGCGGCGGCTCCGGGCGCGTAGCGCCGCGCTTCGACCGCGCCGCCGTCCAGCGCCGTCGGACGGTCGGTGGCCAGGGCCAGGCGGGCGCCGTTGCGGCGGATCGCCTTGCGGATCCGCAGGTCGAGGATCGGCGCGGAGTGAAGCGGGTCGGCGCCGACCACCACAAGCAGGTCGGCGCTGTCGATGTCGCGTACCTTGGCCGAGATCTCGGGCCGTGCCAGCTCCAGCAGCGCCGCGCGCTCCGGGCCGCCGCCGGGACGCGAGTCCAGGTGCGGGGAGCCCAGGGCCTTGCGGAGGATCCTCTGGACCAGGAAGCCTTCCTCGTTGCTGGCGTCGCCGACGACGGCGGCGCTCCCGGCCCCGGCGTCGCGCAGGCCGGCCGCGGCGCGCTCGATCGCCTCCGCCCAGCTCGCCTCGCGCAGGTTGCCGCCCTCGCGGATCATCGGTGCGGTGATCCGTTCCTCCGAGCCGAGCATCTCGAACGAGTAGCGGCCCTTGTCGCAGAGCCAGCCGTCGTCGACCTCGGGGTTGTCGCGGGCCAGCACCCGCTTCACCTGCTCGTCGCGGACGGTGAAGCTGACGTTGCACTGGGACGGACAGAGGGTGCAGACCGAGCCGCCCTGCTCGATGTCCCAGGGCCGGGCGCGGAAGCGGTAGGTGTAGGAGGTCAGCGCCCCGACCGGGCAGAGCTCGGTGATGTTGCCGTGGAACGGCGCGACGTAGGGCCGGTCGTCGTAGGTGCCGACGAAGGTGTGGTTGCCGCGCTCCAGCAGCTGCAGCTGGGAGTCCTCGGAGATCTCCTGGCTGAAGCGGACGCAGCGGTAGCAGAGGATGCAGCGCTCGCGGTCGATCGCGATCAGCGGCGACAGCGGCAGGGGCTTCTGGAAGTGGCGCTTGGGATCGGTGAAGCGGCTGCGCCCCGGGCCCCAGCCCATCGAGATGTCCTGCAGCGGGCACTCGCCGCCCTTGTCGCAGACCGGGCAGTCGAGCGGGTGGTTGACGAGCAGGAACTCGACCACCGCGTTCTGCGCCTCCTTGACCTGGTCGGTCTGGGTGTAGACGACCATCCCGTCGCGCGCCGGGGTCGAGCAGGCGGTCTGAAGCTTCGGCGTGCCCTCGATCTCGACCAGGCACATCCGGCAGGCCCCGACCGGCTCGCCGAGCTTCGGCTCGTAACAGAAGACCGGGATCTCGACGTCGCCGTGCTTGGCCGCGTCGACCAGCATCGCGCCCTCCGGAGCGACGACCTCGCGCCCGTCGATGATCAGGGTGACGTCCTTGGCCTCAGGACTCACAAGCTCTCTCCTGTTCGCGCTCGGCCCAGAACGAGGCTCTCTTCTTGAGCCTCGCGCTCACGGCATCGCCCCGATCTCACCGGGCGAGCCGACCACGGCGCCGATCCGGTCGACCTCCGTGTCCTCGGTGTAGAGCAGCTCCTCGAACTCCCTGCGGAACTTCTTCACCGTGGAGCCGACCGGCATCGCCATCGAGTCGCCGAGGACGCAGAGGCAGTTGCCCATGATGTTGTCCTGGACCGAGCTGACGATGTCCAGGTCCATCGGGGTGGCCTCTCCGTTCGCGACCCGCTCCAGCATCTTCACCGTCCAGTTGGTCCCCTCCCGGCAGGGGGTGCACTTGCCGCACGACTCGTGCTGGTAGAAGCTCGCGCTGCGCAAGGTCAGGTGCGGAAGCGAGACGCGCTCGTCGGCGACGATGATCGAAGCGGTGCCCAGCATCGAGCCCGCGTCGGCCATCGCCTCGAAGCTGTAGGGAATGTCGAGGTCGTCGGCGGTAAGCACCGGAGAAGACGAGCCCCCGGGATAGAAGGCCTTCACCTCGTGTCCCTCCTCCGGCCCACCCGCGAGGTCGTAGATCAGCTCCCGGGTCGGGATCCCCAGCTCGATTTCGTAGTTGCCGGGCCGCTGCACGCAGCCCGAAACCGAGACGACCTTGGTTCCCGGCGACTGCTCTGTGCCGAAGCTCTTGAACCAGTCGGCGCCGTTGCCGACGATGTGCGGCACGTTGGCGAGGGTCTCGACGTTGTTGATCAGAGTCGGCCCGCCGTAGAGTCCCTGCACGGCCGGGAACGGCGGCTTCAGCCGCGGGTTGCCGCGCTTTCCCTCCAGCGCGTCGAGCAGCGCCGTCTCCTCGCCGCAGATATATGCGCCGGCACCACGGTGGACGACCAGCTCGAGGTCGCAGCGGCTGCCGAGGATGTTCTCGCCGAGATAGCCGGCATCGTAGGCCTCGGCGACGGCGGCGTCGAGGATGTCGCCCTGCAGGTCGTACTCGCCGCGGATGAAGACGAAGGCGTGGCTGATGCCCGCCGCAAGCGATGCGATCGCGATCCCCTCGATCAGCTGGTGCGGGTTCTTCTGGATCAGCTCGCGGTCCTTGAACGCCCCCGGCTCGGACTCGTCGGCGTTGCAGCAGAGGTACTTGGCCAGCTCGCCCCCGCGGGGCAGGAAAGAGGCCTTCTTGCCCATCGAGAAGCCGGCGCCGCCGCGGCCGCGCAGGCCCGAGTCCTCGAGCTCGGAGAGGACCTCGTCGGCCTCCATCTCCCGGTAGGCACGCTCGAGCGTCTTGTATCCGCCGAATCTGCGGTAGACGTCGATCGTGTTCAGCCCCGGCTCGTCGATGTGGCGGAACAGCAGCCGTGTCTCGGGCATCAGGAGCCCTCCGCCTTCGCAATCCGCGGGTCTGGATCGGGCTCGGGGCCCCCGGCGGCGCCGCGCTTGGCCAGAGCCTTCTCCGGCAGCACCTCGGAGCCGCTGAGCAGCTGCTGCACCGCCTCGTTGGCGTCGTCGGCGCTGAGCGGCCCGAAGTAACGCCCGTCGATCGATGCCATCGGCGCCAGCTCGCAACCCCCGAGACATCCGAAGCTGGTCACATAGAGCTCGCCGTCCTCGGAGCTCGAGCCACCCGCCTCCGCCCCGGCGCGGTCGCACCCGGCGGCCTCGCAGAAGGCCTCGAGCAGCCCGTCGCCACCCCGCATCCAGCAGGAGAGGCTGCTGCAGACGAGCATCTTGTGGCGGCCCACGGGCTCGGTGAAGAAGAGGTCGTAGAAGCTCGCCACGGACTCCAGGTAGGCCGGGGTCACCCGCATCACCGCCGCCGCCTGCCTGATGCCCTCCGGCGAGCACCATCCGTAGCGCTCCTGCACCGCCCAGAGGGCGGGGATCGAGGCCGAGCGGCGGTCGGGATAGCGCGACATCAGCTCCTCGATCCGTTCACGCAGCTCGTCGGGGCAGCCGGTCTCGTGCAGCTCCGGGACCTCCTCGGCGGAGCGGTCCGCCCGGCGTCCCTCGACCAGGGCGGGATCGAGCGGCAGGCCGCCACTCATAAACCCCACCAGCCTCTCGCCTCGGACTTGCTCGCGGCGCTCGCTCTGCTCGACGCTGGAATCACCGGTCGACCCCCCCGAGGATCGGGTCGAGCATCGCCAGGTTCTGGATCAGGTCGGCGAGGTATCCGCCGATGCACATGTCGCGCAGCGACTGCAGGTTCACGAACGAGGAGTCGCGGATGTGGACCCGGGCGGGCTTGGCCGAGCCGTCTGCGAGCACGTAGCAGCCGAGCTCGCCGCGTGGGCCCTCGACCGCGTAGTAGACCTCCCCCGCCGGCACCCGGTAGCCCTCGGTGACCAGCTTGAAGTGGTGGATCAGCGCCTCCATCGAGGTCGAGAGCTCGGAGCGGGGCGGCAGCACGAACTTGCGGTCGTCGGCGATGTGCGGCCCCTCGGGCAGCCCCTCCAGGGCTTGGCGGATGATCTCGGTCGACTCGCGGATCTCGGCCATGCGGACCCGGTAGCGGTCGTATCCGTCGCCCACGGTGCCGACCGGAATCCGGAAGTCGAGCTCGGGATAGGCGAGGTAGTCGAAGGCCTTGCGCAGGTCCCAGGGCTCGCCCGCGGCGCGCAGCAGCGGCCCGGTCACGCCGAGCTCCAGCAGCCGCTCGCGGGGCACGATCCCGACCCCCTTGGTGCGGTGCAGGAAGATCTCGTTGCGGTCGAGGATCGCTTCGTACTGGTCGACCCGGGACGGCATCTCGTCGACGAAGTCGCGGAGCTTCGAGGCGAAGTCGACCGGGATGTCCTCGATCACTCCCCCGACCTGGAAGTAGCGGGTGTGCATGCGCTGGCCGGACGACATCTCGAACAGGTCGAGGATCCGGTCTCGTTCGCGGAAGCAGTACCAGAGCATCGAGACCGCCCCGAGGTCGAGGCCGGAGGTGCCGAGCCAGACCAGATGCGAGTGGATCCGGTTCAGCTCCATGTGGATCACCCGCAGGTACTGGGCCCGCCGCGGGATCTCCAGCTCCAGCAGCCGCTCGACCGCACCGCAGAAGGTCTCCATGTTGAAGTAGTAGGAGAGGTAGTCCATGCGCTCGACGAACGGGATCACCTTCCAGTAGGACTTGTCCTCGCAGGACTTCTCGATCCCGGTGTGCAGGTAGCCGACCACCGGCTTCAGGTCCCGCACCACCTCGCCCTGGAGCTGGACGACGAGCCGCAGCACCCCGTGCGTCGCGGGGTGATGCGGGCCCATGTTGATCGTCAGCAGCTCATGCTCGGGCTCGAGCTGCTGCCGCTCGACCGTCGCCCCGGTCGCCTCGAGGGCTTCGCGCTCGGCGGTGCTCACTCGTACCACCCCGTCGATCCCGGCTCGTCCTTGGTGAACAGGACCGGCTCGCCGCCGATCGGATAGTCGCGCCGCAGCGGCCAGCCGACGTAGTCCTCGGGCAGCAGGATGCGCCGCAGGTCGGGATGGCCGCGGAAGTCGATGCCGAAGAAGTCATAGACCTCGCGCTCCTGAAACTCGGCGGTCGGGAACAGCTCCACGCAGGAGGCGATCTGCGGCAGCCGCGCTTCGCCGGCCCCGTTGCCGGCGGCGGGATCGGCGAGCATCGCCTTCACCCGGACCCGCTCGACCCGCTCGCGGCTCAGCAGCTCGTAGTGGATGCCGAAGCGCGGCTTGGCGGGGAGGTAGTCGGCGCAGTGCAGGCTGGAGAGGAAGCGGTACTCCTGGCCCGGGGTGTCGCGAAGCCAGCCCAGCAGCTCCAGGACCTTCCCGGGGTCGGCGATCAGGGCCGCCTGGCCGCGGTCGAAGGAGGTGTCGACGACGGCGCCGGGGTGCTTCTCTTCGACCGCCTGGCGGATCAGCTCCAGGCCGGGCGCGTCAGGCATCGGCCAGCTCCCGCGCCCGCTCGTATGCCTCGGCCGCCTCGGGGTTGGGCCTGCTGTCGGGCCCGCCGCGTGCCCACTCCTCGGTGCCGATCGCGTTGTAGCGCCTGCGCCAGCCGGGGTCGGCGTTGCCCTGGATCATCATCTGCAGCTTGTTGAAGCCGTGCAGCAGCGCCTCGGGCCGCGGTGGGCAGCCGGGGATGTGGACGTCGATCGGCATGAACTTGTCCGCTCCCTGGACCACCGCGTAGTTGGCGAACATGCCGCCGCTCGAGGAGCAGGCGCCCATCGCGATCGCCCACTTCGGCTCCAGCATCTGGTCGTAGACGCGGCGGACGACCGGCGCCATCTTGATCGACACCCGCCCCGAGAGGATGATCATGTCGGCCTGCCGCGGCGAAGCCCGGAACGCCTCGGCGCCGAAGCGGGCGATGTCGTAGCGCGAGGTGACCATCGAGATCATCTCCATCGCGCAGCAGGCCAGCCCGAAGGTCATCGGGAAGAGCGAGTTGGCGCGAGCCATGTTCAGCGCCCGCTCCAGGGTCGTGGTCATCACCCGCTCCTCGACGAATCGGTCGAGGTCCACGCCCTCGATGTCGCCGCGCAGCATGTCGCGGGCGCGAAGCTGGCGGGCGCGAAGCTCCTCCGGCCCGGCCGGTTGGTCGAGGGGTCCCAGGGCGCGGATCTTGCGCCGCTCTATCTCCAATCGAGTGCCCCCCGCCGCCAGACGTAGATCAGCGCCACGCCGAGCAGGGCGACGAAGATCAGCACCTCGACCAGGACGAAGACGGAGTCCGCAGCCTTGAGGATCACCCCCACCGGGTAGAGGAAGATCACCTCGATGT
Organism: uncultured Solirubrobacterales bacterium; assembly: GCA_963772265.1. Taxonomy (GTDB): domain Bacteria; phylum Actinomycetota; class Thermoleophilia; order Solirubrobacterales; family 70-9; genus Mayfieldus. Next base: position 41,569 of record CAVYWS010000007.1, on the reverse strand, counting down.
CAAAGAGGATGAACAGCATCGCGATCAGGTAGAAGCTGATCCCGAAGCGGAAGGTGCGCGAGACCTCGCTCGGCAGGCCGCACTCGTAGGCCTCGTGCTGGACCCGGGTCGCCTCGCCCTTCCCGCGCCGCGGGCCGAGGACGTGGTTGAGCATTACGAACGCTCCTCCGACCCCGGCGCCCAGCGCGGCGAATACCAGGATGGGGAGGTAGCTGCGCAGCACGTCGAACGGGTTATACAACCACTTTGTGCGACATTGCTACATAGTGATTTTCCGCATCAGAGAGCGGATTTCCGACCCCTTCGGGCGGATTTGCGGCGATGTCTGAGGTGCACCTCGTCGCCGCCGTCGCGCTGCTCGCGCTGAACCTCCTGGCGGCCGGATGGGGCGGGGTTGCCTGGATTCGCGACCGGGCTTCGATCGCCTTCTGGTATCTGCTGCGCGCGGCCCAGGTCTCGGTCTTCGTGCAGGTGATGCTCGGCGCGCTGCTCGTCGTCACCGGCCACGAGGCCGCCGACGGGCTTCATTACGTCTACGGCTTTCTGCCGCTTCCGGTCTCGCTGCTCGCCGAGGCGGCCCGGACCGGCGCCGCCGACCGCGAGATCGGCGACCTGGAGTTCGAGACCCTGCCCGCCGAGCGCCAGCGCGGAATCGCCCTGGCGATCGTGCGCCGCGAGATGGGGATCATGACCGTGAGCTGCATCGTGATCTTCCTGCTCGCCCTGCGGGCGGCGGGGACGAGCTCGGCGTTCTAGCCGGAGATCCGGAAGACAGGCCCGTCGAGGCTGACGGCGTAGAGGCGCCCGCGCCCGTCGCGGCCGAACGAGTCCAGGTAGGGGACGCTGAGGTGCTCGGAGCGGTCGGCCTCGGCGCCCCCGGCCCCGAGGCGCACCGAGCGAAGCCGGCCGGTGCAGACGTCGCCGTAGAGGTAGCGGTCGCGCAGCGACGGCAGGCGCCGGCCACGGAGCAGATAGCCGCCGACGATCGCGCAGAAGCCCTTGGAGTGCGGCTTGGCCAGCGCCGGAAAGGTGACCCCGCCGGGCCCGCCGGGCTCGTCCTGGTGGCGGCCCTCGTAGAACGGCCAGCCGAGGTTGGCGCCGGCATCGGCCGGGGCGAGGACGTCGACCTCCTCGAATCTCTCCTCGCCGACCTCGCCGACGATCAGGTCCCCGCTCTGCGGGTCGAAGGAGAAGCGCCACGGCATCCGCAGGCCGTAGGCGAAGATCTCGGGCCGGGCGCCCGGCAGGTTGACGAACGGGTTGTCGGCCGGCACTCCGTACGGTGCCCCCGGCAGCGGGCGCGGGTCGATGCGCAGGATCTTGCCGGTCAGCGCTCCCAGGTCCTGGGCCGAGTCGGGGTGCCTTCCCTGGCCGAATCCGACATAGAGATAGCCGTCGGGGCCGAACCCGAGGTCGCCGCCGAGGTCGGTGCGGCGGCCGAGGCGGGGGATCGCGATCACGGTGCGGCGGCTGGAGCGGGCGGCCCGCAGCCGCGACCCGCCGGCGCGCCGGAACTCGTCGACGTGGAGGGTCCCGTCGCGGTGCGAGTAGAAGACGTAGAAGCGCCCGCTGCGGCGGTAGTCGGGCGCGAAGGCGAGTGAGACCAGCCCGCCCTGGTCGCGGAACTGGTTGTTGGGGAAGTCGAGGTCGACCAGGCCGCGGATGTCGAGAAAGGGGCGGCGCAGCTTGCGCCCGTCGCGGACGATCTCGATCCGGCCCGCCCGCTCGACCACGAACAGGTCGCGGCGGTCGCCCCGCGGCGCGGTCAGATATGCGGGCTGGTCAAAGCCGGCGACCTTGTGCAGGCGCAGGGCCTGAGCCGGGGAGGCCAGGGCGGCCGCCAGGCTCAGGGCCGCCACCAGGACGACCAGCGTTCGGGCCGGCAGCCGCCGGACGCTCATCCGAGCCCGCGGTATTCGCCGCGGTGGTGGATCAGCGGCTCGCCGCCGCGCGCCTCGAGGTCGGCGACCGCGCCGGTCAGGATCACGTGGTCGCCGCCCATCAGCACGTCCTGAAGCTCACAGCCGACCCACAGCACCGAGCCGCCGAGCGAGGGAATCCCGTCGCGCTCGGTCCACTCGATGCCCTGCCACTTCTCGGCCTCGCCTAGCTTGGTCGAGAACTGGCGCGCCATTGCCTCCTGCCCGGCGGCGAGCACGTCGATCCCGAACCGTCCCGCCTCCTGCACCGAGCGCAGGGTGCGCGAGCCGCGGTCCAGGCAGACCAGCATCAGCATCGGCTCGAGCGAGAGCGAGCCGACGGCGCTGGCGGTCGCCCCGGAGCTGCCGTTGGGCCCGATCGCAGTCACCACCGTGACCCCGGTTGGGAGCAGCCCCATCGCGCTTCGAAACGAATCCTTGTCGATCTCTGCCACCGGGCGAAGAGCATATGATCGCGCCCCGTGCGGCCCGTCCTCGCCACAGCCATCGCGGCCCTGATCGCGCTGTCGGCCGCCGCCTGCGGCAAGGAGGGAATCTCGGTCTCGAAGGACAGCTCCGGCTACCGGGGCGCGCAGCTGTTCGCGACCCACTGCGCCGGCTGCCACACCCTGAGCGCCGCCGGCACCCAGGGAACGGGGAACCGCGGTCTGCGCACCCAGGGGCCAAACCTCGATCAGCGCACCGAGAGCTTCGACGACGCCCTGTTCGCGATTCGCAACGGCGGCTTCTCCGGCGCGATCATGCCCCAGAACATCGTCGTCGGCTCCGACGCCGAGGCGGTCGCCCGCTTCGTCGCCAAGTACGCCGGCACGCAGGCGCAGACCAGCCCCCGGCCGGGCCAGTCCGGGGGCTGACCCGCATCTTGTGCTCGACCTAAGGGCGATTCGGGAGGACCCCGAGGCCGCGCGGGCGGCCCTGGCGCGGCGCGGCGCCGCCGAGTCGCTGGACGAGCTGCTGGCCCTGGACGCCCGCCGCCGCGAGCTGCTGCCCGAGATCGAGGACGGCAAGGCGCGCCAGAACAAGGCCTCGAAGGCGATCGAGGAGGCGAAGCGAAGCGGCGGTGACGCGGAGGCGGTGATCGCCGAGATGCGCGAGCTGTCGCCGCGGATCAAGCAGCTCGAGGCTGAGCTGAGCGAGGTCGAGGAGAAGCGCGGCGAGCTGGCGGCCCGGCTTCCCAACCTTCCCGACCCCGATGCCCCCGACGGGATGACCGAGGAGGACGCGGTGGTCATGCGCGAGGTCGGCGAGCCGCCGCAGTTCGGCTTCGAGCCCAGCGACCACCTGGAGATCGGCACCGACCTCGGCCTGATCGACATGGAGTCAGCGGCACAGACCTCGGGCTCGCGCTTCGCCTACCTGAAGGGGGAGCTGGTGATGGTCGAGCTGGCCCTGGTTCGCTGGGCGCTGGAGCTGCTGCGCGAGGAGGGGCACGAGCCGGTAGCGCCGCCGGTGCTGGTCCGCGAGGAGCCGCTGTTCGGGACCGGCTTTCTTCCCGAGGCCCGCGAGCAGATCTACGAGGTCCCCCGCGACGATCTCTTCCTCGTCGGCACCTCCGAGGTTCCGCTGGCGGCGCTCGGGGCGGGGCAGATCTTCGACCCCGGCACGCTTCCGCTTCGCTATGCGGGCTTTTCGACCTGCTTCCGGCGCGAGGCGGGAGCGGCGGGAAAGGACACGCGGGGAATCTTCCGCGTCCACCAGTTCGACAAGGTCGAGATGTTCTCTTTCGTCGAGCCGGGCGCCTCGGCCGACGAGCACCAGCGCCTGCTGGCGATCGAGGAGCGAATCCTCGGCGAGCTCGAGATCCCCTACCGGGTGGTCAACATCGCCGTCGGCGACCTCGGAGCGCCGGCGGCGCGAAAGTTCGACTGCGAGGCATGGATCCCGAGCCAGGGCCGCTACCGGGAGCTGACCTCGTGCTCGAACACGACCGATTTCCAGGCCCGCCGCCTCGATTGCCGCTACCGGCCCGCCGACGGCGAATCACCGATCCACGTCCACACCCTGAACGGCACCGCTGTGGCGGTCGGTCGCACGCTGATCGCGCTGATCGAGAATCGCCAGGAGGAGGGCCATGCATTTTCGCTCCCAGAAGTACTGCATACTTATGGTGCACCGAAGAGGATTGAGCCATGATGAGTATCGGCAACGGCAAGCGGGTGGTCCTCTGTGACGACCACGAGATCGTGCGAGACGCGATCAAGTCGCGCATGGCCAACAGCGGCACGGTCCAGATCGTCGGCGAGGCAGGAGACGGCCGCGAGGTCGTCGACGTAGTCAAGGATCTGGATCCCGACGTCGTGATCATCGACGTCGAGATGCCCAAGCGCGACGGGATCGAGGCGACCAAGGAAGTCCTCAAGGCCCGCCCCCGCACCAAGGTGATCATCTTCACCGCCCACGCTCAGCCCGACCTGCTGGCCCTGGCGCTTCGCGCCGGTGCCTCCGGCTATGTGCTGAAGTCAGCCCCGGCGGAGGACATCGCCAAGGCTGTGAAGGCGGTGACCGGCGGCGGAACCTTCCTCGGCGGCGACTTCGCGGGCGGCAAGCCCTCCGAGGTCGAGAAGCTGCTCGACCTCTCGCCGCGCGAGCGCCAGATTCTCGAGCTTCTCGCCGAGGGCCTGCGGGTCAAGGAGATCGCCGACCGGCTCTCGCTCAGCCCCGCCACGGTCCACACCCACGTCCGCAACGCGATCGCGAAGCTGGAAGTGGATACGCGGACCGAAGCGGTGGCCCTCGCCGTGCGCTTCAGCTACCTCGGCGCCGGCGGAACGGTCTAACTACTACTTCTCGTCGAAGTCCAGCGCGCAGCTGTTGATGCAGTAGCGCTGCCCGGTCGGGCCGGGACCGTCGTTGAAGACGTGCCCGAGGTGCGCGTCGCAGTGCTTGCAGACGACCTCGGTGCGCCGCATCATCAGGCTGTTGTCGGGCCGCAACTCGACGTGCTCGAGGTTGGCCGGCTCGGTGAAGCTGGGCCAGCCGGTGCCCGAGTCGAACTTGGTGTCGGACGAGAACAGCTCGGTGCCGCAGCCGACACAGCGGTACATCCCGGCGGCGTGGTTGTCCCAGTGCTCGCCGCTGAAGGGCGCCTCGGTCCCGGCGCGCCGGGTGACCTCGTACTGCTCGGGTGTGAGCTGAGCCCGCCACTCCTCGTCTGTCCGTTGGACCTTCTGTGCCTGGTCGGCCATCCATTCCTCCAGTCGTGGCTACATGGCCACTTTGGTTACCGCGTACTGACTAGTCCTTCAGCTTAGGCCTTGCGTTACGCAGGGCGGACGCGCGTTTGACTTCGCCTTGCGAGCTTCAAGTCAGACCGCGCAGGCGCCGACTCCCGCACCATGAGGCGTACGGCGATCCTGGGAGGGCTCTGCCTGCTTGCGATGCTCGGACTGGCGAGCAGCGCGACCGCTGTGGACGTCCACCGCGGCCCGACGATGCATGCCCGCCAGGCGGTCCGGGCCAAGGCGCTGCACGGAAACCGGGCGGCGCTGAAGCGGCTGGTCGCCCGCGAGAGCGACTGCGCCGGCGCCGACGACCAGAACGCGTCGTTCCCCGTTCAGGAGCGGGCGATGGCATGCCTGCTGGCTTACGCCCGCGACGAGGCGGGGCTGTCGAGGTTGAGCGAGTCTCAGAAGCTCGACGGCTCGTCCGACAACAAGGCCGGCGACATCATCCGCTGCAACCAGTTCAGCCACGAGGCATGCGGCCGCGACTTCCTCTACTGGATCCGCCGCTCGGGCTATCTCAACGCCCGCTGCTGGTGGGCCGGGGAGAACCTCGCCTGGGGCACGGGCGATCTGGGCTCGCCGCGCTCGATCTTCAAGGCCTGGCTGCACTCGCCCTCGCACCGGGCCAACATCCTCGGCACCGAGTACGGCCAGTTCGGCCTCTCGCTTCGCATCGGTGGCCTCTCGGGCGCCTCCGGCGCCCACGTCTGGGTCAACCACTTCGGCCGCCACTGCTGAGCCGCCGCCCGAGCGCGCCTAGGATGCGCGCGTGCCCGACGCCTTCTATCTGCCCGAAGAGGGCGCCCTCGTCGCAACCGAGCTGACCCGCGGGCCGTGGGACCCGGGGTTCCAGCACGGAGGCCCGCCCGCGGCGTTGCTGGCGCGCGAGATCGAGGGCCTCGAGGACTCCGAGGAATTCCAGGTCGGCCGGATCACCTTCGAGATCCTGCGCGCGGTGCCGATCGCGGCGCTTCGAGCCGAGGCGCGGGTGGCTCGCCCGGGCAAGCGGGTGCAGCTGATCGAGGCGACGCTGTCAGACGCAGAGGGGCCGCTGATTCGCGCCAACGCCTGGCGCCTGCGCACCGCGCCGGTCGAGCTGCCCGAGCTGCCCGCGGGCCCGGTGCCGCCGCCTCCCGACGCCGCCGAGCACCGCGACTTCGTGCCCACCGGCCAGGAGGTCGGATACCACACGGCGATGGAGTACCGGTTCGTCGAGGGTGCCTTCCGGGAGCCGGGGCCGGCCAAGCTCTGGATGCGGATGCGAAACCCGCTGGTCGCCGGCGAGCAGCCCTCGGCGCTTCAGCGGGTGATCACCGCCGCAGACTCCGGAAATGGGGTCAGCGCGACTCTCGACTGGCGCGAGTTCCTGTTCATCAACGTCGACCTCACCGTCCAGCTGGATCGCCTGCCCGAGGGCGAATGGGTCTACATGGACGCCGTCACCCATCCCCGCTCCAACGGGGTCGGCGTCGCCGACACCGAGCTTTCCGACCGGCGGGGGCGGATCGGGCGTGCGTTGCAGACGTTGCTAGTTGCGAAGCGGGATTGACGCGCGGGGTTTCGAATTACTGCATAGTGGGGACCAGCGATTGGGGATTGTCAGCTGGTCAGGAGTCCAGCTAACGGTCTGCCGTTCAGGGGTGGGCCCTCGGGGCCCGATGGCAATACAGATGCTTTTCGGCCTTCCAAACGAGCTTGGCTACTGCGCGCTATTCGGCATTCTCTTTGCCGAGTACGCGGGGCTGCCGCTGCCTGGCGAGACCGCACTGCTCGGGGCGGTCGTGCTGGCAGGCGCCGGCCACCTGGCGCTTCCCCTGGTGGTCCTGCTCGCGATCTCGGGCGCGATCCTCGGCGGGTGCGTCGGCTACGGGGTCGGCCGTCGCGGTGGACGCCGGCTGCTGCTGCGCCCGGGCCCCTTCGTTGCCCGGCGCCATCGCATGCTGCACGGCGCTGAGCGCTTCTTCGCCCGCTACGGCGAGGCAGCTGTCTTTCTCTCGCGCTGGGTTCCCTGCGCCCGCTACCTGACGCCGCTGACCGCCGGGGCGGCGGAGATGTCGTGGCGCCGCTTCATGGTCTTCAACGTCGTCGGCGGGGTCATCTGGGTTGCCAGCCTGACCGCGATCGCGGTTCGCTTCGGCACCGCCGGGGCGGCCACCGTGTCGCTGGCAGGGCTCGTGGTCGCCCTCGCAAGCGCCGTGATCGCATGGGTGCGGGCGTTGATCGCCCGCCGCCAGGGCGTCGACCCCGAGGCTGCCCGCGCCCGCGCGGCCACCGCCTAGCCCAGTCGCTAACGAAATCGGCGCTCCGAGCCGATATCGGTGGTTGTGACCGGCATCTTCGCCAACTCCGGGCAAGCCCATTCCTCGAACGGCCGCTCGGGCATCCAGCTCGCACTGGCCGACGGTTCACCCTCGTCGGGCTTCCTCGGCCGGCTGCGCCAGCGCCCGGCCCGCGCCGGGACCCTGTTCGTCGCCGCCGACAGCGTCATCGTCGACGCGCCCACCGCCTTCAGGAGCCCGCTCCCGATCCGCTGGAGCGCCGTTCGCAAGGTCGTCGTCGACGACGGCTCGCGCTGGGGCCATGTCGCCGGGTCCTGCCGCTTCCCCGTCTACGACATCCGCTCCGACCGCGCGGGGTCCGGTGCGCTGATCGGCCCACTGTGGAGCCACGCCGCTTCCCTTCTGCCGGAGGGCTGCCCCTCCGAGCTGCTCGATCCGGTGCCCCAGCGGGCGCCCAACATCGCCTTCGTCTTCGAGCCGCTCGTCTCGATCGCGGTCGAGCAGACGGCCGCGCCGATCGCCGCTCTGATGCTCTGCGTCAGCGACCCAGATGCCGCCCGGGCCGCGTTTCGGTCCAGCATCGCCGTCGGCGACGTCGACCATGACGATCTCGAGTACCTGACCCGGATTGCGATTGGCCGGCGGGGTTTCGGCCAGCGTCCCCCCTCCCAATGCAGCCGGTGCCGTCCGCAGGACCCGCGACGAAGTCAACGGCCACCGCGCCCACTCGTCGGCTCGCACCCCCTAGAGCCAGCCCCTCTTGTCTGCCTTGGTGAACCCCGGGTAGCCGGTCACTCTGCCCCGATTTCGACAGGAAAGAGAACGACCACCCAATGGCTGACCTCAACGAACGTGACACCAAGCTTGTCCAATACCTCAACGAGGCCTATGGCAAGGAGAAGGAGCTCGAGACGGCGCTCACCGCGCACATCGGGATGACCACCCGGCCTCCCTACAAGAAGCGCCTCAAGCAGCACCTCAAGGAAACCAAAGGCCATGCCCGCGAGGTTGAGCGGCGGATCAAGAAGCTCGGCGGCGACGTGGCGAGCACCACAGCCGGCGCCCAGAGCGTCGCGTCGCGCGCCGTCGCCGCCGCGAAGGGACCGCTGCACATGGTGCGCGGCACCGGTGAGGAGGAGAAGCTGCTCAAGAACGCCAAGAGCGAGTACTCCGAGGAGGCCGAGGAGATCGCGACCTACACCGCAATCGAGACGGTTGCCGAGAGCGTTGGCGACCGTGAGACCGCGAAGCTGGCTCGCTCGATCCGCCGCGACGAGGAGCGGATGGCCAAGTACCTCGAGAACCTGATCCCGCAATTGAGCAAGGCCGTCGTTCGCTCCGAGATTCCGAGCTCGCAGCGAAGCAGCGGCGGGTCGCGTCGCCGGCGCAGCACGGCTCGCTCCGGCCGCTAGCCACCGCTCGGGCGGCCGGGGAGGTCCCCCGCGGCGAGCTAGACTCGCGCCGCAATGGAGGGCAGCTTCCCCGACCCGCCTGAGCGCGGCGAGACTGCACGCCGCGGGCGGACCCCGCTGCCGGCCCGCCTGCTCGGCAGAGGAGCGCGCGGTGCGCAGCAGGTCGCCCGGGCTACCGGGATCGAGACCGCCGCCGAGGCGGTCGCCGAGGAGGCGATCGTCAGGGCGATCGAGAGCCAGGCCGCCGAGCGCGCGCTGGCCCGGGTCATGCAGGGGCCGATCATCGAGGAGGCCGTCGAGCAGGCGATGCGCAGCCCGGCGGTTGAGCGGGCCCTGAATGACGCGATCGACAGCGAGATGGTCGACCGTCTCTGGGAGCGCCTGCTGGCGAGCGACGAGGCCCAGAAGCTGGTCGAGCGGATTGCCGAGGCGCCGGAGGTGCGAAGCGCGATCGCCGCCCAGGGCGTCGGCCTGATCGACGACGTGCGCCGCGAGGCCGCCCGGGCGACGCACCGCCTCGACGGCGTGTTCGAGCGGTTTGTCCGGCGGATCTTCTTCCGCAAGCAGCGCGACGGGAGCACCAACCGCGCCGGCGCGGTCAGCCGCACAATCGCGATGCTGATCGACGGTGCGCTGCTCAACGCCGCCTTTCTCGCGCTCTCCGGTGTGATCACGCTGGTCGCGTCGCTCGCCTTCGGCGCCGGCGGCGAGGCGTCGGCACCGGCGATTGCAATCGGGGCCGGCGCCTGGATCACCGCCGGCTCGACCTACCTGCTCACCTTCTGGGCGCTGGCCGGTCAAACCCCCGGGATGCGCTTCGTGCGCATCCGGATCGACTCGCCCGAGGGCCGGAGGATCGGCTTTCACCGCGCCTTTCGGCGCCTGGTCGGGCTGGTCCTCGCCATCGTGCCGATCGGCATCGGCCTGCTCGGGATCGTCTTCTCCGACCAGCGCCGCGGCTGGCAGGACCGCTACGCGGGCACCGAGGTCGTCTACGCGGACACCGGGCCCCAGCCCGCGCCCTGGGCCGGCGACGGCGAGGCGGCCGCGGCGGCGTAAGAATCTCGGTCAGTCGCACCCCGAACCCGAACGGAGGACAGATGCAGTTCGAGACCCTGCTCTACGCGGTCGACGACGCGGTGGCGACGATCACCCTCAACCGGCCGCAGACCCTGAACACGATCGTTCCGCCGATGCCCGACGAGCTCGAGGCCGCGGTCGACACCGCGACCCGAGATCAGGAGGTGAAGGTGATCGTGCTGCGCGGAGCCGGCCGCTCGTTCTGCGCCGGCTTCGACTTCGGCGAGGGCTTTCACCACTGGGACGAGGGCCTGAACACCGACGGGCGCTGGGACCCCGGCAAGGACTTCGCCGTCGCCACCTCCCGCACCGTCGGGCCGATCCCGAAGTTCATGAGCCTGTGGCGGACGCCGAAGCCGGTGATCGCCCAGATCCACGGCTGGTGCGTGGGGGGAGGCAGCGACATGGCGCTCTGCGCCGACCTGGTGATCGCCTCGGAGGACGCCCGGATCGGAACGCCCTACTCGCGCGTCTGGGGCTGCTATCTGACCGGGATGTGGCTCTACCGGCTCGGACTCACCCGGGCGAAGGAGATGGCGCTGACCGGCCGGGCCCTCTCCGGTCGCGAGGCGGCCGAGATCGAGCTGATCAACCGCGCCGTCCCGTTCTCCGAGCTCGAGGCGACGGTCGGCGACGAGGCGGCCCGCTTGGCCTCGCTCCCCGGCTCCCAGCTGGCGGCGATGAAGCTGATCGTCAACCAGGCCTACGAGAACATGGGTCTCGCCTCGACCCAGTTCCTCGGGCCGATCCTCGACGGGCTGATGCGAAACACGCCCGACGCGCATGAGTTCGTCGAGCTCGCCGAGCGCGAGGGTGTGGGAGCCGCGATCGAGCGCCGCGACGGGCCGTTCGGCGACTACAGCCAGGCGCCGGCCGACGCCAAGCCGGACCCGGCCAACGTGATCGATCCGGGGAGCTGAGAGACCAGGGACGGCTGTGTTGCACGGCCGCAACGCGGGATACCTACGATCCTTGAGCCGTGACCCCGCGCCGATCCCAGACCGAGCTCTCCGAGCGCCCCCCGACCAGGCTCCAGAGCATCCTCAACGACCGGGGCCGCTCGCCCCGGGCCGGTCCCCTGGATGCCTTCAAGCTTGCCCGGAGAAAGTGGCAGGGAGCCGAGCGCATCGACATGAGCGCGCTTGCCAAGGAGTTGGGGATAAATCGGGTGACGCTGTACCGCTGGGTCGGCTCGCGCGAGCAGCTGCTGGTCGAGGTGATCTGGTCGCTGGCCGAGCGCACGCTCGAGAAGCTCGACGCCGAGACCCGCAAGAGGGGGGCGGGGCGGGTGGTGGATGTTTCCTCCGGCTTCGTCGACGCGGTGATCGCGAACCGGGGGATGAAGTTCTGGCTCGCCGAGGAGGGCGAGAGCGCGATGCGGCTGCTGACCCTCCGCGGCCCCGGCTACCAGGCGCGGCTGATCGGCTGGCACGAGCGCCTGCTGCGCGAGGAATCGGGGGCCGGGCGGCTCGAGCTGCCCGCCGACCTGCACGAGGTCGCCTACGTGATCGTGCGCCTGATCGAGTCCTACGTCTACCTGGACCTGATCACCGGCGAGCCGCCGCAGCCGCGGCGCGCCGAGCCGATCATGCGAATGCTCCTTCGCTGATCGGCCGGCGCGCCCTCCGACTGCCTGCCCCCGGGCTCAGTGACAGAGCCAGGGGATGAAGCAGGGCCTGTCGACCCGCCGCAGGAACGGGATCAGGTTGGCCACGAACTCGTTGTTCGGGCTCGCCGAGCTGGGGTCGTTGTGCGAGTAGGTGCTCGCACGATTGATCAGGGTCAGCCTGCTGTCGGGAATCCCCGACTGCTGGGCGAGGACGCGGGCGGTCGCCAGCACCCCCTCGCCTCCGAGCGCCGCCCCGAAGGCGTAGATCGGCATCTTGCGTCCGAGGTCATCGCCGTGGGTGGCCTTGACGTCGAGGACGCTCTGGGCCGGGTTTGCGTTGCCGTCCGCCACCGCGCCCGAGTCGATCGTCAGCCGCAGCGGGTGATACCAGGCGGTGCCGTCGACGCCGGTGAGCCCCTTGCCGCAGAACATCGCCGCGAAGCGCCTGATCGGTGAGATCTCGTCGTCGATCCAGCCCCGCGGGTTGCCGCTCGTCGCGAGATGGCCGATGTGGCCCTGGGCGGCGGCCAGCGTCGGCGGCGAGGTGTCGTTGTCGAGCGAGAACCCGTATTGGGCCTCGTTGGTGGGCACCACTCCCGCCGGCAGCGGCGGCTTGAGGTTGGCCGGCAGCAGCGGGAACGAGTAGCCGAGCGAGGGGAAGTCGGGGTCAAAGACCGTTCCGCACGACCCCGTCGCCGAGAAGAGTCCCGCGAACGGTGCGGGGATTCCGCCGAAGGACAGCCACGGCGAGCTCGTCTGCAGGGCCTGCAGCGACTGGGTCGCCTGCTGCGGGGTGACCGGGACCGGGTTGCTGCCTCCGTCGATGTAGACCAGGCCGGAGAGGTCCTTGGCCCCGGGCTTGCCGTTGAAGTCCCAGGTCGCGTAGGCGGTCGTGATCGAGCCGCCGAGCGAGTGGCCTCCGAGCACGACCCGGCGGCCGAACCTGTGCGCCGCCTCGACCACCCGATGGAGGTCCTGGATCTCGACGTTCATCCCCCAGCCGCGGCCGAAGCCGACCTGCGAGTCGGGGATCAGCTGGAAGTGGTCGGTGACGCTCGGGTTTGCGAGGTAGCCCAGGTAGTAGTCGAAGAGCTGCTGCGGGGTCGCTCCGCCCTGCTTGTACTCGTCGAGCACCGACTGGTCCTCGAGCTGGTTCTCGCGGCGCTCCACCGACCAGACCTGCCAGCGGCCGCGGGTCAGGCGGACGATGTCTTGGGCGAGCGGCTTGAAATAGCCCGCGCCGGCCGAGGTCCCGGGATTGAGGACGAGGACGTTCCTTGCCCATGGGAGGCCGACCTTGAGCACGCCGACCCGATCGAGGTTGTCGGGGGTGGCGGGGTCGTTGTAGCCCTTCATCCACTCGAAACGGGCCGCCGAGGCGACCGGTGTGGCGAGGGCGAAGGCCAACGCGACCGTCGTGACGACGAGGCCAATCCGGCGAGACCTACCTGACCACATGCTCTCCTCCTCACATCCCTGTGGGGCGACGCGTCCTCGCATCGCCACGCCGATCCATAGCTGCGTGCAACACCTTAACGCATTGTTGCACTATGCCTGGCGCCCCGCAGCCAGGCGCAGATCTGCTCGTAGACGGCGGGATGGTTGAGGAGCCCGATGTGGTGGACGCCCCCGAGGTGATGTCCCTTGTCGAGCTCGAACGGGACCTGTCGCCTCCCCCCGCGCCCCGAGGCGCTGGAGAACTGGACCAGGACGTCCCCGACGATCCTGCCGAGCGGATGCTCGGGGTCACGGGTGACCGTGGCGCCGACGAAGTAGTAGTTGGCCGAGGCCAGGAACGGCACCTCCCCGCAGCGGTCAGTCAGGAACTCATCGGGGTCGTGGCCGAGCCAGTCCTCCTCGACGAGCGATCCGTAGCGCAGGTCCTTGATCCCGGCGCTGCGGCCATTGACCAGGTCCGCGAAGGGCTGCGTCTCACGCACCCGCCCCAGCGCCCAGCCGGCCGCGTTGGCGCCGCGCTCGAGCGGCGCCCCGAGGTGGGGTGTGCCGAGGCAGAAGACGTGCCGGACCTGCTCGACCCAGTCCTGTCCGTGCCGTTCTCCGTAGTGGCAGGCGCTGCGGCTCACCAACCCGCCCATCGAGTGGCCGACCAGCATGATCTGCTCCACCTCGACCGGCCAGGCCGCGACCAGCTCCTGCAGCGACTCAGCCAGCCGCCGGCCGTTGTCGGAGATGTGAAGGCCGGTGTTGTAGCGGACGTAGAGCGGCGTGAAGCCGTGCTCGTCGTGCAGCCGCGACCCGTAGCTTCGCCGTCCCGGCTCCCGGCCCGAGAGCGGCAGCAGGTGCCATGCGTCGTCGGTCTCACAGAGGCCATGCACGAACACGGCGAGCTTGCCGCCCGCGTCGGGGATGTCGTCTGCGAGGCAGTCGCGGTCCGCGACCAGGTCGCGGCCACGATGGCGGATCGAAAGCTCGAGAGCCAGATCGCCGTGGGTCTGCACGAGGCGATCGCCGAACGCCCCGTTCAGTACCCCAAGCCCGATGCTGCCCGCGATCGAGTCGGCCAGGCGGGCAGCCTCGGGCGGCGCAAGCTGCGCCAGCGCCGCACCGCCTCGCCGCGGAAGCGCCCCGACCGCCCGGTGGGCGGATCGGTAGGCAACCCCGGAGATCGCGTCATGGGCGACCCGGACCGGCGCCCCGAGCACGCCGAGGATTCCGAAGACGCGGTCTGAGACGGCGCCGTGCACCTCCTTGGCCAGACCGGCCGGTCCGCTGATCGCATCGCCGGCCAAGCTTCCGACTGCCGAGATCTCACCTGAGCGCATCGGTTCCCTCCGTGTCGCGGATTTGGCTGCAACAGCACAGCTAGGTGTAGCATGGCCGTCGGAGGATGGAGAGGCAGCCGGGAAGAGCTGTGAAGTCGATCGGGACGATCGCCGCCGCGGTCCTGCTCTGCGCCTGCGCCCTGGCCCTGATACCCGCCGGCGCCGCGGCCGCCGAGCCGGTCTGGCTCTGCAAGCCGGGGATCGCCGACAACCCCTGCGAGACGAGCCTGCGGACGACCGTGGTCTCGCCGAGCGGGCAGGCGCTGCGGGTACGCAACGTGCAGCCGGCTCGGCACCCGAGGATCGACTGCTTCTACGTCTATCCGACCGTCAGCGACCAGCCGACGGGAAACGCAAACCTGAACGTCGATCCCGAGGAGCGCTCGATCGCCCTCTACCAGGCGGCGCGCTACTCGCAGGAGTGCCGGGTCTTCGCGCCGATGTACAGGCAGGTGACCCTGCAGGGGATCCTCGGCCTTCATCCCGCCAGCTTCGACCTTGCCTACTCGGACGTCCTCGCCGCCTGGAACACCTATCTGCAGAAGTACAACCACGGCCGCGGCGTGGTCCTGATCGGCCACTCGCAGGGAAGCGCGATGCTGACCCGACTGGTGCGCGAGCAGGTCGATCCGAATCCCGCCGAGCGCCACAAGCTGGTCTCGGCATTGCTGCTCGGCGAGCCGACCCCGCTCGGGCCGATCGACGTGCCGATCGGCGGCGACGTCGGAGGGACCTTCAAGCACGTTCGGGTCTGCCATTTCGCGCTGCAGATCGGATGCGTGATCGGCTTTTCGACCTTCAACGCCCCGGTTCCGGCCAACTCCTTCTTCGCCCGCACCAGCACCCCGGGCATGCAGGCGCTGTGCGCCAACCCCGCCCGGCTCTTCGGCGGCGCGGCGCCGCTGAAGTCGGTCTTCCCGACGACGCCGTTTGCGCCCGGCACCACGATCGGGGCGGTCACGGGGGCGGTCGGCTTCACCGTCCCGCCCGTCGATACTCCCTGGATCGAGACCGTGGCCTTCAGCGGCCGCTGCGAGTACGCGAACGGCGCCAACGCGCTTCAGATCTCGGGGCTGCCGGGTGCGCCCACCCTTCATCCGATCCCCGACGCGAGCTGGGGCCTGCATCTCGTCGACGCCAACATCGCGCTCGGCAACCTGGTCGACACGGTTCGGGTGCAGGCGATCGTCTACAAGATCCTGCGCCGCTTCCACCTCCGCTAGCGCCGACGAAGTCGCGGGAGCGCTGCTAGCTTCGGCCGATGCGGCGGATCAACATCGCGGCGCCGGAGTTCGAGTACGACGCCGACGACCCCGAGGGCTTTCGCTCCGGGATGGCGCGGCTCGGCAAGCAGCTCGGCGCGGCACAGACCGGGATCAGCGTCTACGAGCTGCCGCCGGGCGAGGCGATCTGCCCCTACCACTACGAGCACGGCGAGGAGGAGTGGCTGCTCGTGCTCGAGGGCGCGCCGACGCTTCGCACCCCGGACGGAGAGCAGATGCTCGACCCCTGGGACGTGGTCTGCTTCCCGGTCGGGCCGGAAGGCGCGCACGGCGTGCGCAACCAGACCGAGAAGGCGGTGCGGGTGCTGATGTTCTCCAACGTCATCCACCCGACCGTCAGCGTCTATCCCGACAGCGACAAGATCGGCGTCTGGACCCGCGGCAAGCAGGACGACCTGATCGTCGAGCGCTCGAGCGGGGTCGACTACTTCAAGGGCGAGGGCAGCTAGTCGCCTAGCCGCAGCCGGTGTTGTTGCCGCAGCTCGAGCAGGTGTAGCAGGAGCCGGTGCGCTGCATCATCCCGCCGCACTGGTCGCAGGCGGGGCCGAGCTCGGGCCCTGACATCGCCGCCGGGCGAACCGGGGGAGTGTCGGTGAGCGCCTTCGCCGCCGGCACCGCCTCGGCCTCGGGCTTGGTCTCGGTCGAGCCGTTGGCGTGGCCGTTCTCGCCCTTGGCGTGCCCGTTGCCGGATCCGTTGGTGTCGGTCTCCAGTCCGGCATGCTCGGCCTCGCGGCGGGCCCGTACCTCCTCGGTGAGGATGCCGAGCTCCTCGAGGTAGTCGGGGTCGTCGATGAAGCGGCTCGCCATCCAGCGCATGATGTAGTCGGGCATCGACTTGGCGAACGGGATCTCCGGGTTCTTGGTTATCCCCTCCGGGTCGAAGCGCATGTAGCTGAACTTGCGCACGAACACCTCGAGCGGCACGCCGTACTGAAGGCCGATCGAGATCGCGGTCGCGAAGGCGTTCATCATCCCGCGCAGGGTCGAGCCCTCCTTGCCGATGTCGGTGAGGAAGATCTCGCCGACGCGGCCGTCCTCGTACTTGCCGGCGGTGATGTAGCCCTCGTGGCCGGCGATCGAGAACTTGTGGGTGATCGACTCGCGCTCGCGCGGCATCCGCTCGCGCTCCGGCGTCCGCTTCGCGACCTCCTCCTCAACCGCCGCCTCGATCTCGTCCTGGGCGTCGGTGCGAAGCGCCTGCGCGGTCTTCGAGCCGTCGCGGTAGATCGCCAGCGCCTTCAGGCCGCCCTTCCAGCCGCGCCTGTAGGCGTCGGCGATGTCCTCGACCGAAGCGGTCTGCGGCAGGTTGACGGTCTTCGAGATCGCGCCCGAGATGAATGGCTGGGTCGCGGCCATCATGTCGATGTGGCCGGTGTGGGAGATCGCCCGCTCGCCGACCGCGACGTCGAACACCGGCAGGTGCTCGTCCTCGAGCCCGGGGGCGCCGATGATCGTGCCCTTCTCGTTGATGTGGGCCTCGATCTGCTCGATCTGCTGATCGGAGTAGCCGAGGGTGCGCAGCGCCAGCGGCACCGAGCGGTTGACGATCGTCATCTGTCCGCCGCCGACCAGCTCCTTGAACTTGACCAGCGAGAAGTCGGGCTCGATCCCGGTCGTGTCGCAGTCCATCAGGAAGCTGATCGTCCCGGTCGGGGCCAGCACCGTCGCCTGGGCGTTGCGGTAGCCGTACTGCTCGCCGACCGCGACCGCCTCGTCCCACTCGTGGCGGGCGGCGTGCAGCAGTCCGTCCTCGACCAGGGACTCGTCGATCTCGTAGGCGGCGTCGCGGTGCATCCGCATCACCTCGTTGTGGGGCTCGCGGTTGAGCTCGTACTGCTCATACGGGCCGATCGCCGAGGCGATCTGGGCCGAGCGCCGGTAGGCGCGGCCGGTCATCAGCGCCGTGATCGCGGCGGCGACCGAGCGGCCCTGGTCGGAGTCGTAGGGCAGCCCGTCGGACATCAGCAGCGCGCCCAGGTTGGCGTAGCCGAGCCCGAGCTGGCGGAACGCGTTGGCGTTGCGGGCGATGCCCTCGGTCGGGTAGCTGGAGCAGCCGACGATGATCTCCTGGGCGAGGAAGACGATGTCGACCGCGTGGGTGAAGTCGTCGACGTCGAAGGTCCCGTCGGCGCGCCGGAAGCGCATCAGGTTCAGCGACGCGAGGTTGCAGGCGGAGTCGTCGACGTGCATGTACTCCGAGCAGGGGTTCGAGGCGTTGATCCGCCCCGACTCCGGGCAGGTGTGCCAGCGGTTGATCGTGGTGTCGTACTGGACGCCCGGATCGGCGCAGCGCCAGGCGGCGTCGGCGATCTGGTTCATCAGCTCGCGGGCCGGCAGCGTCCTGGTCGCCTCACCGCTGGTGCGGGCGAGCAGGTCCCAGTCGTCTCCGGCCTCGACCGCCGACATGAACTCTTCGGTGACCCGGACCGAGTTGTTGGCGTTCTGGTACTGGATCGAATGGAAGGAGTCGGAATCGATCCGCATGTCGAATCCGGCGTCGCGCAGCGCCGCGGCCTTCTCCTCCTCGCGCGCCTTGCACCAGATGAAGTCCTCGATGTCGGGGTGGTCGACGTTGAGCACGACCATCTTCGCCGCGCGCCGGGTCTTGCCACCCGACTTGATCGTCCCCGCCCAGGCGTCGGCGCCGCGCATGAAGCTGACCGGGCCGGAGGCGAGGCCTCCCTTGGAGAGGTGCTCGACCGAGCCGCGGATGTTGGAGAGGTTGATCCCCGAGCCGGAGCCGCCGCGGAAGATCATCCCCTCCTTGGTGTTCCAATCGAGGATCGACTCCATCGTGTCCTCGACGCTGAGGATGAAGCAGGCCGAGCACTGCGGACGCTCCTCGAAGCCGACGTTGAACCAGACCGGCGAATTGAAGGCGGCCTTCTGGTCCAGCAGGATCGAGGTCAGCTCGGCCTCGAAGGCGTCGCCGTCCTCGGCAGTCGCGAAGTAGCCGCCCTCGCGTCCCCAGGCGGCGATAGTGCCGGCGACGCGGCCGATCATCTGCTTGACCGAGCTCTCGCGCTCCTCGCTCCCCTGCTTGCCGCGGAAGTACTTCTGGGCGACGATGTTGGTCGCGTTCTGGGACCAGCTCTTGGGGAACTCGACCCCGCGCTGCTCGAAGGCCGGGTCGTCGGGATCGCCGATCACGGCGTCGCGGGTCTCCCACTCGACCTCGTCGAAGGGATGGATGTCGGCAGAGCTGAAGCGTCGCTCGATCGCCAGCCCGTGACTGGTGGTTGCGGTGGTGCTGGCGGCGCTCTTGGACATCACTCTCTCCTCGATCGGGGTCTTGACGTGGACTCCGCAGGATTGCTTTTCGACCGGACGGAACCGGCTCGCAAAGATCCTGCAAATTCCGAATCAAGAGCGAGCATCTGGACTTCCTGGGAGGGCAGCGTCCCGGCGAACTGCAGATATGCGCCGCGATCGACCTTGCGCAGCCCCTCGAGGCAGAGCCCGCCGATCGCGTCGCTTCCCATCTCCCCGCCGGCTTCGATCAGCGCCGACTCGATGCTCGCGGTGAGGGTGTCGATCTCCGACTCGCTCACCGGCCGCTTGTGGGCCGCCCGGACCAGCGCGCCCCGCAGCTTGGCGGAGTCGAACGGCTGCCGGCGGCCGTTTCGCTTGCGGACGAAAAGCGCCTGCTCGTAGCGTTCGTAGGTGGTGAAGCGGTGGCCGCATTCGGCGCACTCGCGGCGGCGCCGGGTCGCGGCGCCGGCTTCGGCCCCGCGGCTCTCGAGCACCTTGCTGCTCGCCTGGCAGAGTGGACACTGCACGGCATCAAATTCTACTAGGGATGGGGTCCAGATCCTTCCTCGAATCTCGCAAAACGCTACATATAGCGGTCAGGGATTGACGCCTGGCGGTGATCGCCCCTTGCTCACACACCGGCCCCCGCTGGCCGTTAATCTGGCGTCGTGGTCGACCATCTGCGAAGGGGCGCCGAACGGATGGGCGAGCGAATGGACGCCGCCCGCGACGCGATGGGCGACCGCATGGGCTCCGCCCGCGACGCGATGGGCGACCGCGTCGACGCCGCCCGCGAGGCGATGGGCGAGCGAGCCGACGCGGCCCGCGACGCGGTCGGCGAACGGGCCACCGCGGCCCGCGACGCGGCCGCCGACGCGATCGCCGCGGTCAAGCCGCGGCTGCGCGGGGTCTCGCACGAGTGGGCCTTCTTCGTCTCCCTCTTCCTCGGCGCCGGCCTGATCGTCGCCGCCGACACCCCGAAGGCGACCCTGGCGGTGGCGATCTACGCGGTCAGCCTCTCGGCCCTGTTCGGGACCAGCGCCCTGTATCACCGGGTCAACTGGCGCCGCCCCCGGGCCCGGCTCTGGATGCGGCGCCTCGACCACACGATGATCTTCCTGCTGATCGCCGGCACCTACACGCCGTTCGCGCTGCTGGTCCTGCACGGGACGCTGGCGACGGCGATCCTGATCGCGGTCTGGGTCGGAGCGCTGGCCGGCTCGATCGTCGAGATGATCTGGATCGAGGCGCCGAAGTGGGTGACGGCGATCATCTACCTGCAGCTGGGCTGGGTCGCGATCATCGCCTTCCCCGAGCTCTGGAGCGAGCTGGGGGTGGCCGGGACGCTGCTGGTCGCGGCGGGCGGGTTGCTCTACACCATCGGCGCAGTCGTCTACGCGACCCAGCGGCCGAACCCCAACCCCGCCGTGTTCGGCTACCACGAGGTCTTTCACCTGCTCGTGATCGCCGCCGCGGCGGCCCAGTTCGCCGCCGTCGCCTTCTTCGCCCTGCCGGCGCAGTAGTCGGCAGGACCCGGCGCACGGGCGAGCGGCGGCTCGGACAAGATTCCCGCTGGCCCCCGGCCGCCGGGGTTTCTTAAGCTGAACCCATCGAAGAGCTCGAACGAGGTCGGGACTCCTGCCTGAAGGGGGCGTGGCTGGACGCCCACGAGGCGCTGTCTCGCGCCGATCGGGATGCGTCCCTGGGGGCGGAGGACCTCGAGCTGCTCGCCACAGCGGCCTACATGCTCAACCGCGACGACGACTTCGCGGCTGCGCTCGAGCGTGCCCATCACGCCCATCTGAAAGCCGGCGATGGCCCGCGCGCGGTGCGCTGCGCCTTCTGGGTGGGGGTCTCCCAGGCGACCAGGGGCGATATGGGTCAGGCCAGTGGATGGTTCGGCCGCGGGCAGCGGCTGCTCGAGCGCCAGCAGAGCGACTGCGTCGAGCGGGGCTACCTTCTGATCCCGCTCCTGCTGCAGCAGGTGGCCGGCGGCGACGCCGATGCGGCGCGCGCCACCGCGGCCGAGGCCGCCGAGATCGGCGAGCTCTTCGGCGACGCGGATCTGGTCGCCATGGCCCGGCACGAGCACGGCCACGCCCTGGTCAGGCTTGGCCACACCGAGGAGGGCCTCAGGCTGCTCGACGAGACCATGGTCGCCGTGACCGCGGGAGAGCTGTCGCCGATCGTCACCGGCCTGGTCTATTGCAACGTGATCGCCTTCTGCCAGGAGATTTCCGAGGTTCGCCGCGCCCGGGAGTGGACCGCGGCGCTGACCCGCTGGTGCGAGCAGCAGCCCGAGATGGTGGCCCACACAGGAAAATGCCTGCTGCATCGCGCCGAGATCATGGAGCTGAGCGGCGCATGGCCGGACGCGCTGGAGGAGGCGCGGCGGGCGGGGGAGCGTTTCGCCGATCAAGCCAACCGCACGGCCGCCGGGCATGCCTCCTACAGGCAAGGGGAAGTCCATCGCCTGCGGGGGGAATTCGCCGCTGCCGAGGCGGCCTACCGGGAGGCGAGCCTATGCGGGTGGGAGCCGCAGCCGGGCCTCGCCCTGCTGCGGCTGGCTCAGGGCAAACCCGACGCCGCGATCGCCGCGATCCGCCGGGTGGTGGGCGAGACCGGCGAGCCGTTGAAGCTTGCGATGCTGCTGCCCGCCTACGTGGAGATCATGTTGGCCGCCGGAGAGACCGAGGAGGCTCGCAGCGCGAGTGGCCGCTTCGAGAAGATCTTGGGCGGAGAGGAGGAAGGGATGCGCGCTGCACTGGTCGCCCAGGCGCGCGGGGCGCTCGAGCTGGCGGAGGGTGACGCTGGCACCGCCCTGATCTCGCTCCGGCGGGCGTGGGAGGAGTGGCAGAGGATCGAGGCGCCTTATGACGCCGCCCGGGCGCGGGTGCTGCTGGGCCTCGCCTGCCGCGCGCTCGGGGACGACGACGCGGCCGCTCTCGAGCTCGAGGCCGCCCGCGGCACCTTTGCGGAGCTCGGGGCGGCACCCGATCTTGCCCGGCTCGAGTCGCTCCTCGGCGCCGCCCCCGCCGGCTCCCACGGGCTGACCGCCCGCGAGCTGGAGGTGCTGCGCCTGGTGGCGGCCGGGCAGACCAACAAGGCGATCGCCACCGAGCTCGTGCTCAGCGAGCGCACAGTGGACCGCCATGTGAGCAACATCCTCGCCAAGCTGCGGGTCTCATCGCGCTCGGCGGCCACGGCCTACGCGTACGAGCATCAGCTCGTCTGAGACCCCACGGTCGACGGAGCCCGAGCTGGGTGTGGGTGAAAACACCCACTCCGCCGCGCCGCGGAAGTTGGGTGCTTCAGCCGATGCGGAGCGGTTGAGCCACCCCTAGTGTCGCGGCCATGATCGATGACAGAGAGAAATTGCTGGAAGGGATCCCCGTCCGCGAGCGACGGCTCGAGCTGGCCGGCGTGTCGACCGCCGTGCTGGAGGGCGGCGACGGCCCCCCGCTCGTGCTCTTGCACGGCCCCGGGGAGTTCGGGGCCAAGTGGATGCGGGTGATCCCGGACCTGGTGGCCGGCTTTCGGGTGGTGGCCCCCGACCTGCCCGCGCACGGCGCCTCCGGGGTGGGCGAACGGCCGCTGGACGCCGAACTGGCGCTCGACTGGCTCGAAGGGCTGATTGAAAGCACCTGCCCGTCGCCGCCGGTGCTGGTCGGGCACGTGCTGGGCGGCGCCATCGCCGCCCGCTTCGCGAGCGAGCGAGGCGACCGCCTGGACCGGGTGGTGCTCGTCGACACCCTCGGGCTGGCGCGGTTCTGGCCGGCGCCGAAATTCGCCCTGACGCTACTCGGCTTCCAGATCCGGCCCAACGAGCGGACCTACAACCGCTTCATGCGCCAGTGCTCGTTCGACCTCGACGGGCTGCGCGAAGGGATGGGCGAGCGCTGGGAGCCGTTCGTCACCTACAACCTCGACCTGGCGCGCGGGCCCAACGCCAAGGCCGCCGGCCGCCTCTTCCGGGCCGTCGGCCTGCCGCGGATCCCGGAGCAGGAGCTGGCCCGCATCGAGGTTCCGACTTCGCTGATCTGGGGCCGGCAGGACCGCGCGTCGCGTCTGCAGATCGCCGAGGCCGCGAGCGCCCGCTACGGATGGCCGTTGCGGGTGATCGAGAACTGCGCCGACGATCCGCCGCGCGACCAGCCGGAAGCGTTCGTGGCCGCGCTGCGGGCCGCGATCGGCGCCCCCGAGGCGGTGGCCTCATGACCGCCCACGCCGAAGCCGCCGTCAAGGCGTTGCGAGACCGGGTGCGCGGCCCGCTGCTCGCCCCGGGCGATCCCGGCTTCGAGCAGGCGACGCTGCTTTGGAACGGCATGATCGAGAAGACGCCGGCGCGCGTCGTGCAGGCCACTTCCACGGCCGACGTGGTGGCGGCGGTGGACTTCGCACGCGAGCACGACCTGGCGCTCTCGGTGCGGGGAGGCGGCCACAACATCGCCGGCACCGCCCTCGTCGACGGTGGGCTGACCGTGGACATGGGCCGCCTCCGGGGGGTCCTGGTGGACCCCGAGTCGCGGACGGCGAAGGTTCAGGCCGGCTGCCTGCTCGCCGACGTCGACCGCGAGACCCAGCTCCACGGTCTGGCCACGCCGCTCGGTTTTATCTCCGAGGTGGGCGTGGCCGGCCTCACGCTGGGCGGCGGGCTCGGCTACCTGACCCGTCGGTTCGGGTGGACCGTCGACAACCTGCTCGAGGTCGAGATCGTCACCGCCGACGGTGTGGCCCGGCGAGCGAGCCGCGAACAGAACGCCGACCTGTTCTGGGCGGTTCGCGGCGCCGGCGCGAACCTCGGCGCGGTGACCTCGTTCACCTTCCGCCTCCACCCGGTTGGACCCGCCGTCTTCGGCGGGCTGATCGCCTGGCCGTTCGAGCGGGCGGACGAGATCCTGCACGCGTACCGGGCGATCACGGTCGAAGCACCGCGCGAATTGGCGGTCTGGCTGATCCTCCTGCAGGCGCCGCCGGCGCCCTTCGTGCCCGAGGAGTGGCACGGGAGGCGGATCTGCGCGATGTCGGTCTGCTACAGCGGCGACCTCGACCGCACCGACGAGGTGCTGGCGCCGATCCGAGCCCTGGGCGACCCGGTGTTGGACCTACTTCAGGAGCAGCCCTACACGCAGCTGCAGTCATACCTCGACGAGACCGAGCCGAGGGGAAACCACTACTACTGGAGGACCGGATACGCGACCGAGCTGAGCGACGAGCTCCTGTCGAAGGCGAGGGACGTGTTTGCCGAATGCCCGATGCCCGGCGGGGAGATCGGCTTCCTGCACCTCGGTGGCCGGCTCAACGAGCACCAGCCGGACGACGGGGCGGTCGGGAACCGCGACTGCCGCTACGTGGTGGGCGTCAAAGGGATGTGGGGGTCGCAGGAGCCGGACGAGGACGCTTTCGGGCAGTGGGTCCGCGATGGCGGTGAACGGCTTCTGCCGTTCTCGACCGGCGCCACCTACATCAACTTCCAGACCGCCGACGAGGAGGAGGAGCAGATCCGGGCGAGCTACGGCGACAACTTCGAGCGCCTGCTGGCCGTCAAGCAGTCATACGACCCCAACAACCTGTTCCGCTCGAACCGCAACATCCTGACCACCGCCGACGCCGGCACCTAGTCGGAAGGGCCCGGCGCAGCAACTGCTCGCCGACCGGCCCGTGCTTCGCAGTTACCCGCTGGCGACGGCGCCGTGGGTGGCCTTGGCCGCCTCGATCAGCGCCAGCACCTCGGACTCGCGGCCCTCGCGGACCAGCTGCACCGGGTCGGGATCGCCGTTGACGATGCCCTCGAAGAACTCCTTGCGGTCCTGGTAGGTGGGCAGCGTTGCCTTCGCCCAGCCGCGGGCGTCGTTGAGCATCACCGCGAGCCGCGCGTAGGGCTCGCCGAAGGCGTCGGCGATCTCGCGCTTCATCCGCTTCGCCAGCGCCGGCGAGGCGCCGGCGGTCGAGATCGCGATCGCCAGCGGGCCGCTGCGCACGATCGCCGGCAGGATGAAGTTGCAGAGCGGCGGCACGTCGACGACGTTGACCAGCATCGCCCGCAGCCTCGGCATCCTCGTAGACGCGGATGTTGACCTCGCTGAGGTTGGTCGCCGCGATCACCATGAAGGCTCCCTCGAGGTCTCCCGGCCCCCCGTACTCCCGCCGCTGCCAGGAGATCGAGCCCTCGGCCGAGTAGTCCTGCAGCGCCTCGACCGCGTCGGGTGCGATCAGGGTGACGTCGGCGTCGCAGAGCAGCAGGCCCTCGACCTTCTCCAGGCCGATGTCACCGCCCCCGACGACGACGCAACGGCGCCCCTTCAGCTTCAGGCAGGCGATGTAGAGCGGCGTCTCCAGCATGTCGCGCACGCAGGACTGGTCGCAGATCCCCTTGCGGAGCTGGCAGACGCATTGCTTGCCGGCGTAGGCCTGGGCGGGCATGCGACAAAGGTTAGGGACCGCGGCGCAGCCGCAGATCCCAGCCGTAGTAGTGGGCGAGCGCGAGGACGGCGGCTGCAGCGAGTGCCGCCGCAAGCACGGCGATCAGCGCCACCAGAACGCCGGGCAGCCCGCGGTCGGCCCCGCCGGCTTCGAAGACGAGCCTGTGCGGCACCGCCGGGCCCGGGAGAGCCGTCGGCCGCGGTCACCTCGTTGCGGGCGACCGCGGCGGGGGTCGCGTGGCAGCCTGCCGCCACCTGGTCCAGAGCCGCATTCAGGGCCTCGGGGAAGCCGGGGTCGTACTGGCGCACGTCGGCGGGAATGTCGCCGAGCCCGTTGCTGAGCTCACCGGAGGTGTAGGCGCAGCCGTCGATCACCCCGTCGGCCCGGTAGTCGTCGTAGAGGGTCTGGAAATCGGCCTGGGCCGGCGCCGCAAGCAGCAGCGCGACCATCGCGGCGAGGATCGCGGGGAGGAGGAAGCGCATCCCGACTGAACCTTAGAGGCGATTGGTTGCGGTCAACTAGATTGGGCGCGATGGAAGCGGTGACTCTCGCCGGGCGAGACCGGCTGTGGCGCGCACGCGACACCGTCGCGGATCTCGGCTTCGGGGGCTGGTTGTTGGTGATCCTGGTCGTCGCCGGCCTCTACGCCGCGTTCAGCAACGGCGCCACCTCGATCCCGCAGGAGAGCCGGCTCCAGGTCGGCATCGCCGGGATCGGCATGGCCTGCGGCCTCGGCTTCGCCGCCGGGGCCCTGCGATCGGCGAGCGTCGCACTGGTCTGGACCGGGGTGGCGTTGCTCGGCTGCTTCGCGCTGTGGAGCGCGCTCTCGGTGCTCTGGTCGGCGGCGCCGGACGAGACCTGGCTGGCCGCCAACCGGGCGATCGCCTACACGGTGATCGCCGCGGTCGCGGTGATCGCGGCCTCGAACACGCGCGCCGCGCCGCGCGGGGTCGCGATCGGGCTCGCCGCGGCGTCGCTGGTGGTGGCGCTCTATGCGCTCGGCGGCAAGATCGTTCCCGGGCTTCACCTTGCCTTCTTCGACCTCAACCCCGGGGACGAGTTCTCCAGGGTCCGCGAGCCGATCGGATACTGGAACGCGGTCGGGATCCTCTGCGTGATGGCGGCCCCGGTCTGCATCTGGCTGGCCGCCTCGCCGGACTGGGCGGCGCGGGTGCGGGTCGGGGCGATGCTGGCCCTGGTCGTGCTCGTGCTGACGACCGCATGCACCTACTCGCGCGGAGCGCTGCTCGCCTATCTGGCGGTGCTGGCGGTGATGGTCGGAGCCGGGCCGCAGCGGCTGCGCCGGCTCGCCGCCGGAATCGCCGCTGTGGCCGTCGCGATGCCCTCGATCGCTCTCGCCTTCGGTCTCCATGACCTCTCCACAGGTGGACTCTCGGTCCACCAGCGGGCCGGCGAGGGGGCGGTTCTCGGCCTCGTCCTGCTGCTCAGCCTCGCCGCCGCCGCTATCGCCTGCCGCGAGCTGCTGCGCCTCGAGGCCACCGTTCGCTGGTCGCCGCAGCGGGCTCGCGGCGTCTGGCGGCTGTTGGCCGCGGGGGTCCTGGTGTTCGCGATCGCGGTCGCCGGAATGCTCGCCGTCTCGAGCCGCGGCTTGGTCGGCTCGATCTCGCACCAGGTCGACACCTTCAAGGAGCCCAAGGCCGGGCCCGGGAACGACCCAAGCCGGCTGATCTCCTCCAACGGGTCCAATCGCTGGATCTGGTGGCAGGAGGCGGCGGGAGCGTTCAGCGACAAGCCGCTCGGCGGCTGGGGGGCGGGCTCGTTCCCGGTCGTCCGCTACCTCTACCGCCGCTATGACGCCCCGGTGCGCTCGACCCACAGCGTTCCGCTCCAGTTCCTCTCCGACACCGGGCTGGTCGGAGGGCTGCTGGGGCTCGGCGGCCTCGGCCTGCTCGGGGCGGCGGGGGTGAGGCGGCTCGGTGACTCGAGTGGGGTAGAGCGGTCGGCGCGCCTCGCCCTGCTCGCCGCGGCAACGGCCTGGGCAGTTCACTCGCTGGTCGACTGGGACTGGGAGATTCCCGCGGTGACGATCCCGGCGCTGATTGCGGCCAGCGTTGCGGCAGCGCCTTCCCCCGGCGCCGTGCGGCGTTCCTCGCGCCGCACCGCGCCCGCCCTGCTCGCCGCCGCCACAGCCCTCGGAGCAGTCCTGCTTGCCGCATCCGCGGCGCTTCCCTCGATGGCCGAGACGAAGCGGGTGGAGGCGCTGCGCGACGCCGCCGGAGGAGACCTGAAGCAGGCCGCGTCGGAGGCCGACCTGGCCCACAAGCTCAACCCGCTCAGCGTCGAGCCGCTGTTCACCGAGGTCGCGATCGCGCGGCTCCGCGGCGAAGACGGCGAGGCGGCCTCGCTTCTGGCCGAGGCGACCCGCCTGCAACCCGACAACTTCGAGACCTGGCAGCGGCTATCGCAGTTCGAGTTCCTGCAGGGCGACTACCGGGGGCGGCGGCGGCGCTGCGCCGCGAGGCCGACGACAACCCGCTCGCCTTCCAGCCCCGCCCGAACCCCGGCGACCTGCTCTACCCGCTCGAGGTGCCCCCGCAGCGGTCCCCGACCGCCTTCGGGACCCCGCCGCCCTAGGCCGGAGCGGGCTAGATCGAGTCCAGGGTCTTGGCGAGGCCGTCGCGCAGATCGACCGCCGCCTGCCAGCCGAGCTCCTTGCCCGCCCTGGTGCTGTCGATCGAGATCCGCTGCACCTCTCCGGCCCGCGGCGGGTCGAACTTGGGCTCGAAGCCGTCGCCGCCGCCCAGCTCGCGCAGCATCTCGACCAGCTCGAGCACGCTCGTCTCGCGGCCGGTGCCGATGTTGAAGGACCCGGTCGCTTCGGCCGCCGCCGCCGCCAGCGCCGCCTCGACCACGTCGCCCACATATATGTAGTCACGGGTCTGGGTTCCGTCGCCGTAGACGGTCGGCGCCTCCGAAGCGCGCAGCTTGCCGCAGAAGATCGCGATCACCCCAGCCTCGCCGAGCGGGTCCTGGCGCGGGCCGTAGACGTTGCCCAGCCGCAGGCTGACTCCGGAAAGTCCGTACAGACGTCCATATAGAGAGATGTAGCCCTCGGCCGCCAGCTTGCTCTGCCCATAGGGGGAGAGCGGCTCCTCGGCGGCGCTCTCGTCGAGCGGCAGCGGCTTGCCCTCGCCCTCGCCGTAGATCGCGCCGCCGGTTGAGATGAAGACGAAGCGGCGGGTGCCTGCCGAGCGGGCCGCCTCGAGCAGGTTGGCGGTGCCGCCGACGTTCACCGAGGCGTCGAAGGCCGGGTCCTCGACCGAGCGCCGGACGTCGATCTGGGCGGCGAGGTGAAAGACCAGCTCAGGGCGTTTTTCCTCGAACAGGGCGAGGACCGCCTCGGCGTCGCGGACGTCGGCCTCGATCAGCACCGCGCCGGCCTCGAGCGCCCCGTCGAGGTTCTCGCGACGGCCGGTTGAGAGGTCGTCGATGACCGTCACCTCCTCGCCGCGCGCGACCAGCGCGTCGACCAGATTGGAGCCGATGAAGCCCGATCCCCCTGTCACCAGACAGCGCATTGCCGCGCATTCTGCCTGGCTGCTCGGGCACATTCATGCAGACGGTCCGGTTTTGGGTCGTTTGAACCGATTGCTACCCTCGCCGACCCGAACGAACGTTGAGACGCGATGCGACTGATCGTCACCGAAAAGAACAACAGCGCCAAGAAGATCGCCGAGATCCTCGGCGGCAGCCCGAAGTCCGACAAGGCCTACAAGGTCCCCTTCTACACCTGGTCTGACGGCGACGGGGACCAGATGGCGATCGGGCTCAAGGGCCACGTGCTCAACCCCGCCTTCCCCGAGGACTACTCGAACTGGCAGAAGGTCGACCTGCACGACCTGATCGACGCCGAGCTGATCAAGGAGCCGACCGACAAGAACGTCGTGCGGGCGGTCCGCAAGGTCGCCAAGGACGCCGACGAGCTGGTGATCGCCACCGACTTCGACCGCGAGGGCGAGCTGATCGGGCTCGAGGCCCTGCAGGAGATCCTCGAGGTCAACCCGGAGCTGGAGTCGAAGGTCAAGCGGGCCCGCTACTCGGCCCTGACCAAGGAGGAGATCGAGCGCGCCTTCTCCAATCTCGACGAGCTCTCCTATCCGCTTGCGCACGCCGGCTGGGCGCGTCAGGACATCGACCTGCTCTGGGGCGCGACGCTGACCCGCGCCGTCTCGCTGGCGACCCGGCGCTTCGGCTCCAACTTCCTCTCGGTCGGCCGCGTGCAGAGCCCGACCCTGGCGCTGATCGTCGAGCGCGAGCTCGAGCGCCGCGCGCACAAGGCGGAGCCGTACTGGGAGGTGCTGGCGAAGTTCGAGCACCCCGACGGCAGCTTCGAGGCCCATCACGAGACCGACAAGTTCTGGAAGCGCGAGGAAGCCGACGCCGCGGTCGCCGGCACCAAGTCGCCCGGCGTCAAGGTCAAGGAGGTCGCGTCGCGGCGCAACACCCGCAAGCCCGCCGACCCCCTACAACACCACCGCCTTCACCACCGACGCCTCGAGCCGGCTCGGGATCACGCCTTCGCGTGCGATGCGACTCGCCGAGGAGCTCTACATGGACGGCTTCATCTCCTACCCGCGCACCGACAACACGGTCTATCCGAGCTCGCTGCCGGTCGGTGAGCTGGTCCGCTCGCTGGTCAACATTCGCGACTTCGAGGCGGCAAAGCCGCTTCTCGACGGCAAGCTGACGCCGACCCGGGGCAAGAAGGAGACCACCGACCACCCCCCGATCTACCCGACCCAGGCCGTCAACCCCAGCGGTCTCGACGGTCCCAAGCGCCGCGTCTACGAGCTGGTCGCGCGACGCTTTCTCGCAACCTTCGGCTCGCCGATGATCACCGAGTCGACGCGGGCCGACATCGAGGCCGGCTCGGAGACCTACTTCGTGCGCGGCTCGGTCGTGGTCGACCCCGGCTACGCGGCGATCTACACCTACGCGCGCTCTTCCGACGAGGAGATTCCGAAGCTCGAAGAGGGCCAGGAGCTGGCGCTCGACGGCGACCCCTGGATCCTCGACAAGGAGACCCAGCCGCCTTCGCGCCTCTCGCAGGGCAAGCTGGTCGAGATGATGGAGGAGCGCGGCCTCGGCACCAAGGCGACGCGGGCGGACATCATCCAGAAGCTCTTCGACCGCGGCTACGTCTACTCCAACCCGCCGATCCCCTCGGAGACCGGGATCGCGATGTACGAGGCGTTCAAGAAGTACGTGCCGGAGATGGCGACGCCGGAGATGACCGCCCGGCTCGAGGCCGAGATGGACCAGATCGCTTCCGGGGAGATGACCAGGGACGACGTCGTCGGCGACAGCCGCAAGCTGCTGCACCAGACCTACGACGAGATCGACGGCAGCCGCGAGGACTTCGCAAAGCAGATCTGGGCGGGGATGGACGAGGACAAGTTCCTCGGCCCCTGCAAGGTCTGCGAGGAGGCAGGCCGCAAGCGCGAGGACGGCGGCCCCAACCGGCTGCGGATCATCCAGCTCAAGGGCGGCAAGCGGATGTACGGCTGCGAGGGCTGGATCAAGGACGATCCCGAGTCCCCGGACTCCTGCCCGGTCAGCGGCCCGCTTCCCGGCCGCGGCTATGACCTCTGGCGGCTGGAGGAGCGCTGCTCGGTCTGCGGCGAGATGCCGCGCCTCAGTGTCAAGGGCTTCCGCGGGCGTCCCTGGAAGCTCTGCCTCAACGACGACTGCCCGACGATGGTCGAGATGCGCGAGAAGCGCGCCGAGCGCGAGGCCGCCAAGGCCGCCAAGGCCGCGGCCGAAAACGGCGCCGACGCAGACGGGGCCACCGCGGAGGCCGACGGAAAGGGCGACGGCAAGGCGGACGCGGCGAAGATCGCCGGAGCCGCCTCGGCGACCCGCACCCGACCTACGCGCGCCAAGCGCGCCTCGAACGCAAAGCGGGCCGCGAAGCGCTAGAACCGCGAGTCGTGTCCCAGGGCCTGGCGACCAACGACTAGCGACTGGGATGTTCGTCTCCCTGGAAGGCATCGACGGCTCGGGCAAGAGCACCCAGGCCGGGCTGCTTGCCGAGGCGCTGGGCTCCGACGCGCTGCTCGTCCGCGAGCCGGGCGGCACCGCGGCCGCGGAGCGGGTGCGCGAGCTTCTCGCCGACGGCGAGCTCGAGCTCGATCCGATGGCCGAGCTGCTGCTCTTCTGCGCCGCCCGCGCCGACCTCGTGCGGCGGGTGATCCGCCCGGCGCTGGAAGCGGGGCGCGACGTCGTCAGCGACCGCTTCTCGGATTCCACCGCCGCCTACCAGGGAGGCGGCCGCGGGCTCGGGATCGAGCTGGCCGAGCGGCTCAGCGAGGCCGCGGCGGAGGGGCTGCGCCCCGACCTCACCGTGCTGCTGTGGATAGATCCCGAGCAGGTGGCGGAGCGGGTCGGCGGCGACGATCGCTTCGAGGCCGCCGGCTTGGAGCTGCAGCTCGCGGTTGCCTCCGCCTACGAGGAGATCGCGCTGCGCCACCCGGATCGAGTGGTGACGGTGGACGCAAGCGGTAGCGTCGAGGAGGTGCACGCGCGAGTGATGGCCGAGGTGCAGAGGCGGCGCTCCTGATGGCGGAGGCTCGCGCCGCCGACCTCCCGCAGGCCCTGGCCGCCGCGACCGAGCATCAGCCGCGCGCCCGCCTGGCCCTGGGCGCGGCGCTCAGCGCCGGCCCCGCCCACGCCTATCTCTTTCGCGGCCCACGCGGCTCGGGCAAGCGGACAGCGGCGCGGGCCTTCGCGGCCGAGATCCTCGCCGCCGGGGCGGCCGATCCCGACGACGCCCGCCGCCGGGCTCTCCTCGATCCCTCCCCGCATCCCGACCTCGTCTGGCTGCTGCCGCGCGGCAGCCAGCATCTGGTCGAGGAGATCCGGGCCCAGGTGATCCGCGCCGCCGCCTACCGGCCGTTCGAGGGCGCGAGCCGGGTGTTCGTGATCGAGCAGGCGGAGGCGATGCGCGAGGAGAGCCAGAACGCGTTGCTGAAGACGCTCGAGGAGCCGCCGGCGTTCGATCATCTGCTGCTGCTCAGCGCCGAGCCCGAGGCGCTGTTGGAGACGATCGTCTCGCGCTGCCAGGAGGTCGACTTCGCCCCCCTGCCGCCCGAGGCCGTGGCCGCAGGCGCTCGGCTCGAGCGAGCCCCGCGAAGCGGTGATCGCCGCGGCGCGGCTGGCCGCGGGAGACGTCGAGCGGGCGCGGTTTCTGCTCTCCGACGAGGGCCGCCGGCTTCGCGGCGAGGCCCAGGCTCTGGCCAGCGCCGCGACCGGGCCCGCCGGGGGCGCCCCCTGGGGTGCGCTTCTGGAGGCGGCCGAGTCGGCCGGATCCGAAGCCGAGAGCGAGGCGCGGGAGCGGCTCGAGGAGGCCGAGACCGGCCGCCGCCCGCCCGCGCGGGAGATCGGCGAGGAGGCGCGCCGGGTCGGCCGCCGCCGACGAACCGAGGTGCTCGACCTCGGCTTGGAGCTGTGCGCGGCCTGGCTTCGCGACCTCGGAGCGGTCGCCTCCGGGGCGCCGGAGGTGGTGCTCAACAGCGATCGCGGCTCCGAGCTCGAGCGCGAGGCCGGCGGCTTGGACCCGCTGGCGGCGCGGCGCGGCGTCGAGCTGGTCCAGGACACCCGCCGGCGCCTCGACCTCAACGTCTCCGAGGAGCTGGCGCTAGAGGCCCTCTTCTTCCGCCTGCAGCGAACGCTCGGCGGAGCCGTCGCCGTCTAGGCCCGGCTGCTCGCGGACGCCCTCCAGCGCCTGCTCCTGGGCGAGGCGGGTGATCTGCTCGGCCTGGCGGGAGGCGATGACGCTGAAGCTGAGCGCAAGCCCGAGCAGGAGCAGGAAGAGCAGCGAGAAGAGCGCGATCGTCACGTCGCGCACGCCCATCGCGTCGGCGAGAACCCGCAGCAGGTCCGGGAAGGCGGCGCCGGCGAGCATCGCCACACCGGCGACGAACCAGATCACGCTGTAGCGCTCCTGCAGCTTGCGGCGGCGGATCAGCTCCAGGATCAGCACCATGAAGGCGATCGCCAGGATCGCGGCGATGATCCGCGCCTGCGAGGTGAGCCGGACGACGGGCTCCTCGGCGAGCAGCCACGCCGCCATCTAGCGCTCCTCCCGAACCCGGGGGCGGAACTGGCCGACCAGCAGCACGACCAGGGTCTTGAAGATGTAGAAGGCCGAGCGCAGCGGGGTCAGGAAGGAGCGGCCCTCGGTGCGTGACAGCATCCGCACCGGCAGCTCCTCGACCCGCAGGCCCTGGAGCACCGCTCGCTGCACCGACTCCACCTCGGCGAACTCGGGCGAGTAGTGCTCGCTGAAGAGCGACATCGCCTCGCGGTTCACCGCCCGCATGCCGCTGGTGGTGTCGGTGAACCGCTGCCGGGTCGAGAGGCTGACGATGAGCCGGAACAGGTGCTGGCCGGTGCGGCGCGAGCGGCTGGCCTGATAGTCGTCCTCCTGGGCGAGGCTGCGATCGCGGTAGCGCGAACCGACGACCATGTCCGCCTTCCCGGCCGCCACCTCGTTGACCAGGCGCGCGAGCTCGGTCGGGAGGTGCTGGCCGTCGCCGTCGAGGTGGGCCGCGATCTCGTAGCCGCCGCGAAGCGCGTAGATGTAGCCGGTCTGCTGGGCCGCGCCGACGCCTTGGTTGAAGGGCAGCGTCGCCACCCGGGCCCCGGCGGCGCGGGCGCGATCGGCGGTGGCGTCGCCTGAGCCGTCGTCGACGACCAGCACGTCGGCATCTGGCAGCGCCTCGTGGACGCCCTCGATCACCTGCGCGATCGACGCTTCCTCGTTCCAGGCGGGGATGAAGACCAGGGTGCGCACGGGCCGATTCTCCCAGGTGCCGAAGCCGGTACCGGGCGAGAGACTGCCTCGTGCGGGCTGAGCTTTGTGTTAAGAAAGACTCAAATGGCGCGAGGGATCCGCCAACCCAGGGTCTCGGATATGAGGCGATGGATCCGCCAGCCGCGGGCGCCGGACCGACCGCGGCCGTGGGTCGGGATGCGCCTCTGGCTCGGCGCCGCCTTCGCGCTGGTCGGGGCGATCACCGCGGTCACCGTCTACCTGTTCGTCCACGACTCCAACGAGACCGTGCTCAAGGAGCGCTCCAAGGAGCTCGCGGTGGGCCGCACGATCAACCTCGCGGATCAGCTCGGCACCGCCGACAATCCGCGCGAGGTCGTAACGGCTTCGATGGAGGCGGGCTTCTCGGCCTGGTACTTCGACGCCAGCGGGGACCTGCTCGCGCCGCGTGTCGCCGGGCCGCCGCTGCAGCAGATCTTCGACAGCAACGACCTGCAGGCGGCGCTCGCCGGGCGCCGGGTCGACCCACAGCGCACCGGATGGAGTGACCGTGGTCGCCGCTCCGGTGTACCGCGGCGGCCTGGTGCGGGGAGCCGTGATCGCCCGCTACTCGCGTACCGAGGTTCTGCAGAGCGCCGTCGATCGGCTTCGCAGCGACAGCCTCCGCGCCCTCGCGGTCGGCGTCTGCATCGCGATTCTGATCGGGTTCCTGGTCGCCTCGCTGATCACCTACCGCGTCCGCCGCCTCGCCCGCAGCGCCGAGAACATCGCCGCCGGGTCGTTCGACGTCCCGCTGCAGATGACCGGACGCGACGAGGTCGGCGACCTGGCCAGGGCTCTGGACAAGATGCGGGGTGCCCTCCAGGACAGCTTCCAGGTCCTCTCCTCCGAGCGCGACCGCCTGGCGGCGATCTTCGACGGGCTCAGCGACGCGGTGATGATCGTCGACAACGACGGCACCGTGCGGTTCTCGAACCGGGCCGCTACCGAGCTCGCGACCGCGGACGGCAGGCCGCCGTCGGAGATGCTCCCCCACCTCCGCCGCGCCGCCGAGCGGGGCCAGGCGGGGGCCGCGGCGCTGCGAATCGGCGAACAGGTCTTCGCCCTGCAGGCCCGCGACCTTCCCGCCGAGCAGGGGGTGCTGGTCGTGGTCAGGGATCGCACCGAGGAGATGCGGCGCGAGCTCGCCGAGCGCGAGTTCGTCTCCAACGCCGCCCACGAGCTGCGAAACCCGCTGGCCGGGATCTCGGGGGCGATCGAGGTTCTTCAGGCCGGCGCCAAGGACGACCCCGAGGCGCTGGACCACTTCCTGCACCGTCTTGCAGAGGACGTCGAGCGAATGAATCGGCTGATGCAGTCGCTTCTGACCCTGGCCCGGGTCGAGGCGCTGCCCGAGGGCGAGGCCGAGGTCGTCGACGTATCCAGCGCCGCTTCCGACGCCGCCGCGGCCACCCCCGTCCGCGAGGGTGTCGAGGTCCGGCTCGACGTCGAGCCGGGTCTCGGCGCCGAGGGCGACCCCCTGCTCCTGCGCCAGGTTCTGATCGGCCTGCTCTCCAACGCGGTGCGCCACACCGACTCCCCCGGGACCGTCGTGCTTCGAGGGCGGCAGAGCGACGGCGACATCGTGATCGAGGTCATCGACACCGGGACCGGCATCCCCTCGGACGAGCTCGACCGCGTCTTCGAGCGCTTCTACCGCTCCAGCGACGCCCTCGCCCACGAAGGGTTCGGACTGGGCCTGGCGATCGCCAGGCGCATGGTCCAGGTGATGGGGGGGACGATCGGGGCCTCCTCCGAGGAAGGGCACGGCAGCGTCTTCTGGGTGCGGCTGCCGGCGGCCGAATCGATACCCGCGCAGGTGGCCTGATGAGCGAGGGACGGATCCTGATCGCGGACGACGAGCCCTCGGTGCGCGACTCGGTCACCTACGCGCTCCAGCAGGAGGGCTACGAGGTGACGCCCGCGGTCGACGGGACCGACGCCGAGTCAAAGCTGAGCGACGAGATGCCCTTCGACCTGCTGATCCTCGACATCATGATGCCGGGGCGCAGCGGCCTCGATCTCTGCCGCGAGGTGCGGGCGCGCAGCGCGGTGCCGATCATCATCCTCACGGCCAAGGATGCCGAGGTCGACAAGGTGGTCGGGCTGGAGGTCGGCGCCGACGACTACGTGACCAAGCCGTTCTCGGTCCGCGAGCTGCTCGGCCGGGTGCGCGCCCAGCTGCGCCGCCGCGAGCTCGACCGCTCGCCGATCCGCAGCGAGACGACCACCATCGACGCCGGGCCGGTGACGATCGACCTGGTCCGGCACGTGGTCATCGTCCGCGGCCAGCAGATCAACCTGACCCGCTCGGAGTTCCAGCTCCTGCGCCTGCTGGCCGGAAACCCGGGTCAGGTCTTCCGCCGGCACCAGATCATGGAGGAGCTCTGGCAGACCGACTTCGACGGCGACGTTCGGGCCTGCGACGTCCACATCTCCAACCTCCGCCAGAAGGTCGAACGCGACGCCCAGCGCCCCGAGCTCGTCGTCACCGTGCGCGGGGTCGGCTACAAGTTCGCCGAGGGCTGATCGCCGCCTACTCGGCGGCGAGTCGTTTCCGCTCGCGCCGTCGCGCCCTGCTCGAGCCCGGCAAGGGACTGGTTGAGCCAGCGGCGGAAGTAGAGCTTGGCGAAGGTCTTGTCGGCGATCCAATCGCTGACCCGGATCGGGTCCATCCCGAACTCGACGTCGACGAAGGTGTTGCCCTGCGCCTCGGTGAGCATCCAGTGCGCGTAGGTGCCGGTCTTGGTGCACCGCAGGTGGACCTCCTGCAGGTCGTCGAGCACCTCGATCGCCATCACCGTCTCCTTGTCGCCACCCGGCTCCCGGGTCACCTGGGCGTAGTTGCTGCCCTCGTCGAATTGCTCGCCGCGCACCTCGATCACGCGCGGCCACCACTCGGGATGGCGGCGGGGATCGCCGACCAGGTCCCAGACCCGGCTCGGCGGGGCGTTGATCAGGGCCTGGCTGCGGGCGACGGACATGGCGGCAAGTTTGCCACCCCGGCCTGGCTGAGCCAAATGCCACAAGCGCCCGGGCATCGCCCCGCCGGCGGGGGTAGAGGTCTTCAACCCGGGTAACAGGGTAGCTAATCTTTTGTAAGGGCCGCGGGAGGGCGGCAGACAACGAGTTTGCGCAGGAGGAACACATCCAATGAGCCTTGGAATTCTGATCATTCGAATCGTCGTCGGCCTGCTCTTCGTGGGCCACGGCACCCAGAAGCTGTTCGGCTGGTTCGGCGGCAACGGCCGCGATGCAACCGCCTCGTTCTACGAGAACAACCTCGGCCTCTCTCCCGGGTGGCTGATGGCCCTCGCCGCGGGGACCGCCGAGGCCGGCGGAGGAATCCTCATCGCGCTCGGCCTGCTGACGCCGCTCGGCGCCGCCGCGATCACCGCGGTGATGGTGATGGCTATCGCGACCGTCCACTTCAAGAACGGCATCTGGTCGACTAACGGCGGCTATGAGTACAACCTGGTGCTGATCGCGCGCGGCCTTCGCGATCACCGCGATCGGGCCCGGCAGCGCGTCGCTTGACCACGCCCTGAGCATCGACCTGGGCGGCATTGGCTGGGCAATCGCCGAGATCGTCGCCGGTGGCGCCGCGGCGGCGCTGACGCTCGCACTCGGGCACGCCTGGGCGAACCGCGGTCACGCCCCGCACCCCGGTCGGGCCTAGCCAGCTCTGCTGCGGCCGCGGCCAATTGCTGCGGCCGCAGCGTGCGCTCTGGCGGGTCCTGCCCCAGCGCTTAGGATCGTCCCGTGTCGCGTACGCGGCAAGAGAGATGCGGCTCGCTTGATCAAGCCGTTGCGGCGCTGCTGGCTCTGGCAGCGGGCGCCGGTGTCGCTGTCGCCTTCGCGGCGACGGGGTCGTCGACCGAGCTCGGCGGGACGAGCACGGCGTTTGCGGTGTCGGCCAATTCGCCGATGGTCCAGTTCTCGACCACTCCCGGGACCAGCTCTTACACGGCGCCCGATGGCGTCCTGACGAGCTGGCGATACCACAGCGGCTCCGTTGGCGGAACTCTGAGGCTGATGCTGTTCAGGCCCGGTGGTGCCCCCCACGTCTACGAGGCGATGGTGGCCAGCGACACGAAGAACATCGCTGCCGACACGGGATACGACTTCAAGGAAAGGATCCCGGTGAAGCAGGGTTACGTGCTCGGCGTCGTCGACCAGACCGTTGGGAACATCGGAATTGCAACGGTGAGCAGCAGCGATCTGATGGATGGCTTGCCGGCCGGTGTGCAGGTGGGCGATACGGTCACCGCTACGGGCCCCTTCAGGCTCGGGAGGCCGTGGCCGCCACGGTCGAGTCCGACGCCGACGGCGACGGCTTCGGCGACCGCAGCCAGGATAGTTGCCCGACCCAGGCCGCGACGCATGCCGCCTGCTCAAATCGGTTCAGCTTCGGCCGGCTCAAGCACAAGCGGAACAAGGGAACCGCCACCCTCTCGGTGACGGTCCCGGGCGCCGGCAAGCTCACCCTGAGCGGCAAAGGAGTCGTCAAGCAGCGTCCGCTCCGCGTGGCCAGCCGCTCGGCCGGCCGGTCCGTCTCCGCAGCTGGCACGGTGAAGCTCCTGATCAAGGCCAAGGGCAAGGCGAAGCGCAAGCTGAACAGCCGGGGCAAAGTGAAGGTCAAGCTCCGCGTCACCTACACCCCGACCGACGGCGCTTCGAACACGAAGAAGCCGAAGGTCAAGCTGATAAGGAAGTAGAGCCGGCGAGCGGACTCGAACCGCTGACCCCTTCATTACGAGTGAAGTGCTCTACCAACTGAGCTACGCCGGCCGACCGGCTCATTCTAGGCGCGGAATCCGTCGTCGCCCGCACCGATGATGCACGCCTAGCCGCCCCGCCCGCTGAGGATCTGCTCGCGTTCGGCAAGCCGGTTGGCCCGCCGCAGCTCGGCTTCGCGGTTGCGGCGCTGCTCGTCATCGGATTCCGCGATCAGGCCGGGCACCGGCGTCGGCTGGCCGTTCTCGTCGACCGCGACCATCGTCAGGTAGGCGGTCGATCCGTGGCGGACCTCGCCCCGGCGCGGGTCCTCGGCCTCGAGCCTGACTCCGACCTCCATCGAGGTGTTCCAGGCCGCGTTGACCTGGGCGCGGCAGGTGACCAGCTCGCCGATCATGATCGGGCTGATGAAGGTCATCCGGTCCATCGCCGCGGTGACGATCCGCATCTCGCAGTGGCGAACCGCCGCCAGCCCGGCCGCCTCGTCGCAAAGCCGCATCACGACGCCGCCGTGAACGAAGCCGGCGGTGTTCGAGTCTGCGATCGACATCCAGTGGGTGATCACCGACGCCGACTCCGAAGCCCGCTTCGATGCCCGCGAGTTCTGCTCACCCGCCACGGCGGCGATGCTATTGCGCCTCCGGCGACGACGGAGGCCGCTGCCAAGATGCCCCGGGTCGGGGTCAGCCCGGCGCCAGGTCCCGGGCCCGCTGGAACACCGCGTCGATCATCGGCTCGGTGAGCCTGCCGGTGAAGGTGTTCTGCTGGCTCGGGTGGTAGCAGCCGAGCAGCGTCCAGCGGCCCGAGCTCCGCCTCGGCGCCGTGGCCGAAGCGCGGCTTCGGGCCGCGGCACCTCGCTCGCCGAGCGCGCGCGCGGCGCGCAGCGCCGCCGTCCCAGGCGAAGCCGCCGAGCGCGACGAGCACCCGGCCTCGCTCCAGCAGCTCCAGCTCGCGCTCGAGGTAGGGCAGGCAGTTGTCGCGCTCGGCCGGTGGTCGGCCTGTTGGCCGGCGGCGCGCAGCGCACGACGGCGGTCACGTAGGCGTCGCGCAGCCGCAGGCCGTCGCCGCGGTCGCTCGGACTCGGGCTGATTGGCGAAGCCGGCGCGGTGCAGGGCGGCGAAGAGCCAGTCGCCGGAGCGGTCGCCGGTGAACATCCGGCCGGTGCGGTTGGCGCCGTGCGCGGCCGGCGCGAGGCCGACGATCACCACCCGCGCGCGCCGGGTCGCCGAAGCCGGCCAGCGGCCGCGCCCAGTAGTCCTCGCCGCGGTAGCGGCGCGGCGGGTCGGCGGCGCCCGCCTCACGCCACTCGACCAGGCGCGGGCAGCGGCGGCAGCGATGCACCCGCCTCGCCAGCTTTTCGAGCTCGGCGGTCTGGCTGGTCGACTTGCCATCGACCGAATCATGCGGCGACACTGTCGCCGGACGGGCAGGGATAGACCGTTGACGCGACCGCTCTACTTCATCGGGCGTTTCTGCTGCCGGCACCACTGGCCGGTGATCGCGGCCTGGCTGCTGGTCGACGGTGGCGCT
The DNA here is from genome assembly GCA_963772265.1 of uncultured Solirubrobacterales bacterium. Taxonomy (GTDB): domain Bacteria; phylum Actinomycetota; class Thermoleophilia; order Solirubrobacterales; family 70-9; genus Mayfieldus. The sequence continues at coordinate 1,184 of CAVYWS010000007.1, read as the reverse complement.
GGTCGTCGCCGGCCAGGCCTCCGGGAACAAGACCAACGACAACCTGACCCTGCCCGGGCACCGGCTCGACCAACGCCACCGACCTGCTCGAACGACAACCTGCCCGAAGCAGGCCTACGGCAACAACCCGCTCGCCTTCGAAGCGCAGGTCCGGCAAGCTCACCGACGCCGACAATACGCAAGGCCGTCGACGCCGCGGTCAAGCGGCTTCACAACGCTGCCGCACGTGATCTCGGCGATCAACCCGCTCGACCCGACGGGCGCCGCCTTCCTCAGCAAGGACAAGTCGATCGCCTACGTGCCGCGTGCTCCTCGACGTCGGCCCGGCCGACCTCGACCGAGGAGCAGGCCCAGAGCGATCCTCGACGCGGCCGAGCCGGCGCGAGCGGCCGGGCTCGGGTCTCGGTCGGCGGCTACGTCGGCCAGGCAGCTCTCCAAGCCCTCGACCGAGATCAGCGAGGCGATCGGCCTCAGCGCCGCGGTGATCATCCTGCTGCTTCGCCTTCGGCACCGCCACCGCGATGGCGATGCCGATCGTCTCGGCGGTGTTCGGACTCGCCTGCGCGCTCTCGATCATTCGCCTGCTCCAGCACGTGATCCAGGTGCCCAGCGTCGCGGCGACGCTGGCGACGATGATCGGGCTCGGGGTCGGGATCGACTACGCGCTGTTCATCGTCACCCGCCACAAGCAGCAGCTCAAGGACGGGATGGAGCATCGACGAGTCGGTCGCCCGCGCCACCGCGACCTCGGTGGCGCGGTCGTCTTCGCCGGCTTCACCGTGGTACCGGAGGGCAGCGTCGACCTGGACATCCCCGAGACGCTGCCGATGGTCGCCGTCGACCCGGGGCTGCTGGCAGAGCGCGCCGTCGCGAACATCGTCGAGAACGCCGTCAAGTACAGCCCCGACGGGGAGCGCGTCACCGTGGCCGCCAGCGCGCTCGGCGCCCGGGTCGAGCTCCGGGTGGCCGACCGCGGTCCCGGCGTCCCCGACGAGGGCAAGGAGCGGATCTTCGAGCCCTTCCAGCGCTACGGCGACGCCCCGCGTGGCGCCGGAGTCGGCCTGGGGCTCGCCGTCGCCCGCGGCTTCGTGGAGTCCATGGGCGGCACCCTCGACGCCGAGGACACCCCCGGTGGTGGCATGACCATGGTCCTGACGCTCAAGGCGGACGGTCGCCGTATGGCG
>CAVYWS010000006.1:0-169461 GCA_963772265.1 uncultured Solirubrobacterales bacterium | reverse complement strand
CCCAGGCGTCGCAGGCCCATGCGGCTTCACAATACGGTGGCTTGGTGGGGTTCCAGGGGTGCTGTCGCCATTTGCAAGTCGCAAACTAACCCGAGAGGACGCCGATGCCGGACACCACCTGCCACATGTCGATCTCGCTCGACGGTTTCGTCGCTGGCCCCGACCAGAGCCGCGAGAATCCACTCGGTAAGCGAGGGCGCGAGCTCCATGCCTGGCATCTCGGCGACGAGCGCGCCAACGACGCCGACGCGACGGCGACCGACTGGCTCATGCGTCCGCGCGGCGCGTACGTCATGGGGCGGAACATGTTCGGGCCGATCCGCGGCGAGTGGGATGAGGACTGGCGCGGCTGGTGGGGTCCCGAGCCGCCTTACCACGCGCCGGTGTTTGTGCTCACCCATCACGCTCACGAGCCGATCGAGATGGAAGGCGGGACGACCTTCCACTTCGTCACCGGCGGCTTCGACGCCGCTTACGCACAAGCGCGCGAGACGGCCGGGGAGGGCGGCGTAGACATCGCGGGCGGCGCCTCGACTGTGCGCCAGGCCCTCATTGCCGGGGTCGTCGACGAGCTCACGCTGGACGTCGCGCCGGTCCTGCTCGGCTCCGGCGAGCGGATCTTCGACGGCGTCGAGTCGTTCGAGTTTGAGCCCGTTGAGGTCTTGCATTCGCCGCTAGCCACACACATCCGCTACCGGCGGGCGGGATGAGCCGATGAGTGGTAGAGCCCCGATGACAAGGGCCGCTGGCGCCTACCGGGCGATCGTAACGTCGCTTCCGCTTCGCGCGAGGACCGAAAGGCGCACTCCACGCGGAAAGCAGCACTAGGCTCGTTCGGGGCGAAGTGGGAGACTCACGACGATGCCCGCGACGCCACCGCGCGAGATGCTCGAAACGATGGCGAACCTCGCCGAGACGCACCACGAGCACGAGAAGTTCTACTCGCAGTCGCCGCTGCGCCTGGCGGCGGAGACGCAGACCGCCTCACGAATCCTCAAGGCCCTCGCGGCGCACTGGTCTGAGGCGGTGCCGACCGACCACCCTGCCGGCAACCCCTACGCGGGTGCACAGGATCTGAACGCCCCTGGGCTGACGGGCGAGACCGGGGTCCTCTTCATGGAGGGCGAGGAGGAGCCAACCGAGATCAGCCAGCTCAAGCGGGATCTGGAGACGACGGCGAGGGACATGGAGGCAGCATCAGAGTGGCTGGCCCGAGCAATGGAACAGTCGTGGGGAATCGCCGGCGCGGCGGGCGCCTTCCCGGCTCTCGCGGACCTCCTCGGCGAGCGGCACCGGATCATCGCGAACGACTGGCAGGCGGCGGAGCTCCAGGCGCTGATCGCGCGTCTTCTTCACCGTTCTCTTGACCTTCTGAACGCGGTTGACCTCTCGCCGGACGCTCTGCGCTCGGACCTCGCCGGTGATCGCACCGCGCCGGGCTATCTCTTCTCCGCCTCGGAGCTGATCGATCACGCGACAGATCTGATGGCTGAGTCGGCGATCCTTGTCCACGACAACGAACGCCGGTGGCGAGTCTTTTCCGAGCGAGTCCGAGGGCTGCTGGCCGAGCAAGACGCCGGTGGCCGCGACTGATGCCCGCTCTAGCGCCGCTTGATCAGCTTCATCCGCCTTGTCTTTGTGTTCGGGCTGCCACCGGTCGGGGTGTAGGTGACGTTGGCCTTCACCTTCACTTTGCCGGTGCGGTTGAGCTTGCGCCTCTTCTTGCCCTTGGACTTGACCAACAGCTTGACCTTGCCGGCGGCGCTTACCGGCTTGGCGAGCGGCCCCGCCGCCCGGGAGGCAGCGCCCGGCCGCTGCTTTACGAGCCCCTTGCCGATCAGCGCCAGGGTGCCCGGACCTGGTACGTCGACGGTCAACGTCGCGGTGCCCCGCTTCTTGTTCCGCTTCAGCTTGGCGAAACGGAAGTTGCGGTCCTTACAGAGCGAAATGTCGGGATCCAGGGTCTCATCGCCGAGGCCGTCTGAGTCGCAGTCGGGTTCGACCGTCGCCGCGAGGTTCAGCAAGTACGGGCCGACTGTGCCAAGCGAGACCGGGCTGCCGATCAGAGGATCGGGCTGCCCGGGGCCGCTGGCCACCGCCGCGTCGCCCGTACTCCCACTTCTCCGGCAGGAGACGGGAGCAGCCGTGAGTCGGAGGCCGAGGATGTCGCCGCCTTGGACCTCGATCCGGGTCGCAAACGTATTGACCCCCGCAGTCGCCAGGGTCTCGAAATCGCTCTGTCCAACGGTCAGGTACGTATTTGGGGCGGTCTTGCGGAAGATCTTCAGCCGCAGCTGGGCCGTCGCAAGCGCTGGACCACGGTCGTGGCTCCAAGACGTGATCACCCCACCTCCGGCCGGGACGACGTACGTCGGGCTGCCAACCGCGGTCGAGTCCTGTGCCCAGGTGAAGTCCGGAGGGCAATCTGTGGCACCGTTCCCGCCCGTGGCGCCAATCGTCGCCGCCGCGGAGGCCGAGGCCGGGAGCGCCAGGGCCCCGAAACCGATCGCGGCCGTGATGGCCACAGCAAAACGCCTGTGGCACAAGACTGAACAGAGACTCCTGATCGTTTGGATCCTCCCTCTGGCAAGCTCAGTGCCCTGACGGCGCGAGCAGGACGAAGAGATGCTAACCGCCCAGGGAAACCGAACGCGAGGGTCTGTGGGGAGGAGCGCTTGCTCGGCTCCGCATTCATACGACAGAGCGGCGTCGGCCCTTTGCGTTGCTTGCTCCCGCTTCGCACGATAAGCCGCAGTCGGATGGCAAAGCGGTGCTGCTCGCCGATGCAACGAATTTCGGCAGGTCTCAGGTGGGTTGGCCCTTCGCCGGGTTTCGGATCGCCCAGGCGGCGATCTCGCCTGACTCCGCGACAACCTCCCCCTCGTCGGTGACGAGGACGGGGACCGTGGTTGCTCCGGTCAATTTCTTGACCTTGCGCCGGCCGGGCGTGAGGTTGAAGACCCCGGGTAGCGCCTCCCAGCCGAAACAGCGGATGACCTTCGGATCGTGTCCGGCTCGCTTCAGCGCCTCGTGCGACTCCGCAAGGGTGCGATTCGGCTCGGCGAAACGGGCGTGGCGTAGCGCCTGTCCACACACCCCAGCAGACGTAGAGCTTCACGGGCCGATCCTAGTGCTGCGAACTAGGCGCTCTGCTCGATCAGGCCGCTGAAGAACTCGGTGTCGGCCGGCTGCAGCTGGCAGATCTCCAGGAGGTGGCCCAGCATCGGGGTTGCGTCGACGTACGCCAGCCGTGCCCGGTCGGGAATCAGGATCGTGTAATCGAAGCGCAGGCCCTGCGCCTCGACGATCCCCTTGACCGATTCCCAGGCCTCGTCGCCGAGCTCGATGAGGACCGCGAGGTGGTGGAGGCGCAGCGCGAAGGCGCCGTCGTCGGGCAGGAAGCGGCGGTAGAGGTCGACCTCGCCGGCGACCGGCTGGATCAGCTCCGCGATCAGGCCCCCACGAGACCCCATCGCCACCTTCACCTCCCATCGCGCGGGCTCGTCGCCCTTGATGAATGTCGCGCCCTCGGTGGGGACCTCGGTCATGTTCCGGACCCCGAGCCGGTCCCGCATCACCTCCATGCCGCGATCGAAGTCGGAGGTGACCCAGCAGATCTGCCAGAGGTTCGCGAACAGGTCTCCCATGACCTCGACCGGCCTCGGGTCCGCGAAGAGCTCCGAGACTGGCCGGGCGGGGCTCATCGGGCCGCCGCCTCGCCGAGGCCCATGCGGCCAAGCAGCTCGTCGATGCCCTCGGCCAGCTCCTGCGTGCGCGAGAGCATCGGCGAATGATCGGTCTCGATCTCGATCACGGCCTCGATCCCGTTCTCGGCGGCCATGCGCCGCTGCAGCGCCGGTGGGATCGAGTGGTCGAGGGTGCAGCGGACATAAGCCCGGGGAATCAGCTCGAAGGTGCCCTCGGGGATCTGCACCGGCTGGGTGAAGGGCGCCACGGCCTGCGCGCGGTGCTGCGGGTAGGCCCAGTCGAAGTCCTCGTCGGAGGTCTCCAGGTACTCGGCGCTGCGCGAGGCCTCAGACGACAGCGTCCCGGCCGGAGGGTCGCCCTCCACCTGCAGGTTCGCCTGAATCTCATCGTCGGCACCCTCCGGGTACTGGGTCAGATCGAGCAGGCTCTGGCCGTCCTGGGGCACGAATGCAGCGACGTAGACGATCCCGGCGACCATCTCCGGGTGCCGGGCGGCCGTCTGCGTGCACACCACCCCGCCCATGCTGCTCGCGACCAGCACGGCGGGCTCCGGTCGCTCGGCCAGCTGCGCTGCGACGCGATCGACGTAGGCGTCGAGCGTCACCTCGGCGAGCGGGGTCTGATCAACCCCGGAGCCCGGCAGGTCCATCGCCTCGACCGTGTGCCCCGCCGCCTGCAGCGGCTCGACCAGACGACCCCATTTCCAGGCCCCCGCAAAGGCGCCGTGGACCAGTACCAGCCGCGCCATCTATCCGGCGCCGTTCGGCAGCAGGACCGCGCGGCCCATCACGTCTCCCTCGCGCAGGCGGCCCAGCACCTCGTTGACGTCGTCGAGCGGATGCGTCTCGGTCTTCAGGGTGATGCGGCCGCGGGCGTGAAGCTGCACCACCTCCCAGAGGTCGATCCAGCTGCCGACCAGGCTCGCGGCGGCCGTCTGCTCCTGGCTGACCATCGCCACCGAGGGGACGCTGAGGGTGCCGCCGAAGCCGATCGTCAGGTAGGTGCCCTGCTTGGCGAGCATCGCCATCCCGTCGGCGTGGGTCTGGTCGTTGCCGACGAAGTCGAGCACGAGGTCGGCGCCGCGGCCGTCGCTGATCTCCCGCACCGCATCGGGGGCGCCCTCGACTCCGATCGCGTCGTCGGCGCCGAGCTCGGTGGCGAAGCCCTGGCGTTCGGGCTGGGGGTCGATCGCGACCACGTCCGCCGACCCCAGCTCGCGCAGAAGCTGGATCGCGATGTGCCCGACGCCGCCGACGCCGATCACGACCGCGGTGCTGCCCGGCAGCGCCCGGGGAGCCACCTTCTTGACCGCGTGGTAGGCGGTGATGCCAGCGTCGGCATGGGGCGCGGTGCGAACCGGGTCGACGCCATCAGGCAGCTTGACCAGATTGCGCTCGGGGACGACGAGGTACTCGGCGAAGCCGCCGTCGACGGTGAGGCCGACGAACTGATGGCGCTCGCAGTGCATGTCCTGGGCCCGGCGGCAGGGCACGCAGAGGCCGCAGCTCTGCGGCGGGTAGATCAGCACCTCGTCCCCCGGCTGCACCGTCAGGACCATGTCGCCGGTCGCCTCCACCCGGCCCGCGTTCTCGTGCCCCAGCACCACCGGCAGGGTCAGGCCCGCCGGCTCCATCAGGCCTTCGATCGCATGCAGGTCGGTCGCGCAGACGCCGGCACCGAGGACCTTGACCAGCACCTCGTTGGGCCGCTGGGGCTCCGGCACCGGGCGGTCGATCAGCTCCAGCGGCTTGTCGTACTCGGCGAGCAGCGCGGCCTTCACGACGCCACCGCCGTCTCGGCGCGGCGCGACGCCAGGTAGCCGCTCGGGTCCCCGTCGAGATGCTCGGCGAGGCGGTGGGCCAGGGCCATGATCGTCAGCGACGGGTTGACCGAGAGGGTGCGCGGGATCACCGAGCTGTCGCCGACGAACAGCCGCCGCACCTCGTGCGACTCGCCGTGCTCGTCGACCACCGAGCGGGCCGGGTCGGTCCCCATCCGGCATGAGCCCTGCACGTGGGTGCTGGCGAGGCCGCTCCACAGCACCCGCGTCGCCCCCGCCGCCTCCAGCACTTTGCGGCTGAAGTCGAGCCCGTCGTCGATGTGCTTCTGCTCGGAGGGCTCGAAGTGGGCGTCGAAGCGCTCGCCGCCGCCGTCCTCGACGACGACGGTGCCGTTGTTCTCGTCATTTGCCATCGCCAGCACCCCGGTCCAGTGGCGGTACCGGCGCGCCGCCTCGACCAGCGGCTCGCCCCACATCGGCCCGTTCTCGTCCTCGAGGGTGATCGCGAAGCCGATCGGGTCCTGGATCGTCGCGGCCTCGATCACGAAGCCGCCGTCCTCGTCGTGTTGGTGGGCCATGCAGTGGGAGGTGATCGGGTAGACCATGTGCGCGTCCTGGGGCTCGTCGAAGAGCCCGTAGACGAGCCGCACCGGATGCCAGCCGAGGTTGCGGCCGACCTGCGGGTTCTCGACCCCGGACCGGATCAGCAGCTGCGGGGTGTTGAGCGCGCCGCCGGCGACCACGACCGCGTCGGCCTCGATCGTGTGGCGCTCGCCGGATGCGTCGGTGTACTCGACCCCGGTCGCCTCGGGAGCACCGTTTCGCTCCTCGATCAGCACCCGCTCCACCGGCGCCTCGGCCCGAAGCTCGAGCTTGCCCTCCGCCCAGGCCGGGTGGATCCAGCTGGTCATCGTCGACTTGCCGGCGTTGGTCGGGCAGCCCTGCAGGCAGGACCCGCAGCGCATGCAGTTGTGGTCGGTGTAGGAGTGCACGGGCTCGAGCTCGGCGCCGAGGGCGCGGAAGCCCGGCTCGAGGGTGCGCACGCAGCGCTGCCAGTCGCGGCGCTCGCGCACCCCGAGCACATCCTCGACATGGTCGTAGTGGGGCGCCAGGTCCTCGGGACCGAAGCGCAGCCCGCCCGCCTGCTCCCACTTCGCGAAGTCGCGCTCGTGGGCGCGCAGGGCGACCTTGGTGTTGATCGTCGTCGTCCCGCCGACGCAGCGGCCGGCGATGATCCCGATCGCGCCGCCGGCACCGCCGTCGATCAGCGCTTGGCGGAACGGCCACCAGATGTTGTGCGTGGCCTCGGCCTCCCAGCGGGTGAAGTTCGCTGCGGTGCGGTGCGGGCCGGCCTCGAGCAGGACGACGCTCCGGCCCCGCTGGGCCAGCTCGCCGGCGATCACTCCGCCGCCGGCCCCCGAGCCGACCACCGCGACGTCGAAGCGCTCGGCCATCAGCCCTCGACCCCGAGGTAGGACCAGTCCTTGTCGAGCCGGGTCGCCAACGGCGAGTTGAAGTCGATCTCCTCCCAGGCGCCGGGCCCGTCGGCGCCCGGGGCGACGAAGTCGCTGTAGAAGGCCTCAATCGCGAGCGCCCGGACGATCATGAACTCCGGGGTCGCGGCGCGCTCCCGCAGCGCCTCGACGCCGCCCTCGGCGGCGTCGGCCAGCGAATCGATCGCGGCCAGCGTCTCCTCCCGAACGGCCTCCGGCATTCGCGCCAGCAGCGCCTCCACATAGACGCTGGGCCCGACCCGCTCGGAGCCGGGCACGATCAGCTCGCAAAGCGCCGCGACGGTGGCGCGGCGGCCCTCGTCGAGAGCCTCAGGGGACATGCTCGACGACCTCCTCGCTCTCGCTCGCGCCGGGCTCGGGGTCGAACCCGGCGACGGGGATCTCGACCAGCGCCGGCGCGCCCGAGCCGAAGCCCTCCTCGACCGCGTCGGCAATCGCGTCGGCTCCCTCGGCGTGCCGTGCCGAGACGCCCAGAGAGCGAGCGAGCCCGACGAAGTCGATCTCGGGCGGCGCCAGGTCCATGCCGACGAAACCGGGGGCGCGCTCTTCGTGCAGGACGTGGTCCATGCCCTGCTTGCAGGCGCGGTACTCGCGGTTGTTGAGGATCACGAACAGCGCCGGGACCTCGTAGCGGGCCGCCGACCACAGCGCCTGGATCCCGAACATCGCGCATCCGTCGCCGACCGCTGCCACCACCGGCGCCTCGGGGCGTGCGAGCTTGACGCCGATCGCGCCGCCGAGGCCCCAGCCGAGCGCGCCGCCGACGCTGTGGTGAAACGAGCCCGGCCGATCGGCGGCGAAGGCCCGGCGCACGTGGATCCCGGTCGTAATGCCCTCCTCGATCAGCACCGCATCGTCGGGAAGCGCGGCGGTCAGCGCGGCGGCGACCCCCGCCGCATCGCCGGCGAATCGGTCGCCACTCGGAGACGCCGGCCTTGCCGCGACGCCGTTCGGCGTCCGCCAGCCGCTCGCGCGCCTCGGGGCTGCGCCCGTGGAGCAGGTCCCCCAGCTCCCGCAGGGTCGGGCGGATCCCGCCGTGGAGCCCGACCTCGACCGGAAAGTTGCGTCCCAGCTCGTCGCGATCGGAGTCGAGCTGGAGGACGGTCGCGGTCTCGGGGATCGCGCGCGCCGGCGTGTAGTAGTGCGCCGAGAAGGCATGGCTGCCGACCAGGAAGACGACGTCGTGAGGCTCCAGGCGGCGGCGGATCTCGGTGGCCACCGGCGGCAGCATGCCCTCCGAGAGCGGGTGGGTGGCGGGAAAGTCGGCGGCGTCGTACATCGGCTCGTGGTGGACCGTCGCGCCCAGCGCCTCGGCGACCCGGACGAGCTCCTCGAAGGCTCCCTCGCGGGCGACGCCGTCGCCGGCGACGATCGCGGGTGCACGAGCGGCGAGCAGCCGCTCCGCGACCTCGTCGGCCCCCGCCGCGGCGCCCAGCGGTCGCAGGTGGGAGCGGGCGGGCAGATCTCCCGAGACCTCCTCCTCCAGCACGTCGACCGGGATCGAGACGAAGACCGGTCCCGCCGGCGGGGTCGCTGCGTGCAGGAACGCCCTGCGCATCAGCTGCCAGAGGTCGTCGACGTCGGTGACCTCGACCGCCTCCTTGAATGCGCCGTGGGCAATCGCCACCAGGTCGCCGCCCAGCATCGGGTCCTCGATCAGGTGCTTGCGGTGCTGCTGGCCCGCGGTCACGACCATCGGCGTGCGGGCGCGGCGCGCGTTGAGAACCATGCTCAGCCCATTGGCCAACCCGGCTGCGATGTGCAGGTTGACGAACGCGGTCCGGCCGCTCGACCGGGCGTAGCCGTCGGCCATCGCCACCGCCGCCGACTCGTGCAGGGCGAGCTTGTAGGGCAGGTCGGGAGCCTCCGCCAGCGCGTTCATGAACGGCAGCTCGGTGGTGCCGGGATTGCCGAAGACGTGCTCGACGCCCTCTGTGCGCAACAGCTCGACCAGCGCCCGCGCAGCCTTCACAAGGGACACGGTACCGCCAGGCTTGGGTTGCATGCAAGATCGCAAGGCTGTATACAAGACAGCCGAAGGGGGTCACGCGATCGCGGGCCCCATACCCACAGCGGCTGGCCAGGGCTGGAGATTTTGTATACAGAGCAAAGCCAATCGGGCGCCGGAGCACGCCACACGTGACCGCGGGCCACTATCTCGGTCAGCTCCCGGTTTCGGCCGCCTACGGCCGGGTCGAGGAGCTGCTGCGCGGAGACGGCTGCGTGCTGCTCGACGGAGGGATCGCCACCGAGCTGCAGCGGGTCCGTTCCGAGGATCGGGCGCAGCGGCGCGAGCCCTGGGGGACATGGGCGCTGTTTCGCGGACCGATGGAGGTGCTCGAGGTGCACCGGCGCTACGTCGCGAGCGGCTGCGACGTCATCTCCACCAACACCTGGTCGGTACTGGAAGCGGCGGAGGAGTCGGCCGAGGCGCCGGCATCGGTCGGCCGCACGCCCCTGTGGCTGGACGCGGCCCGCCTCGGCGTCCGGCTCGCCCGCCAGGCGATCGCCGAAGCCGGGCGGGAGGGCGAGTGCTCAGCCGCGTTCTGCATCAACTCCAGCCTGATCGACGAGCGTGCCTCCGGTCGCCTCGAGCTGCTCTCGTGGATGTGGACCGAGGAGGCGCCGGACCTGGTCATCCTCGAGACCCTGGAGACGATTCCCGACGAGGCCGGCCTGCGGACGATCGAGATGCTCTGCGACACCGGGCTGCCGGTGTGGGTGTCATTCCGCCGCCGCAGGGAGGGGATGTCCACCGTCGACGGCGAGATCGTGCCGACGGCCGATGCGACCGCCTTCGAGCGGTCGCTGGAGTCGTTGCAGGGGATCGGCGTCGGCGCGGTGCTGGTCAACTGCGTCCCCACCGAGCACCTCGACGAGACCATGCGATGGCTTCGCGATCAGACTTCGCTGCCGATCGGCTGCTATCCGAACCTCGGACACAGCGCCGGCTCGCACTGGGAGTTCGACGATGAGATCGGCCCGCGCGAGTACGCGCGGCTGGCCGAGTCCTGGGTCGCCGCGGGAGCCCGCATCGTCGGCGGCTGCTGCGGGGTCACCCCCGCCCACGTCGCGGCGCTGCGCGAGGTCGTGATGAGCGTCTCCGGGGGCTCCGGCGCCCTCGAGAGCGGCTGAACCGTCCTCAGGAGACTCCGGCTTTCGTCCGCCAACCCTCCGCGTATGTGGTTCGCGCGACTTCGGAGTAGGGGCAGGGGCTGACGATCGCGCGGATCTCCGCCTGGGTGTGGCGCTCGACCACCGGCTTCGCGGATCCGCCCCCCTCCTCGCCCCAGACCAGCGTCACCTCGGCACCATCGTTGAGGTCACGGTCGACCATCGCCAGCGAGAGCATCGAGCGCTCGTTGAAGCTGTAGCCCGAGAAGGTCGAGACGCCGATCATCTCGTCGTGTGCCATCACCCTGTCGTAGGGCCAGGTCGAGTAATTGGACAGCGGCAGATCGATGTACTTGACCGGATCCTCCTTCTCGAACAGGGTCCCCATCGCGCCGGCGACGTCCTCGCCGTTCCAGGCCAGGGTGACCTTCCTCCAGCGCGGCTCGTCGGCGATCCGCTCGAGCGCCTCGCGGCCGACGAAGTCGTGGTCGAACTTGACGAACGGCCAGTACCCGAGGTCGTGGGGCGTGAGGTAATAGGACTCGATGTCGTCGGAGTAGAAGCTGCCTCCGAGCGATCCGGTCCCCTCATAGCCCTCCGCCGGGAGCCACTCCCGGTAGGCCTTCATCTCGTCGCCGGTGAAGATCGCCGGCAGCGGACACGGGATCCAGCCCGACTCGAGGGTGTTGGTCGCGTAGACGCGAGACCCCACCTGCGCCAGCCCGAATTCCTCACCGGCCTCGACCAGCGCCGCCTTGACCTCCTCGCCCTCCTCCCAGGGGCCGAACAGCTCAAGCCCCGGGGCGCCGGACATGCCGTGGTGCAGGGCACGCACCTTGTGACCGGCGATCGTCAACTCGCCGAGGTTGAAGAACTTGATCTCGGGCACGCCGCCGCCGGCGGCCTTGTCGAGCACCTGCATCGCCGTCGGCCCCTGCACCTGGTAGCGGTAGAGCTCGCGCCGCCCGCGCGGGTTGACCGCGGTGCGCTCGTCGCGGCTGATCTCGACGTCGTAGCCGTCCTTCTCGGCGTGGTACTGGACCCAGCTATGGGCCGAGGGGCGGCCGACGAGCCTGACCTTGTCCTTGTCGAGATAGAAGAGGATTCCGTCGCCGATCACGTAGCCGTCGGGGTTGCAGACGACGAGCTGCTTGGCCTTGCCGGGCTCGAAGGTCGCGAAGCTGTTGACCCCCAGGGCCGAGAGCAGCTTGATCACGTCGGGGCCCTCGATCGTCAGATCGGTCATGTGGTGGGACTGGTCGAACAGGGCGCAGGTCTCCCGCCAAGCCACCTGCTCGTCTCTCCAGTTGGAGAACTCGCTCTGCACCGTCGGATAGATGTAGGGCCCGATCTGCGAGTTCCGCGCGATCTCGACCGGATCGCCGGCTGCTTGCAGTTTGTCCTCAAGGCTTCGGTCACTCATGTCGCAATTGCCTCCTCAAGTCAGCGTTCACGGCGTCGCAGCGAGTGCCGGGGCGCCGTACCTCTCGCGCTCCCAGTTCCATGTGGCCACGAGCTGGTTGAACGTGTAGTAGTGAAACCCCGCGATGTTCAGCTCCGGGTCGCCGAGCGAGGACGCGAGGCCGTCGTAGACGCGGTCCGGCGTGACATGCGAGTGGCCGATCAGGTTGCGGATCCCCCGCTGCTTGCGCAGGAAGGAGCGCGACGGCCCAACCCCGATCTGCATCGAGACCTTGAGCAGTCGGGCGCGATCGACGACGCCCGGCATGCCGATGACCACCGGCAGTGTGATGCCCTGCTGGCGCGTGTCCGCCACCCAGCGCAGGATCGCCCCGGCGTCGAAGCAGAGCTGGGTGGTGACGTAGTCCGCCAGCCGCGACTTCTGCTGCAGCGACTCGACCAGCCTGCTGTCGTCGATCAGCGGATGGCCCTCCGGATAGCCGCCGACCCCGATCTTCCGTGGCCGCTGCCGATGCTCGGCAAGGACCGGCAGCAACTCCTCCGCGGACGAATAGGGTCCATGCGGCGCCTTGGCGTCGCCGCCGATCAGGAAGAGGTCGTCGACGTCGGCCTGCGCCATCTTCGCCAGCAGCTCGTCGAGGTGGTCGCGGCCGCGTACCATCCGCGCCGCCACGTGCGCCGTCACCCTGTGGCCGAGGTCGGTGAGCCTTCCCGCGACCTCGACGGTGCGGTCGGGCCCGTGCTTCGGCGAGCAGATGACGGTCAGGCGCACCGGCTCCGGAAGCTGGGCTGCCTCCTCCTCGCTGCGCCCGAGCGGAAGCAGCTCGAAGCGCGAGTGCTGGTGCGCGTTCGTCGCTGCAGCTCCGCCCGCTGGCCGGGAGGACCCATTCCTCGCCTGTTGACGCTCTCTCAGCATTACCTCTCCTGTATACAATACCCGTCCCTAGGCGCGATATTAGTCGGATTTCAGGCAGTGCGACCGGGTATTCCAAGGTTGTGAGCGAGATTGCTGTATACAAAACTCGGGTGCAATGACCGGTTCCGGCCGCCACGGGCGCACGACCGCGACAGCGCGGCTGCTGATCTCCTGCCCTGATCAGCCGGGAATCGTCGCCGCCGTGTCGAGCTTCCTCTTCGAGCACGGCGCGAACATCGTCAGCTCCGACCAACACTCGACCGATCCTGAGGGCGGGCACTTCTTCATGCGCATGGAGTTCCTGACCGGCCAGTTCGACCTCGCAGGCGCGGAGCTGGAGGACGCATTCCGTCTCCACGTTGCCGAGCGTTTCGAGATGGACTGGCGCATCTCGCATCCCGGCGAGCGCAAGCGGATGGCGATCCTCGCCTCGCGTTATGAGCACTGCCTGCTGGACCTGCTGTGGCGCTGGCGGCGCGGCGACCTCGATACCGACGTCGTGCTGGTCGCGTCCAACCACCCGGATCTCGAGCAGGACGTGGGTTCCTTCGGCGTCCCCTACCACCACGTCCCCGTCCAGCCCGACCGCAAGCCCGAGGCCGAGGAGCGCCTGCTCGAGCTGCTCGACGGAAAGGTCGACTTCGTCGTCCTCGCGCGCTACATGCAGGTGCTGTCGGCGGATTTCCTGGACCGGCTCGGCGTCCCCCTGATCAACATCCATCACTCTTTCCTGCCCGCCTTCGTCGGCGAGAACCCCTACGAGCAGGCCTACCGCCGTGGCGTGAAGATCATCGGCGCCACCGCCCACTACGTGAGCGAGGAGCTGGACGCGGGGCCGATCATCGCCCAGGACGTGGATCGCGTCTCGCATAGCTGCACGGTCGAGGACCTGGCGCGGATCGGGCAGGACATCGAGCGCAACGTCCTCGCCCGCGCCGTCCGCCTGCACCTCGAGGACCGGGCGCTGGTCGATGGCAACCGGACCGTGGTCTTCTAGGCGAGCTTCGGCGGTAGAAGCTTCAGCTGCGGGTCACGGCTTGGGCACCGGCGTCCCGTAGGTGTGAAAGCTGGCCACGGTCTCGACCCCCCAGGCCTGGCCGCGGGCCCGCTCGGCCTCGGTCCAGACCACCGGCTCGGGATCGGGGTCGTACATCAGGTAGCCGCCCGTCGTGACCTCGATCCGGTTGCCGCCGGGCTCGATGCCGTAGAGGAAGAAGCCCTGGGCGATCGCGTGCTTGGACGGGGCGAACTCGATCTCGACCAGATCGGAGTCGAGGAAGAGGTCGGCCGCCCGCAGCACCTCCTCGCGGGTGTCGACCCAGAAGGCGAGGTGGTGCAGGCGGCCCCTCGCGCCCAGGGCGTCGGCGACGTAGATCAGCTCGTGGGCGGCGATCGTGAGGCTGAGCCAGGCCCCCGACTCGGTGCCGTCGTCGAGCTCTATCCGCTCATACAGCCGCATCCCGAGGACCTCCTCGGCGAAGTGCCGGTTCGGAAGCACGTCCTCGGCCAGCAGGTTGACGTGGTCGAGCCGCTTCACCGCCGCTCCCCGGCCGACGTAGCGCTGCGGTTGGTTCTTGAGCGCCGGTCGCAGCCGCTCGGAGGGCACGTACTTCTCGGTCTCGAAGTAGACCTCCATCGCGTGCCCGTCGGGGTCGGTGAAGGTGTAGGCGGGACCGTGGCCGAGGTCGCCGTCGATCCATCCGACCCCGAACCCCGAGGCCTCGATCGCCTCGACCCGCCGCTGCAGCGACTCCGGGCTCCAGGCCCGGTAGGCCATGTGCCCGAGCCCGGGCTGCTCGGACTCGGTGAGCTTGAGGCTGTAGCGCTGGTAGTCGCCGTAGCCGCGCAGGAAGACCGACTGCCCTTCGCTTGCCTCCTGCTCCATGCCGAGCACCTCGACGAAGAAGCGCAGGCTCTCCTCCGGCTTCGGGGTGAGCAGCTCGGCGTGGCCGATGTGGGCGAGGTCGCGAACCGGCTCCGCCATCAGCGCCCCTCGACGATCTCCCGCAGCCCGTCGAGGTCGTAGGAGAGCTCGCCCTTTTCGAGCTTTCGCCGCTTGACGCGCTCGCGCTCGGCGCGCTCGCGCGCAGCCGCCAGCACCTCGTCGACCCGCCCGGCCTCGACGACCGCGGCGCCGTCGCCGTCGAGGACCACCGCGTCGCCGGGCGAGATCCGCGCGCCGCCGACCTCGACCGGCTCGCCGATCGTCCCGACCGCCGACTTGTCGGCTCCGCGCACCCGCACCCAGCGGGCCCAGATCGGCAGCCCGAGGTCGGCGAGGTCCTCGGTGTCGCGCACCGAGGCGTCGACCAGCAGCGCCGCCACGCCGCGCTCCTTCGCCTGGGTCGCGAGCAGCTCGCCGACCAGCGCCACCGGCTCGGGCTCGGGCATCGTCAGCACCAGCACCTCTCCCGGCTGCGCGTCGGCCATCACCGCGTGCACCATCAGGTTGTCGCCCTGGCCGCAGCGGACGGTGCGCGCCGGGCCGGCGGCGCGGGACCCTGGCAGCACCTGGACCAGGTCGACGTCGATCAGGCCCTGGCGGCCGGCGGCCTCGTAGACCGTCGCCGTCCCGAGCCGGGCCAGCTCCTCATGCGTTTCGCTCAAAGCTCCGCCACCGCCTGCGGGATCACCCGCTGAAAGGCCTCGGCGAAGCGGATCTCCTCCTCGCCGCTCGCCCGCCGGGCATGGTTGCCGCGCTGCTCGGCCCGCTGGTCGTAGTAGGTCTGCAGGTACTTCTGCGCCTTCATCTCCGCCATCGCCGCGCGCTTGCGCTCGATCACCGGGGAGATGTCGACGAAGGTCGTCGGGACGAAGTCGCAGAGCTCCGGCTGATGCGGCTCGAAGAGGAAGAACGCGGGCGGGCCGATCGTCTCAAAGGCGCTCTGCACCCCCGCTCCGGCGGCCAGCGCCCGGGCCCGCTCGACGGCGCGGAAGGCGACCGGATGGTCGGGGTTGAAGGGGTCGCGGCCGGTGTGGGTGACGATCACGTCAGGCGCCAGCTCGCGGATCGCGTCGACCAGCCGGGCCAGCGCCTCGCCCTCGACCTCGAGCGGATAGTCGCCGAGGTCGAGGCAGCGGAACTCCGCCCCCAGCGCCGCCGCCGCCCGCTCGGCCTCTCCGTGGCGGACCTTCTTCACGTTCTCGACCGTCTGGCCCTCCTGCTTCCAGAGCTCTCCCGATTCGCCGCGCTCGCCATAGGAGAGCGCGATCACGCTCGCCCGGCCGCCCCGCTCGGCGGCGACGGCCAGCGCGCCCCCGGCCCGCCAGACGAAGTCGGCTGCGTGGGCGCCGATCGCGAGCAGGTGCCGGCTCACGGCTGCCACCTCGGCGGGCTCGCCGGCCAGCCGGCGGGTGTTGGCCACCGCCATCGTCCGCACGTCCTCGGCGCTGAAGCCGGCTTCGAGCAGGCGCTCGGCCATCAGCGCCAGCCCGTCCTCGACCGGCGGGTTGGCGACCTGACCGAGGTCGGTGGAGAGAACGGTGCGCTCCGGGCCGACGGCGCGGATGCCCTCCAACCAGTGCTCCCATGTGCACTTGCCGGTGTGCGGGGTCGTGAAGGTGTGCTCGATCAGCGCCCCACGGTCGGCCAGCTCGACCTGCTGCTCGACCGAGATGTCCTGGGCCGGATACTCGGGATGGGTGACGACCACGTCGCTCACCCCCTGCTCGAACGCCGCGTCGACCACCGCCTCGGTGGCCTGCGCGTCGAGATGGCCCGTTGCCAGCACCATCCCGTAGCGTGCCACGGTCGCAAGCACGTCACGGGTCTCGGGCAGCGGCTCCCCGTCCGCTCCGACCGCCGGCACCGGCTCGACCTCGAGCCCGCGCTCGCGCAGCTGATGCTGGAGCGCCGCCCAGACCGGCACCTTCTCGTCCGGCCGCGGCTCGCGACGGCCGGCGGTCTCGTTCGGCGCGTCGACGGTCGGCATCCAGACGATCCTGGCGCCCTCGCGGCCGGCGATGTCAACGGCGAGCGGGTTGATCCCCCCGACCGCCCGGTTCAGCGCGATCGCCCCGATCGCCCTGATGCCGGGAACCACGGCGCTGACGACCGCGGCGCGCTCCGCGGTCGAGCCGTAATGAGACTTGAGCACGAAGCCGCGCAGCCCCAGCTCCTCGAAGCGACGCGCGAGCCCGAGGTCGTCGATGCGCCGTTCGACCACGTCGGGGGCGATGTGGACGTGGAGGTCGAAGCCGCCGCGCACCAGCTCGCGCGCATCGGCGGAGGGCTCACTCACGAGGCGCCGCTCCTCACCCCGACTGCGATCCGGTCCCTCGGCGGCCATGCCCTGCAGCCACTCCCGGGCCGCGGCGGCGATCCGCGGCGGAACCTCGAGCTCATCGAGCATCCGCACCGCCGACCCCATCTCCTCGGCGCGCCGCTGCGCGTGGCGGCGGCTTCCCTCGACGAGGCGCCGCAGCAGGGCGGCGTCGGCCTCGGTCAGAGTGCGCTCGAGCTCGCCGTAGAGCCACTCCTCGCAGCCTAGGCGCTCGGCCGCGGCGAGCGCCTCGCCGACCGAAGCGGCGAGGCCCTTGGCGAACACGCTGCGGACCAGCTTGCGCCCGGCCGCGTCGCCAGGCTCGGCGCCGACCACGGCAACAGGCATACCGAGCTCGCCGAACAGGCTGCGCGAATCGTTCGGCACCGGGGCCGGATGCAAGGGCCGGGGTGCCCAGCCCGTTGCCCGGCACCGGGCCGAGCAGCGCGACGTCGGCGAAGCAGCCACCGTGCTCGGCCACGACCTCGGCTACAGCCCGCTTTACGCCTGGCGCCGTCGTATTGAGGTCGGCGAACAGGGTCCCACCGGCGAGCGCCTCGCCGACGGAGGCAGCGACCTCGAACGCCGCCTTGGCCGAATTGATGCTGAGCACGGCGTCGGCGCCGTCGGCCGCCCGGCCGCGTGCAGCGTCAGCGGCGGTCGTGGCCGCCCGCACGCCCTCGAGCTCGACCCCTGCCGGGTCGAAGCCGCGCACCTCCACCTCGGCGGAAACCAGGTCGAGCGCCAGCGCCGAGCCCGCCTCGCCGAGGCCAAGGACCGCTATGACCATCGCCGGGGCCTGGCTCAGGCCCAGACCTCGTGTGCGACCTTGCCGAGCAGCTCCAGCTTCGCCCGCTGGTCGTCGAAGGTGACCAGGTTGCCCGGCAGCGTCGAGGCGAAGCCGCACTGTGGGCTCAGCGCCAGGCGCTCGAGCGGGATGTACTCGGAGGCCTCCTCGATGCGCTGCTTGAGCTGGTCGCCGTCCTCGAGAGTCGGCTCCTTGGTCGTGATCAGACCGAGCACGACGGTCTTGTCCTCGGGCACGAAGCGCAGCGGCTCGAAGGTGCCCGCCCGCGGCGAGTCGTACTCGGCGAAGATCCGGTCGCAGGCGAGGTCGTTGAAGAGCTGCTCCGCGATCGCGTCATAGCCGCCCTCGACCGACCACATCGAGCGATGGTTGCCGCGGCACAGGTGCACGGCCCAGGTCACGTCCGGAAACGCCTCGATCAGCTGGTTGTCGCGCTCGATCATCTGCGCCAGCCAGGTCTCGGTGTCGAGCCCGAGGTTGCGCAGGTTCTCCTGGCCCTCCTCGCTGACCAGGTGCGTGTAGCGCGGCGAGTCGAGCTGGAAGTAGTCGCAGCCGGCTTCGGCCGTCTCGCCGACGATCTGCTTCATCAGCTCGATCACCTCGTCCATGTACGCCTCGCGGTCGGGGTAGACCTTGTCCGAGTAGCCCGGCACCCAGAGGACGCTCGCGTAGGTCATCCCGGCGAGCGTCGCCTTCGCGGGGCGGTCGCTGTTCTCGGTCACGAACTTGTACTCCTCGAGCGGAAGGTTCTTGCGGATGCCGAGCTTCTCGGTGACCGCGGGGAGCTTCGGGGGCGGGCCCGTGTGCTCGGCGTCCTCGCCGTGGAACATCACCGGCGCCGGCACCTCGGGGTTGTAGCCGGAGAGGCTGGCCGTCAGCGGGTCGAACCAGAAGCGGCGCCGGACCTCGCCGTCGGTGAGCACCTCGATGCCGCACTCCTCCTGCAGGGCGATGTTCTCCTTGCCCTCCTTGGCCTGCAGCTCCTCGAGCTCGCTCGCCTCGATCTCGCCCCGCTCGTCGCGCTCCATCGCATCCTTGAGCGCGTCGTGACGCAGCAGGCTTCCGACGACCTCGCAGTGGTACCCGTTTGCCGACATTCAGCTCTCCTTTGCTGCCTCAGGTTTTCGACGGCTCGTCCGCGGGCGCCTGCCCGGCCGGCTGGCGGCCCACGGGAATCCTGATCAGCGAGGCGCCGGGCACCCGCTCCAGGACGTCGCGGTTGGCGAGGACGACTTCGAGGTTGCGCTTCGCGATTCGCGCGTGCTCGCGGGCCACACCCTCGGCCCGCGCGCCCTCGCGGTTCTCGATCGAATCGACCAGAGCCTTGTGGTGGCCCTGGGCAATCAGCAGGATCTCGCGCGATTCGGGCAGCTCGGCCTCGGCCAGCACGAAGGCGCTCGGGCCCGCGAACGGAAGCGAGATCACCGCGTCGAGCGCCCGCTCCAGCACCGGGCTGCGCGCCGCCCGCAGTAACAACCCGTGCAGGCGCTCGTTGAGGTCCACGTAACGGACGAAGGAGTCGTAATCGGCCTGATGCACGACCGTCTCGAGCTCCTCGAGACATTCCCTCATCGTCGCGATCTGGCGGCCGTTGACCCCGCGCTCCGCCGCGAAGCGCACCGCGGTGCCCTCGAGCACCCCCCGCAGCTCGATCGCGTCGTCGATGTCGCGCTGGGTGAACTCCCGCACCCCGTAGCCGCCCCCCGGCAGGGCCTCGAGCAGCCCCTCGTGCTCGAGATTGGAAAGCGCGAGGCGGAGCGGAGTCCGCGAGACGCCGAGACGCTCGACGAGGGGAAGCTCCGACATTCGGCTTCCGGCCGGAAACTCGCCGCTGAGGATCAGCTCCCGCAGGCGCAGAAGGGCCTGCATCGACTGTGAGTTGCGATCGGCTTTGGTGCTCATCTCGTCACTCGCTCCCCTAATCCTCGGCGGCTTGACGACGACCAAGGCGATTGTATGCAACAGGGCAGGGCGCGGCCAAGCACATCGTTCAGCACAAGGTTGGGAGATCCGACCGCCGTCGCGCAGCAGGGCTGTCCTGTATGCAGGGAGCGCCGCTCGCCGATGCCTCAGCCGACCGCCGGCTGGGCGCAGGTCCCTCGAATGGGGCTGTGCAGGCGCGAAAACCAATAGATCAAACTATTTGGTCATTCCCTTGCCCTGCATGCATTGGATCGGTTAGGATCGCGCCCGGCGGTGCCCCAAACCCGCAGAGAGGAAGAGGAGGAGTGGTGGAGATTCTTGGAGTGAACGCACGGAAGCTGCGCCCGTATCTGGCGGTCATCACGGCGGTGATCGGCTTCGGAATGTTTCTCGCCGCCTGCGGCGGCAGCGACGACAACGGAACCACCTCCGCCGGTGGCGGAGTGGGACAGAGCGGCGAGGTGAAGTGCGGCCTCGGCAACGGCAAGAAGGCCACCGGAACGCCGATCAGGCTCGGCGGAATCGCCACCAAGCAACCCGGCACGGACTTCTCGGACGGCCTCAACGCCGCCAACGCGTACTTCAAGTGCGTGAACGACAACGGCGGCATCAACGGCCACCCGATCAAGTACTACCAGGAGACCGAGCAGACCGATCCGGCTCAGGACGCTTCGCTGGTCCGCAAGCTGGCCGAGTCCGACAAGGTGATCGGCTTCACCGGCGGCTTCAGCCTGATCGAGTGCTCGATCAACCACTCCTACTACGAGCAGCACGGCTTCTACGTCCTCAACGCGGGGATCGCCCCGGAGTGCTGGTCGACGCCGAACAGCTCCCCGGTCAACATGGGGCCGCGCTACAGCTCCGACGGAGCGACCCAGTACGTGATCCGCCAGAAGGTCGACAAGATCGCCTTCGACCAGTCCAACGTCCCGGGCACCGGCTACATCGCCGAGGGCCCGAAGCTGATTGCCGACGCGGCCAACGTGCCGATCACCGAGTCGACCGACAACGTGCCGATCCAGGACGCCAACTCGGTCGCGCTGAAGCTGGTCCAGGAGGCCGGCTCCAACGGCGCGGTGGTGCTGAACTTCACGCCCCCCGAGGCGCTGAAGATCCTCCAGGCCGCCGAGCAGCAGGGCCTAGCCGACCAGGTCAAGGCCTGGGGTTGCTCGACCCCGTGCAACACCGATTTCCTCGCCGAGGCGCTGGGCCCGGTGTGGGACGACAAGCTGGGCGTCAACGCGGAGCTCAACGTGACCGACTTCGACGGTCCCGACTCGGAGCTCTACCGCCAGGTGATGGACAAGTACGGCAAGAACGTCACCGGCGGTCTGGGCAGCTTCAGCCAGATGGGCTACCTGATGGGGCGGATCTCGGTCCAGGCGCTGCTCAGCATCGAGGGCGACAGCTACACGGTGAAGACCTACAACGACGCCGTGCGGAACGTGAAGGACTTCAAGACCGACATCCTTTGCGAGCCCTGGTACTACGGCAAGGCGCCGCTGCACATCCCCAACAACACCGACTGGACGACGACGCCGAACGGCGGCAAGATGGTGATCAAGGAGGACTGCTTCAAGATCTCCGACGTCGACCCCGACATCGCAAAGGTCCGCAAGATCGAGGCAGCGGACCCGAGCCTGATCGGTCAGTAATCGAAGAGGAAGGCCCCGCCACGCCCCAAGAAGACGATGATCTGGCAGGAATTTCAGCCGGTCGTCGCCTTCTTGGGGCTGCCGACCTGGGAGACGTTCAAGCCGTTCATCGTCACCGGCCTGGCGTTGGGCGGGGTCTACGCCCTCTCCGGGGTGGGGATGGTGGTGCTTTACCGGACCACGGGCGTGCTCAACCTTGCCTTCGGCGCGGTCGGGGCGTTCGGCGCCCTGCTCGCCTGGGAGCTGGTCAACAGCCACGGCTGGGCCGAGGGCCCGGCCTACATCGTCTGCATCCTCTTCGGGGGCGTGGTGACCCTCGCCTACGGCGTGCTCTTCGGTCCACCATTGGCCGGACGCGACCCGCTGATCAAGGCGGTAGCCACGCTGGGCTTGACTGCTGATCCTGCTCGGAGCGATGTCCTGGATCTGGAGCGACAAGGCCCGCTCGCTGATCCTGCCCACCTCTGAGCACCACTTCCAGGTCACGGACGTCGCGCGTCACCTACACGCAGGTGATCGGGTTCGGATTCGGAATCCTGATCACGTTCGGCACCGCCGCCTTCTTACGATTCACCAATCTCGGCACCGCGATGCGGGCGCTCGCAAACGACCGCGAGATCGCCGCTACGCTCGGCGTTCCTGTGCGGCGGGTCGAGGCGCAGGCGTGGCTCGTATCGGGC
The DNA here is from genome assembly GCA_963772265.1 of uncultured Solirubrobacterales bacterium. Classification (GTDB taxonomy): domain Bacteria; phylum Actinomycetota; class Thermoleophilia; order Solirubrobacterales; family 70-9; genus Mayfieldus. Next base: position 147,679 of record CAVYWS010000006.1, on the reverse strand, counting down.
CTGCTCGCCGGAATCGCCGGACTTCTGCTCTCCAACCTTGTCGGGCTCGACGCCGTCTCGCTGACTTTCCTGGTGATCTCCTCGCTTGCGGCAGCATTGATCGCGCGCCTTCGTTCGCTGGTGATCACCTTCTTCGCGGCACTCGCAGTCGGAGTCGTGAACGCGCTTCTGACACCGATCCTGTCGCTGACCGAGTACCGGGGCATGACTCCGTTCGTGCTCGCGATCGTCGCCCTGCTGGTGCTGTCGCGTCGTCGCGTGATCTCGTTCGGAACGGCAGGGATCGCCAGTGGACGCGGCTGAGCTGACGACTCGGGCCCGGGCCGCATTGCGGCTCCCGCACCTCGACCGCGGCGACCGTGTGCGCGTGATCGTGATCGCGGTCATGCTCGTCTTCGCGCTGTTTGCGCTACCGGCGATGCTCAGCGACTACTGGACCGACGTCCTCACCAGCGTCGCGATCTACACGATGGTCGCCCTCGGCCTCTGCATCCTGATGGGGCGTGTCGGCCTGGTTTCGCTGGGACAGGTCGCGCTGCTCGCGATCGGCGGCTGGGTCGGGGCCCGGCTGCTGTTCGCGACCGCGCTGCCGTTCCCGGCGGTGCTGATCCTGACCGGGCTGATCACGATGGTGATCGGAACGATCATCGGCCTTCCTGCGCTGCGATTGAGCGGCCTCGACCTGGCGCTGATCACCCTGATGCTCGCCGGGGCGATCTCGGTGGTGATCGCGGCGACCGACTTCCCCAACGGCGGCGGCGGATTCCTCGGCCATACCGAGGCCGCGTCCGGCGGCGTCTCCGCCCGCCGCCCGGCGATCGCCGAGAACGTGGCCGGCTTCTACCGCTACACGGTCATCGTGATGGCGCTGATGTTTCTGCTTGCCCTGGTACACGTGCGCGGCAAGCCGGGCCGTGCCTGGGCCGCGATCCGCCAGAGCGAGCCGGCGGCGCTCGCCGCCGGGATCAACGTCACCGTCTACAAGCTCTGGGCGCTGGCCCTGGCCTCGTTCATGACCGGCGTCGCCGGGGCGCTGCTGGCCAGCGACGTCGGTCATCTCTTCAACCTCCAGTTCCCGACCCAGGACAACATCAGCCTGCTCGCCGTCTGCCTGATGGGCGGCATCTTCAACCTCGGCGGGGCGCTGCTCGCCGGCCTGCTGTTCAAGCTGCTGCCTGCGCTGCTCAACGACTGGGGCCTGCCGCCCGACCTGCTGACGATCATCTTCGGGGTCGGGATCCTGCAGGTGCTGCTCACCGCCCCCACCGGGCTGATCAACCAGTTCCCGAAGGACATGGCGAGGCTCGGGCGCCTACTGGCCTCGCTGGTCAGGCGGGCCTTCGGGCGCACCGCCGACACCGCGAGGCCGCCATGATCGAAGTCAACGACCTGGAGGTTCGCTTCGGCGGCGTCACCCCGATCGACGGCATGACAGTGAGCTTTCCGGGCGGAACCTGCGGGCTGATCGGCCCCAACGGGGCCGGCAAGACCACCTTCTTCAACGTGCTCAGCGGCTTCGTCAAGCCGGCCAGCGGGACGCGTCCGTGCCTTCGGCGACGACCTGCTGCGGATGACCGACTTTCGCCGCACCCGCTGGGGGCTGCGGAGGACGTTTCAGACCGAGCAGGCGATCGAGGAGCTGTCGATCTTCGACAACGTCGCGATGGTCCACGAGCACTCGAGGGGCAAGCGGGCCACCCGCAGGGAGGACGTGCTCAGCGCGATCGAGTTCGTCGGGCTCCAGACCCCGCCCGAGACCAGGGTCACGACGCTCGGCGCTCGCGACCGCCGCCTGGTCGAGGTCGCGCGGGCGGTGGTGGGCGAGCCGCGCGTGGTCCTGCTCGACGAACCGGCGGCGGGGCTTCCCGATGAAGAGACCGGACACCTCTCGGGAGTGATCCAGCGGATCCCGAGGGAGCGCGATGCGATGGTCATCCTGGTCGACCACGACATGAGCCTGGTCTCGGGTTGCTGCGAGGTCACCGCCGTCCTCGATTTCGGCAAGCTGATCGCGGCGGGACCGACCGCGGAGGTGCTCCGCGACGAGCACGTCACCCGCGCCTACCTGGGCACCGAGGCCGACGTCTGATGGCGGGGGAGCAGCCACCGGCCCCCCAGCCGCCCACACAGGAGAGTGAGGAAAGGGCGGAGCCGACGGGCAACGGTTCGGTCCTCAGCCTCGAGGGCCTCAACGTCTCCCGCGGCGGCCACCGGGTCGTCCACGACGTCTCGATCCGCATACCGGCCGGCGAGGTGACGGCGCTGCTGGGCCCGAACGGGGCCGGCAAGTCGAGCCTGGTGATCGCGGTCGGGGGGATCCTTCGGCTTGACTCGGGCTCGGTGAAGCTCGACGAGGAGGAGCTCGCCGGCCGCCGCCCCGAGAAGATCCGCGGCGCCGGGGTGGCCGTGGTCCCGGAGGGCCGCAGGCTTCTCTCCGAGCTCACGGTCGAGGACAACCTCAACGTCGCCACCTACGCCCTCTCCCGAGCCGACGCCAAGGCCGGGCTGGCCCGCGCCCTCGAGATGTTCCCCGAGCTCGAGCCGCGGCTCGGCGTCAGCGCCCGCTCGCTCTCGGGCGGCGAGCAGCAGATGCTCGTGCTTGCCCAGGCCCTCGTCTCGCAACCGCGGTTCGTGCTGATCGACGAGCTCTCGCTCGGCCTCGCCCCGGTCGTGCTGCAGCGCTTGATCCCGAGGATCCGCACGGTGGTTGGATCCGGCGTCGGAGTGCTGCTGATCGAGCAGTTCGCAACGGTGGCACTGGGGCTCGCCAACGGCGTCTGCGTGATGGAAGGGGGGCGGATTCGCTTCTCGGGCACCGCGACGGAGCTGAAGGAGAACCCCGAGCTGCTGCGGTCGGCGTACCTTCTCGGGGGAAGCTCGCTTGAGGACGGCACGGAGGAGGTAACCGATGGCTGAGACATGGGACGCCGAGCGCAAGGCTCGCGTGCTGGAGACGATGCTGACGATCCGCCGCTTCGAGGAGACGATCGTCCGCCTCTTCCAGGAGGAGGCCTTCATGGCCCATTACCACCTCTACATCGGCCAGGAGGCGACCGGCGCCGCGGTGATGGAGGCCCTGGGGCCCGACGACAAGATCGCCACCCACCACCGCAACCACGGACACCTGGTCGCCCGCGGCGCGGATCCGGGCCGCGCCGTGGCCGAGATCCTCGGGCGCGAGACCGGGCTCAACCACGGCCAAGGCGGGACCCTGCACATGAGCGATCCCGACCTCGGCTTCCTCTCCACGTCCTCGATCGTCGGCGGCAGCATCTCGCTGGCCACCGGCGCCGCGTTCGCGCTCAACCAGCAGGGCGGCGACGCAATCGCGGTGGGCCTGTTCGGCGACGGGGCGCTGGAGGAGGGCGTCTCCTACGAGACGCTGAACTTCGCCGCACTGTGGTCGCTGCCCGCCGTCTACGTCTGTGAGAACAACAGCCCCGGGGCGCTGGGCTCGGCCGGCGGCGGCTTTCCGACCTCGGTCTCCTCGGTCAAGGACCTGACCACGATCCCGAAGACCTTCGAGATCCCGGTGGAGACGGTCGACGGCCGCGACCTCGACGCCGTCTATGAGCTGATGTGCCGGGCGGTCGAGCACGCGCGCAGCCGCAAGGGGCCCTTCTTCGTCCACGCGGTCACCGACCGCTACGCCGGAAGCCAGCAGCTCTGGCCGGACCTGCCCACCGGGGTGACCGACATCTCGATGGGCTGGGACGAGTCGCGGATGGCGGGCGAGCACGAGGGCTGGCACAAGGGAAACGACCCGGTTCTGATCTACGCCCGCCGGCTGCTCGCCGACGGCGACATCACCCAGGATCGAGCTGACCGAGATGGACAAGCGAGTCAGCGAGCGCCTCGACGAGGCGCGGGAGTTCGCCCTCTCCAGCCCCCTGCCAGCGCCCGAGACCGCACTCGACAACGTCTTCGCCTGAGGAGGAGGCGACCATGGCCACCAAGAACTACGCCGACGCGATTCTCGACGTGCTCGAGACGATGATGGAGGAAGACCCCAGCTTCGCGGTGATGGGCAACGAGGTCCTGGGGATCGGCCCCGAGGCGCCTCAGTTCGCGCCCTTCCAGGAGAAATACGGGGATCGCTGCTACTTCCCGCCCTGCTCGGAGGCGGCCTTCGCCGCCCTCGCCGCGGGGGCGGCGATGTGCGGGCAGCAGATCTTCACCCACCTCGGCCTCGCCTCGTTCAGCTATCCCGCCTTCTCCTCGATCGCCAACGAGATCGCCCCGGCCCACCTTTCCTCGGGCGGCCGCATCAAGGTGCCGGTGGTCCTCCACATCAGCCATGGCCTGCTGCATGGAGGCGGCGCCCAGCACTCCGAGAGCCCGCTCTCCACCTACTGGAACGTGCCGGGAATCGAGATCGCCGCCCCTTCCGGCGCCCGCGACGCCAAGGGCCTGCTGCGCGCGGCGTTTGCGAGCGAGAACCCGTCGATGGTGATCACCCACGCCTTCCTCTACGGGGCCGAGGACGACGTGCCCGACGAGGACTACGAGATCCCCTTCGGCGAGGCCGCGACCAAGCGCGAGGGAGGCGACGTCACGATCGTCGCCTGCTCGATGATGGTCGGGCTGGCAATGCAGGCGGCCGAGCAGCTGGCTGCAGAGGGGATCGAGGCCGAGGTGGTCGACCTCCGCACCCTCGTCCCGCTCGACGAGGAGACGATCCTCGCCTCGGTCGCCAAGACGGGCCGGCTGATCATCGCCGACGAGGGCCGGCTGCGGGCCGGAGTCGCGTCGGAGATCGCCGCCACGGTGAGCGAGAAGGGCTTCGACTCGCTGAAGGCCCCGATCGCCCGGGTTGCCCGCGCCGACGCACCGGTCTCCAACAGCCAGCCGCAGGAAGGCTTCATCTCGCCCACGCCGGAGAAGGTGGTCGAGGCCGCGAAGCGCCTGGTCGGCGCCGCCCCGGCGGCCGCGGCGTCGGGCTAGCCGCCTCCGTGCCGCTGACCGGGCTCGAGCACCTGCTGGTGCTCACCGACGACCTCGAGGCGAGCAGAGCGTTCTACTGCGAGGTGCTCGGGCTGCAGGAGGGCGAGCGGCCGCCGCTTGAGTTCTCCGGCCGCTGGCTCTACGCCGGCGGCGTGCCCTGCGTGCACCTGGCGCAGCGATCGGAGTACGCGGCGCATGCGGCGACGCTGGGGCTCGATGCGTCGCCGCCCGGCCACCGAACCGGCGCCGTGGACCACGTCGCCTTCAACGCAAGCGATTACGAGGAGATCGCGGCGCGGTTGGCCGAGCACGGAGTCGATGCAATCGAGAACGAGATCCCGGCGGCCGGCCTGCGCCAGCTCTTCGTCCTCGACCCCAACGGCGTTCGGGTCGAGATCAACGTCAAGGAATAGGCGTCACGGGATCAAAACGGGAACGGCTCCGCCTTCTCGCGCGAAGTCATCCACTGCCACTCGGTCCAGAGCTCGAGGTTGGCGACGCCGCCGAAGTGGCCGCCGTTGCTGGATGCGCCGACTCCGCCGAACGGAGCCGGAGGCTCCTCGTTGACGGTCGTGTCGTTGATGTGGACCATGCCGGCCCGCAGCCGCTCGGCCACCGCCGCCGCACGCTGCGGGGACCCGGACTGCACCGCCGCGACCAGGCCGTACTCGGTCGCGTTGGCCAGCTCGACCGCCTCGTCGTCGTCGCCGAAGGTGGTGATCGGCGCCACCGGGCCGAAGATCTCCTCCTTGAACGCCCGCATCTCGGTGGTCACGCCGCCGAGAACCGTCGGCTTGTAGAACGGCCCGTCGTGGCTTGCTCCCGCCAGCGCCTCGGCGCCGGCGGAGACAGTGTCGTCGACGATCCCCGAGAGGCGCTCGAGCTGCTTCTTGTTGATGATCGGGCCCAGCGCCACCTCCTCGGTGGCGGGGTTGCCGACCGGCAGGTGATTGGCCCGCTCGACAAGCGCCTCGGTGTACTCGTCGACGATGCTCTCGTGCACGAGGTGCCGGCTCACAGCCAGGCAGATCTGGCCCTGGTGCAGGTATGAGCCCCAGGCCCCCGCCGATGAGGCCGCCTCGATGTCGGCGTCGTCGAGGATCACCAGCGGGCTGTTGCCGCCCATCTCCAGCACCATCCGCTTGAGGTTGCGTCCGGCCGCCTCACCGACCTTGTGCCCGGTCGCGGTCGATCCGGTGAAGGAGATCATCCGCACGTTGGGGTCCTCGACCAGGGCTTCGCCGACCTCTCCGGAACCGGGGACGACGTGCAGCAAGGCCTCGGGAAGGCCAGCCTCCTCGAAGACCCCGGCGATCAAGGCGCCGCCGGTGACCGGCGTGTTGGGGTCGGACTTCAGGACCACGGCGTTGCCGAGCGCAAGGGCCGGGCCCACCGAGCGCATCGCCAGGACGATCGGGAAGTTCCAGGGGCAGATCACGCCCACCACCCCGACCGGGATCCGGCGCGCCATGCTGGTCCGGCCGGGCGTGATCGACGGCAGATTGAGCCCGAGCGGGTGCGAGATCAGCGCCGCCGCCATCTCCAGCTGGCCGATCGAGGCCGTGACCTCGGTGTCCGCCTTGGGCGGGATGCAGCCGCTCTCGCGGACCATCCAGCCGACGATCTCCTCGCGGTGGCGGTCCAGCGCCTCGCCCGCCTTGCGGACGATCGCGACCCGCTCGGTGAACGGCGTCTGCGCCCATTCGCGCTGCGCGGCGGCCGCCGACTCGCAGGCCCGGGCGACCGCCGCCGCGTCGGCGGCCCCCGCCGTGCCGAGCACGTCGCCGGTGGCCGGCTCGGTCACATCGATCGTCTGCGGTGCGTCGACCCAGCCGTTGCTGAAGATCTTGCCGCTCCACCGCTCCTCGGCCAGAAGCTCTCCGGCCTGATCGGCGGCGGCGGGTTTCTCGGTTGTGGTGCTCATCGGTGCTGCTCCTTTCGAATGCTTCTCATGCCGCGCCGTGCGCACTGGCGGACTCGGCGGGGCTCAGGTCTCTGATCAGGTCGGCGCCCTTCTCGGCGATCATGATCGTCGGGGCGTTGGTGTTGCCGCGGGTGATCGTCGGCATCACCGAGGCGTCGACGACGCGCAGCCCGTCGACGCCGAGGACGCGGAGGTCGGGGTCGACCACCGAGCCCATCGCGCAGGTCGATGTCGGGTGGTAGACGGTTTGCGCGGCGCCGTGGATGAATTCGACGATGTCGTCATCGGAGTCCGAGGCCGGAACGCTGAACGGGGCCCTCTCGACCGCCTTCAGCGCCGGCTGCTCGGCGATCTCCAGCGCCATCCGCACCCCGGCGATCATGCTCTCGCGATCTTCGTCGGTGGTGAGGAAGTTGCAGAGGATCAGCGGCTTGGAGTCGGGCAGGGGTGCGCGCAGCTTCACGTGCCCGCGGCTCGACGGCTTGATCACCACCGGTCCGAAGCAGTATCCGTGGTCGGCTGGGGCGGTCAGGCCCTGGTCGTAGAACAGCGACGGCGCGAAGTGAAACTCGATGTCCGGCGCGTCGAGCCCGGCGCGGGTTCGGAAGAAGCCGCCCGCCTCGGGGATGTTTGAGGTCAGCGCACCCCGCCCTTCGCTCTCGAGCAGGGCGATGTTCTCCGGCGTGACCGCGGTGAACAGCGACTCCTCATCGGTCGTGTAATTGATCTGCGCCATGCAGTGGTCCTGGAGGTTCTGACCGACCGGGAGGTCCGCCCGCACCTCGATCCCCAGCAGCTCGAGGTCGGCCGCCGGACCGACCCCGGAGAGCATCAGCAGCACCGGCGACTGATAGGTCCCGGCCGAGAGGATCACCTCGCGCTCGGCCCGCAGCTCCTCGAGCTGGCCGTTTCGCGAGACCTCCACCCCGACCGCCCGATCGCCGTCGAAGAGGATCCGGGTCGCAAAGGCGCCGGTGATCACCTCGAGGTTCTCGCGGCTCTCGGCCGGATGCAGGAAGGCGGTCGCGCAGCTCTCCCGCAGGCCGTCGCGCTGGGTGACCTGGAAGCGGCCGACGCCCTCCTGACGGGCGCCGTTGAGGTCGGGGTTGTGCTCATGGCCGGCCTGCTGCGCAGCCTCCAGCATCGAGTCGACCAGCGGGTGCATCGACCTGCTCTCGCAGACCGCGAGCGGACCGTCGGCGCCGTGGAAGGCGTCCTCGCCGCGCTCGTTGCCCTCGGAGCGCTTGAAGTAGGGCAGGACGTCGTCGTATCCCCAGCCCTCGCAGCCGGCCGCCTCCCACTCGTCGTAGTCGGCGCGGTTGCCGCGGATGTAGATCATCGCGTTGATCGAGCTCGAGCCCCCGAGGACCCGCCCGCGCGGCATGTAGAGGCGCTTACCGCCCAGCCCCGGCTCCTCCTCGCCGAAGAGATCCCAGTCAAGCCCCGACTTGAACGTGGCGGGAAAGGCGGCCGGGGTGTGGATCTCCTGCGCCGCGTCGGGGCCCCCGGCCTCCAGCAGCGCCACCCGGACGTCGGGGTCCTCGCTGAGCCTGGCGGCGAGCACGCAGCCCGCGGAACCCGCGCCGACGATGAGGTAGTCGTATGCGCGCCGCTCGTCAGTCATCGCGGATCACCACCTTCATCACCTCGTGCGGGTTGTTCATCGCGTAGTCGATCGCCTCGGGGGCCTGCTCGAGCCGGAACTCGTGGCTGATCATCCGCTTCACCGTCGAGCTGTTGCGCTCGACCACGCCGACCGCCTGCTCGAACTCCTCGCGGTTGCAGCAGCTGACGCCGAGCAGGTCGAGCTCCTTCTCGGTGAAGCTTCCGATCCGCAGCGGCACCTCTTGGCCCGACATCCCCACCTGGACCACCCGTGCAGCCGAGGCGGCCATGTCGACCATCGCCCGCACGGCGTCCGGCACCCCGGTCGCATCGACGACCACCGGGGGCCCGTCGCCGCCGGACCACTCGCGGGCCTGGCGCACGACCTCCTCGGCGTCGCTCCAGACCAGTGTCTCGGCGCCCATCTCGCGACTCAGTCCCAGCCGGCCCTCCTGCGGGTCGACGACCAGCACCGAGGCGCCGCGCTCGGAGGCGACGAGGCAGACCGACTGGCCGATCGGCCCGGCGCCGAGCACGACGACGCGCTCGCCCTCCTGGATTCCGGCCCGACCGGCCGCCCTGACCGCGATCGAGACCGGTTCCGCCATAGCCGCCACGGCCGAGTTCTCCTCGCGGGTCGCGAAGACCTGGTCCTGCGAGACCCGCAGCTTCTCCTGCAGGCCGCCATCGGTGTGGATGCCGATCAGGGCGAAGTTGTCGCAGACGTTGTAGCGCCCGACGCTGCATGGATAGCAATGGCCGCACGACGTCAGCGGCCACATCGCGACCGGCTGGCCGAGGTCGAGCTCTGAGCGGCAGCCCGGCCCGACGCCTTCGATCGTTCCCCCGACCTCGTGCCCCTGCACCTTCGGGAACGCCTCGCTGCCGCCGCCGGCGGCCTCGGTCAGGTGCCCGGAGAGGAAGTGGTAGTCGGAGCCGCAGAGGCCCACCGCCATCGAGCCGACGATCACCTCACCCTGTCCCGGGGGTGACGGATCGGGAACGTCGACCAGCTCGATCGTGCCCGGCGATCGGGTGAGCGCGGCACGCATCAGGCCGACCGCCTGAGAGCTCTAGGCCATCCCTGTGGACGCACGGCGCACCGAGCGGTCATCTCGATTGCATACAAACAGATCCGGTCACACGCCGCAACTCGGCCGTTCCCTGCGGGCGAGCCGAGTCCGCTTGCCCTGGGAAGGGCCTCGCTGTATACAATCGCCGCAGCTGCGGAAGGAGAGGAATGGACGTCGAGCTGCTCGGCTTGTACTGGACGGTCTCCGGCCCGGTGGAGGTGCACGAGGGCCGCGAATGGAGCCTCTTCGACTTCCGCGACCGCTGCGCCGAGGCGGCGAGAGTGGGGATGCGCGGTATCGGGCTCTGGCACGCCGACATCGAGCACCAGCTCAACACCCGGAGCCTGGAGGAGATCAAGGCGATCTTCGACGACTCCGGCCTCGAGTACCTGGAGCTCGAGTTCATCAACGACTGGTTCCTCGACCCCGGCGACGGCGCGCGCGAGGATTCGGACAAGACGCGCCGGCTGCTCTGGGACGCGCGCGGCGGCGCTGGACGCCCATCACGTCAAGGTCGGCAACATCCCCGGAACCCCGGCCGAGCTGTCCCGGATCACCGAGCGCTTCGGCGAGCTCTGCGCCGACGCCTCCGAGCACCACGCGGCGAAGATCGTCTACGAGTTCATGCCCTTCGACGCCAACGTGCAGAGCATCGAGACCGCGCTGGAGGTGGTCGAGGGCGCCGGAGCCGAGAACAGCGGCGTCGCGATCGACACCTGGCACATGTCGAAGCTCGGCATCGCCCCCGAGGACCTGCGCAAGATCCCTCTCCGCTACCTCACCTGGATCGAGCTCAGCGATGGCCAGAAGGAGAACATGGAGGATCTGATCAAGGAGACGACCGCCCACCGGAAGCTGCCCGGCGAGGGAGAGTTCGACATCCCGGGCTACATCGAGGTCGCCCAGGACATCGGCTACGAGGGGCCGTGGGGGGTCGAGGTCCTCTCCGACGAGCTGCGCCAGCTGCCGATCGAGGAGATCTTCAGCCGCGCCTACGAGACCAGCGTCGCGCAGTTCCGCAAGGCCTCGGCGCCCGCGTAGGCGATGACGCTGGCCAGGCGCGGCGCAGCCGCCGGTTGCGAAGCGTCAGGCTGGTTGACGTGAACACGAGCCTCACGCCGGAGCAGGCGCTCGATGTGCTGAGCACGATGTGGCGGATCCGCCACTTCGAGGAGCGGGTGGGACAGCTGAAGCGCGCCGACGAGGTCTACGGCCTGATCCATCTCAGCGTCGGCCAGGAAGCCGTGGCGGCCGGCGTCTGCGCCCAGCTCCGCCCCGAGGACGCCGTCTACAGCGGCCACCGGGCCCACGGGCACGCGATCGCCAAGGGCGCCCCGCTCGGCCCCCTGCTGGCAGAGCTGATGGGACGCGACACCGGCCTCTGTCGGGGCATGGGCGGCTCGATGCACGTCGTCGACACCGAGCACGGGCTGATGGGCGCCACCGGCGTCGTCGGCGGCAACCTGCCGATGGCTCTCGGCACCGCGCTGGCGAACCGGATGCGCGGCGGCGGCGAGGTTGCGGTCGCCTTCTTCGGCGACGGCGCCGTGCAGGCCGGCCACTTCAACGAGACGGTGAACCTGGCGACGCTCTGGGAGCTGCCGCTGATCCTGGTCTGCGAGAACAACGGCTTCGCCGAGTTCACGCCGCGCTCCGCGCACACCAAGGTCGAGCGGGTGAGCGACGTCGTCTCCCCCTACATGATGAGCCGCGAGACGGTGGACGGCAACGACACCGAGGCCGTCTGGCGGGCGTTCGGCGAACTGCTCGGCGCCGCGCGGCAGGGCGACGGCCCGATGCTGCTCGAGTGCCTCACCTACCGCCTGCGCGGCCACTACGAGGGCGACCCCGCCAAGTACCGGGAGGCGATCGCGAAGGAGGATTGGCAGCGCAAGGACCCGATCCTGCGCCTGCAGCGCCGCGGCGTCGACGCCGGCTGGTTCGACCAGGAGGCGGCGGCGGAGGCCGAGCGCCGGGCCGAAGCCGAGGTGGCCGAGGCGGTGGAGTTCGCTCGCCAGAGCGCCTATCCGGCCCCCGGAGCTCGTCGCAGAGCTGACCTACGCAAGATGAGCGAGACGACCTACCTGAAGGCGATCAACGGAGCGCTGGCGGAGGCGATGCGCTCCGACCAGACGGTCCTGGTCCTGGGCGAGGACGTCGCCGAGGGCGGCCCCTACGGGGCAACTGCCGGGCTCGCCGACGAGTTCGGCCGCCAGCGGGTCCTCAACACGCCGATCAGCGAGGCAGCGGTCACCGGGGTCGCGGTCGGGGCGGCTCAGTCGGGATTTCGCCCGGTCGTCGAGGTGATGTTCATCGACTTCATCACCCTGGCCCTCGACCAGATCGTCAACCAGGCGGCAAAGGCGCACCTGATGTCCGGGGGCCAGCTCAGCGTCCCGCTCGTCGTGCGCACCCAGGGCGGCGCCGGTCAGCGCGGCGCCGCCCAGCACTCGCAGAGCCTCGAGAGCTGGCTCACCCACGTGCCGGGCCTGAAGGTCGTGATGCCGAGCCGGGCCGTCGACGCGGCGGCGCTGCTGCGCAGCGCGATCGAGGATCCCAATCCGGTCGTGTTCATCGAGAACAAGGCGCTCTACTTCAGGCGCGAGGACGTCCCCGAGGACCCGGAGCCGGTCCCGATCGGCAGCGCCAAGACGCTGCGCGAGGGCGGCGACCTGACGATCCTCGCGCTCTCGCGGCTGGTCGCGGACGCGCTTGCCGCCGCCGAGCGGCTGGCCGCCGACGGGATCGAGGCGGAGGTGATCGACCCGCGCACCCTCGTCCCGCTCGACGTCGAGGCGATCGTCGAGTCGGTGCGGCGGACCAACCGCCTCGTGGTCGCCCACGAGGCGGTCCTGCAGGGCGGCTTCGGCGCCGAGATCGCCGCCGCGATCCAGGCCGCCGCCTTCGACCACCTCGACGCCCCGATCGAGCGGGTCGGGGCGCCGTTCACCCCCGTCCCGCTCAGCCCCGGCCTCGAGGACGCCTACCTGCCGGGCGCCGACGAGATCCACGCCGCGGCCCTCGCGACGCTCGGCGGTGAGGCGAGATGAGCCGCCCGCGGCTAGGCGGCGAGGCCGAGCAGCCGCGCGGCGTTGTCCTTGAGGATCAGCGGCCGCACGTCGGGCTTGATCTCGAGCTTCTCGAAGTCGGCGAGCCAGCGCTCCGGGGTGAGCGCCGGATAGTCGGTGCCGAAGAGGACCTTTTCGCGCAGCAGCGAGTTCGCGTACTGCACCAGCTGCGGCGGGAAGTACTTCGGCGACCAGCCGGAGAGGTCGATGTAGACCTGGGGCTTGTGGACCGCGATCGAGAGCGCCTCGTCCTGCCAGGGCACCGAGGGGTGGGCCATGATGATCGGCATCTCGGGGAAGTCGGCCGCGATCTGGTCGAGGTGGATCGGGTTGGAGTACTTGAGCAGGATCCCGCCACCGCCGCGCTGCCCCGATCCGACCGCGGTCTGGCCGGTGTGAAAGACGGCCGGCAGGCGGTGCTCGGCGATCAGCTCGTAGAGCGGGTAGGCGAGCCGGTCGTCGGGGAAGAACTCCTGCAGGTTGGGGTGGAACTTGAACCCGCGCACGTCGTGCTCTTCGAGCATCCGCCGCGCCGCCTCGACGCCTTCGCTGCCGCGATGGGGGTCGATGCTGACGAACGGGATCAGCACGTCTCGCTCCTCGGCGGCGAGCTCGAGGATCTCCTCGTTGCTGACCGCCCCGTCCCAGTTGACCGAGTCGACCATGAAGCAGACGGCGGCCATCTCGCGCTCGCGGTAGTAGGCGGCGAGCTCGGGGACGCTGAGAAGGGCGTCGCTGCCGAAGACCTCGCCGACCGCGGCCTCGGGGGAATCGGGGGAGATCGTCCCGCCGCGAACCGAGGAGTGCACATGGGTGTGCACGTCGATCGCCACGAGGGAGGACGGATCGATTGCGGCCATCGGTCGCGGGCGATGATGTCAACAAACCGAAAGGAAGACGATGCAGGAAGGTGACAAGGCTCCCGACTTCGTGCTGAGCAACCAGGACGACGAGCCGGTGAGGCTCTCCGACCTGGCCGGCAAGCGGCTCGTCCTCTACTTCTACCCGAAGGCCGACACCCCAGGCTGCACGAAGCAGGCCTGCGGGATCCGCGATCACTTCGCCGACTACGAGGGCACCGGCGCGGTCGTCCTCGGCGTCTCGCCCGACCCTCCCGAGGCCTTGCGCGCCTTCGCCGACAAGTACAGCCTCCCGTTCACCCTGCTCGCCGACGTCGACCACGAGGTCGCGGATCGCTACGGCGTCTGGAAGCAGAAGTCGATGGCGGGCCGGACCTACTGGGGAAACGCGCGGACGACGTTCTTGATCGACGCCGAGGGGCGGATCGAGCGCGAGTTCGAGGACGTCTCGCCGGCCAGCCACGACGAGCTGCTGCTCGAGGCGCTGGGCGCCGGCGCCTAGCCGCGGTGGGCCGAGACCCAGGCGACCGAGCCGGCGTCGACCGGCAGCGAAACCCCGGTCACGAACGAGGCCTCGTCGGAGCACAGCCAGACGACGGCCGCCGCCACCTCCTCAGGCTCGCCGAAACGGGTCATCGCCTGCGGGGCGAGGATCTCGTGCTGGCGCTGCGGCGACTCGTTCGACATCAGCGGGGTCATGATCGCGCCGGGGCAGACGGCGTTGACACGGATGCCCTCGTTGGCGTACTCGACCGCGGCGTTCTTGGTCAGCCCCAGAATCCCGTGCTTGCTCGCGGTGTAGGCGCTGAGCAGCATCACCGCCCGCAGGCCGGCGTTCGATGAGGTGTTGACTATCGCGCCGCCACCCTGCCCGAGCATCCGGGCGATCTGGTGCTTCATGCCGAGGAAGGTGCCGCGCAGGTTGACTGCGATCACGCGGTCGAAGTCCTCGTCGGCGGTCTCGTGCAGCAGCTTGTGGACTCCGATGCCGGCGTTGTTGTGGGCGAAGTCGAGATTGCCGAAGCGCTCGACGACCCGGGCAACCAGCGCCTCGTTGTCCCCCGGCCTGGAGACGTCGCATGGGAAGAACTCGGCCTCGCCGCCGGCATCGGTGATCGCCCGCACCGTCTCCTCGCCGCCCTCGCGCGAGCTCTCCAGGTCGGCGACGACGACCGCGGCGCCCTCGCTGCCGAAGCGGATCGCGCAGGCGCGACCGATACCGCTCGCAGCGCCCGTGACGAGCCCCGACTTGCCCTCCATCAAGGAGCTCATGCGGACACCAGGGGCTTGACCGGGGGGCTCATCCCGGCGCGATGCTAGAGAAGGCGCGGCCCTCGGCGGATCCCGCCAGGCCCTTGTCCTCGAGGACGGCCATCGCCGCGTTGCGCCCGTTGAGCGCGATCACCGAGCCGGCGGGATGGGTGGCGGCGCCGCACAGATAGAGGCCCTCGACCGGGGTGCGGTGGTCGAAGCGGTGCTCCCACATCTGATCGGGAAGCGCCTCGCCCTGGAAGATCTGGCCTCCGGTGAGGCCGATCCTGCTCTCGATGTCGGGCGGGCCGAGCAGATCGAGGAACTCGACGCAGTCGTGCACGTCGGGGGCGTGAACTGCGATCGCGTCGAGGATCGCGCCGGCGATCTCGTCGCGG
The DNA here is from genome assembly GCA_963772265.1 of uncultured Solirubrobacterales bacterium. Classification (GTDB taxonomy): domain Bacteria; phylum Actinomycetota; class Thermoleophilia; order Solirubrobacterales; family 70-9; genus Mayfieldus. The sequence goes on along the minus strand of CAVYWS010000006.1, from coordinate 132,556 downwards.
CGCGAGTCCCAATCGCCGTCGGCGAGCTCGTAGGGGGCGTACTGGGCGAAGACGCTCATGACGTGGCGGTCCGGGGGCGCCACGGTCGGGTCATAGCCGGTCTGGAAGTAGAGCTCGGCAAAGCCGATGCGCGGCTCGCCCCGCTTGCAGGCCTCGAACGCCTCCGCCGCCGCGTCCAGCCCGGGGGTGATCGTGACCATCGCCCGCTGCGGCTCGATCGACCCGGCGGCGTCGAATCTCGGGATCCGGGTCAGGGCGGCGTTCAGCTTCACCACCGGCGAGCGGGTGCGCCAGCCCTGCAGTCTCTTCCGGAACGGCTCCGGGATCTCGGCGGGCCCGAGCATCGTCAGGGCCCGTTTCGGGTCGGCGTTGCAGAGCACCGTCGGCGCCCGAATCGACTCCCCGCTCTCCAGCTCGACTCCCTCGCCGGGAACGATCCGGGCAACCGGGACCCCTGCCGCCAGCACCGCTCCCGCGTCGAGGGCCGCCCGGGCGATCGCGAAGGAGATCCGCCCCATCCCTCCTTCGACGTAGCCCCAGATCGAGCCGTGGCCGAGCAGGTCGCCCTGGTGGTGCATCAGCTTCACCGAGGAGGTCCCGGGGTCGCGCGGCCCGGCGTAGGCGCCGATGATCCCCTGGCCGAACAGGGCGTCCTTTATCCGCTGGTCGCCGACGTAGCGGTTCAGGGTCTCGGCGATCGACTCCTCGAATACGACCGAGATCATCTCGGAGTCGCCTCCGAGGGCTCCCTCGAGCTCCTCGCGGCTCGGTGAGGAGCCCAGCCAGGCGTCACCGCCGCGACCGTGGCGCAGGGCCAGGCGGATCCGGTTGTAGAGCTCCTCGAAGGCGAGCAGGCCGCGGATGTCGCTGTCGCTGAAGCCGTTCTCGCGCATGTGGGCGGCGGTCGCGTCGGCGTCGATAAAAGAGGCGAACGAGGTCCCGTCCGGGAATGGGCACCAGAGGTTGGGATCGGCAGGGAAGACCCGGTAGCCATGCCCGCGCAGGTCGAGCTCGCTGACCACGAGGTCGTCGAGAAGCCCGACGACATAGGCGCAGGGGCTGACCAGATAGCGATTGTCGTCGAACGGGCGCTCGAGGGTGCAGGCCCCGCCGAGCCGGTCGCGGCGCTCGAGCACCAGCACGGTCTGGCCAGCCCGGGCCAGATAGGCGGCCGCGGTGAGGCCGTTGTGGCCGCCGCCGACCACCACGGCATCCCAGTCGCGGGCCGCGAGCTCGCTGATCGGGGCGGGGAGGCCGACTCTGCCGAGGGCGGCGTCGACGTCGGTGCGGCTCATCGCTGCGGCGAGGCTAGCGCCTTGCCCCGCGACCGCCTAGGGCCGCAACGTCCACCCAGGCGGACTCGATGTCGACGCGGCGGCCACGCATCGGCACCCCCTCCCGCGCCAGCAGCCTGCGCTGGGACGCCCCCTTGGCCAGCGACCCGTCGGCCCGCACCACCCGCTGCCAGGGGACCTCCGGGTCGCGGCAGGCGGCGAGCACGGCGCCGGCGAAGCGCGGCGCGCCGGGGCTGAGGTCCCCGTAGGTAGTCACGCATCCGGGCGGCACCGACCGCACCTTGCGCAGGATCTCGCGGGCCCGGGCCGATTCGGACACCGGGGGAGTATCGCCCGGACGAGCAATTCCATGCCCGCGTGCGACTGGGGGCGCGAAAGCCAGACGCGGCATCCAGGCGTGCGTGGGTCGTGGGATTGCTCGTCTAGCAGGCTTCGAGCGGGGCTGGAACGGGGAAGCTCTGCGAGGTCGACGACGCGATGGTCGTCGCCGGAACCTGGAACGGCGCGTCCGCCAGATAGCTCTCGAGCTTCACCGAGGGGTCGCCCTGGATCGTGGCGTTGCGCTGGCAGCGCAGGAAAGGCAGCGAGACCGAGGCACCCGTCACGGTGACCGGCTGACCACTCGGCAGGTGCGACCACCATTCCGAGTTGGAGGAGGTGATCAGCGCCGCGATGCGGTGGCCGGCGGGCAGGATCCAATCGTCTCCGTAGAGGTCGAAGGAGACGGTGCCGGTGCCGCCGAGCAGGTAGGTGCCGCGGCTGATCAGAGTCGCGTTGCGCTGCAGGTCGACGTCGTAGAGGTCGACGACCAGGTTGGCGTTCTGGAAGGCCGATTGCTGGCTCACCGTCACCTTGGGAACGCCGGCCAGGTGCACCTCGTGGGGGAGTAGGGGCGAGAAGGTCCAGATTCCCTTGCCGTAGATCGGCGTGTCGGTCTCCGCGGTGCCGCTGTTGAGCCCGTTGTCGGTGTAGGCGCCGGGGCGGAGTGCCGCGGTGTATTCGGTCGAGTCGGGCGGGGGCCAGGACGGCTCGCTGCGCCACTTGCCGTCGCTGGACTCGACCGCGACCGGGGGATCGACCTCGGTCGGCGGCTCGCCCTCGCCCTTGAGGTAGTAGTCGTACCAGCGCATCACCTCGTCGAACCAGCCCGCCCGGCCCATCAGCAGACGGCCGCTGTCCGGATCGGTGTCGTTGCCGCGCACGTGGTCCCACATCCCGAACCAGGCCCGCTTCGGCCCGGCGAGCCCGTTGAAGAAATCGAATGCTCCGTCAGGCTTGGTGTTGTTTTCGATGAAGCCCTGGGTCAGGAACAGCGGCGTCGTCGCCCCCTTGGTCTTGGCGATCAGGTCGCGCTGCTGCCAGTAGGGCGAGCTGTGGTTGGGGTCCTGCTGGTCGGCCCAGTTGAGCGCCGGGCAGCCGGGGCGTGAGGTGTCGTTGAGCGCGTTCTGCTGGTAGGCCAGCGTGTCGCCGCTTATCCCCGGCGTGGCGGCGATCGCGTCGTAAAGCGCCGGGGTGGCAAGCGAGTTCTCGAACCGCACCCGGTTCATGTAGAGGTAGCGGTAGAGGTCGTAGACCGGCTCCTGGGCGACCACCGCGTCGAGCCCGGCGGGGTGAAGGGCCTCGCCGACAAGCCCGGTGACCGCGTCGTAGGACTTGCCGTACATGCCGACCTTGCCTGTCGACCAGGGCTGGCTCGCCGACCACTCGACCGCCGCCTTGACGTCGGACTGCTCGCCCGGGCCGACCCAGTCGAGGCATCCCGAGCTGCCGCCGAAGCCGCGCAGGTCGACCATCACGTAGGTGTAGCCGCGGTCCATCAGATCGGCGCCGTTGACGAAGTCGAAGAAGCGGGAGGAGGGCCCGGCGTCTCCCGTCGGCGTGTAGGGGGTGTCCTCGACCGGACCCGCCGGTCCGACCTGGCCCGAGTGGTTGAAGTAGGGGCCGACCGAGAGGATCACCGGCGTCTTCGCATCGGCCGGCAGGTTCGCCGGGCGCAGGACGTCGGCATGGAGGACCGTGCCGTCGGCCTCGTGGATGTAGTCCTCGTGCCAGCTCGACCCCGGCGGCGGCGGGTCGGCGCTCGCCGCCGGCGCGACCAGCAGGGCTGCAAGCAACAGCGCGGCCCCGAATGTGCGCCGTGCCGCGGCAAGCAATGCCCGCGTGGTGGTATTCGCCTCCCGCCCGCTCACGGTGAGAGGTGAAATCTACTCAATACTCGGTAACCGTGGTGCAGGCGATCCGGCGCCGGCGGCGAGGGGGCTCCTCTACCCTGCGCCCGATGCGGATCGACGAGATGATCGCCTCGACCAAGCCCTGTTTCTCGGTCGAGTTCTTCCCGCCAAAGACCGACGAGGGCCGCGAGCAGCTGCTCGACACGGCGCGCCAGCTCGCCAAGCTCGAGCCGGCCTACGTCTCGGTCACCTATGGGGCGGGCGGGTCGACGCGGGACGGCACGGGCGAGATCGCCGACCTGCTCCAGAACGAGATCGGGCTGGAGACGATGGCGCACCTGAGCTGCGTCGGGGAGACCACCGACGGACTGCGCCAATTCCTCGACCGCGTCGGCGCCAGCGGGGTCGAGAACGTGCTCGCGCTGCGCGGCGATCCACCTCGCGGGCAGCCCGACTTCGAGCAGCCGGAGGGCGGCCTCGGGAGCGCCGCCGAGCTGGCCGGCTTCATATCCGAGCACTATCCGTTCGCGATCGGCGGCTCCTGCTTTCCGGAGGTGCATCCGGAGGCGCCCGACCTCGAGACCGACCTCGCCTATCTGAAGACCAAGGTCGACAACGGCGCCAGCTTCCTGATCACCCAGCTCTTCTTCGACAACCGGGTCTACTTCGACTTCGTCGCGTCGGCTCGCGCGGCCGGAATAGATGTGCCGATCATCGCCGGCGTGATCCCGATCGCCAGCTATGCGCAGACCGAGCGGATCTGCGAGCTCTGCGAGGCGACGATCCCGCAGCCGCTGGCCGAGGCGATGGCCGGCCTCGGAGGCGACGAGCGGGCCGAGTTCGAGCTCGGCGTCGCCTACGCGGCGCAGCAATGCGCCGATCTGCTGATCCGCGGAGCCCCCGGAATCCACTTCTACGCCCTCAACAAGGCCGCGGCCACCCGGGCCGTGCTCTCAGCCCTGCGGGCTGCGCGGCCCTGGGAGAAAGCCGGCCGCGAAACCGCCGGATCCGGCGCGGCCCCCGCCGCGAGCCCGCCCCACGGCTGATCTAGACTGCCCCGTCCGATGGGTGAATTCACCTACGAGGGCTATCGGCTCTCATACGACGAGTACGGGGCCGGCGAGCGGACGCTCGTGCTGATCCACGGGCTGCTGATGAACAGGCGCATGTTCGAGCGCCTGGGCCCGATCCTGGCCGACCACGGCAACCGGGTGATCGCCCTCGACCTGCTCGGGCACGGGCGCTCTGACCGGCCCGAGGACCTGCAGCGCTATTCGATGCCGCTGTTCGCCTATCAGGTCAACGCCCTGCTCGACCACCTCGGGGTCGAGACCGCGGTGGTCGGCGGCACCTCGCTCGGGGCGAACGTCGGCCTCGAGGCCGCGGTGCGCTTCCCCGACCGCGTCGAGGCGCTGTTCGTCGAGATGCCGGTCCTCGACAACGCGCTTTCGGCGGTTGCGGCGATCTTCTCTCCGGTCATGATCGGGCTGCGCTTCGGCCGCCCGGCCTTCGAGGCGCTCTCGCGGGTGACCTCGGCGATCCCCCGCACCAACTTCTTCGTCGACATCGCGCTCGACTGGGTTCGCCAGGACCCGGGTCCGTCGCTCTCGGTGCTCGAGGGCCTGCTGCTCGGCGAGACCTCGCCGCGCAGCGCCGAGCGCCGGTCGATCGAACAGCCGGCGCTGATCGTCGGCCATCCGAACGACCCCCTGCATCCGTTCAGCGACGCCGGCATGCTCACCGGCGAGCTTCCCAACGCCCGCCAGATCGACGCCGACTCGATCCTCGAGTGGCGCCTGCGGCCCGATCGGCTCAACGCCGAGCTGGCCTCCTTCCTCGACGAGGTCTGGGCGCGGGCCGGCGAGGAGCAGACGCCGCGGCCCGACACCCGCATCGCCCGGGAGACATAAGGGGGTGGCAAACCGGCGGGAAGAGAAGGAGCGGCTGCGCCAGATCCGCGAGGAGGCCGAGAAGCGCGAGTCGGCCGAGCAGCGACGCAAGCTGATCGTCGGCTACCTCGTCGCGGGGGTGCTCGCCGGCGCGGTCGTGGTCGGACTGGCCGTCGTCATCCTCAGCAGCGGCGGTGGCGGCGGGGGCAGCGCCGCCGCCCACATCGACACACGCAGCGGGGCGACCAACGGCGTCGAGCCCGACGACCGCGACGGGCCAAAGCCGCCGCCGGTCAAAGACCGCAACCTCAAGACGGCCGCGAAGGCGGCGGGCTGCGACCTGCGCCTCGGGCTGCCAAACGAGGGGCAGCGCCACATCGCGCCCGACGCGCCCACGCCGCACTACGAGACCAGCCCGCCGACATCCGGCAACCACGTCCAGCCGCCCTACCAACAGGCCGACGGCGCCTACCTGGAGGAACCGAAGGAGATCGACTTCGTGCACTCGATCGAGCACGGCAGGCTCGAGATCCAGTACAGCCCCAAGCTCGCCGAGAAGGATCAGCTCGCGCTTCGGGGGATGTACGACACCCTCTACGGCGGGACTTTGCTGTTCCCGAACGAGCAGATGCCCTACGACGTCGCCGCCACGACCTGGACCAACCTGATCGGCTGCAAGACCTACGAGGGAGCGAAGACGCTGGACGCGATCCGCGACTTCGGCAGGGTGACCTGGGGGCGCTTCGGCAACGAGGCGGTGACCGGCTTCCCGTTCACGGGCCCGACGCCCGCCCAGCCCTCGGTCAAGTAGCGGCGCCCGGAGCCCGGTAGGCGGGGAAGAACCCGCCCGCGCTTCGACCCGCGGAGAGCTTCTCGTAGGCGGCGACGTCGCAGACGATCTCGGAGGTATGGAAGGGCTCGATGCGGTTGGCGAAGCCCCGCTTGAACTCCTCCAGCGCGTCGCCCGGGCGGATGCCGCCGCCGAGATTGAGCGGCAACCCCTCCGCCGTGGCGAATTCGACCATCGTCTCGACCAGGTTCTTCATCGGCGAGTCATCGAGGAAGCGTTCCGCGGTGCCGCTCAGGTAGTAGTGCAGCGCGCCGTCGCTTCGGGTCGCGATCGAGCCCGCCGCGACCTCTCCGCCCGGCTCCAGGACCACGAACAGCCAGGCGGCCTCGAAGGCGAGGACGCGCGCGAAGTACTCCTCGCCGAAGAAGTAGCGCGGATCGGCCCCGGCCCTGCGCATCGTCTCCTCATAGGCGGCGAGAAAGCCCGTTCGCTCCTGACCGGACGCTCTCGGTCCATCGCTGCGCCTCACCTCATACCCGTGCTCGAGGTTGCGGCGGATCTGCTGGCGGTCGCTGGGGCGGCTCTTGCGGGGCAGCGCCGGGTCGGCGATCTGCAGCTGGTTGCGGGCCGAGGCGCCGCGCAGCGGCGGCTCGCCGATCCGGTGGCGGACGAAGACGCTGACCAGCCCGGTGGCCGACCAGTCGATCTCTTCGGGGTCGAGGCGGGCGCCGGGCGGGGCCGAGAAACCGGGGTACCCATAGGGGGAGATCGCGTCGAGCCTCTCCGCGCCGGGGATCTCACGGACCAGCAGCGGCGCCAGCAGCTCGCCGTCCGGGGTCGAGATCCGCAGAGTGTGTGTCACCCCCTCCGCCGCCATGAACTCGGAGCTGCGGAAGAACTCGCCCCCGGCAACCGCGGCGCCGCCGTCCTCGATCAGCTCTGCCGCTGCGCTCACTCCAGATCCGCAACCGCGGCGCGAAACTCGTCGGGAAGCACGCCCCAGACCTCGCAATCGCGCAGCTCGCCGTCGCCGCGCAGGTGGGACCGCATCGTCCCCTCGTGCCGCCATCCGAGGCTGCCGACGACGCGTTTGGCGGCCTCGTTGTCGGCCGGGATGCGCCCGTAGACGCGGTGGGCGCCGAACTCGTCGAAGGCCTTGGTGATGGTCAGCGCCTCGGCGCGCCTGCCCACCCCCCGGCCTCGAACCTCGTCGCCGATCAGTGCCCCGAGCTCGGGAGCTGTCTGGCGGAACAGTCCGTAGAGCGCCGTGAAGCCGACCGGTTCGTCGCGGCCCTCGACCATGATCGCGAACTTTCGGTCCTCGCCGGATTCGTCCATCGCCCGCTCGACCCAGCCCCGGGCGTCCTGCTCGCTGAAGCTCGCGCGCTGTTCCATCAGGGTGGCGGTGGCGGCGGGGTTGTTGAACCAGCGGTGAACGGCCGCCGCGTCGGAGGGCTCGAAGCCCCGGAGCCAGACCTTTGGCGCATCGCCGCTCATCGCGCCGCAACGATATGCGCCGCGAAGCCGAGCCGGAACCTGGCCTCCGCAGGCACGAACCTGGACATCGGTCCAGAGGCGACCGCCGGACAAACGTCTAGAGGCTCGGCTGCTCCCGCAAAACGCGGGCACTGTGGCCTCGGAGGCGCCACCTCCCGCCGCCACGGCAAGGGAAGGACCGGGGCGGGACGGCGCGGAGCAACAGCTGCATGGAGGTGCAAGAGGATGAAGCCGCAGGTTGCGTCTGGACGGGCACGTGGGGTGTTCGGCCGGACAATTCGCAGGGGGTTTCTCGCAGCGGTCGCCGCAGGTCTGGTGGCGGCGCCGGCGGCGGGAGCCGTCACCTACCCGGTGCCGGGAGGCAACGGGTTCACCACCAACACGGAGGGATGGTCGGGAACGACCGCAACCTGCAGTCCAGGGTTGCTCTGCAGCGAGCAGAACCTCTACGACCCCGCCAACGGCCGCCCGGCGGGATCGATCGAGACGAGGCTGAACGTGTTCGCCAACGCGGGCGACCTCTTCCAGGGTCAGGGGACGTGGCAGTCGCCCCCGTTCCTCGCGACCGCCAGCGGCCCCGGCGCGCTGCGCTACGACCGGCAGGTCGAGGTCAGCGGGCTGGCGAGCCTCAACCCGTCGAGCAGCGTCGAGCCGGTTCTGGTCGATCAGACGAGTGGAGAGTCGACCTCGCTCGGCAGCAACGGCCTGAGCGACGCCGACACCACGTTCACGGCTCGCTCGGTGGCGGTTCCGAGGGGGACGCTGACCGCCGGTCATAGCTACCGCCTCGAGATGCGGACGACGACCGCGACCTCCTCGGTCCAGGCCGGGGTGACCGGGTCGCTGTCGGTCCGCTACGACAACGTCTCGCTGCGGATCTCCAACCAGGGGCCCAGGGGCGCGTCGGGCTCGGCCGGCGTCACGTTCACCGGACAGCCGCTCAGCGACAGGCAGATCACCCGGCTGATGCGCCGGTTCCACTGGAGCGCCAATGTCGGCAGCCTGCCCGGCGGCAGCATCATTCGGCGGGCGAAGTGCACGATCGTCGGCACCGCCAAGTCCGATCGCATCACGGGATCGAAGGGCAACGACGTGATCTGCGGCCTCGGCGGCAACGACAGGATCAAGGGCAACGGTGGCCGCGACATCATCGACACCGGCCGCGGGAGTGACCGTGTCAGGGCCTCCCGCGGTGGCGATGCCGTCGCCGGCCTTGCCGGCAGGGACCGCCTCTACGGCAATGCCGGAGGCGACCGGGTGGGCGGCGGCGCGTCGGCCGATCGTCTCTCCGGCGGTGCCAGCCGCGACCGTGTCAACGGCGGTTCCGGCAGGGACCGACTGGTCGGTTCCGCCCGCCACGATCGCGTCAGACGGGTCGAGCGGCACGCCTGACCAGGTTCCACCCACAGGACAGAACGAGTCAGAGCAGGGGACGGCCGGCGAGGATCGCCGGCCGTCCCCGTTTCGGGCGTCCCCGCCAGCGGGCGCGTAAGCGAGGAGATCGGGGGAGACAGGCGAGCGGCGAAGCGAGCTTGCTGAATCGCAAGTGAGCGAGACGCGATGCCGACGACCCCGATATCCGACGCTTACGCGCCCGCTAGTCCGGAGCGAGGCCGTCGCCGCTTAGGAGCAGCACGACGGTCCTGCCGATGATCCGCAGATCGAGCGCCAGCGAGCGGTTCTCGACGTACCAGACGTCGAACTCGATCCGCTCGTCCCAGGTGATCCCGGCCCGGCCCTGCACCTGTGCCCAGCCGGTGATTCCGGGCTTGACCTCGAGCCGGCGGCGCTGGAACGGCGTATACGCGGAGACCTGGGCCTCGATCGTCGGGCGCGGGCCGACGATCGCCATCTCGCCGCGCAGGACGTTGACGAGGTTCGGGATCTCGTCGATCGAGAAGCGGCGCAGCAGGCGGCCGACCCTGGTCACCCGGGGGTCGTCGCGGGTGACAACCGTTCCGACCCCGACCGGGTCCGAGCCCGCGACCATCGTGCGCAGCTTCAGCAGCTCGAACTCGCGACCGTCCTTGCCGATCCGCCGCTGGCGATAGATCGCCGGGCCGCCGCCCCCGAGCCGGATCGCGATCGCGGCGGCGGCGAGAATCGGCGAGCAGAGGACAAGCCCGAGCGACGCCAGGGCGAGGTCGAGGGCCCGGCTCATCTCGTGCCCGCCGCCTTCTCCCAGGTGCCGGGGCCGCCGTGCCTGGCGCGGTCCCAGAGCCCGGCCGGGATCGACGCCGTGGTGAGAACGTAGTAGCGGGCGAGGCGCAGCGGCGCCAGGGGCAGGAAGCGCCCGAGCAGAGCGGCGACGACGATCGCCGCCTGGGCGACCAGGGTCGCGGTGTAGACCCAGCCGTCGCCGAGCAGGGCGACGTTGGCGGCCAGCGCCACCACGTGCAGGAGGGGGGTCAGGTAACGCAGCAGCCGGTGCGAGGCGATCTGGAACGCGAACAGCGGCCGGTAGCCGCGCGGCGAGATCATCCCCTCGCGGACGACGATGTCCCAGAGCCCGACCATCATCCGCCGCTTGCGCGCGAACTCGCCCTCCAGCGTCGGCACCATCCGCTCCTCGGCCACCGCCCAGGGCGCGTACAGCGCCCGCCGGCCGCGCTTGGCCAGCTCGAACGGAAGCGAGAGGTCGTGGCTGGCTCCGGGCGGCAGCGGCAGGTAGGCGTCGGCGCGCACAGCGTAGATCCCGCCGTTGCCGGCGGTGATCCCGCCGAGCCCCGACTCCAGCTCCCGCACCGCCATCTCGTAGCGCCAGTAGCGCCCCTCCTCGTTGCCGCCGCCGGCGTCGGTGTAGCGGAGCTGACCGCAGACGTAGGCGACCGCGGGCTCGGCGAACGGCTCGACCAGCCGCAGCAGGGCGTCGGGGCGCCAGAAGCTGTTGGCGTCCGAGAAGGCGAGGATCTCGCCCCCGGCGCGCTCGGCGGCGGCGTCCTGGGCCACGATCTTGCCGCCGCGCGGCAGCTCGAGGACCAGGTCGGCCCCGGCTTCCCGAGCCCGCTCGACGGTCGCGTCGGAGGACCCGTCCGAGGCGACGATCAGCTCCAGGCGCTCGCGCGGATAGTCGAGCGCGAGCGCGTTCGCGACCTTCTCCGCGATCACCTCGGCCTCGTCGTACGCGGCGACGATCAGCGAGACCCGGGGCAGCTGCGCCAGCTCGCCGGGATGCTCGAGAGTCGGCTTGCGGCGCAGCCTGGCGAGCAGCCACAGGGTCGCCGGGTAGCCGACGTGGGTGTAGGCGATCAGCCCGAGGCAGATCCAGAAAATCGCTGCGAGCACACCGAGATTATGAGACGACCCTGCGTCGAAGTAGGCTGATGCGGTCCCTTGAAGGTTCCCTTTAGACCCGCAGGGGGGTTTCCGCTTCCGGCGACTGCCCTGGCGGTGCTCGCGATCTCCTGCCTCGCCGGCCCCGCCATGACCGCGCTGGCCGGGCCCGTCCGCAAGCACCCGCATCCCGGGCACGACGGGAACCACTCCAAACCCACCCAGGACGGCAAATTCGGCCAGGGGCCGATCGGCGGATCAAAGCGCGGCGCCTCGGCCGCGCTCTCTCGCCAGCCGATCGCCGCCAGCGGTGCCTGGGCGAGCTACGTCCTCGACAGTCCGACCAGCCTGGTCTACCCGACCGCGACCGAGACCGAGGACACCGATCCAGACAACACGATCGACGATCCCGGCGGGCTCGCTGTACCGGACGACGGGCGGGTGGCCACCTTCACCTCGAACGGCTCCGGCGGGGCCTTCGCGGTCGTCGACCTGGGTCGTCTGACCGGCGGCGCGGTCGAAGTCTCTGTGACCAGCAACAGCGGGGTGCCGATTCGGCTTGCCTACAGCGAGTCACGCCGTTTTCTCGGCCCGATCGGAGACTTGACCTACTTCTCGCAGGGCCGCAGCGACGATCCCTCGGCACGCTTCGATGTTTGCCCCCCGCGCCCGGCTTCTACCGCCTGCATGGAGTCCGCGGCTCCGAGCGGTACGTCTACATCCGACTCGAGGGGCCCGGCAGCGCCTCGATCGACTTCATCCGCGTCGACACCAACCATCTGCGTCCCTCTGCCGGCGATTACGTCGGGCACTTCCTCTCCAGCGATGACCTCTTGAATCGCATCTGGTACGCGGGCGCCCACACGCTGAACCTGGATACCTACGGCAACCCGGCGCGGGGCAATCAGTTCGCGGTAACCGACGGCGCCAAGCGGGACCGCCTGGTCTGGATCGGCGATCTCGGCATCGCGGGGCTGGCCGGCTTCTACACGGTTCGCCAGCTGCCGATCTACCTGCGCCGCTCGCTTCAGATGTTCACCTGCCAGCAATACCGGAGCGGGTTCATTCCCCAGGTCTCGGAGGTAAGCGTGAATTGCCCTCGCGTCGGCCCGCCCGATGGGCCCCCGCCCAGCGCCCGCAATATCTGCCTTTGCGTCGTCAGGCACAGGCTGCCTGCCTATACGGCGTGGTGGATCGTCAGCGTCGCCACCTATTACGAGATGAGGGGCGATCCCCGCGTGGCTCGGTGGCTGCCGGTGATCGAACGGGCGATCGGCTATTTCCAGCGCGGCATCGGGCGCGGGGGCCTTTTCGTCACCGGCGGCCAAGACTTCAACTGGCATCCCCCCGATGTCGCCCATGGCCGCGATGCGGACACCAACGCGGTCTGGGCGCGGGCACTGGAGGCGGCGGCGACCCTGGAGAGGCAGCTGGGCAGCCCGCGCGTCGCTCAGCACTACGCGCGGATGGGCTTGCGGCTGCAGCATCGCATCCGCCGCGTCCTCTTCGACCCGGTGGCCGGCGCGCTGAGGGGGAATTCCGCCGATCCCCTTGGCAACCACACCCAGGACGCGAACGTGCAGGGGATCCTCTCGGGCGCCCTGCGTGGTTCGGCAGCGATCAGGGCCTTCGACTTCCTCGCCGGACCCTCATTGTCGACGCCGTTCGGGACCGCGACCGGGGAGTTCACCAACGATCCCTTCATGGGCCGCTATATCTCCCCATTCGAGTCGGGCTGGGAAGCGATCGCCCGCTTCAAGTATGGCCAGACCCTCCAGGCCCTCGACCTGATTCGCCGCCAGTGGGGCCCGATGGCGACCGGTGATCCCACCGGCTCGGTCTGGGAGAAGATGACGACCGACGGTGAGATCGCGCCCTATCAAGGGATGAACCCCGACGGCTCGCCGATCGTCGAGACCGAGGCCTCGGGGGCGACGTCGCTGGCCCACAGTTGGAGCAGCGGGCCAACCGCCGCCCTCTCCGCCTACGTGCTGGGCATGAGGCCGGTGCGCGCCGGCTGGAAGACGTGGCTGGTCCAACCACAGGTGGGCGATCTCCAGTTCGCTCAGGGATCGGTTGGGATCCCGGGCGGCAGGCTCGAGGTCCGCTGGCAACTGAACCCGTCCACTCCCTCGTTCGAGCTCACGATCGAGGCACCGCGTCGCAAGAGCGGCACCGTTGCCGTGCCCCTGCTCGGCGCCCGGCGAACGATCGCCCGTGACGGCCGCGTGGTCTGGGCCTCAGGTCATCCGGTCGGAGGGGCGATCGGGCGCCGGTCGGGAAATTACGTCCGCTTTCTGGAGCCGCAGCCCGGAGTTCACACCTATGCCTGGGCCGGCTGAGTCGGAGGCGAGAAGGTCGAGATCGGCCGCCCGCTACGGCAGCACGTAGGTCCTGACCTGCGGCGCGTCGTTCAGGGCCCACGCCCGGCCGGGGGAATAGGGCACGCCTTGCTGGAAATACCCTCCGGCGTCGGTTTGGATCGACATCGTGCCGGTTTCCCCGCCGGGGTCGGTGTAGGTGAGGATCGCCACGCCGCCCTGGTCGTTGCGGAGATGGCCCCAGACGGTCACCGAGTGGCCGCGGCGATAGACGAAGAGCGAACTGACGAAGGAATTGAACTTCCCCTGTTCGAGCTGGCCGTCGGCGTCGAGGAAGCCGGCGCCGAACCAGTCGTATGAAATCGAGTACTGGGCGAACGACCGCACCCATGGATAGCGCGACATGACCCATTCCGACGCCGGCCCCAGCCCCTTCTGGGTGGGTTGGTTGTCGCGGACGCCGAACTCGGTCACGTAGATCGGCACCGCCTTTCTGGTCCCACCGCCACGGTGGGCGCGAGCGAGGTAGTAGTGAAGGCGCGGCAGGTCGCCGGTGCCGATCAGCTTGCTCTTCAGCCAGGGGCGCCTCGCCGCTATGTAGGGATGGTGAGCCCAGCCGGCCGTCTTGATCGGCCTGCATCCGGGCTGGCGATGCCAGTCACGGTCGAGACAGAAGGTGTCGCGGATGAACTGCGGCGTCACCTTCGGCGACGTCTCGCCGATCAGAACCTGGCGCCGAGGGTGGCCGGAGACCGCAAGCGCCTTCTCGGCGGCAAGGAACATCTGGCGGTAGCGGGTGCCGACCCTGCCGGGCTCGAGGCCGCGCGGCAGCGGAAAGAACCGCCAGAGGTTGGGCTCGTTCCAGATCGCCCAGCGGTCGACCTCGGGATAGCGGACGCCGAGCCGGCGGACGAACGAGATATACCTCGCAAGCGTCGGCGGGCGTGGAACGAACCTGGCGTCGTTCCTTGGCGCAGGCCCCGCCGGTGTCAGGATGACGCTGAGGCCGCGTTGCTCGGCGCCGTGGATCACATAGTCCAGCTTGTACAGCGGATCTCCGATCGTGACCTGCAGGCGCAGCGCGGTGGCCCCGGTTGAGTCGATCAGGTCGAGGACCGAGTCTGTCCCTGCCTCCGTCCCCTGCCAGCTGCCGGATGTTGGATCGAAGACCGTCTCCACGGCATCCGCCCGAGTAGCCGAGAGCGAGCCTGGGAGCAAAAGGGTGATGAACAGGGCGACGCCCAGTGCGGGCAATACGCGGCTCGGTTGAGTGTGGCTCAAGTGGATCTGCCCATTCTTGGTCTTGTGGTCAGGCACCGACGGCGCGGTGACGGCCGGCCATGCCGCTCGGAGGAGCCGATGAGTTTAGGGGCGTCGCTCGACGGGCTGCGCAAGCAACTCTTCGTAGAAACCGAGTGTCTCCGCGCCGATGCGGTCCCAGGAGAATGGGCCGGCTGCGGCGCGGGCGGCCGCGGCGGCGAGGCCGGCGCGCTCCCCCCGGTCGCCGAGCAGGTCGTTGAGCGTCGCCGCAAGGGCCGGCGGGTCCTCGGGAGGCACAAGCCGCCCGACCCCGTGCTCCTCGACCAGCTCGGTGAAGCCGCCAACCGAGGAGAGGACCATCGGCTTGCCGAAGGCCAGCGCCGTGTAGACGACCCCGGAGTGCTCGACGTCGCGGTAGGGCAGTACGACGAGGTCGGCGCGGCGGAAGTAGGCGGGGATCTCCGGGTCGGTGATGAAGCGGGGGACGAAGCGGACCGGGCCGGGCGCCCGCTCGGCGAGCGTCCGCAGCGGCTCGACCGGCATCCGCGGGTTGCCGACGATCCAGAGTTCCGCGCCCGTCACCGAGCGAAACGCCTCGAGCAGGACGTCGATCCCCTTGTAGGGGCGCAGAAGGCCGAAGAAGAGGACCACCGGGCCCTCGGCCTCGGCGAGCTCCGGCGGCAGGGGCCGCTCCTCGGGCAGCCGGGTGAGGTAGTCGAAGGCGCCGTGGTTGATCACCCGGACCCGGCCCGGGTCCACGGCGGCCTCCTCGCTGAGCCGCCGCGCGCCATGCTTCGAATGGGCGATGACGGCGTCCATGCGGCCGAAGACCCGGCGGGCGGTCGCCTTCTGGCGCCGGCTGGGACTCGGTGAGAGTAGGTAGTGCGCGGTCATCACACGCGGCCGCAGCGGCGGCAGCAGCAGGGCGTCGAGCCCGGGCACGGTGAGCCACTGGTAGTGGACGATGTCGGCGTCAGCCCCGCTGCGAAATCGCAGCATGTCGGACAGGTGCTCGGCCAGCTTCAGTGCCCGGCGGCCCGGAGCGTCGAGGCCGCGCTTCGAGGTGCGGCGGTAGAAGCGCTCGGTGACCTCGTAGCCCTGCGGATCCGGGGTCGGGCCGTAGAGGAAGCGGCTCGTCGCCAGCTCGACCTCGGCGCCGGCGCGCGCCAGCGCCGCGGCCAGGGCGTGGTCGTAGGGCGGCGTGAACGCCGACGGGTCGACGAGCTGCACCCTCATCGCCTCCGATTATCGTGAGCGCACCGTGGAGCCGACCCTCTCCTACTGCGTCGTGAACACGAACGGCCGCGATTTCCTCCTCGCCTGCCTGGGGGCGATCGAGCGCACCGCACCGCCGGGACTGCAGCGGGAGCTGCTGGTGCTCGACAACGCCTCCACCGACGGCTCGGCAGAGGCGGTGCGGGAGCTCGACGGGGAGCTGCGGTTGATCGAGCTGGAGAAGCGCAGCGGCAAGGCGGCCAACGACTCCAGGCTGATGCGCGAGGCCGGCGGCCGCTACTGCCTGCTGCTCAACGAGGACTCAGAGCTTCAACCGGGGGCGGTCGAGGCCCTGGTCGAGGCCCTGGAAGCGGACCCCGAAGCCGCGGTGGCGGGCGCCCAGCTTCTCGACTCGGGCGGTCGCCCCGTTCCCTGCGCATGGAGGTTCCCGGGTGTGCGCAGCGCGGCCGTCGGAGCCGTTTTCCTGCACCGACCCTTCACCGTCCAGAGCCGCGGCGACCGGGTGCGGCGGGTCGATTGGGTGCAGTCGAGCGCGATGCTGGTCCGCCGCGAGGCCGCGGAGCAGGTCGGCTACATGGACCCCGACTTCTTCGTCTACTACGACGAGTGCGACTTCTGCAAGCGCCTCGCCGAAGCCGGATGGCGGACCGTCTACGTGCCCCGGGCCCGGGCCGTGCACCACGACCAGCTCGCCACCGACCTCGGCGCCGGGTTGCCGCGGATCGTCGAGTTCCATCGCAACCGCGACCTCTACATGCACAAGCATGGCGGCGCGGCCGGGGCGCTCGCGGTGCGGGTGCTGACCGCGTGGGCCTACGCCCTGCGGGCTCTGGCGGCGGTCTTGATCCCGCGCCAGCCCGCCCGCGTCTATCTCGCGCATGCCCGCCAGGCGCTGCTCCCGGGCCACGGGGAGAGCCTCCGCGACCGCGCCGCCGCGAGCTAGCGCAGAGTGTCCTCGTCCGCCGCCTCGGCCTCGTAGACCTCGGGGATGGCAGCAGAAGGCGAGGTTGCGGGCTCGGCTCTCAGCTCGCCGAGCCTGGCGAGCAGCTCGCGCGGCCGACCCAGGACCGATAGCGAGCGCCGCTCCGAGCGGGTGAGGAACCCACTCGCCGCCAGGACGAGCGGATAGGCCGCCCAGAGCGCCACCCGTCCCGCCAACCCGGCGAATCCCGAGGTCGGCATCAGCAGCTCTCCGAGGCCGACCAGGGCGGCGGAGGCGATCACGATTCGGGCCAGGCGCCCCCATTCGTAGGGGACCGCGAAGAGCCGCTGGGTGAAGACGTACATCAGGACCAGCACGACCACGTAGGAGGCGACCAGGGCGAGGCCGGCGCCGACGATCCCCAGCGGCGGTACGAGCGCCAGATTGAGGCCGATGTTGACCGCCGTCGCCGCCCCGGTGGCGGGGAAGTTGAAGCCGGTGCGCCCGGTGCGCCCGAGGATCACGACCAGGACCATGTACAGCGCGTAGAGGGTGACCGCGGTCGAGATCAGCCCGATCGCCTTGTAGGACTCGAAGAACGACGGGTCGGCAAGCGCCCGCACGATCCAGCGCGACAGCAGCCACATGCCGGTGACGACGAAGGTGCAGGCGGCGCAGAACCAGGTGACGATCACCGCGTAGGCGCGGCGCGCCTCATCGTCGTCGCGGATCGAGTAGGCCAGCGGCGGCCAGGCGAGCTGGAAGCCGCGGACCAGGACGTTGACCGCCTGGGCGAACTTGACCGCCAGCGAGTAGAGCCCGGCCTCGGCCAGCCCCGCGTAGCGGACCAGGATCACCCGGTCGATGAAGTTGAGCGAGTACAGCGAGAGCTCGGCCGGCATCGTCGGCAGGCCGAAGCGCATCAACCTTCCCAGCAACGGGCGATCGACCCGCAGCGAGAGCCGCCGGTGGTGCACGACGATGAGGCCCAAGACGAAGGCCGCCCCGGTCCCGTAGCTGCCCAGGAGCAGCCCCCTCGCCCCTTCGTCGGCCCCGACCACGAGCGCGACGGTTACCGGGATCGTGACCATGACGTTGGCCATCGTGGTGACGAAATAGGCCCGCGCCCGCTCCTCGAGCCGGAACAGCGTCAGCAGGTACTCGAACAGCGTCAGCACCCAGAGGCCGCCGATCGCCACCCGCACCAGCCCCGGGTCGTGGGTGTCGAGCAGGGCGTCGGAGATCTGGCCGGCGAACGGCAGCGCGATCAGCGCCCCGGCGCCGGCGACCCAGAACATCGCCGCGAACGAGGTCGAGACGACCTTGGCCGGGTCCTCGCCGGCCTGGTAGTAGAAGCGCAGCAGCGCCTCGATCGCCCCCAGCCGCACGACGATGCTGGCCGAGACGACCGCCGCAAACAGGACCTCGGCGGCGCCGTAGTCGGCCGGGGTCAGGTAGCGCGTGTAGAGCGGCAGCAGAGCGACCGCGATCAGCTTCGAGAGCACGCTCGCCGCGGTGTAGGCGGCGCCGGTGGTCGCGAGGCGGCGGAGGTACTGGGACATCTAGGCCGGGGCCCGCGCGGGAGGCGGCGTCGCGCCCTCCGGGGCAACCTGCGCCGCGGCGGCCGCCGTGGCCGGCTCGGGGGCGAGCGCGAGTGAGCCGCCGATCGCCAGCAGCACCCAGGTCAGCGGGTCCTCGAGGAATCCGGCGTAGGCCATCGTGTGGGCGATCAGGGCGACGAAGCAGGCGAGGATCGCGGCGCGGGCAGCGATCTGGACCAGCCCCTCGGCTGCGGGTCCTGTCGCGGCGGACGCGAATCCGCCCGTGCTCCACGGTCCGCGCGGACCGGATTCGGCGTCCGCCGCACCACCCGCAGAGGGAGGTGATCTCAGCCCCGGCATCAATGCCACCATCCCCCGGAGCAGAGTGGCGAAGGCGACCGCGAGAAGGGCGAGGTAGGCGGCGATGCCGATCAGGCCCTGCTCGGCGGCCACCGTTACCGGCTCGGTGTGCGAGACGTTGAGCTGGCCGCTGTGGCTGCGGTGCTTCTGATAGGCGACCGAGAACGAGCCCGAGCCGTAGCCCCACAGCGGCCGGTCGCCGAACAGCGCGATCCCCTCGCTGATCAGGTTGGCGCGGCCGCTCGTGTCCTTGTTGAGCTTCTGCTGGGTCGAGAGGTCGATCTTCAGCGAGCCGCCGGCGACGAGGACGAACGCCGCCGCGGCGATCACCGCGCCCGCGCAGGCGGCCAGCGCCCAGCGCAGGCTCCAGCGCAGCGCCGCCAGGACCGCAAGGCCGACGAGCAGGGCGACGAAGCTCGACTGCGAGAAGGTCGAGACCAGGCCCAGCCACAGCACCCCCACCAGGGCGCCCAGCCACAGCGCCAGCCGGATGCTGCGCGCCCACAGCAGCGCCGCGACGATCGCGGCTATGGCCAGCGCCAGGTAGCGCCCGTAGACGTTCGGATCCCAGAACAGCGAGTTGACCCGGAAGTAGGTGTGGAAGTCATTCGACTTGATCACCTCGTCGTTCCAGACCAGATGCCGGGCCGCGTACTCCCAGCTCCCGAAGGCGACGAAGACCAGCGACTCGGCCGCGACGACCGCGAGGGCGAGGACGAGCAGGCGGCGATCCCAGCGGCACCGGGCGAGGAGGACGAAGGCGAGCGCGAAGGGCAGGTAGAAGAAGGCGGCGTTCTGGAGGGCGCGGGAGAAGTCCTCCGAGTAGACCGACTGGACGGCGTAGAGGACCAGGACGGCTGCCAGGACGACGCGCAAGGCCGCGGGTCCTGTCCGCACGGAAGCTCCCCCACCGTGCTCAGTCGCTTTCGCGACCTGCGCGCGGCGGGGGTCCCCGCCGCCGGCGCCACCCGCGGAAGATTCGCCTGTACTCCTTGCCTCCCCCCAGACCGTCTGCCAGCACGCCGCCCGCGATCACCAGGTAGAGGGGGACGAGGAGGTTGGCCTCCTGGCCCCCGGCGTGGATCGGGGTCCGGAACGGGGCCGCGGCGATGACCGCCAGCGGCACCAGCAGCGGGCGGCGGCTGAAGAGGAGGGTCAGCCCTCCCACGACCAGCACCGCGACCGCGCCGAGACCGATCAGGCGGCCAAGATGGTCGCGCAGGTCGCTGACCTCGGCCGAATGCCATTGGTCGCCGAGGATCAGGACCGGGATCAGCGCCAGGGCGAGGAGCATCGCCGCCGAGCGCCGCGCCGACGGCTCCCAAAGCATCGCTGCGGCGACCGCGAGGACCGCCGCGAACAGCCCGACCCCGGCGAGGACGTCCCCCATCAGCTACCCGGGCCTCCGACTGCGCGCAGCGTGTGCAGCCTGATCCGCCCGCCCGGATCCAGGGTGCGGTCCTCGCCGAGCAGCTTCACCCGCAGCCGGTAGGGACCGGTCGGGGCGAGCCGGCCGGCCCCGACCCGGCCGTTCCAGCGAAACCCGAAGGTCTTGTATGCGGGCAGCACGCCGCCGGGCGGGATCCTCGAGGTCACCCTCCCCTTCTCGCTCAGGACCTTGACCGTGAAGGCGCGGACCGGCTGCTCGTTGCGATCGATCAGCTGGACCACGCCATGGTCGGTCTTGGTCAGCCGAAACCTGACCCGGGCGATGTCATGGCGCCCGTCGCCGTTCGGCGTCACGACCGTCTCCCCGGCCTCGAGCGGGAGGAAGGACACCTTGTCGAGCACGAGCGGCTCGCGCTTCAGCCGCTGCGCGTAGGCAAACGCCGCGACGGTGGCGAGGACGAGCAGCGCGAAGATCGCCGGGGCAAGGACCCGACTCGCGCCCAGGCGTCGATCCTGCTCACCCTCGGCCGGCACGCGGCCAGATTACTTGTGAGGCCGTGCCCAGCCCGGGCGTCAGCCGGAGAAATTCGACTTGTCCTGCCCCATCACGACCGCGATCGGGTTGCCGCTCTTGGCATCGCTGCGGATTTGGTTGGTCAGCAGGCTCGTCTTCTTGATGCTCAGCTTGCGGGCGATCTTCGTCGCCTCCGGCCCGTAGCCGCGCTTGTACATCACGACGCTTGTCTCGAAGCTGCCCGAGGTGTCGGTGACGCGCCCGGTCTGGTAGCCACTCGACTCGAGCTTGTCGCTGATCAGCCCGGCGAGGCCGTTGACCGGTGGGTTGGTCCCGTTGAGGACGTCGACCTGGACCTGGCCCGGCTTCAGGACCTTCTTGCCCGAGCTCGAGTCGCTGCCTCCGCCGATCAGCTGCGAAGCGCCAACCGCGACACCGGCGCCGAGGACGATCACGCCGGCGATGATCACGACCAGATAGCGGGGCTCGGGCCGGCGCCTTCCTCCGAGCCCCCCGAACCATTCGCGGACCCGCTCGCGGCGGGTGGTGACCGGAAGCCCGGCCTCGCGACGGCGGCGGCGCTCCTCGCGCTTCGCCGCTTCCCGGTTCTCCGCTGTTGCCGCCTCCTCGCGGCGCCGGCGCTCCTCCTCGAGCTTGCGGAGCTCCTCGGCCCGCTCGGCGGCCAGGTCGGAGGTCGACTCGATCTCCTCGGCGTCGCGCTCGGGTGCGCGGCCGGCCCAATCGCGCAGCCGCCTTAGGTCGCGGGCCTGGGAGAAATAGAGCAGCGACAGCACCGCCAGCCCGAGAAATGCCGCCAGGCCGGCGAAGGCCCCAATGTCCTTGATCGCTTGCTCCACGGCTGAGAGCCGCGGAGGCTACTTGTCGTAGACGACTGCCGCCTCGCCCCCGCCGGGGGCGGTGACCAGCTCGACGACCCGCTCGGAGAGGTTGGACTCGTCGCCGGCGAGGATGAGCTGCTCCATGCTGTCCAGCGTCGAGATCACCCACTCGGGGTCAAGGGGCACGTCGCGAACCGCTCGCAGGATCCGCTTCGCCGCGGTCGGCCGCAGCTGCTCGTGCTCCCCGTGCAGCTCCTCGTGAAGCTTCTCCCCGGGCCGGATGCCGGTGAACTCGATCGCGATGTCGGTCTCGGGCTCGTATCCGGCGAGGCGGATCATGTTGTGGGCGAGGTCGACGATCCGCACCGGGTCGCCCATGTCGAGGACGAAGACCTCACCCTTGCCGGCCCCGATGTCGCCGGCCCGGATCACCAGCTGCACGGCTTCGGGGATGGTCATGAAGAAGCGGCTCATCTCCGGGTGGGTGACGGTCACCGGGCCGCCGCGCTCGATCTGGCGTCGGAAGACCGGGACCACGCTTCCGGAGGAGGCGAGGACGTTGCCGAAGCGCACGCTCGCGAACCGCGTCCCGGGATGCTTCTCGCCCGCCACCTCGACGATCCACTCGGCCATCGCCTTCGAGGCCCCCATCACGGTCTGCGGGTTGACCGCCTTGTCGGTGGAGACGAGGACGAAGCGCTCGACCCCCGACGCCGCGGCGGTCTCGGCGGTGATCCGGGTCGCGATCGCGTTGTTTCGCACCGCCTCGAGCGGGTTGCCCTCCATCATCGGGACGTGCTTGTAGGCGGCGGCGTGGAAGACGACCTCGGGCTTGAACCGCTGCATCACCTCGAGCATCCGCGCCGGCTCGCGGCAGTCGGCGAGAACCGACTCGACGTTGGTGAAGTGGCGCTCGTCGACCATCTCGCGGTCGATCGAGAACAGGTTCGACTCCGCGTTGTCGACCATCACCAGCAGCCGCGGGCGCACCCTCGCGATCTGCCGGCACAGCTCCGACCCGATCGAGCCGCCGGCGCCGGTGACCAGCACCTTGCGGTCCTGCAGGTAGGCACCGACCGTGTCGAGCTCGACGTGGACCGGGTCGCGGCCGAGGACGTCCTCGACCTGGACCTCGCGCAGCTGCTTGGTGAGCTGCACGCCCCCGCGCAGCAGCTCGAAGACGGTGGGCAGGGTTCGGACCGTGATCTCGCGCTCGCGGCAGGCGGCGACGACATTCGCCCGCAGGGTGCCCGGCGCGGAGGGAATCGCGATCACCACCTCGTCGGGCTCGGTGTCGTCGAGGATCGCTCCGATCTCCTCGGTCGAGCCGAGGACCTTGAGACCGAGCATCCGCATCCCGCGCTTGCGGGGATCGTCGTCGACGAACCCGATCGCGACCGAGCCCAGGTTGGGGTTGAGCTGCAGCTCGCGGACCACCATCTGTCCGCCCGAGCCGGCGCCGACCACGAGCACGTCGCGCCCGCGGGCGATCCGCACGCCCCGGCCGGGCCGCTCCATCACCAGGCGCACGAGGATGCGAGCCCCGGCCACCAGCATCAGCGTGAACATGAAGTCCATCACCGCGACCGAGCGCGGCAGGCTGTCCGCGAACGGCTTCACCACCGTGAAGAGCACGATCAGGATCAAGCTGGAGACGGCGACGGCGCGGAGGATCCCGAGCAGATCCCGGAGCCCCACGTATCGCCACCACTTCTGGTAGAGGCCGAAGGCGGCGAAGACCGTGACCTTGCCGATCGCGACGAAGGCGACCGACTGCAGGAACAGAGTCCAGTAGCGATCGGGGATGCCGTTGGGCTCGTCGAGGAAGCGAAGACGGAACGCGAGCAGGAACGCCAGCGCGCAGAGCGCAACGTCGGCAACCACCTGAAGCGTTCGGCCCCGGTACACAGGGTGGTTCAAGCGCCGCATTGACCGAAGAATTCTAGAGGGCGGTTTCCGCGTCCAGTGCGTCGCGGGCAGGCACGGCAATGAACCTGCCGTAGCATGTAGCGCCGCCCGCGCATGATTGGTCTCGCACTCCATGCCGGCCCGACTGCAAGCCTCAGCGGGCCCATCGTCGACTTCTGCGTCAACGTGATCGACGACACCGGCCTGGCCGGTATCGCCTTTCTGATGTTCCTCCACAGCGCCTGCCTGCCGGTGCCAAGCGAGGCGGTGATGCTGTTCGCCGGCTTCAACGTCTCGACCGGCGACCAGTCGATGCTCGGCATCATCGCCGCCGGGATGGTGGGCCAGATCGTCGGCTCCTGGCTGATCTATGCAGCCGGCTACTTCGGCCGCATCGAGCTGCTGGAGAAGAACCGGCTGATCCACCTCGGCTCCGAGCGGCTCGCGGCGACCGACCGTTGGTTCGAGCGCCACGGCGACGCGGCGGTCTTCTGGACCCGCATGGTCCCCGTGGTGCGGGCACTGATCTCGCTGCCCGCCGGGATGGCAGAGATGCCGTTCTGGCGCTTCAGCTGGCTGACCGCCCTCGGCTCGCTTCCCTGGATCGCCGGCCTGGCGCTGCTGGGCGACGCGGTCGGCAACAACTGGGAAAGCTGGCGCGACCACCTCCAGTACCTCGATTACGCCGCCACCGTCCTGATCGTCGCCGGGATCGTCTACCTGCTGATCAGGCGCCGCCGCGGTCGCGGCCCCCGCGAGAAGACAGAGGCCGAGCCGGCGCGCGCGGGAGGCAGTTGAGCTCGATTCCGGCAGACGGCGCGGGTCCGGCGGCGGACGCGCCGATCCCGATCCGGCGCGCCGTCGCCCTGGGGCTGATCGAGGGCCCCACCGAACTGCTGCCGGTCTCCAGCTCGGCCCATCTGGGCCTGGTGCCGTGGCTGGCGGGCTGGGAATGGGAGAACCTCGACCCGGAGCTGCGAAAGAGCTTCGAGGTGGCACTGCACGCCGGCGCCGCGGCGGCACTGCTGATCGGCCAGCGGCGCATCCTCGCCGAGGAGCTGCAGGCATTCGACGCCCGCCGGGCAGCGGTGCTGATGCTCTCCTTCGCCCCCGCTGCGCTGATCGGCTACACCCTGGAGCGCCCGATCGAGCAGCGCCTCGGCGGGCCACGGGCGACGGCACTGGGCCTTCTGGCCGGAGCGCTGGCGATGGTCGCCGCAGACCGGCGGCCGCAGCTGCGCGGTCGCGGCGAGGCCGGCCTGATCGACGGACTGGCGCTCGGGATCGCCCAGGCGACCGCCCTGGCGCCGGGCGTCTCGCGCAACGGCGCCACCCTGGCGGCGGCGCGCTGGCGGCGCTTCACCCGCGAGCACGCCAACCTGCTCTCGCGCACAGTCGCGCTGCCGATCATCGTCGGCGCGGCGGCGCTGAAAGGGGCCCGGCTGCGCGGGCGTGGAGTCGATCCGTCCCTGCGGCGGGCGATGCGGTTCGGGATCGGCGCCTCCTTCGTCTCCACCCTCGCCTCCCAGCGCCTGATCCGGCTGGTCGAGCGAGACCGGGCGCTGTGGCCGTACGCCGCCTACCGCGCCGCCCTGGCGGCGCTCGTGCTGGCGCGGCTGCGAACCGAGCGCCGCCGATCGGAGTCCGAGGTGGTGGGTCTCGGCTTCGAGGATCCGGGCACCGGCTCGACAACCAACGGTGGCTCCGCGGGGTCCGGCGCCGCCTCCCCGGTTGCCGGCCGGGGGAGCGGTGACGATGAATAGCGGCGACGCCTACGCGGCCGCGGGGGTCGACCAGTCGGCGGCGGACTCGGCGGTCGCGGCGCTGGTCGCGGCGCTGGGTGCGATCGAGCTCGGCCGTGAGTCGCGCCAGGTGCCGCTGCCGGGCCACTACGCCAGCGTGATCCGGCTCGACGAGCGGACCGGGATCGCGCTCTCCACCGACGGCGTCGGCACGAAGCTGGCGATCGCCGAGCAGCTGGGACGCTACGACAGCGTCGGCATCGACTGCGTGGCGATGAACGTCAACGACGTGATCTGCGTCGGCGCCGAGCCGCTGGCGATGCTCGACTACATCGCCGCCGAGCAGGCCGACGTCGAGGTCTGCCGCCAGATCGGAGTCGGACTGGCCCGCGGGGCGCAGGCTGCCGGGATCGAGATTCCCGGGGGCGAGCTGGCCCAGCTCGGCGAGATGGTTCGCGGCTTTGACCTCGCAGGCGCCTGCTTCGGAGTGGTCGCGCTCGACTCGATCATCGACGGCTCTTCGGTTCAGGCCGGCGACGCGGTGATCGGGCTTCCGTCCTCAGGGCTTCACTCCAACGGCTACACCCTGGCCCGCCGGACGCTCGACGGCATCCCCCTCGATGACCGCCGTCTCGGGGCGCCGCTCGGCGACCTCCTGCTCGAGCCGACCGAGATCTACGTGCGGGCGGTCCTCGACCTGCTCGGCTCTGAGGTCGAGGTGCGCGGGCTCGCCCACATCACCTCCGGCGGGCTCGGGAACCTGGAGCGGCTGCGGGCCGCGACCGGCTTCCAGATCGACGACCCGCTGCCGGTGCCGGCGTTGTTCGAGCTGATCCAGGAGCTGGGCGAGGTCTCCGACGAGGAGATGCACGAGGTCTTCAACATGGGCTGCGGCTTCTGCTGCGTCGTTGCGGCCGGCGACGAGGACGCCGCCCTTGCCTCGCTGCGCACCCATTACCCGAGCGCCAAGACGATCGGGCGCGCAGCCGACGGCGCAGGCGTGCGCCGCAGCGGCTGAGCGCCACCCCGCTGATAGGTTCGGTCCCGTGCAGATCGCGATCCTGATCTTCGACAAGCTGACCGTCCTCGACGTAATCGGCCCCTATGAGGTGCTGCGGTCGGTGCCGGGTTGGGAGGTCCGCTTCGTCGCCCCCGAGGCTGGGCAGGTGCGCGCCGACAGCGGCGCCCTCGGCCTGATCGCCGACTCCTCGATCGACGACGTGACCGACCCCGACGTCGTCCTGGTCGGCGGCGGCGAGGGCAACCGGCCCTTGCTCGAGGACGAGCGGGTCCTCGGCTGGCTGCGCGACGTCCACGAGCGAACCCGCTGGACGACCTCGGTCTGCACCGGCTCGCTCGTGCTCGGGGCGGCCGGGCTTCTCGAGGGCAAGCGGGCGACCGGGCATTGGCTCTACCTCGATCCCCTGCGCGGCTTCGGCGCCGAGCCGACCTCGGAGCGGGTGGTCGTGGACGGCAAGGTGATCACCGCGGCCGGGGTGTCCGCGGGGATCGACATGGCGCTTGTGCTGATCGACCGCGAGCTCGGCCCGGAGGTCGCTCAGGCGGTGCAGCTCGGAATCGAATATGACCCCCAGCCGCCCTTCGACAGCGGCTCTCCGGCCAAGGCGCCGAAGGAGATCGTCGACGCGGTGCGCGCGCTCAATGCGGCCGGCGACGAGATGCTCGGCGCGGGCGCATAGCCCGGTTTTCTCCCGCCTCCGCACGCTGCTCCGAGGACCCCGAACAGGCAGGATTGCCTCCAGCAGAGCCCTTCGGGCACCGAGTTGCCGAGAATAGGTGCCAGATGCGCAAACCTCCGTTCTGAAAACGATGCCGGCTTACTCGACAAGCGCCCAGATGATCGGGACGGTCCTCTCGGGCCGCTACCGGCTCGAGGCAAAGCTGGGCAGCGGCGGGATGTCGACCGTCTACCTGGCTCGGGACGCGACCCTGGACCGCCCGGTGGCGGTCAAGGTCATGCACCGCGAGATGTCCGAGCAGCCCGACCAGCTCGAGCGCTTCCGCCGCGAGGCGAAGGCGGTGGCGAAGCTGTCGCACCCCAACATCGTTTCGGTGATCGACGCCGGTGAGGACGGCGGGCACCCCTACATCGTCTTCGAGTACGTCGAGGGCGAGAACCTCAAGCAGCGGATCCGGCGCCTCGGACCGCTCGACCCCCAGGAGGCCCTCGCCTACGCGATCGAGGTCGGCCGCGGGCTGAAGGTAGCCCACGGCCGCAAGCTGGTTCACCGCGACGTCAAGCCGCAGAACGTCCTCATCGACGCCGAGGGCCGGGCCAAGGTCACCGACTTCGGGATTGCCCGCCAGCTCGAGCAGCAGGGCGTCACCGACACCGGCCGGGTCCTGGGAACGACCGACTACGTCGCCCCCGAGCAGGCGATGGGGCAAGGGGTCGACGAGCGCTCCGACCTCTACTCGCTCGGCGTGGTGCTCTACGAGATGCTCACCGGCGACGTCCCGTTCAGCGCCGACACCCAGGTCGGGGTGGCGATGAAGCATGTCAACGAGGACCTGCCCGACGTGCAGCGGCGCCGACCCGAGATCTCCGCCGCGGCGGCGCTGACGATCGAGCGCGCGACCAGCAAGGACCCCGCGAAGCGCTACGAGAACATCGGCGCGATGATCGACGACCTCCAGACCGCGCTCGAGGTCGAGGCGGCGCGGGCCGGCGGCACCGAGGGCGAGGCGACGACGGTCCTCAAGGCAGTGCGGCGAAAACGGCGCCTGTTGCGCGGCCGCTCCTGGCGCCCCCTGCTCGGCGTCCTCGGCGTCCTGCTGCTGGCCGCGGGCGCGATCGTCGCGGTGGCGCTGATCTCCAGCGGCGACGTCGGCGGAGGGGGCGGCGCGACCGGAAAGCCGATCTCGATCGCCTCTGCCACCGATTACGACCCGCAGGGGGACGGCGAGGAGGACGGCAGCACGGTCGGGCAGGCAGTCGACGGAAACCCGACCTCGACGGCCTGGGTGACAGAGCACTACGACTCCGACACCTTTGCCGGCACCAAGTCGGGACCGGACCCCGGAGTCGGCGTCTACGTGAAGACCGAGTCGCCCGCGAAGCCGCGCAAGATGGAGGTCCGCTCCCAGGCCGGAGGCTGGGACGCCGAGGTCTTCGCCGCCAGCGGCAGCGCACCGGAGGACCTCGGCGGCTGGGGACAGCCGGTGGGCGAGGTCGCGGCCGCCGGGACCCGGGAGACGATCGCGATCAACGCCCCCAAGCCTTCGCAGTACTTCCTGCTCTGGTTCACCCGGGCGGCCCCGGCCACCGATCAGCAAGGCCGCTACCAGGTCTCGATCAGCGACATCAAGCTGATCAGCTGAGCCCTGCGGCTCCGGGCTAGAACTCGAACGAGCGCGCCCGCTGGTGGCGCTCGATCCCGAGCTGGACCAGGCGGTCGCAGAGGTCCGGATAGCCGATCCCGGTCGCCTCGAAGAGCTTCGCGTAGACGCTGGTCTCGGTGAAGCCGGGGATCGTGTTGAGCTCGTTGACGAGCACGTCCCCGCCCTCGGTGACGAAGAAGTCGCAGCGCGCCATGCCGCTGCAGCCGGTCAGGGTGAAGACGTGGGCGGCCAGCCCGCGGACCTGGTCGATGACCGCGTCGTCCAGCGGCGCCGGCACCGCCAGTTCCATCCCTCCTTCGGAGTACTTGGCCTCGTAGTCGTACCAATCGGCGTGGGCCACGATCTCCCCCGGGAGCGACGTCTGGGGGTCCTCGTTGCCGAGCACCGAGCACTCGACCTCGCGACCGCTCGCCGATGCCTCGACGATCACCCTCGGGTCGTGGCGGGCCGCTGCCTCGACCGCCGCGTCGAGCTCGCTCTCGGGCGAGCTGATCTTGCTGATCCCGACGCTCGAGCCGAGGCGCGACGGCTTGACCCAGAGCGGCATGCCGAACCCCGCCACCCGCTCGCGCCAGCCCTCCTCGCCGACCTCGGCGAACTCGACCTGGGGCAGGCCGTGGAAGGCGAGCAGGCGCTTGAAGGTCAGCTTGTCCATGCAGAGAGCCGAGGCGAGGACGTCGGCGCCGACGTAGGGCACGTCGAGGCACTCGAGCAGGCCCTGGACCGTGCCGTCCTCGCCGAAGGGGCCGTGCAGGACCGGGAACACGGCGTCGCAGTCCAGCAGGCCCGCGCCGGGCAGCAGCCGCACCTCCTCGCCGTCGCGGGACCAGCCGCCGTCGAGATCGACCAGCACCGGCAGCGGCTCGTGGCCGGCCTGCCGCAGGCCCTCGGCGACCGAGGCTCCCGAGCGCAGCGACACGTCGTGCTCGCTCGAGCGGCCACCCGAGAGCACGGCGACGCGCATCCGCTCAGCCCCTCCGCGGCGTCGGGACGGTGGGGGTCGTCGTCGTGGTCGGCGGCGGCGTCGGCGCGACGAAGTGGCCGACGGTGAGGGTCACGGTGCTGCCCTTCTTGGCGCTGCCGCCCGGAGCCGGGAACTGGTCGATCACCTTGCCGTCCTGCGCCTCGACGTCGGTGTTCTGGGTGCTGACAGCGACGTCGAATCCCCCCGCGCGAAGGTCCGACACCGCGCTCGACCGGGTTTTTCCGATTTCGTTCGGGACGATGATCGTCGAGGCGCCGGAGGAGACGACGATCGTCACCGTCGAGCCCTGCTCGACCTTCTGGCCGGCGTCCGGCGCCTGCTGGACGACTTGGCCCTTCTCGGCCTGGTCCTTGCGCTTGACCACGTCGGGGACCAGCCCAGCGCTGCGGATCTCGGCCTCGGCGAGCGCCTGGGTCTCGTTGACCACAAGCGGCACCTCGACCTGCTTCGGGCCCCGCGAGACGATCAGCGTCACCTCGGATCCCTCGCGGGCCTTGCTGCCGCCGGCGGGATCGCTGGAGATCACCGTGCCCACGGGCACGGTCGCCGAGGCCGCTTTCTGCGTCGCGACGTCGAAGTGGGCGTCGCTGAGCCTCGCCTCGGCCGCCCCCTGCTCCAGCCCGGCCACCTGCGGAACCTTCGCCAGCCCCGGCCCGGCGTTGACCGTCAGCACCATCGGTCGGCTTGGTGCAGGAGAGCTTGAGGAAGTCACAGTCCTGATCGGCCTTGCCGGCCGGGGGATCCTGCTCCAAAACCGTGCCCTTCGGACCCAGCCGATGTGCGCGTCTCGGTCGTCGAAGTCAAAGCCCTTCTGGTCCAGTCTTCAGCTCGGCGATGTCGACGCTGTCGCCGATCACGTTGGGCACGTCCGCCTTCGGCGCGCTGCGCTGGCTCAGGATCAGCCCGACGATCAGCGCCGAGGATCACCGCGGCCAGCACCCAGCGCCAGGGATGGCGGCCCTCTTCCTCCTCGTCCGGTGGGCCGGAGCCGTCCGCCGCCGCCGGCTCGGGCGCCCCCGCGACCGGCGGCAGGGGCGCGAATGTCGCCGTCGATCCCGGGGGCGCGGCGCCGGGGTCGCGCTCCGCCGCTTCGAGCGCGGCGAGGAAGGCGTCGGCGTCGGCGAAGCGCTGCTCGGGCTCCTTGGCGAGCGCCCGCATCACCACAGCGTCGAGCGCTGGCGAGACCTGGGGGTTGATCGCGCTCGGCCGCTGCGGGGTCTGCGAGACCTGCTTCAGCGCCACCGCCACCGCGCTGTCGCCCTCGAACGGGACCTCCCCGGTCAGCGCCTCGTAGAGGATCACTCCGATCGAGTAGATGTCCGACGCCGGTTTGGTCTCCAGCCCCTGGGCCTGCTCGGGTGAGAGGTAGTGCGCGGTCCCCATCACCGAGCCGGTCTGGGTGATCTCGGAGACGCCCGCCCGCGCGATCCCGAAGTCGGTCACCGTGGCGTGGCCCTCGTTGTCGACGATCACGTTCTGGGGCTTGAAGTCGCGGTGGACGATCCCGTGGCGATGCGCGAAGCGGGCCGCCTCGAGGACCTGGCGGACGATCGAGAGCGTGGTCGCCATCGGCAGTCCCTGGTCGATCAGCTCCTTGAGCGTGCGGCCCTCGAGGTACTCCATCGCGATGTAGTAGGTGCCGTTGACGCCGCCGCGGTCGAACACTCCGACCACGTTGGGGTGCTGGAGGCCGGCCGCCGACTCAGCCTCACGGCGAAAGCGCTCGACGAACTCCGTGTCCTGGGCGAAGCGGTGGTGCAGGACCTTCAGCGCCACCTTGCGCTGCAGGTGGGTGTCCTCGGCGCACCAGACGTCGGCCATCCCGCCCGAGCCGATCCTGCCGATCACCCGGTACCGGTTGTCGACCATCTGGTTCTCGGCAACCTCGGGCATCAGACCACTACCCCTCCTCGGCGAGGATCGTTTCCATCACCGCGCGGGTGATCGGCCCGGCGACCTCGGCCCCGAAGCTCGAGGTGCACTCGATCGTCGCCGCGACCGCGATCTTCGGGTCGTCAGCGGGCGCGAAGCCGATGAACCAGGCCTGGTTGGGCAGCGAGCAGGCCGCTCGACCGGTTCCCAGCTCGGCCGTCCCGGTCTTGCCGGCCACCTGCAGCGACGACGGGAAGACACCCGCCGCGGTGCCGTCGTTGACCACGTCCTGCATCATCCCGTTGAGCTCGGTCGCGGTCTCAGGCTTCATCACCTCCGACTGGACGGTCGGCTTGGACCGCTTGACGGTGCGCCCGTCGGGGTCGACGACCCGGTCCCAGAGCTGCGGCCTCATCAGCTTGCCGCCGTTGGCCACCGTCGCCGCGACTTCGGCCATCTGCAGCGGGGTGACCGCAAGCCGCTCCTGGCCGATCGCGACGCGGCCGATGTCGATTGCGTCACCGGGGCCGAGCAGGTGGCCGTTCTCCTTGACGCCGCTGGGCGTCAGCTCGCCGTCGGGGAGGTCGATCTGGGGCTTGGCGTTGAAGCCGTAGCGGTCCATGTACTTGTACATCGTCGCCGTGCCCACCTTCTCCCCCACCTGCGCGAAGACGGTGTTGACCGAGTTGGTCAGCGCATCGGTGAGCGGGATCTCGCCGAACTGCTCGCCGCCCGAGTTGGACAGCGGGATGCCCTCGATCGTGATCGGCGAGCGGCCGCTGAGCACCGAGTCCGGGGTGAATTTGCCGCTGTCGAGCGCAGCGGTGGCGGTCACGACCTTGAAGGTCGAGCCCGGCGCATAGCCGCTCTGGGTGGCGCGGTCGAACAGCGGCGACTCCGGGTCCTTGTTGAGCTGCTTGAAGTGGCTCGGGACCTGGTTCGGGTCATATGGCGGCTGGCTGACGATCGCCCGGACCTTGCCGGTGCTGGGCTCGATCGCCACCACCGCGCCGGCCCGGCCGGCGAGCTGCTCAAGCGCCACCCGCTGCGCCGCCGGGTCGAGGGTCGAGACGATGTTGTCGCCCTCCTGGCGCTGCCCACGAAGCTGGTCGAGTATCGAGGTGAACTCCGACTTGCGGCCGACCAGCTCGTCGTCGTGGTAGCGCTCGAAGCCGGTCTGGCCGAGGTCGAGGAAGCTGTAGCCGATCGGATGGCCGAATAGGCTGCCCTCCGGATAGTGGCGTGTGTAGAAGCGGTTGCTGCCGTGCCCCTCCCGGGTCGAGCGCGCAAGCACCGTCCCGTCCTCCGCCTTGATCGTTCCGCGCTTGACCTGGAGCTCCTCCAGCAGCGGCCGGCGGTTGACCGACTTGTCCTTCAGCGCCTCGGCGTCGAACACCGCCCAGTAGGACGTGAAGCCGATCAGGACCGCGAACATCAGCACGATCAGGGCGTAGAGCTTGGTGATTGGCGCGTTCATGCGGGGAGGGGAAGCGGCTCGTCCTCAGCCGGCGCGGTGATCTGGCGCCGGGCCCGGTCGGAGACCA
Source organism: uncultured Solirubrobacterales bacterium (assembly GCA_963772265.1). Lineage (GTDB taxonomy): Bacteria > Actinomycetota > Thermoleophilia > Solirubrobacterales > 70-9 > Mayfieldus. The sequence goes on along the minus strand of CAVYWS010000006.1, from coordinate 99,845 downwards.
TCAGCAGCAGGGCAAGGAGCACGAAATTGGCGACGATCGAGCTGCCCCCGTAGCTGATGAAGGGCAGCGTGACGCCGGTCAGCGGGATCACCCTGGTGACCCCGCCGATGATCACGAAGGCCTGGATCGCGAACACCGCCGTGAGCCCGGTGGCGAGGAGCTTGGAGAAGCCGTCGCCGGCGATGATCGCGGTCTTGAACCCGCGCGCGGCGATCAGGACATAGATCAGGCAGACCGCGGAGGCGCCGAAGAGGCCGACCTCGTCGACGATCAGCGCGTAGATCGTGTCGGTCTGGGCCGCGGGCAGCAGCGCCACCGGCGGCTGGCTGCCGGGGATGTAGAGCAGGGATTGGCCGAAGCCCTGGCCGAATAACCCTCCGTCCGCCTGGGCGAAGATCGATTGAAGGACCTGGTAGCCGCTGCGCTGTGGGTGCTGGTAGGGGTCGAGCCAGACGTCGACCCGGTCGTGCACGTGGGGCACGCTGTGGGCGAAGAACCAGGCCCCGACCATGAACATCGCCATCCCGATCACGACGAACGAGAAGCGGCCGGTGGCGACGTAGAGCAGGGCGAGGAAGGCGGCGAAGAACATCAGCGAGCTGCCGAGGTCGCGGATGTAGACGAGCAGGAACATCGAGGCGCCCCAGATCACCAGCAGCGGGCCGAAGTGCTTCAGCGGCGGCAGCGTGATCCCCGCAATCCGGCGCGCCCCGACGATCAGCACCTCGCGATGCTCGCGCAGGTAGCTGGCGAGGAAGACGACGAGGCAGATCTTCGCGAACTCGGCCGGCTGGAAGGCGACGGGGCCGATCTTGACCCCGAGGTAGGCGCCGTTGACCTGCTGGCCGATGCCGGGCATCCGCGGGGCCAGCAGCAGCGCGAACCCGAGGGTGGCGATCAGGTAGCGGTAGCGCTCGAGGACCTCGTAGTCGCGCAGCAGCTCGATCGTGGCGACGAAGAGGACCAGCCCGAGGACGAACAGGCTCGCCTGGTCGCGCGCCAGGTCGTCGTTGATCCGGTAGAGGATCACCAGCCCGAAGGCGGCAAGCAGCGCCATCAACGGGAACAGGTAAGGATCGGCGTAGGGCAGCCGGATCCGCAGGTAGAGGTGGGTGGCGAGGCAGATCGCCAGGAAGTAGCCGCCGTAGAAGAGGCTCAGGTTGCCGAGTCGGCTGCCCTCCTGGATGAAGACCGCGGTGAACCCGGCGGTGAGCAGCAGCGCGACCGGCAGCAGCGCGATCAGCTCGCGGTTGCGCGCGCTCACGGTACGCCCTGCTGGCGCTGCAGGTCCTCGATCAGCGAGACCGCGTCGCTGCGCGAGCGCAGCTGGTGGCCGGTGACCGAGTCGCGCCGGTCGGCCGGCACGGAGCTGGTCTGGATCGGGCTCGCGTAGCGCTCCTGATAGAGGTTGATGCCCAGCGGCAGGTCATAGGGCAGGCCGCGGTACAGCGCCACCCGGCCGCCGTCGTCGGTGCCCAGGAACCAGACCTGGCGGTTTCCGTACCAGGCGCCGAAGCCGATCGCGGCGAGGATCAGCAACGCGGCGAGCACCTTCGCGCTGCGCCGCAGGACCTTGCGGCCACGTGGCTGGGCGGCGCGGGCGCGAGCCTCGGCTGCAGCCGCCCGGCGCATCTCCTCGGCGCGGATCCCCTCGGTCTCGGCCGCGGGTCCGACCAGGGTCGGCTGGTCGGGCTGCTCGGTTGGAGCCCCGACCTGGTCGAGGCGGAATGCGACCGCGGTGATGTTGTCCCGTCCCCCGGCCCGGTTGGCCTCGTCGACCAGGGCCCTGACCGCCGCGTCGAGGTTGGTCGCCGAGCGCAGCAGCTTTGCGATCCGCTGCTCGCTGAGCATCGTCGTCAGGCCGTCGGAGCAGAGCAGGTAGACGTCGCCGGGCCGGGCGGAGACCGTGCCCAGGTCGGGCTCGACCTCCGCCTCGGGGCCGAGGGCGCGGGTGATGATCGAGCGCTGTGGGTGCTCTTCGGCCTGCTCGTCGGTGAGCTGGCCCTTGCGGCGCAGCTCCTCGACCAGCGAGTGGTCCTGGGTCAGCCGCTCGAACTCCGCCCCGCGCAGCCGGTAAGCCCGGCTGTCGCCGACGTGTCCGATCGCCACCTCCTCGTTCTCGGGGTCGACGATCACCGCGGTCAGGGTCGTCCCCATGCCGGCCTGGCTGGAGTCGGTGACGGCGCGCTCGTGGATGCTGCGGTTCGCCGACCCGAAGGCTTCGCGCAGCGCCTCCTCGGGCCGCCCGGTGGGCAGGTCGCGGTCGAAGGCCTCGGCGGCGAGCCGCGACGCGACCTCGCCGGCCTGGGCGCCGCCCATCCCGTCGGCGACCACGAAGACCGGAGAGCGAACGTAGTAGGCGTCCTCGTTGGCCCGGCGCTGGCGGCCGGTGTCGGTGCGATAGCCCTGGTCGACGACCCTCAGCATTGTCTAGTCACCCGGCTCGAAGCGGAACTCCGTGTCGCCGATCCGGATCACGTCACCGGACACCATCTCCGCCTCTCCCGACAGGCTCTCGTCGTTGAGCAGGGTTCCGTTGGTGGACTTGAGGTCCTCGAGGTAGAAGTGGCCACGATGCGAGTAGATCCTGGCGTGCAGCCCGGAGGCATAGCGGTCGTCGATCTGGACGTCGGCCTCGCTCGAGCGGCCGATCGACAGGCCACCGAAGAGGTCGAAGCGGGCGCCCTCCTGAAGCCCGCCGCCGCGCTCGACGACCAGCCAGCCCTCCTCGGCCGAGGCGCCGTCCCCGTCGGAGAGCGCGGCGGAATGCAGCCCGGTCGCGTCGGGAGCCGGGGAGGCGGTGCGGCGCAGGTCCTTGAGCGCGCTGCGGGCGATCCAGAGCAGGAACAGGTAGAGGACGGCGATGAAGCCGAACTTCAAGCCTACGGCGATCGGCTCGTAGTCCACGTCGGTCTGATTACTGCTCGATGTCGAAGCTGAACGTAGTGGTGCCGAGCGGTTACGTCGTCCCCGGGGCGCAGCCGCGAGGAGGAGACCTGGCGCCCGTTCACCTTGACGCCGTTGGTCGAGCCGAGGTCGGCGACGTGCCAGTCGCCGGTCTCGCCGCGGCGCAGCTCGGCGTGGCGGCGCGAGACGTTGGGATCCCGCAGGACGCAGTCGCAGTCCTTCGAGCGCCCGATCACCGCCCGCGGCCCGTCGAGCACGTAGCGGCGGTCCCCGAGCGAGACGATCGCGCGGGTCTGCACCAATGGCGCCTCGGGGCGCTTGCGGCCCTTCGGCTTCTCGCGCTCGCGGACCGCCGAGTAGACCATCGTGTGGCCCTCCTCCCCCTGGCTTGGGGCCTCGCCCTCGTGGGACGGGGGCTTGACCAGCCGGGTCTGGATTCCGAACTCGCCGAGCCGCAGCCGCTCGTCGGTCTGGAAGTTCACCGCCGGCCGGGTCAGCAGGTCATAGCCGCGGCGGCGGGCGTGCTCGAGCAGATAGCCCGACAGCTCCTGCTCCAGCGAGCGTTCATAGCCCTCGAGCTTGGAGCGGTCCTGGCGCGAGAGCCAGACCGTGTACTCGTTGGGTACGTAGATCCGCTGGACCGAGGCCGTCTTGTGGGCGTCCATCTCCTTGGCGAGCTTGCGGGCGAGCTCGACCGGCTGCACCTCGGAGGAGAAGGCGCGGCTGAAGACCCCCTCTACGAGGCCTTCGATCCGTGCTTCGAGGTTGCGCAGGACGCTGATTCCGGGCCTCCTTGGGGATTGGTGGCGGCTGGCCGGCGCGTGCACGCCGCCATCGAAATCCTACGAAAGAGTGGCCTCTCGACCGGGCTCCGGCAGCGGCGGGTGCGCACGCCCGAGGGCGATCGCCCGCGGCCCCTGCGCGGCGCGGGAGCGCCACACGATCACGACCGCGACCAGCGCGATCACCGAAACGGCCAGCACGGCGGGCGAGGGACCGGCGGCGCCGGCGCGCAGCCGCAGCGCCGCGACCAGGGCCGCCGCCCACACCATCGCGCCCAGCAGGTCGACGACCGGGTTGCGGCCGCGAACGACCAGGCCGAGCGCCAGTGCGCCCAACGACCAAAGCCCGAGGCCGAAGAGAAAGGTCGGATCGGTGGCGATCGGAACCAACAGGCCGTGGAAGGCCGTGCCGGCCGACTGCTGCCATCCGTGCGGCGCCGACGGCTCGGTCCCGAACAGCAGCTTGCGGTCGAGGACCGACTCGGCGACCGCGAGCCAGGCGTAGCCGGCGGCGCCGAGGACCAGCCGGTCGCGGGCCCTGCCGGCGAGCCCGGCCAGGGCCGGATACATCGGCGCCGCCCCGGCGAGGCCGAGAAGCGGTGAGACCACGGGCAGGGTCAGGGTTCGTCCGCCGCTGCCGACCAGCAGGGCCGGCGGAAGCGCCAGGAGGCCGAACACCAGGGCGGCTCCCGGCCGGGCGGCCGGACCGGCCAGCCAGGCCGCCAGGCCACCGGCGGCGAGCAGGTAGCCGAGCCGCGGCCAGAGCAACGAGAGGATCGTCGCGGCGATCGGAAGCAGATACGCCCATCCGGCCCCCCGCGCCGGGGTGACGAACATCACCGCGGCGCTCAGCACGCCGACCGCGATCGCGGCGGCGAGCTCTGCCGGGCCGTTCGGCGTCAGCCGCTCGATCACCGTGCCCAACGAGGCGTGCGGCCGGTGGGGCCGCGGGACGCTGTGGCCCGGGTCGAGGTCTGCGACGGCGTCGTCGATCGCCAGCGCCAGCTCATCCAGCGGCGGGCGAAGCTCGGGGTCGGGCTCGAGGCAATCGTCGATTGCTTCGCAGAGCCCCAGCGGCAGGTCTCCCCTGGCTTCGGACAGCGGCGGCAGCGGCTGGCCGATCGCCCGCGCGGTTGCCGCCGGGGTCGAGTGGGCGACCGGGTTCTCGCCGCTCCAGGCCTCATAGAGGGTGAGTGCGAGCGAGTAGACGTCGGCCGCCGGCTCGGCGTCGGCGCCGTCGGCCTGCTCCGGCGCCATGTAGGCCAGGGTCCCGACGACGTCGCCGGTGGCGGTGATCCCGACTCCGTCGAGAACGCTCGCGATCCCGAAGTCCATCAGCTTGGCCCGGCGCTCGTCGGCGGCGAGGAGGACGTTCTGCGGCTTGATGTCCCGGTGGACGACGCCGCGGGAGTGGGCGTGCCGCAGCGCGTCGCAGAGGTCCGCTCCCAGCTCCCCGACCGCGCGATCGGAGAGGAGCCCCTCGCGGGCGAGCTCGGACAGCGTCGCCCCGTCGACCAGCTCGCTGACGAGGTAGGCGTGCCGGCCGTCCTCGCCAAGCTCGTAGAGGGTGACGATGCTGGGGTGGTTGAGCCGCGCCACGGCCTGCGCCTCGCGCAGCACCCGGTCGATCGGATCGCCTGCGACTTCGATCACCTTGACCGCGACCTCGCGCTCGAGACGGTCGTCCCAGGCCCTGTAGACGGTGCCGAATCCCCCGCTGCCCAGTCGCTCGCGGACCACAAATCGGTTCAGTACCAGTGCACCCACCACCGCCGCTTTCCCTTCTGCCGCAGGCGCTCCTTTCCTCCCGCAATCCGCATCGTCAAGCCGATTGCGCAACGGTTCGTGCGTACCGGCTGAGCCGGGCGGCATACTCTGCGCCACCGCCACCGAAGCTGGGAGCTCACGCTTGGAGTTCTTCGACGAGGATCCTCCAGCCCCGTCCTCTACCCGCACACCGCCACCGAGACCGCCACGAGCCCGAGGAGGCGGCGGCAGGCGTTCCCCGCGGCCCCAGCGACAGCAGATCATGCTGCGTCGGGGGATCGCTGCGGCCGGGGCGCTCCTGCTGCTGATCCTGCTGGTCCTCGGGGTCAAGGGCTGTCTCAACGCGCGCAAGGAACGGGCGCTGAAGGACTACGGGCGAAACGTCGCCGCGATCGTCGGCGAGAGCAAGCAGATCAGCACGGCGCTGTTCAAGCAGCTCGAGAGCCCGGGCTCGCTCAGCGTCACCGAGTACACCAACAACATCGCCTCCGACCGCAGCGGGCTCGACAGCGCCCTGCAGCGGACCAAGGCGCTCGACACCCCGGGTGACATGAAGTCGGCCCAGCAGGCCTTCGAGCTGACGATGCAGCTGCGCCGCAACGCTCTCACCAACATCTCAAACTCGATCGCCGATGCGCTCGGCAAGGAGAACCGCAGCCAGGCGGTGGACAAGATCGCCTTCCAGATGAAGGCGCTGCTGGCCAGCGACGTGCTCTACCGCCAGGTCGCCAGGCCGGAGATGGAGCAGGCCCTCGACGCGAACGGGATCGGCGACGTGGCGATTCCACCCAGCAAGTTCCTGCCCGACGACAGCTGGCTCGACACGGCCAAGGTCGAGGACGCCCTGGCCCAGGTCAGCGGCGCCGCGTCCACCACCACCACCGGCATCCACGGCCTGGGCCTGATCCAGACCAGCGTCGCCGGCCAGGTGCTCGAGGAGGGTGTGCCGGCGACGGTCTCGGCTGGAGGCAAGCCGGAGCTCGACGTCCAGGTCCAGAACCAGGGGGACTCCGACGAAAGCGGGGTTACCGTCTCGGTGACGGTCGACGGCGGCCAGCCGATCGAGCAGCAGATCTCATCGATCGCGGCCGGAGAGACGCAGACGGTGACGATCCCGCTGACCCCGGCGCCGAAGGGCAACTCGACGCTTGACGTCAACGTTCAGCCGGTTCCCGGCGAGCAGGTCTCGGACAACAACAAGGCCAGCTACGAAGTCACCTTCGACTAGCATAACTATCCTTCGCCGCCGTGACCGCTGACACGGCAGGTGTGATCGCGATCGCGGCCGGCGGGCTGGCACTGGTCGCCCTGCTGGCCTGCCTTCTGCTGGCGCGGCGGCTTCGCCGCGTCCGCACCGCCCAGCAGGTGGTCGCCGGCGAGGACGGCGGCCGCACCGTGGTCGAGCATGCCAGCGAGCTGGAGCACCGCCTCGACGCGCTGGGCAGCAAGGTCGAGGAGTCGGTCGAGCGCCTCCACGGCCGCGACACCGAGCTCGACGAGCGGCTGCGTGGGGCGATCACCCAATGCGGGGTGATCCGCTATGACGCGATGGATGAGATGACCGGGCGCCAGTCGAGCTCGGTCGCGCTGCTGGACTCGCGCGGGACCGGTGTCGTCCTCTCCTCGATCCTGCACCGCGAGCAGGCCAGGCTCTACGCCAAACCGATCAACGAGGGCCAGTCCGAGTTCGACCTCTCGCCGGAGGAGCGCGAGGCCCTCGAGGCCGCGATGCGCAAGTGACCCAAAGGGTGGCCTACCTCGGGCCCGCCGGCACCTTCACCGAGGACGCGTTGCGGGCCGCCACCGCCGATGGCGCCTCGTTCGAGCCGCGCCCGGCGGGGACGATCCACGACGCGATCCTGGCGGTCGAGCGCGGCGAGGCCGACCGGGCGCTGGTGCCGTTCGAGAACTCGATCGAGGGAGCGGTCCGCTCGACCCTGGACACGCTGGCGCTGGAGGCTGAGGCCGTGACGATCGTCGGCGAGTTCGACTATCCGATCCGGATCAGCCTGATCACCCGCGGCGAGCTGCCTCTGGAGGAGATCACCGCCGTGCTCTCCCACCCCCAGGCCAGCGCCCAGTGCGCCGGCTTTCTGCGCAGCCGGCTTCCGGGTGCCGAGGTGCGGGCCGCGACAAGCACGGCGGAGGCGGTGCGGGCGGTCGGGGAGTCCGATCAGCCCTGGGGTGCCCTCGGCGCCCGTGCAGCGGCAGATCTCTACGGCTGCACCGCCCTGCGCGAGGGCGTCGAGGACAGCCATGACAATGTCACACGCTTCGTCTGGATAGCTCCCCAGGGGACCGAGCCGAGCGGCGAGGGGCAGTGGAAGACCTCGCTGGTCTTCTCGGAGCTTGGCGAGGACCATCCCGGCGCCCTGGTCGAGGCGCTGCTGGAGTTCTCGCAGCGCGACGTCAACCTGACCCGGATCGAGTCGCGGCCGCTTCGCCAGGGGCTCGGCCGCTACATGTTCTTCATCGACCTCGAGGGAAGTGCCGCCGACCCCGCCGTCGGCGAGGCGATCGAGCGGCTGCGGGGCAAGGCCGAGTCGGTGCGGCTGCTTGGCTCTTATCCGACGGGGTGACGAACGCCACCCTCTAGAATCGCCGCACCATGGCTAGACATCGCGCCTCGGCTGCCGGCGGGCGGGCCGCCGATCAGGGCCCGTCGACCAACGGCGCCAGCGCGAACGGCCATCCCTCGCACAACGGACACCGGCCCGGGTTCCCCCGCCACGGACGGGTGCTGGTCCTAAACGCCACCTTCGAGCCGATCAACGTGTGCACGGTTCGACGCGCGACCGTACTTGTGCTGAAGGAAAAGGCGGTTCTCCTGGAGCGGGCCGAGCGCCCGCTTCGCTCTGAGAAGCTCCGCCTCGACCGCCCGACCGTGATCCGCCTCACCAGCTACGTGAAGATCCCGCGCAACGCCCACGGCCGCAAGATCACCCGCAAGGCGGTGCTCGCCCGCGACGCCTGGACCTGCCAGTACTGCGGCTCGCGCCGCTCGGCGCTGACGGTCGACCACGTGATCCCCCGCAGCCGCGGCGGCAAGTCTGTGTGGGAGAACATCGTCGCTTCCTGCGCCGCCTGCAACCGGCGCAAGGGCAGCCACCTTCCCCGCGAGGCGAAGATGCACCCGCGAACCAAGCCCAAGGCGCCGGGGCCGACGGTGTTCATCCGCATCGCCAGCCCAAACGTCCCTCAGGCCTGGCAGCAATACCTGGCGCCGGCCTAGCCGCCGGCCGGCCTAGCCGCCGCAAGTCGTGACGACAAAGGGCCGCCCCGTAGGGAGCGGCCCTTTGCACAAGGTGCGGGTAAGCGGGTCAGGGATTCACAGTCGGGCGGGACGTGCTCCCGACCTCCGATCGCCGCCGGCGCCCGGGTTGGATTCCGCCGGGCAGCCGCACAAGCCTGCCTAGCGGCCCTGCACCTCCGGCGTCCCGAAAAACATGTGATTCAAGTTAGGACCACCTCCTTTCTCCGGTAATCCCATTGAAGCATGTGACGCGGCCGCGCTGCTGCGCGCGGGCGCGCCGATCAGCGCTCCGACTCGACCTTCTGCTCAGCCGGGGTCCTCGGCGAGGCCTCCTTGGCGCGGGCGAAGCGGTCCGCGAACTCGCGGATCCGGCCGGCGCGTCCCAGCCTCGCCGTAAAGCCCGGAGCGAGCGCGGAGAGCAGGATCAGCGGCCTGGCCCCGGCCCGGTTGACGATCACCTCCGCCCGCTCGTCGCGAACCGCCTTGACCACCGCGGCGCCGACCCGCTCCGGTGGAACCACCGAGAGCGGTCCGGTCGGCGGTCGGCCGACCGCGTCCTCGAGCCGCCCGTACATCCCGACTTTGGAGACGAAGCTGGGGCAGATCGCCGAGAAGGCGATCGGGCTGTTCGCGTATTCCGCCCGCAGGGCGCCGGTGAAGCCGATCACCCCGTGCTTGGAGCCGCAGTAGGGGGCGAGGAACGGGAACGGAGCCTTGCCGGCCATCGAGGCGACGTTGACGATGTGGCCGCGGCCGCGCTCGAGCATGCCCGGCAGCACCGCCTGCGTGAGCATCATCGTGGCGACGAGATTGACTCGGACCAGCCCCTTGATCTCCTCGGCGCTGCGCTCGAGGAAGGGGCCCCCGAACTCCAGCCCGGCATTGTTGACGAGGATGTCGATCGGTCCCAGCGCCTGCTCCGCCGCCGCGACCAGCCCCTGGGTCTGCTCGTCGTCGCCGAGGTCGGCGGGCACACTCTCGACCTCGACGCCGGAAGCGGCGAGCGCTCTGGCGTTCTCCTCGATCGAGGCTTCGGGGAGGTCGGAGAGCACCAGGTTGACGCCCTCGGCTGCCAAGGCCCGCGCGATGTAGCCGCCGAGGCCCCCGGCTGCTCCGGTGAGGAGCGCGTTGCGGCCGCGGAGCTGGTCCACGGCGCAAGCCTATCTCTAGCTCTTGTTCCGGCCCCTGGACTTCGGCTTTGCCTTGGCCGGCCGGTCGCCGTCCGGTCCGGCGCCGTCGGCCGGGAGCTCAACCTGCTCGGCATCCGCAGCCGCCTCGATCTCCACGCCATCCTCATTGGATTCGACCACCAGCGCCACGGCGCTGACCCGGTCGTTGTCCTTCAGGTTCATCACCCGGACGCCCTGGGTCGGCCGGCCCATCTGCGAGATCCCGACGACCGAGGTGCGCTGGACCATCCCGTTCTGGGAGATGAACAGCAGGTCCTGGTGCTCGCGGACGATCAGAGCGCCTGCCAGGCCGCCCTTCTTGGTCGTCAGCTTCGCGGTCAGCACGCCCTTCGTCCCGCGGCCCTTGACCGGGTACTCGGAGACCAGGGTTCGCTTGCCATAGCCGTTCTCGGTGACCACGAACAGCTCGGTGTCGTCGCGGGCCACGTCCATCGCCAGCACCCTGTTGCCCTTGTCGGCGACGTTCATCCCCTTGACGCCGCCGGTGTCGCGCGCCATCGGGCGCACCAGCTTCTCGCTGAAGCGCGAGGCGTGGCCGGACTTCGAGACCAGGAGCAGGTCGTCTGAGCCGTTGGTCAGCCGCACCTGGACCAGCTCGTCGCCCTTGCGGATCTTGATCGCGATGATCCCGTCGGCCCGGATCGGCGTGTTGTAGGCGGTGAACTCGGTCTTCTTGACCTGGCCTTTGGCGGTCGCGCAGACCAGGTACTTGCCCTCCTTGAAGTCGCGGGTCGGAATCACCGCCATCACCCGCTCCCCCTCGCTCAGCGGCAGGACGTTGACCAGGGCGCTGCCCTTGCCGGTCCGTGACCCCTCCGGAAGCTCGTAGACCTTGCTGCGGTAGACCTTGCCGCGGTTGGTGAAGAAGAGCATGAAGTCGTGGGTCGAGCAGATGTGCAGGTGCTCGATGTAGTCGCCCTCCTTGAGGTTCATTCCCATCACCCCGCGGCCGCCACGGTGCTGCTGGCGGTAGGTGGCGAGCGGCAGCCGCTTCACGTAGCCCGAGGAGGTCAGCGAGACGACCATCTGCTGGTCGGCGATCATGTCCTCGATCCCCATGTCGCCCTCGAAGTGGGTGATCTCGGTGCGGCGCTCGTCCCCGTATGCGTCGCCGACCTCGCTCAGCTCCTCCTTGACCAGGCCCATCACCTTGTCCTCGTCGGCCAGGATCGCCCGCAGCTCGCCGATCCGCTCCATCAGGTCGGCGTGCTCTGAGCGGACCTTGTCGGACTCCAGCGCCGTCAGGCGCTGCAGCCGCATGTCGAGGATCGCCTGCGCCTGCTCGCGCGAGAGCTCGAACTTCTCGATCAATCCGTCGCGGGCGCTGTCGGGATCCTTGGAACCGCGGATCAGCTTGATCACCGCGTCGAGGTTGTCGAGCGCGATCAGCAGCCCCTCGAGGATGTGGGCGCGGGCCTCGGCGCGGCGCAGCTCGTACTGGGTGCGGCGGGTGACGACCTCGCGCTGGTGCTCGACGTAGTACTGGATCAGCTCGCGCAGCCCGAGCGTGCGCGGGACGCCGTCGACAAGCGCCACGCAGTTGACCCCGAACGAGGTCTGCATGGCGGTCTTCTTGTAGAGGTTGTTGAGAACGACCTTGGCCGGCGGGCCGCCGCGCTTGAGCTCGATCACCAGCCGCATCCCGCTGCGGTCCGACTCGTCGCGCAGGTCGGAGATCCCGTCGAGCTTCTTCTCGCGGACGAGGTCGGCGATCTTGGTGATCAGGCCGCCGTCGCCGCCCTTCTTGACCATGAAGGGCAGCTCGGTGACGATGATCGCCTCCTTGCCGCCCTTCAGCGGCTCGACGTGGGCGCGGGCGCGGACCCGGATGCTGCCGCGGCCGGAGGCGTAGGCGTCGCGGATCCCCTCGGCGCTCATTAGGCCGCCGCCAGGGAAGTCGGGGCCCTTGACGTGCTCCATCAGGCCCGCCAGGTCGATCTCCGGATCCTCGATGTAGGCGGTCGTGGCGGCGATCGTCTCGCGCAGGTTGTGGGGCGGGATGTTGGTCGCCATCCCGACCGCGATCCCGGCCGCGCCGTTGACGAGCAGGTTCGGGAAGCGGGACGGCAGGACGAGCGGCTCGCGCTTGCTCTCGTCGTAGTTGGGACCGAACTCGACCGTGTCGGCGTCGATGTCGCGCAGCATCTCTGTCGCGAGGCGCTCCAGCCGCGCCTCGGTGTAGCGCATCGCCGCCGCCGGGTCGTCGTCGATCGAGCCGAAGTTGCCCTGCCCGTCGACGAGCGGGTAGCGCAGCGAGAACTCCTGCGCCATCCGCACCAGGGTGTCGTAGATCGCCTGGTCGCCGTGCGGGTGATAGGTACCCATGACCTCGCCGACGACGAAGGCTGACTTGCGGTAGGGCCGGGTCGGCTGCAGCCCGAGGTCGTGCATCGCGTAGAGGACGCGGCGGTGGACGGGCTTGAGGCCGTCTCGAACGTCGGGAAGCGCCCGTCCGACGATCACGCTCATCGCGTAATCGAGGTAGGACGAGCGCATCTCCTTCTCGAGCTCGCGCTCCTCGATGCGGCCGGTCAGTGCTTCAAGCGCCATCAGCTGCGGCTCCTGCAAACCGTCGCATTTCGGCGTCCTCGGTCGAGCGTCTCGCTCACGCACGATCAATGCGCTCGCTTCGCCGCCCTCCTGCGTCCACGACCCGTCGACCCGCCCACATCAAGGTTGGTCACGTCCTTGGCGTTCCGTTCGATGAAGTCGCGGCGCGGCTCGACCTGGTCGCCCATCAGCATCGCGAAGATCCGATCGGCGGCCGAGGCGTCGTCCGCGGTCACCCGCTGCAGCGTCCGCGTCGCCGGGTCCATCGTCGTCTCGCGCAGCTCCTCGGAGTTCATCTCCCCCAGCCCCTTGTAGCGGCTGAAGTTGATGCCCTGCTTGGCCAGGTCCATCACCGCCCGGTGCAGGTCGACGAACGAGGTCGCCTCCTCGACTCTGTCCTTGAGGGCGACCTCGAACGGCGGGCGGCCGACCTGCTTCAGAAGCGTCGCGTGGACCTCGACGAACTTGCGGTAGTCGTGGTGCTTGAAGAGCCCCTCGGGCAGCCGGTGGGTCCGGGCCAGTCCCGACTTGCGGTGGATCGCCTTCACCGTCAGCTCGTCGGAGCCGTCGTTGACGATCTCGGTCTCGTAGGGCTCGGCGTCGGGCGTCTTCGCCTTCAGCACCTTCCGGGCCCCGGCGATCGTCGCCACCTCCTCGTCGAGCAGCTGCGACTCCTCGAGGAAGCGGACCAGCTCGTGGCCGAACTCGGCCTGCAGCGAGGAGGCCCAGCCCTCGTACTCCTTCGAGCGGCGCACATAGCTCTGCCAGCGGCTCTTGGTCAGCTTCTTGGAGCGGCCGTTGGCGTCTGTCAGCTCGAGCTCCTCGATCTTGTCGCGCAGCAGCAGCTCCTCGAGCTCGGACTCGCGCTCGACGTAGGTCATGCTGCTGCCGTTCTTGACCCCGTACAGCGGCGGCTTGGCGATGTAGACGTAGCCGGCGTCGAACAGCTCCGGCATCTGTCGGTAGAGGAATGTGAGGACCAGGGTGCGGATGTGGGCGCCGTCGACGTCGGCGTCGGTCATCAGCACGACCTTGTGGTAGCGGGCCTCGCCGAGGTTGAACTCGTCGTGGACGCCGGTCCCGATCGCCGTGATCAGCGCCTGGATCTCGGTGTTGGAGAGCACCTTGTCGATGCGGCTCTTCTCGGCGTTGATGATCTTGCCGCGCAGCGGCAGCACCGCCTGGGTGTTGCGGTCGCGGCCCTGCTTGGCCGAGCCGCCGGCGGAGTCGCCCTCGACGATGAACAGCTCGGCGCTGGCCGGGTCCTTGACCGTGCAGTCGGCCAGCTTGCCGGGCAGCATCGAGTTCTCCAGCGCCGACTTGCGTCGGGTCAGGTCGCGAGCCTTGCGGGCCGCGTCGCGGGCGCGGGCGGCGTCGAGCGCCTTGGTGAGGATGCGGCGGGCGTCGCCGGGGTTCTCCTCCAGGAACTCGCCCAGCTTGCGGTTCACCGTCTCCTTGACCAGGCCCTCGATCGGCGGGTTGCCGAGCTTGGTCTTGGTCTGGCCCTCGAATTGCGGATCATGGAGCTTGACCGAGATCACCGCGGTTAGCCCCTCGCGCACGTCCTCGCCGGAGAGGTTCTCGTCCTTCTCCTTCAGCAGCCCCTTGCCGCGACCGTAGGCGTTCAGGGTCCGGGTCAGGGCCGAGCGGAAGCCGGAGAGATGGGTGCCCCCTTCGTGGGTGTTGATGTTGTTGGCGAACGTGAAGATCGATTCCTGGTAGGAGGAGTTCCACTGCATCGCCACCTCGACCTGACCTTCCTCCTCCTCGGCGTCGAAGTAGACCGCCTTGCGGTGCAGGGGCTCGCGGTTCTCGTTCAGGTGGGCGACGAAGTCCCTGATCCCGCCCTTGTATTCGAAGGTGACGCTGTCCTTCTCTCCGCGCTCGTCGACCAGCTCGATCTTCAGGCCGCCGGTCAGAAAGGCGGTCTCGCGCAACCGCTCGGCCAGGGTCTGGAAGTCGAAGCCGAGCTCCTCGAAGACCTCGTCGTCGGGCAGGAAGGTGATCGTCGTGCCGGTCGCCTTGGTCTTGGCGCCGCGCTTGAAGTCGCCGGTTGGCTTTCCGCGCTCGTATTCCTGCGTCCAGACGTAGCCGTCGCGGCTTATCTCGAGGTGCAGGCGCTCGGATAGCGCGTTGACGACGGAGACGCCGACGCCGTGCAACCCGCCGGACACCTTGTAGCCGCCGCCGTCGCCGAACTTTCCGCCGGCGTGCAGGGTGGTCAGGACGACCTCGGCGGCGGGGCGCTTCTCCTTGGCGTGCTGGTCGACCGGGATCCCGCGGCCGTCGTCGGCGACGGTGCAGCTGTTGTCGGGATGCAGAACGATGCGGACGTTGTCGCAGTAACCCGCGATTGCCTCGTCGACCGAGTTGTCGACGACCTCGTAGACGAGGTGGTGCAGCCCCCGCGGTCCGGTCGAGCCGATGTACATGCCGGGCCGCTTGCGAACCGCCTCGAGCCCCTCGAGGACGGTGATGTCCTTGGCGTCGTAGGAGGCGCCGCCGGTCGGCACCGGCGCGCTCTTGCGCTTCGACTTCGCCGCCTTCGACTTCGCAGCGGAGGTCTGTTTGCCGCCGGCCTTCGCTCGGGACTTGCTCTCAGCCAAGAAATTCCTTCCGTTTGTCGCAGAAAACCCCGACCGCCGGTGGCCTGAAATCGGCCTCTGGACCAGCGTCGGGGCGCTCGATCAAGGTTGACATAAAGGATATCAGTTTCAGGCCCCGGAAAGACCGCCTAAATGACACAAAAGTCCTGCAAATTACGCATAAAGGACCGTGCGCCAAGCGCCCGTTTCCAGGCGGCCCGCAAAGGCAGTCCCATAAGTCCTCTCAGAAGGCCTAGGCTGGCTAGCCAGCCAGTACCTTTAGGGCCTTCGGCGAAGCCTCCCCCATCCGCTCCCGGAGGCGCCCGAGCAGCTCCGGCTCCATCAGCGCCAGCTCCTGAGCCCAGGTGGCGCTGTGGCAGCGAACTGTGAGCACCCCGTGGCGCTCCTCGACCGGCTCGGCGGCCTCGGCGATCGCGTCTCCGACCGCCTCACGCCAGACCGTCTGCGCCAGCGCAAGTCCGGTCTGCGGAGCGCTGCGCTGAAGCGCCGAGCGAACCGCCAGCGCCGCCGGCCGCGGGGCCCGCCGGCCCATCAGGCGACCGCCCTCAGCCCGCCGGCGTCGCCCGGCCGGCATCTGCACGACGCTCTGCGATGCCTCGGGGGGAAGGGCGTCGCGATCGGCGGCGCTGATCAGGGTCTGGCCGCGATCCGCCAGCCTCTGGCCGAGCAGGCCGCGGTGAGCGGGGTCGAGCTCGCTCATCACGTCGTCGAGGAGCATCAGCGGCGGGGGTGCGCCGGCGTCGATCAGCGTCTCGCGCTCCGCGAACAGCAGCGCCAGCAGGCCGGAGCGCTGCTCGCCCTGCGAGCCATAGCGGCGCAGCGAGCGGCCGATCGAGGGTCAGGTCGAGCTCGTCCAGGTGCGGGCCCAGCGAGGTCCGGGCGCGGTGCAGGTCGGACTCGCGGCGCTCCTGGAGCGCGGCGCGCAGCTGCGCCGCGTCGGCCTCGCTGCGCGGCGCGTAGCGCAGGTGCGGCGTCCGCAAGGCCCAGCTCGGCGGCGGCCTCGGCGAAGCGCGGCGCAAGCTCGCCGGCAGCCCCGGCGCGAGCCTCGATCAAAGGCACCGCGGCGGCGGCCAGGGCACCGTCCCAGGCATCCAGCTCGGCCGGCGGAGCGAGCCCGGCGGCGACCCGGCGCAGCAGGGCGTTGCGCTGCGCCAGAACCTGTCCGTAGGTCTGCCGCAGCCCCGCCCGCGAAGGCCAGCGGGCGGCGACGAAGCCGTCGATGTGGGCGCGGCGCTCGGCCGGGGGGCCCTTGACGAGGATCAGGCGGTCGGGCGAGAAGACGACCAGGTGGGGGCGGTGGCGGGAGATCGTCTCCGGCGACGCGGCGTCGCCATCCAGCAGGTGGCGGCGACCCTCGCCGCGGGAGACCGAGGCGAGCAGGGTGTGCGAGCTCCCGTCGGCCTCGACGACGAGCTCGGAGCGCGCGACCTGCGACCCGAACCGGATCAGCTCGCGCCGATCGCGGGTCCGAAACGAGCGGCCGCTGAGCCCGAAGTAAAGGGCTTCGAGCAGGTTCGTCTTCCCGGTTCCGTTCGCGCCCAGCGCCGTCGTGATCCCGGGACCGATCTCGACCTCGATGCGCTCGAGGCTGCGGAAGTCGCGTGCGTCGAGGCTGGCCACCCGCATTCGAGGCTCCGACTAGACGTTGAGCCGGATCGGCATCACCAGGTAGCGGAAGTCCTCTCCCTCTCCCGGCTGGAGCAGGCCCGGCCGCAGGGGGGAGATCAGCCGCAGCAGCAGCTCGTCGCCCTCGACGCTGTCGACCCCGTCCTTGAGGAACTCCGGGTTGAAGCCGATCTCCAGCGGCTCGCCGTCAAAGGCGACGGGCATCGTCTCGGTCGCGTCGCCGACCTCCGGCGTCTCCGCGGCCACTGTCAGCTCGCCCTGCTTCAGCGCCAGCCGCAGGGGAGCGTTGCGCTGCGCGAGCTGGCTGACTCGGCGCGCGACCTCGAGGAACTCCTCGCGCGGCAGGCGGACGTCATGCTCGTAGGACTCGGGCAGGAGCTGCTCGTGGTTGGGGAACTGGCCCTCGATCAGGCGCGTCGTCAGCACCACCCGCCCGGCCGCGAACACCGCCTGGTTGGGCAGCAGCGAGATCTCGACCGCCTCGGCCTCCTCACCGACCGCAATCCGGGCCAGCTCGCGCAGGGCGCGAGCGGGAATGTTCGCCTCGAGCTCGCCGCCGACCTCGGACTCCAGCTTCGTCTCCTTGACGCTGAGCCGGTAGGAGTCGGTGGCCACCATCGTCATCGCGCTGTCGGCGGCTCGCACCAGGACGCCGGTCAGCACCGGGCGCATGTCGTCGCGCGACGCCGCGCGCGCCACTATCTCCACCGTCTCGGCCAGCGCCGGCGCCGGTATCCGAATCGGCTCCTCACTGGGCTTCGGGAAGGGAGGAAAGTCCTCGCTGGGGAGGGTGCGGAGGTGAAAGACGGCGCTGCCGGAGCGCAGCTCGACGTCACGCTCGGCCTCGCGGGTCTCGAGCGTCACCTCGTCGACCCCCAGCGATCGCGCAACCTCGACCAGCTGCCGGCCCGGCAGAAGGACCGCCCCGTCGCCGTCGACCTCGCCGTCGAGCCCGGTCTCGAGGCCGATCTCGAGGTCGGTCGCCCGCAGGGTCAGCTTGCCGCCTTCGCTGGTGAGAAGGATGCCGCTGAGGGCTTGGGTGGTGGCGCGGGTCGAAACGGCTCGGCTTACGACTCCAAGGCGGGCAACGAATTCAGATCTCTGAGTGGTGATTTTCAATTCGAGTTCTCTTAGTTGTATTTAGGTTTGTTGACTCTGTGGATGACGCTGGTTTTTGGCTTTCTGGTGGGAAATTCTGGCTGTTGATGGCGGTTGTGCAGGAGTGGGGATTCTTACAGCGGCTGCGGCCGTCAAGCGGCTGCGCTTCGCTCGCTGTGGATTTGTTCGCGAAGCCCACTGAGCTCGGCTGGCGGTGTCGGGATCGCCGCTCTCGCAGCGCTGCTGGACGCGCCGGATCGCGTTCAGCACCGTAGCGTGGTCACGGCCTCCGAACTGGCGGCCGATCTCGAAGAGCGAGAGGTCGGTCATCTCCCGGCATAGATAGATCGCCAGCTGCCGGGCCTGCAGCGGCTTCGCGGCTCGGCTCGGCCCGACCAGCGTCGCGCGATCGAGCCCGAACGAGCTCGCCGTGGCCGCCTGGATCGACTCGACCGTGTCGGGAACGTGCCGCGGTGCTCCGCCGACGATCTCCTCGACCAGCGCCCGGTCGACAGGCCGGGCGCGCAGGGAGGCGTGGGCGATCACCCGGGTCAGGGCTCCGTGGAGCTGGCGGATGTTGGCGTCGATCCGGCGCGCCAGGACGGCCAGCGCGTCGTCCCCCGCAACCTCTATGCCGGCTTCGCGGACCAGCCTGTGCAGGACCGTCAGCCGGGTGGCCAGGTTGGGCGGCTCGACCGCGACGGTGAGCCCCCATTCGAAGCGGTCGCGAAGCCGCTCGGCAAGGGTCGAAAGCTCGCTCGGGATCCGGTCCGCCGAGAGCACCAGCTGGCTTCCCGATTCATAGAGCGCGTTGAAGGTGTGGAAGAACTCCTCCTCGGTGTGCCGCTTGCCCTCGAGGAACTGGACGTCGTCGATCAGCAGCACGTCGATGTCGCGGTAGCGACGCTTGAACTCCTCCGAGCCGGAAGCTTGAAGGGCGGCTACGAACTCGTTCGTGAACGCCTCGGCCGTGGTGTAGCGGACGGTCAGCTCGGGAGCGCTGGCGCGCAGGTAATTGGCGATCGCAGCCAGCAGATGCGTTTTGCCGAGCCCTGGTGGCCCGTGCAGGAAGAGCGGGTTGTAGGCCTCGGCCGGCGCCTCGGCGACCGCCAGCGCCGCCGCGTGGGCGATGCGGTTGCCCTCGCCGATCACGAAGCGCTCAAAGGTGTAGTTGGGGTTGAGCGCCGCCTCGGCGATTCCGCCCTCGTCCTCCGTAGCGGGCGGGGTGAAGCTGACCTCTCGCAGCCCCGCGGCCACCTGGGTCAAAGCCTGGCTGATCAGGGTTGCGTAGCGACGCTCGACCCAGGCACGAATGCCGTCCGGGGCCTTTACATAGAGGGTGTCGCCCTGGGCCGCCGCGGCGCGCAGCGGCTCGAGCCAGAGCCTGAAGGTTGGCTCGGGGACCGAGGCGCGCAGCCGGTCGCTCACCTCCTGCCAGATCGAGCCGAGATCCTGCTGAGCCGCGTCGCTTGCCAAGCCGGCTGGCTCGGTCGTCGGCTGATCTGGGCTCTGCGGCACCTGGCGTCGGTCCTCTCGTTGGGTCCCGGCGAGGGCAGGGTGGTGCACTGTCTCCGCCGCTCCCCTCGAAGCTGCGGACCTTACGCCGCGCCCCTGGGGGCTGCAGCAGTCCCCCTCGCATTTCGCGCGAAAAGCCAGACGCCCCAATTGGGCGGCCGTGTCAGCGCCGGTCGGGGGCGGAGCCGGACCGTATACTGGCGCCCCGAACGAGGCTATGAAGCGGACCTACCAACCGAAGAAGCGCAAGCGCGCCCGGACCCACGGGTTCCGGGCCCGGATGCAGACGCGCGGTGGCCGCTCGATTCTCAAGCGCCGGCGCCGCAAGGGCCGAAAGCGCCTGGCGCCCTGACGATGACCCCCGGGGACGCAGGCGCGCGCAAGCGGCGCCGCCTGTCGCGCAGCGGCGAGTTCGACCGCGTCTACCGCGAGGGCTCCTCGCACGCCAACCGCTTCCTCGTCGTCTACAGCTTCCCCCGCTCCGACGATGCCACCAATGAGCTTCGACTCGGCGTCTCGGTGGGGCGAAAGGTCGGAGGCGCGGTCGAGCGCAACCGAATAAAGAGGGCGCTTCGCGATGCCTTCTGGGCCCTCGAGGATGAGCTTCCCGCCGGCCACGACTTCGTGCTCGTCGCCCGGGCCGAGATCGTGCCCGCTGCTCGAGCGCGATGGCGTAGAGGGGGTGCGTGAGGCGCTGCGTGAGGCGATCGACGCCGCCTCGGGCAAGGACCGTTTGCCGTGAAACGGTTGCTCCTCGCCCTGATCGGTGCCTACCACCGCTGGATCTCGCCGGCGATGCCGCGCCGCTGCAAGTACGAGCCGACCTGCTCGGCCTACGCGGCGACCGCGATCCGGCGCTTCGGGCCGCTGCGCGGGACCTTGCTGGCCGGCTGGCGCCTGCTGCGCTGCAACCCGTTCAGCCACGGTGGATTCGACCCGGTGCCCGACCGGTTCACCCTGAGATCCGGGCCGGTCGATCCGGCCGTATATCACGGTGAGGTTGGATCATCGTGATTCCGCTCCCCCCAGCCGACATCCTGCAGCCGCTCGAGGACGGCGCGAAGGCGATCCTCGACTTCTTCCACGACAACGTCGGGCTCACCTGGGGAACCTCGATCATCGCGATGACGATCGTCATCCGCGCCGCCCTGATTCCGCTCACCTACAGGCAGATCAAGGGGATGCGGGCGCTACAGGCGCTGCAGCCGCAGATGAAGGAGATCCAGGAGAAGTTCAAGAACGACCGCCAGCGCCAGCAGCAGGAGCTGATGCGCTTCTACCAGCAGAACAAGATCAACCCGCTCTCCTCCTGCCTGCCGCTGCTGCTGCAGCTGCCGGTCTTCTTCGCCCTCTTCCGGCTCCTGCGCAGCGACAGCTTCAAGGCCGACGTCCACTCCAGCGGCGACCAGGGCTGGCTGTTCATCAAATCGGTGGCCGAGAACCCACACGGGGCGGAGTTGATCGTCCTCGTCGTCCTGTTCATGGGGTCGATGGCGCTGTCGAGCCTGGTGATGATCAGGACCTCGCCCAGCGGCGCCGGCACCCAGCAGTATCTGTTCCTTGGCGTCTTCGCCCTGATGGGAGTGTTCTTCGTGCCGACCTTTCCGGCCGGGCTCAGCCTCTACTGGATCACGACGAACTTCTGGACCGTCGGCCAGCAGTACGCCGCCAACAGGCTGATCCCGGCCCCGGATCTGCCGACGCCGGCGGCGGCGGCGGCGGCGAAGCCTCCACCACCACCGCCGCGGAAACGCAAGAAACGCCGCTGAGGCTCCCCGGCGAGGGGAAATACACTCCTGCCATGGCTGCTCCGGAGATCCCCAAGGAGCCCGCGGAGCGGGTTCGCGCCGTGCTCGAGCGGGTGCTCGACCAGCTCGAGCTCGACGGCGACGTCGAGATCAGCGAGGACGACTCGCAGATCACCGCCGCGGTGGAGGGCGATGACGACTACGGGCTGTTGATCGGCCGCCGCGGCCAGACGATCGACGCCGTTCAGCTGCTCTGCTACCAGGCCGCGTTTCGCGGCATCCAGGAGCGAAAGCGGGTGGTTGTGGACGCGGCCGGCTACCGGGATCGCCGCCGCGAGACCCTCGAGCGCCGCGCCGACCGCGCCGCCGAGGAGGCCCTGAGCCACTCGCAGCCGGTCGAGCTCGACGCGATGAGCGCTCCCGAGCGCCGGGTCGTGCACGAGCGCCTCAAGGAGCGCCCCGAGGTCGAGACCTACAGCGAGGGCACCGAGCCGCATCGCTGCGTCGTGGTCGCGCCGCTGCTCACCGAGTGAACGGCGCCGCCCGGCCGCAGCCTTTGCGAGAGCTGGACCCGGATGCTCGCGTGGCGCTCGAGAAGGTGCTCGAGCTGCTTCGCGCCGAGCGCGCTTCGGTTAGCTCGGTCACCGAGCCGCAGCGGGCCTGGCAGGTCCATGTCGCCGACAGCCTGACCGGGCTGGTGGTCGCTGACCTGGCGGGCGCCGCGACGATCGCCGACCTGGGATCGGGCGCCGGCTTCCCGGGCCTGGTCATCGCCGCCGCACTGCCCGAATCGCGGGTCGATCTGATCGAGTCGGTGGGCCGCAAGTGCGACTTCCTCCGCCGTGCCGCCGCCGCCGGGGGAATTGAGAACGCGCGCGTGATCGAGGCACGGTCCGAGCAATGGGCGCTGAGGCCACCGCCAGATGGCGGGCGCGAGGCCTACGACGCTGTCGCCGCCCGTGCGGTCGGGCGGCTCTCCACCCTCGCCGAACTGGCGGCCCCGCTGCTGCGCGAGGGGGGCGTGCTGGTTGCCTGGAAGGGCCGGCGCGCTGCCGAGGAGGAGGCCGAGCTCGCGGCGGCATCGGAGCGGCTCGCGATGCGGCCCGAGCAGATCCTGGACGTCGGCGCCGACGCCGGCAGCCGCCACCGCCACCTGCACGTGCTGCGCAAGAGCGGCCCGACTCCCGAGGGTCTGCCGCGGCGCCCGGGGATCGCCAAGAAGCGCCCGTTCGGGAGGCGCCGGGGCGCTCTCTAGGCTGGGTCCGCATGGGCGCGGTCTACGCGGTTTCGAATCAGAAGGGCGGCGTCGGCAAGACGACCAGCGCGATCAACCTTGCCGCCTGCCTGTCCGCGAACGGCGCCCAGACCCTGCTCGTCGACCTCGACCCCCAGGGCAACGCCACGGTTGCGCTCGGCGGCGACCGCAATGCGCGGCCGTCTTCCTATGACTGCCTCGGCGAGGGGGTCTCGGTGGCGCAGGCGGCCCGCCCCGCCGGCCCCGACAACCTCTGGCTCGTCCCTGCCGGCCCGGACCTCGCCGGCGCCTCGGTCGAGCTGCCCCGGCTCGACGACTCCGAGACGCGGCTTCGCGACTCGCTCGGCCCGGTCCGCGAGCGCTTCGCCTACACCCTGCTCGACTGTCCCCCCTCGCTCGGCCCGCTGACGGTCAACGCCCTGGCAGCCGCGGACCGGGTGATCGTCCCGGTCCAGGCCGAGTACCTGGCCCTCGAGGGCTTGGTCCAGTTCCTCGACACCCTGGCCCTGGTTCGCCGCCGCGTCAACCCGGCGCTGGAGCTGTCGGGTCTGATCATCACCATGCACGACGAACGCACCCGCCTGTCGGTAGACGTCGAGCGGGATCTGCGCAAGCACTTCGGTGATCTGGTGTTCGAAAACGTCATTCCCCGCAGCGTCAAGCTGGCCGAGGCCCCGAGCTACGGCGAGCCGGTGACCGTCCACGCCCCCACCTCGCGGGGAGCGCAGGCCTACCGCGCCCTCGCGTCCGAGCTCGTCGTCCGCGAATCGAACGGGTCGGCGCCGTCCGCCCGGGAGGCCGCGTGAGCGCCGGCGAGCGGCGCGGCATCGGCCGCGGCCTGGCGGCGATCCTGCCCGAGGAGCCGCGCGGCGGCGACGAGCTGCGGGACCTGCCGATCGAGGTCGTCAAGGCCAACCCCAGCCAGCCGCGTCGCCGCTTCGATCCCGAGTCGATGGACGTCCTCGAGGCGTCGATCAAGGCCAGCGGGATGATTCAGCCTGTACTGGTCCGGCCGCTTCCCGACGGCAGCTATGAGCTGATCGCCGGCGAGCGGCGCTGGCGGGCTGCGCAGAAGGCCGGCCTGGAGCGGGTCCCGGCGGTGATCCGGGAGTCGGCCGAGGCCGAGCGATTGCAGACTGCTTTGGTCGAGAATATGGTCCGCGAGGATCTCAACCCGGTCGAGGAGGCCCGGGCCTGCGCCGCGCTGGTCGAGGAGCTCGGCCTGACCAAGGAGGAGGTCGGCCGGCGCGTCGGCCGCAGCCGCTCGGCGATCTCCAACCTGATCCGGATCCTCGACCTTCCCGACGAAGCGCTGGAGCTGCTGGAGAGCGGCGAGCTGAGCGAGGGCCACGGGCGGGCGATCCTGCAGGTGCGGGGCAACGACGTGCGGCGAGCACTTGCGCGCGATGCGTCGGCCGGGGGCTGGTCGGTCCGCGAGACCGAGAACAGGGCCAAGCTGGCTGGCCAGCCAGGGGGTGGAGGGGCGAGGAGAAGGCGCCGAGCGGCGCTCGATCCCGAGCTCCGCGAGGCGCTCGGGGAGGCGGAGGAGAAGCTCGAGTCGGCACTCGGCCGGGAGCTGAAGCTGGGCGTCCGCGGCGACGCGATCAGGGCCGAGATCCACTTCGAGGACATCGACGATGTCCTGGCGCTGACCCGGCGCCTGCAGCGCAAGCGCGCCGCCTGACCGGCCTCATCTAGGCGTCAGGGTCGAACGGCGGCGCCTCGCCCCAGCCCCAGCGGGGCACCGGCGCATGCGGAGGAACGTCGGCACCCGGTTGGGAGTTGTGCAGCGCGATCCGCGTGCCCCATTCGACGTAGGCCATGAAGGCGGAGCGAAACTCGGGGTCGTCGGGCATGCCCGCGTCGTCGGCCGCGAGGCTCATCAACGACGCGAAGCGGAAGCGCTGCTCGGGGGTGATCCCGAGGTCGCGGTGCCTGGCGATCATGTTCTCGTAGCCGCCCAGCTTCTCCGTGTAACGGCTCGGCCCGCCGAACACCTCGCTCCACCAGGCGATCACGTGGTCCCGGTGCTCCTCTCCGACCCCGCCGGGGAAGAGCGGCGAGATCAGCTCGTCGCCCTCGACCCGGTCGTAGAAGGCGTTGATCAGGCGCTCGAACGCGGGCGCCCCACCGGCCCATTGATAGAGCGAAGGGGGCGAGTTTGGGTCGGGATCGACGATGCCAGTAAAGCTAGCGACCGGCCGGCGCGGGCCCCGGAGCCGGCCCGATGCGCCGCCGTTATCATCGACCGACCCCGGGCGATTAGCTCAGTCGGTTAGAGCGCTTCTCTGATAAGGAAGAGGTCCCAGGTTCGAGTCCAGGATCGCCCACTCTTCGAAGCACCGCTCGACGAAATGGACAAAGGGCACCGGTTGGTGGCACCGAACCGGCCGCCGTCATATAGCGTCCTGCCGCCCGGATGACTCGGACTGCGCGGAATCGCGGCGAGTCTTCGAGACGGACAGGATGTCCCGCGATACCGACCAGCCGGAGGGATCGAACGCCTCCTTGACCCGCCTTTTCGAGGCGGTCGCCGGGGTGCGGGGACGGCGCGAGCTGACTCGATACGCGGTCAAGGTGCTTCTGGTCGCGGCCGCCTATTTCGGCACCGCAAAGCTTGGCCTGAGGCTTGCGCACGAGCAGAGCAGCATCACCGCGGTATGGGCTCCGACCGGAATCGCGCTTGCCGCGCTTCTGATCTGGGGCTATCGACTCTGGCCTGCCGTGGCGCTGGGGGCTCTTTCGGCCAACGCGTGGACCGGCATCCCGCTGGTCAGTGTGCTGGGGATCACGACCGGCAACACGCTGGAGGCGCTCGCCGGCGCCTATCTGCTGCTGCGCGTGGCCGGTTTTCAGCGCTCGCTGGAGCGAATCGACGACGTGCTCGCACTGGCCTTCTTCGGGGGAGTGATCAGCACGATGGTCAGTGCGTCGCTCGGGGTGACGAGCCTCTGGGTGGGAGGCGCGACCGCTTTCGGCGACATCGCCAGGGATTGGCGCGTGTGGTGGCTGGGCGACATGGGGGGTGACCTCGTGGTCGCTCCGTTTCTGCTCGCGCTTGGCATCGCCCGGTCCCCGCAGCGCCCTCCGGGGGCGGCTGGTCGAGGCCGGGGCCTCCTTGGTGCTGCTCGTCCCCTTCAGCATCGTGGTCTTCTCCCAGCTGCCGCTTCCCTACCTCCTCTTTCCGGTCTTCATCTGGTCGGCCCTGCGTTTTCGCCAGCTGGGAGCGGCGGCGACGGGTCTCGTCGTGGCTGCGATCGCCGTCGTCTTCACCGCCAACGACACGGGCCCGTTCGTCCACGGTTCGCCTGATGACAGCTTCCTGCTCGCGCAGGGCTTCATGGGCGTGGCGTCGGTCAGCGCGCTGCTGCTCGCTGCAGTGACCAGCCAGCGGCAACTTGCGGTCGAGGCGCTCCAGCGGGCGCGGGACAGCCTCGAGGCAAGGGTCCGGGAGCGCACCATCGAGCTCGAAGGGTCGAACGCTCAGCTTGCCCTGGCGCGTGAACTGGCGTTCTTGATCGCCGAGGCAGAGACGGTCGACGACGCTTTCAAGCTCGCGATTCGAAAGATTTCCGAGACCACCGGGTGTGCGCTGGGACAGGCCTGGACGCTCAACGCGGCTGGCTCCCGCCTCGAGTGCAGCTCTGCCTGGCATGCCGGCTCGACGGGTCTGGAGCAATTCCGGCGCGGCAGCGAGGCGATGACCTTCGAGCCGGGCGTCGGCCTTCCCGGTCGCGCCTGGTCGAGCGGAGGACCCCTCTGGATCCCCGACGTCACTGAGCGATCTCAACTTCCCGCGCACCGCGCTGGCGGCGGAGGTCGGTTTCGGCGCCGGGATGGCAGTTCCCGTCCTCGATGGCGAGAACGTGGTTGCAGTGATCGAGTTCTTCTTCCTCGAGACGCGGGAGCCGGACGAGGGGGTCCTCGACGTCGTCGCCACCGTCGGGGCGCAGGTCGGCTCCCTGATCAAGCGCAAGCAGGTCGAAGGGACCGTCCACGCAAGCGAGGAGCGGTTCCGGGCCGTGGCAGAGACCGCCAAGGACCCCATCGTGTCTGCGAACAGTCGCGGCGAGATCATCTACTTCAACTCCGCGGCCGAGCAGGTGTTCGGCTATTCCCGCAACGACGCGCTCGGCAAGCCGCTCACCCTTCTTATGCCGGAACGGATGCGTGAGCCGCATCGGCGGGGGCTGGAGCGATTCGTATCGACCGGGGAAGCCCGCCTGATCGGGAAGACCGTCGAGCTCGCCGGAAGGACGAGGGAAGGGCGCGAATTCCCGCTCGAGCTCTCGCTGTCGACCTGGAGCTCGGACGGCGAGCCCTTCTTCTCGGCGATCCTGCGCGACATCACCGATCGCAAGCGCACCGAGCAGAAGCTGGAGATGGCGCTGGCGACCGAACGAGATGCGGGCCAGCGCCTGCGCGAGCTCGACCGCGCAAAGGACGAGTTCCTCGCCACCGTGTCACACGAGCTGCGCACGCCGCTGACGGCGATATCCGGTTTCGCGGAGCTGATGCGCAGATCGCCGGAGCACCAGGACCAGGACGGGTGGCTCGAGCACATCTTCCGCAACGCCTCCGAGATGGGCGTGATGATCGAGCAGCTCTTGGACTATTCCCGCCTCGAGGCTGGAAAGGTTGCGCTGGAACCTCGGCCGCTTTCCGTTCGTGACGCGGCGATGCGCTGCGTCGACCTGGCAGAGGAGGCGAGCGATGGGCACCAGACCTCGCTCGACATTCCGGACGACCTTGAGGTGCAGGCGGACGAGCGCGGGTTCGACCGCATCCTCGTCAACCTGCTGACCAATGCGGCCAAGTACTCACCGCAAGGCTCGATGATCCGGGTGAGCGCTGTGGTGGAGAACGGAAATGCGACTGTGGCGGTCGAGGACGAGGGCATGGGAATCTCCCGCGCCGACCAGGCTCATGTGTTCGAGCGCTTCTATCAGGGCCCCGTGGTCCCGGGAAGGCGTGGGACCGGGGTGGGCCTCAGCATCGTGCGCCGCTACGTCGAGATGCACGGAGGCGAGGTCTGGGTCGAGAGTGAGCCCGAGCAGGGCTCGACCTTCCTGTTCACCCTGCCGCTCGCCGCGCAGTCGAGAGCTGCGTCCTCCGCTGAGTCGAAGGAGCCGGTTCGGTGACCACCGTTCTTGTGGTCGAGGACGAGCCCGACCTTCTGCTTCTCGCTCGCCGGATGCTCGAGGAGCTGGGGTACGCCGTCATCGAGGCGCCGGGAGGGGAGGAGGCCCTCGAGCTTGCGGAGAACCAGGAAGTGGACGCCGTCTTGCTCGACCTGCGGATGCCCGGCATGGACGGCTGGGCGGTTTTGGACCAACTTCGCGCCACCGGGACGATCTCTCGTTTGCCTGTCATCGTCCTCTCCGCCCATGCCGACCCGGCGGCGGTCAAGCGCAGCGCCGAGCTCGGGGCCAAGGGATACGTCAGGAAGCCGTACCGGGTCGCCGATCTGACGCGGGCGTTGGAGGCCGTCCGGGTGCCCGCGGTCGGTTAGCTGCTTGCGCGGCGGCCCTCGCCCTCCCGGGCACGAGCGGCCTCCTTCATCGCCTCCAGCGAGCGAGCCAGCCACTTGCGGAAATAGCCCGTGCCGCCGATCGCGTCGAAGGCCTTGTAGCGCAGCCCGATCGGGTCCATGCCCGCCGCGGCGTCGACGAAGGTTCCCTGCTGTGCTGCGGTGAGGCCGAGGTCGAGGAAGGATCCGGTCTTGACGCAGTTGATGCGGAAACGCCTGCAGTCCTCGGCGGTCTCGACCACCAAGTGCAGCTCATCGGTTCCGAACGGCACCTTCTTCACCTCCCGGTAGGTGCAGCCCTGATGAAAGTCGTCGCACTCGACCTCGACGATGTCCGGCCACCACTCGGGATGGCGGTTGACGTCGGTGATCAGCTCCCAGACGACCTCTGGCGGAGCATCGATCAGAACCTGCTGGCGGACCTCGGACACCAGGCGCGATTTTGGCAGCCGTGACGCCCGGGCGCGGCTCTGGCGAGCACGACGCCGAGCCTATAATGGCCAATCCAAGCCCCCTTGCCCGGAGACGCTTCTTGCAGCAGATGCAGATCTACGGAGTCAGCTTCGACATGGTCGGCAAGCAGCCGATCGTGCTGCTGAAGACCGTCGACGGAAACCGCTTCCTGCCGATCTGGATCGGCCATCCCGAGGCGGCGGCGATCCTGATGAAGCTGCAGGGCGCCTCGACGCCGCGCCCGATGACCCACGACCTGCTCTCCGATCTGCTCGACCAGATCGACGCCAAGTGCGAGAAGGTCTCGGTGACCGAGCTGCGCGACAACACCTTCTACGCCTCGATCACGATCTCGGTCAACGGCTCCGAGCTGGAGATCGACTCCCGCCCCTCAGACGCGCTGGCGCTCGCGGTCCGCGTCTCGGCACCGATCTTCGCCGCCGACGACGTGATCGAGGAGTCGGCGATCGAGTTCGAGCAGGAGGGCCTCGAGGACCCCGAGGAGGTCGTCGAGAAGTTCAAGGACTTCCTCGACACGGTCACCCCCGAGGACTTCGCCCAGGGCGAAGACGGTTAGGGCGACCTAAACCGCAGCGCGTGCACTGCGCTCGAGCGCCAGCTCCAGCGCCCGCTCGACCAGCTGCTCGAACTCCAGCCCCGCGGCCTCCGCCGCCTGCGGCAGCAGGCTGGTGTCGGTGAGGCCCGGGATCGCGTTGACCTCGAGCACCTGCGGCCCGTCCTCGCCCAGCATCAGGTCGACGCGCGAGAAGCCCGAGCAGCGCAGGGTTGCGAAGGCGCCCAGGGCGGCCTCTCCGACCGCCGACGCCGTCTCGCGGTCGAGGTCGGCGGGGCAGACGAACTCGGTGCGGCCGATCTCGTAGCGGGCCTCGAAGTCGTAGAGGTCGCCCTCGCGCGGGATCGCCTCGACGATCGGCAGCGCCTCCTCGCCGAGCACGCTGACCGCCAGCTCGCGCCCCGGCACGTAGCGCTCCAGGACGACGCGCTCGTCGTAGCTGAACGCGGCGACCAGCGCCTCCGGGACCTCGTCGCGGCTCGCGACCAGCTTCACCCCCAGCGCCGATCCGCCCCGGGCGGGCTTGACGACCAGCGGGAAGCCGAGCTTCTGCTCGATCTGCTCGAGCGCGTCGGCGGCGCCCAGCTCCCGGAAGGCGGTGGCGTTGAAGGCGAACCAGTCCGGGGTCGGGATTCCCGCTTCGCGCAGCTCGTGCTTGGCGAGGGTCTTGTCGATGCAGCGCGAGCAGGCGGCCACCCCCGGCCCGGTGTAGGGGATGGCGAGAATCTCGAGCAGCTCCTGCACCGTCCCGTCCTCGCCCCCCGGGCCGTGCAGGGCGACGAACGCCGCCTCGGGTCGCTCGGCGAGCAGGCGCTCGACCAGGTCGGCTCCGACGTCGAGGGACAGCGGCTCGTGGCCGAGGCGGTCGAGCGCGTCCTCGACCCGGGCACCGGAACGCAGCGACACGCCGCGCTCCAGCGAGCGGCCGCCCTTGAGCACCGCAACCTTCATTTGGCCTCGCCGGAGGCGCGCTTGCGCATCGGCACCACGTCCCCGCCCGCGTCCGCCTCCTCGCGCCGGGGGGCCGGCGCCGTCGGATGCCCGGTGAGGGTCTCGTAGAGGCCGACCTGCTCCCAGATCACCTCGCCGATCCGGCGCACCCCCTCGTCGATCTCAGCCTCGGTCGAGGCGGAGAAGTTGAGCCGCATCGAGCTGGCGCCGCGCCCGTCGACGTAGGCGGACTGGCCGGGGACGAAGGCGACGTTGCGTCGCAGCGCCTTGGCGAGCAGATCGGCGGTGTCGATGTAGTCCGGCAGCGTCGCCCAGACGAAGAGGCCGCCGCTGGGATGCGTCCACTCGGCCTGGGGCGGGAAGTGGCGGCCCAGCGCGTCGAGCATCGCGTCGCGCCGGGAGCGGTAGAGCTCGACCAGGCTCTCGACGTAATCGCGCCAGCGGCCCTCGGCGAAGTACTCGCGCACGAAGTACTGGGTCAGGGTCGAGGTGCAGAGGTCGGCCGCCTGCTTGCCGAGCACGATCTTCTCCAGCACCGGCGGCGGCGCGACGGCCCAGCCGAGCCTGATCCCCGGCGAGAGGATCTTCGACAGGGTGCCGAGGTAGATGACGTAGTCGCCGCCCTCGAGCTGGTAGAGCGGGGGCAGCGGATCGCCCTCGTAGCGCAGCAGGCCGTAGGGGTTGTCCTCGGCGATCAGCACCTCGTGCGCCCGGGCAAGCTCGACCAGACGGTGGCGGCGCTCGATCGACAGCGTCACCCCGGCCGGGTTCTGAAAGCTCGGCACCGAGTAGATGAACTTGGGCCGCCTCCCCTCGCCGGCGAGGCGGTCGAGCACCGCTTCGAGCTCGTCGATCCGCATCCCGTCCTCGTCGCATTCGATCTGGATCACCTCGGCCTGATAGCTGCAGAAGACGGGAACCGCGCCGGGGTAGGTGGGGGCCTCGCAGATCACCGGATCGCCGGGATCGACCAGCGTCTTGGTGACCAGGTCGATCGCCTGCTGGCCGCCGGTGGTGACGATGATGTCCTCGGGGTCGGGAAGCATCCCCTCGGCTCCCATCACCTGCAGGATGCAGTCCTTGGTCTCCTCGAAGCCCTCGGTCGGCCCGTACTGGAGCGCCTCGGCCGCCGACTCCTGGGCGATCTTGGTCATCTGGGCGGCGAAGCTGGCGGGCGGGAAGGTCGAGGTGTCGGGCAGGCCTCCGGCCAGCGAGATCACCTCGGGGCGGGCGGTGATCGCCATCAGGTCGCGCATCGCCGAGGAGCGCATCGCCTGGGTGCGCTCGGCGAACAGCCCCGCGTAGCGCTCGATGTCGTGGGAGGTGGTGTGGGCGCGGCGGCGGTGTGGCGGCTCGGTCACGCGCTAAGTGTGGCCCAATCGCGCGACGGAGGCCGGAGCGCGGCCTGCGACCCAGCGGCCGGCGAAGCTACCCTGCGGCTTCGATGGATTTCTTCCTCGCCATCTGCCAGGCCCTGGGAATCGCGCTCGCGGCCGGGGCGCTGCTCGGGGCATTCGGGCCCGGGGGCCGCCAGGGAACCCTGATCGCGCTCGTCGCAGCTGCCCTTGGCGCCGCCGCCGCCGGCTTCTCGATGTCCGAGGACGGCGAGTCGATCGTCGCCGGCGTCGTCATCGGCGCAATCGGGGGGTGGTTCGCGGCAACGGTCGTATCCGCGGTCGTCTCCGGTGCCCTGAGGCGTGCGGAGAGCGGCGCCGCCGGGCTCGCCTCGCTGGTCGTTCTCGCCGCGCTGGCGCTCGTCGGCCTCTCGATCCTCCTGCCACCGGTCTCGCTGCTGGTGCTGGTGGGCCTTGGCTGGCTGGCCCTGTCGCGGCGGCGTCGGGCTGAGCGCAAGTACGAGGGCCTCCGCATCCTGAGATGAGATGAAGAAGGGGCTCGTCCTTGCCTATGTCGATTCGATGCGAACCGACATGCTCGAGCTGGCCGCGCGCGAGGGCGACGCGCCGACCTTCGCCAAGCTGCTGAGCCGCGGGGTCCTGGTCGGCGACTGCGTCTCCAGCTTTCCCTCGGTGACCCCGGTCGCCAGCGCCGAGATCGCGACCGGCGTCGGCGCCGACCGGCACTGGATCAGCGCGATGAACTGGTACCACCGGCTCGAGCGCCGCTACGTCGAGTACGGGTCCTCCTTCGAGGCCTCGCGGACCTTCGGGCTGTTCCGCACCCTCTACGACCTCGTCTACAACATGAACCTCGCCCACCTCAACCCCGACGTCGACACGGTCTTCGAGCGCCTCGACGACGCCGGGGTGCGGACCGCGTCGACTCCGTTTCTGATCTACCGGGGCCGCCACCGGCACGAGGTCTCGCTCGAGGGGCTGATGCGGCGAGCCGTCGACGTCAGCGGGCTGAAGCTGCGCCACGCGACCTGGGGGCCGAAGGAGATGTTCTACGGCGACCTCTACGCCAGCCGGCGGGTGCCCTGCCGCCCGACCTCGAGGCCCGGCACGGTCGACGAGTACTCGGCCTGCTGTGCGGCGGAGCTGGCCGCCGGGCACCTGTTCGA
This sequence comes from uncultured Solirubrobacterales bacterium, assembly GCA_963772265.1. Lineage (GTDB taxonomy): Bacteria > Actinomycetota > Thermoleophilia > Solirubrobacterales > 70-9 > Mayfieldus. The sequence goes on along the minus strand of CAVYWS010000006.1, from coordinate 67,519 downwards.
CTTCCTGCTCCTCTCGCTGCCCGACAACGACCATTACTCCCACCGCCACGGCCCCGATGAGATGGCGAACTCGATCGCCACCGCCGACCACGCCTTCTCGAAGCTGATCGAGGCGGCCGGAGGCCTCGACGGCTTTCTCACCGACTACGCGCTGATCCTGATGGCCGACCACGCTCAGACACCGGTTCATCGCGAGCTTCCGATCACCGATGCGCTGGGCGAGCGCTGGACCGTCCTTCAGCCCTCCGAGGACCGGCCCGAGGAGGCGCAGCTCGCGGTCAGCCCGACCGCGCCGCGCCGCCAACGTCTATCTGCTCGATCACGGCGACGCCCCCGGCCCCGACTCGGTGCGCGAGGCAACCGAGGCGATGGAGGGTGTGGACGTGGTCGCCTACCTGAGCCTCGACGGCGCGGCGCTGGTCAGAGAGGCCCCGGCCCCGGCGCCCGCGGGGGCGGAGATCGTGGTCCGGCGTGGCGGGGCGGAGCTTCGCTTTCGGCCCGGCGACTCGGTCAGCGACCTGCGCGGGCGCGGCTGGGAGATCGGCGGCGACACCGCGGCGCTCGACCTCGAGGTCTCCGGCGGCCAGGTGCGGAGCGAGAGCTACCCCGATGCCCTCGAACGCCTCTGGGGCGCGCTTGGTGCACCCCACTCAGGAGACCTGGTGGTCTCGGCGACGCCCGGATACGAGTGCGTGGACTGGGGCGGGACCTCGCATGTCGGCGGCGGCAGCCATGGCTCGCTGCACCGCGGCGACTCGCTCTGCCCGATGCTGTTCTGCGGCTGCGGCCCGCAGAGCGCCGGCGAGCGCGATCAGTGGTCGCTTCGCGACGTCGCGGGCATCGTCGCCGAGCACTTCGGGCTCGGGGAGGAGCCGGTACGGGCCGACTGGGTCGGCCCGGGGGTCGAGGCGCTGGGATGAGCCGGGGGAGGGGACGCCGGGCGGCGACGCTGGCCTGCGCCCTGCTGCTCGGCTGCGTCGCCGTCCCAGCCAGCGCCGGGGCCAGCGGTGTCAACAAGCACCAGGCGATCGCGATCGCCAACACCGACGCCAAGGTCTTCGCCGAGCGCGACGAGCACCCCGACCTGACCCCGACCGCATCGATCGTCAACGGCGCCTGGCAGGTCGACTACTTCTCCGGCGACAAGGACCTGGTGCAGGTCGTCGTCGATCCGACGACCGGGGCGATCCGCGAGTCCTGGACCGGCTACCAGGTCGCCTGGAGCATGGCGCGCGGCTATCCGGGCGCCTTCGGGCACCGCCTCAACGCCCCCTACGTCTGGCTTCCTCTCTGCGCGATCTTCCTGCTCGGGTTGCTCGACTGGCGCCGCCCCTGGCGAATTGCAAACCTCGACCTGCTGGTGCTGCTGTCCTTCGGCGCCTCCCATTTCTTCTTCAACCGGGCCAACATCGGCCTCTCGGCGCCGCTCGCGTATCCGCCCCTGATCTATCTGATGGCACGGATGCTGTGGATCGGATTCCGCGGCCGCGGCGAGGGCCTGCGACCGGTATGGCCGGCGAGCTGGCTGCTGATCGCGGCGCTGTTCCTGCTCGGCTTCCGGGGCGGTCTCAACGTCGCGGACTCCGGAGTGATCGACGTCGGCTACGCCGGGGTGGTCGGCGCCGACAGGATCGTCGACGGCAACCCGATCTACGGCGCCGGCGCCTTCCCCAGCGACGTCGGCAGCGGAGACACCTACGGGCCGGTCAACTACTACGCCTACGTGCCGTTCGAGCAGGCGCTGCCGTGGAGCGGCAGCTGGGACGACCTGCCGGCCGCCCACGCCGCTGCGATCTTCTTCGACCTGGCGACCTTCGCCGGCCTCGTGCTGCTGGGCCGGCGGCTGCGCCCCGGCCCGGATGGCCGCAAGCTCGGCGCCGTGCTCGGCTTCGGCTGGGCGGCCTACCCGTACGCCGCCTTCGTGCTGGAGTCGAACTCCAACGACAGCCTCGTCGCCCTGCTCCTGGTCGCAACCCTGCTGCTGTTGGCCCGCCCCGCCGCCCGCGGCGCCGCCCTGGCCCTGACGGGGTTGACGAAATTCTCGCCATTCATCCTCACGCCGCTGCTGGCGACCTACCAGGCGGATCCACCCGCGGGTGGCGCGCGACGGGAAGTACCGAAACGCCACACGCGCGGGTGACGGCAGAGGGGGGACCCCCGCCGCGCGCAGCTTTTCTGCGAGCACGGCGGGGGAGCCTCTGCCGGCAGGACCCGCGGTACTGCGGTTTGGGGTGGGATTTCTCAGTTGCGGCGCTGATCGTCATGGCGCAGACGATCGTCGACCCCGGCCTCAGCACCTTCTGGCACCGCACCGTCGCCAGCCAGATCGACCGCGACTCGCCGTTCAGCGTCTGGGGGCAGGTGCCCTCGCTGGAGCCGCTGCGGGTGACGGTGATGCTCGCCCTCGCCGCGCTGGCCCTGCTGGTCGCGTTCCGGCCGCGGCGAAAGTCGATCGCCCAGGTGGCGGCGCTGGGGGCGGCGCTTCTGATCGGCACCCAGCTGATAGCCCAGCACTGGTTCTACCTCTACCTGGTCTGGTTCGTCCCCTGGCTGCTGGTCGCGCTCGCGACGCTCAGTCCGGAGCCGGAAGCAGAACCTGCTCTATCGACTCCGCAAGCCCATTCGGAGCTATCTCCACCACCGCTCCCATCACCCATACGTCTTCTTCGGCGGTCTCGAAGCGAACCGGCATCTGCGTGACGAACGCCTCCAGCGCCTGCTCGCGCTTGACGCCGATCACCCCGGCCCGCGACCCGGTCATCCCGGCGTCGGTGATGTAGGCGGTCCCTCCCGGCAGCACCCGCGCGTCGGCGGTCGGCACGTGGGTATGGGTGCCGAACACGGCCGCCACCCGCCCGTCGAGATGCCAGCCCATCGCCACCTTCTCGCTGGTCACCTCGGCGTGGAAGTCGACCAGGATCACGTCGGCCTCTCCGGCCAGCCGCTGGAGGATCGAGTCGACCTCGCTGAACGGCGAGCGCGCCACCTTGAGCTGGACTGCGCCGCTCAGATTCACCACCCCGACCCTGCTGCCCGGCGACCTCGACCACGGTGTGACCGCGGCCGGGATTGCCGGCCGGGTAGTTGGCCGGGCGCACGACGCGCTCCTCGCGGTCGAGGAACTCGTAGGCGTCGCGGTGCTTGTAGACGTGGTTGCCGGTCGTGATCACCCCGGCGCCGGCGGCGAACAGCTCCTCCGCGGTCCCCTCGGTTATGCCCAGCCCGCCGGCCGAGTTCTCGCCGTTGACGACCACCAGGTCGGGACTGTGACGCTCGCGCAGCTCCGGCATCACGCGCGCGAGCCCGTGGCGCCCAGGGCTGCCGACCACGTCGCCGATGAAGAGCACACGCACGCCGCGGAGCGTACCCCGGGCGCCTCGCGCGGCGCGGGGGGTGTGCCGGGTCGTCTAGCGTTTCCGCGATGGCAGCCACCGGACCCGGGACGCCACCGGCGAGCGGCAGGGCCGGCACCGGAGCGGCGCTGGAGGCGCGAGGGATCGTCAAGCGCTACGGCCAACAGCCGGCGCTGCGCGGGGTCGACTTCGAGGCCCACCGCGGCGAGCTGCTGGCGGTGATCGGGCCCAACGGCGCCGGCAAGACGACGCTGCTCTCGATCCTCGCCGGGATCGTCCGCGCCGACGAGGGCGAGGTCCACCTGCCGCACGGGGAGATCGGCTGGGTCCCGCAGCAGGCGGCGCTCTACCGCCGTCTCACGGTGGAGGAGAACCTGCGCCTCTTCGCCCGCCTCGAAAAGCGCCCCGACGTCGAGGGCAGCGTCGAGCAGATGCTCGAGCAGACCGCGCTCTCCGACCGGCGCCACGACCAGGTCGCCCGCCTGTCGGGCGGCAACCAGCAGCGGATCAACATCGCGATCGGGCTGCTCGCCCAGCCGGTGGTGCTGCTGCTCGACGAGCCGAGCGCCGGGCTGGACCCGCGCCAGCGGGCGCGCCTCTGGGAGTTCGTCTCCGCGCTGGCGGCGGAGGGCACGACGGTGATCTTCTCCACCCACAACATCCAGGAGGCCGAGCGCTACGGGCAGCGCCTGCTGGTCCTCGCCGACGGCGAGCGGCTGTTCGACGGCGGGGCCCAGGAGCTCCGCGACGCCGTGCAGCGGGAGGCGCCCGAGACCGCCGAGGCCGACTTCGAGACCGCCTTCGTCGCCTACCTCCACCACCGTGGCCACTGATGACTGATTCCACGATCCACGCCTGATGCGCTGGCTTCTGCTCAAGGACATCCAGATCCTGCGGCGCTCGCCGCTGCAGGCGGCGCTTCTGATCGTCTATCCGATCCTGATCGCTCTGCTGGTCGGCTTCGCGATCGAGCGCAGCCCCGGCAAGCCCCGGGTCGCCTTCCTCAACCAGGTGCCCCAGAGCACCCCGTTCAAGATCGGCGACAAGGAGGTCAACATCACCGGGGCCCGCAGCACCCTGTGCGCGCGGATCGAATGCGTCCGGGTCACGACCCGCCAGCAGGCGATCGACAAGGTCAAAAGCGGCGACGTGCTCGGGGCGCTGATCCTGCCCCCGGACCTGGTGACCAAGCTGCAGTCGCTGTCCGGGCTCAACCCCGAGCAGCCGACCGTGCAGGTGATCGTCAACCAGGAGGACCCGGTCAAGGAGCGCCTGGTCAACGACCGGATCGACAGCCTGCTCAGCGAGGCGAACCTGAAGATCGCCCGCGAGGTGGCGCGGATCTCGACCCGCTATCTCGACCTGATCCAGCGCGGCGGTTCGCTCGACCTGCTCGGCCAGAGCTTCCCGGTCCTCGGCCTCGCCAACACCGAGCGGATCCTGCGCGCGCTTCGCCCGTCGGTGCACTCACCGGCCGAAGCGGCGGCGCTGGACCGGGTGATCCGCTTCGCCAGCCTCGCCGAGCAGAACCTCGATCTCGCCAACCCGCTGCTCTCCTCGGTCGCGCAGCCGATCAAGGTCGACAAGGACGTGATCTCCGGCGAGACGCCGCCGCTCGACATCTTCGCGATCGCGGTCGCCGCGACCGTGACCCTGATGTTCGTCACGGTGCTGCTGGTCGCCGGCTCGCTGGCGCTGGAGCGGGAGGAGAACGCGTTCGCCCGGCTCACCCGCGGCCTCGTCTCGAGCGGCAGGCTGCTGACCGAGAAGGTCGGCCTCGGGATGCTGGTCTCGCTGGTGGTGACCCTGCTGATGCTCGCCGGCCTGCAGATCTTCGTCTCGCTGCAGTGGAGCCGCTTCGCCCTCTTTTTGGTTGCGATCCTGGCCGGCGGCGCGGCGTTCGCGGCCGCCGGCGCGGCGCTGGGCGCCGCGACCCGCGAGGTGCGGGCGGCGTCGCTGCTCGCCTTCATGGTCTCGCTGCCGATCGCCTTTCTGTCGCTGATCCCGTCCGGCACCGTCGGCCACGCCCTGTTCGACGTGATCAAGGTCCTCACCGCGCTCTTTCCCTTCAAGCCGGCCCTGCACGCGATGGAGAGGGCGCTGGATTCCTCCGGGCCGAGCATGGGCACGGCGCTGGCCCATCTCGCGGTCCTGACCGTTGCCTACGCGGCGATCGCCCGCCTGGCGCTGCGGCGCTTCACGTCCGTCTAGCGGGTCCTCGTCTCGCCGAATGGACCCTCGAGGTCGCCATAGCCTCCTCGAACGTCCAGTCGACCTGAGTGCTCGGGCGTTGCAGCCCCCAAATTGAGAGCCGGCGACTGCGGCTCGCTCGGCATACTTAACCCCGATGCCTTTTCCCGCCACCCGCATGCGGCGGCTGCGCCGCACCCAGGCACTGCGCGACCTGGTTCGCGAGAGCGAGCTCAGCCCCGCCCACCTCGTGCAGCCGCTCTTCGTCGTCGCCGGCGAGGGCGTGCGCGAGGAAGTCGAGTCGATGCCCGGGATCGGGCGCTTCTCGATCTCGGAGCTGGTCGGCGAGGCGGAGGAGATCGCCGCGACCGGGATCCGCGCCGTGATCCTTTTCGGGATCCCCGCCCACAAGGACGAGCAGGGGTCCGGCGCCTATGACGAGGAGGGCGTCGTGCAGATGGCGGTGCGGGCGATCAAGGAGGCTCAGCCCGAGCTGACCGTGATCACCGACGTCTGCCTCTGCGAATACACGACCCACGGCCACTGCGGCTTCGTCCGCGACGGCGGCCTCGACAACGACATCACCCTCGAGCTGCTGGCAAAGACCGCGATCACCCAGGCCGCCGCGGGGGCCGACGCGGTCGCCCCCAGCGCCATGGTCGACGGTCAGGTGGCGGCGATCCGCCATCAGCTCGACGAGGAGGGCCACAGCGACATCCCGATCCTCGCCTACAGCGCCAAGTACGCCTCCGCCTACTACGGGCCGTTCCGGGAGGCCGCCGAGTCGAGCCCCGAGTTCGGCGACCGGCGCGGCTACCAGATGGATCCCGCCAACTCCGCCGAGGCGGTTCGCGAGGCGAAGCTCGACCTGGAGGAAGGGGCGGACATGATCATGGTCAAGCCCGCGGTCCCCTACCTCGACGTGATCCGCCGGGTCAAGGAGGAGACCGCGGCGCCGCTTGCCGCCTACCACGTCTCCGGCGAGTACTCGACCCTGAAGGCCGCGGCCGCCAACGGATGGATCGACGAGCGGGCGGCCGTGATCGAGACCCTGACCGGCATCCGCCGCGCCGGGGCCGACGTGATCCTCACCTATTACGCGAAGGAAGTGGCGGGTTGGCTTCCGTGAGGGCGCCCCAGCCCAAGCTTCGCTCGCGCAAGGGGGGCGCCGCGATCCCGCTGGACGAGACCGACCGCCGGCTGATGAACCTGCTGCAGTCCAGCTTCCCGCTCGCGCACGAGCCGTTCGCCGCGATCGCCTCGGATGCCGGCCTCGGCCTCGACGACGTCAAGTCCCGCACCCAGCGGTTGCTCGACGGGCGGATCATCCGCGAGATCACGCCGATCTTCGACACCCGGGCGCTCGGCTACAGCTCGATGCTGGTGGCGGCCAAGGTCGACTCGGAGAACCCGCAGCGGGCGGCGCGAGTGGTCAACTCCCATCCGGGCGTGTCGCACAACTACCTGCGCACCCACGACTTCAACCTCTGGTTCACGATCGCCACCCCGCCGGACTCCGAGCTCGGCCTGGAGGGCACGCTGGAGGCGCTGATGCGCGAGACCGGGGCGGAGTCGATGCGCGAGCTTCCCACCCTGACCCTGTTCAAGATCAACATGAACCTGGAGATGGAAGGCGGCACCGAGGCGCTTGCGTCGGCGGTCGACGCCGCCCCGCCGCGCGAGCTCGAGCCGCAGCCCTACGACGAGACCGACGTCGCCGTGATCAAGGCGCTGCAGGGGCCGATGGATGTCGTAGACCGCCCCTATGAGAAGGCGGCGGCCGAGGCCGGAATGGACGCCGACGCCTTCCTTGCCCACCTCGAGGGGATGGTCGGCCGCAAGCTGCTGCGCCGGGTGGCGGCGATCCTTTACCACCGCCGGGCCGGTTTCTCGGCCAACGGGATGGGGGTCTGGAAGGTCCCCGAGGACGAGATCGACGCGACCGGCCGCCGGATGGCCGCTTTCCGCGGCATCTCGCACTGCTACCAGCGGCCCACCTACCCCGACTGGCCCTACAGCATCTTCACGATGGCCCACGGCCGCTCGAAGCAGGAGTGCGACGCGATCCTCGACTCGATCGCAGAGGAGTGCGGGATCGGCGCCGAAGGCCGCGCCACCCTCTACTCCTCGACCGAGTACAAGAAGGTGCGCCTTCACTACTTCACCGACGACTACGCGCGCTGGGAAGAGGAGCACGGGTAGCGCACACGGATCGCTCATCCGAGCTCTACCGCCGGGCGGTCGAGGTGCTCCCCGGCGGCGTCAATTCCCCTGTCCGGGCGATGCGCCAGATCGGCCGCGACCCGATCTTCATCGATCGGGGCGAGGGCTGCGAGCTGATCGACGTCGACGGCAACCGCTACGTCGACTGGGTCTGCTCGTGGGGGCCGCTGATCCTCGGGCACGCCCACCCGGGGGTCGTCGAGGCGGTTCGCGAGGCGGCCGCCCGCGGAACCAGCTACGGCGCCGCGACCGAGGCCGAGGTGGAGCTGGCGGCCGAGGTCGGCGAGCGGATCCAATCGGTGCAGATGCTGCGCATGACCAGCTCCGGGACCGAGGCGGCGATGAGCGCGGTGCGCCTGGCCCGGGCGGCGACCGGGCGCGAGGTGGTGGTCAAGTTCGCCGGCGCCTACCACGGGCATTCGGACGGGCTGCTGGCCGAGGCCGGCTCGGGGATGGCGACGCTCGGCGTTCCGGCCACGCCCGGCGTCACCGCGGCCCAGGCGGCGGGCACCGTGGTCGTGCCCTGGAACGACCGTGACGCGGTTTCCGAGGCCCTCCGCCAGCACGAGGTCGCGGCGCTTCTGGCCGAGCCGGTGGCCGCGAACATGGGCGTCGTCCCGCCCGCCGACGGCTTTCTCGAGTTCCTGCGCGAGGCGACCCGCGAGAACGGCGCCCTGCTCGTCTTCGACGAGGTGATCAGCGGCTTTCGCGTCGCCCGCGGGGGCGCCCAGCAGCTCTATGGGGTCGAGCCCGACCTGACGGTGCTGGGAAAGGTCCTCGGCGGCGGCCTGCCGGCGGCGGCGTTCGGGGGCCCCCGCGAGCTGATGGAGCGGGTCGCCCCGGCCGGCGACGTCTACCAGGCGGGGACCCTGTCGGGGAACCCGCTCGCGGTCGCCGCCGGGCTTGCGACCCTGCGCGAGCTCGACGGCAGCGCCTACTCGCGGCTCGGGGAGCTGACCGAGATGCTGGCCAATGGCCTTCGCGAGGCGGCGGGCGACGGTCCGCTGCAGGTCGTCTCGGTGCCCGGCCTGCTCACCCTCTTCTTCAACCGCGAGCCGGTAACCGACTTCGCCGCCGCTTCGGCCTGCGACACCGGGGCACACTCGCGCTTCTGCCGCGCGATGCTGGAGCGGGGTATCTATCCGCCGCCCTCCCAGTTCGAGGCCTGGTTCGTTTCCCTGGCCCACGACTCCGAGGCGATCGACCGCACCGTGGAGGCGGCCCGGGAGGCCCTGGCCGAGGCGCTGGCGTGAACGCGCTGCAGCAGATCGCCGAGCGGCTGCGGCGCGAGGACACGGTGATCTCGTCCCACGTCGTCGAGCCGACCGCGGAGCCGGTGCTGGGGCCGCTGGCCGCGGCCGGGCCGCGCGCCGCCGGCGCGCCGGAGGAGTACTCGCAGGTGATCGAGGCGATCCGCGAGGGCTATGAGCTGCATTACGGCACTCCGCGCATCCTCGCCGGCCACGACGAGGACCTGGCGCTTCTGGCCGGCGACTATCTGTATGCGCTGGGCCTCGAGCGGCTCGCCGCACTCGGCGACTCCGAGGCGGTGGCCGAGCTCTCCGATCTGATCAGCCTTTGTGCCGCCTGCCACGCGGAGGGAAACGAGCGGATCGTCCCGGCGCTCTGGCTGGCGACGACTTTGGCCGTCGGATGCGGGGCAAACGAGGCTCACCGCAAGGCTAAGGCGGCGGCTCGCGGCGCCGACCCGCCGGACGTCGATGCGCTGCTGCGGCCGGCGCTGGATATCGCCGCCGCGACGGGCCTGGAGATCGATCTGGATCGCCTCGCTGAGTCAATAGACTTTGCCGCTCCGAGACCGGCTGACAGTGGCTGATCAATCCGAACAGCGAGCGGCGGCTCCCTCCGCGGGAGGGGCGCCGGCAAAGCCCGACCCGCCCGGCTATTTCCCCGGCGAGTCGATTACCCGCCGCCGTGCCTTCGAGGTCGCGGTGCAGGCGATCGGCGGCGTTGCGGTCGGCGCCGTCGCCCTGCCGACGATCGGCTTCGCGATCGCGCCGATCTTCCATCGCGGCAAGGAGCGCTGGGAGGCGGTAGGCGTGCTCGCCGACTTCACCGCCGACACCTACAAGCAGGTCGTCTTCACCGCGGTGCCGGGGATCGGCGAGGCGGGCAAGACGACCGCATTCGTGCGGCTCGGCTCCAAGCAGCTGGGGGAGAACCCCAGCGAGTACATCGCGATCTCGTCGCGCTGCGCCCACCTCGGCTGCCCGGTGCGCTTCGTCGAGGCCGCTGGCAATTTCATCTGCCCCTGCCACGGTGGCGTCTACGACTTCGAGGGAAAGCGGATCGGCGGCCCTCCGGTCCGGCCCCTGGACCGCTTCCAGACCCGGATCCGCGCCGGCAAGGTCGAGGTCGGCCCCCGCTACAGCGTCACCTCGCAGCTCGAGCCGGTGCGGGCCCGCGACCCCGGTGAGTTCACGGGCGGGATCTGGGAGTACCTCTATCCGCCGCGGCCCTCGACCTTCCCGCCCCCGAAGTAGGCAGCGGTGAAGCTTCCCCTCCCAGCCGCCTTCCGCAAGCCCGCCAAGCCGGGGGAGAACGGGCACGGCAACGGCCCGGCGCCGGCCGACCTGACCAAGGAACCGGAGGCGCCGCCCAGCGATACCCAGCGACTCGTCGCCGGCACGGCGGAGGGCGCCAAGGACGTCGCCGGCTGGGTCGACTCGCGGACCGGCGCCTCGGGCTTTCTCACCGGGATGCTCTACCGCAAGGTCCCGAAGGGGACCAACTGGTTCTACACGCTCGGCTCGGCGACCCTGTTCGCGTTCGTCTACCAGGCGATAACCGGCCTCTTTCTGGCGATGTACTACACGCCCTCGCCGACCCAGGCCCCGGCGTCGATCACCCACATCAACAACGACGTCTTCCTCGGCGAGTTCGTGCACGGGATGCACAAGTGGGGCGCCAGCGTGATGATCATCGTGATCTTCCTGCACATGGCGCGGGTCTTCTTCTTCGGCGCCTACAAGTACCCGCGGGAGCTCAACTGGGTGATCGGCGTGGTGCTGCTGATCCTGACCATGGTCATGGGCCTGACCGGCTACCTGCTGCCCTTCGACCAGCGCTCCTTCTGGGCCACCACGGTGGCCAACAACATCACCGCCACCGGCCCGGTGCTGGGCCCCTATCTGGCCGACTTCTTACGCGCCGGGCCGGAGTTCAGCGCGACCACGCTGTCGCGCTTCTACGCGATCCACATGCTGCTCGTGCCGGGGGCGATCATCGCCCTGATCGGCGCCCACCTCTACCTGGTGGTCAGGCTGGGGACCACGGCCCCGCCCTGGCTCAAGGTGGAGAAGCCGAAGGCGGCGCTGCCGGTGGAGAGGGTCAGCGCCTCGGCCAACGGCGGCGTGACGGAGCCGGCCCCAAGCCCACGTCGCTCGCTGGAATGAGGCGGCCGTGAAGAACCGCGACAAGGAGCAGTACCTCCAGGAGTACGAGGTCCTGAAGAAGAAGGGCAAGCCCTTCTTCCCCTACGCGGTGCTCAAGGACTCGACGATGGCGCTCGTCGTCGCGGTGGTGATCATCGCGATGTCGATCATCCTCGGCGCCGACCAGGGCCCGAAGGCCGACCCGACCACGACCACCTACGTGCCGCGGCCGGACTGGTACTTCTTCTTCCTCTTCGAGCTGCTGCGGGTGATCAAGCCCCCCGAGCTGGTCCCGTTCGCGACCGTGATCATCCCGACGATCGCGATGGTGCTGCTGCTCCTGCTGCCGTTCTACGACCGCGGGCCGGAGCGGCGCCCGGAGCGGCGCCCGATCGCGACCACCGCGGGCTGCCTGACGATCGTCGCGATGGCCTACCTGACCTTCCTCGGCGCCACCGCCGGATCGCCGGGGGAGATCGATATGACGGTGCCCAAGCAGTACCAGCAGGGCAAGGAAGTGGTCGCCCAATCCGGCTGCCTGGCCTGCCACAAGCTCGGCGACAACGGCAACAACGGGCCCGGGCCGGAGCTGACCCACATCGGCTCGCGGATACCGCAGGCGGCGATCCTGCGCTCGCTGCAGATCGGGCCGGGGATCATGCCCTCCTTCAACGGCCTGCCTCCCGAGAAGCAGAAGGCTGTGGCCGAGTTCCTCGCCTATCTGGACTAGGTGTCCGGGTCCCCAGCGGGCGCCCGAATGAGATGACGGCCCCAAGCTCCCAGCGCCCAAGCCGAGGCTCGGAGCAGTTCGCCGGCCAGGTCAACCGCATGTTCGACCGGATCGCGGGCCACTACGACGCGATGAACTCGGTGATGACCGCCGGCCTTCACCACCGCTGGCGCCAGCGGAGCGCGGATCGCACCGAGCTGGCGCCCGGTGACAGCGCCCTCGACGTCTGCTGCGGCACCGGCGACCTCGCCCTGGAGCTCGCGCGCCGCGTTGGCCGCTCCGGCAGCGTGGTCGGCTGCGACTTCTCCGAGCCGATGCTGGACCTCGCCCGCCGCAAGGCCGAACGCCGGGGTATCCCGGGCGTCCGGTTCGAATACGCGGACGCGCTCCAGCTTCCCTACGAGGACGGGTCGTTCGACGCGGTCACGGTCGGCTTCGGAGTCCGCAACCTCGCCGACCTCGACCGCGGCCTGGCCGAGATGACGCGGGTCCTGCGCCCTGGCGGGCGGCTGGCGATTCTCGAGATCACCCAGCCCGCAGCGCCCGCCGCTGTCGATCTTCTACTCGCTCTGGTTCGACCGGGTCGTGCCGCTGCTGGGGACGCTGGCGGGTGACCGCGACGCCTACACCTACCTGCCGGAATCGGTTCGCAGCTTCCCCGCGCCGCGCGAGCTGGCGGCCCGCATGGACGCCGTCGGGCTGGGCCGGATCAGGGTGACGGTCCTGGCCGGCGGCATCATCGCGATCCACAGCGGCGTCAGGGCCGGCATCGTGAGCCGCCGCCACTCCGCCGTTCCCCCGCCGGTGACCGCGGTGCTCGACGCCGCGAGCGCCTGGCTTCCGACCCGCCTGGGCGCGGTCGAGACCCGGCTGCGCGAGGAGACCAGGGGGCACGGTCCCTCGCTCGAAGAGGACGCGAAGGCAACGCTGCAGGCGGGGGGCAAGCGGCTTCGCCCGCTGCTGGTCCTGCTCTGCGGCGGCGCCGCCGGGGGCGATGCCGCGATCCGCGCCGCGACCGCGGTCGAGCTGGTCCACATGGCCACCCTGGTGCACGACGACGTCCTCGACGACGCCCCGCTTCGGCGAGGCCGCCCGACCGTCGCCGCGACCTCGGGGCGCGACAAGGCGACAGCGACGGGCGACCTGCTTTTCTCACGCGCCTTCGCGATGCTCGCCGACGCCGGCGACGCGAACCAGGTGGCGCTGCTCAGCGACTCATCGGTCGCGCTCGCCCGCGGCGAGCTCGCCCAGCGCCACGACGAGTACGACACCTCGATCGGCGCCGAGCGCTACCTGGAGCGCTGCCGGCTGAAGACGGCGCGGCTGTTCGAGTGCGCCTGCCTGATGGGGTGGGCCGCCCGGACCGGGAACTCCACCGGCGCCAACGGCTCCGGCGGCGAAGCCGAGCTTCGCTCCTTCGGGGCCGAGATCGGCCTCGCCTTCCAGCTGCTCGACGACGTCCTCGACGTCAGCGGCCCGCCGGAGCGCACCGGCAAGGCGCGGGGAACCGACCTGCTCGACGGCACCGTGACGCTGCCGCTGATCGTCGCCATGCAGCGCGACCCCGAGCTGGCCGAAATCGAGCTTCGCGGACTGAGCCCGGCTGAAGCCGAGCGGATCTGCGACCGGATTGCCGCCAGCGGCGCGCTCGAGCAGGTTCGCGGCGAGGCGCTGGAGCTGGTGGCAGCGGCGAAGCGAACCCTCGCCGGGCCGGCCTTCGACCCCGAGCAGCGCTCGCTGCTGGAGATGGTCGCCGACGGGATCGTCGACCGCTACGCCTAGCTGAGCCGCCGCTCGAAGCTGCACTCCAGTTGGCGCTCGTCGTGCTCGCCGGCAATCGTCTTGTCGAGGCGAAGCGTCGAGCGTCTGCCGTCCACGCGCAGGGTCGCCACCTGGTTGTCGAAGTAGGGCCCCTCGAGGAAACGCCATCCGATCGGCGCCGGCAGTGCCCCGGCGGCGCGGGCCAGCAGCCAGGCGAATCGCCGGAGCGGTGGCGAGAGGGAGGCATTCATGAGCGTGCGCTCGTGGGCGTCGAGGGGGTTGCGAAACGGCGAGCAGACCGCCTGGTAGGCCGCACTCTGCACCCGGCTGCCCGCCGGGAAGCCGATCTCGGCGAGATAGGCGTGATGGACGTCGCCGGAAAGGACCACGACCGACGCCGGGGCGGGCCCGCGCTGGCCTGATCCCACCTCCTCGATCAATTCCGCGAGGCGGCGGAAGGAGTCTCCGAACGCCGCCCAGTGGTCGAGATCCAGGGCGCGTCGCAGCTTCTCCCCCGCCCGGCTCGCAGTGGCCCCCCAGACGCCGTCGCAGACCCGCTCGTTCCAGGCTTCGATGTGATGCATCGCCGGGGTGAGAAGGAAGGGATCTGTGGTGGCGAGCAGCAGATGGTCGAAATCACCGCTCGCGTGCTCGGTGATCCACCGCCACTCCTCGTCATCGACGATCGCGCGGCGGTCTACCTCCAGAACCCTGCCGGCGCGATCCTCGAGCACGATGATCCGCGACCGGCCGAGGTCTCGGCAGAAGCTCCAACGCCTGCCGTCGGCGGTCTGGTGGGCGCGATCGGCGAACTCGCGCAGGATCTCGGTGGCGTCGCTTCCAGGCTCGATCTGCCGCCAGACCTCGTCCTTTCGCAGCTCCCGCGGCGAGAGGTTGCCGGCGTATTGGTAGAGCCAGTAGGTGACAAAGCCGCCGACGACGCGGCGGCGCCACCACTCATGTCGGTTCATCTCCTCCAGCCACTCGCGTGAGATGTTCCAGTCGTCGTGCATGTCGTGGTCGTCCCAGACCATCGAGCACGACACCGTCGACATCAACCAGCGCAGCAGCGGGTCGGACCAGGACTCGTGGTAGAGCCAGGTGTACTCCTCGAAGTCGCCGACCTCGTCCCCGGGAGGGCGCTCATCCTTCCCCCTCCGGCGGATCTTCTCTCTCGCGCGCGGCGAGCCCTCGTCGACGTAGACCTGGTCGCCGAGCATAAGGAGCGCATCGGGGTGGTCCTCGCGGCTACCCCTGATCATCTCCGTCGCCAGGACGTGGAGGGCGTCGAACTCGCGACCCTCATCGTGCTCGTCCTTGCTGTAGGTGTAGGGCTCGGTGTGGGGAAGTGCGACCCGGCAGGAACCGAAGACGATCTCGATCGGGCCGCTGGGGTCGATTGTATGGATGACGCTTGGTGGCAGGTCGGAGCCCTCCTCCGGCCAGCGCACGGCGCCGTCCAGCAGCACGTCGTACTCGTATTGCTCACCCGGCTCGAGTCCACCGATCAGCACCAGCGCGTAGTGGTGTCCCTGCACCTCGAAAGTGGCCGTGCGCGTCCCCAGCACCTCCACCTCGCAACTGGAATCGACCTCGATCCAGACGGTAGCCTCGCGATCGCTCACATAGCGGAGAACTGGCCCCAGGATGAGCTCGGCCATAGGGGGCAGGTTCCCGCCCGAGCCGCTCTCAACCGTGGGGGAAAGGCCTAGAAGTCTTCGGGGAGGATCAGGTCGGCCTGCAGGGCGGCCGCGAAACGGTCCGCGGACTCCTGCATGTTGGCCTGCTGGAGCTGGCGCAGCTCCTCGGCCAGCTCGCGGGTTCCGAAATCGAGCTGCTCGTCGTAGTCGTCGATCGCGGCCTCGTGGTGGACGTCGTTCGAGTTCCACTCACACTCGGGGCAGCGCCGCCACAGCCGCCAGTCGCTGCTGCTCGCCACCTGCTCCCAGGCGACGGGCTGGACCAGTTCGGAGCTGCACTCGGGGCAGACGTGCAGATCGAGCTTGGTCCTGGAGAGCTTGGTCTGACTCTTTCCGGCGGGCATCTTGAGCCGCATATCGGGGGATGCCTATCGCCAGTTGACCTCACTTTTGGGGAAATCCCGACAAAGCCCTAGAACCGGGTATGGGGGCATCGTCAATAGACTGGATTCGCCATGCCAAACCCCCAGATTTCGGCTCAGCGGTGGTCCTGAGCGACCGCACGATCCGGGCGGAAGTCGAGGCCGGTCGCATCGTCTTCGACCCCTACGACCCGTCGATGGTGCAGCCGTCGAGCGTCGACGTGAGGGTCGACGGAAAGTTCCGGGTTTTCCATAACGCCCGCCATCCCTACATCGACGTCCGCCAGCCGATGGATGACCTGACCGAACTGGTCGAGGTTTCCGAGGGCGAGAAGTTCATCCTTCACCCGGGCGAGTTCGTGCTCGGCCAGACCCTCGAGCGGGTGCGGCTGCCGGACGACCTCGTGGCGAGGCTGGAGGGCAAGTCCTCGCTGGGACGGCTGGGGCTGCTGATCCACTCGACCGCCGGCTTCGTCGACGCCGGCTTCGAGGGCAACCTGACCCTGGAGCTTTCCAACGTCGCCAACCTGCCGATCACGATCTACCAGGGGATGCCGATCGGCCAGATCTCCTTCATGCGGATGGACGGCCCGGTCGAGACTCCCTACGGCTCGGGCGACGTCGGCAGCAAGTACCAGGGCCAGGCCGAGCCGACCCCGAGCCGCTTCTATCTCAACTTCGAAGCCGAGCGGGAGACCGAGGCAAGCTGAGCTTCATGGCCCTGACACGGGCCACCGCTACCATGTGCCTGTGATTCCCAATATCGGATTGCCCGAAATTCTCGTCGTGCTGGTGATCGCCTTGATCGTGTTCGGCCCGAAGCGCCTTCCGGAGCTCGGCCGTTCGCTTGGCAAGGGGATCCGCGAGTTCAGGGGCTCGATGAGCGGTGAGCACGAGGACGAAGAGGATCGAGAGATGCGCGAACTGCACCAGGCGAAGGCCGCCGCAGAGGCCGAGGCGGTCGAGTCCGTCGAGGGCGAGGTAGTCACCGAGAAGCGAGCCTAGGAGGGCTCACCGACGGTGGCCCGCCTGAAGGCGGTCAGGCACGAGGATCGCCTGACTCTCGTCGAGCACCTCGATGAGCTGCGCACTCGGCTGATCGTCACGATCGCCGCTTTCTGCGTCGCGCTGAGCCTCTGCTTCTGGCAGAACCACCGGCTGCTCGACATCGCCAACGGGCCGCTGCCCAGCAACCACGATCAACTACTGACCTTCGGCGTCGCCGAGCCGTTCACCACCACCCTGATGGTCTCCGCCTATTCGGCTCTGATCCTCACTCTGCCGGTCGCGCTGTACCAGGTCTACGCCTACGTCCTGCCCGCCTTCAGCGAAGGCGAGCGCCGGGTAGTGACGCCGATGCTGCTGATCGTGCCGCTGCTTTTCGTCGCCGGGGTTGTGTTCGCTTACTTCGTCGTGATGCCGGCGGCGGTCAAGTTCCTGCTCAACTTCAACGACGACCAGTTCAACGTCCAGGTTCGGGCCCGCGACTACTACGGGTTCTTGCTCACCACCCTGCTCGCGGTTGGGATCATCTTCCAGGTCCCGGTCGGGGTCCTTGCGGCGACGAAGCTGGGGATCGTGACGCCGCAGCAGCTCTCGCACAATCGCCGCTACGCCTACCTGATCATCTCGGTCGTCGCTGCGGCCCTGCCCGGGGTCGACCCGGTGACGATGCTGATCGAGATGGTGCCCCTGATCGTGCTCTACGAGTTGAGTATCGTCCTTGCCCGCGTGTTCGGGAGGCCGGCGGGCGGGCGCTTACCCGAACCTTCCACTCAGGAGCGATGAAGCTTGGCTAACAGCGGCGAGCACAGGATGGTGTTCGACATGCGTGGGCGCCGCAGGCGCGTGGTCCAGGTGGTCTACGCGCTGCTCGCCTTCATCATGGCCGCCAGCCTCTTCTTCGTCGTCGGCCCGGTGGACCTCGGCTCGCTGGTCGGGAACAGCAGCACGAGCTCCTCCGCGAGCGCATTCGAGGATCAGGCCAAGCAGATCGATCAGAAGCTCGCCAAGAACCCCAACGACGAGCAGCTTCTGCTGCGCGCCGTCAAGGCTTGGTCGACCGCCGGCCGCTCGCAGATCCAGACCGATCCCAACACAGGCCAGACCACCGGCTTCACCCAGCAGGGCATCGACGACTTCAACCGCGCAGGCGTCGCCTGGCTTCGCTATGCCAAGGTGACGAAGGACCCCAACCCCAACGTCGCCAACCTCGCGGCCACGGCGCTGCTCTACTCCGCCGCGACCAGTCCCGCGGCCGACTTCGGCACCAAGATCGAGGGCGCCGCCGACGCGCAGAAGGTCTACGCGGAGGCGAGGCCGAGCCTCAACTCCTACCTGACCCTTGCCCAGTACGAGTACTACTCCGGCGACTTCGCCGCCGGCGACGAGGCCGGAAGGAAGGCCAAGCAGGAGGCGCCCGGAACCCAGGCCTCGGCAGTCGATCAGGCGCTGGCCCAGTACCGCAAGCAGGGCAAGGCGATCGACCAGCAGATCGCGGCGGCGGAGAGGGCCGCCAAGTCACAGCCCGGAGCCGGCAAGCAGGCGCTCGAGAATCCGCTCGGCGGCCTGTCCGGCGGCGGCGCCGGAACGGGCCTGCCCACCCAGCCCTAGCCTGCGGCGCGGGTGGACGCCCGGCGCGACCTACACTGGACCTGTGTTGCCCTCCGGGGGTGAATCTGCGCTGAGGCGGCGCGAGCTCGCCGTCACGGCACTCCAGGTGCTGGTCTCGGTGGCCACCGCGACCGGGCTGGTCACGCTGCTCGACCAGGCGGCGCCGATCACCGGGCTCGGGGTCGTCTATCTGCTCGCCGTGCTGCTGGTCGCGATTCGCCGCAGTGAGCCGGCGGCGCTGGCGACCGCGGTGCTCAGCGTGCTGGCGCTCAACTTCTTCTTCATCGAGCCGCGCCACCGGCTGACGATCGCGGACTCCGAGAACGTCGTCGCCCTCGGCGTGTTCCTGATCGTCGCGGTTGTGGTCAGCCGGCTGGCGGCGACCGCGCGCCATCAGACGCTCCAGGCGGAGGAGCGGGCGCGGCTGGCGGCGGCGCGGGAGCGCGAGGCGATCCTGCTTGCCGAAGCCGCCTCCGCGATACTCGCCGCGGGCGACTTCGAGGCCAGACTGCGGAACCTGACCGCCAGCGTTGCCGCGTCCACATCGGCGGCGCTGCGGCTGGAGCTAACCGCCGCCCCGCCGAGGGGGGCGGCGACCCGGTGCGGCTTCCCGCACAGAGCCGCTCCGGCTGGATCGCCGCGGCCCCCGACTCCGGATGGGCCAG
Organism: uncultured Solirubrobacterales bacterium; assembly: GCA_963772265.1. Taxonomy (GTDB): domain Bacteria; phylum Actinomycetota; class Thermoleophilia; order Solirubrobacterales; family 70-9; genus Mayfieldus. The sequence continues at coordinate 48,527 of CAVYWS010000006.1, read as the reverse complement.
GGACGACCTCGAGCGGATCGCCGCGCCGCTGGGCCGTCTGATCGACATCGCCCACGAGCACGACCGGATCACCAGCCGCTTCGCCGAGGCCGAGGCGACACGCCGAGCCGACTGCCGCCAAGACCGCTCTGCTGCACGCGATCTCGCACGATCTGCGCTCGCCGCTGACCGCGATCACGACCGCGGCCGCCGGGCTGCGGGCGGAGACGGTCTCCGAGGGCGATCGCGGCGAGCTGCTCTCGGTGATCGACGCCGAATCCGAGCGCTTGGCGCGGCTGGTCGACGACCTCCTCGACGTCTCGAGGATCCAGGCCGGCGCCGTCAATCCGCAGACCGACTGGACCGACCTCGCCGACGTGACCGCGAACGCCGCCGCGGCGGTCCGCGGCCGGCTGGGCGAGCACCCGATCGAGTTCGACCTGCCGCCCGAGCTGCCGCTGGTGCAGGCCGACGCGGCGCAGCTGGAGCGGGTGTTCTCGAACCTGCTCGAGAACGCGATCCGCTACTCGCCCGAGGACGAGCCGGTGCGGATCAGCGGCGGGACCGGCGGCGGCAGGGTGATCGTCCGGGTCACCGATCGGGGCTCTGGGATCCCGGCGTCGCGGCAATCCGAGATCTTCGAGCCCTTCGTCGGCGGGCGGGACGGGCATGCCGGTTCCGGGCTTGGGCTGGCGATCTGCCGCGGGCTGGTCGAAGCGAATGGAGGGACGATCCGGCTGCAGACCACCCAGGGGACCTCGTTCGCGGTCTCCTTTCCGCTTGCGCCACAGCCGGCGGCGACGCACTGATGGGCCAGAAGGTCCTGGTCGTCGACGACGAGCCGCAGATCGTGCGGGGGCTGAAGGTGATCCTGCGCGATGCCGGCTACGAGGTCGAGACCGCGGAGAACAAGGAGGAGGCGCTGGGAGCGCTGTCGGTGCGACCGCCGGACGCCCTGGTCCTCGACCTGGTGCTGCCCGACGGCAGCGGGGTCGAGGTCTGCCGCGAGGTCCGCACCTGGAGCCAGCTGCCGATCCTCGTCCTCTCGGCGGTTGGCGACGAGCGCGAGAAGGTACGAGCCCTCGATGCGGGCGCCGACGACTACGTCACCAAGCCTTTCGGAAGCGACGAGCTGCTCGCCCGCCTGCGCGCCGTCCTGCGCCGCGGCGGCGAGGAATTCGGGGAGCCGCGGATCTCGGTCGGCGAGCTTGAGATCGACCTCGCCGACCGCAGCGTGCGCCGCGACGGCGCCGAGGTCCACCTGACCCCGATCGAATTCGATCTGCTGCGGGTGCTGGCGCTGCACCGCGGCAAGCTGGTCACCCAGCGCCAGCTCCTGCAGGAGGTCTGGGGGCCGGGATACGAGGACGAGACCCACTACCTGCGCGTCCACTTCGCCCACATCCGCTCGAAGCTGGAGGCGGACCCTTCCCGGCCGCGGTATCTGATCACCGAGCCCGGGGTCGGCTACCGCCTGCGCGCCGAGTGAGCGGGCGTTAGCGAAATCTCAACGGCCCGGCGCGGAATCCTGACGTTGCCTTAGCGGCTCGGGATCGATCATCGAGGCATGGATGATCTTCTCGCAGTCGCGATGGCGCTGCTCACCTTCGCGGGCCTCGTCGGCCTGATCTGGGCCCTGAACCGAGTATGAGCGCCGCCGAGGGTTTCGGCCTCGCGGTTTCGGTGCTGGTCTTCGCCTACCTGCTCTACGCCCTGCTGCGCGGGGAGCGCCTCTAGATGACCCTCCAGGGCTGGCTCCAGATCGCGATCTACGTCGCCGTGCTGACCGCGCTGACGCCGCTGCTCGGCGGCTACATGGCGCGCGTGTACCAGGGCAGGCCCACGTTCCTGGACCCGGTCGTCGGCCCGATCGAGCGCCTGACGTATCGCGTGATCGGCGTCGATCCAAACAGCGGCCAGGACTGGAAGGCATACGCGCGCACGACGCTCGTCTTCAGCGCCCTCTTCTGGGTCGTCCTCTACGTCATCCTGCGCACCCAGGGGATCCATCCTTTCAACCCGGAGGGTTTCCACTCGGGCAGCTGGGACGTCTCGTTCAACACCGCCTCGTCGTTCATCACCAACACCAACTGGCAGTACTACGGCGGCGAGACCACGCTCTCCTACTTCAGCCAGATGTTCGGGCTGGCGGTGCAGAACTTCGTCTCCGCCGGGGTCGGGATGGCGGTCCTCGCGGCGGTGATCCGCGGCTTCGCCAGCCGCAGCGGCCACGAGCTGGGCAACTTCTGGCAGGACCTCACCCGCTCGGTGCTCTACATCCTGCTCCCGCTCTCGATCGTCGGCGCGCTGATCCTGGTCTCGCAGGGAGTCGATCCAGACGCTCTCGGGGTCGGTGAGCTTCAAGACCGTCACCGGGCTCGACCAGACCCTGGCCCTCGGCCCGACCGCCTCGCAGATCGCGATCAAGCAGCTCGGCACCAACGGCGGCGGGTTCTTCAACGTCAACTCGACGATGCCGTTCGAGAACCCAACCCAGTTCTCGAACTTCGTCGAGTGCCTCTTCATCCTCCTGATCCCGGCCGCGGCGACGGCCCAGTTCGGCCGCATGATCGGCAACCGGCGCCAGGGCTGGGCGCTGTTACGCGGCGATGATCGTGATGTTCGTCGGCGGGCTTACGATCGCCTACGCCGCCGAGCAGCACGGATCGCCGGCCCAGCACGCTGCCCAGATCAGCGCCGACGCCGGCGACGGCACCACGGGCGGCAACCTGGAGGGCAAGGAGCAGCGCTTCGGGATCGCCGACTCGACCCTCTGGGCCACCGCCACCACCGACGCCTCCAACGGCTCGGTCGACTCCGCCCACGACTCCTACACAGGCCTTGGCGGCTCCGTGCCGCTGTCCAACATGATGATCGGGGAGGTGGTGTTCGGCGGGGTCGGCTCGGGCCTCTACGGGATGCTGCTGTTCGTCCTCCTGGCGGTGTTCATAGCCGGCCTGATGGTCGGCCGCACGCCGGAGTTCATGGGCAAGAAGATCGGCGCACGTGAGATGAAGCTGGTCCTGATCGGCGTCCTGGTCGTCCCGATGCTGGTCCTCTTCATGACCGCCTGGGCGGTGGCCAGCCCCTACGGGACGGAGTCGATCTTCAACCCTGGCCCGCAGGGGTTCACTGAGTCGCTTTACGCCTACACCTCGCAGGCCAACAACAACGGCTCCGCCTTCGCCGGCTACACCGGCTTCGTGCAGCCCAACGCGCCCGGCAACGTCGGCGCCTACGGGATCACCTTCGCCGACCTGGCGGGCGGGGTGACGATGATGCTGGGGCGCTTCATCCCGCTGCTGGCGGCTCTCGCGACCGCGGGGGCGCTTGCCGGCGAGCGGGTCGCGCCGGTCGGTCGCGGCACGATGCGCACCGACAGCCCGGTCTTCGTAGTCCTTCTCGTGGCGACGATCCTCCTCGTCGCCCTGCTCACCTTCGTGCCGGCGCTGCTGCTCGGCCCGATCGCCCAGTCCCTGACCACGCAGCTCTTCTGACCATGCGCCGCGACGCCATCCAGTCCGTCCTCGCGATCGTCGTCTTCAGCCTCCTGCTGGGGCTGGCCTACCCGCTCGCGATCACCGGGGTCACCCAGGTGCTGTTCCCCAACAAGGCGGACGGAAGCCGGGTCGAGGTCGACGGCCGCACCGTGGGCTCGAAGCTGATCGGCCAGTCGTTCCAGAAGCCGGTCCTGGGCAAGGATGGCAAGCCGAAGACCGACGCCGACGGGAACGTGATCACCGAGCCCGACAAGCGCTACTTCCAGAGCCGTCCCTCGGCCACCGGCTATGCGGCGAACGCCACCGGCTTCAGCAATCTTGGCCCCAACAGTGCTGAGCTGAAGCAGGTCGTCGTCGACAACGCGAGGGCCTACCTCGCCCTCGAGCGGCCGCTACAACCCGGGGCTGACGATCCCCGACATCCCGCCGGATGCAGTCCAGCAGTCGGCCTCCGGCGTCGATCCGCACATCTCGCAGGCCAACGCCCGCATCCAGGCGCATCGCGTCGCCGAGGTGCGCGGGATCTCGCTGGATCGGGTCAACGAGCTGGTCGACGAGAACACCGACGGCCGCGCCCTCGGCGTCCTCGGGGAGCCGGGCGTGAACGTCCTCGAGCTCAACCTCGCACTGGACCGGGAGGCACCAACCCCATGACCGACCAGACGCTTCGCAACGAGCCCCGTTCCCTCTTCGACCGCACGATCCTCGCCAACGCCGCGATCGACTCGCTGCGCAAGCTCGACCCGCGGCACCAGCTCCGCAACCCGGTGATGTTCGTGGTCGAGATCGGGGCCGTGATGACCTCGGTCGGCTGGCTGATCCAGGTCTTCGGAGGCTCGCCGCTCGGAGGCGGCAACGAGCCCGCCTGGTTCGCGTTCACGATCGGCGTCTGGCTCTGGCTGACAGTGGTCTTCGCCAACCTGGCGGAGGCGCTAGCCGAGGGCCGCGGCAAGGCGCAGGCGGACAGCCTGCGAGCGATGCGCACCGAGACCGCCGCGCACCTGCGCGACGGAGGCGAGAAGCCCGCCTCGGAGCTGCGGCGCGGAGACGTGGTCGTGGTCGAGGCCGGCGAGCTGATCCCCGGTGACGGAACGATCGTCGAGGGCATCGCGACGGTCGACGAGTCGGCGATCACCGGCGAGTCGGCGCCGGTGGTGCGCGAGTCCGGCGGCGACCGCAGCGCCGTGACCGGCGGCACCCGGGTTCTCTCGGACCGGATCGTGGTCGAGATCACCCAGGAGGCCGGCCAGAGCTTCCTCGACCGGATGATCGCCCTGGTCGAGGGCGCCGAGCGCCGCAAGACGCCGAACGAGATCGCGCTGAACATCCTGCTTGCCGGGCTGACGATCATCTTCCTCTTCGTCGTCGTGTCGCTGCGGCCCTTCGCGGAGTTCGCCCACACCGACGCCTCGGTCGTGACCCTGATCGCGCTGCTGGTGGCGCTGATCCCGACCACGATCGGTGCCCTGCTGTCGGCGATCGGGATCGCCGGCATGGACCGGCTCGTGCGCCGCAACGTGCTGGCGCTCTCCGGCCGCGCGGTCGAGGCCTCCGGGGACGTCGACGTGCTGCTGCTCGACAAGACCGGCACGATCACCCTCGGCAACCGCGAGGCGACCGAGTTCATCCCGATGCCGGGCGTCGAGGAGAAGCGAGCTCGCCGAGGCCGCGCAGCTCTCCTCGCTTGCCGACGAGACTCCGGAGGGGCGCTCGGTCGTCGTGCTGGCGAAGAACTTCGGGATCCGCGAGCGCGAGCTGCAGAGCCATGAGGCCACCTTCGTCCCCTTCACGGCCGCAGACGCGAATGAGCGGCGTCGACGTCAACGGCGACCGCTACCGCAAGGGCGCGGGCGATGCGATCGCGAGCTGGATCGCCGAGCAGGGAGGAACGCCGCCGGCAGAGCTTCAGGATCGAGCTCGACCGCATCGGGCGCGAGGGCGGCACGCCGCTGGCCGTCTCCCGCAACGGCGACGTTCTCGGCGTCATCTACCTCAAGGACATCATCAAGGAAGGCATGCGCGCGCGGTTCGACGAGCTGCGCCGGATGGGGATCAGCACCGTGATGGTGACCGGCGACAACCGGCTGACCGCGGCGAAGATCGCCGAGGAGGCCGGGGTCGACGACTTCCTTCCCGAGGCGACGCCGGAGGAGAAGCTGGAGCTGATCCGCAAGGAGCAGGCCGAGGGCCGGATGGTCGCGATGGCCGGCGACGGCACCAACGACGCCCCGGCGCTGGCGCAGTCCGACGTCGGCGTGGCGATGAATACCGGCACCCAGGCGGCGCGCGAGGCCGGCAACATGGTCGACCTCGACTCCAATCCGACGAAGCTCATCGAGATCGTCGAGATCGGCAAGCAGCTGCTGATCACCCGCGGGGCGCTGACCACCTTCTCGATCGCCAACGACGTCGCCAAGTACTTCGCGATCCTGCCGGCGCTGTTCGCCTTCACCTACGCCAGCGGGGGCGGCAGGGGCCCGCTGGACGACCTCAACGTCATGAACCTGGGGACCCCCCTCTCGGCGATCATCTCGGCGATCGTCTTCAACGCGCTGATCATCCCGCTGCTGGTGCCGCTGGCGCTGCGCGGGGTCCGCTACCGGCCGATCGGCGCCAACGCGCTGCTGCGGCGCAACCTGCTTATCTACGGCGTCGGCGGGTCTCGCCCTAGTTCACGACATCCAGATTATCGCTGGAGCGCGGCGATGCAGCGCTCGAGGCCCCGGAGCGGGTCGGTCCGCTGACCCGGTATGCGGGCCTCCGCTGCACCGTTCGAGCCTCGATAGGGAACTTGGCCGCTGGGCGCCGATCCGCTGACCAGTCGGTAGCTGCTTGCCATACCGGGCCCGACCAGCTGACCAGCGAGCGCAGCCGCAAGGAGCTCGCAGCCGGGCATCGCTCGCGTGCTCGCAGAAGCCGACCGGCCGCGGCGCGTCCTTTCCTCGGCTGTGCCGGTGAATCGTGAGGAGATCGCGCTCGGCCGAGCCGCAGCTGCGGCAGATCCAGGCGATGCTCGAGGTCGATGGGGCCGTCTACTGCACCCGGCGCCGCGATGCTCAACCGGCTGCTCAGCGACGGCGGCGCGCCTCCTGTTCGCGCCCTCTACGAGGGAGTCAGCTTCGGGACGAGCTGGAGATCGGGATCGCCACGCTGCAGGGAGCCCGAACCTGATCGAGGGCGAGAATGAGCGCATGTCGAGCGTCGGAGGCCACTACAAGATCTTCCTCGGGATGGCACGCCGGGGTCGGCAAGACCTACCGCATGCTGCAGGAGGGCCAGGCCGAGAAGGCGGCCGGGCGCGACGTCGTGATCGGCTACCTCGAGCCTCACGATCGCGCCGGAGACCGCCGCCCAGGCGGAGGGCCTGGAGATGATTCCGCGCCGCCGGGTCGAGTACCGAGGCACCGTGGTCGAGGAGATGGACCTGCCGGCGATCCTCGACCGGGCCCCGGAGCTTTGCCTTATCGACGAGCTGGCCCACACCAACGCTCCCGGGGTCGAGCACGAGAAGCGCTACGAAGACATCGAGGACGTGCTGGCGGAGGGCATCGACGTCTTCTCGACCGTAAACGTCCAGCACCTCGAGTCGCTCAACGACCAGGTGACCGAGCTGACCGGGGTGCGGGTCCGCGAGACCTTCCCCGACGAGGTGCTTGCAGAGCGCCGACGAGGTGGTGCTGATCGACGTCACGCCGGAGGCGCTGATCCAGTCGCCTGCAGGCGGGCAAGGTCTATCCGGGGCGCTCGATCGACGCGGCGCTCAACAACTTCTTCAAGATCGAGAACCTGGCCGCGCTGCGCGAGCTGGCGCTGCGCCAGGTCGCCGAGGACGTCGAGGCGAAGCGGCTCAGCGTCGAGCGGGTCGGTCGCCCGGGCGAGGATCGGCTTGCCAGACCGCGGCCCGCAGGCGGTCGGCGAGCACCTGCTGGCGCTGATCGAGCCAAAGCCGCGCGAGCAGAGGGTACTGCGGCGCGCCTGGCGCTCGGCCCAGCGGCTGAAGCGCCGCTGGATCGTCCTGATCGTTCGGCCGCCGGACGCGATCCGAAGCCGGAGGAGCGAGCAGCAGCTCGACGCGCTGCGGCGACTCGCATCGCTGCTCGGCGCGAACCTGATCGTCGAGGAGGGCGACGACGTCGCCGAGACCGCCGCCCGGGTGGCGCGCGAGCGCGGCACCACCTACATCCTGATGGGGGTCCCGAAGCTGCCGCGGCGGCTTGGGCGCGCTTCAGCGAGGGCCTCCCGAGCAAGATCCTGCGCCAGCTCCCGGGGTCGATCTGCGAGTGGTCGCGGACCGCTCCGAGCTGACCGAGGAGGAGGAGCGGTGAGCGCCGAGCTGCTGGGTCGTAATCGTTGGCGCTGGCGGCCGGCCTCGGCGCCGTCGCCTATCGTCCGCGAGCGCCGCCGCCGCCACTTCTTCCGCGAGCGCCGGACCAAGCGGATCGCGTTCCCGTTCGTCGGCGAGGCGCTCTCAGAGCGCGCCCTGGAGGCCGCGCTGCGCCTGTCCCGGGCCGAGAACGCGACGCTCGTCCCCATCTACCTGGTGGAGGTGCCGCGCCAGATGCCGCTCGACAGCCCGATGCCGCGGGAGTGCGAAGCGGCGCTGCCGCTGCTGGACGCGATCGAGCATCGCGCCGCGAAGAGCAACGTGCCCGTCGACAGCCGCATCGAGCGCGGCCGCGACAACCGCCATGCGCTGCAGATGCTGCTCGAGCACGAGGACTACGAGCGGATCGTGATCCCAGCGGCCACCAATGGCGGCGACGGCTTCGCCGCCGACGACGTCGCCTGGCTGCTCGAGCGGGCCCCGGAGGAGGTCGTCGTCCTGCGCCCCGCGCGCCCCCAGGCGCGGCGACGTCGTCAGTGCCCCGATCGAGCCGGCCGCCGACGCGTCTTAGCGAAATCTCTACGCGGCGCGGCCCTTAACAGGGCCTCCCTAGGTGAAACATGAGCCGTGGCCCAGCTGAAGGAGCGCGGGCTTCGCCGAAGCGTGGGCGTGCCGGGCCTGTTCGCGACCGCCTACGGGAACGTCGGCTCGTCGATCTACTACGCGCTCGGGCTGGTCGCCGCCCACGCGCTGGGCCTGACCCCGGTGGTCTTCGTCTTCGCCGGCGGGCTGTTCGCGCTCACCGCCAAGACCTACGCTGAGGGCGCCTCGATGTTCCCCGAGGCGGGGGCTCCTCCTCGTTCGCCCGCCACGCCTTCAACGAGCTGGTGTCCTTCTTCGCCGGCTGGGGCCTGTCGCTCGACTACATCATCACGGTTGCGATCTCCGCCTTCTTCGTGCCCCACTACTTGAGCGTCTTCTTCCCGGCGCTCGGGCACGGGCCTGGCGACGTGATCGGCGGCGCGGGCGTCATCGCGATCCTCGCCCTCCTGAATATCCGGGGCATCGGCGAGTCGACCAGGGTCAACGTCTTCCTCGCGGTCACCGACCTGCTCACCCAGGTCGCGCTCGTGGGCCTGGGCGCGGTCCGTGGTCCTCGACCCGTCGCTGCTCGTAAGCCAGGTACCACCTGGGCGTCGCGCCCTCCTACAGCCAGCTCCTGTTCGCGGTCTCGATCTCGATGATCGCCTACACGGGGATCGAAACCGTCTCGAACATGGCGGAGGAGGCGCGCGACCCGGGCGCGACGTCCCGCGCACCGTGAACTACGTGCTGATCGCGGTGCTCGGCATCTTCGCCGGGATCTCGATCGTGTCGATGTCGGCGCTCCCGGTCACCCAGGACGCCGCGGGGCACTACGCGACCCAGCTCGGCACAACCTATAAGGACGACCCCGTGCTGGGGATCGTCTCCGCCCTCGACCTGCACGGCGCCGTCCAGACCGCCGCTCGGTACTACATCGGCATCCTCGCGGCGACGATCCTGATCGTCGCCACCAACGCCGGGATGATCGGGATCTCGCGGCTGTCCTGGTCGCTTTCGGAGCATCGCCAGCTTCCCGGTGCCGTTCTGCCGGCTCCACCATCGCTACCGGACGCCGTGGTTCACGATCGCCTTCTTCTCGGCGATTGCGATCGTCTTGCTGATCCCAGGCCAGACCGACTTCCTGGGCAACCTCTACAGCTTCGGCGCGATGCTCTCGTTCACGATCGCCCACGTCTCGATCGTCGCCCTGCGCCTCCGCGACCCGACGCGAGACCGCCCCTACCGGGCGCCGTGGAACGTGCGAGTAAGGGGGAAGCCCGTGCCGATGACGGCCGTCCTCGGCGCGATCGGGACCGGAATCGCGTTCGCATCGGTCGTCGCCCTCCACACTGAGGCCCGCTACGTGGGAACCGGCTGGATGATCGCGGGGGTGGCCGGCTACCTCCTCTACCGCCGTCGCAGGGGGCTCGATCCCCGCCGGCAATACCGAATCGAGCGACCCCAGCGCCCACTCGGCTTCCTACGAGGTCTCCTATCGCTCCGCGTTGGTGCCGATCTTCGGCACCGACGTCAGCACCGAGGCGATGGCCAGGGCCGCCAAGCTGGTTGGGCCGGACGCCGAGGTGGAGGCGCTCTTCGTGCTGCGGGTGCCGCCGAAGCTGAAGCTCCACCAAGCCCTCGAGCGGGAGGAGGAGCTGGGCCGCAACGTGCTCGAGGTGGCCCGCCTTCAGGCGCGAGCACGGCGGCTCAAGGTCCGCGCCAAGCTGATCCGCTCCCGCAACCCCGGCAAGACGATCGTCAAGGAGGCGATCGAGCGCCGCTCGGACCTCATCTACCTCAGCACCGACCACGCGCCCAGCGACGAGCGGCTGCTCGGACCGACCGCCCGCCACGTGCTCGCCAACCGGCCGTGTCGGGTGATCGTGGAGAGCCGAGGACGGGACCCGGGGAGTGCGGGGCCCTCTTCAGCGATGGCCGAGGAGCGAGCCTCCTAAAGGGTCGGCGAGCCGATTCGGGTCGGCTGAACCTCGCCGCGGCGCTTCCTATACTTCGCTCTCGGCCTCGGCACCCCGGGGCCGCTGCTATCAGGGCCGTTAGCTCAACTGGTAGCAGGAACTCTAATCTCAAGGTTGAAGGTTCGAGTCCTTCACGGCCCATGGTCGAGCGAAGCCGAAAGCCACCTGCTACTCCGTAGCAGGTGGCTCAGGCAGGCGGCCGAGGGTGGACAGACGGCCATCCCCATCGCTGGGGCCGCCGTTGTTGTCGGCGTCGTGATCACCGCCGTCATGCTGCGGGATGCCGCGATGATGGTGATGGTGGTGGCGTCCGGCGACCGCCGCCGAGACACCGCCGGCGCCGCCGAGAGCCATCACCGCCAGGATCACGGCGACCCGACGCGCTGCAGTGTTGTTGACCATCGGTTTCCTCCTTTCTCAGGTGTCGTGGTTTGCAAAGCTCGCGGTCAGGTGGTGAAGCCCGACACCGCTTCGCGCACCTCCGGGGCCAGACGCGGCCAGGTTCCGAGCGTCGTGCTCCCCACGATCACTGTCGTCGCGCGGCTCCCGTCGACGATGCAGGCCAGCTCTCGGTAGCGGACCCCGCTGCCGGCGGTGTAGTCGTCGATCAGGCACGAGCCGGAACCGCTGCGAAAGTGCAGGCCGCCCCGCCCCGCCCTCGGCACCACCTGCTCATCACCCTCCTCGCGGTTGTGATCCGGTCGGGGGAATTCGGAGCCAGTTGGCCGCCGTCTCGGCGCCGCCTTGAGGAGTTGCGTTCAGATAGCCGACGATCCGACCACTGACTCGCAGCGCGGCCGAAGCGGTGCCGGGGTCGCCACCGATCGCTTGCCAGTCGCCCGGATAGGCGAGCACCGCAGGCGAGCCCGGCAGGCCGGACCTTGTGCCAGGACGCCGGTGGGGGACCCAGATGCCGGATCGCCAGCCGATGGCTGATGCGCACGGCGCCGGGGGCGGGGTCGCCGGGGGCCGCGAGGGCGTAGGCGCCTGCGAAGGCGATCAGGGATGCCACGAACGCCGCGGCCAGCCACGGGCGGGACATGAGAGCTCCTATCTGGTGGACGGGCCGCGCCCGCCTCAGCCGATGGTTACGAGTCTGGGGCAGCCCGGCGGCCGCCGTCTGATGTCCGGTCTACGGTCCGTCGCCCGCGCCGGTTCAACGCAGGAGGAATCGTGTGACCCAGCTCTCGCAGGATGCGTCCGTCAGGGGCGGACCAACCGGAAGAATCTGACGATCTCGCGGTCGGGGAGGATCCAGGTGAGCTTGTGCCGCCCCAGCTTGTTCGTCGTAACCGTGTTGACCTTGAGCTTTCCGGCCTTGGCGTTCTGATCGTTGGCGCACAGGTGCTGCCCGCCGGGGAACTTGACGCAGAGCTTGAAAACGACCGGCTCGGTGCTCTTGAAGAACGCGCCGACCTTGCTTCCCCTCGTGCACCTGTGGGCGGGTGACGCATGGGCACCAAGACCGCAGGCCGCATACGCCGTGTAGCGGGCGCTCGCGGCCGCGGGACCGGACTGCGCGGCGCTCTGGTGCCGGCAAAGGCGATGATCCCGATGAGCACGGTAGAGGCGGCGGTGATGGTTGCGAGACGCTGCATTCTCCCCTCCTGAGTCAAGGGCCACATCCTAATCCCGGGCGAACCGGCTGCCAAAGCTCGGATACAGTGGCTACCGAGGCAAGCGTGAAAGTTCGAGCCGCGGTCCTAGAGGAGTTCGGCGCACCCCTGGAGGTCCAGGAGCTCGACCTGGCGGACCCGAGGGACGGCGAGGTCCTGGTTCGGCTGGAGGCCTGCGGCGTCTGCCACACGGACCTCTACACGGCCTCGGGCGCCGACCCATCCGGCTACGCGCCGACGGTGCTCGGCCACGAGGGCGGCGGCGTCGTCGAGCGGGTCGGCGCCGGGGTCGGCTCGGTCGTACCCGGCGACCACGTCGTGACCCTCTTCTCTCCCCAGTGCGGCGAGTGCGTGCACTGCCGCGACCCGCGGACCAACCTCTGCCTGGCGATCCGCGAGCAGCAGAACCAGGGCTACCTGCCCGACGGCACGACGCGCCTCTCCCGCGACGGCGAGCCGATCCGCCACTTCATGGGCACCTCGACCTTCGCCGAGTACGCCGTCTGCCCGAGATCGCGCTGGCGAAGGTCAACCCGGAGGCGCCGCTCGACCACGCCTGCCTGTTCGCCTGCGGGCTCTCGACCGGCCTCGGGGCGGCGATGAACACGGCTTAGGTCCAGCCGGGCTCGACCTGCGTCGTCTTCGGCGCCGGGATGGTGGGGCTCGGCGCGGTCGCCGGCTGCCGGCTGCAGGGCGCCGAGCGAATCGTCTGCATCGACCTCTCCGAGGACCGGCTCGAGCTCGCCACGCGGCCAGGGCGCGACGGAGACGATGGTCGGCGGCGACGAGCGGTCGAGCGGATCGTCGAGCTGACCGACGGCTTTGGCGCCGACTACACCTTCGAGGCGACCGGCAACGTCGACGTGATGCGCCAGGCCGTCGAGGCGGCGCGGATGGGCTGGGGCCTCTGCACCGTGGCCGGGGTCGCCGGCAGGGGCGAGACGCTCGACATCGTCCCCCGCTTGCTGATCACCGGCCGGCGCGTCGCCGGCTCCTCGTTCGGCGGGCTGAAGGGCCGCGACCAGGTGCCCCAGCTGGTCGACCGCTACCTCGCCGGCGAGATCGACGTAGAGCCCGTTCGTCTCCCACCGATCGCGCTCGACGAGGTCAACCATGGCTTCGAGCTGATGGAGGCGCAGGACGGGATCCGCAGCGTGATCGACTTCGGTTAGCCGGACCGCTCAGATGCGCTATGGCCCGCTCGGCGACCGGGATCGCCCTCTGGACGCAGTCGCGGCCCGCCGCCTTTGCGGCGTAGAGCGCATTGTCGGCCTCGGCGAAGACAGCCTCGTAGTCGAAGCGCTCATCGCCTGTCGAGGCACCCACACCGAAGCTCATGGTGAGCCGCAGGTCGCCGATCATCCGCTCCCCGCAGATCGCCTGGCGCAGGCTTTCGGCAATCGTCGCCGACTCCTGCAGGTTGGCGCCGGGCAAAAGCACGAGGAACTCCTCGCCGCCCACGCCGGTAGGCGAGATCGAAGGCGCGCAGCTGCTTGCGAAATCTGTAGGCGACCTCCTTGAGAACTGCATCACCGTGCGCGTGCCCGAGCCGGTCGTTGATCTGTTTGAACTCGTCGAGATCGCCGACCACGACGCCGATCGGCTCTCCGCTGACCTCGGACTGCTGCTCGAGCTCCTGGGTCCGGACCTTCAGAGCCTTGCGGTTGAGCATCCCCGTACGGATCGATCACCGCTTCGCTGCGGTGCTCGATGTCGGACCGCATCAGTGCGATCGAGAAGATGGTCACCGCGAACACCAGGGTCACCGGAGCGATCAGCTTGGTCGGGTCGTCGAGCACCGCTTGGGCATCGACGCCGAAGGCGACCGCGAACATAAGACCGAGCGTGATTGCGACACCGAGGGCGACCCCGCGGGCCGAGAAGCGAGACGCAAGGGTGACGATCGGGATCGCGAACCATGAGATCGTCGGGACGTTCGGCCCGCCGGTCATCGCGACGCTGATCGCGATCACGACCTGCGACCCGACCCAGGCGGCGAAGATCGCATTCTCTGGGTGGGCAAGCCGCTCGATCTGCGAGTCGGCGATCCGAAACAGGACGGCCGCGATCGCTACAGGCACGATCGTCCACCAGCCGAGCCAGGGCCCGCAGGCGAGCAGGCCCAGGGCGACCACGCCGAACGCCATCCGGCGCACCGGCTGCAGGCGGCGATCCATGTCGAGCACGCGCTCGCGGTCGGCGCCGTCTCGGGCCAGGCTCCAAGCAGAATCCATGATTTGCCCATCGGCACTGACGCTGAGTCAGTTGACACTTCGACTCGACATCCAGGCGACGCTGGACGAGCAACTGATCAAGTCCTTCACGCAGGGCGCTGACGAGCGCACCGGCCAGGCGCCGCACTTCTTCTCCCGCCAGGCAGGCGCCAGGCACGGTCCGGTGCCCGTCGCTCAAGGAACCGCGCACGCAGGCCGAGCATGAACGGGACGAGCGATGGCATCCGGGCCGACAACCGAGGGCGGAAGCGTGGGCGGCGAAGGCAGCTCGGTCACGCCGCTGCACCCGGAGATCCCTCGCACCCTCGCCGATCCCCGCTCGCGACTGGAGCTGCTCTGCGACCCCGGTAGCCTGCGCGTCCTTCGCTCGGGGGTGCAATCGCGAAACATCGAGGGCCAGGCCGGCGACGGCGTCCTTGCCGGCGCCGGTCAGGTCAACGGCCGCCCGGTGGTCTGCTTCGCCGAGGACCCGGCCTTCATGGGAGGCTCGCTGGGGGAGGCCCACGCCGACTCGATCGTGCGGGCTCTGGAGATCGCCGGCAGCGCCGGAACCCCGGTCGTCGGCTTCGTCGAGTCCGGGGGCGCCCGGCTTCAGGAGGGCCACGCGGCGCTGGCCGGCTACGGGCGGATCTTCAAGGCCAGCGTCAAGCTGAGCCGGCGGTCGCCGCAGATCTCGATCGTCTCGGGGGTCTCGGCCGGCGGCGGCGCCTACGCTCCGGCGCTGAGCGACTTCGTAGTGATGACCGAGGACGCCCGCATGTTCCTCACCGGGCCACGGGTGGTGCGAGCGGCGCTCGGCGAGGAGATCTCGATGGAGGAGCTGGGCGGCCCCCGGATCCACGAGCGAAACGGTGTCTGCCAGATCGTCGCCGACGACGACACCGGCGTCGGTCGAGCGGGTCCGCCACCTGCTCGGCTTCCTGCCCTCGGCGATCGGCGACCAGCCGCCGTATGCCCATCCGCTGCGGGCACCGCTTCGCGACCCCTCGCCGCTGGTGCCGGTGGAGGCGCGGCACGTCTACGACGTCCGCGACGTGATCCTGGGGATCACCGACGCCGACAGCATGCTCGAGCTCGGCGAGCGCTGGGCCCAGAACCTGGTCACCGCGTTGGCCAGGATCGAGGGCCAGGCGGTCGGCATCGTCGCCAACCAGCCACGCCGGGTCGCCGGGGTGATCGACGCCGCGGCGTCCGACAAGGCAGCCCACTTCGTCAACACCTGCAACCGCTTCGGGCTGCCGCTCGTGGTCCTGGTCGACACCCCAGGCTTCATGCCCGGCCAGCGCCAGGAGGCGGTGGGAGCCATCCGTCACGGCGCCGCGCTGCTCCGCGCCTTCGCCAGCGCCTCGGTCCTGCGCCTCACCGTGATCCTCCGCAAGGCCTACGGCGGGGCGGGGATCACGATGAACTCCAAGGACCTCGGGGCGGACGTCGTCTTCGCCTGGCCCGGCGCGGAGATCGGCATCATGGCCGCGACCGAGGCGGTGCGGATCATCGATCGCCCCCAGCTCGAGGCATCGGACCAGCACGGTGCCCTGCACGACGCGCTCGCCTCCTCCTACGCCCAGGAGCACCTGCTCTCCGAGGTCGCCGCGGCGAGCGGCTACGTCGACGAGGTGATCGAGCCGGCCGAGACCCGCGACCGCCTCGCGTGGGCGCTGACCGCGCGAGCCGGCCGCTAGCGGACGTGGTCCCTTGCCCCGGAGATCTGGTAATTCAGGTACCAGACCAGGTGCCGGGCGACGCTCAACCCCCGTGCGGTTGGCGTAAAGATCCTCCTCATCGAGGCAATCCTAAGGCGGGGCTGCAGTCGTCCCACGCCGGCCGAATGCCCAAATTCCGAATATCTGAACCGCGGCCCTACGTAGAATTCCCCGCAATGAAGGTCGGAATCATCGGCCTCGGCTACGTCGGCCTGCCGCTCGCCGTCGCCTTCGCCGAGGCCGGGCACGAGGTCGTCGGCCTCGACGCCGACCCGCGCAAGGTCGAGGCCTCGCGCGCGGGCCGAAGCTACATCGAGGACGTGCCCTCGGACGCGCCTCGCGGCGCTCGCCGGCCGCCTGCACGCGACCGACCGACTACGCCGACCTCGCCTCCTGCGACGCGGTGATCATCTGCGTGCCGACCCCGCTCACCAACTCCCGCGAGCCCGACCTCTCGCTACCTGGTCGACTCGGCGCAGCTCGCTCTCGCCGGTGCTGCAGCCGGAGCAGCTCGTCGTGCTCGAGTCGACGACCTACCCGGGCACCACCCGCGAGCGGCTGCGCGCCGATGCTCGAGGAGTCCGGCCTCGCCGCCGGCCGCGACTTCTACCTCGCCTTCTCGCCGGAGCGGATCGACCCCGGCCGCACCGACTACACGATCCGCACCACGCCGAAGGTGGTCGGCGGCCTGACCGACGCCTGCACCGAGCGCGCGCCGGCGCTCTACGCGCGAGATCTGCGACGAGGTCGTCGTCGTCTCGACGCCGGAGGCGGCCGAGCTGGCGAAGCTGCTGGAGAACATCTTCCGCTCGGTCAACATCGCGCTCGTCAACGAGATGGCGATGCTCTGCGACCGGCTCGACATCGACATCTGGGAGGTGATCGACGCCGCGGCGACCAAGCCGTTCGGGTTCATGCGCTTCGACCCGGGGCCCGGGATGGGCGGCCACTGCCTGCCGGTCGACCCCTTCTACCTCGCCTTCAAGGCCCGCGAGCACGACTTCTACACCGAGTTCATCGAGCTGGCCGGGAAGATCAACCAGAACCAGCCGCGCTTCTGCGTCGAGCGGATCGAGCGCGCGCTGAACGACGTCGGCAAGGCGGTCAACGGCTCGCGAGGTGCTGCTGCTCGGCGTCAGCTACAAGGCGCGGCGTCGGCGACATGCGCGAGTCGCCGGCGCTGAAGATCATCCGCCTGCTGCGCGAGCTCGGCGCCGAGCTCGCCTACCACGACCCGCACGTGCCCGAGCTGCGCGATTTCGGGCTGCGCTCGGTGCGCTCGACGCAGGCGCTCGCCGCGGCGGACGTGGTCGGCGATCGTCACCGCGCACCCCGAGATCGACTACGAGAAGCTGGTCGCCGAGGCGCCGCTGGTGGTCGACTTCCGCGGCGTCACCCGCGAGATCGACCGCCGACAACCTGGTGCGGCTGTAAGCGTGAGGGCGAGGCTGCCGACCCGGCTCAGCCGCCGGGCCCGGGCGAGGGCTCGCTGGCGCTGGCGGCGCTCGGAGCAGATCACCGCCGGCCTCGCCGTAGCTTCGTTCGCCAGCGCCGGCACGGTCCTCGGCGGCCAGTTCGTCCGCATGTGGCGCCGGCGCGCCGCGCCGGCGACGGAGGGGGCCGGCGACGGCGTGATCGAGGCGGCGGCGGCGGCGGCGCTGGACACCGTCGGGGTGGCGCTCGAGGGCTACACCTCGGCGCCGCGCTCCGAGGCGGTGCTGTTCAACCTGCTCGCGGGCTTTCTCGGCGCATTCGGCTTCGCACGCCTGTCGACCTACGGAATCCGCGGCGGCTGGTGGCCGCTCGGCAACACCAGCGTCGGCGGCGCCCACATCCACCATTTCGTGCCCGGGATCCTGCTCTCGTTCGCTTCCGGCACCGCGGCGCTGGTCACCGACAACGATCAGATCGAGGACAGCTCGCCGTCCCGATGGGGATCGGCATGGGCCTGACCTTCGACGAAGCGGCTCTGCTGCTCGACCTGCGCGACGTCTACTGGACCCGCAGGGCCTGCTCAGCGTCCAGCTCAGCCTCGGGCTGAGCGCGATCCTCGGCTCGGCGATCCTCGGGATGCGGATGCTGCAGCGCGGCGAACGCCACCAGGAGGAGGCAGGAGCGATCCCGCACCGCCAGCTGGTCATTCGCCAGGACCGCCGCAACTAAGTCTCGCCGCGGGGCCGAGCTCAGGTCGCCAGTAGCGAAACGCTCTTGACCCCGTAGGTCGCGCAGGCGCCGCGGGCGCGCTCGGAGACGAAGCGGTAGTCGTTTACGTGCGTCTCGGCGAGGGTCATCCCCGCCGATTCGATCTCCGCCAGGTAAGTCTGGCGGGGAATCGCGCCGGCGATGCAGGCGGCCCAGAGGTCGACCTGCCGCCTCGTGCGCTCTTTCAGCGCCCAGGTGCTGACGATGTCCGAGAGAGCCAGCCTTCCGCCCGGCCGCAGGACGCGTGCCGCCTCCTCGAAGACCTGATGCTTCGCCGGCGAGAGGTTGATGACGCCGTTGGAGATCACGACGTCGAAGCTTCCGTCCTCGAAGGGCAGCTCCTCGATCCATGCCGCCTCGAAGCGCACGTTCGCGAACCGATGCGCGGCTGCGATGCGCCTTGCCTTCTCCAGCTGCTCGTCGGTGAAGTCAACCCCGACGACCGTCCCGGTCTCGCCGACCTGCGCTGCGGCGAAGAAGACGTCGGTCCCCGACCCCGAGCCGAGATCGAGCACCCGCTCACCGGCGCTGGAGCTGGGCGAGGCCGAAGTGGTGCCCGACGCCCGCGAACGAGGCCAGGGCCGGGGCGGGGACCCGGTCGAGCATCTCGGGGTCGTAACCAAGACGCTCCGCGACCGGTCTTCCGATCTCCAAGTGAAGCTCGACCTCGTCCTCGCGCGCCACGGCGCGGTACATCTCCTTGACCGCGATCTCAAGCCGCGCGGTGTCGACGAGCTCCCGTGCGTCAGCCTGGGGTAGAGCGGCTGCACGCTCCATCTCCTGCTGCTCCGACGTCGTCCTTGACTCCATTGCCTAGACCGTAGGCCATCGGCCCACGGCGAACTGTGACGACCGCACCCCCGAGTTGACAGGTCAGGCGGCCTTGAGCGCCGGCCGCTCGCCGATCCAGACGACCTGCTCGCGGTCGGGCCCGACCCCGACGAGGCGGATCGGCACGCCGACGAACTCGCTGACGAACTGCAGGTAGTCGCGCGCCTGGGGCGGCAGGTCGGCCTCGCTTCGGCACTCGCCGATCTCGCCCCCGAACCCGGGCAGCTCCGCGATACTCGGCCTCGGCGCCGTGCAGGATCGACTGGTGGTAGGGGAACTCGTCGAGCGCCGCACCCTCGCTGGAGCGGTAGCGGACCGCCACCCGCAGCGGGTCGAGGCCGGAGAGGACGTCGAGCTTGGTGATCGCCAGCGCGGTCATCCCGTTCAGCCGCGCCGCGTAGCGCAGCGCCACCAGGTCGATCCAGCCGCAGCGCCGCTCGCGCCCGGTTGTCGTCCCGTACTCGTGCCCGCGCTCGAGCAGCATCCGCCCTGTCTCGTCCTCGAGCTCGGTCGGGAACGGGCCCGGCGCCGACCCGGGTCGCGTAGGCCTTGGCGACCCCCCAGACCTCGTCGATGTCGCTGGGCCCGATCCCCGCCCCGACGCAGGCCGCGCCGGCGATCGGGTTGGATGAGGTGACGAAGGGATAGGTGCCGTGATCGAGGTCGAGCAGGGTGCCCTGGGCGCCCTCGAAGATCACCGTCTGGTCGCCGTCCAGCGCCTGCCAGCAGAGGTGGGCGGTGTCGGCGATGTAGGGCTCCAGCCGGTGGCCGTAGGAGCTGTACTCCTCGGTCATCGCGTGCAGGTCGAGCGCCGGGTCCTTCTCGTAGGGGCGCAGGGCCGACCGCTTCGGCTCCATCGCCGCCATGATCTTCTTGCGCAGGATCTTCTCGTCGAGCAGGTCCTGGACCCGGATCCCGAGCCGCGACGCCTTGTCGGCGTAGCAGGGGCCGATCCCGCGCCGCGTGGTGCCGATCGAGAGCTTGCCGAGCTTCGCCTCGCCGGCGGTGTCGAGCATCACGTGGTAGGGCATGATCAGGTGCGCGTTGGCGGAGATCCGCAGCCCGCTGACGTCGATCCGGCGCCGCCGCAGCTCGTCGAGCTCGCCCCACAGCACCTTCGGGTCGAGCACCACCCCGTTGCCGATCGCGCAGACCTTGTCCGGATAGAGGATCCCCGAGGGGATCAGGTGGAACTTGAAGGTCTCGCCGTCGCGGATGATCGTGTGGCCGGCGTTGTTGCCGCCCTGAAAGCGCACGATCATCTGGGCGCGCTCGGCGAGGAGGTCGGTGACCTTTCCCTTGCCTTCGTCGCCCCACTGGGCGCCGACTATGACGAGACCTGGCATGGCGGGGGAATTATGAGGATCCCGCGGACGGCGCGCGGACGCAGGGGGTGGGGGAAAAGTTCGACTATTCGTTTGGCGGTACGCCCCCCCATGGCCTCTAGCTTTGCGCCGATGCGAAGGAGGATCATTGTCTGCGTGCTCGGCGCCATGCTTGCTGACGGCCCTCTTCTCCCAATCTGCCATCGGCGCGCGAACTCGGTTGCGGACTACCAGTTCCAGGACAGCTTTTCGTCCTCGGTGCCTGGCGCAAACGACATCCAGACCGCGGGGACCGGCGACAAGTTCGTCACCGAGACGGTCGGTTGCACGCCCTCCCGGGTGCTCAGCTTCCCGAAGGGCAGCGGCCTGCAGCTTCTCAATCCCGCCCCCAACCCTGTCGCCTATACGGTCGTCACGGACTTCCGGCTCGCCGATCTCTCCGGATACCGCCGGATCATGGCCCCCGGCGCCGCCAACTCGACCTTCACCAGCGACGACGGGCTCTACGGGCGGGACGGCAGGCTGGCCATCTTCGACTCCTCAATCCCTGCTGGGAACCCATACCTCAGCCCCACCCCCCTGCTGCAGTCGAACACATATGCGGAGGTGGCGCTCACTGTGCCCGGAGATAAAGGGGCGGTCGTTACGGCCTACTTCAACGGCTCGCAGGCGACCGCAGACGGCTCCGACACGGCGGCCTTCAATGCACCCGCCATGCGGTTCTTCAAGGACAACGATCTTCCCGCCACCCCCAACGAGGACTCGGCCGGAGCGGTCGCGCGGATCCGCATCTATTCCGGCAGTCCTGACCGCGCCGAGGTCGCGGCGATCCACGACTCGGGCCCGCTGGCGGGAGCCTGCAATCCTGCTCAAGCGCGCCCAGCGCCGCGATCAACCGCAAGGTCAAGGTCAAGAACGGCGCGCCATGGGCGGTTCGTCGTCCTGACCGGCATCGAGGTCGGCTGCCCCGATCTGGCGGAGGCACCTGCAACGGCAGCAGCCATCGGTGACCAAGCGCGCGGAGGCTCGGAGCGGCTGGCGGTCAGCTCGCGGACGCCGAAGCGGCTCGGCAAGACCGCCCTCTCGGTGAAGGCGGGCAAGACGAAGAAGGTGAAGGTCAAGCTGACGAGGAAGGCGCTCGGACGCCCTTCGCGCGCAAGGGCAAGCTGAGGGCCAAGATCTCGGTCAAGCTCTCGCCCCCGAACGGCCCGCCCGCGGTCGCGTCGCGCACCGCGAAGCTGAAGCCGCCCCGCTAGACGACCGCCGGCTAGCCGCCGAAGCTGATCCGGCGGTCCTCGCCGAACAGGGGCAGCGGGTCGCCGCAGATCTCGACCAGCCGCGAGACGGTTCGCGAGCCGATCTGCTCCTCCAGCGCCGCCTCGTCGAGGTTGGTCGTGATCAGGATCGAGCGCTGGGCCTCGTAGCGCTCGTTGACCAGCGCGTAGAGCTGCTCGAGCACCCAGTCGGAGCGCTTCTCGGCCCCGAGGTCGTCGATGTGCAGCAGGTCGACCGAGGTCAGCTGCTCGAACAGGGCCAGGTAGGAGTCCTGGCCGGGCTCGGCGTCGTAGGTGCGGCGGATCCGGGCCAGCAGCTTCGGCAGCGAATAGATCGCCACCGAGCGCCCGGCCGCCAGCGCCGACTTGGAGATCAGCATCGCCAGCGTCGTCTTGCCGGTCCCGGTGTCGCCCATCAGCCAGAGCCCGCGGCCGGCGTCGAGGTTGGTCTCCAGCTCCTCGGTGTAGGAGCGCACCACGCGGACGCACCATCGGCTCGATCTCGGTCACCGGCGGCCGCTCGAAGGAGACGCCGCGGTACTTGGCCGGGATCACCGAGGCGATCCCGCGGCTGCGCGCCCGGCGCAGCCGGTCGGCGCGGCATTCGCAGGGGCGCGCCATCTCCTCGGGGCCGACGATCCATCCCGGAGCCGTCGCAGACGCCCAGCGGGCAGGCCCGCTCGGGCTCGGCGCGAGCCGCCCCTGCCGTCGCCATCTAGAACGCCGGCCCCTCGGCCGCGACCTCGTCGATCGGCGGCGCGCCCTCCCCGGCCGGCTGCTCGATCGGCTGCTGCTGGCCGGTGTAGTTGTGGAACTTCGGGAACTGGGGCAGGAAGACGAGCCGGCGGGTGCCGACGGGCCCGTTTCGGTGCTTGGCGACGATCACCTCGGCGATGTTGTCGTGCTGCTCCTCGTCGCGGTTGTAATAGTCGTCGCGGTAGAGGAATGTGACCAGGTCGGCGTCCTGCTCGATGTTCCCGCTCTCTCGCAGGTCGGAGAGGATCGGCCGCTTGTCGGGGCGCTGCTCGGGCGCGCGCGAGAGCTGCGAGACGGCGATCACCGGAATCCCCAGCTCGCGGGCGAGGATCTTCAGCCCGCGGCTCATCTGCCCCACCTGCTCGACCCGGCTCGCCCGCGGATCGTCGGCGCGCATCAGCTGCAGGTAGTCGACGATCACCAGCCCGAGCCCGCCGCGCGAGCGCTCCTGGGCGTGCAGCCGGCGCGCCTTGGCGCGCAGGTCGAGCATGCCGAGGTCGGAGGAGTCGTCGATCCACAGCGGGGCCTCCTCGAGCTCGTTGGCCGCCCGGATCACCTTCGGCCAGTCCTTCTGGCCGACCTTGCCCTTGCGCAGCCGGTCGCCGGCGATCCGCGCCCGGCAGGCGATGAAGCGCTGGGCGAGCTCGACCTCCGACATCTCGAGCGAGAAGAAGGCGACCGGGAGGCCCGCCTTGACGGCGACGCTCTCGGCGATGTTGGTCGCGAAGGCGCTCTTGCCGAGCCCGGGGCGGGCGGCGACGACGATCAGGTTGCCGGGCTGAAATCCGCCGGTGATGCCGTCGATGTCGCGAAAGCCCGAGGGGGTCCCGATCAGCTCCGCCTCGCCGGTCGAGAGCTTCTCCAGCCGGTCGACCTCGTCGTGGAGGATCTCGTCGACGCGGCGGAAATCCGACGCCTGCTCCTCGTGGGCGACCTCGAACAGCAGCCGCTCGGCGTCCTCGGCGAGCTGGCGCGGCTCACCGCCGCCGTCGCCGACCCAGGTCTGGATCTGCTGGCCGGCGTCGCGCAGGCGGCGCAGCAGCGACTTCTCCTGCACGATGCGGGCATGGTGGGCGGCGTTGCCGACCGCGGCGACGCTGGCCGCGAGCTCGGAGACGTAGTGGCGGTCGCCGGCCTTCTCGAGCTCCCCGCGGCCCTTCAGGGCCTCGATCACCGAGAGCTCGTCGGTCGCCGCCGACTTCGCGTAGAGGTCGTAGAGGCAGGAGAAGATCGCCCGGTGGCGGTCGAGGTAGAAGTCGCCGGCCTTCAGCTTCACCTCGTCGATCACCGGCGAGACCGCCGACTCGGAGACCAGCATCGCGCCCAGCACCGAGCGCTCGGCCTCGAGGTTCTGGGGTGGGACGTTTGCGGTTTGAGCCTGCGCCATCTGCACTGAGTAAAGGCCGCCGGTCGGCGGATTCGTCCCGCAGGCCGGATTCAGGAAAGCAACCACAGGCGGCCGGCGCCCGTGCGGCGCGTTTCACCAAACGCCGAGGAAAACTTCTGCCGCTACTTCTCTTCGGCGATGATCGTCTTGACGCTGGCCGTCACCCCGGTCGAGACCTCGACCTCGACCATGTAGGTGCCGGTCTGGTGGATCGGCGCCTCGAGCTGGATCTTGCGGTGGTCGATCTTCAGGTCGCGGGCGTCGCGGATCCCGTCGGCGATCTCCTTCGCGGTCACCGACCCGAACAGCTTGCCGTCCTCGCCGGCCCGGTGGTGGATCGTCAGCACGGTCTTGGAGAGAAGCGCCGCGGTTTCCTGGGCGCGCTCGGCCGACTCGCGCTCTGCCTTCTCCTGGGCCTCACGGCGCCGCTGCGCCTCCTCCAGCCCGCCCTTGGTCGCGGGCTGCGCCAGCTTGCGCGGCAGCAGGTAGTTGCGCAGATAGCCGGGCGAGACGTCGACGGCGTCGCCGCGGCTGCCGAGGTTCTCCACGTCCTGGAGCAGGATCGCCTGCGCCACCGGCGCTCCTAGCGCTCGCCGACGTAGGGCAGAAGCGCGATCTCACGGGCCCGCTTGACCGCCAGCGCGAGCTGCTTCTGGTGCTTGCGCGAGAGCCCGGTGACGCGGCGGGAGCGGGTCTTGCCCTTGTCGGAGATGAAGCGCCGCAGGGTCGTCAGGTCCTTGTAGTCGATCTCCTCGACGTTGATCCGCGTGTACTTGCGCGGACGGAAACGATCCGACGCACCGCGCCGTCGCCTGGGTCCCGTGTCGCCTCGCTGCTTTGCCATAGGTCTGAGCGTAAAAGACGCCCGGCCGCTGCCGGGCGAGCGCGGCAATGCTAGCGAGTCAGACGATCCCGGACCGATGCGCCGGTCCGAGGTCGTCTAGAAGGGGATGTCGTCGCCTTCCTTGGCGGTGCCCACCCCAGCCTCCTCGAAATCGGAGGTGTCGGCGGGTACGTCCGACTGCGCCTGAAATCCGTTGCCGTTACCGCCGCCGTCGCGGGAGCCGAGGAACTGCACCGAGTTGGCGATGATCTCGACCGCCTGGCGCTTGGTTCCGTCCTGGGCTTCCCACTCGCGCCAGTCGAGGCGGCCGTCCACCGCGACCGGACGGCCCTTGGAGAGGTACTGGGCGCAGTTCTCGCCCTGCGCGCCCCAGACGGTGACGTCGAAGTAGTTGGGCTTGTCGATCCATTCGCCGGTCTGGCCGTCCTTGCGGCGGCTGTTGACGGCGACGCGCAGCTTGCAGACTGCGGTGCCGCCCGGGGTGCTGCGCAGCTCAGGATCGCGGGTCAGGTTGCCCGTGATCACGACGGTGTTGATGTTTGTGGCGGCCAAGAGTCTTCGCTCCTCTTTCAGTTGTCCAAAGACAGCAGTCTAAGTAGCCGCCCGGCTGGCTCTCGCCCCGGGCGGGGGAAAACGGCGCAACTTGCGGGGCTCAATGGGCGCGGATGAAACGCCGCATCCGCGCCGTCGCCGGTGAGACGAAGGGGAAGTACAGCTCCGAGACGTGGCCGCGGTTTGGGACGACGTACAGGCTCGAGGCTGGGAAGCGGGCGGCGACCGTTCGCGCCTCGGCGACGCTGGTGATGTCGTCGAGCTCGCCGGCCAGGACCAGGGTAGGCAGGTCGGCCGGCATGCTCGCACCGGCCGGCACCGGCGGGTCCAGCGGCGCGCTCGGCGGCGGCCAGGCCAGGCAGCTGACGAGGTCGCTGGACGGGCTCATCATCCACTCGCGCACCGTCAGCGGTGCGAACGCATGCGGGTGCGGGAAGCGGGCGATCGCGTCGTCGAGCTGGGCCAGGCGCTGCTGGTAGGGCAGCGACCGGTCCCAGGGCACCGGGTAGTCGTTGCACTCGACCGCCTCCGCCATCCCGGCCGAGTAGTAGCCCGGGTCGCCCTGCCCGGGCGGACCCCGGGCGATCAGCCTGCGCAGCGGCCGCCGGTGGCCGTGCAGAAAGGCGATGTCGGCCCGGTTCAGGTGGCGGTAGGAGATCGGCGCCCAGGTACCGCCGTTCTCGAGCAGGAAGAAGAGCAGGTCGTCGGCGCCGCTCCCGCTCGCCTGCAGCCGGCGCATGACGCGGCGAAAGCGCGCGGCGCCGTTTCCGTCGCACCAGGTGGCGCGATTGCATTGGATTCGCAGCGCCCGCACTCCGGCCGGGTAGAGGGTGCGCCAGAACGGGTCGTCGGCCGGATAGGCGGAGGAGAGCACCAGGCCGTCGAGGTTGGAGCCGTAGCGGACCGCGTAGGCCTGCCCGAGCAGGGTGCCGTAGGAGTCGCCGTAAAGGACCACGTGGCGCAGCCCCAGCGCCTGGCGCACCGCCTCGATGTCGGCCGCCGACTCGGCGCTGCTGAAGCCCTGGGCCCGGGGGCCGAGCTGATTGGCGCACTCGCCGACCGCGATCAGCTCCGGGACCCGGCCGGTCTGCAGGCCGCCGCAGAGCACGGTCTGCGAGGCGCCGGTGCCGCGCTGGTCGATCAGGACCAGCTCGCGGCGCCGCAGCAGCGGGCCGAAGGCGGCGCCGAATGACTTGGCGGAGTCGAAGTTGGTGCTGGCGAAGCCGGGCCCGCCCTCGACGGCGACGATCGTGCCCAGCGATCGCCGGCGCGCGATCGCCGCGCGGGCGCAGCGCGAAGCGGATCTTCTGGGTGCCGAGCCCCGGTTCGCCGCGCACCGCCGGGACCTCGATGTGGCCGCAGCGGTAGGGCCGGGC
Source organism: uncultured Solirubrobacterales bacterium (assembly GCA_963772265.1). GTDB lineage: Bacteria > Actinomycetota > Thermoleophilia > Solirubrobacterales > 70-9 > Mayfieldus. Next base: position 22,063 of record CAVYWS010000006.1, on the reverse strand, counting down.
GGGGCCCAGCTCGCAGCGATGAAGCGCTGGGGCGGCGTCGGCGGCGGAGGCCGGCGCCGCCAGGCCGATGATCGAGACCGCAAGCGCAACCCTGAGAGCCGAGGCGCGCATGCGGCGGAACCTAGGCGGCCGGCGCCTCGCGCTTGGGGGCGGGCGGTGCGCCCGACGCAGGTGGGGCGACGACCGGCGACTTGGGATCGACCCTGAAGATCCGGAAGCGCAGCACGCCGTCGGCGATCTTGAGGCTGTGGTTGAGCTGGTCGAGCAGCTCGGAGGGCGCCTCGAAGCGCATCCAGCGGTAGTCGGCCTCGGTGCGCTGGCGGATCTCGTAGGCGAGCTTGCGCACGCCCCAGTTGTCCTCGTTGCGGAGCTCGCCGCCGGAGTCGATCCGCTTGCGGGCGTCCTCGGCCAGCTTGTCGCGGGCAGCGTCCTCGAGGCCCGGATCGATCATCAGGACCAGCTCGTATTGGTTTGCTTGCTCGGGCATCAGCGGTGGCCGAGGATATCGGTATGGCGCTTCAGGCCGGGGAGAGGAGGCCGCTCGCGGGCCATTAGCGATGGGTGTGGAGGCGGGTCAGATGGCCAAGCGCGGCGCGCCTGGGCGCCGTTGCCGCCACATGCCTGATCGCCGCCGTTCTGGCCCCGGGGTTGCTGCGCGCGCCCGAGCCGCCGCCACTGGAGCCCGACGTCGGGCTGCCGAAGGGCTGCATCCCGCCCCGCGTCCAAGCCTGCCCCCGCATCGCGCCGCGCCGAAGCCGCGCCCCCGCCCCAAGCCGAAGCCGCGGCCACGCCCGCCCCGCCGCTCCCGACCCCGCCGTCCGGCCGAGCATCATCGCCACCGGGCGCCGCCCGGGCCACGACGGTCCTCGCCGCCACCGGCCCCAGCCTCAGGCGTCGGCCGCCGCCCCTGCTCCGGCTCCGACCCCGGTCCCGGCGCCCCCGCCGCGACCGGAATTCGGCTTCTAACCGACCGCGGCCCGCTCGTCGCCCTTGAGCCGGATGTCGGCGATCTGCTCGTCGACCCAGTCGCCCGGGTCGCGGGCGATGATGATCTCCCGCAGCCGCTGGGCGCGCAGCTGGCGCTCCTCGGGGTCCATGGTCAGGGCGCGGTAGATCGTGTCGGCCTGCTCCTGGATGTCGAAGGGGTTGACCGACAGCGCGCAGTCGGCGAGCTCCTCGTGCGAGCCGGTGTTCTCCGAGAGCATCAGCACGCCGGCGCGGGTATTGACGATCGGCGCCTCCTTGGCGACCAGGTTCATGCCGTCGAAGATCGAGTTGACCATCAGCAGGTCGCAGTGCTTGTAGCGGGCGACGGCGTCGATGAAGTTCTCGTAGATCCGCAGGTCGATCGGCATCCAGTCGGTGGTTCCGTGGCGGTGGTTGATGACCGCGACCAGGGCCTCGATCCGCTCCAGGTACTCGCGGTACTCGGGCACGTCCTGGCGCGAGGGCTGCAGGTGGGCGACGAAGGTGACCTTCTCGCGGAACTCGGGGTGCTGGGCCAGGAAGGTGTCGAAGGCGGTGAATCCGCGCAGCACGTTCTTCGAGAGGTCGGCGCGGTCGACGCGGATGATCAGGTGCTCGCGGCGGCGCTCGAGCACCTCGCGCTCGGCCTCGGCGACCTCCTCCGAGGCGGCGGCGCGCTCGAGGCGGGCGGCGTCGACCGCCAGCGGATAGGCGCGGACCCAGGTCTCGCCGCCGGGATGGCTGACCGACAGCTGCCGGTAGTCGACGTCGAGCTCGAGAAGCTCCTGGCAGCAGCGCAGGAAGTTGCGGCAGTAGGCGCTGGTGTGGAAGCCGATGATGTCGTTGGCGAGCATCCCCCGGTAGATCTCCTCGCGCCAGCGGGCCGGCAGCACGCGCCAGCTGTCCGCGTGGGACCAGGGGATGTGGACGAAGTGGTGGAGGAAGGCGTCGGGCCGCTCGGCGCGGATCAGGGCCGGCGCCGTGTAGAGGTGGTAGTCGTGCAGCATCACCAGCGGCGCCTCCTGGCCGCGGACCTGGCGCACGACCTCCGCCGCGATGTCCTCGTTGACCGCCTTGTAGCCGAACTCCCAGGCGTCGAGCTCGTCCTCGCGGATGTCCGGGGCGTTGGACAGGTCCCAGAGGTAGTGCTGGATGAACCAGAGGATCGGGTTGGCGATCACGTTGTAGAAGCGGTCGTAGGCCTCCGGGTCGCTCTCGACCAGGCAGATGCGGTAGTCGACCCCGTCGATCTCGAGGTCGACCGGGCCGTCCTCCTCCTCCGATACGGCGACGTCCTCGTCGGTCATCGCCGAGGCGATCCAGAGCGCGTCGCGGTGCGAGACCAGGCCCGAGAGAGCCGTGACCAGCCCGCCGCCCCCGCGGCCGACGACGCGATTTCCCTCCTCGTCACGCTCGAACTGCGCCGGGCCGCGGTTCGAGACGATCGTCAGCGGCTGATCGCGGTCGGGCATTCATTCCACCCTATCCACCTCGACCTACCCGTTCAGACCCCCAGGTCGGTGAACAGCTCCAGCCAGTCGCGCAGCAGGCGGGGGGTGAGGAAATGGGCCCGGGTGTGCTCCTTGCCCTTGCGGCCGAGGAACTTGCCCAGCGCCGGGTCGCCGAGGATCTCCAGGCATCGCTTCGCGGCGTCGTTGGGCGTGTCGACCAGAAAGCCGCTCTCGCCGTCGGCGATCTGCATCGGGATGCCGCCGACGTTGCCGGCGACGACCGGGCGAACCTTCCACAGGGCCTCGGTGACGGTGAGCCCGAAGCCCTCCCGGATCGACTTCTGCAGGACCACGTCGGCCTGAGACTGGAAGGCGTTGACCTCGATCGCGCCGACGTTGTTGAGGTTGTTGAGGATCTTGATGTCGGGGTCGGAGTCGGCGTACTCGAAGGTCTTCTGGAAGAACTCCCAGCCCTCGGGGTCGTCGGTCGCCATCGAGCCGACCAGGGCGAGCTGCACCGCGGGCATCTCGCTGGTCACCTCGCGGTAGGCGTCGATCACACCGATCGGGTCCTTCCAGGGGTCGAATCGGGAGACCTGGCACATCAGGGGGCGATCGACGTCGATCCCGAACTGGCCGCAGACGAACGCCGCATCCTCGGGGGAGAGGGCCATGTTCTTGGGCGAGAGCGGGTCGATCGCCGGCGGGCAGATCTTCACCACCGGCCCGGAGTTGCCGTCGAGGCTGGAGGGCACGTACTGCTGCATGTGCCAGACGGTGGCGTCGTACTCGCGCATCTTCGGCAGCAGCCGCTCGATCGGCGCCGGGTTGGGCTCGGAGAGGTCGATGTGGCAGCGCCAGACCCAGCGCTTGGCTCGCTCGGCGGCCACCGCCCGCACCCCGATCGGCTGCGGGTCGTGGACGATGACCACGTCCCAGTCCTCGTCGATCTCGCGCCCGTTCTGCTCGTTGATCTCGTCGAACAGGTCCCACTGCTCGTCGGTGAGCGTGGTCTCGTCGCCCTGCAGCGAGTTGTGAAGCAGCTTGGTCGCGTTGAAGAACTCCTCGCGCCCCATGATCACCTGCCAGTGCGCGTCGACGCCGGCGTCGCGCATCAGCGGCACCAGCGTGTAGAGGATCTCCGAGACGCCGCCGCCGAAGGCGGTGGCGCTGAGGTGAAGGACGCGGCGCCCCTTCAGCGGCTCGGCCAGCTCGCGGATGCGCTCGATCAACTCCCGCCCGCAGAGGTGGGTGTAGTCAGCCAGCGCTTTGTCCCCGAGAGCGACTTCCTGCAGCAAGCGAGATCCCCGTTCCAGGTCGAGTTTTGCCTGTCAGCCTGAAAGGGCCGCCAGACGTTCAATTCCCGCGTCGATAGAGGCGCAGATCTTTCCATGAAGCTCTCGGTTTGCGGCCGTAAGGCATGAGATCTGAAACTCCGGCCCCGAGCCGAGCAAGGGCCGCGGCCCCAATGGCTGCCCGTATGCGTCGCTGACCACGGCGCCCGCCTCCTCGAGGCAGAGGACGGCGGCGGCGAGGTCGTAGGGCGAGTTGTTGAGCACCGCCCCCCCGCCTACGCGTTCGAACTCGGCTCTCAGCCCGGGGAGGTCGGCGACCATCCTCGGCCCCGGCTCGGCGTAGGCGTCGAGCTGGCCGGTGGCGATCCGGGTCATGTCGTAGGTCGCGGAGCCGAGATCGAAGGTCCCGCCCCCGACCGAGGACGCGTCGAGCAGCTCCGCCAGCACCTCGATCGTCTGCCGTGCCGGGCGCCCGCGCAGGCCGTAGCTCCAGAACATCCGCTCGAGCCTGGTGTTCGAGGAAAGCCGCGGCGCCGGGTCGAGCCCCTCGCCCCGCACGGCGGTGAACGCGGCGCCGCTCTTGATCTCGACGATGCAGCCGACCGCGACGTCGGCCATCGTCGGCTCGTCGTCGAGCGGCGCGGCGGCGACCGAGACGCAGGCCGCCTCGAAGCCGGCAAGGGCCGGGCGGGTGCCGTCGATCGGGTCGACGATCAGAACCCAGGAGGGGTCGTGTCCCGCGGGCCTGACCATGCCGCGGTCCTCGGAGTAGAAGGCGACCTCCGGGGCGCGCTCGGCGAGGAACTCCTCCATCAGCGACTCGGCCCGCTCGTCGATCGCGAAGGTCACGTCGCCGCTCCCGCCTCGCCCGCCGTCGGCGCCGACGTGGTCGCGCCCGTCGTGAGTCCCCAGCTCACCTGCAAGCTCGCCCCGCAGCATCGCCGCAAGCTCGGAGCAGAGAGCCCGGGGGAGGGGTCGGAGCCGGCGGCCACCTAGCCCGAGCTGGCGGCCGGGCGGGTGCCCAGGGTTACGTCGATCTGGCGGCGCTCACCGTCGCGGAGCACCTGCAGGGTCACCTTGTCCCCCGGCTGGTACTGCGAGATGAAGATCGAGAGGTCGCTGGGCCCGACCACCTTCTTGCCGTTGACGGCGAGGATCACGTCGCCGCCGGCCTTGACCGGCGAGCCCTGGAACTGGACCGTGCGGTCGGAGCCGTTCAGCCCGGCGTCGTCGGCCGGGCCCCCGGAGACCACGCGGGCGAGCAGGCCGCCGTACTGGGTGTCGAGGCCGAGCTTGTCGGCCAGCTGCGGATACAGCGCCTGGCTGGAGACGCCGATGTAGGCGTACTCGGCCTTGCCGTTCTCGCGCAGCTGGTCGATCGACCGCTTGATCGCCGAGATCGGCACCGCGAAGCCGACCCCCGCGTTGGCTTCGGAGCGGGTCTCGATCTGCTGGTTGATCCCGACCACGTTTGCGTCGGCGTCGAGCAGCGGCCCACCCGAGTTGCCGGGATTGATCGCGGCGTCGGTCTGGATCGCGTTCTCGATTCGGAATTGGGTCAGCGATTTCACCGATCGGTCCTTTGCCGAGACGACCCCGATCGACAGCGACTGCTGCTCGCCGAACGGGCTGCCGATCGCGGCGACCGGGGCGCCGACCTCGAGCTTGGCGTCGTCGCCGAGGGTCAGCGGAACCAGGTTGAGCTCGTCGGGATCGATTTTGAGCAGGGCCACGTCGGCGAACGGGTCGACCCCCAGCACCTTGGCCGGGACCCGGTTGCGGTCGGCGAACTCGACGTAGACGTGCTCGGCCTCGGTTAGATCCGCCCCCTCTCCCTCGCTGACCACGTGCCCGTTGGTGATGATCTCCCCCTCGCGGTCGAGGACGAAGCCTGAGCCCTGGCCCGCAGCGCCCCCGCCGAGGACCCCGCCGCCGTCGCTCCCGAACAGCGACAGCACCGTGACCACGCCGGGTGCCGCCCGCCTATAGATCTGCACCGGGTTGAACTGCTCTCCGGCGGTCTGGACCACGACCTGCTGTGGCGGCGCGGCCGAAGTCGTCGTTTGCGGCGCCGCCGCCGAGTCATCGCCGCCGCCCCCGCAGGCGGCCAGCGCCAGGCTCGCGGCCAGGCAACCGGCGATCGCCGCCCGTCCGAAGATCCCCCTGCCCCCGACTCCGTGCCTCACGCAGCGGCTCCGCTTGGCTCCTCGTCGGCTTGCTGGGGCGAGGATCGCGGCAGGGAGCGGACCAGGACGAGATCGAGGATGAACGCCGTGAATCCCCTGCTCGAAACGACGCTGAGCCGTCCGCCCATCCGCTGCGCCAGCTCGCGCGCGATCGCCAGCCCGAGTCCCGAACCGCCGGCCGACTCGCCGGTGTAGAAGCGGTCGAAGAGGCGCGCCTGGGCGCGGGGCCCGATCCCGGGCCCGCCTTCGTCGGAGACGATCAGCTCCGCGCGGTCGCCTTCTTGAGTCGTGGTCACAGTCACCTTGGCGCCCTCGGGGGTGTGGGTGAGGGCGTTGTCGAGCAGGATACGGATGATCTGCCGCACACGATCGGGGTCGGCGACGGCCCTGACCCTGCGCTGCGGAGTGCGAACCTCGAGACGCGAGCCGTGGATCTCGGCGGCGGGGCCGAACTCGTGGGCCGTCTCGCGGGCGAGCCGGTCGAGCTCGACCGTCCCGGCCGAGATCTCCATCGCCCCGGCGTCGAGCTTCGAGAGGTCGAGCAGATCGGTGGTCAGCTTGGTCAGCCGGGTCACCTGCTGGCGCATCGTGCGAACGAACTCGGCTCTAGCCTCCGGGTCGGGATCCTCCTCGTCGAGCAGCTCGATGAACCCGCCCAGCGAGAAGATCGGCGTTCGCAGCTCGTGCGAGGCGTTGGCGATGAATTGCTTGCGGGCGCTGTCCAGCTCGGAGAGGCGGCGCTGCATGTCGTTGAAAGCGCGCGCGAGCTGTCCCAGCTCGTCGGAGGAGTCGACCGGGATCGGGGAGAAGTCACCGTGCGCCACCCTCTGGGCGGCGCGCTCGAGCCGGCTGATGCGCCGCGAGATCGCCCGCGCGGCCCAGAACCCGGCCAGCATCGCCAGGGCGAGCGCGATCGCGCCCGCGATCACGATCTGGCGCCTGATCAGGGCGACGTTGTCGGTCACCTCGCCGAGGCTCTGTGAGAAGACCGCGATCCAGACCGGGCTGCCCGATGGCAGCGGGATCGCGACCTCGGCGCTGCGCTGACCCGAGACCACCTCCGTCCCGGCGCGGGTCTGGCCGTCGGTGGCGTCGGCGGCGACTCCGTAGCGGGCCGCGACCGGCTTCGCCTGCGACTGCGAGTCGCTGACCACGAAGGCGGGCGTGGGGACGCCGCCGACCTCGCGCACGCCGAGGACCGTGACCCTGGCGTCCGTCGCCTGCGAGACGCGGCGCAGCACGGCGGCGAGCTGCTGCTGCGAGAGCCCCTCGTGCATCGCCTCCAGCAGCCGGTTGGTCTGCTGGGTGCCGCGGTTCTCGAGCACCGACAGCTTCTGCGAGGTGAGGTTGGACTGAAGCTGGGGGACGACGTAGAGGTAGACGAAGCCGACCGCCGCCGCGGTGATCGCGAAGAACAGCAGCAGCAGGCGGTTTCGAAGCGTGTTGAAGCGCTGCCATCTCATCGTCTGGGACCTACTGGTCGGGCTGCTCTTCGCGGAAGCGGTAGCCGACGCCGCGAACGGTGAGCAGGTACTCGGGGCGGCGCGACTCGCGCTCGATCTTCTCCCGTAGATGGCGGATGTGGACGTCGACGGTGCGCGGGTCCCGGTACTCGGAATCGCCCCAGACGTGCTCGAGCAGCGTCTCGCGCGTCAGCACCCGGCCGGGCATCTGCGCCAGCGCCGCCAGGATCTCGAACTCGACGTAGGTCAGGCGCACGGGCTCGTCGCGAACCAGGACCGAGCGCCGCTCGAAGTCGATGTGCAGCTCGCCGCTTCGGATCGGCTCCGCGACAGCCTGCTGGGTGCCCGGCATCCGCGAGCGCCGCAGCGCCGCCTTGACCCGGCTGCGGAACTCCCGCATCGAGAAGGGCTTGGTGATGTAGTCGTCGGCGCCCATCTCGAGGCCGACCACCTTGTCGATCTCGTCGCCCTTCGCGGTCAGCATGATGATCGGCACCTGGCTGCGGGACCGCATTCGCCTGCAGACCTCGACCCCGTCGAGCTTGGGCAGCATCAGGTCGAGGACCACGAGGTCGAAGCGCTGTTCGGAGAAACGGCGCAGGGCCTCCTGGCCGTCGTGGGCGGCGATCACCTCGTATCCGTCTCTGCGAAGCGGATAGGTGAGCAGTGTCTGTACCGCGTGTTCATCGTCGACGAGCAGGATGCGCGCCGATTCCTCAGTCATACGGAGAGGGTAGACCGCGGGCGAAAACAGGCGGAAAGGCAGCCACCAATCTGCTTGGCTGCCTTGTTCGATGCTCGAGCCACGCCTGTACAGACTGGGATTGCTGCTGGCGCTCGCGGCGGCGGTGGTGCTGATGTTCTCGGTCGTCTCGCGGCCGCCGACCCTGCGCAGCGACGTCGCCCCCGACGCCTTCGACGGCACCAGGGCGGCGGCGCTCGACCGCCAGATGCTCGAGCTTGCCCGCGAGCGTCAGCCGGGCAGCGCCGCCGACGCGGCCGCGGCGGCCTTCGTCGCCCAGCGGTTCCGCGCCGTCCAGGGGGGACAGGTCTCGGTGCAGCGCTTCAGCGGCAGCTTCGACGACCACAGCGTGCAGATGCGCAACGTCAGCCTCGTGCTTCCGGGGCTCTCGGATCGGCGCATCGCCGTGATCGCGCCGCGCGACTGCGCCGAAGGGCCCTGTGCGGCGTCGAGCGGGGCCGCGACCGCGACCCTGCTCGAGCTTGCCGACGCCTTCGACGGGGCCCGCCACGCCAAGACCCTGGTCTTCGTCTCGACCGACGGGTCGACCGCCGGCGCCGAGGGAGCGAAGATGGTCGCCGCGGCGCTGCAGGGGACGCCGACCGAGGCGGCGGTCGTGATCTCGCAACCGGGCTCCGGTCTCGGCCGCCGTCCATTCGTCGTGCCCTGGTCGGCGGGCCCCCAGAGCGCCTCGATCCAGCTCCAGGAGAGCGCCGAGACCGCCGTCTCGTCGGAGATCGACGGCGACCCGCTCGACACCGGGACCTTCGGCAGCCTGTTTCGCCTGGCGATACCCAGCGGCCTGCAGGAGCAGGCGGTGCTGATCGAGCACGGAGTCGACGCGATCGGGATCTCCTCCGCCGGCGACCGCCCCCTGCCCGCCTCCGAGGACGGCCCGGGCTCGCTCGACCCGGCCGCGCTGGGCAGCTTCGGCCGGGCGGCCCTGTCGCTTGTGTTCGCGCTCGACAGCCTTCCCGATCCCCTCGAGCACGGGCCCGACGCCTACCTGCCGCTGGCCGGAAAGCTGATCCCCGGGCTGGGCGCTGGCGCTGCTCGCGATCGCGTTGCTGATTCCGGTTGGGCTGGTCTCTGTCGACGGCCTGGCTCGAGCTTCGAGGGCCAATGAGCCGGTCGGCACCACCCTGCTCTGGACCCTGGCGCGCTCGCTGCCGTTCCTGGCGATGCTCGCCTTCGCCCTGCTGATGTCGCTCGTCGACCTGATCCCGAGCCCGGCCTTCCCATTCGATCCCCAGCTCCACTCGTTCGGCATCGGCGCCGCTCTGGCGCTGGTCGCGATGGTGGCGGTGTTCGTGCTGGCGCTGATCGGCAGCCGCTCCCTGGCCCCGCCGCGGGCCGCCGACGAGGCTCTCACCCCGGCGATCGGGCTGGCGATCTTCGTCTCGATTGCGACGGTCTGGCTGGCCGATCCCTATCTGGCCCTATTGCTCGTGCCCACCGCCCACCTCTGGCTCGGCGCCGCGCTGCCCGAGGTGCGCGGCCGGGTGGTCCCGGTGGTGATCGCGCTGCTGCTCGGATTGGTCGTGCCGGTGATCGCGGTCGGCTTCCTCGGCTCCGCCCTCGGCGTCGGCTGGGGGGTCCCCTGGCAGCTTGTGCTGATGTTCACCGGCGGCCACTTCGGGGTCCCGGAGTCGTTCGGCCTATGCCGTCCTCGCGGGGTGCATCCTGGCGATCCTCGAGCTGACCTTCGGCCAGCGCGAGCCGGCGAGGGCCCGTCCCGTCGCGCCGCGCCTGGGCAGACACGCGGGGCCCGGGTCGCTCGGCGGCCCGCCCTCGACCGCGGTGCCTGGACACAAGTCGTAGTACCGAGAACTTATGACCCCTGGGGCGTCTGCCGATATTGGTATCGGTTGGGCATCGGAACGGAATCGCAGATCGAGCGGAACGGAATTCGCACTACGGAATGACTCGCAGAATGTCCCCAAGACAGCTCAAAGCTCTGATCCAAACGGGGCACTACCGCATGGAACCGGTGCTGGTCGCCGAGGCCATGCTGGAGCGCCCAGGGGTTCGGGCCTTCCTCGCTCGCGAGGGTGAAGTGGCTAGGACGGTTGCTAGGTCAACTGGTCATAGCCCCGCACTCGGAGCTCGCGGCCGCTGGGAGCACTGAGCTTCACCCCTTCACCAGGAACGCAGATTCCAAGGACGGTGAGGGAGGCGCCCAGGTCGGAAATCGCCGACCGGGCGCGGTCCAGGGATCCCTCCGGCAGGCAGGCCAGAAGCTCGTAATCCTCGCCCTCGCCGCTGGCAAGCTCGAGCGGGTCCTCCCCGAGGGCCGCCGCGACCTCCTCGACCCCCGATTGCAGCGGGATCCTTCCGGCGTCGATCTCCAGGCAGACGCCGCTCTCCTCGGCCAGGTGCCGCGCGTCGGCGCCCAGCCCGTCGCTGATGTCGATCATCGCCGTCGCCCCGGCGCCGGCCAGCGCCCCGCCCTCGGCGAGGCGGGGACGGGGATCGAGCTGGCGTGATCGCAGGGCGGCGGCGACCTCGTCGTCCAGCGACGCCTCGGTGCCTTCCAGCAGCTTCAGGCCCGCCGCCGCGCCGCCGAGCTCTCCCGTGACGGCGACCAGGTCGCCCGCCCCGGCGCCGCCCCGGGTGACGAAGCGGCCGCCCTCGGGCGCCCTGCCGACCACGGTGACGGCGACGAAGAGGACGGCGGAGCGGCTGACGTCGCCTCCGGCGAGCGCGGTGCCGGTACGCCGGGCGACCGCCTCGACGCCCGCGAGCAGCTCCAGGCAGCCCGCCTCGTCGAGGTCGGGCGGCACGCCGAGGGCCACGTAGGCCTCGCCCGGCTCGGCGCCCATCGCGGCCAGATCGGAGAGCGCCGCCGCCAGCGCCTTCTTCCCGACCGTGTCAAGCGGCGCCCACTCGCGCCGGAAATGCACCCCTTCGACGATCGCGTCGACCGAGGTGACGCTGACCCCACGTACCTCCACGACAGCGGCGTCGTCGCCTGGACCGACCAAAAGGCCAGGCGGCGGAGCCGGCAGGCGCGCACGCAGCGCCGCTATCAGGTCGAACTCTCCCACCGGGCCATTGTGACCGTGACGCGCGTATCCTCGCCTCCAACTTGGATCGGCCGCCACCACTACTGCACCGGATCGGGGAGGTCGGCGCGACGGTTGGCAGACGCCCTCCGCGGCGTCGTGTCGTGCGCCTCGCGCTTCAGGCCGGCCTTGCCCTGCTGATCTTCGGCTTTCTGATCCTGACCGTGGCTCAGCAATGGGGCGAGCTGCAGGACAAGGGTGTCCGCTTCGACTTGATCTGGCTGCTGCCGGCGTTCGGGGTGCTGCTCGCCTACTACGCCCTCGGGGCGATCGGCTGGGACCTGCTGCTGCGCCTGCTCGGCTACCGCCTCAGCCCGGTCAGGGCCCAGGTCGCCTTCGGCCAGCCGCTGCTTGCCCGCTACGTGCCGGGCAGCGTGCTCTACGTGCTGGCCCGGGTGCTGCTGTCGGAGCGCGAGGGAGTTCCCCGCCGCCTCACGGTCGCCAGCATCGTCTACGAGCAGGCGCTCTCGATGGCGGCGGCGATGGCGGTCGCCAGCTACTTCCTGATCGACCATCCCGACCTCCAGGGCGACGCCTGGCGCTGGGGGGTGCTGATCGTCGTCCCGGCCGCGATCGTGCTCCTGCACCCGCGGGTCTTCGGCCCGCTCGCCAACCGGGTGCTCGCCGCCTTCGGCCGCGATCCGCTTCCCGCCACGATCCCGCTCTGGGGGATCCTCGCGATGCTGGCCTACTACACGGCGACCTGGGCGATCGCCGGAGTGGGCGTGTTCTTCGTCGCCCGCTCGGTCCACGACTTCCCGATCAGCGAGCTGGCGGCGGTTGGCTCGGCGCAGGCTTTCGGCTACGTCGCCGCGCTGGTCACCCTGGTCGCCCCCGCCGGCCTCGGAATTCGCGACGCGGCCTTTGCCTGGGCGGTGAAGGGCGCGCTGCCCAGTCACAGCTTCGCGGTTGGCGCGGTGATCGCGATCGCGGTGCGCGCGGTGCTCACCCTGGTCGAGATGGTCTACGTCGGCGCCGTGACGCTTCTCGGGCGCCGTCAGGCACGCAGCGACGCGCGCGAGCCGCAGCCGGCCAGGCCCGAGGCCCCGCCGCCGGTCAGAGCCCGGGTCGAGTCGGGCTAATCACCTGCGGCGGCCTTCGGCCGCCTGACAGTGGTTGATGGGCGGCGAAACAGAGTGTCGCCGCAGGTGCGTGTCAGGCCGCTAAGCGGCCGCAATTGACTGCCATCATCCCCCGCCAACTCCGCCCGTGGGCGGCGGTGGGCCGGGTGGCGCGGGCACCGGTGTGGTCGTCGTCGGCTTCGGGGGCGGAGTCGGCTTCGGCTCAGGCTTCTGCTTCGGCGGCTTCGGCGCCGGGGCCGGCTGCTGGCCCGCTCCGGGCGCGTACAGCGACGGGTCGTAGTTCTTGCCGTTCTTGCCGCTGCCGGTCGGCTCCTTGATGGTCGTCTTGGTCGCCCTCGTCCGGGAGACCGTGTACTGGCCGAAGAACGGCGACCACTCGATCGGCTCGCTGGGGGGCGTGACCTCCTCGCAGGGAATGCCGCCGTTGACGTAGTAGTCGTGCCAGATCTGGGCCGGGAAGGTGCCGCCGAAGACGGTGATCCCGTGCACGCTGGTCATCGACAGGGTGGCCTGCGGATAGCCGACCCAGACGGCGGTGGTCTGGTTCGGCTGGTAGCCGACGAACCAGGCGTCGGTGAAGTCGTCGGTGGTGCCGGTCTTGCCGGCCTGGCCGCCGCAGCCAGTGTAGGCGGCGGTGCCGGTGCCGCCGATGATGTTCTCGTGCAGGATCTTTGTGACCTCGTAGGCGACCGCCGGCGAGATCACGCGGTTGCCCTCGGGCTCCTCGGGATGGTCGACGCGGCCGTCGGGGAAGACCACCCTGCGGATCGCGATCGGCGGGTGATGTATGCCGCCCGAGGCGAGGGTCGCGTAGGCATCGGCCATCTCCAGCGGCGAGACCCCGATCCGCAGGCCGCCGATCCCCTCGGCGGGGAAGCTGTCGAGGTGGCTGGTGATCCCCATCTTGTGCGCCATCTGGGTTACCGAGCTCGGGCCCATGTCGAGGTCGAGCTGGGCGAAGACGGTGTTGTCGGAGAGCACCGTCGCCTCGGCGAGGCTGATCGTGCCGGCGTAGCTGTTCTCGGCGGTCGAGACGCTCCAGTGCCCGTAATCGGGCAGGTCGAGCTCGAGGTGCTTGGAGGTGTAGTAGGTGCTGTAGGGGTTGACGCCGCGGTTGATCGCGTCGGTCAGGACGAAGGTCTTGAACGACGACCCCGGCTGGCGGTGCCCCTGGGCGGCGAGGTTGTACTGGTTCGAGCCGTATGAGCCGCTCGAGGCCATCGCCAGGATCTGGCCGTTGTGCGGATCGATCGAGACCACGGCCGCGGCCGGGTCGGTGGAGTAGGGGAGCTGGCCGACGATCGCGTCGCGCGCGGCCTGCTGCATGTCAGGGTCGAGAGTCGTGTAGACCCGCAGCCCACCCTTGCGGACCGTGTTGACGCCGTACTTCTCGATCAGCTTGTTCTCGACGTAGTCGAAGAAGTAGGGCTCGCGGATGTTGCTGTACTCGTGCGAGCGATTCAGGCCCAACGGCCGCTGGTAGCCCTCGATCGCCCGCTGGCGCGTGATGTAGCCGAGGCTGGCCATCTTCTGGATCACCTCGTTGCGCCGCTCCTTGGCCCCGGCTGGATTGAGCAGCGGGTTGTACTCCGAAGGGGCCTGGGGCAGCCCGGCGAGCAGCGCCGCCTGCTCCAGGGTGAGCTTCCAGACCGGCTTCGAGAAGTAGGTCTTGGCCGCCGCCTGGACTCCGACCGCTGTACGGCCCTCGATCGTCCCGTAGGAGGCGTCGTTGAGGTACTGCTGGAGGATCTCGCGCTTGCTGTGGTCCCGCTCGTACTCGAGCGCCATCTTCGCTTCCTGGATCTTGCGTTCGAGATTGCGCTGCGGGTCGGTGATGTAGAGGTTGCGCATCAGCTGCATCGTGATCGTCGAGCCGCCCTCGACCACCTTGCCGGCGTCGATGTTCTTGACCAGCGCCCGGATGCCGCCCTCGACGTCGACCCCGTCGTGGTCGAAGAAGCGCTGGTCCTCGATCGCCACCGTCGCGTACTGAAGGTCGGTGGGAATGCGCTTGATCGAAACCGGCGTGCGCGCCTGGTCGGACTGGATGTAGCCGAGCCGGCTGCCGTCGCCGGCGATCACGACCGAGTTCTGGCCCTTGCGAACCGGCTTCAGCGTGTCCGGATTCGGCGCCTCGTCGGCGATGCTGAGCACCCAGGAGCCGGCGGCGAGGATCGTCGCCGTGATCACCGAGAAGACCACGATCAGGGCCACCGCCAGCTTCGATCGCTTCCTGCCGCGGCGGTGACGCCTGCGCTGCCGCTGCGTCATCGCAAAAAGGGTACTGGGCGTGGGGCGGCGGCCCGACGCCTTCTATGCAAGCAGGCCGGCGCCCTGGAGCGCCGCCTGGGCACGCTCGCGCAGGGCCGCCTCCTCGTCGCCGACCCGGGTGCGATCGCGCTCGGTGGACAGCCTTGAGCTCCAGCCGCAGCCCCTCGTGCGTCCACTCGGCGACGTGAACCGAGTCGGCGCCGGCGCCCTTGAGGACCTGCTCGGCGCGCTCGAGGTCGGTCGCCACCGGCACCCAGGCCGAGACCGTGACCGGGGCGGACCGGTCCCCGGTCGAGTGGTTGAAAACGGTCCCGCTGACGATGCTCTCGTTGGGGATCACCACCAGGCGGCCGTCGCCGGGATCGAGGTAGGTGTAGGTGAGGGTGATGTCGTCGACCCGGCCGGTCGTGTCGTCGAATGTGACCCGATCGCCGATCCGGAACGGCTGGGTCACGGCGAGGCTGACCCCGGCGACCATGTTGCCGAGCGACTGGCGGGCCGCGAAGCCGACGACCAGGCCCAGCACCGCGCTCGAGGCGAGGATGCCGGTCGCCAGCCGCTTGATCTGCGGGAACTGGCTCAGGGCCAGGGCGATCCCGATCAGCAGGATCGTGACGAAGACGAGCCGCCGCACCAGCCGCAGACGGGTCGTGGCGGCCCGCGAGACGCCGCCCTCCGAAAGGGCAGCGGCCATGCGGGTCCCGCGGGCGATCACCAGGCGGTCGACGAGGAAGGCGATGGCGATCGTGACCACGATCGTGATCGCCGCCGAGACCTCGTCGCCGTGCTCGTGCCAGAAGGACTGATCGGCGGCCAGCAGCGGCGTCATCGCGCCGATCCTTTCATGCGAAGGCGCTGCTGCGACAATCGCCCGCCGTGACCCGGACCAAGGCCGTATTTCTCGACGCGCTCGGCACCATGGTCGAGCTCGAGCCCCCGTGGGTGGGACTGCGGACGGCGCTCGGCGACGGCGTGCCCGAGGATCGCCTGGTCGAGGCGGTGAGGGCGGAGATGGCCTACTACAAGCAGCACAGCCACGAGGGGCGCGACCCCGACTCGCTGGCCGATCTGCGGGCCCGCTGTGCCGAGCTGCTCTCGCGCGAGCTCGGCACCGAGGTCAGCGTGCAGACGCTGGTCGACTCGATTCGCTTCGCGCCCTATCCCGACGCGGTGCCGGCGCTGCGCGAGCTGCGCTCACGGGGACTGCGGCTGATCTGCGTCTCCAACTGGGACTGCTCACTGGGTGCGGTGCTCGAGCGCTGCGGACTGGCGGAGCACCTCGACGGCGCGGTCTCCTCGGCCGAGGCCGGGGCGCGCAAGCCCGACCCAGCGATCTTCAAGCCGGCGCTGGCGCTGGCCGGCTGCGCCCCGGAGGAGGCGCTTCACGTCGGCGACACCGCGGAGGAGGACGTCGACGCCGCCCGGGCGGCGGGAATCCGGGTCCTGCTCCTCGATCGCGACGGGGACGGCGACGTCGCCGGCCTCGACGAGGTGGCCGGCAGACTGTGAACGAGGAGTTCACCGCACCGGCTCCCGCCGGGACGAGCCCGGTCCGGTACGCGAGCTTCGCCCGCCGGCTCGGCGCCGCCCTGCTCGACAGCCTGGTCTGGATCATCGGGCTGATCTTCTTCAACCCCTTCGCGGTGGTCGGGGTCAGCGATACCGCCGCCGCGATCATCGCGCTGCTGATCGCCAGCGCCTGGTTCAACTACTTCGCGCTCTGCGAGTGGCGCTGGGGACAGACGATCGGCAAGAACGCGACCGGAATCCGCGTCCTGCCGCTGGAGGGCGGCAAGCTGAGCTGGCAGGCGGCCGCGCTGCGCAACATCCTGCGCCTCGTCGACCTGCCGCTGGCGATGATCGGCGTCGACTATCTGATCGTCCGCGGCTCGCGCCGCCGCCAGCGGCTCGGCGACCGGGCGGCGAAGACGATCGTCGTCCGCGACGAGCACGTTGCGGCCGTGGAGCCGCCACCGCCGGCCACCGCGCCGACCCCGTCGGGCGCGCCCACCGCGGCGGAGATCTTCGGCGACGCGTCCGAGGCGCTGGGACGCCATCCGGCGGCAGGCTCGGACGCCGGCGGATCCGATGGGTCGAGGGGAACGTCGGCGGCGGCGGCGGTCGCCGCCGCCGATGCCCCTGGCGGCGCCGCGGAACCGCTGGAGGGGATCCCATCGTGGGTGACCTGGGGCCCGGGGCTGGCGGTCGGCGGGATCTTCACCGCGCTCATAGCGGCGATCGTCTTCTCGATCCCGGTCGCCGCGATCGACCCCAACATCGGAACCGACGACGGCAGCGTCGCCGGCAACGTGATCGCCGAGCTGATCCAGGTCGCCGCGCTGATCGGGGTCCCGCTCGTGGTCGTGTCGCGCCAGGGAGGCTGGCCCGGCCTGCGCGTGGCGCTCGAGCGCCTCGGGGTGCGGAGGTTCTCCGCCTCGGCGTTCGGCTGGATGGCGCTGGCGGTGTTCGCCTACCTGGTCGTGGCGACGATCGCCTACGCGATCCTGCAGCCCGACCAGGAGGACATCGCCCAGGACTTCGGCGCCCTGCCGGTCCAGATCCTGATGGTCGCGATCGCGGCACCGATCGCCGAGGAGATCTCGTTTCGGGGCTTTCTGTTCGGCGGGTTGCGCAGCCGGATCCCGGCGATCGTCGCCGCGCTTGCCAGCGGGGCGCTGTTCGGGGCGCTTCACGCCCCCAGCGGGGTCAGCGCGGTCCCGCAGCTGATGGCGTTCGGCGCGATCCTGGCGCTGCTCTACGACAGGACGGGCTCGATCCTTCCCGGGGTCATGCTGCACGTCCTCAACAACGTGCTCGGCGTCATCTTCCAGTGAGCGCGAGGCTCAGCAAGAGAGCGACGTTCGTGGCCGAGCGCGAACAACTGTGATGGTGAGCGGTGAGCCGGCGGTCCTCGGCCGCGACCTGCGCAAGAGCTACGACGGCCGGGTCGCGGTCGACGGAATCGACTTCACGGTCGGGGCCGGGACATGCTTCGGCTTCCTCGGCCCCAACGGGGCGGGCAAGACGACGACGATGAAGATGATCTACGGCCTCGCCACCGTGGGGGGCGGCGAGCTGAGGGTGCTGGGCATGGACGTCGCCACGCAGCGGCGCGAGGTCAAGGCGCACCTCGGCGTCGTCCCCCAGGAGACCAACCTCGACGGCGAGTTCACGGTGCTCGACAACCTGCTCGTGCAGGCCTCCTACTTCGGCATCCCGCGCCGCGAGGCCGAGCCTCGGGCCCGCGAGCTGCTCGAGTTCACCCAGCTCAGCGAGCGCGCCGGCGATCGCATCGAGACCCTCTCGGGGGGGATGAAGCGGCGCCTGCTGGTCGCCAGGGCGCTGATCAACGAGCCCGACATCGTCGTCCTCGACGAGCCGACAACGGGGCTCGACCCGCAGGCGAGGCTTGCGGTCTGGCGGGCGATGGAGGAGCTCAAGGACCGCGGCGTGACCCTGCTGCTGACGACCCACTACATGGAGGAGGCGGCCCGTCTCTGCGACCGGCTGGTGATCATGGACCTGGGCAAGATCGCGGCCGAGGGCGAGCCGGTCGACCTGATCCGCAGCCACCAGGCCGAGAACCTCGAGGAGGTCTTCCTCGACCTCACCGGGAGGCACCTGCGTGAGGACTGAGCGCTCCGAGCTGGTCCCGTCTCCACGCCACGCCGCCAGCGTCACCGGCCGCAACGCCCGCGTCTTCTCGAAGCTCTGGAAGGGCTCGCTGGCGCCGCAGTTCATCGACCCGCTCTTCTACCTGGTCGCGATGGGGTACGGCCTCGGCACCTACATCGCCTCGATCAACGGCGTCCCCTACCGCGACTTCATCGCCCCCGGACTGATCGCCTCCTCGGTGATGTGGTCGGCGTCGTTCGAGTGCACCTACAACGTCTACATACGGATGCGCGAGTACCACCTCTACGACGCCGTGCTCTCGACCCCGGTCGAGGTCCAGGACCTGGTCGCCGGCGATCTCGCCTGGAGCTCGATCCGGGCGGTGATCTACGGCACCGTCTTTCTCAGCGTCGTCACCGCCTTCGGCCTGATCGACTCCTGGTGGGCGTTGACGATCCCGCTCGCGGTCCTGATCGGCGGGCTGGCGTTCTCGACTCTCGCCTACACCTTCACCGCGCTGATCCCGCGGATCGACCTCTACAGCTACTACTTCACCCTCGGGATCACCCCGATGTTCCTGTTCTCGGGGATCTTCTTCCCCTTCAACCGGCTGCCGGGCTGGGTCGAGGTCGTCGCCTGGTTCACGCCGCTGTACCACCTGGTCGAGGTGACCCGGGGATTGGCGACCGGGCCGGGGCCGATCGTCCTCCTTCACCTCGGGATCCTGCTCGCGATCAGCGTCGCGCTGTTCGCGATCCCGGTGCGGGCGGTGCGCCGTCGCCTGGTCGCCTGAGCGATCCGTCCGGTTCCGACAATCCCCGCCTGGCCGCCAGCTCGATAGGCACATCCCCGCCCTGTGAGTCGCCGCGCGCCAGCCCTCCTCGCGCTTCTTGCTGCCCTTTTCGTCCTCCCGGCATCGGCGCATGCCGCCTCCGCTTCGGCCCCCGGGCCGGCCAACATCAGCTCAAGCTCGGCCACCTCAAGGGCGGCAAGGCGGAGTCCTCAGCCGCGTGCCGGTCAACGGCACCTCTCGCCCTTCGTCGCCGGCCAGCAGGTCAACCTGCTCTTCTTCCGCAACGGCCACCAGGTCGGCACCGAGACGGTCACCGTCCACAACGGCGCCGGCAACCAGGGGATCTTCAAGAGCCGTTCCGGGTCCGTCGCGGCGGGCGCTTCGCGTCCAGGCCGTGCACGCGGCGACGGCCGAGCAGGCTGGCGCCTCCAGCGCCCGCAAGAAGTTCGGCGTCCGCTTCCCGGCGCTGGGCCAGGGCAAGTGCGGCCGGGTCGTGCGGGCTTCAAGCGCACTCAAGAAGCTGGGCTACGTGCCGAGCGGGGGCTCGTGCATGAACGACAAGGACGCCCGCGCGGTTCTCGCCTACCGCAAGGTCAACAACGACAGTCACAACACCCACAGCGGCGCCGGGGATCGTCAAGGCGGTGCTTCGCCGGGCACGGCGCCTATCACCTCAAGTACCCCAACGCCGGCAAGCACGTCGAGGTCTCGATCGCCAAGCAGGTGCTGGTGCTCGCCAACGGCCGCAACCCGCTGCAGACCTACCACGTGTCGACCGGCAAGTCCTCGACCCCGACGGTGACCGGCCACTTCACTTCTATCTGCGCCAGCCGGGCTACAACTCGCACGGCATGTACTTCTCGACCTACTTCCACGGCGGCTACGCGGTGCACGGCTATGCCTCGGTGCCGCCCACCTATCCGGCCAGCCACGGATGCGTACGGGTCCCGATCCCGGACGCCCTGCACATCTACAACTCGGTCGAGCTCGGCGAGAGCATCTACGTCTACTAGGCCCTCGGGGCCGACGGCGATCCGAATCGCAAGGTTCTAGGCTGCGCGCGATGACCGAGCGCGCCATGCAGATCGTTCTCGGGATCACGGGGTTCTACCTGGTGGCGAGCGGGTTACTGGCGATGGTCGCCCCCGACACCTTCTTCGACGACATCGGGCGCTACGGAGTCGAGAACAGCCACTACGTCGGCGACATCGGCGCCTTCGTCATCGCCTTCGGGGATCGGGGTGTTGCTGGCCATCAACCGGCCCTCGTGGCGGGCGCCGCTGCTCTGGGTCGGGGCGGCCTGGTTCGGGCTTCACGCCCTCAATCACCTGTTCGACGTCGGCGAGGCGCGCAGCGACGCGCGGGGCTGGCTCGACACGGTGGTGCTGGCGCTGGGTGGGGTGGGATCCGCTTTCCTGGCCCGGGACGCGGAGCGGTTGCGCCGCGAGGCGCCGGTTCCGGGACCCGCGCTCGCGACCGAGGACGAGGAGCTCTCCGCTCCGCGATGAGGGTCTTCGTCGCCGGAGCGAGCGGGGCGATCGGGAAGCCTCTGATCCGGAAGCTGGTCGCGGCGGGTCACGAGGTCACCGGGACCACGCGCAAGCAGGCGAGCGCCGGCCGGATCGAAGCGGCGGGCGCCGAGGCCGTGATCTGCGACTGCCTGGATCCGGTGGCGGTGGAGCGGGCGGTCGCCGCGGCGAGGCCCGAGGTGATCGTCTCCGAGCTGACCAGCCTTCCCAGGGAATATGACCTTCGCAAGATTGACTACGGGCCGACCAACCGGCTGCGGGTGGAGGGAGGCCACAACCTGATCGCCGCCGGGCGCAAGGCGGGGGCCCGCCGATACCTGAGCCAGAGCATCGCTTTCGTCTACGAGCCGCAGGGAGGCTGGGTCAAGGACGAAGCCGCGCCGACCTACCACGAGGCCCCGGGCAAGTTCGGCTCCGGACTCGAGGCGACGATGCTCAGCGAGCGCGAAGCGCTCGACGGCGGCGGCATGGAGGGCCTCGTGCTGCGCTACGGGCAGCTGTACGGCGCCGGCACCTACTTCGCCGCCGACGGGAGTATCGCCGGGCAGGTCCGCAGTCGCCGCTTTCCGCTGATTGGCAAGGGCGACGCGGTCTTCTCCTTCGTCCACGTCGACGACGCCGCCGACGCGACGGTTGCGGCGGTCGACCGGGGCGCCTCGGGCATCTACAACGTCGTCGACGACGATCCCGCGCCGATGCGCGACTGGCTGCCGGTCTACGCTGAGGCGATCGGCGCCAAGCCCCCCTTTCGGGTCCCGGTCTTCCTGGCGCGGCTGCTGGGCGGCAAGGCGGCTGCGGCGATGGGCACGAGCCTGCGCGGAGCCTCCAACGAAAAGGCGAAGCGCGAGCTCGGCTGGCAGCCCGCCCACCCGAGCTGGCGCCAGGGGTTCGCGGAGTCTCTCTCGTGAGCACCGGGCTCGAGACGGCGCGGGAGACGCTGCTCGCCGAGCTGCGCGAGCACGCGCTGGTGATTGGCGAGGTGACGCTGTCGAGCGGCCAGAAGGCGAGCTACTACGTCGACGCCCGCCGCGCCTTGATGCGCCCGGCCGGTTTCCGCGCCGCCGGCGAGCTGATCGCGGCGACCGCGGTCGAGCTCGACGCTGCGGCGGTCGGCGGGCCGGTGATGGCGGCAATTCCGCTCGCCTGTGCGGCGATCGCGGTGCCTGGCGGCGAGGGCCTGGTCGGCTTCTTCGTTCGCAAGGAGCGCAAGGAGCACGGTCTGCAGCGCTGGATCGAGGGCCCGGTCGAACCCGGCGCCCGCTGCCTGGTGGTCGAGGACACGGTGACCACCGGCGGCTCGACCGTGAGCGCGATCGAGCGGATCAAGGAGGAGGAACTGGAGATCGCCGGGGTTTTGAGTGTCGTCGACCGGCTCGCCGGTGGCGGCGAGGCAATCGCCGAGGCCGCCGGCGCGCCCTACCGGACCCTGGTCTCGATCGACGATCTCTTCCCGGACCGGCCCGACCGCGACTAGCTCTTCTTCAGCCTGTCCTCGAAGCCCGCCGTGTCTCTCTCCTCCGTTGCCATCTCCTACGCCCCGAGCAGGATTCGAACCTGCGGCCTACTCCTTAGGAGGGAGTCGCTCTATCCAGCTGAGCTATCGGG
>CAVYWS010000005.1:497500-498913 GCA_963772265.1 uncultured Solirubrobacterales bacterium | reverse complement strand
GATTTCCAACCGTGCTGAGGGAACCTTTGGGCGCCTCCGTTACTCTTTAGGAGGCGACCGCCCCAGTCAAACTGCCCACCTGACACTGTTCACCGCCCGGATCACGGCGCGGTGTTAGAGATCCAGAACACCAAGGGTGGTATCTCAAGGTTGGCTCCCCTGCAGCCGAAGCCACAGGTTCAAAGCCTCCCACCTATCCTGAGCGAGGTGTCCCGAACCCCAATATCAAGTTGCAGTAAAGGTTCACGGGGTCTTTCCGTCTAGCCGCGGGTACTCGGCATCTTCACCGAGACTTTAATTTCACCGAGCCCCTCGTTGAGACAGCGTCCAAGTCGTTACGCCATTCGTGCAGGTCGGAACTTACCCGACAAGGAATTTCGCTACCTTAGGACCGTTCCTACTGTTACTACCCCATTGCGGGGCGGATGACCATTTCTGATCACCTCTCATGGTCGCCCATGAGAGCGGACTATCTCATCTCACCCTGCTCATGGAGGGTGAGCTCGGCGTATAGTCTCTGAGGATTCTCTGCATCGAGTAGCGCCTCTTTCCGCCTCCGTTCATTCCTTCACGGAGAGCAAGAACCTTGGCGTAGTCGCTGGTACGTGAAGACCTCCTTCTCGAGCAACCTGCGCCGACGGCGCGGAATCGCTCGAAGTCCTCCAGCCTTCGTCCCGATCAGCGGGAAACGCTCGAAGAACGGCACCACACGGCTTTGGATATCGCGAAGGTCGATTGACCTCCCAATACCAGCCGCTGTTGCCGGCCTTACGAATCGTGCCGCAATCGAGCGTCTCCATGAATAGATCGAGGGGTTCCCGATCCTTCTGGGAAACGTTGAAGGCCGCTGAGAGCTTCCACCCCTTGGTGTAATCGCCACGTCGACGGGCGACGACCATGAAGCTTCCTTCTCCCAGCGCGAATCCGGACAGGAAGCTACCGAGATCGCTCGGTATCGCTTCGATCCAGAGTCTTTCCTGCTGATTACCTGCACCCGACACGTTTTCACTGTACTGCGACATCCGGACGCAGATGGTCGCCCGGCAGTACGAGTAGTGCGGGATTCTTCACCTTTTGCAGGACAGGCGTTCCAGCATATAGCCGAGTTTTACAACTACCTCGGTCAACTGATAGTTACGGCCGCCGTTTACCGGGGCTTAGCGTCACTGCTTCGCGGCGAACCCGCTAACAGGTCAGCGTAACCTTCCGGCACCGGGCAGGCGTCAGCCCCTATACGTCGTCTTGCGACTTAGCAGAGGCCTGTGTTTTTGGTAAACAGTCGCTTGGACCAATTCACTGCGGCCCCCTCGGGCTCCCTCCGTATGGAGTTCACCCTACCGGGGCGCCCCTTATCCCGAAGTTACGGGGCGATTTTGCCGAGTTCCTTAACGAGAGTTAGCTCGCTCACCTCAG
>CAVYWS010000005.1:0-492500 GCA_963772265.1 uncultured Solirubrobacterales bacterium | reverse complement strand
ACCGAGCTGCTTCGCGAGAGCTCCCTCGGGCAGAACGTCGACGGCATTTGCCGCCAATCGGGCCTCCTGCGCTGTCGAGTCGGGCATGGGGCCAATGCTAGACTGCCCGCCCGGCTTGGCGGCTACCGTGCGACGCCCCACCCCGGCGCCGCACGACTTCTTTTAGCTACGGCCTCAGAGGGCAACGCGGGCCCCGATCGGAGACGACCTGATGGAACGAGGCACTGAGTCGCGATCCGAGCGCCCCGGGCGTGAGGACGGCAGTGGTGAACCGTCTGACTCGACGGCGCCTCCACGCGATGGAGAATCGGCCGAACCGGCCAAGGACGCGATCTTCGACACCTCGGAGGTCGAGTTCGACCCCGACGTCCGCTCAACGCGCGACGTCCGCACGACGCGGGTAGATCGCGAGATCCCGGCCCCGGCCGAGCGCCCGGCGCCGGCCGACGGCAACGGCCGCAGCGGCAACGGCAAGCCGCCGGACGACGTCGTCCCCCCGCCCCCTGCCCCTCCCTCCTTCCCGGAGCGCCATCGGCCGCGGCTGAAGAAGCTCCGCCTGCTCTTCGTCGTGGCCGGCCTCGGCCTCCTGGCGATGGTCTCGACCGTGTTCGGAATGATGGCCGCCGTCTCCACCGACCTGCCGGCGATCTACGATTTCGCCCAGTTTCGCGCCGCCAAGAACACCGTCGTCCTCGACGACACCGGCGAACCGATCGGGACCCTGAGCAGCGATCAGAACAAGATCCTGCTCACCTCGGCGCAGATCTCCCAGAACGTCAAGAACGCCACGGTGTCGATCGAGGACAGCCGCTTCTACCAGCACAGCGGCGTCGACTACCAGGGAATCGCCCGGGCCCTCGTCCAGGACGTCCTCTCGCGCAGCGCCGAGCAGGGCGCCTCGACGATCACCCAGCAGTTCGTCAAGAACGCGCTCGAGGCCCAGAGCAGCCGGACGATCTTCGAGAAGTTCCGCGAGGCCGCCCTCGCCTACCGGCTCGAGCAGCACTGGAGCAAGGACAAGATCCTCACCGAGTACCTGAACACGATCTATTACGGCGAGGGCGCCTACGGAATCGAGGCGGCGGCGCGCACCTACTTTGGCTGGAACCACCCCAGCTGCGGAACCCACGCCGAGCCCTGCGCATCGGTGCTGCTGCCCCAGGAGGCGGCGATGCTGGCCGGGATCATCTCCTCCCCCTCGGCCTATGACCCGAAGCAGCACCCGGTGGAAGCCAAGCAGCGCCGGGATCAGGTGCTGGGCAAGATGCTCGACCAGGGCTACATCACACAGGACCAGTACGACCAGGGCATCGCCTCGGCTCTGCCGTCGGGCTCCGACATCGAGCCGCCCCAGATCGACTCCAAGGCGCCCTACTTCACCACCTGGCTGCGCCAGGAGCTGGTCGACCGCTACGGCCCCGGCAAGGCATTCTTCGGGGGCTACAAGGTGCGGTCGACGCTCGACCTCAGCCTCCAGGAGGCAGCCGAAGCGGCGGTATACAACCGCACCGCCGCGCTGGGCATCACCTCTTCGGTGGTCACGATCGACAACGAAACCGGAGCGGTGAAGGCAATGGTCGGTGGGGCGGGCTACGACCAGCAGCCATTCAACATCGCCGCCTACGGGACGCGGCAACCGGGCTCCTCGTTCAAGCCGTTCACCCTCGTCTCGGCGCTGGAGCTCGGTCATTCGCCCTATGAGGTGTTCAGCTCGGCACCGAAGGTGTTCCGCTTCGGAAAGCACGGCAAGCAGAAGTTTGAGGTTCACAACTACGAGGACCAGCTACCTCGGCTCGGCCTCGTATCGCCGCCGCAACCCAGTACTCCGACAACTCGGTCTACGCGGACCTCGGGCTGCACCTGAAGAAGACGCCCCGGGAGAGCACCGAGTTCATCGCCCGCACCGCCCACAAGATGGGAATCACCTCACAGATTTCGGTCAACCCGGCGATGGTGCTCGGCGGACTGAAGCTCGGGGTCAACCCGCTGGAGATGGCGCATGCCTATGAGACCCTGGCCGAGGGCGGGTACGGGTGAGCGGAACCCTCGCCCCCGACCCGGGCATCGATCCAATCGCTTTTACCCGGGTCACCGACCGACGACGGCGACACACGGTCGACGAGAACGATTCGATCAAGAAGCGGGTGATGCCAAAGTCGGTCGCCGACACCGCGAAGAGCCTGCTGACAGCCGTGGTCAGCGCCGGAACCGGTACAAACGCAGCCGGGGTCTCCGACTACGAATGGGGCAAGACCGGGACGACCGAGAACAACGGCGACGCCTGGTTCTGCGGCGCCACCGAGAGCGCGACCACCTGCGTCTGGGTCGGCCACGCCGACTCGATGACCACCGATGGAGACCGAGTACGGCGGCTCGCCGGTCGAAGGCGGAACGATCCCGGCGTTGATCTGGTACGACGTGATGACCGCCTGGGAGCAGATCCGGGCCGAGCACGCTCGGCGAAGAAGAACGGCGGCACCAGCGGCCGACCTACGTCCCGCCCACCTCCTCGGGCCCCTCGGCTCCTCGACCTACTCCGCCCCGGCACCCTCGCACCGGCAGCGGCGGCGGCGGCGGCGGTGGCGGTGGCGGCGGCGGCGGCGCCGGCAACGCGGCGCCGGCGCCACCCGCACCGGCGGCCCCCGCCCCGGCGCCCAGCGGCGGCGGCGGTCGCGACCGGCGCCGGCGGCGTCGCCCCCGGCTAGCGGCTCAGGCCGCCTCGCGAGCCGGCCAGGGGCGGGAGACGAAGCGGCATGCCGGCCGCGCAGAAGCGCCAGGGCTGCTCGGTGGCCTTGGTGATCCCGATTCGTGGCCCGGCGGCGACCTCGACCCCGCCCACTCCGCCCTCGCGGCGCCAGGATCGCGAACGGCGGCGCGCTGAGGCTGGCGCCGTTGTCGCCCAGGTCGACGCCGAGCGCCTCGGTCAGCTTCCCGGGCCCCGAGCAGAGCTCCTCCTCGCGCTCCCGCCCCCGGCGCCGCCGCATCGCCCCGATCCCGACGGTGGGCCGCAGGGCGCGGATCAGGACCGCGGCGGCTTCCCCTCCGGCTCGGCGACCGCGTTGAGCAGGCTGTGGATGCCGTAGGAGAGGTAGACGTAGGCGCGGCCCGGCGGCCCGAACAGGACCTCGTTTCGCTTCGTCCGCCCGACGTAGGCGTGGCAGGCGGGATCGTCGCGCTCATAGCTCTCGGTCTCGACGATCACGCCGCCGCAGTCGCCGAAGCAGGAGCGTGCAGCCGATCAGGTCCCGGCCACCTCGTGCACGGAACGCGCGAAGAACTCCTCACCCAGCGCTCGCTCACGCGGCGCAAGCTTACGAACGCCGCTCGCTGAGGATCGCGTCGACGCCGCGCAGCGCCCCGCGCGCGGCGTTCATCTGGTCGGCGATCCGCGCCGAGGCGGTCCCGCCCTCGATCTTCTTCGACTCCAGCCAGCTGACTCGCCGAGCACTTCGTAGTACTCCTCGTCGAGCTGCTCGGAGAAGCCGCCGCAGCTCCTCCTCGCTCGAGCTCCGACAGCGACTTGCCCTGCTCGATCGCGTGCGCGCACCAGGCCGCCGACGATCTCGTGGGCCTCGCGAAACGGGACCCCGCGCCGCACCAGCAGGTCGGCGATCTCGGTCGCGGCGAGCATCTCGTCCGCCGAGGCGGCGGCGAGGCGCTCGCGGTCGAAGCTGATCCCGGCGAGCATCCCGTCGGCCACCTCGAGGCAGAGCTCGACGGTGTCGATCGCGTCGAACAGCGGCTCCTTGTCCTCCTGCATGTCCTTGGAGTAGGTGAGCGGCAGACCGTGCATGGCACCGGCGAGGGCGGCGTAGTCGGCGGCCACGCGGGGCGACTTGGCGCGCAGAAGCTCGGCCGAGTCGGGGTTCTTCTTCTGGGGCATGATGCTGGAGCCCGAGGAGAAGGACTCGTCGAGCTCGCAGAAGCCGAACTCGCTGCTCGACCAGAGCACGATCTCGGCCCCGAGCCGTGAGAGGTGGATCGCGCAGCCGGTCGCCGCGGCCAGGTAGTCGAGCACGAAGTCGCGATTCGAGGCGCCGTCGATCGAGTTCGGCGAGACGGAGTCGAAGCCGAGCTCGTCGGCGACCGCGCGGCGGTCGATCTCCCAGTTGACGCCGGCCAGCGCCCCGGAGCCGAGCGGCATCACGCCGGCGCGTGTGAAGCGCGAGCTGAAAGCGCCAGACGTCGCGGCTGAGCATCCAGAAATAGGCGAGCAGATGGTGGCCGAGGTAGACCGGCTGGGCGCGCTGCAGGTGCGTATAGCCCGGCATCGCCCAGTCGCGATGGCGCTCGGCGAGGTCGACCAGCCGCCCCATCACCGCGCGCAGCAGCTCGATCGCCCGCAGCGAGTGGGATTGCACCGCCATCGCGACGTCGGTCGCCACCTGATCGTTTCGGGAGCGGCCGGTGTGCAGCTTGCCGGCCACCTCACCGACCAGCTCGCCGAGGCGGCGCTCGATCGCCATGTGGATGTCCTCGTCGGAGTCCTGGAAGCGGAACTCCGCCCCGCTCCAGCTCGCCTCCGATCGTCTCCAGCCCGCGGTCGAGCTCGGCGAGCTCGTCGTCAGTCAGCACGCCGACCTCGCGCAGGGCCTGGATGTGGGCCCTGGACTGATCGACGTCGTAGGGCGCCAGCCGCCAGTCGAACTCGATCGAGCGGTTGAGCCGCCAGAAGCGCGGGTCGGGGTCTTTGCGGAAGCGAGCCATGATGGAAAGGGGGCCGGCGATTATGGCTGGCCCGGGCGCAGCCGAGTGCCAGATACGCTGCGCCGGTGCGGTTCATGGTCACCGGCGCGACCGGCAAGGTGGGAAATGGCGTCGCCCGCGCCCTCAGCGAACGCGGCGACGAGGTCGTGGCCCTTGTCCGCGACAGCGCCGCCGCGGCGCAGCGACTGCCCTCCGAGCGTGACCCTGGTCCTTGGCGACGTGACCGAGCCGCGCACGATCGCGCCCGCCGTCGAGGGCGTCGACGGGGTCTTCAACTGCATGGGCATCTACGAGCAGTGGCTGTCCGACCCCGGAACCTTCGAGCGCGTCAACGCGCAGGGCGCCCGTAACGTCGTCGCCGCTGCCCGCGAGGCCGCGGTCGGCCGTGTCGTTCACACCTCGACCTTCGACGTCTTTCACGCTCCGCCACGGCGGCACGATGACCGAGGAGAATCTCGCCGACTACCCGAAGGGGACCGCCTATGAGCGCTCCAAGCAACACGCCGAGGAGCTTGTCCTCAAGGAGGCCGGCGAGGGCACCGAGGTTGTGATCGTCAACCCGGCCGGCGTCTACGGGCCCGGGCCCTGGGCCGGCTCGGGGCTCGACAGCGCGATCCGCGACGCGATCCGCCGCCGGCTTCCGGGCGTGCCGCCCGGTGGGATGACCTTCGCCTACGTCGACGACGTCACCGCCGGACATCTGGCCGCCTTCGAACAGGGGCCGGCCCGGGGAGCGCTACATCCTCGGCAACGACTTCGGCTCGATGCGCGAGTTCCTCTCCGGCGCGGTCGCCGCGGCCGGGCGCGGCCGGGTCCCGCCGACCCTGCCGGTCTCGGTCGCCAAGGGGCTCGCAGCGCGCCGGCGAAGGGCTGTCGCGCCTGATCCGCCGCCCGCCGCTGCTCGGCCGCGGACAGCTCCACTTCCTGCTCTGGCAGGCGCAGGGTCGACAACTCAAAGGCCCGCGAGCAGCTCGGGATCGAGTTTATGCCCTGGCGCGAGGGCGTCCCGCGAACCGTCCGCTGGATGGCCGAAGAGGAC
Organism: uncultured Solirubrobacterales bacterium; assembly: GCA_963772265.1. Lineage (GTDB taxonomy): Bacteria > Actinomycetota > Thermoleophilia > Solirubrobacterales > 70-9 > Mayfieldus. The sequence continues at coordinate 486,754 of CAVYWS010000005.1, read as the reverse complement.
GGATCTAGGACAGGGCCAGGTACCGCAGCGCGGCGGCGAGCGCCTCGCAGACGCGGTCCACCTGAGCCTCGCTCATCGAGGTGAAGAAAGGCAGGCCAAGCGAGCGCGCCGCCGCCCGCTCGGCGACCGGGAACTGGCCCTCGCGGTAGCCGAGCTCGCGCAGGTGCGGGAACAGGTGCAGGCAGGGCAGATACGCCTTCGAGGCGATGCCCCGGTCGGCCAGCGAGGAGATGACGGCGTCGCGATCGACCCCGTCGGGGAGCTGGACCACGTAGACGAACCAGCTGCGGCGCTCGGCCTCGCGGGCAAGGGGCGGGACCAGCAGCCCTCCGTCGTCCCCGGCTCCGTACTCGGAGGCGAGCGCGGACAGGCTTGACTCATAGGCGGCGGCGACCTCGACCCGCCGCGCCAGCAGCTCCTCGATCCGCTCGATCTGGCCGAGGCCGATCGCGCAGGCCAGCTCGGACAGGCGGTAGTTGAAGCCGAGGCCCTCGTGCTCGACCACGGACATGTCGGCCGAGCGCCCCTGGTTTCGCTCGCTGCGATAGCGCTCAGCCGTCGCCGGGTCCGGCGGGACCAGCATCCCCCCTTCGCCGGTGGTCATCTGCTTGTTGGGGTAGAAGGCGAAGGTCGCCGCGTTGCCGCGGGTTCCCACCGTGCGGCCCTGCGAGTCGGCGGCGCCGATCGCTTCGCAGGCGTCCTCGAGGATGCCGAGCCCGCGCTCGCTCGCCAGGCTCTCCAGCTCGGGCATCGCCGCCGGCCAGCCGAACACGTGGACCGGGAGGATGCCGGCGGTCCGCTCGGAGACCGCGTCGGCCGCGGCGCCCGGGTCGAGGTTGAGGGTGAGCGGATCGACGTCGCAGAAAACCGGCCTCGCGCCCTCGTAGAGCAGGCAGTTGGCCGAGGCGACGAAGCTGAACGGGCTGGTCAGCACCTCGTCCCCCTCCCCCCAGCCGAGACCCCGCACCCCGAGGTGAAGCGCGGTGGTCCCGCTCGAGACCGCGACAGCGTCGTCGACCCCCAGCCAGCCTGCGAAAGCGACCTCGAAGCGCTCCAGCATCGGGCCCAGCGAGAGCCGCCCGGAACGCAGGGTCTCCAGCAGCAGGGTCTCCTCGCGCTCGCCCAGCTCGGGGTGAGAGAGGGGGATCGGCTCGTCTTGAGAGTTCACTGCGCCGGTGCCTTGCGGCGCGCCGGCTCGGGCTCTCCGGGAGGCTCGGGACGAGGCTGGAAAGCGTATTCGAGCGACTCGACCAGGGCCTCCCATGAGGCCTCGATGATGTTCTCCGAGACGCCGATCGAGCCCCACTCGCGCTCGCCGTCGGAGGAGTCGAGCAGCACCCGGGTCACCGCCCCGGTGCCGTGGTCCTCGTCGAGGATGCGCACCTTGTAGTTGGTCAGCTCGATGTCGGCAAGGTGCGGGTGGCGGTCGGTGATCGCCTCACGCAGGGCGCGGTCGAGGGCGTTGACCGGGCCGTTGCCCTCGGCGACGCGAACGTAGCGCTCGCCGTCGACCCAGATCTTGATCGTCGCCTCGGTCTGGACCCGCCCGTCCTCGCGCTTCTCGGTCAGCACCCGGAAGCTCTCGAGCCGAAACAGCGACTCGTATGCGCCGGCCTCGCGCCGCAGCAGCAGCTCGAAAGAGGCGTCGGCGGCCTCGTAGTGGTAGCCGCGGTGCTCGCGTTCCTTCAGCCGCTCCAGGGTCCGCTGGGCGACCTCGTCGTCGATCTCGATCCCGGCCGCCTCGGCGCGGCTGAGGACGGTTCCCTTGCCGGACAGCTCCGAGACAAGGACGTCGCGCCGGTTGCCGACCAGCTCCGGATCGAGATGCTCGAAGGTTCGGACGTCGGCGCTGACCCCGGCGACGTGCATCCCGCCCTTGTGGGCGAACGCGTTTCGCCCCACGTAGGGCTGGTCGGGATCGGAGGCTGCGTTGCAGACCTCGTCGACGTAGTGCGCGATCGGGGCCAGGCTGGCCATCTGCTCCGGGGTGACCACGTCGAACCCCATCTTCAGCTGCAGGGCGGGCAGGATCGAGACCAGGTTGGCGTTCCCGCAGCGCTCTCCGTAGCCGTTCATCGTCCCCTGGACGAGGCGGGCCCCCTCCCCGACCGCGGCCAGCGAGTTCGCCACCCCGCACTCGGCGTCGTCGTGGGTGTGGATTCCGACCTCGACCCCGAGCGCCGAGCTCGGCCACCACCGTGGCGGTCGCTTCGGCGACCTGATGCGGCAGGCTGGAGCCGTTTGTGTCGCAGAGGGTGACGTTCTCGGCCCCCGCCTCCGCCGCCGCCCGCAGGCATTCCGCCGCGTAGCCGGAGTCCTCGCGCCAGGCATCGAAGAAGTGCTCGGCGTCGTAGATGACGCGCTTGCCCTCGCCGCGGCAGAAGGCCACCGACTCGGCGATCATCGCCAGGTTCTCCTCACGGCTGACCTTGGTCACCTTCTCGAGGTGAAGTGCCCAGGTCTTGCCGACCAGGGTCACGACCGGCGCAAAGCTTCCGACCAGCACCGCCAGCGCATCGTCGTCCTCGGCGGCGACGTCGCGGCGGCGGGTCATGCCGAAGGCGCAGACGGTGGCGTTTGCCAGCGGGTTGGAGGCGAGCAGCTCGAACAGCTCCATCTCCTTCGGGTTGGAGCTTGGGAAGCCGGCCTCGACGTAGTGCACGCCGAGCCGGTCCAGGGCCTGGGCGATGTGCAGCTTCTCGCGCGCCGAGAGCGACATGCCCTGTCCCTGCATGCCGTCCCGCAGGGTCGTGTCGTAGAGCTTCACCTGGTCCATCTGATGCCTTCCTGGTTTCGAGGGTACGGGCGAGAGGCCTTTCGGCCGGGGCGCGCGCAAGCGCGCTGCCGCTTGCCGCTAGGCGGCAGCGGCGGCGGTAATTCGCCTGCTTGCCTCGAATCGCTGCATCAGCTGGTGACTCTACTCTCCTCGTCGACAGGCGCCGGCTGCTCGACGAAGTCCAGCCACTCCAGGTATTCCTCGGCCCGCCCGTAGAGGGCATCCTCGAACTTGGCCTGCACGACGCGGGTTATCTCCCCCGGTGGCCCGAGGATCGCGTGGTCGATCTCGCGCACCGGCACAAGCTCGGCCGCCGTGCCGGTGAGGAAGACCTCCTCCGCCAGATAGAGCTCGGAGCGGGCGATGTCGCGCTCGACCACGGTGAAGCCGAGGTCGCGGGCGATCTGGATCACCGACTTGCGGCTCACCCCGTCGAGGATCGAAGCGATGTGCGGCGGCGTGACGATGACGCCGTCGCGGACGACGAAGATGTTCTCGCCGGTCCCCTCGCAGACCATGCCGCGCTGGTCAAGCAGGATCGCCTCGTCGTAGCCGGCCTCGACCGAGGCATTCTTGGCGAGGATCGAGTTCAGGTACTGGCCGGAGGCCTTCGACGCCGGAATCAGGCTGTCGGGCGAGATCCGGCGCCAGGGCGAGACCGTGGCGCGGATGCCGTTCCGCTTGCCCTCCTCGCCCAGGTAGGCGCCCCAGGACCAGACGGCGATGATCATCTCGATCGGGGCCGAGGCCGCGTAGAGGCCCATCTCCCCGTAGCCGCGGAAGGCGAGTGGCCGGATATAGCAGCTGCGCAGCCCATTGCGGCGGATCAGCTCGTGGGTTGCCTCGCGGACCTGCTCGAGCGGATAGGGAATCGCCAGGTGGTAGAGCTCGCCGGAGCGCTGCAGGCGCTTCAGGTGCTCGTCGTGGCGGAAGATCGCCGGACCGCGGTCGGTCTCATAGCAGCGGATCCCCTCGAAGACACCGGTGCCGTAGTGAAGCCCGTGGCTGAGCACGTGGACCTTGGCCTCGTCCCAGGGCACGAACTCGCCGTTCATCCAGATCAGCTCGGACTTCTCCATCGTGCGGAAAGTATGCCTCAAGCGCCGGGAGCGATCGAGACTAATGTTGGGTAGGCGGGTTAGTAGCGACCAAACGGCCAACCGGAGGTGTCCAGTGCTCGAGCGTCTGCGCTCCAGACTCACATACGCGAACGTGATGGCGACAATCGCCGTGTTCATGGTCCTGACCGGGATCGGGTTCGCCGTCGCCAAGCTTCCGAAGCGAAGCGTCGGGCCAAGGCAGCTCAAGAACGGCGCAGTCCACACGAAGAAGATCCACAGGAACGCGGTGAACTCTTCGAAGATCAAGACCGGCGCGGTCGGCCGATCGGAGATCGCCAGCGGTGCCGTCGGCACCCACGAGATCTCGAACAAGTCGGTGACCCGCAAGAAGATCTCCGACGCGGCGATTCCGCTGCTGGGCACGCTGCGAACCGGGCAGACCCTGCGCGGCACGTTCAACGTCGGCGGGGCTCCGGGTGGCGCCGGCAACGAGAGCCACCAGGGGATCAGCTTCCAATTCCCGCTCAGCAACACCCCCACCAGCGGTACCCCAAACGTGATCGACCTGGACGCGGACCCGACCGCCACGACCGCCAGTTGCAGCGGAGTGAGCGGGGGCAACCAGCAGACGCCCAACGCGGCGCCGGGTCAGCTCTGCGTCTACGTCACCGGAAAGACCAACCTCGGCGGGACGCCGGTCGAGGTCGAGAACAACTCGCGGCTCGGGTTCGGCCTGGTCGCGAACTCCGGTGCCGGGGCCGGCGAGTACCTTGCAACCGGCTTCTGGGCGGTGACGGCTCCCTAGGGGCGGGACCGCCTAGGCTGGCGCCGGCGACCTCAGATCACGTGCGCGGCAAGTGGGTGGTCACCGCACCCTAGCGGGACGCCTAGGCGGCGAGCTCGGCGAGCACCGCCTCCGTCATCTCCTCGGTCCCGACCTCGACCTCCTGGGGCAGGTCGGTCATCGGCGGAGTCTCGGTGACGGCCGCGACCAGGTCGCGGGTCCGCAGGCCGCGTTCCAGTACGGCATCGACGGCCTCGTCGATCGCCGCCGCGGGCTCGGGCATCTCGAGCCCGTAGCGCAGCATCAGCGCCGCCGAGAGGAAGGTCGCCAGCGGGTTGGCGATCCCCTTTCCGGCGATGTCGGGGGCGGAGCCGTGGACCGGCTCGAACAGCCCCGGCCCGTCACCGCCGAGGCTGGCGGAGGGCAGCATCCCCAGCGAGCCGGTAAGCATCGCCGCCTCGTCGCTGAGGATGTCGCCGAAGAGGTTTTCGGTCAGAACGACGTCGAAGCTCGCCGGGCGCGAGACAAGCTGCATCGCCGCGTTGTCGACCAACATGTGGTCGAGCTCGACATCGCCGTAGCCCTCGCCGACCCGGGTCACCGTCTCGCGCCACAGCCGTGAGGTCTCGAGCACGTTCGCCTTGTCGACCGAGGTGACGCGCGGCTTCTCCCCCTCGGTCCCCCGCTGGCGGGCCGCGTCGAAGGCGGTGTGGGTGATGCGCTCGATCTCTGCGACCGTGTAGCGGCAGTCGTCGTGGGCAACGTCGCCGTCGCGCCCACTGTCGCCGAAGTAGATGCCGCCGGTCAGCTCGCGAACCACCAGCAGGTCGGTTCCCTCGATCAGCTCCTCGCGCAGCGGGCTGGCCGAGACCAGGGCCGGGCTCGGGCGGACGGGGCGCAGGTTGGCGTACAGGCCGAGGCCCTTGCGCAGCCCCAGCAGTCCCTGCTCGGGGCGCGGAGCGGTGGGATCGGTCGTGTCCCAATTCGGGCCCCCGACGGCGCCGAGGAGAACGGCGTCGGCGCCGCGGCAGGCTTCGAGCACCTCGTCGGTCAGGGCGGTGCCATGGGCATCGATCGACGCCCCACCCACCAGGTTTTCCTCGAACTCGAAATCGCCGACCGCCTCGAGCAGGCGGCGGGCGGCCGCGACGATCTCCGGCCCGATGCCATCGCCCGGCAGAAGGACGATCCGCTTGCTCACGGATGAATCCTCTCAGGCTCGCGCCGAGATGTTGAGCCGCACGTAGCCGAGGTGATTGGGGTCGGCCATGCGCTCCCGGACCGCGTCGATGAAGGCGTCGTGAAGCTCTTCCGGCAGGCGGTCGAGATAGGGAGGCACGCAGACGATCCGCATGAAGGTGCGGCCGTCCTCCGGCGCCAGGTCGGTCTCCCCTCCGCTGAGCCAGGCGCGGGCGTCGCTGAAGCCGGCTCCGGCCAGCCGGCGCTCGGTCTCCTCCGGCCTCGCGAACAGCCAGGTTTCCGCCCAGCCTTCGAAGTGCGGCCGAAACGGCAGCTCCGCCATCACCGCGTCGCAGGCGCCGATGAACTCGGCGACGTTGCCGACGCCGCCGCACTGCGCCTCGATGCGACCGCCGGGACGCAAGACAGAGTGCATGCACGCGAACAGCGCCTCGTGGTCGAGGACCCAATGGAAGGTCGCGGTCGAGAAAACGACGTCGGCGGGCTCGGCCAGCTCGAGGTCGAGGAGGTTCGCAACCATGGCCTCGTCGACCGGGCGCAGCACCTCGCGCACCTGCTCGACCATCGAGGGAGAGGCGTCGACGGCGATCACGCGCCCGCGCGGCAGCAGCTCGATCAGGTGCCTGGTGACGCGGCCGCTGCCGCAACCGGCGTCGAGCACCGTCTCGTCGCCCGACAGCTCGAGACGCTCGATGACCTGCAGCGCCCAGCGCTCCTGCGGCGCCGCGACCCGCTCGTAGGTCTCGGCGTCCCAGTCGCGCGGCGCCGAGCTCACAGCTTGGTGGTCACGGGCCCGGCGTCGGCCCGGCCCGCCTTCTCGAAGCGGTCGATCGCCTCGATGTTCTGCAGGGTCATCCCGATGTCGTCGAGGCCGTGAAGGAGGCGGTGCTTTACCTCCTCGTCGAGCTCGAACTCGACCACCCCGCCGGCATAGTCGACCGTCTGGTCGTCGACGTCGATACGGGCCTCCCCCGCCTCGGCGATGCCGCGGCAGTGCTGCTCGTCGAGGATCACCGGCAACAGGCCGATCTTGGTGCAGTTGGCATAGAAGATGTCGCTGAACGAAGGCGCCACGACCGCCTCGAAGCCGAAGTCCTCCAGCGCCCAGACCGCGTGCTCCCGCGAGGAGCCGCAGCCGAAGTTGCGCCCGGTCACGAGGATCGGGTTCGGCTCCAGCTCGATCTCGCCGTCGCGAATCCAGTCGTAGAAGAGAAACTCGCCGTAGCCGGTTCGCTCGATCCGCTTGAGGAACTGCTTGGGGATGATCTGGTCGGTGTCGACATCGGCTCGGTCGAGGACCGAGACCTTGCCCTGGATCACGTCGAGCGTCTTCATGGCCCGGGCTCACGACCACTCCCTGATGTCGACGAAGTGGCCCTCGATCGCCGCCGCGGCGGCCATCCTCGGGCTGACCAGATGGGTCCTGCCGCCCTTGCCCTGGCGGCCCTCGAAGTTGCGGTTCGAGGTCGAGGCGCAGCGCTCGCCCTCGGTGAGGATGTCGGGGTTCATCCCCAGGCACATCGAGCAGCCGGCGGAGCGCCACTCGAAGCCGGCCGAGCGAAAGACCTCGTCGAGGCCCTCCTCCTCGGCCTTGGCCTTGACCTGCTGCGAGCCGGGAACGACCATCGCCCGCAGCGTGTCGGCGGCGCGGCGGCCCTCGACGATCGAAGCTGCCTCGCGGAGGTCGCCGATTCGCGAGTTGGTGCAGGACCCGATGAAGACGCGATCGAGCGGGATCTCCCGCATCGGGGTGCCCGGCTCCAGAGCCATGTAGGCGAGCGCCCGCTCGGCCGCCTCGCGGTCGACCGGCGAGTCGAGCGCGGCCGGATCGGGGACCCCTTCGGTCACCTCCACGACCATCCCCGGGGTCGTGCCCCAGGTGACCATCGGGGCGATCTCGGCGGCGTCGATCTCGACCTCGGCGTCGAAGCTCGCGCCCGCCTCGGTCGGAAGCGAGCGCCAGCGCTCCACCGCGGCGTCGAAGTCGGCGGGTGCCCCCGCCCTGCCCTTGACCCAGTCGAAAGTTGTCTCGTCGGGGGCGATCATCCCGGCCCGGCCGCCGCCCTCGATCGTCATGTTGCAGATCGTCATCCGCCCTTCCATCGTCAGCGCCTCGATCGCCGGCCCCGCGTACTCGACTGCGTGGCCGACCATGCCCCCGACCCCGAGCCGCCCGATCGTGGCCAGGATCAGGTCCTTGGGGGTGACACCGGAGCCGAGCTCGCCGGAGTAGGCGATCCGCATCGTCTTCGGACGGCGCTGGACCAGGCACTGGGTCGCCAGCACGTGCTCGACCTCCGAGGTCCCGATCCCCATCGCCAGCGATCCGAAGGCGCCGTGGGTGGCGGTGTGGCTGTCCCCGCAGACGATCGTCAGGCCGGGCTGCGTGACCCCCAGCTCGGGACCGATCACGTGCACGATCCCCTGGCGGTCGGAGCCGAGCGAGTAGATCGGCACACCGAACTCCTCGCAGTTGTGCTCGAGCGCCTCGACCTGCTTGCGCGAGAGCTCGTCGGCGATCATCCGCGCCACCGGGGTGCCGTCGGTGGGGACGTTGTGGTCGGCGGTGGCGATCGTCTTGTCGGGCCGGCGGACCTTGCGCCCCTCGAGGCGCAGCCCCTCGAAGGCCTGGGCTGAGGTCACCTCGTGGACGAGATGGAGGTCGATGTAGATCAGCCCGTCGGCGACCTCGTGCGCCTCCCAGATCTTGTCGAAGAGGGAGCGCGGCATCAGGACCTCCTCAATCCGGCGGCGACCACGGCCAGAAAGCTGGTCGGGCCGCCTGCATCGTTTGCGAAGTGGTGCGGGAGGTCGGCGTCGAAGGTGACGCTGTCGCCCTCCCCCAGCTCGTGCGATGCCCCGTCGAGGACAAGGGTCAGCCTGCCCTCGAGCACGACGGCGGTCTCGCGGCTGCCCGGCTCGTGGATCGGCGGGTCCCCGGGACCGGCGGTGCTCGATCCCGGCTTCAGCGTGTGCACCGAGACGTCGGCGCGCTGGCCGGGAAGCGGCGGGGTCAGCTCCTCGAACTGGTGGCCTCCGTGCGAGTAGCGGCGGCGCCTTCCCTCGCGGGTCACGACCGCATGGCTGTCCTCGTCGAGCCGAAGGAGCTGGGAGAGCGTCAACTCGAGGCCGGCGGCGATCTTCGCCGCCACCGCCAGGGTCGGGCTGGTCTCACCGCGCTCGACCTGGGAGAGCATCGGCGCGCTCACGCCGCTGCGCTCGGCGAGGTCGCGAAGCGAGAGGGCCATCGCGTCTCGAAGCGCCCGGATCCGGGCCCCGATCGCGGGCAGCTCGGCGGACGCGACGTTCGATTTCTGCTTCACAGGAGCAGCCGTGCTCACAGGCCGTACGTTATCACGTACGCTCGTACGCAGGACCCGGGCGGGATACTGCATTGAATGCCGGAGCAGAACGTCGAGATCGTGCGCTCGGTGCTGGAGCCGCTCGGCGCCATGGATGTCGCCGCGGTCGACTGGGGCGCCGAGGAGATCCGCGAGGCCCTCGGACCGGCCTACTCGCCCGACTTCGAGTTGAGGACGCTGGCGTCAGGCATCGGCACCGGCCTCGACGGGGTCTACCGAGGTGTGGACGGCCTGGTTCGCTACCTGCGGGATTGGCTGCAGCCCTTCAGCGAGTACCACCTCGAGCTGCAGGACTACATCGAGGCCGGCGACTGCGTCCTGGTTCCGAGCCGGCAGTGGGGCATCGGGAGCACGAGCGGCGCCCGGGTCGAGCTCGATGTCACCTTCCTCTACGAGCTGAAGGACGGCAAGATCGCGCGGATCGTGCAGTACGACACGCTCGAAGAGGCTCGCGAAGCCGCAGCGCAGCGGCAGTAGTCCTGACTAGCGCTGCTGGCCCGTCGGCCGGATCAGGAGCTCGTTGACGTTGACCCGCTGCGGGGAGCTGACCGCGTAGACGATCCCGGCCGCGATGTCCGCGGCCTCGAGCGGTTCCCCGATCTGCTCGCGCATCTTCTCGAGCTGCTCGACGACGACCGGGTTCTGGTTCTGGCCCTGCAGCTCCGTGGTCACGAAGCCGGGCTCGACGATCGTGACCCGGATGCCCGAATGCAGGACCTCCTGGCGCAGCGCCTCGCGAGAACCCGTTCGACCCCCCACTTGGTGAGGTTGTAGACGCCTGAGCCGAGATTGGCGGTGCGACCGGCGACCGAGGAGAGGTTGACGATGTGGCCCCCGCCGCCCCGCTGCATCAGCGGCAGCGCGGCGTGGGTGCAGTAGAGAAGCCCGAGAAGGTTGACGTTAACCATCCGCCGCCACTCCTCGGTGTCGGCGCCGCCGATCGGGCCCAGGAGCATCACGCCGGCGTTGTTGACGAGGATGTCGAGCCCGCCCATCTGCTCGGCGGCGCCTTCGATGAAGGCCCGCGCGGCCGCTTCCTCGCCGATGTCGACTTCGAAGCCGTGCGCGGTTCCGCCTTCGGCGGCTATCCGCTCCGCCACCTCGTCGAGGCGGTCCTTGCGCCGGGCACCCAGCGCCACCGCGGCCCCGGCGTCGGCGAGCGCCAGCGCGGTTGCCTCGCCTATGCCCGAGGAAGCCCCGGTGACGATCGCCTTGCGTCCCTCGAGTGCCTCAGCCACGGGTCGAAATCTAGTTGAAGGGTTCCGTCGGATGCTCTTGAAATGGTTTTGTGAGGGTCTACTTACGCAAGCCTGACCGATTCCTTGTATGAATTACGCGGTCTTTGCACAAATACTTGGTACGTCCGACTGAAGTCTCTGTTTAGGTGCCGCGCTCAATGTCCAACCACATTCGATATCGGGTCCGCTCCAGGCTCGCCACGCTGCTGCTCGCGGTGGCCTCCGGCCTGGTTCTGATCGCGGCCCTCCCGGCGCTTGCCCAGGCCTGCAGGGGCGCCGGCGGGAATCCCAACAAGATGAACTCGGGGGACCTGCGCCGCGCAACCCTCTGCCTGATCAACCACCAGCGGCATCGCCATGGGCTCGGCTCCGTGCACGGCGACCGCAGCCTGCGCAAGGCGGCGACCGGGCACAGCGCCGACATGGTGCACCGCGACTACTTCTCCCACTTCAGCCCCGGCGGCGGCTCGATCCAGACCCGGATCGGCGGCAGCGGCTATCTGGCCGGGGCGAACAGCTACCTCTTCGGTGAGATCATCGGCGGCGGCACCGCCTTCGGAGGCTCCCCCAAGGGCGTCGTCAAGGCCTGGATGCACAGCCCCGCGCACCGCTCCGAGATCCTCAACGGCGGCTTCCATGACGCCGGGGTCGGCGTCGCCCACGGCTTCCCCGGTCGCGGCGGCCGCGGCGCCACCTTCACGATCGACTTCGGTCGCCGCGGCTAGCTTTTCCGCGCGGCTGGCTGGTTCCTACGGGCCGGGGGTCGGCTCTGACGCGGCGTCGGCGGTAGCCGCCTCCGCCTCGCGGATCGCGGCACCTTCGAGCGCGTTGCCCAGCGCCCGCACATAGGCGATCGCCGAGGCCTCGAGGATGTCTGTCGCGACGCCCTGGCCGGTGGCCAGGCGCCCGGCGGCGTTGACCATCACCGTCACCTCGCCGAGGGCATCCTCGCCACCGGTGACGGCGCCGACGTGGTACTGGCGCAGCTCCGCCTCCGCCCCGGCCGCCTGCTGGATCGCGCGGAAGATCGCGTCCACCGGGCCGTCACCGGACGACTTGGCGACCGACTCCTCGCCGCTCGGCAGCCGCACCGAGACCTCGGCCACCGGCGGATGCTTGGTTCCCGCCTCGACCTCGAACCAGGCCAGCGCGTATGACTCCGAGCGCTCGCGCATCTCGTCGGAGACGATTGCCTCCAGGTCGAGCGCCGTGATCTGCTTCTTCTTGTCGGCGATCTGCTTGAAGCGCGAGAAGGCCTGGTTGAGCGCGTTGCCCTCGACCACGAAGCCGAGCTGCTCCAGCGCGTCGCGCAGCGCGTGGCGGCCGGAGTGCTTGCCGAGCACGATCGAGTTCGACTCCAGGCCGACCTCGGTCGCGTCCATGATCTCGTAGGTGGTGCGTTCCTTCAGCACCCCGTCCTGGTGGATCCCGGACTCGTGCGCGAAGGCGTTGCGCCCGACGACCGCCTTGTTGGGCTGGACGCTGTAGCCGGTCAGCCGCGAGACCATGCGGCTGGTCCGGGCCAGCTCGGTGGTCTGAATCCCGCTGTCCAGACCGTGGACGTCGTTGCGGGTCCTGAGCAGCATCACGATCTCCTCCAGCGAGCAGTTTCCGGCCCGCTCGCCGATCCCGTTGACCGCGCACTCGACCTGGCGCGCCCCGGCCAGCACGCCGGCGTAGGAGTTGGCGACCGCCAGCCCGAGGTCGTCGTGGCAGTGCACCGAGGTGCGCACGTCGCGCAGGCCGGGGACGATCTCGTAGAGGCGCCGGAAGTATTCGGCGTACTCGTCGGGCGTCGTGTAGCCGACCGTGTCGGGGATGTTGATCACCGTCGCCCCCTCCTCGACCGCGATCGCGCAGACCTCGGCCGTGAACTCGACGTCGGCCCGGGTCGCGTCCATCGGCGAGAACTCGACGTGCTCGCAGTAGGAGCGGGCGAGCGCAACCGCTGCCTTCGCCTGGCCCTTGACGTCGTCGCGGGTGGTCTGCAGCTGGTGCTCGATGTGGATGTCGGAGGTCGAGATGAAGGTGTGGATGCAGGGCCGCTCGGCGTCCTTGACCGCCCCCCAGGCGGCGTCGATGTCGGCCTTGTGGGTGCGAGCGAGGCCGCAGATCGTCGGGCCCTCGACCTTGCGCGAGATCTCCTGCACGGCCTCGAAGTCGCCCGGCGAGGTGATCGGAAAGCCGGCCTCGATCACGTCGACCCCGAGCCGCGCCAACTGCTGGGCGATCTCCACCTTCTCGCCGGTGTTGAGCGAGATGCCGGGGGACTGCTCGCCGTCACGCAGCGTGGTGTCAAAGATGTGGACGCGGTTTGCGTCTGATGCGTCGGGGCTCATCGCCCTTCCTCCTTCTGCTTGCTGTTCCGGTGACCTTTTGTTCTCGCGGCTAACGCGCCGCCCAGCGCCATATCCCCCTAACGGGGGAGCAGAAGGAGAAGCGCAGAGCTGTCGAGCCGGAGAGAGGTCATTCGGTGCGCGCAGCTTAGCGCAGCGGTCCAGCTGGTCAAGGCAGGATTAGCAGCTGCTCTCTTTGCCGACGCCCCCACCGGGGTGGCACTGATCGTTGCCGGGGCCGCCGAACAGCTTGTCGGGGGCCGGTCCGCCGAACAGCTTGTCGGCGCCGCCGGCCCCGTAGAGCTGGTCGCTGCCCGAGCCGCCGTTGACGTTGTCCTTCTCGGGACCGCCCTGGAAGCGATCGGCGCCGGGCCCCATCGAGACCTTGAGGGGCATGTCGGAGGTGAAATGGACGTCCTTGCAGGCGGGACCTGCATCGCCGCCTTTCTTCGCACCGTGGACCGGATCGGCGCACACCGTGTCGCTTCCGATGCCAGCCTGAATGACTATCTTGGAGATCGCCGACACCGGGCAGTGGATGATCCGCTGGTGGTTGACAGGGTCGTCGGTGCACTGCGAGGGATGCGTCCCGAAGATGTCCTGGCCGAAGATGAACTCGTTGGCGGACGCGTCGTAGTCGACCGTCACCAGGTCGTTGGGCTTCGGTATGTCGCCAAGCGGATGGTCACCCGTGATCCTCAGAACCCCGCCCGAGATGGTGGCGCGCTGGTGCGCGGGGGCTGCAGCAGCCAGCGCCATCAGCGCGGCCGCGGCCGCACAGACGGCGAGAAGGGCAAAGAGGCTGGCGCGACTCCCGATCACGACCCAAACCTACTTACCCGAGCGGGTCGCGGTCAACCCAACTATTCGCTGAGTGCGCCTGGGGCATTGGTCCAGGCGTCCCCCGCGCGCTTGGCGGCCCGCCGCCGGGCGGCTTAGGCTGGGGCAATCGAAACCAGCACCGACAACGGCGCCGGCGCCCCGATCCCCCGCTCCACCTGGCTTGCCCTGCTCGCGATGGGCCTCGCCGTCGTCGTCCTCGCCAACGACTTCTCGGCGATCAACGTCGCCCTGCCGGTGATGGAGAAGGACTTCGACACCAACGTCAACACCCTGCAATGGGTGATCAACGCCTACGCGCTGACCTTCGGGGTGCTGATCGTCACCGGCGGCCGGCTCGCCGACCTCTTCGGGCGCCGTGAGGCGTTCTTCCTCGGCTCTGCGATCTTCGCCTCGATGTCGGCCCTGGGGGGCGCCGCCCAGACCGAGACCTGGCTGATAGCCAGCCGGGTCGTGATGGGGGTTGGCGGGGCGCTGATGTGGCCGGCGATCCTCGGCATGACCTACGCCGCCCTGCCGGAGGAGAAGGCCGGCCTGGCCGGCGGCCTGATCCTCGGCGCCGCCGGGCTCGGCAACGCGATCGGCCCGCTGCTCGGCGGCACCCTGACCGACCTCCTGAGCTGGCGCTGGATCTTCTTCTTCAACGTGCCGGTCACGGTGTTCGCGGTGGCGATCACCTACAAGCTGGTCCACCAGCCGACCCCCGACAGCGAGGACACCAAGATCGACTACTGGGGGATCACGACGATCTCGGTCGGCCTCGTGTCGCTGCTCGTCGCCCTCGACCAGGTCGACGACTGGGGCTGGGGTGATGGGAAGACTGTGACTCTGCTGGCGCTCGCCATGGCACTGATCGTCGCCTTCGCCCTGATCGAGCGCGGTGCGGGCCAGCACGCGCTGGTGCCGCGCGACGTGATGCGCAACACGAGCTTCAGCGCCTCCTGCCTGGCGATCCTGCTGATGTCGGCGACCTTCTTCGCCGCCCTGCTCTACCTGCCCCAGTTCATGCAGAAACAGCTCGGCTACTCGCCGATCGAGGCCGGGGCGGGCATGCTGCCGTTCCTCGCCACCTTCGCCACGGTCTCGTTCATCGCCGGGCCGCTCTACAACCGGATCGGTGCCAAGCCGATCGTCTCCGCCGGCGCCGCCTGCATCGCGGCGGGGCCGCTGCTCTTCTCGCAGATCGACTCCGGGTCGGGCTACGCCGCGCTTGTACCCGGGATGGTGATCCTGGGGATCGGCATCGGCCTCTTCTATTCGACCGCGACGACCGCGGGGGTGACCTCGGTCGACGAGTCGCGAACCAGCCTCGCGGGCGGGATCATCTACATGTTCCAGATCGCCGGAGGGTCGATCGGGCTGGGGTTGACGACAACCGTCTTCTCCTCCGCCGACAGCTTCATCGACGGCCTGCAGAGCGCCTTCCTTCTCGACGGGCTGCTCGCCCTCGGTGGCTTCGTACTGACCGTCCTGCTCGTCGGCGGACCGCTGCGGCTACGCCGCCCGGCGCCCGCCGGCGCCGACTAGCCGCCCCCCTCCTCCTCGGCGCCGCGCCCGAGCTCGATCTCGCCCAGGTTGGCGGGATGACCGGGAAGGTGCATCGAGGAGCCGGTCGCGATCGCCACCCGCTGCCCGTCGGCGTTGAACACCTCGGAGTTGGCGATCGCCAGGCTGCGGCCGGAATGCTCGACCGTGGCCCTGCCGATCAGATCTCGACCATCCGCTTGGACCGGGCGCAGGAAGTTGACCTTGATGTCGATGGCGGCCACCGCGGAGCCCGGCGATGCGGTCGTGGCGATCGCCCCGACCAGCGCCGCGTCGGCGAGCAGGGTGATCGACCCACCTTGGACGTGGCGGGCGGGGTTGTTGAGCCACTCCGTGGCCGGCAGGCGCATGGTCAACGAGCCCTCACCCGCCTCGACCGGTTCGAGGCCGGTCAAATGGGAGATCGGAGGCAGCGCCAGCCGACCGCGAATCTGGCGCTCGATCACCTCGAGGCCGCTCAATTCGTCCCAGACCTCCTGGCCGAGCACCTCACCCTCCACCGGGCGCAGATACGGGTCGCTCTCGAGGTCTGGTGGGAGAGCCAGGACCTCGGGATCCCGCGGCGGGACCGGCGCGGGGTCCAGCGGCGGGAATATCGCCAGGCGCGAGGTGCAGTGGGCAACCAGGGCGTCCCGCTCCTCATCGAGCAGAAATACCTCGGTGAGCCCGACCGAGCGCCCGCTGTGGACCCGCTGACCGTTGGCGCTGATCGTCTCGCCCTGCGCCCGCGCCGGTCGAACCATCGTCATCGATAGCTCGGAGGTCGTAAATGGCGTCGCCGGGCCCATCTCCGACTGCAGCGCGCAGCCGAGGGCCGCGTCGGCGACGATCGACAGGACGCCCGCGGAGATCGTGCCGGCCGAGTTCAGCAGCCATCGCGTGGCGGGCATCGTGAACGTCGCGTGGCCGGTGCCGACCTCAGCGAAGTCCAACCCGAGGAGGCGATTCAGGGGCGGGGCGGGCGAATGACCTCGGAGGAAGGCCTGCAATGACCCGAGGCCGTCGAGACCGAACAGGCCAGGGTCCGGATAGCCGCCCCGGGCGGGCTCGCGCCAGATCGGTGTCGCTGTCGGGGCGCCGATGCCCGAACGCTAGCCAGTCGCGCGGCCGCGGCTACTGCTTCTCGACGTCGCGTCCGGCGCCGCCGCGCAGCGTGTCGCGCCCGGGACCGCCCTTGAGCAGGTCGCGCCCGGCGACCGCCCTTGAGCAGGTCGTGGGACTTGCCCCCGAGCAGGGTGTCGCGCCCCTTGCCGCCGCTCTCGGTGTCGCGCCCCTTGCCGCCGTTGAGCGAGTCGCGGCCGTTGCGGCCGGTGAGGCGGTCGCGCCCGACGCCACCGAGGATGGTGTCGGAGCCGCTGCCGCCGATCAGCTTGTCGCGGCCGTCGCCGCCGGTCATGGTGACCGGGACGACCACGGACGGCCCGACGGTGAAGGCGTCGCTGCCCTTGCCGAGCGCGGCCGAGAACGAGACGAACGAGGAGATCGGGCAGTGGACCTCCGAAGTCGAGATCTGCACGCAGGGCGAGGGCGGTGGGTCGATCGGCCGTGCCGAGGTGATCACGAACTGGCTCTGGGTGCCATCGAGGGTGACCGAGATCCGATCCGCCGCCGGCGAGCCGGTGATCCCGAGCTGCAGGCCCGAGGCATGGGCGCCGTGGCCGGTGCCGCCGGTGCCGATCGTGACGCTTGGGTCCGAGGCCGCGGCCCCTGCGGCGGTCGCCAGCGCGGCCGCCGCAGCCAGAGCGGTGAGAAGGGTCCCCTGCTTCATGGGCGCGACGATAGAACACCGCACGCCTCGCGGCGATGCGGTCAGGGAACCAGCACCACCTTGCCGACGTTGCGGCGCTCGCCGATGAAGCGGTGGGCGTCGGCGGCGCGATCGAAGGGAAAGGCCTCGGCGACGACCGGGTTCAGACTGCCGTCCTCGAGTTGCGGAATCAGCGGATCGATGACCCGGTCGAGGCTTCCCTCCTCGTCCCACCAATGCAGCATGTTGAGGCCGAACACGCCCTTGTTCTCGTTCAGCATTCCCAGGCTCTTCCACCAGGGCAGCGTCGCGAAGGGACCCTTGAGCACCGTCCGCCCCGCCGCCAGCAGGCTGCGCTTCTCCCCTGTCGATGCCTCGCTGGCCCCGTAGAGGACAAGGCAACCGCCCGGTCTCAGGATCCGGTAGCCCTTGCGGGCGCTGGTGGGGCCGAGTGCGTCGAAGATAAGGTCGACCCCCTCGCCGCCGGTGATCCTCATCACCTCCTCGGCGAAGTCCTGGCTTCGGTAGTCGATCGCGTGGTCGACGCCCTGCTCGCGAATCGCGTCGTGCTTGGAGGCCGAGGCGGTGCCGAATATCTCGGCGCCGCGCAGCTTGGCGATCTGGGTCGCCGATATGCCGACCCCGCCTGCGGCGGCATGGATCAGCACCCGATCGCCCTCCTGAAGTCCCCCCATCGTCACCAGTCCGGCCTGCGCTGTCGCGTAGTTGACCGGAAACGCGGCCCCCTGCTCGAAGGAAAGGCTCTTCGGCAGCGGGTAGGCCATGTCGGAGCGAACCGTGACCAACTCGGCCTGGCCGTTGAACCTGGTCCCCGCGAGCACCCGGTCGCCTGGCCGGTGCTCTTCGACCCCCTCCCCCACCGACTCGACCTCTCCGGCGACCTCGTAGCCGAGCACACAGGGAAGCGAGGGAGAGTCCGGATAGAGCCCGACACGTGCGACGGTGTCGGCGAAGTTGATCCCTGCGGCCCGGACCGCTATCCGCAACTCGCCGGGGCCGACAGGCGGATCGGGCAACTCCTGGACCTGCAGGACCTCGGGGCCGCCATGCTTTGTGACCACAACCGCGCGCACGGCGGCGAATCTACACCCAGCGCGTCGGTTGTCGAAGCTAGACGTCGACCGCGCGGCCGACCGCGAAGCCGTCGAGCTCGAGGATCTTCTCGATCGTCGACTGCTGCACGGCGGCGTCGGTGGTCAGCGCCATCACCGCTGCGTCGCTGGACGCCTCGGCGCCGACCGCCGCCGAGATGATGTTGACGCCCTCCTCGCCGAAGCTGGACCCGACCTTGCCGATCATCCCCGGCTGGTCGGTGTAGCGGAAGATCGCCAGGTGGTCGGCGAAGGGCAGGAAGAACTCCTCGCCCCAGACCGAGACCAGATACGGCTCGTTGCGGGGCCCGACGCCGGTGCCGGCGACCTCGACGACCTCGCCACCCGACTCGATCCGGACCGTGACCAGCTCGGTGAAGTCCTCCGAGAGCAGGTCGCGCTGCTCGATCAGCTCGATGCCGCGCTGCTCGGCCATCTGCGGCGCGTTGACCATGTTGACCGGCTCCTCGGTGTGCCCGGAGAGGATCCCGACCAGGACGGCGATCCCCAGCAGGCGGGTGTCGTGCTCGGCGATCCGGCCGCGGAACTCGGCCGAGACGCGGTCGATCGAGCCGTTGCCCAGGCCCTGGGCGAGGCGGCCGAGCTTCTCGCAGAGGGGGACGAACGGCGCCAGCGCCTCCATCTCCTCGGGGCGCACGGAGACGATGTTGACCGCGTTTGTGACCACGCCGCCGGTCAGCGCCGCGGTCACCTGCTCGGCGGTGACGATTCCCGCCCGATCCTGGGCCTCGGCGGTCGAGGCGCCGAGGTGCGGCGTCACGACCACGTCGTCGCGCTGGAAGATCGGATGGCCTGTGAACGGCTCCTGCGGGAAGACGTCGAGCGCCGCGCCCCCCACCTTCCCGGACTCCAGCCCCTCGGTCAGCGCGTCGAGGTCGATCAGCTCCCCCCGGGCGCAGTTGACGATCCGCACCCCGTCCCGCATCGCCGCGATCGCCTCGGCGTCGATCCAGTTGACGGTCTCCGGCGTCTTCGGAAGGTGCAGGGTGATGATGTCGGCGCGCCCGTAGAGCTCGCTCGACTCCGAGACCCCCTCGACCCCGAGCTCGCGGAAGCGCTCGGCGGAGACGAACTTGTCGAAGGCGACGACCTCCATCTCGAACGCCTGCGCACGGCGGGCGACCAGCTGGCCGATGCGCCCGAAGCCGAGCACCCCGAGCGTCTTGCCGTAGAGCTCGGAGCCGCCGAACCGCGAGCGCTCCCACTCGCCCCCGATCAGCGAGCCGTGTGCCTGGGGCACATTGCGGAACATCGCCAGGATCAGCGCCATCGTGTGCTCGGCGGCGGCCACCGAGTTCGACTCGGGCGCGTTGGCGACGATGATGCCTCGTCGCGTCGCCGCCTCGATGTCGACGTTGTCGACTCCCGTCCCCGCCCTTCCGATCACCTCGAGGCGGTCGGCGCGCTCGATCAGGTCGGAGGTGAGCTTGGTGGCGGAACGGATCAGGATCGCGTCGTAATCGCCGATCCGCTCGGCGAGATCGCCGTCGGCCATCTCGAATCCGAGGTCGACGTCGAAGTTCTGGCGCAGCAGCTCGATGCCGGAGTCGGCGATCCGCTCCTTGACCAGGACGCGCTTTGCCTCGTCCGCCACGCTAGGCCTCGTCCCGTGACGCTGGCCGGAATGACGAGCACCAGGCGTCGCCATGCAAGGACGCAGGAGTCGGAATAGTCGGACTATTCCGACGACTGAGGACGCGTGGCGGTGAACTGGAGCCATCATTTCCGGTCAGATGTTGCGGGACGGGGCACTGAGACGGGCTCCGGTGCGCCTGCCTCGGCGAAGACGCGCTGCGCGGCTCCGGCCCCCGGCTCGAGGTCATGGCCAAG
Organism: uncultured Solirubrobacterales bacterium; assembly: GCA_963772265.1. Taxonomy (GTDB): domain Bacteria; phylum Actinomycetota; class Thermoleophilia; order Solirubrobacterales; family 70-9; genus Mayfieldus. Next base: position 466,902 of record CAVYWS010000005.1, on the reverse strand, counting down.
CTCGCGCAGCGCCATCTCGAGGCCGCTGAGGGCGACGACGATGTCGAAGGCGCCGTAGTAGCCGCAGTGGGCGATGCGGGCGATCTTGCCCTTCAGCTCGCCCTGGCCGCCCGAGATCGTGATCCCAAGCCGGTCCCGCATCAGCTTCGGAAGCGCGGCGCCGTCGATCGAGTCCGGCAGGCGAGCCGCGGTGAGGACGTTGGCGTCGGGGTCGTCAGGGCCGAAACGCTCAAGGCCCATCGCCTCGATCCCGGCGCGAGTTGCGCGGGCGAGGATCGCGTGGCGCTCGAATACCGCTTCCAGGCCCTCCTCGAAGATCATCCCCAATGCAACGTCGAGCGCACGCCAGAGGGTGACGGCGGGCGTGAACGGGCTGTTGGCGGGCTGCTCGCGCTGCCCCTTCGCTGTCTTGCTCCAGTCGAAGTAGTAGCGGCGGCCGGGGTTCTCGGCCGCGGCGGCCAGCGCCCGTTCCGAGACCGAGGCGAAAGCGAGCCCGGGCGGCGTCATCAGCGACTTCTGCGACCCGGCGACGACGACGTCGACGCCCCACTCGTCCTGGGGCAGGCTGACCGCGGCAATGCCGGAGATCGCATCGACGACGAGGATCGTGTTGTGCTCGCGGGCGACGTCGGCCAGGGCCCGGACGTCGTTGACGACCCCGGTCGAGGACTCCGACTGGGTCACGAACAGGGCGTGGGCCGGCCGGTCGAGCGAGCCGAGCGCCTCGCCGATCCGCTCCGGGTCGAGCTTCTCGCCCCACTCGAACTCGAGATGGGTGGTGTCGGCGCCGAACGCGTCGCAAAGCTCGGCCCAGCGCTCGCCGAACTTGCCGGCCGAGGCGACGACCGCGGGCTCCCCGGGGACGACCAGGTTGGCGACGGCGGACTCCATCGCCCCCGAGCCCGAGGCGGCAAAGGAGAGAACGTCGTTCTCGCTCTGGAAGACCTTCGGCAGCCGCTCGAGGACCCGCTCGTAGAGCTCGACGAAGACCGGCGCGCGGTGGTAGGTGATCGGCTCCGCCATCACCTGCGAGACCGCCGGCGGCAGCGGCGTCGGACCGGCGGTCATCAGGTATTGCTTGTTGAAGATTCCGTCGTTCATCGCTGTGCGTGCTCAGGCAGGAGCTAAGCAGCTTAGAGATCGCTGTGGGCGGGTAATCCGTCCAACTTTTCGGTGGCGTCGGCCGCGGCCTCTACCCTGCGCACGCGGCCCTGGGGAGAGGCCGAACCTACGGATCGGAGGACCGATGTACCCAGTCACGTACGAAGCTGACTATCCCGGCGGTGGACGAAACCGGCTCACGACGTTCTTCCGCAGCATCGTCAGCATTCCGTGGATCATCGTCGCCGCGCTGTATGGGATCGTCGCCAGTTTCGCGGTCTTCTTCGCCTGGTTCGCGCTGGTCATCACGGGTCGCTATCCGGAGGGCCTCTACAACTTCGTCGCCGGATACAACCGCATGATCATCCGCGTCAACGGTTTCTATTACCTCGCCACCGACGAGTACCCACCCTTCAACGGCGAGGAAAATCCCTCCTATCCGATAAGGGTGGGCATCCCTCCCCCGAAGGCCGAGTACAGTCGCCTGAAGGCAGGATTCCGGCTCATCGTCGGGATCCCGGTGATGCTGCTCGCCTGGGTCCAGAGCTTGATCGCCAACGTGATCGCCATCATCGGCTGGTTCGCGATTCTCTTCACCGGCACCCTGTCCGAGGGTCTGTTCAACCCCCTGCGGTCGGCGCTTGCCTACCAGGCGCGGGCCACGGCGTACTTCAGCCTCTTGACGGAGGACTATCCGCCGTTCTCGCTCGAGGAATCCTCGACGGGAAGCGCGGCGCCCGCCGCCCACCGCCCCCACCGCACCCCGGCACGCCGCTGTAGCCCGAAACCCGCAACCGAGAATCGGAGGACGAGATGTACCCAATTGCCTACGAGGCGGACTACGCTCGGGAACGAGACCGGCTGACCGTTTTCTTTCGGATCATCCTCGCCATCCCTTGGTACATCGTCAACGCGATCTATGTCTTCGTAGCCGAGCTGGTGACAATCATCGCCTGGTTCGCGCTTGTGATCCTGGGGCGCTATCCCGATTGGGCATACAACTTCAACTCAGGCGTCCTTCTGCTACTCGACGAGGTACAACGCATGGTTCGCGCTACAAACCGATGCGTTCCCGCCATTTGGCATCGGGCCCGATCCGACTTACCCGGTGCGGTTGCAGGTCGCTCCGAACCCCGGGAAGCAAAGCCGCCTCAAGGCTCTGTTCCGGATTATCTTGGTGATCCCGCTGCTCATACTCGCGTTCCCGATGCTCTTTCTGCATTTCGCGGCGGCGCACGTTGCTTGGCTGACGATCGTCTTCCGGGGCTACCAACCGGCAGGGGTGCACAACGCACTGGCGTTCACGAATGGGTGGGTCGCCCGCTATACCGGCTACCTGCTGCTGCTGCGGGACGAGTACCCGCCGGTCGGCGACGAGCCCGTGCAGGTCGGCGACGTGCCGGCTGCCGGTCAGCCGGCGATGGGCGGCTCGGCCGCCCCGTAGGGACTCCGACTAGGCGGTGGCGAAGCGCTGAGCGGCCCGCGCCCGGCGCTTCGCCGCCTCGACCTCGCGATCCTTGGGCGGCGCCGAGGTGACGAGGCCGTCGAGCAGCGTCGTCGTCGCACGCGCCACCTCCTCGACGGCCTTCTCGAACGCCTCCGTGTTCGCCTTCGAGGGCTTGTTGGAGCCGCTGATCTTGCGCACGTACTGAAGCGCCGCCTCGCGGATCTCCTGCTCGGTCGCCGGCGGGTCGAAGTTGTGAAGGGTTCTGATGTTTCGACACATGCCGCCAGCGTAGCGAGGGTTGCGAGCCGGAGCCGCTCGCGCTAGGTGCCGCGAAAACCGAGGGGGCGGCGAAAACCGAGCCTCGCTAGGACGCAGGGAGGGCGGCGAAGCGAACGCACTCAGATCGTGCGTGAGCGAGACGCCCGACCGAGGACACCGCGAGGCGACGGTTTGCAGCCGCCCTAAAACTCCTGGTCGATCCAGGGCATCATGCCGCGGAGGTCCTTGCCGACCTCCTCGACCTGATGGCCGGCGGCCTCCTCCCGCATCCGCTGGAAGTTCTCCCCCCCGGCGCGGTTCTCGGCGATCCACTCCCTGGCGAACTCGCCGGACTGGATGTCGGCGAGGATCTCCTTCATCGCCTCCCGGGACTCGGGCCCGATGACCCGCTTGCCCCGCGTCATGTCGCCGTACTCGGCGGTGTTCGAGATCGAGAAGCGCATGCCCTGGATCCCCTTCTCGTACATCAGGTCGACGATCAGCTTCAGCTCGTGCAGGCACTCGAAGTAGGCGAGGCGCGGGTCATAACCGGCCTCGACCAGGGTCTCGAAGCCGGCCCGGACCAGCTCGGTCGCGCCGCCGCAGAGGACCGACTGCTCGCCGAAGAGGTCGGTCTCGCATTCGTCCTTGAAGGTGGTCTCGATGACCCCCGCGCGCCCGCCGCCGATCCCCGACGCGTAGGCGAGCACGGTGTCGCGGGCGGTCCCGCTTGCGTCCTGGTGGACGGCCATCAGGCAGGGGACCCCGCGGCCCTCGGTGTACTGGCGCCGCACCAGGTGGCCGGGCCCCTTCGGCGCCACCATGCCGACGTCGACGCCCGGCGGCGGCAGGATCTGCTCGAAGTGGATCGAGAAGCCGTGGGCGAACATCAGCAGGTTGCCCTCGGCGATCCCGTCGGCGATCTCCGCCTCCCAGACCTCGGCCTGCTTCTCGTCGGGCAGCAGGATCATCACGACGTCGCCGCGGCTGGCCGCATCCGCGACGTCGAGCACCTCCAGGCCCTCCCCCTCGGCGTCGGCGCGGCTCGAAGAGCCCTCGCGCAAGCCGACCACGACGTCGACCCCGGAGTCGCGCAGGTTCAGGGCATGGGCGTGGCCCTGCGAGCCATAGCCGAGGATCGCAACCGTCTTCCCCTTCAGGTTGGAGAGGTCGGCGTCGGAGTCGTAGAAGATGCCCTCGTCGCTCATCGCGGCGACGATCCTACGCGTCGGGGCGCTTCACGTACCACTCGGTGAACTCGGCGCAGCGCCCGTTTCGGTCGAAGCGCAACAAGAAGCAGTTGTCATAGACGCGGACGATCTCGCCGCCGGGGGCGTCGCGATAGCTGCTGGTGCCGACCGCCACGGCGACGTCGCCGTCGATCGCCACCGGCCGGTAGGAGCCCTCGTAGGTGCCCGGCTCGTCGGTGTCGCCGAGCCATGAGGCGACGATCGCCTTGCGCCCGACCAGCGGCTCGTCGTGGGGGTGGTAGCGGTACTCGGCGTCTCGGCGAACAGCCCTCCGATCATCTCGGCGTCGTAGCTGAGCCATGCCTGCGCGTAGCCGTTGAGCCAGGCGGCGACCGAGTTGGCGTTGATGCCGCCCTCACCTTCCCTTGCGGGGCTCATCGCAGTGCCCTTCGCAGAAGCTTCCCGGACGGGGTGCGCGGCAGCGCCGAGGCGATCTCGATCCGCTTCGGGACCTTGTAGCCGGCGAGCTCGGCCGAGCAGTGGCGGCGCAGCTCCTCGGTCGGCAGCTCGGCTCCGTCGCGCAGCACGACCACCGCGGTCACCGCCTGCTGCCACTCGGGGTCCTCGCGTCCGATCACCGCCGCGTCGGCCACCTCGGGATGGCGCAGGAGCACCTGCTCGACCTCGGCCGGGACGACGTTCTCGCCGCCGCTGACGATCAGGTCGTCGATCCGGTCCTCGACGTAGAGGAACCCCTCCTCGTCGATGCGGCCGAGGTCGCCGGTGTGCAGCCAGCCGTCGGGGTCGGCGCATCCGGGTGCCACCGTCGGTCCCTGGACCAGGATCTCGCCGTCGTCGATCCGCAGGTGGGTGGTCAGCAGCGGGCGGCCGGCGGAGCCGAGCTTTCGCTTCGCCTCGGCGGGGCCCAGGGTGGTCACCTGCGAGCAGGCCTCGGTCAGACCGTAGGTCTGAACCACCCCCGCCCCGCGTCCCACCGCCTCGCGCATCGCGTCCTCGGGAACCGGCCCGCCGCCGACCAGGATCGCCCGCGGGCCCGAGAGGTCGACGTCGGCCTCGAGCAGCCGGATCAGCATCGTCGAGACCAGCGAGGCGACCGAGGTCTCGCCGCGCTCGAAGGCGTCCGCGACCCGGTCGACGTCGAATCCGTCGTGAAGGCCGATCGCGGTGCCGTAGATCACCGACCGCATCGCTATCGAAAGCCCGGAGATGTGGCTCAGCGGCAGGCAGCAGAGCCAGCAGTCGTCGGGCTGCACGCCGATGTTGAAGGCCGAGCCGACCGCGCTCCAGAGATGGTTGCCGTAGGTCAGCCCGACCGCCCGCGGCGCCCCGGAGCTGCCGCCGGTGAGGATCCGGCAGTGGATGTCGTCCATGTCGTGCTCGCCGAGCAGCGGCAGGTCGGCCTCGGTCTGGGTCAGCTCGCCGGCGTCGCTGAGCTCGAGCAGCGGCCGCTCGGCCTTCAGAACCGCCTGGCGCTCGGCCTCGGTCAGACGCGGGTTGAGGGGCAGCAGAACCGCCCCGAGCTTTCCCAGGGCGTGGATCAGCACCACCATCTCGCGCCCCACCGGCATCGTCAGGGCGACGGTCGCCCCGCGCCGAACGCCCTGGGCGGCGAGGCGGCTGGCGACCCATGTCGCCTCCGCTTCCAGCTCGGCATAACTGGTCCGGGAGCCGTCGGCGACGAGCGCCGTGCGGTCGGGGGAGGTCTGCGCTCTCTGGGCGAGCCAGTTGTCCAGCTTCATGACAAGCTTTCGACAGCGTGCCACAACGACACAAGGACTCCCCACCCGAGCAGGAGCTCTACGCACCGATCGACTGGCAGAGCGCCGGCGATTACGAGGACATCGTCTACGAAAAGGGCGATGGGCTGGCGAAGATCACGATCAACCGCCCCGAGCGTCGCAACGCCTTCCGGCCCCAGACCCTGGCCGAGCTTCGCGACGCCTTCCGGCTCGCCCGCGACGACCTCGAGGTCGGCGCGATCATCTTCACCGGCGCCGGCGGCGAGGCATTCTGCTCCGGCGGCGACCAGCAGATCCGCGGCGACGACGGCTACATCGGCGACGACGAGGTCGCCCAGCAGGGAGTCGGCCGGCTCGACGTCGGCGACCTGCACGTCCAGATCCGCCGCCTGCCGAAGCCGGTGGTGGCGATGGTCGCCGGCTACGCGGTCGGCGGCGGGCACATCCTGCACCTCGTCTGCGACCTGACGATCGCCGCCGACAACGCCGAGTTCGGCCAGACCGGGCCCCGCGTCGGCAGCTTCGACGGCGGCTTCGGCGCCAGCCTGCTGGCCCGCAACATCGGCATAAAGCGGGCCAAGGAGGTGTGGTTCCTCTGCCGCCTCTATGACGCCCAGGAGGCGCTCTCGATGGGGCTTGTGAACGCGGTGGTCTCGCTCGACGAGCTGGAGCGCGAGACCGTCGCCTGGTGCCGCGAGATGGCCGCGCTCTCGCCGCTCTCGCTGCGGCTGCTCAAGGCGAGCTTCAACGCCGACGAGGACGGACTGACCGGGCTCCAGCAGCTGGCCCACGACGCGACGCTGCTCTTCTACATGACCGAGGAGGGCCAGGAAGGCCGAAACGCCTACCAGCAGGGACGCCGGCCGGACTTCTCCAAGTACCCCCGTCGACCTTGAGCGGCCTCCGCATCTGGATCATGGCGGCGCGGCCGCGGACGCTGCCGGCCGCGGTCGCGCCGGTGCTGGTCGGCACGATGGCCGCCGTCTTCGAGACCAGCGGCGATCGCTTCCGGGTCGGCGCCTTCATCGCCGCGCTCGCCGGCAGCGTCTTCATCCAGATCGGCACCAACCTCGCCAACGACTACTCCGACGCCCGCCGGGGCGCCGACGCCGTCGACAGGCTCGGTCCGGTCCGGGTGACCTCCTCGGGGCTGGTCGCCCCGCAGCGGGTGCTGGTCGCGACCTGGGTCGCGTTCGCGATCGCGGTCGGCTGCGGCATCTACCTGGCCACGGTCGCCGGGGCGATCATCCTCGTGGTCGGGGCGCTGTCGATCGCCGCCGGGGTCCTCTACACCGGCGGCCCCCGGCCCTACGGATACGAGGGCCTCGGTGAGCTCTTCGTCTTCGTCTTCTTCGGCCTCGTCGCGGTCAACGGCTCCTACTACGTGCAGCTCGAGCGCCTCGACGGCCTCCCGTTCGGTCTCTCGGTCTCGGTCGGGCTGCTGGCCGCCGCGATCCTGGTCGTCAACAACGTCCGCGACCTCGACACCGACGCCCGGGTCGGCAAGCGCACCATGGCGGTCCGGCTCGGCAGGGAGCGGACCCGCCGGCTCTACACCGTGCTTCTCGCCGGCGCCGGCCTCGCCCTGCCGATCACGCTGCTGATCTGGGACGGACCGCTGGCGGCGCTGGCCGGACTCGGGGTCGCACCGCTGGCGCTTCGCCTCAACGCCGTCGTCGGCACCCGCAGCGACGGCGCGGCGCTCAACGCGGCCCTGGCCGGAACCGGGCTGCTGGTCGCCGGCTTCAGCATCCTCGTCTCGCTGGGGCTGCTGGCGGCGAGCTGAGGTGATGGATTTCCCCGCCGGCGCCGAGGGCGACCGGGGCTGGATCACCGGCTTCGAGGTCGTGCCTTACGCACTGCCGTTCAAAGAGCCCTACGTGACCGCGCGGGGAACGCTGCGCCAGCGGGAGATGGTGCTGCTTCGGGTGCACACCGAAGATGGTCTGACCGGACTGGGAGAAGCCGTTCCGCTCTCCCTGCGCGGTGGCTTCTCCCTCGACCACGTCGCCGACGAGCTCTGCGAGTTTCGCGACGAGTTCGCCGACGCCTCGGAGGACGGGCGGGTGGAGCTCTTGAGGCGCGCGTTCAGCACTTTGTCCGCGCCCAGCCGGTGCGCGCTCGAAACGGCCTGGCTCGACTTGGGCGGCAAGGCCCAGGACACGGCCGCCTGGGAGCTGCTTGGAGGGCTGCAGAGCAGCCCGCTTCCCTGCAACGCGACGCTCACCGCCGGCGACCCGGACCGCGTCGCCGAACAGGCGCTGCGCTGGGCCGACGAGGGCTACACCGCATTCAAGCTCAAGCTCGGCCTCGCCGACGACGTCGACCAGGTCGCGGCGGTGCGCCAGGCCGTGGGGCCCGAAGCGAAGCTGAGGATCGACGTCAACGGCGTCTGGGCGCCGGGCGAGGCGATCTCGAAGCTCAAGGAATTGGAGCAGCAGGACATCGAGCTCGCCGAGCAGCCGTGCTCCTCGCTGGAGGAGATGGCCGAGGTCCGGCGCAGCTCCCAGGTTCCGATCGTCGCCGACGAGAGCGTTGCCAGCCCCGACGAGGCAAAGCTGGCGGTGGCAAAAGGCGCCTGTGACCTGGCGACGATCAAGCTCTCGAAGGTCGGCGGCCCGCTGCTCGCGCGAGGGGTCGCGGTGCATCTGTCCTCGTACATGTCGAGCGCACTCGACGGTCCGGTCGGAATCGCCGCCGCCGCCCACACCGCGCTGGCGCTCTACCCGCAGGCACCCAACGAGACCCACGACGAGCACTTCACGGGAGGCCGCGACCCCGGTGTCGCCCACGGCCTCGCCACCCAGCGCCTGTTCTCGGAGACGATCGCGGCACGGGAGTGCGAGCTGCGCGACGGACACCTGCACCTGCCCGACGGGCCCGGCCTCGGGGTTGAGATCGACGATGCGGCTCTGGAGCGGCACCGCCTCTAACGTCTGGGGCCCGTGGACACCACCAATCGCAACACCGCTCTCGCCTCCGCCCTGGTCGAGGAGCTGGCCCGCTGCGGCGTTCGCCACGCCGTCCTCTCCCCCGGCTCGCGCTCGACCCCGCTCGCGGTCGCGCTCTGGCGCCAGCCGGCGATCGAGGTGAGTGTGATCGTCGACGAGCGCTCGGCCGGGTTCTTCGCCCTCGGCGCCGCCCAGGCAAGCCGCCGCCCGGTGGCGGTGCTCTGCACGTCGGGAACCGCGGCCGCCAACCTGCACCCCGCGGTCGCCGAGGCCGACGAGTCGGCTGTCCCGCTGCTGATCCTGACCGCCGACCGCCCGCCCGAGCTGCGCGGGATCGGCGCCGGGCAGACGATCGACCAGCTGAAGCTCTACGGCTCATCGACCCGCTGGTTCTGCGAGGTCGGGACCCACGAGGCCGACGACGACGGGCTGTTGCACTACCGCTCGGTCGCCTGCCGCGCCTACGCGGCGGCGCGGGGCGAGCCCCGGCCCGGCCCGGTGCACCTCAACCTCGCCTGGCGCGACCCGCTCGCCCCCGTGCCGGTCGAAGGAGACGTCTCGGCGACCTCGCGCCTTGCCCTCGAAGGCCGCGGCGACCGGCCCCTGACCGCCGTCCCCCACTCGAGCAGCGCCCCCGAGCCGGCGCTGCTGGACGAGCTCGCGGAGCGGATCGCCGCTGCGCCGAAGGGGCTTGTCCTGGCCGGGCGCCAGACCGACCCGCGGCTTCGCGACCCGGTCGTTCGACTCGCCGCCGCGGCCGGCTATCCGCTGCTCGCCGAGCCGACCTCGCAGCTCCGCCTCGGGCCCCACGATCGCGGCGGCATCGTCAGCCGCTACGACGCGATCGCCCGGGTCGAGGCAGATTCGCTTGCCCCCGAACTGGTGATCCGCTTCGGCGACATGCCGACGAGCAAGCCGCTGCGGCTCTGGCTCGGCCGGCTTGACGAGTGCCGTCAGCTCGTCGTCGACTCCGGCTTCGGCTGGAACGAGCCCTCGAACCGGGCCGAGACGGTCGTTCGCGCCGATCCGGGGGCGCTGGCAGTCGGGTCTTGCCGAGCGGCTCTCGGGCAGGACGGGGTCGCCTGAATGGGCCGAATCGCTGGAGGATCGCCGAGGAAAGCGCCGAGAAGGCGATCTCAACGACGCTTGCGAAGCTCGATGAGCCGAGCGAGCCCGGCCTGCAGGCGGCGCTGGGGACCGCGCTGGCCGACGGTGAGATCGTCTATACGGCTTCGAGCATGCCGATCCGCGACCAGGAGGCGTTCATGCCATCCGGCGGTGCCGACGTGCTCTTCCTCTGCAACCGTGGCGCGAACGGGATCGACGGCCTGGTCTCGTCGGGAATCGGGGCCGCCCACGCCTCGGGGCGTCCGACGGTGATCGTCACAGGCGACCTCGGCCTACTTCACGACATCGGCGGGCTTGCCGCGCTACGCGATGTCGAGACGCCGGTTCGGATCGTCGTCGTCAACAACGACGGCGGCGGAATCTTCCATTTCCTCCCCCAGGAGGAGGCGATGCCGGAGGAGGAGTTCGAAGCGCTGCTGGGAACGCCGCGCGGCGTCGACCCGGTCCGGGCCGCCGAGCTCTTCGGTCTCAAGTACACGCAGGATCGAGCGCCTCGACGGGCTGCCCGCCGCGCTTAGGGGCGGCACCGGCCTGATCGAGGTGCCCGTCGGCCGCAGCGAGAACCTGGCGCTTCACGAGCGCCTCGGCGCGGTAACCGCCGAGGCGCTCGCAAGTGCTGTCCCTAGCGCTGGATGATCGTCTGCGCGGTCACGTGGCACTGGTTATCGAGCCGTTGACCCCACTCACTATGTGTGAGCCAGATAGTGGGCCGCCGGTGAGGTCAGCAGGCGATCGGCCGGCTCATCGCGACCGGGGCCGTGGCTGCCAGGCGACGCCCTCGAAGACAGGGCGCCGAACGATGTGGCAGAGGCACCCGTGCCGCAACGATGGCAGCCCGGGTCAATGGCCCCTGATCGGTCGGCTAGCCGCTGAGCAGGGGCAGCATCGCCTCGAGCTTGGGCTCGGTCTCGGCCAGCTCCGCCGCCGGCTCGGAGTCGGCGACGATGCCGTTGCCGGCGAAGAGGCGGGCCTCGCGGTCGCGCACCAGGGCGCTGCGGATGCCGACGCAGAACTCGCCGTCCTCGGCGGCGTCCATCCAGCCGATCGGGCCCGCGTACCAGCCGCGGTCCATCCCCTCGAGCTCGTCGATCAGCCTGCCCGCGTCGGGCCAGGGCTCTCCCCCGATCGCCGGCGTCGGGTGCAGCAGCCCCGCCAGCTCGACGGCCGAGCGCGGATCGGCGAGCTGGGCGTGGATCGGAGTCGCCAGGTGCTGGATGTTGGCGATCTTGACCAGCCCCGGCTCCGACGCCGGCTCGACCCAGACCGCATGCGCCTGCAGCCGGCGGACGATGCGGCGAACGACGATCTCGTGCTCGGCGCGGTCCTTGGCGCTCTGCAGCAGCCGCTCGCCGATGTGGTCGTCGACGGCAGGATCGGCGCTGCGCCTCGCCGAGCCCGCAAGGGCGACGGTCGAGGCGCTGGCCCCGGAGCGGCGGATCAGCAGCTCCGGGCTTGGCGCGAGGAACGCCCCCTCGGGCGTGCCGCAGCAGAAGCAGAAGCAGGCCGGGAACAGCTCACGCATCGCGCCGAAGACGGCGGCGGTCTCGTAGGCCGCGGGGGCGCGCAGCAGCAGCTCGCGGGCGAGGACGACCTTCTCGATCTCCCCCGCCCGGATCCTCTCCACCGCGGCGGCGACCGCGTCCTCGAAATGGCTCGGCGGGCGCACGCTCTCGATCTCGGTGCGCCCGAGGCGCGCCGGGTCCAGCATCGGCAGCGAGGCCCCGTCGAGGGCGGCGAGCCGCGCCCGCAGCCGGCCCAGGGTCCGGTCCGGCTCCACCCCGGGGCCGCCGACCGCGTTGAGGGTGAGATGGGTCGCGTCGCCGGCGCGGCAGAGCGACAGCTCCGGCAGCACCATCAGCGCCGGTGGAAACGAGGACCAGGCGGGAGTCGCCGCGCCACCATCGGCAAACGCAAAGCCCCCGGTCCAGACCGGGCCCGCCCCGGCCGGCAGGCCCTCCTCGCCGGCGGAGATCCGGTCGCGGCCGATCTCGAGGCAGCCGCGGGCGACATCGGCGAAGCGCCGCGGCCCGCGGGAGACGACCTCGTGCGCGCTCCCCAGCGTCGCCAGCGCGAAGCCGCGCTCGGGCTGCTCCCAGCAGAACCAGCGGTCGCTGGCCAGCCGGTTGGCGAAGACGACGGCGGCGGGATCGAGCTCGGCCAGCGGGGCCGTGGCGCTGACCAGCGTGCGGCGGTCGCGTTTGGCCGCCCGCCCCAAGCCGTCGGTGATCGCGGAGAGCAGCGACTCGGTGTCGGCCAGAACCGTCACGGTCCGCGCCCGACGTTACTCCCCGGCGGCGCTACCGGATCAGTCGCCGCCGCGGGCGATCGCGATCTCGCCGGTGCGGACCATCTCGACCAGGCCGTGGGGGCGGATCATCCGCTCGAACGCCTCGACCTTGTCGGCCGAGCCGGTCACCTCGATTGTCATCGTGCGCCGCGAGACGTCGACGATCTTGGCCCGGAAGATCTCCGCGAACTGCATGATCTCGGCCCGGTTCTCGACCGCCGCGGTGACCTTGAACAGCGCCATCTCGCGGGCGATCGTCTCCTCGGGCTCCATGTCGCGGATCTTCAGGACGTTGACCAGCTTGTGGAGCTGCTTGGTCACCTGGTCGATCGGGTGAACGGCGCCATCCAGGGTCAGGGTGATCCGCGAGATGTTGGGGTCGTCGGTGGGCCCGACCGCGAGGGTGTCGATGTTGAAGCCGCGCCGCGCGAACAGGCCGGCGATCCTGGCCAGCACACCAGCCTTGTTCTCGACCAGGATCGAGAGCACGTGCTTGCGCCCGGTCAGGGCGCCCTGAACTTGAAGGTCCTCGAGCTTTACGAGATCGGGGGTGCCGGCTTCCATCAGATCTAACCCACCATGTCCCTTGCGGCGGCGCCGGCCGGGATCATCGGATAGCAGTTCTCCTTTTGCGAGACCCGCACGTCGAGCAGCACCGGCCCGTCGGTCTCCAGGGCCTTGCCCATCATCTCCTCCAGGTCGCCGCTGTCCTCGCAGCGCAACCCGGTGGCGCCGAACGCCTCCGCCAGCTTCACCCAGTCGGGGCTCGGGCCCATCTCGACCGAGCTGTAGCGCTCCTCCCAGAACAGCTCCTGCCATTGACGGACCATTCCCATGTAGCCGTTGTTCATCAGGAAGACCTTGACCGGAATCTCGTGGTGCACGGCGGTGGCCAGCTCCTGGCAGTTCATGACCAGGCTTCCGTCGCCGGCCAGGCAGACGACCTGGTCGTCGGGGCAGCCGACCTTGGCGCCGATCGCCGCCGGCAGGCCGAAGCCCATCGTGCCCAGGCCGCCGGAGTTGATCCAGCGCCGCGGCTGGTTGAAGTGGAAGTACTGCGCGCACCACATCTGGTGCTGGCCGACGTCGGAGGTGATGATCGCGTCGCCTCCGGTTGCCCGGTACATCGCCTCGATCATGAACTGGGGCTTGATCTCGCCACCCTCGCCCGGCTCGTAGCGCAGCGGGTACTCCTCGCGCCAGGCCTCGATCTGCTTCCACCAGGCGTCGAGCCGGCCGGAGTCGGTCTGCAGGGCCCGGTACTCCTTCGAGAGCTTCGGCAGCACCTGCTTGGCGTCGCCGACGATCGGGATGTGGGCGGGGACGTTCTTGGAGATCTCGGCCGGGTCGATGTCGATGTGGATGAACTTGGCCCGCGGGGCGAACTCCGAGAGCTTGCCGGTGATCCGGTCGTCGAAGCGGGCCCCGATCGCGACGATCAGGTCGGCGTTGTCCATCGCGTAGTTGGCGGAGCGGGTGCCGTGCATGCCCAGCATCCCCAGCCACTGCTCGTGCGGGGCCGGGAAGGCGCCCAGCCCCATCACCGTCGAGGTGACCGGAAATCGGTCCGAGTGGGCCAGCTCGCGCAGCTCCTCCGAGGCATTGGCGTTGACCACGCCGCCGCCGGTGTAGAGGACCGGGCGGCTGGCGTTCGCCATCGCCTTCGCGGCGATCCGGATCTGCTTGATGTTGCCCTCGGTCGAGGGCTTGTAGCCGGGCATGTCGACCGGGTCGGTGTCGGGCTCATAGTCGATGTCGGCCCGGGAGAGGTCCTGGGGAATGTCGACGAGCACCGGGCCGGGGCGACCGGTCGAGGCGACGTGGAAGGCCTCATGCACGTACTCGGGGATCTGGCGCGGATCGGTGACCTGGAAGGAGTGCTTGACGATCGGCATCGTGATCCCGGTGACGTCGGCCTCCTGGAAGCCGTCGGTGCCGAGCAGGTCGGTGCGCACCTGTCCGGTGATGAACACGGTCGGCACCGAGTCCATGATCGCGTCGGCGATTGCCGTGACCAGGTTGGTCGCTCCGGGTCCGGAGGTGGCGAAAGCGACGCCGACCCGGCCCGAGGCCTTTGCATAGCCCTCGGCCGCGTGGCCGCCGCCCTGCTCGTGGCGCACCTGGATGTGCTTGATGTCGGCGTCGACGAGCGCGTCGTAGGTGGGCAGGTTGGCGCCGCCGGGGATCCCGAAGACGTGCTCGACGCCCTCGGCCTTGAGCGATTCCATCAATGCATCCGCGGCCCGCATGGGCGAGCGATGGTAGCAGCGGGTCTTTGGCTGCCCAGCAGGGTTTTTGGCGCCACTTATGACGGCGGGCGGCGCTCGTGGACCGCCACCGGTCCACTCGGGCCCGTTACGACCCGGTGCCGGTCTGAGAGCAGATGTTCAACGTCAGCCGGGCACGGGCTTGAGACTACGCCCCAGGTTGCCGACGAGCAAGGTGACCGCAACTCGTCCACCGACATCGGTTCTGCAGGAAGGGGGCCGCTGTGGCATCGGGGAAACAGAAAACGCTTCGATCGATTCGAAGGTCGGCCCGGCTGGCCGGGCCGGCGCTCCTGCTCGCGATCGCCTGCGTCCCCCTGATCGACTCCGGCACAGCCTCGGCGCAGACCCGGATGCGGTCCATCCACTACCGCGGCGATGAGGTGCGAGCGCCCGCCTCCTGGCCCGTCTACCGCCTTGCCGACGATCCCTCCCGCTGCGTGCGGCTCGACCGCAAGGCGGTCTACCTCGGCAGGCCCGCGCGCCCGAGCAGCGCTGCCCGGCACACGCGGTGGGTCGAAGGGAGGCGATCCTGATCGGGCCGGGCGAGGCGGTCGCCGAGGCTGCCCCGAGCCGGCCCCCCGGCGCAGCGCCCAGCGCGCGACCGCCACCGCCTCCTACTACACGGGCCTCGGCTTCGACGCCTGCAGCGCGCCCTCGACGACGACGATGTCGGCCTGGCTTTCCTCGCCCTACCGCGGGATCGGGATCTACATCGGCGGCATCAACCGCGCCTGCAGCCAACCCAACCTCACCAGCACCTGGGTCGCCACCGAGATCGCCGCCGGCTGGGGGCTGATCCCGACCTACGTCGGCCGCCAGGCGCCGAGCAACAGCTGCGGCTGCGCCGCGATCAATCCACCCGCCGCGGCGACGCAGGGTAAGGCCGCCGCGGACGACGCGGTGACCCAGGCCGCCGTGCTCGGGATCGGACCCGGCAACCCGATCTACTTCGACATGGAGGGCTACTCGCGCACCGCGACCAACAGCTCGGCGGTGCTGACCTTTCTCAACGCCTGGACCGCGGAGCTGCACGCCAGGGGCTACACCTCGGGCGTCTACGGCAGCGCCGCCTCGACGATCGCCGACCTGGTGAGCCAGTACGGGACCGGCGCCGGCGACCCCGACGACATCTGGATCGCGCGCTGGAACGACCAGCAGACGACGATCGACCCCGCCGTGCCGGCCACTGCCTGGGCCAACCACCAGCGCCTGCACCAGTACCACGGCGGGCACAACGAGACCTACGGCGGGGTGACGATCAACATCGACAACGACTACCTCGACGGCGCGGTGGTGGGCCATGCGTCGCGGCCGGTGCTGCCTCCGATCCGCTGCACGAAGGTCATCTTCAGCCGCAGGCCGAAGTCGATCGCGTTCAGGATCAAGGGCTTCAACCTGCTGCATTGCGGCAAGGCGCGCCGGGTCGCCAAGGGCTCAGAAGCGAGGCGGTTCACCGGGGCGGGGCGCGACCGCGGCTACAACAGGTCCAGGTTCCGCTGCCGCGGCCATCGCCGCGGCCGCCTGACCGT
This sequence comes from uncultured Solirubrobacterales bacterium, assembly GCA_963772265.1. Lineage (GTDB taxonomy): Bacteria > Actinomycetota > Thermoleophilia > Solirubrobacterales > 70-9 > Mayfieldus. The sequence goes on along the minus strand of CAVYWS010000005.1, from coordinate 450,981 downwards.
CACCTACACCTGCCGCCGGACCCACGGCAGGGCGAAGGTCAGCTTCGTTCGCAAAGGCTGAGAGATTCGCGCTGCGCCAAGCGCGCAAGGACGCGGACGCCTTCGCGGGGCGGATCAAGCAGGCCGTCGAGGCTTCCTGAGCGGCTACTCGCCGCGCGAGTCGAGCGCGCCGACTCCTCGGGCGCGCCCCCGAGCGCCTCCCCCTCCAGCTCGCCCGGCTTCCAGCGGGTGCGGGGGACGATCGCGCGCTCGATCACCCGGTGCTTGTGGGCCTCGATGATCCGCAGCATCGAGCGGACCAGCTCCTCGCCGAGGAAGTGGGGCTGCAGCCCGAGGTCGAGGAGCTTGGTGTGGGTGGGGTTGTAGTAGTGCTCCTCCATCTCGACCCGCGGGTTGGGGAAGTGCTGGATCTCGACCTGATGGCCGAGCTCGGCAGCTGACTTTCGCACCAGATCGGCGAGCTCCATCACGTTGAACTGCTCGGTGAACTGGTTGAAGACCCGGAACTCGCCCGAGGGCCGCAGGGGTGTCGGCGGCCAGCTCCACGCACTGAAGCGTGTCGCGGATGTTGAGAAAGCCGCGGGTCTGGCCGCCCTTGCCGTAGACGGTCAGCGGGTGGCCGATCACCGCCTGCACGCAGAAGCGGTTGAGCACCGTGCCGAAGGTCTCGTCGTAGTCGAAGCGGTTGCTGAGCCTCTCCTCGCGCTCGGTCTCCTCGGTCTCGATCCCGTAGACGACCCCCTGGTTGAGGTCGGTGGCGCGCAGCCCCCAGATCCGGCAGGCGAAATGGATGTTGTGCGAGTCGTGGACCTTGGAGAGGTGATAGAGCGAGCCGGGCTGCTTGGGGAACGGCAGGGTGTCGCGCCGCCCCTTGTGCTCGATCTCGATGAAGCCCTCCTCGATGTCGATGTTGGGCGTCCCGTACTCGCCCATCGTCCCGAGCTTGATCAGGTGGCAGTCGGGGACCCGGTCGCGGATCGCGAACAGCAGGTTGAGGGTCCCGATCACGTTGTTGTGCTGGGTCTCGACCGCCGTCTCGCGCGACTGCATCGAGTAGGGGGCCGATGACTGCTCCGCGTAGTGGACGACTGTCTCGGGCGAGTACTCGGCGATCACCCGGTCGACGAAGTCGCCGTCCTCCATGTCGCCGACGTAGGACTCGATCTCATGCCCGGAGGCATCGCGCCAGGCGGCGATCCGCTCCTCCAGCGGCAGGACCGGGATCAGCGACTCGGTCGACTGCTGAAGGTGCCAGCGCCGCCGGGAGAAGTTGTCGAGCACCGCGACCTCGTGGCCGCGCTGCGAGAATCTCAGGGCCGTCGGCCATCCCAGATAGCCGTCGCCCCCGAGAACGAGAACGCGCATAATCGCGGCAGGGTAGCGCGTAGCATCCCCGCGATGTACCGGGCGACTGAGGAGAGGGACGCGCCCGAGCGACCCCGGCAGGGCGCGATTCGAGAGCTCAGCCCCGCCTGGCTCACTGCGCTGGTCACGCTGATGCTCTTCGCCGGCGGCCTGCGGGTCGGCTTCGCGCTCGATCCCCAGCGCCCCCAGGAGCCGGACTCGATCGGCTACGCGCGGATCGCCAAGAACCTCTATCTCAACGGCAAATTCGAAGAGGGCGGCTTCCGAACCCACCTCCAGGAGCCGAGCAACTACTCGCCCGGCCTGCCCCTGTTCGTCGCCGGCATCTACGAGCTCAGCGGCGGCGTGCACCTGGAGCTGGCGAGGATCGTGCTGGCGCTGCTCGGCACGCTCGCGGTCCTCTTCGCGTTTTTGATCGGCAACCGGCTCTCCGGGCCGTGGGCCGGGCTGATCGCGGGGCTGGTCGTCGCCGGCTATCCGGCGCTGCTCCAGTACCAGGGAATGCTGATGACCGAGCCCCTCGCGGTGATGCTGCTCGCCGGCTCGCTGCTCGCCTTCCTCTGGGCCGGCGACGACGAGCGTGGGCCCTGGGCCTGGTCCCTGCCCGGCCTGCTGCTCGGGCTGCTGACGATGGTCCGGCCGGAGTACCTGCCACTCGGTATCGGCCTCGGGCTCGTCGCCGGCTTCAGGGTCGGCTGGCTCGACGGAGCCTGGAGGCCCGGGCTCGCCGCGGCGGCGGTGATGCTCGTCGCCTTCGTCCTCCCGATCGCACCCTGGACGATTCGCAACGCGAACGTCCTCGATCGCTTCGTCCCGGTATCGACCGGGGGCGGAAAGGCCCTCTACGTCGGCACCTACCTGCCTGCCGACGGCGACGGCCCGCGCCTGCGCGAGCAGCTGATGGCCGACCACTCCGTGCTGCGGCGCCAGCTCGCCCAGGCGCCGCTTGACACGCGGCTCGACACCCTGCTCGCGGTGCTGGCCGCGCGAGCGCATCCCGGCGTGCCGACCGACACCGCCCTGGCCCGAATGGGGCGCGACAACCTCGACCGGGACCTCTCCGACCACGCTTCCGACTTCGGCGCGATGCTGGCCCGCAAGGCCTACCGGGCCTGGCGCGAGGGCCCGCGCAAGATCATGAAGTCGAACGGCTGGAAGGCGGCACAGAAGGCTCTCGCCGTCCTCTGCCTGCTCGGCCTCGCGGTGCTGGCGCTGCGGCGGCGCTGGGAGGCGGTGCCGATCGCGCTGCTGCTGCTCGGGGTGACCCTGACCAGCGCCCTTCTGATCGCCTCGCCGCGGCGGGTCCTGGTGATCCTGCCGGCGATCGCCGCCCTGGCCGGGGTCGGGGTCGGCTGGCTGGTCGAGCGGGCTCGGACGCTGCGCGAGCCAGGTGCTCCGTGAGCGACGGCGGAACCTCGCTGCGACGCCGATTCGGCGACGTGGTCGAACGCCACGGCACCCGAACGCTGGTCGTCCTGGCGCTGATCGTCGCGGTCGGCTTCGGCCTGCGCGCCCACCGCGCGCTCGACCCGCTCGACCATCCCGGCGACGATGCCCGCGCCTACTTCTCGCTCTCGAAGTCGCTCTACGTCGACGGCACATATGGCGGCCCGAGCTTCCACGACGCCAGCGACTGGTCACCCGGCGGGCCGCTGCTCTACGCCGGCGTCTACTACCTGACCGGCGGCGTCCGCGACAACGCCGCGCGGCTGGTCGCGGCGCTGCTCGGGGCGGCGATGATCGTCGTCGTCTACCTGCTCGGCAGGCGGCTGGCGGGGACCGGCGCCGGGCTGCTGGCGGCGGGCGCCGCCGCGGTCTATCCCTCCTTCATCCACTCCAACGGCGCCCTGCTCTCCGAGCCGCCGGCGATCTTCACCCTGCCGGCCGCGGTGCTCGCATTCCTCTGGGCGAGGGAGCGGGAGTCGCCGTGGGCCTGGCTGCTGCCAGGCTTCCTGTTCGGCCTCACGGCGCTGATCCGCCCCGAGTATCTGCTGGTCGGCGTCGCGTTCGCGCTGGCGGCGCTGGTCTCCGTGGCCCAGGCGGCAGACCTGCGCCGGGGAGTCGCCGCCGCGGCGCTGCTGATCGCCGGCTTTCTGATCCCGATCGTGCCCTGGACCGTGCACAACCTGGTCAGCCTCGACCGCTTCGTCCCGATCTCGACCGGCGGCGGCAAGGCTCTTTACGTCGGCACCTCGCTCTCAGCCGACGGCGACTACCAGCGGGTCAAGGCGGAGCTGGTCGAGCGCTACCAGGGCCGCTCGCTGGAGCCGGGGTCTCCGCAGCTCGACCGCGTCAACCCGACCCCGCTGTTCAATCGCGTCGCCTCCCGCTACCCCGACCTCAACCGCGACGCGGCACTCGGCAAGGCCGGCCGCAAGCAGCTCTCCGAGGACCTGCGCCACCACACCTTCGCCTACCTCGGGATGCTGGCGCGCAAGACGGGCCGGATGTGGGACCAGGGCGTGGCGATGACCGGCGTCGCCGGACGCGCCGCCCAGCTTCTGCTGGTCGCCTTCGGGCTCGGCGGGCTGGCGGCCCTCGCCTGGCGGCGGCGCTGGTGGGATCTCGCCGCTCTACGCGATCCCGATCGGCCTGATCACCGCGATCGGGGCGGTCAGCCTCGCCAGCACGCGCCGCAACGAGGTGCTGATGACGTTGGTGATCCCGCTTGCCGCCGCGGGCCTGGTCTGGGCCTGTCAGCTGGCGCGCGGGCGCTCCCTATCCTCCCTCGCCGAATGACCCCGCTGGCGAGCCTGTTTCCCGAGGAGCTGACCGCGCTTCGCGCCGCCGGCCTGATCGCCGCGGCCTGCATCCTCGGCTTCGCGATCGTGCGCCGCCGCACCCTGCGCAACGCCGACGTGCTGATCCTGATCCTGGTCGCGCTCGGCCTCGCGATCGTCTCCGGCACCGAGATCACCGACCGGCTGCTGGAGGCCTTCTCGTTCAAGCGCGGCAACGGAGGCCGCATCCTCGGCCTCGCGGTGTTCGCGATCTTCATCCTCTTCCTGCTCATCCTGCGGGCGCTTTCGCAGGCGGGGCGCAATCGCGCGAGCTCTCGGCGGTGCTCGAGGGTCTGGCCTGGGAGGAATTTCGTAACGCCGGGCTGCCGCAGCGGTTCGAGGGCAAGGTGGCGGTGCTGGTCCCGGCCTACAACGAGGCCGAAAACGTCGGCCACGTGCTGGACCGGATCCCGGCCGAGGTCTGCGGACGCGAGACCGCGGTGCTGGTGGTGGACGACGGCTCCCGCGACGGCGACCGGTGACGTCGCCGCCGAGCACGGAGCCGCGGTCGCCCGCCACGTGATCAACCGCGGAGGCGGCGCAGCCCTGCGGACCGGCTACCGGCTGCTCGCCGACTCCGGTGCGGAGATCGTCGTCACCCTCGACGCCGACGGGCAGCACCTGCCGTCGGAGATGGAGCGGCTGGTCGAGCCGGTGCTGAGCGGAAAGGTCGACGTCGCCCACGGCTCGCGGGTCCTCGGCGACTCCGAGCGCGGGCAGCTCTCGCGCGAGCTCGGGATCGTCTTCTTCAACCGCACCGTGTCGCTGATCACCCGCACCCACGTCACCGACTGCTCCAACGGCTACCGCGCGGTCCGCGCCAGCGTGCTGCCGCAGGTCGTCCTGCGCCAGGAGCAGTTCCACACCTCCGAGTTCCTGATCGAGGCGATCAAGCGCGGCATCCCGGCCGAGGAGGTTCCGGTAACTGTGGTCAAGCGCCTCCACGGCCACTCGAAGAAGCCGGCGGTGATCCGCTACGGCATGGGCTTCGCCAACGCGATCGTGCGTACCTGGCTGCGCTAGGGCGCAGCGCTCTCGTTCACACGTCGCGCTCGAGCTTGACCTCGCACTGGTCGATCGAGGCGCGGGTGCCGGGGGTCTCCGAAGCGTCCATCTGGTCGAACACCTCGTTCGCGTCGCGCAGCTTCTCCTCGCTCTCGAAGAACCCGACGAAGATCGCGGTTCCCTGCGATTCGTCGTAGAACAGCTTCATCCCGGTCGAGTCCACGCCGGGCGGGGGCCCGCCGGACTCCTCGACCCGGGAGACGACCTTGGCGATGCCATCCGGGGTCACGTCGGTGAATCTGACGACACGTGCGTACATAGCCGACCTCCTTGTCATTCGCTTGCGTTGGGGCTTCCCGCCCGGCAAGAGCGGAGCCTAATGCGGGGCTGCGGTACCGCCAAACAACTTCTGCCGCCTCGATTCAACGGCAGAAGCTGTCCGGTTCACGTGCGGCAGATCTACTTGGCGAACACCCGGTTGGGCACTGTCACGTCTCCGAGCGTCTCGAACGCGACGAGCTTGCCCTCGCCGTTGTAGGTGAGCACGTCGGCGCCCTCGCTCGACTCGCCTTCGAGCTGGACCGTGGTCAGTGCGATGACCTTGTCGCCTTCGGCGACGAAGTCATGCGGCTTGTTGCTGAAGTCCTTGCTCATGAACTTCGCCCACAACTCGCCGACTTCTTTCTTGCCGTTGTAGGTGCCGGTCAGCGCGTTGTCGCCGCGGACCGTCCACTCGATCGAATCGTCGATGTCGCGCATTGCGCCCTCTGCGTCGCCGCTACTGAACGCCGCATATGCGTCTTGCGCGGCTTGCTTGTTCTCTTGTACTGCCATTGCTGTAGTCCCTTCTTTGGGGGTTTCTTGACGTCGCCGTCAAGCCAAGTCTGTTGGTGCAAGTGCGGAGCTAGTCAGAGGGGTGCTCGAGATGCATGTATCGAGCATCGGTGCCACCGACCTCCAGGCCGTTGATCCAGCTTCGCCCCCTGGGGCGGCGACGCGCTGCGACCGTGTGGGTGACCTGGCGGTCGCGCCTGGCGCGATGAAGCTCGCCGCGCCCGCGTGCTGCCCGTTGGGACAGCTTGCTGCTGTTCAAGTGGACCTATTGCCTTCCGTGCCCTCTGTAGCGGGTCGCACGAAAGGAAGAGGAAAGCCCGGCGGGCGAGTGAGTCGGCCGGACTGCGGTTGATGTTCCCGCGGTGCCAGCCCAACCACTCTACTCCCGTTCCCTAAGTTTCGGGAAGCGGGCGCAAACCGGCGCTAGACCTCCGGCTGGCGCACCTCGGACGGATCCGGGAGATAGAGGTCCTCGCCGCAGGTCGGGCAGACCTGGACGTAGAGCTTGACGATGCGGCCGCAGCGCGGGCAGCGGCGCTCCGGCTCGGCCTGCTCGAAGCGGTAGAGCAGGGCCGCGACGAGGCCGATGAACGGCAGGACGAGTCCGATCAGCAGCCAGAGGAAGAACGAGCTGCCCTTGGCGCGGCCGACGAACGCGGTCGCGATCGCGGCGCCGATGCCGGCGGCGAAGAACCACTGATACTCCACGCCCCCATTGTCGCGGGCGAGGGCGGCGGCTAGCGCTCGATCGGCCGGTGGCTGCCGCCGTGCTGGTAGGCCTCGTCGGTCAGCGGCCGCGGATGGCCGATCGAGCCCACCTCGGCGAGGTCGCGCTCGAAGGGCAGGCTGACCGTCCAGTCGAGCACCGCGCGAACCTTGCGGGCAACCCCCGGGATCTGGCTCATGTGGTAGGTGCGCGCCATCCACCAGGCCGGGAAGCCACGGAACTTGCGGTTCCCGATCAATCCCACGGCCTTGTAGCGGCCCAGGTTGACGAAGGACGCAAAGTCGCGGTACTGGAAAGGCTGCGCGGTCCCAACCCCGAGCTCGGCGGCGATGTTGCGAGCGGCCGCCGGTCCCTGGCGGACCGCCTGCTGGGCGGTCCCGCCGACCGTGCCGCCCTCGGGATCGGGAACCGCGGCGCAGTCGCCGATCGCCCAGACCCGCTCCAGTCCCTCGACCTTCAGATGGCTGTCGACGGGGACGCGTCCGCGCTCGTCGAGCGGCACGGAGAGGGTGCGCAGGCTCGGGTGCGGCGCGACGCCAGCGGTCCAGACGACGGTCCGGGTCGCCAGCGTCTCGCCGGTCGAAAGCCTGGCGCTGGTGGCGGTCACCTCATCCAGGGTCGTACCGAGCCGGATGTCGATCCCGCGTCCGCGCAGCTCGCGCACCGCGTACTCGGCCAGCTCCAGCGGTGTCTCGGGAAGCACCCGGTCGGTCGCCTCGACCAGCACCCAGCGCATCCCGTGAAGCCGGGCCCGCGGGTAGCGCTCCATCGCGTCGGCGGCGAAGTCCTGAAGCTCGGCCAGCGCCTCCAGGCCGGCGTAGCCGCCGCCGACGAAGACGTATGTGAGGAGCTCTTCGCGACGGGCCGGATCCTCGGTGTCGTTCGCCGCCTCCAGCGTCTCGATCACGTGGTTGCGCAGCCAGATCGCGTCGGCGAGGCTCTTGAAGCCGATCGCATGGCGGTCCAGCCCCGGGACCGGCAGCACCCGCGAGACCGAGCCCAGGGCGAGCAGCAGGGCGTCGTAGCGGATCTCCGCCACTTCGCCCTCGTGGTTTTTGATCTCGACCGTGCGCGAAGCCGGATCGTGGGCGGTGATCGCTCCGAGGCGCAGGTAGGTGCGGCGGAGGATGTCGCGCAGCGGCGTGACGACGTGGCGAGGCTCCAACGTCCCGGCGGCGGCCTCGGGCAGAAACGGCGTGTAGAGCAGGAAGTTGACGTCGTTGACGAGCATCATCCGCGCCGACTGCTTGGGCAGCAGACGCTCGAGCTGACGGGCGGCGCTCGCGCCACCGAACCCACCACCGGCGATGACGACGTTCCAGGCCATGCATCCAGTAAAGCACGCTCTTGTAACAGATTGTTACAAAGTGTCTGGAGTAACTATCGGGCCGCCCAGGCGACCAGCAGCAGGCCCGCCCCGGCCAGCGCCCCGACCGCGATCCAGCCCGCGCGGGCGTCGCGTTCGCCCATGATCGCGCCGTGCCGGGAGGCCGACATCACCGAGCCGCGGCTGGCCGCCGACATCACCGAGCCGAACGAGGCCGCCGAGGCGACCGAGAAGCCGGATGCCGCCGATCCGATCGAGCCGATGGACGCGAACGAACCCACCGAGCCGACCGAGAGCACCGAGCCCTTCGACGCGATCGAGAGATAGGAGTCCTGCGACCACAGGGAGAGCGCCGAGTCGCCCATCAGGCACCCAGCTTCTCGCGGATCAGCCGCTGCACCTCTCCCCCGTCGGCGCGGCCCTTGGTCTGCTTCATCACCGCCCCGACGATAACCCCGATCGCCTTCTGGTTCCCGCCGCGAACCTGGTCGGCGGCCTCGGGCTGGGCCTCGATCGCGCTCTCGACCACGCCCTCCAGCTCGGAGCCGTCGGCGATCTGGCCCAGTCCTTCGCGCTCGACGATCGCGGCCGGGTCCCCGCCCTCCGCAACCAGCGCCTCGAGCACCTGCTTGGCCGCGCCGTGCGAGACCTTCTTGGCCTCGACCATCGCGACCAGCTTGGCCAGCGACTCCGGCTTCACCTTCGAGTCCGCGAGCCCACCCTCCTGGCCGCTCTGGCGCAGCGCCCCCGCCAGCTCACCGGTGACCCAATTGGCGATAACCCTTGGCTCGGCGCCGTCCGCGGCCTCCACCGCCTGCTCGAAGTACTGACCGGTGTCGGTGTCGCCTGCGAGCAGCATCGCCACCTCCTCCGAGAGGCCGAGCTTCTCGCGGTAGCGCTCGGCGCGGTCGCCGGGAAGCTCCGGCAGCGACTCGCTCGCCTCGCGCAGCATCTCCTCGGTAGGGGCAAGCGGCACCAGGTCGGGCTCGGGGAAGTAGCGGTAGTCGTGCTCGTACTCCTTCGAGCGCAGCGGGTGCAGGCTGCCGTCGTCGGGGTCGAAGTGAAGCGTCTCCTGGGAGACCGTCTCCTCCGCCTCCAGGAGCGCGCGCTGGCGCTCGATCTCGGCCTCCATCCCGCGCTCGAGGAAGCGGAAGCTGTTCATGTTCTTGAGCTCGGTCTTGGTGCCCAGCTCGTCCGAGCCCGCCGGGCGCAGCGAGACGTTGGCGTCGACTCGCAGGCTGCCCTCCTCCATCTTCGCGTCGGAGACGCCGAGCTGGTGGATCGTCGTGCGCAGCAGCTCCGCCCAGTGGCGCGCCTGCGAGGCGCTGCGCAGGTCGGGCTCGGTGACGATCTCGACCAGCGGCGTGCCGGCGCGGTTGAAGTCGACCAGCGAGGCGCCGGAGCCGTGGATCCGGCCCGACTCGCCGACGTGGATCATCTTCGCCGCGTCCTCCTCGAGATGGGCGCGGTGGATTCGGACCTCGCCGAGGCGGCCGTTGCTCGCAAGCGGGATGTCGTACTGGCTGATCTGGTACGCCTTCGGGTTGTCGGGATAGAAGTAGTTCTTGCGGTGAAAGATCGACCGCGGGGCGACCTCGCAGCCCAGCGCGGCGGCGATCATCAGCGCGTAGCGGATCGCCTGCTCGTTGGGGACCGGGAGCACCCCGGGATGCGCGAGGCAGACCGGGCAGGTGTGGACGTTGGGCTCGTCGCCGAAGCTCGGCTCGCAGCCGCAGAACATCTTCGTCCGGGTCGAGAGGTGGACGTGGATCTCGAGCCCGATCACCGGCTCGTACTCAGCCATAGCCCAGCCCCCGGATCTGCTCCTCGCTCATCCCGAAGTGATGTCCGACCTCATGCAGGACGGTGCGACGCACCTGCTCCGCATTGGGGTTGGCGCGCCTGAAGATGACGATTCGCGGCAGGCCGCCGCGCGGGTCGTAGAGCCCGTAGAGCCCGTTCGGCGGGCTGTCGTCGACGATCACCGCGACGTTTTCCAGCCTCGCCCCGATCTCCGGCGGCAGCGAGTCGAGCGCCTCCTGCACCGCCTCGCGGCATTCCGCTTCGGTCAACTGGGTCATCCGCCCACTCCCTGCGGGCGGGCGTCGAAGCCGATCGCCTGCTCCAGCGCGAAGGCGGCGTCGAGGATCGCGTTCTCGCTGAACGCCGGGCCGGCGATCTGAAAGCCGACCGGGAGCTGCGGCCCGCCGCCGTCGGGCTCGGCGAGGCCGGCCGGGATCGAGATCGCCGGCGTGCCGGCCAGCGGCATCGGCACCGTGAAGTAGTCGTTCAGGTACATCGCCAGCGGGTCGTCGGTCTTCTCGCCGAGCTTGAAGGCGACCGAGGGCGAGGTCGGGGTGACGACGAAGTCGAAGTCGGCGAAGGCGTTGGCGAGGTCCTCGGCGATCTTGGTGCGAACCTTCTGCGCCCGGCCGTAGTAGGCCTCGTAGTAGCCCGAGGAGAGCGCATAGGTGCCGAGCATGATCCGGCGCTTGACCTCGGCGCCGAAGCCGGCGGCGCGGGTCCCCTCGTACATCCCCAGCAGGTCGTCGGCCTCGACCCGCAGCCCGTAGCGGACGCCGTCGTAGCGGGCCAGGTTGGCCGAGGCCTCGGCGGGGGCGATCACGTAGTAGGCCGAGATGCCGTGGTCGGCGTGCGGCAGCGGCGCCTCGCCGAGCTCCCCGCCCAGCCCCTCGATCGTCTTCAGCGTCTGCTCGAAGACCGAATTCACGCCCGCTTCGACTCCGTCCATGTCGAGCCCGGTGGGGACGGCGAAGCGAAGCCCCCGCAGGTCCTCGCGGTCGGGGAGCTTCACGCCCCCCTCGATCCCGACCGAGGTCGAGTCGCAGGCGTCGCGTCCCTGCATCGCCGAGAGAAGCAGGGCCGCATCGGTCACGTCGCGGGTCAGCGGGCCGCACTGGTCCAGCGAGGAGGCGAAGGCGATCATCCCGTAGCGCGAGATCGCGCCGTAGGTCGGCTTCATCCCGACGATCCCGCAGAGCGAGGCGGGCTGGCGGATCGAGCCGCCGGTGTCGGTGCCGATCGCCCACGGCGCCAGGCCGCCGGCGACCGCGGCCGCCGAGCCCCCCGAGGAGCCGCCGGGCACCCGCTCGCGGTCCCACGGGTTGAGCACCGGCCCGTAGCCGGAGTTCTCGTTCGAGGAGCCCATCGCGAACTCGTCCATGTTGGTCTTGCCGAGAACCGGCGCGCCGGCCTCGGCCAGCCTGCGGACCGCGGTCGCCGTGTAGGGCGGCCGGTAGCCCTCGAGGATCTTCGACCCGGCGGTGGTCGGGATGCCCTCGGTGCAGAAGATGTCCTTGACCGCGACCGGGACGCCCGCGGAGCGGGGAGTCGGGGCTCCCGTTGCCGGTCGCCGGTCGCTCGTCACCGGAGTCGGAAGTCCAGAGGTAGGCGTTGAGCTCGTCCGTCCCCGCTGCCTGCTGCCAGGCGGCGAGGTACTCGCCGGCGTCGATCTCCTTCGCGGCGATCGCCCTGCCGGCCTCGGCAGCGGTCAGCTCGAGCAGCTCGGCCACGCTCAACCCTCCGCCCCGGGCGACGGCACCCGGAAGGCGCCGTCGGCGGGATCGGGAGCCCCCTCGAGGATCTGCTCGCGGGGCCAGCTCGGCCGCGGCTCGTCGGGCCGCAGGACGTTCTCGAGGTCGACCACGTGCGAGGTCGGCTCGACCTCGTCGAGGTCGAGCTGGGCGATCCGGTCGACGTGCTCGAGGATCCCCGAGAGCTCGCGCGCCATCGTCTCCACCTCCTCCTCGCTGAGGGAGAGGCGGGCAAGGCGGGCGACGTGAAGCACCTGCTCGCGGTCGATCATCAGCGCCAGGATAGGATGCCGCGCGCGATGCGGGGAGACCGGGCAGAGAAGTTCGTCGTCTTCAACCTGCGCCTGCTCGCGGCGAGCTTCGCGGTCGTCGGGCTGCTGTTCATCATCTTCCAGAACGGCGTCCTCGACGTGATCTCCGATCTCGGCGACGACATCGGCGGCTTCACCCGGGCCCCGCACACCGACGAGCAGTTCTGGCTCGCGCTCGGCTTCGGCTACATGGTGGTGATCACCGGGATCTGCGTCCTCGCGCAGACCGACGTGGTCCGCTACCGGCCGCTGCTGCTGGTGCTCGCGGTCGGCAAGGCGGCGACCTCGCTGACCACGCTCGGCTTCTACCTCTTCGACTCCGACGTCTTCATCTACCTGCTCAACTTCCTCGTCGACGGCTTCCTCGCGCTCTCGGCGCTCTGGCTGTACTCGCTGGCCGGGCGGGTGTCGCGCCCGGCTGCGCCCGGCTGAAGGCGCGCGCCGGGGCTCGCGGCCGCCGAGCAGCGCACCCTGGCGGCGATCTGCGAGGCGATGGCGCCCGGCTACGACGGGCTGCCCGCCGCCCAGCGTGAAGTCGACGTCGCCGGGCCGGTCGGCGCGCTTCGTGGCCGAGCTTCCGCCCCGAAACCTCGCGCGCCTGAAGCTCGCCCTGCGGCTGTTCGAGTGGCTGCCGTTCCCCTGGCGCTACTCCCGCCTCGACCTCGAGGCGCGCGAGGACTTCCTCGCCAAGCTCGAGTCCTCGCGCTTCGGGCCCGCCCACGACCTGCTGCTGATGGCCAAGGTCCTCTGCACCCTCGGCTACGCCGTCGTGCCCGAGGTCCGCGAGCGGGTCGGCTACGAGATCAGCTGCGGATTGGCCGACGGTTCGCTCCCCGAGCCCGCCGGGCCACTGGGCGAGACCAGCCCCCGGGGCGACGGCGAGCAGTGCGACGTCGTGATCGTCGGCTCCGGGGCCGGCGGGGCGGCGGCGGCGGCAACTCTCGCCGAGGCGGGAGTCGACGTCGTCGTGCTCGAGGCCGGAGGGCACTTCACCCGCGAGAACTACCCCCGCGAGCCGATCGAGGCCGTCACCGCCCTCTACCGCGAGGCCGGCCTCACCGTCGCCGAGGGCCACCCGCCGATCCCGGTGCCGGTGGCGCGCGTGATCGGCGGCACCACGGTGATCAACTCCGGCACCTGCTTCCGGGCGCCCGAGCCGGTGCTGCAGGGATGGTCGGAGAGCTTCGGCGTCGACTGGGCGACCGATCTCGACGCCGAGTTCTCCGAGGCCGAGGAGTTTCTGCGGGTCACCCGGCTCGACCCCGAGCGCATGGGCCGCAACGGCCAGCTGGCGATGGAGGGCGCCCGAGGCGCTCGGCGCCAGCGGCGGCCCGATCAGCCGCAACGCCGGCAGCTGCGTGCAGTGCAGCTCCTGCCCCTTCGGATGCGCGATCGACGCCAAGCGCGGCATGCACGTCTCCTACCTGCCGCGGGCGGCGGCCGCCGGAGCGCGGATCCGCCAGCGGGTCGACGTGCAGCGGATCCTGGTCGAGGACGGGCGGGCGGTCGGGGTCGAGTGCCTGGCCTCCCCCGACGGCGAGCGCAACGGGCGCCGGCGCCGCTACACGGTGCGCGCCCGGGCGGTGATCGCCGCCGGCGGCGCCCTCGGCACCCCGGAGCTGCTGCTGCGCTCGGGGCTGGGCGGCGACCAGGTGGGCCGCCACCTGCACCTGCACCCGGCCTGCTGGATCGGGGCCCGCTACGAGGAGGAGGTGCGCGGCTGGGAGGGCGTGATGCAGAGCTACTACATCGACCAGTGGGAGCCGCAGGGCATCCTGCTCGAGGCGACCTTCACCCCGCTTCCGTTCGGCGGCGCCTGGCTGCTGGGCACGGGGCGAAAGCACCAGGAGGCGATGCTCGGCTTCTCCAACATCGGCTCGATCGGGGTCCACCTCTCCGACGTCTCCTCGGGCCGGATCGGCCTCAGCGCCGACGGCTCGCTGCGGGCCTCCTACAAGCTCAGCGCCGAGGACGCGCGCCGGATCCACTTCGGGATCGCCCGCGCCGCCGAGGTCCACTTCGCCGCCGGCGCCGCCGAGGTCTACCCCAACATCGGCCGCGTCGGCGTGCTGAAGCGCGACCAGCTCGCCGACTTCGAGGCGACCGCGATCAAGCCGGCGGAGCTGCGGCTCGAGGCCTTTCACCCGATGGGGACCGCGCGGATCGCCTCCGACCGCAAGCAGGGCGTCTGTGCGGCCGACGGAGCGGTGAACGGAGTGAAGGGCGTCTACGTCGCCGACGCGGCGCTGTTCCCGACCTCGGTCGGGGTCAATCCGATGATGACCGTGATCGCGTTCTCGAAGCGGGTCGCCGCCGGGGTCGCCGAGCGATTTTAGGAAGGCCTGGGTGGGCCGCCAGCTCCGAATTCGTACAACTGGACCATCACATCCTGCATCACTCCACCCGGCGGAACTGGTGACTCGCCAGAAGGGATTTCACCAAAGTCATCGCCCCAAAGGTGCCAATCCAACTCCGCCTGCTCCCAAGGGACCGAGATGTCAACGATCAACCGGGTGTCGGGATACGACCCCTCGAGCCGGACGTCGTGGATCACCTTTCTGGGCTCCCGTTCGAATGCCCCCGTCGCGGCATCCTTGACTGCCTTGAGACATTCCTGTTCGTAGCGTTCTTCGTCGGTCAATCTGCCTCTCCGAGGTAATGGCCATAAGACGTGATGATTTCCTTGGGGCTCGGCTCGTCGGAATCAACTTTGTCGGGTCCTGCAACGACAAGTCGCTCACAAACGGCGCCACTAGCGAGACTGCAGGAAGGCCTCGCCAGCTTATTTGTCGCTTCTCGAAGCGGATCGCCGCCGGGGTCGCCGAGCGACTCTAGAGGGCTGGTCGTTGCGGACCGCGCGCCAGCATCCGTAGGTGGTCGCGAGGCAGGCGGCGAGGCCGACGTAGAGGCCGTAGCGGGGGTCGAGGCTGCCGACCGGATCGATCACCCGGTAGAGGGTCAGGACCGTGGCCAGGGCGGCGATCGGCGTGGCGATCGAGGCCGAGCTGATCTGGGCGTCGGTCTTCGAGCTTGCCCCGGCGAGCACCGCGACGGCGATCCCGGCCAGCGCCGCCGCGAGCAGGATCAGGTCGGTCACGTCGAACGCCTTCCAGGCGTCGAAGTTGCGCCCGCAGGAATGGCCGGGCAGCGGGACGCAGAAGGGCGAGACCTTGCCGAACCAGGGCAGGAACATCGCGATCGCCAGCAGCAGCCCACCGAAGCCGGCGAGCGCGTCCCCTCCTCTGAGCCGATCGAGCCTCACGGCCCCGGAAAGGTAACCACCCGGGGGCGCCGTCGTGGCGCTCCCCGGGCGGTCTGAACTCCCTAGCCCGTCAGGCGGTCGGCGGTGCGCCGCCGGAGGGCGGAGGCGGAGGAGGCGGCGGAGGCGCCGAAGGGGGCTCCGGCGCTCGGTGGCGGTGGCGCCGGCTCTCCACCCGGAGGCGGAGGAGCGAGGAGGTTCGCCGCCGCCGACCACCGCCGCCGAAGCGATCGGCGGCATCCTGGAACGACGTCCCCTCGTTCCTGCATCGCGAGATAGCCCCCGTAGGTCAGAGCCCCGGCGGCGATCAGGCCGATGAAGGCGCCGATCTTTCGCGTGTGATCGAGGCCGTTGATATCCGGGGCCCCGAAGTCGGGCGGACTGATCAGCCGGTAGAGGATCAGCAGCGTCCCCAATGCCCCGAGGACGGTGACCACGACGCTGGCGGCAACAGGCAGGTCGAGGTCGGAGTCGCTCGCCCGCAGGTACGCCATGCCGAGGGCCGCAAGGACCGTGATGAACAGGATGATGTCGATCACGTCGAACGATCCCCAGGCATTCTTCGAGCCCTCGACGCTGATGCCCAGCGGCCCAGACGCCTTAAGCCCGAACCACTTGAAGATGAACATGTCGAGGAGGAGCACGATTGCCGCAATCGCAGCGATCTGCTCTCCCTGTCGAAGCCTGTTGAGATCCATGCAGCGTCCTCCTTGGACTAGGGGTTCGGGCGTGACAGTACAGCCCCGATAGGTCGCAAAAAAGGAGCTCTGGCCAGGCGTCCTAGGCACGCATGGACCGCGCCTGAGGGGCTCCCGCCTAGGCGTGCCTGGAGCGAGCCGCGGCGAGGGTGTTGACGAGCAGCATCGCGATCGTCATCGGGCCGACTCCGCCGGGCACCGGGGTGATCGCAGCGGCAACCTCGCGCACCGCCTCGAAGTCGACGTCGCCTGCCAGCCCGTCCTCGGTGCGGTTCATCCCGACGTCGATCACGGTCGCGCCGGGCCTGACCGCGTCGGCGCCGATCAGCCGCGGCGACCCGACCGCGGCGACCAGCACGTCGGCGCGGGCGCAGACCGCCGCCAGGTCGCGGGTGCGCGAGTGGCACATCGTCACCGTCGCGTTGGCTCCCAGCAGCAGGCTCGCGACCGGGCGCCCGACCAGGTTGGAGCGGCCGACGACGACCGCCTCCGCCCCCTCCAGCTCGACCTCCTCGTGGCGCAGCAGCTCGATCACCCCGGCCGGCGTGCAGGGCACCAGGCCGGGAGCGCCGCTGGCCAGCAGGCCGGCGTTGGTCGGGGTCAGCCCGTCGACGTCCTTGCCGGGGTCGATCGCCTTGATCACCGCGTCGGGATCGATCTGGTCGGGCACCGGCAGCTGGACCAGGATGCCGTCGACCTCGTCGTCTGCGTTGAGGCGGCCGATCAGGTCGAGCAGCTCGTCCTCGGAGGTGTCGCCCGCGAGGCCGTGGTGGATCGAGCGCATCCCGGCCTCCTCGCAGGCCTTGTGCTTGTTGGCGACGTAGATCTCCGACCCCGGGTCGTCGCCGACCAGCACCGTCGCCAGGCCGGGGGCGTGGCCCCCGCCGGCGACGAGCTCGGCCACCTCGGAGCGCACCCGCTCGCGCACCTCGGCCGCGATCGCCTTGCCGTCGATGATCCGCGCGCTCACTTCTTCCTGATCGGGGCGTAGTCGGCCATCAGCTTTCGCTCCTGGGGGTCGCCGGCGAAGCGCACCACGATCACGCCGCCGGGCTCGATCGCGGTGACCACGCCCTCGCCGAAGCTGGCGTGGACGATGTCGTCGCCGGTCGCCAGCTCCAGCGCCGGCCGCGGCTCGATCGCCTGCGAGGCGGTGCCTCCGACCGGGGCCCAGGGACTGCCGGCCCGAGGCGCGCTTCGCTCCTGCTCGAGCAGCTCCGCGGGCAGCTCGTCGAGGAAGCGGGACGCGATCGCCGGCTCGCGGCGGCCGCCGAAGATGCGCCGCTCGCGGGCGTAGGTGAGGTAGAGGCGGCTGCGGGCGCGGGTCATGCCGACGTAACAGAGGCGGCGCTCCTCCTCCTCTCCCCCCTCCTCCAGCGAGCGCATGTGGGGGAAGACCCCCTCCTCGCAGCCGATCAGGAACACGGTTTCGTACTCGAGTCCCTTGGCGTTGTGGATCGTCATCAGGGTGACCAGCGACTCCTGCTCGCGCAGGCCGTCCTGCTCGGTGTAGAGCGAGATCTGCTGCAGGAACTCCTCCAGCGGCGGCACCTCGGCCTCCCCTTCGAGCTCGCGGTTGGCGTCGAACTCGCCCGCGACTCCGATCAGCTCCTGGAGGTTCTCGACCCGGCCCTCGGCCTCGACCGTGCGCTCCGCCTCCAGCGCCTCCAGATAGCCGGTCTCGTGAAGCAGGCCCTCCAGCAGCTCGGCGACCGGGGCGCTCGCAGTCCGCTCGCGCAGCAACTCCAGGCTGGCGTGGAAGCGCGACACGGCCTTGACCGCGGCCGCGCCGAGTCCGGGCACCGCGTCGGCCCGCCCGGCCACGTCCCAGATCGGCTGCCCGGTGGTGTTGGCGTGGGCCAGCATTCGCGCCTGGCTCGTGTTGCCGATCCCGCGCCGCGGCGAGTTGACGACGCGGCCGAAGGAGATCGCGTCCGAGGGGTTGACGAGCAGGCTCAGGTAGGCGACGGCGTCCTTGATCTCGGCCCGCTCGTAGAACTTCGTCCCCCCGATCACCTGGTAGGGAAGCTCGAAGCGGACCAGCGTGTCCTCGAGCACCCGGCTCATCGCGTTGGTTCGGTAGAAGACCGCGATCTGGTCGCGGGGCACGTCTTCCTCGGAGACCAGGCGCTCGACCTCGCCGGCGACCCAGCGCGCCTCCTCGTGCTCGTCGCCGAGCTGGACGACCTGGATCGGCTCGCCCTGCTCGCCGTCGGTGAACAGGTGCTTGGGCCGGTTCTCGCGATTCTGCGAGATCAGCGCGTTGGTCGCCGAGAGGATCGTCTGGGTCGAGCGGTAGTTCTGCTCCAGCAGGACCACGTCGGCGTCGGGGAAGTCGCGCTCGAACTCGAGGATGTTGCGGATGTCGGCATGGCGGAACGAGTAGATCGAGTTGTGTGTCACCGATCCGCCGGCGATGAAATTGTGGGTTCCTTCCACGTTGATGTCGTAGACGGGTAGTTCGAGTCTACACGGGCTCACCCTCTCCACAACGTCATAAGTCCCATCGCCCGCAAACACCGTCATCCCCGGCCGGACTGAACCAGCGGGAACACAGGGCAATGAATTGCCGACGATCTTCCGCGTCTGCGATGGACCGAAGCGGCCTTGGATCCGATCTCGACGTCCAGCGCCGATTGATGTCTCCGGCAGTTCGACAACGTCTTCGAAATCGCTTGAAATACCGTCTCGAATCGCCAGCTCTTCGATCCCACTCCTAGCCGACGCGTCTTAGCCCAATTGCCTCCAGGGACCGCCCGCCCTTCGGCGTCCTCCCCGTAACGCTGATCCGATGGCGAGTGGTACCTCGCTTCTCACCACAGATCGTCACGGTCAGACCCGCCGCCGGCCCTGGAACTGCCGGCGCGGTGGTGGGGATGCTGGATGCTCAGGCCCTCGTCAGCCAAAAGCTGATGCCCGCCAGCCTCGCTGTCGACTCTCGAGCAAGACGCGATCGACTAACGCTTGGTTTCCGGCAAGGCCCCTGTCGGCGCCTCGCTTTGCGGGCGTAAAACGGCAGCGTTGGAATGCCATAGCGGAGAGCCAGACAAAGCTTCCTCAGCACGCGCCTCACCCTCCGTCTCGTGGGTGGAAATAACCCAGACGGCGTCGGCTGTCTCGTTGAAACATCTTGCCTGATACCGACATGGGTTTCGCTGCCCAGCCGTGTAGACGCGCGAGACACCGACACGAAACCCGACACCCCGCTTCCACATCAGATAGGTGATGTGCATCTGGGGCGTCGTCCCAAGGCGGTATCCGGCGAAATGCATGTGCTCTGGGGTACTCACCAACCGACGTCCAGCCTCAGTCGTGATTGCGATTCCGTCACGCTCCCTCCCTTATAAACCCCGCTGACCCGCGCCGGCCGAATATCCGCTCTCCCATAACACGAAATGACCTCGTCGCCCTCAGCTCTTCTCAATTGGCCGCTCGGACCGTCGCCCATCGTCACGAGAGTTCCTTCGACGAGGCACTGGGCGTCGTCCCCGACCACGAACAGGTTGCGGTGCTGCTCGGCGAGCAGCTGCAGCAACCGGTACTGGGCCCGGTTCGTGTCCTGGTACTCGTCGACCAGCACCTGGCCGAAGGCGCGCCGCCAGCGCTCGCGGGCGGCTTCGAAGAGCTCGAGCACGTTGACCGTGCGGACCAGGAGGTCGTCGAAGTCCATCGCGTTGGCCTCCAGCATCCGCCGCTCATAGAGCGCGTAGACCTCGCCGGTCGTCTGCTCGAACACCGATCCCTGCCGGCCCTGGAACTCCGCCGCGTCGAGGAGCTGGTTCTTGGCGCCGGAGATCTGCGAGCGGATCGCTCGCGGCGGGTAGCGCTTCGGGTCGATCTCGAGCTCATCCATGCAGCGCTTGACCATCCGCAGCGAGTCGGCCTCGTCGTAGATCGTGAAGCCGCGCGAGTAGCCGAGCCGCTCGGCCTCGGCGCGCATGATCCGCGCGCAGGCGGAGTGGAAGGTCATCACCCACATCGCCCGCGTCGCCCGCCCGACCAGGCGCTCGACCCGTTCGCGCATCTCCTCCGCCGCCTTGTTGGTGAAGGTGATCGCGAGGATCTCCCCCGCCCGGGCGCGGCGGGTGGCCAGCAGGTAGGCGATCCGGTGCACCAGCACCCGGGTCTTCCCCGAGCCCGCCCCGGCCAGGACCAGAAGCGGCCCCTCGCCATGGGTGACCGCCTTGCGCTGGGCGTCGTTGAGATCGGCCAGCAGTCGCTCGACCGGATCGGCGCCGGGCTCGGTCGGCGCAGCCTGCCCGTTGGCGGCCGCATCGGCGCGCGCCAGGGCCCTTTCCTCGCTTCCAAGCTCACAGAGCGAGCATAGAGATGCCCGCGGAGCGCCTAGCCGAAGAGGCCGCAGCGCTTGAACAGGCGGCACCAGGGCGGCGGACTTGCCGCTCAGGACCACGACCTTGGCGGCGTTCGCGCTGGCGTTGCGAAAGCCGCTGGCAACGCAGGCGGCCTGGTCGTCCGAGATCGCCCCGGGGCCCGTAGTGAGGCCGTTCTCCAGCGAGTCGGCGTAGGCCTTCTGCGTCGAAGTCGAGGAAGTCGTCGAAGTGATCCATCTTCCACTTGATCTGCCCTGCGCTTGACCAGGCGAGACCACGACCGTGTCTGCGCCGTCGAAGGCGCCGCCGGTCACCGTACCACCTCGGCGGTCGGCGCTGTCGTCGCCGCTCACCTCGACGTCGCGAGACCTCCACCGAGTCTCGTCGTCGCGACTCGCCGGCGCTTCGCTGCTGCTCGCAGGACTGGACCGCGTCCCGAGGCCGGTCTCGAATGAGGCCTGCTCGACGATAGCGCTGGGTCTCGAGCTTCGGTGCAGTTCGTCCTTGCTCGGTCGCTGGTCGCGGTCTGCTCGATCACCTCGCTGATCTGGTCCTCGTCGCTGCTCCCGCCGCCGCACGAGGCTGAGGCGCGAGTGCGACTGACCGCGGCAAGCAGAGACGCATGACGCATCTCGCATCCTTGACCTTCCCAACATGCAGATGGACAGACCGCGGCAGCTCTGGCGGATCGAGTGGCGGAGAGGCGCGCTAGCCGCCGGCGCTCGAGCGGCCCTTGCGCCGCCCCAGCTCGCTGACCTTCGACTCCGGCGGCTGCTCGCCGGTCAGCTTGGCCAGCCGCGCCTCGAGCTCGGAGATCCGCCCGGAGAGGCCCTTGATCGCGTCCGCGATCGGGTCCGGCAGGTGGATCCAGTCGGCGTCGGGTCCCTCGACCCGGCGGCCCTCGACCTTGACCGTGTGGCCGGGATTGCCGACGACGGTCGCGTTCGCGGGCACGTCCTCGACCACGACCGTGTTGGCGCCGACCTTGGCCCCGTCCCCGACCTCGATCGGGCCGAGCAGCTTGGCCCCGGAGCCGACGGTCACGTTGTCGCCCAGGGTCGGGTGGCGCTTGCCGCGCTGAAAGCCGGTACCGCCCAGGGTCACGCCCTGATAGAGGGTGACGCAATCGCCGATCTCCGCCGTCTCGCCGATCACCACCCCGGAGCCGTGGTCGATGAAGAAGTCGTCGCCGATCCGCGCCGCGGGATGGATCTCGACCCCGGTGACGGCCCGGGTCAGATACGAGATCGCCATCGGGGCCATCGGCACGTCGGCCTGCTCGAGCGCGTGCGCGACCCGATGCGCGAGCAGGGCCTGCACCCCGGCCCAGCTCGAGAGGATCTCGACCGTCCCGGCGCTGCGGGCGGCGGGATCGCGCTCCCGCGCCGTCGCCACGTCGGAGGCGACCTCCCGCACGACCTTGCCCAATGTCCGCAGGCCGAGCATCGCGGCCTAGGCGGGAAAGAAGGGCAGCGACATGTAGCGCTCCCCCGAGTCGGGGACGATCGTCAAGACACGCTTTGCGGCCATCTCGGGCCGCTTGGCGACCTCCAGCGCCGCGTGGATCGCGGCGCCGGCCGAGAACCCGACCAGAAGCCCCTCGCGGCGCGCGCAGAGCTCGGCCATGTCGAGGGCGTCGTCGTCGCTGACCGGGATCACCTCGTCGATCACCGAGCGGTCGAGCACCTCGGGGACGAAGCCGGCGCCGATGCCCTGGATCTTGTGCGGCCCGGGGTGGCCGCCCGAAAGAACCGCCGAGGCGGCGGGCTCGACCGCGATCACCCGGGCCTCGGGGCGGCGCTCCTTCAGCACCTGGCCGACGCCGGTGATCGTGCCGCCGGTGCCGACCCCGGCGACGAAGGCGTCGACCTCACCGCCGGTCATCGGCCCAGATCTCCTCCGCGGTCGTGCGGCGGTGAATCTCGGGGTTGGCGGGGTTGGCGAACTGCTGCGGCATGAAGGCGCCGCGCTCCTCGGCGATCCGCCTCGCCAGGTCGACCGACTCGTTCATGCCCCCCATCGACGGCGTCTCGTGGACCTCGGCGCCGTAGGCGCGCAGCAGGTCGGAGCGCTCGCGGGTCATCCCCTCGGGCAGGGTCAGGACCAGCTCGTAGCCGCGCGCCGCGCAGACCATCGCCAGGGCGATTCCGGTGTTGCCGCTGGTCGGCTCGACGATCAGCGAGCGTCCGCGCTCGATCGTCCCCTCCGCCTCAGCGGCGTCGATCATCGCGACCCCGATCCGGTCCTTGACCGATCCGGCCGGGTTGAAGTACTCGAGCTTCGCGCAGACCTCCGCCTCGAGACCCTCGCCGAGCCGCGCCAGCACGACCAGGGGGGTGTCGCCGACCGTCTCGGCCGCCTCGTTGGCGATCCGCGCCGCAGCGCCCGTCTCGGCAGGTTGAGCCGCTGGCATAGGGCCAAATTACAGCCCGCCGGACGCGCACGCGCACGCTCGCGCTCAGCTGACCGGGCCGCCCTGCGTGTAGATCGTCGCGTTGATCTTCCAGTCGCCGTTGAGACGGCGGAAGAGCAGCTTTTGCGGCTGGAACTGGTCCTTGCCGGGATCCACGTCCCGTGGCGCGGTCGCCGGCTGATCTCGACCTCGGTCAGATTGGGCTCGAAGCCCTCCAGCAGCTTGCGCGGCGTCGCCTCGATCGCCTTCGGCTGCAGCTGGCGCCCTCGAGGCGCTCCTTCGCCGGGACGACGAGGCTTGCGGCGCGGCGCTGGTAGGAGCTTCTTCAGCCGAGCCGACGCTTGTCGCTCCACCCTGCACGCTGCGAAATCGCTAGGGCGTCAGCGGCGGCGAGGCGAGCTCACCGTCGCCGCTCTTGACCGCCCCGATGTAGGTCTCGTAGGTCTTGGTCGTAGTCGCCTATGTCTCTCTCTCTTTACGCACGCGTTCCTCTTCGATGTCCTAGCTCTATGTCAGCGTTTTTATGCCGATCGCGTCGACCTGCGGGTTGCTGTCGCCCCCGCCGCAGGCGGCGAGCGCGCCGCGGCGGCCACGAGGGACCGTCGATGTCGCGCTCCGATCGTCGAAGACGCACACTCATCGCGCGGCAGTGCGTCACACGCGCTTCTACGTTCGGTCCAGCCATCTAAGCCGCTGGGCTAGTCGGAGTCCAGACGACTCTCGTTCGTGCATAACGCTCCTTTCCTCGCTTCTTGTCGCTGAGTTTCGGTGCGGAGGCGACCTGCGGCTCGCCGTCGAGCGCAGCCGTCCGCCAGCTCATCGGCGATCGCGCGCCTGCGTCTCCGCCACGGCGATCACCGGCGATCTGAAGGAGAGCCCTTCGCTCGGCCGGCATCGGGCCGGAGACGAAGACCTCGGCTCGAGAGCCGACGCAGAACCTAGCGAAGCGGCCTAAATGTGGTACATGCCCGTGCCGGAGCCCTCGACTTCCCGGCGGGCGATCTCGGCGATCGTGGTGCGGCTGAAGACCTTGCGCAGAGCCCCCACCCCGTCGGCCCAGATGCCGCCCGCCTCGTCGGCCTCCTGGCCGATCTTGCCGTCGAGGGCCTGGACGACCTCGAGCACGTTTATCTCCTCGGCCGGGCGGGCAAGCGTGTAGCCACCCTTGACGCCACGGTGGCTGGTCAGAAGCCCCGCCCGGCGCAGGGTCGAAAAG
This sequence comes from uncultured Solirubrobacterales bacterium, assembly GCA_963772265.1. Classification (GTDB taxonomy): domain Bacteria; phylum Actinomycetota; class Thermoleophilia; order Solirubrobacterales; family 70-9; genus Mayfieldus. Next base: position 427,161 of record CAVYWS010000005.1, on the reverse strand, counting down.
AGCTGCTCGAGGAACTGCTCCGGGATGTCCCGGCGCTCCGCAAGCTCCTTGATCGGGACCGGGCCCTGCCCGGTGCGGGCGAGCTCCGCCATCGCCACCACCGCGTAGCGGGATTTGGAAGTAACCGAGATCACGAGGTGTTTCTATCGCAGCCGGAGGCGCGCAAAGAGCGAGGTCGGACTTCAAGCGGCCCGAGAATTGGGGTCGTCCGGCCAACGCCGGCTGGGTTAGGATCGGGACTCGGTCCCGCACCGGCCGATTTCGATCCCACCGAAGGTCGGATAGATCCTGTGAGCGAAAAGCCACGCTGCCTTGTCGTGGAGCCCCAGCCATTGGTCAGGCTGGGGATCCGGCGCGTCCTCGACAACGGCTATGAGCTCGAGGAGCTGGCCGGACGCGCCGAGGCGGTGGAGCTGGTCCGCGACGTCGGCGACTTCGAGGTCGCCGTGCTGGACATCCGCTCCCGGGCCAGCGGCAGCCCCGACCGATGAACGGGTCCGAGGCGATCCGGGCGATCTGCAAGGCGGAGCCCTCACTCGGCATCGTCGCCCACGGCGATCGGGCCGAGCGCGATCTCGCGACCCAGGCCTTGACCGCGGGGGCGAGCGCCTACGTCAGCCGCGGGTCGGGTGCCGAGGAGCTGCGCCTCGCCGTCGACGCCGCTTTGGAGCAGGAGCGCTTCGTCGACCCGGCCGTGCCGCCGCGCGCCGGACGCGGCAGGCTGACCCGCCGCCAGCGCCAGATCCTCCAGCTCCTGGCCGACGGCGGCTCGACCACGGTCGCCGCCGAGGAGCTTCAGGTCAGTGAGGAGACCGTGCGCACCCACACCAAGAACATCCTCGCCCGGCTCGAGGCCCGCAACCGCACCCATGCGGTGGCGATCGGCCTGCGCGAGAGCCTGATCGAGTAGCGGCGCCGCCGGGGCGCGACCGGGACACCGCCAGCGACGGTTTGCAGCCGCCGCTAGATCCAGCCGCGGTCGTGGGCCGTGAGGACCGCCTGCGCGCGGTCGACGGCACCGATCTTGCCGTAGACGTTGTGCAGGTGGGTACGGATCGTCGAGACCGAGAGCTGCATCTCGCCGGCGATCTGCTTGTAGACCTTGCCCTCGGCAAGCAGCCGCAGGACGTCGAGCTCGCGGGTCGAGAGCGGGCACGGCTCGCTGGCCCGGGGCGCGTCCTGGCGCGGATAGGGAAGCTCGTAGAGAAGCTCGCGCAGCAGCTCGGCGCCGATCCCGGAGCGAACCGCGGCACCCTCGAGGCGATCGCGGGCAACCGCCTCGCCCTGGCCGTAGTGGGCGAGCATGTCGGCGGTCGCGATCAGAGCCGAGATGCCGTCGGAGTCGTCGGCGTGATGGCGCTCGATCGCCACCGCCATCCTGCCGGGCAGGTTCCAGCGGCGGGCAAGGACTCCGCCGACGATCGCGTGGTCGATGCCAAGCTTCTCGCGCTCCAGGCGCAGGCGCTGCTCGGGGGTGCGGCCGACCATGTCGAAGAAGTCCTGGAAGCCTGGGTGCAGCCGCGCGATCACGAGGCGGCCGACGTCATGAAGCAGCGCCGCGACCGCGAGCTCGTCGCGGTCCTTGAAGCCGACCGAGCGGGCGATCCGGTCAGCGGCGCGCTGGCTGGCCAGGGCGTGGATGCGGAAGTGCTCGGGGCGCAGCTCCCAGCCGCCGTTGGACTCGAAGAAGTCATAGGTCGCGGCGGTTCCGGCGATCGCCAGGACGCCGGAGGGCTTCAGCACCTCGACGGCGGCGGGAATGCTGGCGACGGTGCCGCTGTTGCGGGCGCCGCTGCGGTTGGCGAACTGCAGCACCGCCATCGTCAGCGCGACGTCGGACTCGACCGCCTCGATGATCTCCCCCACCCTGGCGGTCTCCGCCGTAGCCGCACGCATCACGCGTTCGCGCGACTCGAGCAGGACCGGGAAGCGCTCTACTGCCTCGAAGGCCTCGGCGAGGCGGCTGCCGGGCGCGGGGACGCGCTTGCGGCGCGTCTTCCCTTGCGGCGACGCTGCCTGCCGAGCCATGCCCGTTCCTCTTGCTCTTTGTGGCTGCCATCTCAGCGGACCCCGGGCGCAGTTGCTCACGCCCCCCGATCCGCGTGTTTCATCGGCAAATGTTCGAATTTTCTGTAGCGGAGGGGGACGGTTTCGTGCAACGCAAACGACCCGCCGAAGCGGGCCGTTTGCAGGCATCTCTTTACTCGGCGCCGAGGCGGCCGTTCGACTACTTGACCGTGACGATCTTCAGCAGGCCCTCCTGGTCGTGAGGCTTGCCGCCGTCGCGATCGGTGAGCGGGCAGAAGAAGACGTACTGCCCCGGCTTCTTCAGGTCCAGCTCCGTGGTCTGCGACAGCTCCGCCGTCGAGGATCGCGGTGCTCCGCGCATTGGTCGAAGTCCAGATATGGCGGAGGCGGACCGCTTCCCGCCTTCGCGAAATCGCTCTTGAGCTTGCTCTGCGACGGGGCCTTGCCCTTCACCGGCGCAGCGATGATGAAGTGCAGCGCGTCCTTGCCCTCGCTGTCGAAGGTGATCTCGTTCTTGCCGGCCTTCAGACCGGAGATCTCCCAGCGCGTACTTGTCCTTGCCCGTCCGGGCCGCGGTCACAGTGCCCGGGTGTCCGGAAGGTCGCCCGTCGTCGCCCGACGTGACCTTCAGCTGGGCGTTGGCGGGCGGGCCGCTGCTCGGGCCGAGCTGCGCCGAATCGACGATCACGTAATTCCCGGCCGCCAGATTGAGCGAGGCCTTGGTCGACTGACCACCGGCAACCGCCGGGGTCCCGCCCTCAGCCCGAAGCCAATCCGGCGTCTTGTCGCTCGCTGCTGCCGAGCTGCTTCAGCACGTCGTCGGCCGTGTGGCCGCCCGTGTAGCGGACCAGCTGCACGCCGTGCGGCGCCTTGCCCTTGTTCTTGAAGCTGAGCTCGACCAGGCCGCCCTTGAACGACTTCGGCGCCTTGAAAGTGGCTGTCTTGCCCTGCTCGGAGATCGACATCGAGACCTTGGTCGGCTCCGTACTGCTGCTCGCCGCAGCCGGCGGCGCGACCAGCGCCGCCGCTGCACCGTCGCGGCAGCGACAGCGCCACGCAAAGCTTGGTGGACGACAAGGAGAACTCCTCTCGATCGGATTGACCGGGTCCCCCGGCGCGTCCGCACTCCTCACGCGGACCGCGGCAGACTAGCCGCTCAGACGGCGGACGGCATCCCCAATTCTCGAAATGCTTTCCTCGCGCCCCAGGGCGGCCAGCGACTCGAATATCCCCGGCGAGACGGTCGTGCCGGTGATCGCGACCCGGATCGGCTGATAGAGCTTGCCCGGCTTGGTGTCGAAGCGCTCGAGCAGAGGCGCCAGCGCCGCCTCGATCTGCTGGCGGCTCGAACTGCTCGACAGGCTCGGCGAGCGCCTCGCGCCGGCGCGCCTCCAGCATCTCCGCCGTCGCCCTCCACCATCACCTTGCGCCAGGCCTTCTCGTCCTCGACCGGGGGCTCGAACAGAAAGCGGATCAGCGGCCAGACCTCGGCCAGCGTCTGCGCCTTCTCCTGGGCGATCTCGCACCCGGCCCGCAGCCGCTCGTCGGGCTCGCGGCCGAGGAAGCCGGCGACCCGCTCGGTGTAGGCGTCGAGCGCCATCTCGCGCATGTAGCGGCCGTTGACCCAGCGCAGCTTCTGCTCGTCGAAGACCGCCGCGGAGCTGCCGACGTCCTCGACCCGGAAGCGGCGCACCAGCTCCTCGGTCGAGAGCAGCGTCGTGTCGTCGGTGGTGCCCCAGCCGAGCAGCGCCAGGTAGTTGCGCACCGCCTCCGGCAGATAGCCGGCGTCGCGCAGCTCCTCGACCGAGGCGGCGCCGTGGCGCTTGGAGAGCTTGCGGCCGTCGGGCCCGTGCAGCAGCGGCAGGTGCGCGTAGCGCGGCTCGGCGACGCCGAGGGCCCGCAGGACCAGCAGCTGCTTCGGGGTGTTGGAGAGGTGGTCGTCACCGCGCACGACGTCGGTGATCTCCATCTCCGCGTCGTCGACGGCGACCGCGAAGTTGTAGAGAACCGAGCCGTCGCCGCGGGCGATCACGAAGTCGTCCTGGCTTCGATTCGGGAAGGCGACCGGCCCGCGGATCAGGTCCTCGACGACGGTGTCACCGTCGTCCGGAACCCGCAGGCGGATCGCGGCGCCGGGATCCTCGCTGGGGGTGCCGCGGTATCCCTGGTCGGCTCCGTGCTCGTGCCTTGTACGCCTTGACGTCCTCGGAGGTCGCGGGGTCGCGGTAGGCGGCTCCGGACGCGAGCAGCTCCTCGATCCGAGCGGCGTGGCGGTCGGCGCGCGAGGCCTGCGAAATCGGTCCTTCGTCCCAGTCGAGCTCGAGCCAGCTCAGGACCTCGAGGATCTGCTCGACGTTCTCCGGGGTCGAGCGCTCGCGGTCGGTGTCCTCGATCCGCAGCACCAGCTTTCCGCCCGAGCCGCGGGCCGCGAGCCAGTTGTACAGTGCCGTCCTCGCGCCCCCGATGTGCAGAGCACCGGTCGGTGAGGGGGCGAATCTGAAGCGGAGGTCCTGGCTCACGGTGCTGATCGGCGCGCATGTTTCCACAGCGGGCGGGTTGCCCAACGCGATCGAGCGCGGAGAGAAGCTGCACGCCGACTCGATCCAGATCTTCAACCAGAGCCCGCGGATGTGGAAGCCGACCCGCTACAGCGAGGCGGACTTCGCCGCTTTTCGCGAGGCGATGGACGGCTCCCGCGTCGAGGCGGTGGTGATCCACGCCGTCTACCTGATCAACTGCGCGACCGACGAGGTGGAGATGCGGGCGAAGTCGCTGGAGTCGCTGACCCACTCGCTGTGGATCGGCGACGGCATCGGCGCCGCCGGCGTCGTCCTTCACCCCGGCGCCCAGAAGGGAAAGCCGCTGGCCGGCTCGATGCGAAGGGCGAGCCGGGTGATCAAGGAGGCTCTGAAGCGAACCGACAAGTGCCCGCTGCTGCTCGAGCAGACCGCCGGGCACAAGGGGCTTCTGGGGCGCGACTTCGACCAGACCGCGCGGCTGATCGAGCTCGCCGGTGGGGACGAGCGGCTGGGGCTGTGCCTGGACTCATGCCACCTGTTCGTGCAGGGTTTCGACATCCGCGACGCCGAGCACCTCGATGGGGTCCTCGACGAAGCCGACGAGAAGGTCGGCCTCGAAGCGGCTTCGCTGCGTGCACGTCAACGACGCCGGCGCCCCGTTCGGCTCCCACCGCGACCGCCACGCCAACATCGGCGACGGCGAGATGGGCCGCCACGGGCTGGCCGCCTTCCTCTCCGAGCCCCGCTTCGAGGGCCTGCCGGCGCCGCTCGAGGTCCCCGGGCCCGACAAGCACGGGCCGGATCGCAAGCAGGTCGAGAAGGCGAAGCGGCTGCGCGAGCGGGGACTGAAGGAGCGTCGCGCCTGACTGGGCCTGTTGAATTGCGGAGCGCTCGCCCCGCTAGGACCACTCCCCTCCCCCGCCGGGCGCGGCGGGGCGGTGTCCAGCTTTGCCTGCCCGGTCAGCGAAGGCTTTGATCTTGCTCCGCCGAGCTGGTCCCCTGCTCAGTAGGCCGCGGGCCTATTGGCCGGTGTGTCGCTGAGGCGAGTCAGGGAATATTGCGCTGCTTCTCGCATCCCCGAGCCCTATCTCGTTCGCGCACCACTTTGCCGATATTTTGATTCGTTCCGCCGTTGCAGACGTCATGGCTGCCTCCGCCGTTCAGCAGGTCAGCTCCACCTTTGGTTTTGAGAATGTCCGGGCCGGCGCCGCCGAAGAGATTGTCGCCGTAAAAGTCGTTGTTCGTTCCTAGGAGCAGGTCGGCACCGGAGCCGCCATAGATCGCTTCAGCGCCATGGGAAAGCGCCGCCCGGCGGGGGCGGATCTTGTCGTCACCGGGGCCGGCGAAGATCCGTTCGACCGGTGCGAACTTGCCATTTCCGCCGTGGTAGAACAGCTCGTCATCGCCGGGCCCCATATTGATCGTCACGGGTATTGCATCCGGCAGGCGCCACTCTTCGTGCAAGACGTCGTTCCCGTCGCCGAGATCGACGTTGAGGGCCGTGACGTCCGGCTCATGCAGCGGGCACCAACCTGGGATGCTCGGTAAGCCGCCTAACGATGGTTTGCAGGGCGGAACGGTGACGACCGGGGTGTCGGTAAACAGGGCAAGGCACCGATAATCGTCAGTGCCTCCCCCGGGGCAGTCACTGCCGTTTGCGCCGTCATACCAGGTCTCCAGGGCGTGGACACCCGACTCTCCCGGGTCAGACACGATGTTGATCGTGCCGTCGACCTTGCTGATCGTGATCGTCGCCTCGGCTGCAGCCGGAAGCGAGCCAAAGAAGGCGAGCGCCGCAAGGAAGCCGAAGGCCGCAACCCGGCGACCCCGAAAAGGATTGGACGAGCAGATGGTCGGCGACCCTAGGGCCGTCGGGGTAGCCGGTCAACCTAACTATTCGAGTTTGTAGAAATCCCAAACGGGATGCCGGGGGACTGCGGACCTGGGCAAGCAGTTCGGGTCATACTTCTCAGCAGGAATGGATTCCGTCGAGATCGACCGTCTCGTCCGCCGGGGAGCCGAGTTCTACAACCAGCGCGACCCCGAGGCCGGGCTGGAGATGTGGCACCCGGACTGCGAGTGGCATCCCTACTTCAGCGCCGAGGTCGAGGGTTCCTCGGGCTACCGCGGCCACGACGGCATGCGCCAGTGGTTCCGCGACACCGACGAGATGTTCTCCAGCGTCAACTGGGAGGTCGACAAGGTCCGCGATCTCGGCGACGACCGCGTGCTGGCGCTGGGCCGGCTGCGGGCTACGGGACGCCAGAGCGGCGTCGAGGTCAATTCGCCGATCGGGCAGCTGTTCGAGTTTCGCGACGGGAAGATCCTGCGCGGCTGGGCCTACCTGAGCCACGAGGAGGCAAAGCTCGCGGCCGGGCTGAAGACCTAATCGGTCTGCTGCTTTTCGAAGTACTCGGCTACCCAGGCGGAGTCCACCGGCTCGAGCAGGCTCTCGCGCAGCATGTGCTCGTCGATCTCCGGCATCCCCCCTGCCCGCATCCGGGCCACCGCCGCCTCGACGTCGTAGTCGGTGCGCCGCAACTGCGCATCCGGGCCGAGCAGGGCCCAGAAGGCAGCCGCCGCGCCCTGGTAGGGCATCCCCACGCTGCCAGCGTTGATCACCCTCTTGCCGAGAATCGGACGGTCGAACTGATGGTGGGTGTGGCCGCAGACGACGACCTCCTCCTCCAACACCCTCCAGCATCGGCCTCATCCGGTCTTCCGAGGTGATCGCCGTGATTCTCTCCTCGTCGCTGCGCGGCGAGCCATGGCAGAACAGGGTCGGCCCCAAGCCCTGGACCTCGACCGCGAACGCTCGGCTCGAAGGCGGCAAGGAAGTCCCGATGGACGTCGCTGAGAAGGCCAGCGGCCCAGCGGTCGACGCGCTCCCAACCCTCACCGGTCACGGTCAGTTCCGACCCCCTCGTCGAATGCCTCGATCATGTAGCGGTCGGTATTCCCCATCACGTAGCGGACGGGGCCCGTTAGCGAGCGCAGGCGATCGATCGTCTCGACCGGCAGCGGACCGGATGCGACGTCGCCGCCGACGACAATCAGGTCTGGACCCTCGCGATCGACCTCGGCGAGGACCGCCTCGAGGGCGGGCAGGTTTGCGTGGATGTCGTAGAGAGCCGCGACCCGCAACTTAGGCGGCCCGCAGACCTTCTCGGAGATCGAAGGCCCGCAGGCCCTCGGGGCCGTCCTCGGTGCAGTCGAAGAAGCGCGGGTTGACGCAGTCATACGCACGCCCGGAGCCCTCGAAGGCCCGCTCGACCGAGAACTGGCATTGGGGCAGCGGGTCGCCGGTCATCTTGATCCCGCCGAAGCCGCCCGGCTCGAGGACCGACTCGAGATCGACCTCGGCGTTGAAGACCTTCTGCATGCAGCCGACGAACTGGGTGCCGGTCAGCATGTCGACGTAGCTGTAGAGGTAGCGGCAGCGCATCTCGACGCAGCCTCGGGGCTCGACCAACTTGTCGCAGAACGAGCTGCAGCGTCGGCACTCGCCGGAGCGGGCGGACCTCTGAGTCGTCTGCTTGGCAGGCATCTAGAGAAGTCTAAGCCGCTGGAGGCGGAATTCGGAGGATTTGGACGCGGTTCCTACGCCGCCATCGCGCCGGGGCCGAGCACTCCGTCCAGCTCCGCCCGCAGCGCGCCGGAGACCCGCACCCGGTAGTCGGTGCCGAAGCGCAGCCGGCGCAGCCCCTCGCGGGTCTGCATCTCCAGCATCACCTCGGTCTCGCCGGGGAAGTGGTCGAAGACCGCCCTCAGGTCCTCGAGCAGGGTGGGCGGGAAGTCGGCGGCGCTGAAGCGCAGCACCAGGGGCTCGTCCCGGCGCGGAGCGACCGGGGCCGCCTTGATCTCCTCGGGGCTGGGCTCGAAGCGCTCCGCCTCCTGCACGACCAGCTTCGTCTCGCCGCGCTCCTTTTGGTCGACCCGGCCGCGGACGAGCACGACCGCATCGGCGTCGATCGTGTCGGCATTGTCCTCGAAGGCGGAGTTGAAGACGATCATCTCGACCTGGCCTTCGACGTCGTCGAGGGTCGCGAACATCATCGGGTCGCCGCGCCGGGTGCGGATTCGCTTGCGCTCGGTCACGATGCCGCCGACCGTGACCCAGGAGCCGTCGGGCCTGGAGTTCAGCTCGGCCAGGCTGCAGTCGACTCGAGCCCGCAGCGCGTCGCGGACCTCCGCCAGCGGGTGCGAGGACAGATAGGTCCCCAGGGTCTCCTTCTCCATCCTCAGAAGCTCGCGCTGATCGAACTCGGCCGCCGAGATCGGCGGCCGCTGCACGGCGGCCGGCCCGGCCTGCGCCGAGTCGCCGATGTCGAAGATCGAACCCTGGCCGAGCTGGGCGTCCTCCTGGGCCTTCTGGCCCCCGGCCTGGGCGGCCGGCAGCGCTTCCAGCATCCCCATGCGGCTGGCCCCGGTCGAGTCCAGGGCCCCGCACTTGATCAGGCACTCGATCGCGCGCTTGTTGACGGCGCGGGCGTCGACCCGCTCGCAGAAGTCCCACAGCGAGGCGTACGGCCCGTCCTCGCGGGCGCGCAGGATCGCCTCGACCGCGGCGTGGCCGACGTTCTTGACCGCGTCGAGCCCGAACCGGATCCGCTTCTCGGCGACGACGAAGCCGTGCTCGGAGGAGTTGACGTCGGGCGGCAGGACCTCGATCCCCATCTCCTCGCAGCGGTTGACGAAGAACGGGACCTTGTCCTTGGTCGTCATCACGGTCGAGATCAGCGCCGCCATGTACTCGGCCGGGTAGTTGGCCCGCAGGTACGCGGTTCGGTAGGCGATCAGCGCGTAGCAGGCGGCGTGGGAGCGGTTGAAGGAGTAGTCGGCGGCTGCCGTCATCAGCGACCAGAGGTCGTTTGCGACCTTGGCGTCGGTCTTGGATCGCTCAAGGCCGGCGAGGAACTCGTCCTTCATCTTCGCCATCAGGTCGCGCTTCTTCTTGCCCACCGCCTTGCGCAGGTCGTCGGCCTCCGCCGGGCCGAAGCCCGCCATCTGCTTGGCGATCTCCATCAGCTGCTCCTGGTAGATCACGCAGCCGTAGGTCTCCTCGGTGATCGGGCGCAGCCGCTCGTCCGGGAGCACGACCGAGGAAGGATCGCGCTTGCCCTTGGCGTAGGTCGGGATGTAGCGGATCGCACCGGGCCTGTAGAGCGCCACCAGCGCGACGATGTCCTCGAACTCGGTCGGGCCGACCTGCTGCAGCGCGTCGCGCATCCCGTCGGACTCGAACTGGAAGACGCCGATCGAGTCGCCGCGGGCCAGCATCTCGTAGGTGCGGCGGTCGTCCATCGGGATCGCCTCGATGTCGATCCGCTCGCCGCGCGAGCGCTCGATGATCTCGACCGCGTCCTCGATCACGTCGAGGTTGCGCAGGCCGAGGAAGTCCATCTTCAGCAGGCCGATCTCCTCGATCGGGCCCATCGAGTACTGGGTGACGATCTTGTAGGAGCGCTCCGGCTTGCCGTTTCCGTTGCCGCTCGCCTCGCGGGCGGGCCGGTCCTCGGCGAGCTGCAGGGGGACGATCTCCTGCAGCGGGCGGTCGGCGATCACCACGGCGGCGGCGTGGATCGAGGCGTTGCGGATGATCCCCTCGAGCCCCTGGGCGACGTCGAGGACGCGCTTGGCGTCGGCGTCCTCGTCGTAGGTACGGCGCAGCTCCTCGCCCGGCTTCAGGCACTCCTCGAAGCTCGGGTTACGGCCGAGGACGGGCTCGGGGATCTGCTTCGCGAGCCGGTCGCCAATCGCGTAGTCGTAGCCCAGCACCCGGGCCGCGTCGCGGGTCGCGGCGCGCGGGGCCATCCGGCCGAAGGTGATGATCTGGGCCACCGACTCGCGCCCGTACTTGTCGGCCACGTAGCGGATCACCCGCTCGCGGCCGCGGACCGAGAAGTCGATGTCGATGTCGGGCATCGACTTGCGCCCCGGGTTGAGGAAGCGCTCGAACAGCAGCCGGTTGGCGATCGGATCGACGTCGGTGATGTTGAGGCAGTAGCTGACGATCGATCCGGCGGCGGAGCCGCGCCCGGGGCCGACCGCGATCCCGTTCTCCTTGGCGAACTTGACGAAGTCCCAGACGATCAGGAAGTAGGACTCGAAGCCCATCTCCTCGATCACCCCGAGCTCGAACTCGAGCCGCTCGCGCGCCTCGGCCGGCAGCGGGTCCCCGTAGCGGCGCCCCAGGCCCTCCTCGGCAATCCGGCGCAGCATCCCGGTGGGCTCCTCGCCGTCGGGGGTCGGATAGCGGGGCAGCAGCAGGTTGCCGAGCTCGATCTCGACGTTGCAGCGCTCGGCGACCTCGAGGGTCGCCGGGACCGCCTCGGGCCAGGCCGAGAACGAATCGCTCATCTCGTCGGGGCTGCGCAGGAAGAACTCGTTGGTGTCGAAGGTCAGCTTCGGCGCCTCGAGCGTCGACTTGGTCTGCACGCAGAGCAGGGCGGCGTGGTTGTCGTAGTCCTCGCGGCGCAGGTAGTGGACGTCGGCGGTCCCTACCAGCGGCCGCCCGACCTCGTTGGCGATCCGGACGATGCCCTCGTTGGCCTTGTTCTGCTCGTCGATGCCGTTGTTCTGCAGCTCGAAGTAGACCTGCTCGGGCCCGAACACCCGGAGCAGGTCGTCGACGTGGGCGCGGGCGTCCTCGGGGCGGTCCTCGACCAGGCGGCGGCAGAAGCGCGACTGCAGGCAGCCGGTGAGCGCGATCACGCCCTTGGAGTGGCGCTCGAGCAGCTCCATGTCGACGTTCGCCCGTCCGCGCGCGAAGCCCTCGATGAAGCTCTGCGAGCTGAGCTGGACGAGGTTGCGAAAGCCGTCGTCGTCGGCGGCCAGCAGGGTCAGGTGGTTGCGCTCGTAGCGAACGCTCTCGCGCACCGCCTTGCGGTCGTCGACGAGGTATGCCTCCATCCCGAGGATCGGCTTGATCCCGTGTTTGCGGCAGGCCTTGTAATGGTCCACCGAGCCGTTCATCACGCCGTGGTCGGTGAGGCCGAGGGCGGGCATCCCCAGCTCCGCCGCACGGGCCGCCATCGGCTCGATCTTGCAGGCGCCGTCGAGCAGCGAATACTCGCTGTGGACGTGCAGATGGACCGCGCCCTGGCTCACGGAGCCATGTTTTCAATCAGCCAGGACGCCGCCCGAGACCATTCCCGCTACTTGCGTAGCATCGGTTTGGTGATCTATTTCCTGCGCCACGGAGACGCCGAGCAGGACGACGGAGACGACGCCGCGCGCGAGCTGACCGAGAAGGGGGAGCGCCAGTCCGAGGCCGCCGGACGGGCGCTGGCGGCGATCGGAGCCTCGATCGACGTCTGCCTGACCAGCCCCAAGGTCCGGGCCGAGCAGACCGCGCGGATCGCATGCGAGCGGCTCGAGGTCCCGGTCGAGATCGAGGAGAAGCTGCGCGGCGGCCGCTTCGACGCCCTCGCCCTCGCCGCCGGTCGGGGCGACGTGCTCCTTGTCGGCCACGAGCCTGACTTCTCCGACGCGGTCGCCGAGCTGACGTCGAGCCGGATCAAGCTGCGCAAGGGCGGCATCGCCTGCGTCGAGGACGGCCTGCTGCACGCCCTTCTGCGGCCCAAGGAGCTGCGCCGCCTGGCGGGCATCTAGGCCGAGCTGTCAGCATTCCGGTCGATGAGTGCCGAGCAAAGCCGCGAGCGAACGACCCTGGTCACCGGCGCCGGCGGATTCATCGGCGGCCACCTGGTGCGGGAGCTGATCGCCCGGGGCGCGCCCGTGCGCGCGGTCGACTGCAAGCCGGTCGGCGAGTGGTTCCAGCTCGACGCGAGGCCGACAACCGGACCCTCGACCTCTCGCTGCGCGAGGCCGCCGAGGAGGCCGTCGAGGGTGTCTCCGACGTCTACAACCTCGCCGCCGACATGGGCGGGATGGGGTTCATCGAGGGCAACAAGGCCGCCTGCATGCTCTCGGTCCTGATCAACACCCACCTCTTGATGGCGTCGCAGGCGCAGTCGGTGAAGCGCTACTTCTTCGCCTCCTCGGCCTGCGTCTACACCGCCTCGAGGCAGGCGTCCCCCGACGTCACAGCCCTGCGCGAGGAGGACGCCTATCCCGCCGAGCCCGAGGACGGCTACGGCTGGGAGAAGCTGTTCTCGGAGCGGATGTGCCGCCACTACCTCGAGGACTTCGGCCTGGAGACCCGGGTCGCGCGCTACCACAACGTCTACGGGCCGAACGGGACCTGGACCGGCGGGCGAGAGAAGGCGCCGGCGGCGATCTGCCGCAAGGTCGCCGAGGCGGTGCAGACGGGGTCAGACGAGATCGAGGTCTGGGGCGACGGCAAGCAGACCCGCAGCTTCATGTACGTCGACGACTGCGTGCGCGGGACGATCGAGGTCCTCGAGGGCCCGCCGGTCGAGCCGGTCAACCTCGGCTCGGCCGAGCTGGTCACGATCGACCAGCTCGTCGACACGGTCGAGGAGATCGCCGGCGCCAAGCTGCGCCGCAACTACGTCGCCGACGCGCCGCAGGGGGTGCGGGGGCGAAACAGCGACAACGCCCTCTTCCGCGCGACCTACGGCTGGGAGCCGAGCATCGGCCTGCGCGAGGGCCTGGAGAAGACCTACGCCTGGATCTCGGAGCAGGTCGCGTCGCAGGTGCCGACCACGTAGTCGACGTCGCCGCTCGCCCTCGAGAAGCTAGCCCGCGCATTCCCAGGCGCCGGAGCCCGAGTCGGACCAGATCTGGGCCGCGACCTGATCCTGCTGCTGCTTGGAGCCGTTCTGCGGCGAGCCCTTGCCCCCGTAGAGCGACCAGGTCGAGGGCAGGATCTGGTAGGCGCCGCCGGCGCCGCTGGAGGGGTTGACGGCGCCGTAGTTGCCGCCCGACTCGCACATCACGATCGAGGACGGAATCGAGTAGGGGCCGCCGAGCCACTCCCCGACCGTGGACTGCGCCTCGGAGGCGCTGACCTGCTGCGCGGCCTGGATCTCGCCCACCCAGGAGCTGATGTTGGACTGAAGCTGGCTCAGGGTCGCGGCGCGTGAGGCCCGGATCGCGGCCAGCTGCGCGGCCTCCGACTCGGCCCGCTGGCGGACCGCGGAGATCTGCTCGCGGGCCGTCGCCAGGCGCGCGTTGTAGGCGTCCTGGCGGGCTTTCAGCCGCTCGCACCACGCCGAGCTGGAACTTGATCGCGTCGCGCACCTGCTTCACGCGCGCCGCGAGGCGGCTGTCGGAGTCCTGGATCATCCGCAGGTAGTCGGCCCGGGTCAGCAGGTCCTTGTAGCTGTCGGCGCCGAGCACCAGGTCGGTGGTGTCGGGGGTGCCGCTCTTGTAGATCGAAACCAGGCGCTGAGCGAGGGCGCCGAGCGCACGCCGCAACCGGGCGCGTTCGACCGTCAGCCGCCGCTGGGCCTGCTCGACCTTTCCTCCCAGCTGCGCCGAGCGCTGCTCGCCGGCGGCCAACAGCCCGCTGAGCTGGCGCTCGCGGGCCGCCGCGGCCGCGGCCTGCTGCTGGGCGGCGAGCATCTGGCCCTGCTTGGCCTCGAGGTCGGCGGCCAGCGAGCTGGCCTGCTGGCGGGCGCCGTCGACCTGCGACTGCAGCGCGGCGACGTCGGTGGCCCTCGCCGGCATCGCGATCGCCAGGCCCAGGGCAAGCAGCGTGAGGATCGACGCGGCCGCACGGCGGCGCGTCGCAGAGTGGGTGTCAAAACGCCAAGTCATCCTTCTACGCCTGCGGGGTTAGCTGTCGGGCTCGCGCCGAAGGCTGGCGCTACGCGGATGCGATTCGCCCCTGCGGCCGGTCCTGCCGGTCCGCTCTGGTTCCCCCGCTCCCGGGTGGGATTAGGCGGCGGGCACGTTAACGAGGGTCAAGCGGTGCCCCCGACGCCTTAACGATAAGTCGCAAGAAAAGTTGCGGCTGGGCGTGCGCCCGTGCCTGTGGCGCGCCTAGCCCTCTTCGACCTCGCGGCTCGCGAGGTAGGCGCCGATCGCCAGGGCGGCGATGCCGAACCCGGCCGCGAAGCGGAGCTGGGTCCTGTAACGGCGGGTCACGTAGGCGACGGTCATCTTCACCACCGCTCGTCCGATCGCCTCATAGATCATCTTTCCCCTCTTTCCCCTCGGAGCGAACCCTATGCGCCATTCGGCTCTGCAGCGAGAAGAGCTCGATGAAGCCCGGGCTGGCGTCCTGGGAGAACTCGCCGCCGGACTCGCCGAAGCCGGCCAGCGACTGGTCGTAGAGCGCATACGGCGAGGAGCGCGCCGCGGGTGTCGCCGAGCCCTTGTAGAGGCGCATCGTCACCTCGCCGGTGACGAAGCGGTTGGCCGACTCCATGTAGGCATCGAGGTCCTCGCGCAGCGGCTCGTGCCAGAGCCCGGCGTAGCAGAGGTAGGCCCACTGGGCCTCGAGCGAGCCCTTGAAGTTGTTCTGGTGGATCGTCGAGACCAGCTTCTCGAGCTCGCGGTGGGCGGTGAGGACGATCGCCGCGGCCGGGACCTCGTAGAGGTCGCGGACCTTGAGGCCGACGATGCGATCCTCGATGTGGTCGACGATCCCGACCCCGTGCCGGCCGCCGGCCTCGGCGCAGCGCTCCAGCAGCGCGACCAGCTCCAGCCGCTCGCCGTCGAGCGAGACCGGGCGCCCCGCCTCGAAGCCGACCCGCAGCAGCTGCGGCTCGTCGGGCGCTTCCTCGGGACGGGTGACGAGCTGAAAGACGTCGTCGGCGGGGGGCTGGTCGAGGTCCTCGATCGCTCCCCCCTCCGAAGAGCGTCCCCAGAGGTTGTCGTCGATCGAGTAGGGAGGCTGCTCGCTGCCGCCCTTGACCGGGATCCCGTGCTCGCGGGCGTAGGCGACCTCCTCCTCGCGGCCCATCCGCCACTCGCGCACCGGGGCGATCACCTTCAGCCCGGGGTCCAGGGTCGCCACCGCCGCCTCCAGCCGCACCTGGTCGTTGCCCTTGCCGGTGCAGCCGTGGGCGATCGTGTCGCAGCCGCTCCCGCGCGCGTGCTCCACCCCCAGCTTCGCGATCAGCGGCCTGCCGAGGGCGGTGAAGAGCGGGTAGCCGCCGCCGTAGAGCCCGTTGGCGCGGATCGCCGGCAGCACGTAGTGCTCGGCGAACTCCTCGCGCGCGTCGACGACGATCGCGTCGACCGCCCCCAGGTCCCGGGCCTTGCCGGTGATCACCTCGTAGTCCTCGCCCGGCTGGCCGAGGTTGACGGTCAGGGTGACTATCTCGGCCTCGTAGGTCTCCTGGATCCAGCGCAGCATCACGCTGGTGTCAAGGCCGCCGGAATAGAGCAGCAGCACCCTCGCGACCTCGGCGGGATCGGCTTGGTAGCTGGCGATGCGGGGGCTGTGTCCATCCATGCGGCCGCGAAGTCTCGCACGCCCGCATGCCAGTTACGGGCGGCGGCACCCGGCCTCGCCGCCATACTTACCTCGCATGACCCGGGCGGCGCGCATCCTCTCCATCGTGCTGATCACGGCCGGCCTCGTGGTGATGGCCGACGTCGGCATGACCCTCGCCTACAGGGAGCCGATCTCCTCCCTCTACGGAGAGCTCAAGCAGCACGCCGCGTCGGAGCAGCTCGCCGACCTCGAGTCGCACTACCCGACCAAGGCCGACCTCGCCGCGCTGGCCGGCGTCCACGGCCTGGCGCAGAAGGCGAACGTCCTGGCGCGGCGCTTCGGGCGACCAGACCGAGACCGGAGAGGCGATCGGACGGATCATCATCCCGCGCATGAACCTGAACGCGATCGTCGTCCAGGGCACCGACACCGCCAGCCTGCAGAAGGGCCCCGGCCACTACCCCGAGACCCCCTTTCCCGGCCAGGGCGGCACGATCGGCATCGCCGGCCACCGCACCACCTACCTGGCGCCCTTCCGCCATATCGACTCGATGCGCGAGGGCGACCACATCACCCTCGAGATGCCCTACGGGACCTTCGTCTACCGGGTCCAGTTCACCAAGATCGTCGATGACAGCGCCGTCGGGATCGTCCATCCGGTCGGCTACGAGCGCCTGGTCCTGACCGCCTGCCATCCCCTTTACAGCGCATCGCAGCGCTACGCCGCTTTCGCCCGGCTCAGCCACATCGCGATCTTCGACGCCGCCCGCGGCGGCCGCTTCCAGGCGAACTGATCGCGCCCGGGGTCGCCCTCAGGGCGAGGTGACGCCGCCGCTGCCGGGGCTGGTCGTGGTCGTCGTCGTGGTCGGCGTCGTCGTCGTGGTCGGCGCCGTCGTCGAAGTGGTCGTCGTCGACTCGGTGCTCGTCGTGCTGGTCGTGCTCGTGGTCGGCTCGCTGGTCGTGGTCGTGCTCGAGGTCGATATCGAGCTGGTGCTGGATGTGTTGTCGGCGCCGTTGTCGCTGGCGATCACGAACACGGCGATGATCAGCCCGACGATGATCGCCAGCAGCGCAGCGATCAGGTAACGGACGTTGTTCTCGCCGCCGGAGCCGCCGCCGCCCCGCGGGCGATCGGGCTCGTCGTCGCGCATCAAGCGGGTCGGATCTTCGTGCACGGGATGCGCCCGCTAGCGACCGGGTCCGAGAATGCCGTCCAGGATCGGACCCGCGTCCTGAATCCCGAACTCGTCGCGAAGCCTCGCCTCGATCTCATCGCGGCTGCTGCCCGCGACCGCCATCTGGGCGGCGAGCAGCCGGGCGCCGTCGGAGGGAACACCGCCGCGGCGGATCGGGGGCGGGTTGCGGAGCGGCCGGCTGCTGCCCGATCGGAGCCGGCCCGACACCGGGCCCGGGCTGGGGCGACTCGACCGCCTGCAGGTCAGGGCGCTCGGACTCGACCGGCTGCAGGTGCGGAACCCGGGGAGCCTGTGGCGGTGCCGGCTGCTCTGGCTGCGGGGCGCTGATCTCGGCCGCTCCGCCGGTTCCGGCCGAAAGCTCTTGTCCGATCCGGCTCGCCAGCTCGCCGCGGGCGGAGTCCAGGGCCCCGAGCAGCTCGTCGGACTGGCGCCTGACGATCTCGGCCTGGCGGATCAGGGTGTCGGTGAGGTCCGACATCACCCGAACCCGCTCCTCGGCCAGGGAGTCAGCCCGCCTGCGCGAAGCCTCGATATAGCGGCGGGCCTGCGCGTCGGCGTCCTCGATGATCCCTGCCGCGGCTTTCTCGGCGGCCTCGATGATCACCTGGATCCGCTCCCCGGCGGAGCTCACCGACTCGCGCAGGGGCAGGCCCGAATCTGGCGACTGGCCCTCTCCCCCTGGCTGCCTTGGTTCGTCTTCCATCGAGGTGCTCATCGGGTCGATGGTGGAAGGCTCATCCGGTTGCCGATCCTAAGCCGCCCGGCGGGTGATCCGCCGAAAGAGCCGGCGAATCCCCTTGCTCTGCTGTGGCGCCTCCTGCGGCTCGTGACGTCCCGAGGCTCGAGTCGAACAACGGCGGGGGCGGAGGAGCCGGAGTCGCCGGCTTGGCCGGCGGCGGCTGCTGGGGCTGAGGCCCGTGGTCGTGGGCGATCGTCACCTTCTGGCGCTCGGTGACCGTGACCCGGACCTCCCCCACTCCGTTTCCTGCCTGGCTCGGCTCGGGCTCGATCCGCGCCTGGATCGCGAAGTGGCGCTCCGCCTGGTCGAGGATCTTCAGCACGGCGTCGAACCGTGTCGCCAGCTCGGTGGCCGAGCTGGTCAGGGCCTCCCTGATCTTGAGGATGCGGCCGCGCTGCTCCAGAGCCGCCTTGCGAACCCGCTCGTCGACCTCCTCCGACATCTCGCCGGCCTCGCTCTCGACCCGCTGCTGGATCGAGCCGATCTCCTCGTCGGCGGCGAGCATGATCCGCTCGAGCGGGCCGAGGACGTCGGAAACGCGCTCGAATTGGGGCGCCGCCTCCGCGTCGCCCTCCCATGTGGTCGGGTGGGACTCCGTCATCGCGCTCGACGCGTCCCGGTCGTCTCGGGGCGCGACCGCCTCAAGGCTACCGATCGCCGCAGCATTTTCGCTTCGGGGGACCATCGCGCCGGCATTCTCCACGACCAAGCGGTCGTAACCACACCGCAACTTCTCTACCGTTTGCGAGATGGAGGCGAGTCGTAGGCAGCCAGGGACCCTCGAGGGTCTCAGTCGCTTCCTTGTCCAACACGAGCCCTGCGGGGCGGGCTTCGACGTCGCCCATCCCGCCGGCCTCGGCAGCGGCAGGGTCTCGATCACCTGCCGCGGATGCGGGGCGCGGCACGAGTACGCGACCGCGACGATCGAGATCGAGCGCGAGGTCAGGATCGAGTCGGCCGGCGTCCCGGAGCCCCCCGCCCGGCGGCCGCCGGCGAGCCACCGCCTCCGCGCCGGCGCGAGCCGGCGGCTCTCCCTCCGCGGCAGGAGGCCCAGGTCGCGCGCCGCTCCGCCGCGGGGACCGCTGCGCCGCGGCGTCCCGGGATCTCGCCCCCCGCGACTCCGGGGACCCTGCGCCGTGTCTGGCACTCCCCGCGGACCACGCTCGTGCTGCTGATCGTCGCCGCGGCCGCGCTCGGGTTCGGGGTCGTCAAGCTCGTCAACGGCGGCGGCTCGGAGGGATCGAATCCACAGCCGGCGCCGAACCTGCCCGGCGCCGGCGCACCGAGCGCAACCGCCCCAGGGACCACCGGCGCGACCGCGACCCCGCCGGCGACCCCGGCGCCGACCCCGGTCCCATCGCCGACGATGACCCTCCACACCAAGCGATTCACCGTCGAGGTCCCGCGCGGCTGGACCGAGCGCAAGGCCGGCGGCGGGCTGCTTCTGACGCCGCGCGGCGGCGGGCGGGTCAACGTGCAGATCTACTTCCAGCGCTCACCGGGGCTGACCCTGGACCAGCTCGCGGCGCAGACCGCGGCATTCTTGCGCCGCCAGGTTCCGGGAGCGAGGCTGCTGCCGAGCCGGACGCGGATCGGGGGCCTGCCCGCGGCCGAGATAACAGCCCGCGGCCCCGGCGAGACGGCAATTGCCGTCGACGTCCTTCGCGGGCCTTACCGCTACCTAGTGGTGCGAAGGATCTTCGCCGGGGCCAAGCCGCATACAAGCCTTGCAGCAGGCCGAATCGTGTTGAGCTTTATGCCGCGCTAGGAGACGTGACGCTCGGCCGTGAGCCGCCGCAGTGCAACACCCATCGACATGAGCGCGACTGCGACCGCCATTAGGGCGACCACGTCGAGTCCTGTGAAGGGGAGACCGCTGACGACTTCCTTGTGGAGTCCACTCGGAGCCGAACCGTCATTGCCTCCGCCGCCGCCATTGCCCGCAATCTTGCTGACTTCGTTGCCGTATTGCGACTTGGTCGCGTCGCTCGCGTGAGCGAGACCGACAGGTCCAACCAGCCAGATTGCCGAAACTGCCGCCACGAGGGCGACGATGGTGCGTGGAGTGCGAATGCTGGTGTGCTTGGTCATGGGGCGACAGTAGGTACTCGAATTGGCTTTGCCAATCGGACACTCGGCTACGCCTGACGCCGCCTGTTACACCCGCTCGGGCCGGCGCGGTGCCCGGCCTACCAAAGGCCTGCGGAACCGGCTACCCAAGGTCGGGGACGATCGCTACCGAATAGTGCATCCCCCGTTATTGGGGCTTTCGGGGCATTCGGGCGCTATTGCGGCTCTTTGGCCTGCAGGCGGCGGTTCAGGCGCCGGGTCTGGCGGTCGAGCGGATTGAGCCGTAGCGCCTCGGCTGCCTCGGCCTGGGCGCCCGCGAGGTCGGTTGGCGCCAGGGCGCGGGCGAGGAAGTAGTGGGCGGCGTAGTTGTCGCGCTCGCGGGCGAGTCCGTCACGGAAGCTGGAGATCGCGTCGGCGTCGCGGCCCAGCCTCTGCTCGATCACGCCCTTCGCCAGCACCGGCTCGGGGTCCCATGGATTCAGCGACGCCGCCCGGTCGAGGTCGTCCAGGGCCGCCGCGGAGTCGCCCGGGAACTCGTCGTAGCCCCGGTTCGCGTAGCGCTGGGAGAGGAACAGGGGGATCGCCGCGATCGCGACCACCGCGACCACCGCGGCGGCCACGTAGCGAGCCCTCGGAGCGAGGCGGGCCGCGGCGTCGAAGGTCGCCGGCGCCACCACAGCACCCAGAAGGAAGATCGCGGGCGCCGTGATCGCCGGGTAGTTCCAGAACCAGTCGTATGAGGAATGGGCGAGCCACATCGTTGCGCCACCCAGCCCGCCGGCGACCAGCGCCGCCGCCCGCAGCCCCGAGCGCCGCGATCGCACCCCGCCCACCGCCGCGCCGACGACGAAGGCGCCGAACAGCAGCAGGCCGACCAGACCGAGCTCGGAGAGCATCAGCATCTCGACGCTGTGCGGGTCGCGGGGGGTCTCGAGGCTGTCGCGGTGCATCAGGTAGGCGGCGCCGAAGGAGCCCGCGCCACCGCCGGCCAGTGGATTGTCCTTGCCCTGGTCCCAGGCCACGCGCCAGAAGTCGCCGCGATTCGTGCCGACGTTGACCCCGAAGCGGGTTCCCGCCGGCTGCAGGTTGGGGTTGCCGCCGGCCTTGAACTCCGAGACGCGCTGGTCGAGGAAGCTGATCGGGCCGCCGCGTTTGGCGACGAACACGGTCCCGCCGACGAGCACGATCGCAACCGCGATCGCCGGCCGCGACCCGCTCCAGCAGCTGCACCCTCTTCGCCCCGAGGTCGAGGCGCCACTCGACCCCGCGGATGCAGACGGCGGCGAGGACGATCGACCCCGCCGTGCTCAGTGCAATCGCCCTGGCGGAGTCGCGGATCAGCGGCAGCACCGCCGCGTCGTCGCCGCCGTAACCGTTCTGGAACAGGTCGAGCAGGGTCGGCACGGCGGCGAGGACGGGCAGCGCCGCCAGCAGCAGGTACATCGCCGCCCGCAGGCGGCGCGGCGAGAGCGCGAGGAAGGCGAGCAGGGCAACCGCCGCCGCGGGGAGCGAGCCTCGGCTCTCGGCCAGCACGGTGAGGTCGAGCAGCATCGTCGCCGCGCCGACGATCAGCGCCCGCAGCCACCAGGGCAGGCCGCCCTCGGCGGCGAGGACGACGAGCGGGAAGAGGCAGATCAACAGGAACGCGGCCTCGGCGTTGCGGTAGCCGATCGGGTAGCGCAGGGTGGCGTCGGCGTGCAGATAGGAGGAGATGTCGTTGCCGCTCGCCAGCACGATCGTGGTGACGATCCCGACCACCACCCCAGTCGCGGCGACCGCGCCGAGCGGGATCAGGGCCCGCTCGCCGGCCAGGTTGGCGGTCCACCAGCCGAGGCAGAAGATCGCTGCGTACAAGCGCCGCGTGCTGCGCGTACTGCACCGCCGAGTCGTGCGAGTCGGTCCAGGCGAACGAGAGCAGGATCCAGGCGGCAAGGGCGACGATCGCGGCGAGGGCGACCAGGGACGGCCCGCCGAACCGGACCCGCAGCGGCGCCGCGAGCAGCAGCATGCCCAGCAGCGCGTAGAGAATGATCGCGCCGGGCAGGAAGACGCTGCCGAAGTAGCCCCCCTGCTTCAACGCCCACCAGGACAGAATCCCGGCGACGATCGCGGTGATAGCCACCGCCACCTGCGTGTCGCCCCGGCGCATCGGGATTTGAAGCTACCTGACTACGGGGACGGCCCTCGCTGCTGTAACAATTGGCGCAGCCGCGGCCGATAAGTGACGGGCGCAGGACGATCCCCTCCCCCAGAGAAAAAGCCCGCATGGAGCTCACCCAAAGCAGCGCGGCCGAATGGCTGCAACCCACCGAAGAACGGGAGGGCCTGCAGCGCTACGTCGAGACGATCCGCGAGCGGGCCTGGCTGATCGCCATGGTCGTCGCGATCACGACCGGGATCGCTCTGCTCTACGTCGCCACCGCGACCAAGACCTACAGCGCCCAGGCCGACATGCTGGTGACGCCGGTGTCGGGGACCGACCCGGCCCTGGCCGGCCTCGGCCTGATCACCCAGTCCCCGGATCCGACCCGCGACGTCGAGACGGCGACCAAGCTGATCACCAACACCACCGTCGCGGCCCGGGTCAAGAAGGCGCTCAACCTGGACGAGACCCCCCAGGACCTGCTGAAGAAGGTGACCGCCGCCCCGGTGGCGCAGAGCAACATCGTCGCTCTGACCGCCGAGCAGTCCTCCCCGGAGGCGTCGGCGCGGCTCGCCAATGCCTTCGCCCGCCAGTCGGTGGCCGAGCGGACCTCGAGCCTGCACAACCAGATCGACCAGGTCCTGCCCCAAC
Organism: uncultured Solirubrobacterales bacterium; assembly: GCA_963772265.1. Taxonomy (GTDB): domain Bacteria; phylum Actinomycetota; class Thermoleophilia; order Solirubrobacterales; family 70-9; genus Mayfieldus. The sequence continues at coordinate 404,501 of CAVYWS010000005.1, read as the reverse complement.
TCCAGACCCAGGCCCAGCGCGGCGGCGCCGGGACCGGAGAGACCCCCCTCGACTCGCAGATCGCCGAGCTTCAGCAGCTGCGGGCCAGCCCCGATCCGACCCTGCGCCTGCAGAACCCGGCTCCGGTTCCGACCTCCCCCACTTCGCCGAAGCCGGCCCTGAGCATCATCGGCGGGATGATCGCCGGGCTGATCCTCGGCCTCGCCGCCGCCTTCGCCGCCCAGGTGCTGGACCCGCGGCTCCGCCGCGAGGCGCAGCTGCGGCGCAAGTTCCGGCTGCCGATCCTGGGCCGGATCCCGAAGGAGGGGCGGGCGACCGAGAACCCGCTCGCCCCGCGCCAGATCTCCTCGGTCACCGGTGAGGCCTACCGCGCCCTGCGGGCGACCGTCGCCGGCTCGCGCCGCGGCCAGACCGGTGAGGGCAAGGTGATCCTGGTCACCGGCTCCTCCCCCTCGGAGGGCAAGACGACCACCGCGGTCAACCTGGCCACCTCGCTGGCCCTGGCCGGCAACCGGGTGATCCTGATCGAGTCCGACCTGCGCCGGCCGGTGCTCGCCAAGGTGATGGGCGTGCAGCCCGAGAACGGCGGCGTGGTCAGCGTGCTGATCGAGAACACGACCCTGGCCGAGTCGCTCACCCCCTCCGCCACCTACGGCCCCAACCTGCGGCTGCTGCTCTCCGACTACGAGGGCGGCTGGATCGCCGAGCTGTTCTCGATCCCCACCGCCGAGCGGATGATCCAGGACGCGCGCCGGATGGCCGACTTCGTGATCGTCGACTCGGCGCCGCTGAACGAGGTCGTCGACGCGCTGCCGCTGGCGCTGCAGTCCGACGAGGTGCTGATCGTCGTGCGGCTCGGCGTCACCCGCCTCGACAAGCTGACCCAGCTGGCCGAGCTGCTGGCCGAGAACGGGGTCCGCCCGGTCGGCTTCGCGCTGATCGGGACCGCGAGGCCGCGCCGCAACGAGTACCACTACTACGCCGAGCCGGACGGCGACTCGCCCGAGGGACGGCGGCAGCGGCAGCTGCTGGCCGCAGCCCGCCGCAAGATCTGACGTGACACTGCGGCCGGTACGCACCGAGGCCTGGCTGCTCGGCAGCGCCGGGATCCTCGCGGTGCTGATGGGCGCTTCTCGCCGGGATCGACGGCCGCCTCGCGATCGCCGGCGCGCTGGCGATCGCCTTCCTGCTGGTGGCGCTGGCCGACCTGACGATCGCGCTGGCGCTGTTCCTGCTGCTCGGGTTCGTCGCCGCCAGCCCGCTGTTCGGCAGCCAGAGCGCCCAGGACGCGGTGCGGCTGGCGATGTCGGTGCCGCTGATCCTCTCCTGGCTGGCGGTGGTCGCCCGCGAGGACAGCGAGGAGAGGGCCTTTGCCGCAGTGCACCCGGCGATCACGCTGCTGATGGTGCTGTTCGTCAGCTGGGCTGCGCTCAGCTTCCTCTGGGCCGAGAGCGGGCGCGAGGTGCTCCGATCGGTGCTCGGTTACGGGCTCGGGCGCTGCTCGTCATGATCGCCTTCACCGCGGTTCAGCGCCAGCGCGACCTCGTGCTGATCTTCAGCGCGATCGTCGTCGGCGCGGCGATCTCGGCCGCCTACGGCTTCCTCAGCCCGCCCTCCTCGGATCCCGGCCTGCAGGACCGCTTCACCGGCACCCTCGGCGACCCCAACTACTTCGCCGCGGTGATGGTGGTCGGGGTCGCCCTCAGCGGCGGCCTGATCGCGATCGCGAGGACGCCGATCACCCGCGGAGCCGCGATGGGAGCCGGCTTGCTCTGCCTGATTGCGATCTTCCCGACCGCCTCGCGCGGCGGACTGCTGGCGCTGGCGGCGATGCTGGTCGCGGCGATCGCCCTGACCCGTGGGCGGCGGCTGGCGCTGACCCTGATCGTGCTCACGGTTGCTCTGCTGGGCATCGGCTACGTCTTCGCCGCCGCCCCGCAGGAGAACAAGGACCGCATCCTGCATCCCGAGCAGGGCGGCGGCAGCGGCCGGATCGACATCTGGACGGTCGGCGGCAGGATGGTGAGCGCGAATCCGGTCACCGGGGTCGGCGCCGGCAACTTCGAGGTCTCCTCGATCCACTACCTGCTGCGGCCGGGCTCGCTTCCCAACGACGAGTTCATCGCCGACACCCCGCAGGTCGCGCACAACACCTACCTCGAGGTCCTGGCCGAGCTCGGGATACCCGGGGCAGCGATGTTCGGGACCCTGATCCTGTTCGGCCTCGGCTGCTCGATCTCGGCGATCAGCCGCTTCAGGGAGCTGCGAAAAACGCAGCTTCAGGCGCTGACCACCTCGGTCTCGGTGGCGATGATCGGCCTGCTCTCGGCCTACGTTTTCCTCTCCGACGAGTACTCGCGGCCGCTGTGGGTGATGGTGGGCCTCGGCCCGGCGCTGCTGGCGATGGCGAAGCGGATGCAGTCCGACCGCCCCGCTTAGCTCCGCCCCACCGCGTGTGGAATCCGAGGCCGGCCGACAAGCACCCGAAGCGCTGAGCGAGTCCCACGAAGAGCTGGCGACCGGCCACGGCCCGACGCGCAACACGTTCTTCTCGCTCGCCAGCCAGATGCTCAGCGCCGTCTTCGCGATGGGCCTGACGCTGTTCCTGGTCCGCAAGCTCGGGCCAACGCGACTACGGCATCGTCGCCCTGGCGGCGAGCGTCGGCGTGATCCTGCTGCTGCTCTCCGACTTCGGGATCCCGACCGCGGCCGCCCGCTTCGCCGCCGACGCCCCCAACGACCGGGTCCATGTGGCGGCGGTCCTGCGCACGGCGCTGGGCCTGAAGCTGATCGCCGCGGCGGTGATGGTGATCGGCCTGGTCCTCTTCGCGCCGCTGATCGCCGACGCCTACGGCACCGACGACCTGACCCTGCCGCTGCGGCTGGTCGCGCTCGCGGTAGCCGCCCAGGGGATCGGCGGCCTGTTCCTCGCCTGGTTCACCGCCCTGGGCCGAGTCTCGCTCAACCTGCGCTACCAGATCGTCGAGAGCGTCTTCGAGACCGCGGGCGGCATCACCCTGGTCCTCGCCGGCGGCGGCGCCGCCGGCGCAATCGCCGGCAAGGCGATCGGCTTCGGGGTGGCGGGCCTGTTCGCCGTCTTCCTGGCGACGCGGGTTGTCGGCTGGCGGCGCCATCCGCGCAGCGCGGGAGCGTGGCTTCCCGGCTCGCCCGATCGCCGGCTACGGCGCGGTGCTGGTCCTGGTCAACACGGCAATCGCGATCTTCGGCCGGGTCGACGTGCTGATCATCGGTGCGATGCTCGGCCCCGCCGCGGCCGGGAACTTCGACGCCGCCGACCGCATCACCACCTTCATGCAGTACTTCGGGATCGCCGTCGCGGCCGGGTTCGCCCCGCGGCTCGCGCCGGGGCGGCGCACCGAGGCCGACGCCGACCCTGTTCATGCAGGCCTTCCGCTACGCGCTGCTCTTCTATCTGCTGCTCGCCGCCGCCACGCTGGTCTGGGCGAAGCCGATCGTCGGGGTCCTGCTCGGCGGCGCCTACTGAGAGCGCGCCCTCGGTGGTGGCGGCGCTGGCGCCGTCGGTGGTCCTGTTCGGGATCGGCGAGGTGCTGGCGGTCGGAGCCAACTTCCTCGGCGCCGCCCGCAGCCGGGTGCCGCTGGCGATCGGCGCGCTGCTGATCAACGTCGTGATCGACATCATCCTGGTGCCGAAGATGGGAGTCACCGCGGGTGCGGTCGGGACCGGCGTCGCCCTGGTCGTCTACGTCGCCGGGCATGTGCGAATTTTCCAGCGCGAGATGAACGTCCACTTCGCCAGCCTGATCCCAACCGCGCTGCGAGGCCTGGCCGCGGCCGGGGTCGCCGCCCTGGTCCTGTTCGCCGCCGGGACCGAGCACCTCAACCCGCTGGCGGCGCTGGCCGGCCGCGGTGGTGGCGCCGATCGCCTACCTCCTCGTCCTGCGTCCTGCTTCGCGAGCTGAAGCCCGACGAGCTGCGGGCCGCCCGGGCGATGATCCTCGCCCGGCTCGGCCGCGGCGGGCCCGACGCCGCCCCGGAGGCGTAGTGCCGGCGACGGCGGTACGAGAGCCGGCTCCGCCCCCGACCGCCGGCGCCCGGGGACGGCGGCTCGCGCGGGCGGGTGCTGATGGTCGTTCGCCCGAGCAAGGGCGGCGCCTTCGGCCATGCCCTGCGGCTCTGCCGTGAGCTCGGCAGCCGCGGCTATGAGTGCGCGCTGGTCGGCCCGCATGATCAGCCGCGCGGCGATCATGCGCCGCGCGTCTTCCGCCTCGAGATCCCCCGCTACCCGCACCCGATCCGCCACCCGATCGCGATCGCCCGCCTCGGGGCGATCTACCGCCGCTACCGCCCGCACGTCGTCCATGCCCACGGCTCGCAGGGCGGCGTCGTCGCCCGCCTGGCGCGCTTCGCCCGCCCACGGACCCCGGTCGTGCTGACCCCGCACAACTACGCCTTCACCAACTACTTCACGCGCGGGCCGGAGCGGGCGCTGTATCGCTTGATCGAGATCTCCCTGGCGCCGCTGGCGACGCGGGTGATCTGCGTCTGCGAGGCCGAGCGTCGGGTGGCGGTCAGGATCGGCCCCTCGAAGCGCACCCGGGTCGTCTACAACGGGATCGAGCCGCTGCCCGCCGTCCCCGCCTCAGCCGAGGTCGCCCGCCTCGCCGAGGCCGGGCCCCTGGTCGGCACGGTGGCCGAGCTGCAGCCGCCGAAGGGCGTCCCGACCCTGATCGCGGCGATGCCGGCCATGCTGCGCGGGCTTCCCAGCGCCAACCTCGCCGTCGCGGGGACGGTGTCCTGCGCGACGAGATGGAGCGGCAGATCGCCGACCTCGGGGTCGGCGGGCCGGTGCACCTGCTCGGATCGATCGACAACGTGGCGGGCCTGCTCGGCGCCTGTGACGTCTTCGTGCAGCCGGGCTGGTCGGAGTCGTTTCCCTATTCGATTCTCGAGGCGATGAGCCTCGGGCGGCCGATCGTCGCGACCGACGTCGGCGGGGTCGGGGAGGCGATCGAGGACGGGGTGACCGGGCGGCTTGTCCCGCCCCACGACGAGGGCCGCACTGGCCGGGGCCGTGCTCGAGCTGATCTCGGACCCGGCGCGGGCGCGGCGCCTCGGAGACGCCGCACGGGCGAGAATGCTCGACCGCTTCACCTTCGGCAGGATGGTTGAGGAGACGCTCGCCGTCTACCGCGAAGTCGGACTGCCATGACCACCAACCCACGAGTAACCCACGTGATCACCGGGCTCTACCCCGGCGGCGGCGCCGAGAACATGCTCGTGCGGCTGATGGAGCAGCTCGACACGCAGCGGCGCAGCCGCCAGTCGGTCATCTGCCTGCGACCGCGCGGGAGCCTCGTCGACCACGATCGAGGACCTCGGGCGTCCCGGTGCAGTCGCTGGGGATGAGCGGGCGCGCCAACCCGGCCGACGTCTTCCGGCTCGGGCGGGCGCTGCGACGGACCAGCCCCGAGGTCGTGCAGACCTGGATGCTTCACTCCAACGTCCTCGGGGGCTTCGTGACCCGCCTGGTGTCGCGAGCGCGGGTGTCGTGGGGCGTGCACCTCTCGCGACTTCAGCCGCGAGACGCTCGGGACCAAGGCGATCTTCGTCACACCGCGCCGAGGCGCTCTGCTCCTGGTTCGTCCCCGCGAGCATCGTCGCCTGCTCGGTCAGCTCGCGCGAGGCGATGTTCACGGCTGCCCTACCGGCGCAAGCGAATCGTCACGATCCCGAACGGATTCGACACCGCGCGCTTCAGGCCCGACCCCGAGGCCCGCGAGGAGGTCCGGCGCGAGCTCGGGCTCTCGCCGTCGACGACGGTGGTCGGGCACCTGGCGCGCAATCACCCGATCAAGGACCACCCGACCCTGCTCGCAGCCGCGAAGCAGGTGGTCGAGCACGGACCCCGACGTTCGCTTCGTGCTCGCCGGCGACGGGGTGACACGCGACGACCCGAAGCTGAAGGCGCTCACCGAGCCGCTCGGCGACAAGGTGATGCTGCTCGGCAACCGCGAGCGACGTGCCCCGGCTGCTCAACGCCTTCGACCTCGCCGTCTCCTCCTCCTCCGGCGAGGCGCTCTCGCTGGCGATCGGGGAGGCGATGTCGACCGGCCTCCCGGTCGCGGCGACCCGCACCGGCGACTCGGCCGAGCTGGTCTCCGACACCGGCGCGACGGCGCCGGTCAGCGACCCCGAAGGGCTCGCCGAGGCGATCATGGAGCTGGTCGAGATGGGCCCCGAGCAAGCGCCGCGAGCTCGGCACCAAGGCGCGGGCGCGGATCAGCACCTTCTACTCGATGCGCGGGATGGCCGACTCCTACGTGCGGCTCTGGAGCGAGCTGGGAGCCGGGCGCAAGCGGACCCAGGCCGCCACCCCGGCCGCCGAGCCGGAGTCCTAGTCCCGCCTCGATCGCGCGGCCGATCAGCTCGGCGCCGCGCTGGAGCTCCGCGGCCGCGATCATCAGCGGCGGCAGCAGCCGCAGCGATCCCGGCTCGGGCACGTTGACGATCACGCCCTCGGCGAGCAGGGCGGCGGCCAGCTCGGCGGCATCGAGGCCCTGCTCGAGCCCGATCCCGATCATCAGCCCCCGGCCGCGCACCTCGCGCACGCCATCCAGCGCCCCCAGCCGCCCTGAAAGCTCGGGCCCGAGCTCGCGGACCCGCCGCAGCAGCTGCGGGTCGTCGACCAGGTCGAGCACCGCAAGGGCGGCGCCGGCGACCAGCGGACCGCCGGCGAAGGTCGACCCGTGGTCTCCGGGCTCGAGCACGTCGGCCAGCTCGGGTGAGCAGACGCAGGCGCCGATCGGCAGCCCGCCGCCCAGCGCCTTGGCGGTGGTGATCAGGTCGGGTCGCATCGGCGTCTGCTCGTACGCCCACAGCGACCCGGTCCGCCCGAGCCCGGACTGGATCTCGTCGCAGATCAGCAGCGCCCCGCTGCGGTCGCAGGCCTCGCGGGCCGCCGCCAGCACCGCGTCGGGGACCGGGTAGACGCCGGCTTCCCCGAGGATCGGCTCGACGATCACCGCCGCGGTCGAGGCGCCGACCGCGGCGCGCATCGCATCGGCGTCGTCGATCGGCACCGACTCAAAGCCGGGCAGCATCGGGGCGAAGCTCGGGTTCGCGGCCATCGCCGGCGTGGCGGCCAGCGAGCCCATCGTGCGGCCGTGAAAGGCGCGCCGCAGCGAGACGATCTGCGGCTCGGAGATCGCCGCGGCCGTGGGCGTGCTTGCGGGCCAGCTTGATCGCGCACTCGTTGGCCTCGGTGCCCGAGTTGGTGAAGAAGGCGGCGCCGCCGAGGCTCGACTCGCAGAGCCGCTCGGCGAGGCGGACCGCCGGCTCGCTGTAGAAGAGGTTGGAGACGTGGATCAGCCGCTCGGCCTGCTCGCGCACCGCCTCGACGACCGCGGGGTTGCAGTGCCCCACCGAGTTGACCGAGATCCCGGCCACGAGGTCGAGGTACTCCTTGCCCTCGGCGTCCCAGAGCTTCGCTCCCTCCCCGCGCACGAACTCGACCGGGGCGCGCTTGTAGGTCTGCATGACGTAGCGCTGCGTCTCGAAGTCAGGGCCCGGAGTTGAATCGCAGGAGCTGCCACGAGCCACTCGACTGCGTGAGCAGCGACCGAGGACACCGAGCAGTTTGCAGAGCCGCCCTCATGGAGTCACCTTCGTCCCGATCCCCGCGTCGGTGAACAGCTCGAGCAGCAGCGAATGCGGCTTGCGGCCATCGATGATGTGGGCGTGCTCGGTCCCGCCCCCGATCGCGTCGAGGCAGGCGGCGAGCTTCGGCCGCATCCCGCCCTGCACCGACTCGAGCCGCTGCGATATCTCGGCCACGGTCGCCTCCGAGATCCGGGTCGAGGGATCGGCCGGGGTCGTCGAGCCAGCCCTCGACGTCGGTGAGGAAGATCGCCTTGTAGGCGCCGAGGGCGGCGGCCACCTTGCCGGCCGCCTCGTCGGCGTTGATGTTGTAGGAGTTGCCGTCGCGGTCGGCCCCGGCCGAGGCGATGACCGGGATGTAGTCGGCGGCGATGTGGTTGAGGACGTCGACGTCGACCCGCTCGATCGAGCCCACGAACCCGACCTCGGCGGCGTTGGCGACCGGCCCGACCTCGAACAGCCAGCCGTCCTCGCCCGAGAGCCCGACCGCCGGCTGGCCGTGGCGGTTGAGGCGCAGCACGATGTCCGAGTTGAGCTTGCCGAGCAGGACCATCTTCGCCACCTCGACCGTCTCGGCGTCGGAGACCCGCAGCCCCTCGTGGAAGCGGACCTCCATCCCCAGCCGCTCCATGTAGCTGGTGATCTCGGGGCCGCCGCCGTGGACGATCACCGGGTTCAGCCCGACGTACTTGAGCAGCACGACGTCGGTCGCGAATGCCTCGCGCAGCTCGGGGTCGCGCATCGCCGCGCCCCCGTACTTGATCACCACCGTGCGTCCGTGGAACTCGCGGATGTACGGCAGGGCCTCGAGCAGCAGGGCGACGTTGGGGTTCTGGCCTGATTCATGTCGTGTACTCGGCGTTGAGCTTGACGTAGTCGTAGGTGAGGTCGCTGAAGTAGAGGTGGGCGCCGAGGCGTCGCCGCGGCCGAGCCGCACTCCAGAGTCGGCCTCGGGCTCCTCGGAGGCGAGCTCCTCGGCGTCGATCTCGGCCGGCCCGAGCTCGGCAAGCTGCTCCCCCGCCAGCGCCATCCCGGCCGCCTGCGCGATCCGGCCCCAGTTCGGGTCGCGGCCGAAGAGCGCCGTCTTGACCAGCGGCGAGTTGGCGATCGCCCGGGCCACCCGCTCGGCCTCGGCGTCCGAGCCGGCCTCGCGGACCTCGACCCTGCCGACCCGGGTCGCCCCCTCGCCGTCGGCGACGACCTCGAGCGCCAGCTGCAGCATCACCGCCTCGAGCAGGCCCTCGGGCAGCGGCTTCGCCGCCGCCCCGGTCCCCTGCAGCATCACCATGTCGTTGGTGCTCATCTGCCCGTCGACCGTGATCCGCTCGAACGAGCCGGCGGTCGCCTCGCGCAGCGCCCGCTCGGGATCGGCGAGCTCGGCGTCGGTCTGCACGAAGCAGAGCAGGGTGGCGAAGCCGGGCTCCATCATCCCCGCCCCCTTCGCCTGAGCCGAGACGGTCACCCCGTCGAGCCGCACCGTGCAGCGCTTGGGCCAGCGGTCGGTGGTGCAGATCGCGGCGGCGAAGTCCTCCCCGCCGCCGGCGCCGAGCATCGCCGCGGCGGCTGCATCGACGCCGCGCCTCACCGCGTCGACGTCGAGCGGGACGCCGATCACGCCGGTCTCCGCAACCGCGACCTCGCGCCGGGTCGAGCTCCAGCGCGGCGGCGGCGGCGTCGCGCATCTCCAGCGCGTCGCTGTAGCCCTGCTCCCCGGTCGCCGCGTTGGCGTTGCCGGAGTTGATCACCGCTGCCGCGCAGGGAGTCGAGGCGGCACTCGTCGCGGCAGACCCGGATCGGCGCGGCGGCGGACGCGTTGCGGGTCAGAAGCGCCGCCGAGCGACGCGGTCCGCGTCGCAGGCCAGAAGCCCGAGGTCGGTCTCGCCGCCGCCCTTCAGCCCGCAGGCGACCCCGGCGGCCCGGAAACCGGGCGCGAGCCCGGCCGGGTCGAGCTCCTCGACCCCGTCGGGCGGGGTCACCCAGCGTGAGCGGAAGAAGCTCACAGCAGCCCCTCTGTCTCGTCCAGCCCCAGCATCAGGTTGAGGTTCTGCAGCGCCTGCCCCGAGGCGCCCTTCCAGAGGTTGTCGATCGCCGCGATCGCGACGATCTTCGGGCCGCTGCGGGCGACGTGGACATGGCACTCGTTGGTGTCGCGGACGTCGCGCACCCCGGGCGGTGTCGCGGTCGCCTTCACGAACGGCTCCTCCGCGTAGCGCTGCTCGTACAGCGCGCGAAGCTCGGCGGTCTCGACCTCGCGGGTCGGGGTGACGTAGCAGTTGACCAGCTCGCCCTGGTCGAGCGGGATCAGGTGGGGGACGAAGGTGACCGGCTCGGAGAAGCCCAGCTCGCTCAGCGACTGCTCGATCTCCGGCGTGTGGCGGTGGGCCTCGACCTTGTAGGCGAAGGCGTTCTCGGCCAGGTTGACGAAGTGGTTCTCGTCGCCGCCGCCGCGGCCGGCGCCCGGAGATCCCCTGCTTGGCGTCGATCACGACGTCGGCGATCAGTCCCCGCTCGGCGAGCGGAGCGAGGGCGAGCAGCGCCGCGGTCGGATAGCAGCCGGGGTTGGCGACCAGCTCGGCCTCGCGAACCTTCTCTCGGTTCAGCTCGGTCAGCCCGTAGGCGGCGTCGGCGAGCAGCTGCGGCTCTCCGTGCGGCCCGTACCAGTGCTCGTAGACCTCGGTGTCGCGGAGCCGGAAGTCGGCCGATAGGTCGACCACCTGGAGGCCAAGCCCGCGCATCTCGGCAACCACCGGCGCCGAGGCGGCGTGCGGGTAGGCGACGATCGCCGCGTCGACGTCCTCGAGCAGCGACATCTCGAGCTCGGTCAGCTCGAGCGCCACCCGGTAGCGGGGATAGAGCTCGTCGAGGCGCCTGCCGGCGTCGGAGCGGCTGGTCACGGCGACCAGCTCGAGGCGCGGGTGGCCCCAGACCAGCTGAGCGGCGAGGGCGCCGGCGAAGCCCGAGGCCCCGGCGACGACGACCCTGGCGGCAGGATCGCCCTGAAGCGGCTGCTCACTCACGCAGCGACCCCCCGATCTCGGCCAGGCGCGAGCGGATCCGCTCGCGCAGCCCGGCGACCTCCTCGTCGGTCAGGGTGCGGTCGGGCGCGCGGAAGGTGAGCCGCAGGGCGAGGCTCTTGCGCCCCTCCCCCACCTGCTCGCCCCGGTAGAGGTCGAAGACCTCCGCCGAGCGCAGCAGCTCACCGCCTGCTTCGAGCACCGCCGCGCGAACGTCGGCGGCGGGAACCTCCTCGTCGAAGGCCACCGCGAGGTCCTCATGCACCGCCGGGAAGCTGGTCACGTCCTCATAGCCCTCGCGGCCGAGCGACGCCGCGGCCGCGAGCGCGGCCAGATCGATCTCGAAGCCGGCGGCGGACTCGAGCTTCCACTCGCGGGCGACGAGCGGGTGAAGCTCGCCGAGCCAGCCAGCCGCGGCGCCGCCGATCAGAACCCTCGCGGCGCGGCCGGGATGCAGGAACGGCTCCGATTCCGGCTCGACCGCCAGAACGGCGCCGAGCTGGGCGCAGAGCGCCTCCAGCACCGCCTTCAGCGAGAAGAAGTCGGCCGGCGCAGGCTCGCCGCGCCAGCTCGGCGGGCCGAGCGGCCCGGCGGCGAGGGCGCAGATCCGCTGCGGCTCGTAGGCCGGCGATGGACGCTCGCCGGCGTAGGTCCCCCCGAGGACGCCCTGCCCGCGCTCGCCGTCGGCCAGGTAGGCGCGGCCGGACTCGAACGCGGCCACCCGCTCGGCTCCGTGGGCGAGGTTGTAGCGGGCGGCGTCGAGCAGCGATCCGAGCAGGGTCGTGCGCAGCTGCGAGTGGTCGAGCGAGAGCGGGTTGGCGACCTTGACCGGCTCGCTGCGCGGGTCGTCCTGGGGCAGGCGCAGGCGCCTGGGCATGCCCGGGTCGGTGAGGCTGAGGGCGACGATCGCGTCGAAGCCGAGGTCGCGCATCACGTCCTCGGCCCGGCGCCGCAGCGACTGCTCGCGGCTCAGCCGCCCGCCCTGCCCAACGGCCTCGGGAAGGGTCGAGGGCAGATGCTCGTCGTAGCCGTGGATCCGCCCCACCTCCTCGATCAGGTCGACCTCGCGGCTGACGTCGTAGTGGCGGTGGAACGGGACCTCGGCGGAGAGCTCGCCTCCGTCGCGCTGCACCGAGAAGCCGAGCCGGCCGAGGTACTCCTCGCAGAGCTCGGGCTCGACCCGCATCCCGAGCAGGCCCTCGGCGCGGTCGGCGCGCAGCCCGACCCGATGCGGCGGCGGGATCTCCGCCGCCTCGTCGATCGTCCCGGGGACCAGCCGCGCTCCGCAGACCTCGACCAGCAGCCGCGAGGCGACGCGCTGGGCGCGAATCGCCATCTCCGGATGCAGCTGCTTCTCGAACCGGTTCGAGGCCTCCGAGCGCAAGCCCCAGCTTGCGCGAGGTGCGCAGGATGTTGACCCCGTTCCAGGTCGCGACCTCGAGCAGCACCCGGGTAGTCGAGTCGGAGACCTCGGAGACCTGGCCGCCCATGATCCCGGCGATTCCCGAGGGCCCGTCGCGGTCGCAGACCAGCACCGCGTCGTCGTCGAAGCTGCGCTCGACCCCGTCGAGCGTGGTCATCTTCTCCCCCTGGCTCGCGGTGCGGATCGTCAGCGCTCCGCCGGGGACCTCGTCGAGGTCGAAGGCGTGCAGCGGCTGCGCGGTCAGCAGCATCACGTAGTTGGTGATGTCGACGACGTTGTTGATCGGGCGCTGGCCGGCGGCGATCAGCTTCGCCTTCAGCCACAGCGGCGAGGGGCCGATCGTCACCTCGTCGAAGACGCGGGCGGTGAAGCGGGGGCAGAGCTCGGGCACCTCGACCGTGACCGAGGCGAAGTCGGAGGCCTCGCCGTCGCCGGCGGCCTCGGCGTCGCCCTCCCACGGCGCCGTCCCCAGGGGCGCCCCGGTGATCGCGTGAACCTCGCGGGCGACCCCGTAGACGCCGAAGCAGTCGACCCGGTTGGAGTGGACCTCCAGCTCCAGGACCGGCTCTGCGACCGGCAGGACGTCGGCGAGGGCGCTGCCGGGCGCGGCGCCGTCGTCGAGCACCGCGATCCCGTCCGCGTCCTCGCCGATCTGGAGCTCGACCTCGGAGAGGATCATCCCGTCGGAGACGACGCCGCGGAGCTTGGCCTGGCCGAGCTTCTCGCCGCCCGGCATCGTCGCCCCGGGCAGCGCCACCGGGACCGTCTGGCCGGCGGCGACGTTGGGGGCGCCGCAGACGATCGTCCGCGTTCCCTCGCCGGTGTCGACCTGGCAGACGCTGAGCCGGTCGGCGTCGGGGTGCGGCTCGACCGAGACGACCTTGCCGATCACGAAGCCCTCCGGGGACGGCGGCCCGACCAGCGAGACCCCCTCGACGTCGGTGGTCCGCAGCGCGAGCAGGTCGAGTACCTCCTCGGCGCCGAGGCCGGGATCGCAATGCTCGCGCAGCCAGGAGTAGGGGACCTTCATCGGAACTGCTCCAGGACGCGGACGTCGTTCTCGAAGAACTTGCGCAGGTCGGGAACGCCGTGCTTGAGCATCGCGATCCGCTCGATCCCCATCCCGAAGGCGAAGCCCTGGACCCGATCGGGGTCGTATCCGTTCGCGGCGACGAACCCGAACACGTTCGGGTCGACCATCCCCGAGCCGAGGATCTCGATCCAGCCGGTCCCCTTGCAGATCGAGCAGCGCGAGCCGTCCTCGAGCTCGCCGCTGCCGCCGCAGGCAAAGCAGGAGACGTCGACCTCGACGCTGGGCTCGGTGAAGGGGAAGTAGCCGGGCCGGAATCGGGTCTCGCGCTCGGGGCCGAAGATCGCCCGCGCGAACTCGTCCAGGGTCCCTTTCAGGTCGGCAAGGGTGATCCCCTCCGCCACCGCCAGACCCTCGACCTGATGGAAGACGGGGCTGTGGGTGGCATCGAAGGGGTCGCTGCGGTAGCAGCGCCCCGGCACGACGATGAAGATCGGCGGCCCCTGCGCCTCCATCGCCCGCACCTGCATCGGCGAGGTGTGGGTGCGGAGGACGACGTCCTCGGGACCGGGCGGCAGCGCCTCTCCGGAGACCTGCTCGCCGGGGTAGTCGGGAGCCGGCTCGAGCCGCAAGTCGCGGCGAGAGGCTGGACGGGTCGACGTAGAAGGTGTCCTGCGCCATCCGCGCCGCGTGGCCGGGCGGGTGGTTGAGCGCCGTGAAGTTGTAGTAGTCGAGCTCGACCTCGGGCCCCTCCATCACCCGGTATCCGAGGCCGACGAAGACGTCCTCGATCTCGCGCAGCGTCCGCTGCAGCAGGTTCCGCGATGCGGCCGGAAGAGCCGGGGCCCCGGGCAGGGTGACGTCGATGCGGTCGGCGACGAGGCCGGCGTCGATCTCGGCCGAGTCGAGCTCGGAGGCGCGCTCGGCCAGCAGTGCCTCCAGCGCCGCGCGGGCCTCGTTGCCGGCCTTGCCGACCGGGCCCCGCTGGTCGGCGGGCAGATCGGCGATTCCGCGCAGGATCCCGGTCAGCTCCGCCTTGCGGCCCAGGTAGCGGACCCGCAGGCCCTCCAGGTCCTCGGTGCTGCCGGCGGCGGCGATCGCCGCGGCGGCCTCGTTGCGTATCTGCTCGATCCGATCAACCATTCGACTCACCTTCCGGGACCGGCCCGGACCGCTGCCGCGGCGCGGGCGACGATATCCGCTGCAGGACGATCGCAGCCGCCGCGGCCACGTTCAGCGACTCGGCTCCGGAGCGGATCGGGATCGTCACCCTGCGCTGGCAGCGCTCGACCACCTCGGGGGGCAGCCCGTCGCGCTCGGAGCCGAGGCAGACGGTCAAGGGCGCGCGGCGACTCCCCCGGCGGCTCGCCCCCGTGCGCGAGCAGCGCCAGCGCGCGGCTCCGGAGTGTCGTCGACGCTCCCGCGCGCCAGCGGCACCGCGAACACCGAGCCCATGCTTGCGCGGACGGCCTTGGGAGAGAACGGGTCGGCGCTCTCGCGGACCGAGGACGACGGTGCCCTCGACCAAGCGCGTGGGCGGAGCGGATCACGGCGCCGACGTTGGCCGGGTCGCCGACCCCGTGCAGATAGACGCAGACCGGGCCCTCGATCTCCTCCGCCCAGCGCTGGCTCCAGGCGGCGATCACCCGCGTCCCCGAGCCAAGGCCCGACTGCTCGGCGAGCAGCTCGGGCTCGACCTCGAGCCCGCCGATCCCCGACCCGGCGGCGCTGAGCAGCAGCAGCGGCTCGGCGCCGGCGGCGATCCCCGCCTCCAGCAGGTCCTCGCCCTCGGTCAGGAACAGCCCCTCGCGCTCGCGGCCGCGGCGGTCGCGCAGGCTGCGGACCAGCTTCAGCTTCTCGTTGTGGGGGCTTGTGATCACTACGTCAGTTCTGTGCTCGTCTATTCCAAAAGAAAGGGCGGATCCTCTGGATCCGCCCGGGAGACTGAGGATCTGGGTTCGGCTAGGCAGCCGCTCCCTCCCGGGCCAGCTCGACGAATCGCCGGAACGCCTCGGGGTCGTGGACCGCGATGTCGGCGAGCATCTTGCGGTTCACCTCGACACCCGCCTCGCGCAGGCCGTGCATCAGCTGCGAGTAGCTCATCCCCTCGCGCCTGGCGGCGGCGTTGATTCGCACGATCCAGAGGCGGCGGAAGTCGCGCTTGCGGTTGCGGCGGTCGCGGTAGGCGTAGGCGCCGGAGCGCTGCACCTGCTCCTTGGCGAAGCGGTAGGAGGACTTCTTGCGCCCCCAGTAGCCCTTGGCCGCCTTCAGGGTCGCGCGGCGCTTCTTGCGCGCGTGCACCGAGCGCTTGACGCGGGTCACTTGCCGCCTCCGAGCAGGGTCCGGATCCGCTTGCGGTCCGCCTCGTCGATCACGACCGGGCGGGCGAAGCGGCGCTTTCGCTTCGGCGACTTCTTCTCGAGGATGTGGCTCGAGTAGGCGCGCCTGCCGCGCAGCTTGCCGGTGGCGGTCTTGCGGAAGCGCTTCTTGGCGCCGGAATGTGTCTTCTGCTTCGGCATCGGGCCGACCATTGAAGCAAACCGTGGGCGGATATCGTTGCAGCGTCTGGCAGCTGCGGCCGATGACAAGCGGATGAGTGGGGAGCTGATCACCGACCTGGCGGGGATCGGCGCGATCGAGGACGAATGGCGGGCCCTGGCGGAGCGCCGCTCCAACGCCTTCGTGACCCCGGAGTGGCTGCGGGCCTGGTGGGAGCACCAGGGCAAGGACATCCTCCTCGCTGCTGATCGTCGCCGTGCGCGGGCCCGGAGGCGAGCTGGCGGGCGTGATGCCGCTGGCCGCCGACGACTCCAGCCGCCCCCGCGCGGTCCGCTTCGCCGGCGCCGGCCTCGGCGACCGCTTTCACCCGGCCGCGGCGATCGAGGACGAGCCGGCCGTGGCGGCCGCCGCGATGGCCGCGCTGGGGCCGCACCTCGGGCGCCGCATCCTGCTGCTCGAGCGGGTCGAGCCCGACCGCCCCTGGCTGGCGGAGATGCGCAAGGCGTCGCCCCGGCGCCTTGCCGCCACCCGAGCAGTCGCCGACCGACCTTCCCTACGTGCCGCTGGAGGGGCTCGACTGGGAGACCTACGTCTCCCAGCGCAGCGCCAAGTTCCGCTCCCAGATCCGCCGCCGCGAGCGGGTGCTGCTGCGCGACCACGAGATGAAGGTCCGCAGCGCCGAGCCCGGCAACCTGGGGTCGACCCTGGACGAGTTCTTCCGCCTCCACGCGCTGCGCTGGGAGGGCCGCGGCGAGTCGGCGCTGACCACGCCGGAGGGCGAGGCGGTGCTGCGGGCCTTCGCCGACGCGGCGCTGAAGCGGGGCTGGCTGCGGCTGCTGATCCTCGAGGCCGAGGGCACCGCGGTGGCGGCGTTCTTCGGCTGGCGGATCGGCGACAGCTACGTCTCCTACAACACCGGCTTCGACCCCGAATGGTCAAAGCGCGCGGTCGGCACCGTGATGACCTCGGTGGCGATCCGCAACGCGATCGAGGAGGAGGCGAAGGAGTTCGACTTCCTGCTCGGGACCGAGCCCTACAAGCGCAACTTCACCCCCGAGGCACGAGACGGCGCCACGGTCGTGATGACCGGGGCGCTGCGCCCGACCCGCTTCCTGGTCGCCGGCGAGGCGAGGGCGCGCCGGGTCGGCCGCCGGATCGCCCAGCGCCCGGCGCTGGGCCAGGTCGCTCACGCCGTCGCCCGGCTGCTGCCGACCTCGCGCGGCAACTAAGCGCGCTCCGGACGGGCCGAGCCCGGCATCGGTTCGGGGAGACGCCAAGCCCTCGGGTCTGGTCTCCAGAGCCGGGAACCTGAAGCTGGGATCTTCGAAGCCCTGGAGTTTTCGGAAACGAATTTGCCTCTGATGCAAATCCTCTTCCTGTGAGTGAACGGATTTCTCGCCTGAAGCACAGGAGTTTCCCCTGGTGCAGAGCGATTTTCCGAAAACCCCCACGGTGTGCGCCGAGAGGCCCTCGCAGCCTGCGAGCTCGGATGGCTGTCGGAATCATTCGACAGGGCGGCCTACGTCATTGCGCTCGCTGGCACGTCAGCTGCCGCAGCGGCCCCCTCAGAGCCGCTTTCGGGGGACGCCCCCGCCGGCGCGGCTAGGCCTGCGCCAGGCCGAGCCGGTCGATCTTGTTGTTCTGGTTTCGCGGCAGCTCGTCGTGGACGACGATCTTCTGCGGGACCATGTAGTCCTCGAGGTGCTCGGCGCAGAGCCGCTTCAGCGCCGCCGGGTCGACCTCCTTGCCCTCGCGGGCGGAGACGTGGGCGTGCACGGCCTCGCCGAGCAGGCGGTCGGGCACCCCGACCACCGCCGCCTCGTGCACGGCGGGATCGAGGTGGATGACCTCCTCGACCTCGCGCGGAGGCACCTTCTCGCCGCGTGACTTGATGATGTCGTCGCGGCGCCCGACGAAGTAGAGGAAGCCCTCGTCGTCGGTGCGGAAGAGATCGTTGCTGCAGAGGATCCGCTCGCCGGGGTTGCGCCCCTCGCGGATCCGCGGTGCGGTCGCCTCCGGGTTGCGCCAGTAGCCCTGCATCACGTGCGGGCCGCGGACGATCAGCTCGCCGACCACGTCGGGGCCGACCTCGTTGCCGTCGTCGTCCTCGATCCAGGTGTCCGAGCCGGGGATCGGGACGCCGACCGAGCCGGGCCGGATGTCGAGCTGCTCGGGAGGCAGGTAGCAGGTCCGGAAGCACTCGGTCTGCCCGTACATCGAGTAGAGCGTGGCGCCCTTGAAGGTCTTGCGCACCTGCTCCAGCGCCGGGGTCGGCAGCGCCGCCCCGGCGTTGGTGAGGAAGCGCAGGTGGGGAAGCGGCCGGTCGGCGAGCCCTTGCAGCGTCATCAGCAGGGCGAAGATCGTCGGCACCCCGGGCAGGCCGGTGATCTGCTGCTCCTCGAGCAGCTTCACGATCCGGCCCGGGCAGCCCCACCCCGGGCTCGAGCACCAGGGTCGCCCCGGTGCGCATGCAGAACAGCAGGTGCGTGAGGCCGTAGCCGAACGAGAGCGGCAGCAGGTTCAGGACCCGGTCCTCGGGGGTGATCTCGAGGTACTCGATGATCGAGTCGGTGACGAAGCCGAGGCCTCCATGGCAGTGCATCACCCCCTTCGGCCCCCCGGTCGAGCCCGAGGTGTGCATCAGCGCCCCGAGGTCGTCGGCGGCGGGGATCTCGGTCGGGGGCTCCGCGTCGCTGGCGAGATCGTCGAGGCTGGAGAACCAGGACGCCCCCTCGACGGCCTCCATCGCCTGCGTCACCTCCGGCTCACGCACCGAGTCGCAGAGGAGCATCGCCGCCTCGGAGCGCTGCATCAGGTCGGTGACCCGGTCGTGCTTGGCGGTCGGGTTGATCGGCATGATCGCCGCCCCCGCCCGCAGCGTCGCCTGGATCGCGACCACCGCCTCGACGCTGTTCGGCAGCATGATCCCGACCCGGTCGCCGCGCTGGATTCCCTGCTCGCGCATGCCGGCGGCGACGCGGTCGGTGAGCTCGTGCAGCTCGCCGAAGCTGACCTCGCGATCGTCGACGACGAGCGCCACCCGGCCGGGTTCGCGAGCCGCGTTCCGAGCCAGGTCCTCTGCCGTCGACGGGTAACTCAAGACGACTTGGATGCCACGAAGTTCGCGATCGCGTCGATCGAGCCGAAGTTCTCCTCGGTGATCTCGACGTCGTCGATCGCCAGCCCGTAGCGGGACTGGACCTCTTCGACCAGCTCGACGAATCCCAGCGAGTCGATGATCCCGAGGGCGAGGAAGTCGTCGGAGTCCCCCAGCTCGACGTTGGGATGCATGTAGAGGAAGTTCTCCTCCAGGTAGGAGCGCATGTCGGTGCGCACGTCAGCGGTCGCCTCGGTCATGCGATCTCCTTCGCTTCGGTTCGGTCGAGTCTCATTCGTGGCTCATCGGTCTCAGGTGGATAGGCATCCAGTCCTGAATCGAAAGAAGGCACGATGCCACAACTGGGTGGACAGAACCCCTATCAGCGCCATGCCCTCGCGGAACCCGGTGGCCTTGCCCGCCCGGCAGCGCCTCAGAAGGCCTTCGACCCGCCCCGGGTCCCAGATTCCGGTCTCCTCCAGCGCCCCCGCGCGAGAGCGACTCCTCGACCCACTCCGGCGAGCCCTCCGAGAAGAACGGCGTGACCTCCGGCGCCCTGTAGGGCTGCTTGCCGCGCTCGATGATCTCGGCCGGCAGCAGGTCGGCCGCGAGGTCGCGCAGCGCCGCCTTCTCGCGCATCCCGGCCAGCTTGCGCTCGGCCGGCAGCTTCGCCGCGTACTCGAAGACCCGATGGTCGAGGAACGGGAACCGCCCCTCGACGCCGTGCGCCATCGCGACCCGGTCGCCCTGGGCCGCCAGCAGGTAGGGCTCCAGCAGGGTGGAGATCTCCAGCCAGGAGGCGCGCTGAAGGCTGCTCCAGTTGCCGAACGAGGGCGGCAGGCCGGCCCGCAGGCGCTCCAGCGACTGGGTCTCGCCGATCTCGGCCGCGACCTCGGGCCGGTAGAAGGCCTTGACCGCGGCGGTCGCCTGGACCCGGGTCATGTGCGAGGTCAGCGGGTCGTCGGGGTCGCCGGTCTCGAGCAGGAAGCGGTCCCAGGCGGGGCCGCGGCGGGCCTCGGCGGGCAGGTAGCCGTAGAGCTCCTCGAGCAGCTCCTTGGCGCCCTCGGGGTCGCGCTGGTGAAGCTCGCGGACGACGACCTCCTTGAACAGGTCATAGCCCCAGAACAGCTCGTCGGCTCCCTCGCCGGTCGCGACGACGACGATGTCGTTGGCGCGCACCTCGGTCGAGAGCAGGAACAGCGGCACCGGCGCGGTTCGGATCAGCGGCTGCTCGGCGTGCCGGACGACGTCCGGGAAGGCGTTGGCGATCTCGGCCGGGCCGGCCTCGACCACGTGGTGGTCGGTGCCGAGCACCCGCGCGACCTCCTCCTGGTGGGCGCGCTCGTCGTAGTGGGGATCGACGAAGGCGACCGAGAAGGTGCGCAGCTGGTGCTCGGTCTCCTGCTGGGCGAGGGCGACGATCAGGCTCGAGTCCAGGCCGCCGGACAGATAGGCGCCGACCGGGACGTCGGCCCGCAGCCGCAGCCGCACGCTGTCGCGCATCAGCTCCTCGAGGTCCCCTTCGGAAGGCTCGAAGTCGAAGGACGGCTCCCACCAGATCTGCTCGTCGACGATCTTGCCCCCCTCCCAGACCAGCAGGCCACCCTGGGGTACCTGGTTGACGCCCCGGAACACGGTCCGCGGCGGCCGCGGGCCCCAGAGCGTGAAGACGTCGTCGATGCCGCGCAGGTCCGGCGCCGCCTCGACCTCGCCCGAGGCGAAGATCGCCTTCGCCTCGGAGCCGAAGACCAGCGTCCCGTCGTCGAGCAGCGAGTAGAACAGCGGCCGGACGCCGAAGCGGTCGCGGATCAGGGTCAGGCGCCGCTCCCGCGGCTGCCACCAGGCGATCGCGAACTGGCCGTTGAGGCGGTCGAGCGAGCGCGTGCCCTCGAGCTCCAGCAGCCGCAGCACGACCTCGGTGTCGCTGGTGGTGCGAAACGTCTCGCCGCGGGACTCGAGCTCGCGCCGCAGCTCGTAGTGGTTGTAGACCTCGCCGTTGTAGACGATGATCGAGCCGCTCGGGTCCTCGATCGGCTGCCAGCCGCCGGGCAGGTCGAAGATCGAAAGGCGGGTGTTGATCAGCCCGGCGCCGGGCGTCAAGCGCGTAGCCGTAGCCGTCCGGGCCGCGATGGCAGATCGCCCCGGCCATCCGTCGCAGAGTCTGCTCGTCGGGTGGAGGCCCGACCTGCGGGCGGACGATGCCGGCGATGCCGCACATCAGCCTTCGGGCTCAACCATCACCGCGGGAGCGGCGTGGTACTCGGTTGCGACGCGGCGCCGCTCGATCTCGCTGTAGCCGGCCTTTACCTGCTCGGGCTCGAGGCCGGCCTGGGGGGCAAGCTCCTCGGGGGACATCCCACGCTCCAGCCCCCACATCAGAAGGTCCATCTGCTCGTACGGGAAGCCGAAGTAGAACTCGTCCTGGGTCTGGGCGAGGCTGAAGGTGTCCGTGGTCGGACGCTGGGAGGTGATCTCTTCGGGAAGCCCGAGCTCGATTGCCATTGCGTAGACCTGCGACTTGTAGACGCCGGCTATGGGCTTCACATCGGCAAGACCGTCCCCTCCCTTGACATAGAAGCCCTGGTCGTACTCGAGCAGGTTCGGGGTGCCGACCACCGCGTAGTGGAGGCGGTCGGCCCAGGTGTACTCGAGAAGCTTGCGCGTGCGCTGCTTCATGTTGGTCGCGGCGAGCAGCTCGCGGTAGGAGTCGCTCGGCATCCGCTTCTTGTCCTGGCTCCCGTCGGGGCGCTCGACCACCAGCGAGAAGACGATCATCCCTCCGGTCGGCTCGGAGCGCACGAGCTTGTGCTTCCAGTCGGGCTCGTAGTCGGGAAAGAGCTTGCGGATCGCCTCGTCGCGCGCCTCGTAGCAGCCGAGCGCCTCGAGGATTCCGCTGATCACGACCTCTTCGGTCGGCGTCCCCAGCGCCTCGGCGAGGATCAGCCCGAGATCGGAGGAGCGGTGGCCGACGTCGCGCTCGGGTAGCCGCAGGCAGAGCACGTTCTCGGGCCCCAGGCCCTTGGCCGAGAGCGCCGCGGTGACGCTGGAGTCGATCCCGCCCGAGAC
This sequence comes from uncultured Solirubrobacterales bacterium, assembly GCA_963772265.1. Lineage (GTDB taxonomy): Bacteria > Actinomycetota > Thermoleophilia > Solirubrobacterales > 70-9 > Mayfieldus. The sequence goes on along the minus strand of CAVYWS010000005.1, from coordinate 382,734 downwards.
GGCGACGACGGCGCCGCGGCGGCCGAGGTCGCGAACCGCCTTCGCGGTGCCCTCGGCGAGCCGTTCCGCGGTCGCGGCGGCGTCGAACGGCACTCCCTTTGGGGCCTCTGGCCCCGAATCTGAATTCCCGCTCACGGCGATGGTTGGGGCAGGATAATGGCGCGCTTGCGCCGCCACTGTTCAAGGTAGGGTCGCGTCACGATGTCAGAGATTCGCCCAGTCACCCACGAAGACCTGCCTGAGGTCGTAAAGCTTCTCGAGGACCGGATGCCCGGCTGGTGGGGCAGCGAGGAGACTCTCGCGGGGACCATGCTCGACCATCCCTGGGCCGAGGAGGATATGACGCCACTGGTCTCGATCGGCGACGGGGACAAGATCACGGGCTTCATTGGAGTACAGGTTAGACGGCTGCTTTTCGACGGTCGTCCGATCAAGGGCGTCGTCGCGACGCAGCTCGCGGTCACCGAAGACGCAGGCCCTGCCGGCGCGCTTCTGATCAGACGCGTCCTCTCCGGACCGCAGGAACTTACCTGGTCGGATGGCACAACGGAAGGGGTGGTACGGATCTGGCGCGCCTTCGGCGGCGCCCCCGATTACGTGCGTGCCTGCGACTTCCTGCTCGTGCTGCGGCCGGTGCGCTGGATCAGGGGCACCGTCAGCGCGGCGATGCGGCGCTCGCTCTCGCGCGAGGAGCTGCCGGTGGGCGGCTTTCCCTTCCAGGCGGCCGGCCCGCGGATCGCGCGCCGCGCGTTTCCCGAGCCGGATCCCGCGATCAACGGCGCCGACGCCGACGTCGCGACCGTGATCGAGCTGCTGCCCGAGCTCGGCGGCGCGTTCAAGCTGCGCGTCGACCACGACCAGGCCTATCTCGAGCACATGTTCTCGCTGGTCGAGAAGTTCACCGAGCCGATGGTTCGCCGTGTCGTCCGCCGCGGCGACCAACCGATCGGCTGGTACGCCTACCGGCCGGGCCGCCGCCACGCCAGCCACGTCATGCACCTGCTCGCCACCGAGGGCGAGTCCGAAGCGGTGCTGAGCGAGCTGCTCGACCATGCCCGCGCCAACGGCAGCTCGGTCGTCGCCGGGCGCGCCGAGCCGCACCTGATGGAGCCCCTCGCCCGCCGCTTCGCTGTGCTCGGCATCTCGCGCCAGCCGGTCCTTCACAGCAAGGACCCGGAGCTCACCAGGCCTGAACACCGACAGGGCGCTGCTGACCCGGCTCGACGGAGAGGTCTTCCTGACCTAGGACCGGCATCAGGTCGCCCTGATCCGCTCGCGCGGCGCGCGCGCCTCTGACGCGCGCCGAGGGCCCCGTGCGCCGGTCTGGTGCCGGGACGCCGTGCTCGGCCGGCTGCCGGCGGGGACGCTCTCGTAGATCCGGCTGTCGTCGTGCGCGCGGTCCGCTTCTCATCGACCAGCCGGAAGCGGCCCGAGCTCCTCGACCATCTGCCGCATCCTCGGGCAGGTGGTAGAGCAGCACCACCCGCCGCGGGTTGCGGTCGATCGAGGCGATGATGTTGTCGAGGACCGCGCGGAAGGTCTCGCCCATGAATGGGTTGAAGAAGTAGGCATGGGTCATGTCGTCGGGGACCTCGAACGAGACCGCGTCGCAGGTGACGAACTCGACCTCGCGGCAGGCGAATCGGCGCCTGTTTCGCTCGAAGTTCCGGCGCGCGATCTCGTTCAGCTGCTCGGAGATCTCGACGCCGATCACGCGCTCGAACGGATACCGGCGGCGGCCTGGACCACCCGGCCCATCCCGGAGCCGAAGTCGACGAACACGTCGCCAGGCTCGACGCTCGGACTTCGGCAGCAGCGCCCGCAGCGTGTTCCAGCGGCGTCGGCTGGTAGGCCTCGCGTCGGGATGGTCGAGCGCCGAGCTCGTCGAGCTCGATGTGGCGCCCGGTGTCGACCTCCTGGCGGCGGTCGTGCCTCAGCCACTCGGCCAGATGCCTGGCGGCCCGGTAGCCGCGGAGCACAAGCCCGTCCTCAGACAGCCGTCCCCTGAGCCTCGGCCATCCAGGTTCGCATCAGCTCACTGCGGCATCAGCGCGGTCGTTCCGGCTCAGCCGGCCGCGGGTGGTCGTCCTGCTGCTGCCGTCCGAGACGCCGCACGCTGGCGGGTCAGCAGGCGGCGAGCCGCGTCACGGGCGCGGCGCAGGAGCGAGTGCTCTCACGTGCTCGTGCGGTGGACCGCCTGACGGGTCGTCAGCGGACCGGCGCGCCACCGCGCCACGCGGCGACCGGGGGAAGAGCGCGACGTGCTCGATCGTGCGCTGGCCGTTCATCAGCTCCCGCTTGATCTTGCTCATGCCGGTGCCCATTTCGTAGGGTCCGGCCGTTCTCGATCGCTCGCCTGACCTCGTTCGACGAGCAGCAGCACGCCCGGCCCGTACCGTGCGTACTCGGGGTCGTAGCCGAGCCTTCAGCCCGTACCTGCTCGCTCCGTCGTCAATCCCGTAGTCGACGGCAATCCGGCGGCCGCCCACGCGCAGGAAGCTCAGACTCAACAGCCCGCTCTTCGCTGCCCAGGCCGCCACGCTCCTCGTAAAATCGCTGCGTCTCCTGCAGCACGTGGACCGCGGTCCCCTGGTCCACCTTCCACCCCGAACCCTCGAGCCGAAGGAATTCGCCGAGATGCGACTCGAGGTCCCTCGACCCATCGGTGACCTCGATCGCAAGCTCTTCGTTCTCGCCCAGCCGGCGCTCGGTCCGGCGCAGGGTTCTGACGTCTCGATCCCGGAAGCGACTCCTCGAACTCCTTCCAGCTGAGGCTCGGCGCCACGTACGGGAGCAGGTTTGGACTCAAGGACGACCGGCTCGGATCCGTTCTCTCGGCCAAGAGCCTTGGCCGCCGTCCACAGCCGGCCCTCCGCTGTCGAGGTGCCCGAGGACCAAGCCGCGCCCGCTCTCGTGCAGGGCAGCCGCCAGCAGCATCCGAAGGTCCTCCGGCACTGAGCAGACCGCGTCGAAGAGGGGCGTATGGGCATTCGAGCAGGAGCGGAAACCGCCGCGCGAGCGGGCGAGTGGCAACACGGCGCTCAAGCTGTCGTCTCGGCGGACGCTCAGGATGCAGGGCTCCCCGCGCGCCAAACGCCGACCACCAAGCGCGCATCCAACCTGGACGGGCAAAGGGCGGTGCCCCGGTTCGGAGAGCGAGATCATCCCATTCCTCGGCCAGGTCCTCGAGCGAGCCCGAGGCCAGGATCTGGGGCTCACCCTGTGGCTCGCCCACGGACCGTGGATCGGGTCGGCCGCCCCGCCGGGCCCTCACGCGAGAGCGCCCGTTCATAGACTCTCTCTGGGTCTGGACCTCGATGACTCAATCGATCGGCTCCACGGAAACAAGCCTTGAGCAGCAAACAGCCCGGCCGCTACGTTCGCTTGCCATGCGTGCGGCGCTGGCCGGGCGCACCGCGCTCGAGCGCGCCGATCAATGGCTGGCCGCAGTCGCGCCGAGCGACCGTCCGGGCCTGCTGATCTTCGTCTTTCACTGCGTCTTCCGTGACGCGGCCGAGGCGGACGCCGGGATCGTCGACCCGCACGAGCGCGCCACCCCCGAGGGGCTGGCGCGGCTCTGCGAGTACTACCGCCGGCATGGCTACCGCTTCGTCAGCGCGGCCGAGATCGACGCCGGGCTGGAGCCGGGCGGGCACTACGCGCACCTGACCTTCGACGACGGCTTCGCCAACAACCTGCAGCTGCTCGACCTGCTGGCCCGAGAGCAGGTCTACGCGACGATCTTTCCCTCCGCCCACCATGTCCGCGACGGCAAGGCCTTCTGGTGGAACGTCGTCTACCGCGAGCGCAACCGGCGCGGCGAGGGGTCCTCGGTGGCGGCCGAATGCGGGGCCCTGCGAGCGCGTACGGTCGAGGAGGTCGAGCAGCACCTGACCGCCGAGTTCGGCCCGCAGGCGCTGGTCCCCCTCGGCGACGTCGACCGCCCGCTCAGCGTCGACGAGCTGCGCGAGATCGGCGCCTCGCCCTGGATCGAGATCGGCAACCACACGCTCGACCACGCGGTGCTGCCCCTCTACCCGCCCGCCGAGGCCGAGGAGCAGGTCGCCGGCGCCCAGAGGTGGCTGGGTGAGGTTCTGGGACGCGAGCCGTTCGTGATCGCCTATCCCAACGGCAACGCCGACGACGAGCTTGCCGGCTTGGCGAAGCGCAGCGGGCTGCGCCTCGGGGTGACCGTCGTCCCGGAGCGCAACGAGCTTCCCTGCAGCGAGGACCAGCGCATGCGCCTGGGCCGCTTCCGGGTCGTCTTCGACCGCCGCGAGCGTCAGCGGATGCGGGCTGTGCGCAGCTCGGTGCAGCTTGCGGCCGCCGCGCGCGGCCTCGTCTTCCGCTAGCGGCGCAGCAGGCGGCGCAGGCGGTTGACCCGCTCGCTGCCGAGCCGCTCGCGCAGCCTGACGCTGCCGCGCCGTGCGATCTGCTCGGGGAGCCCCCGCATCCGCGCCAGCGGATAGCGGGGCCCGCGCCGGAATGAGCTGCGCCAGGCGACCGGATGGTCCTCGTCGGCGACCCGGTCCTTGTAGCCGGCCTCGCCGCCTCCGAGGTCCATCACCTTCTCGCCGCGCTCGAAGCTGTCCTCGATAGCGGCGATCAACCCGATCGCTCCCGGCGAGTGCTTGCTCCACCCCATGTCGAAGCCCGTGTTCCAGAAGGCGGTCGTTTCGCCGGCGCTGACGAAGACGTGGGCGCTGATCGCCTCGCCGTCGGGGCCGTCGATCATCCAGAGCCGCAGGCGGCCGTCGCCGATCAGCGCCTCGCCGATCTCGCGCAGCGCCGCCATCGCGCCCGGGTTGACGGCGGTGCTGCCGCCGCGGTGCTCCTGGCGGGTGCTGTGGAGCCGTGCGAACGCATCGAGGTCGCGCTCGAGGCTGGCGCGATCGGTGGCGCGGAAGCTGGCGCCCTTCTTCTCGATCTGGCGCCGGTCGCGGCGCATGTTGCGGCGGAAGTGGGAGCTGCGCTCCGCGAACCACTCCTCGAAGGAGTCCTGGCGCAGGTGCAGCAGCGGCGCGCTTCGCTGCGAAAGGTCCTGAATCCGGTCGGGGCGCCCCTCGGGCCTGCGCTCGGCCAGCAGCGAGGGCCAGGGCGAGGCGGCGTCGACGGCCTCCCAGCGGATCACGTCGGCGCGCAGGGGCGGCTCGGCCAGCGACTCGGCGATCGCCGTCGCGACCTCCTGCATCGCGCCCAGGCCGGGCCAGCACCCCGAGGCGGGACGCCCAGCCGCCGCTGAGCAGCCGCAGCTCGGTGATCCCGAGCCGCGACAGCGAGTAGAAGGGCGCGAGGCCGACCAGCGCATCGCCGTCCTCGACGGCGACGACGGCCAAGCTGGCGCCCGGCGGCGCCGCATGGCGCCACCACCCGAGCGCCCAGGCGGGAGCGCCGAACGGGGACCCGGTGGCAACCGCGAGGTCGTCCCAGCGCCCGAGCAGATGGTCGAGCCGTGAAACGTCTTCGAAGACCGAGGCGGTCAACGGCCTCGAGCGGTGCTCGGCGCGGTCGTCGCGCCGATCTGGTGCGTTGCCCTCGTCACGCCGTCGCGAAGACGGCCGGGAGGTAGCCGACAATTCGCTCATGGCGCTCGTATCGTCCGGACCGGCGCCGGCCTTGAAAGCTGTCAACGGGCACTGGAGGCGGAGTCACGCGTCGTGTGCGTGACACCTGCTCGCCGGATCGTATTCGAGTCAGCGGTTGATCAGGCTGCGCAGCCGATTGACCCGCTCGGGGCCGATTGCCTCGCGCAACGGGGCGCTCCCGCGCCTGGCCACCTCTTCGGGCAGATGCGAGAGCAGCGCCAGCGGGTAGCGGGTGCCGGCCGGATAGGACGTGCGCCAGGCGACCGGGCGGTCCTCGCCGGTGAGGCGCTGCTTGTAGTCGGCCTCGCCGCCCCCGAAGTCGAAGACTTCGTCACCGCGCTCGAAGGCCTCCTCGATCCCCCGCAGCGTCGAGAGGATCCCCGGCGAGTACTTCGCCCAAGCCTCGTCGAAGCCGATGCTCCAGAACCCGACGTCGCCACCCGCGGCGAGGAAGATCTGGGCACAGACGGCGTCGCCGCCGGGGCCGTCGATCATCGTCATCCGAAACCGCCCCTGGTCCAGCAGGCGCTCGCCGACCTCCTCGAGCATGCCGATCGCGGCTTCGGGAATCGCCGATCCACCGCGGTCCTCCCAGCGGCTGAAATGCAGCCGCGCGAACGACTCCAGGTCGCGACGGAGGCTTGCGCGGTCGGCGCTTCGAATCGCGGCTCCCGCCGCTTCGATCGACTTGCGCTTGCGCCGCATCTGCGAGCGGAAGTTGCGGCTCTTGGAGGCGAACCATTCCTCGTAGGAATCCGCGGTCAGCCGCAGCACCGGGGCGGCGCGCTCGGACTCCTCGCGAATGTGGTGCTCGTGGCCGTCGGGCCAGGATCCCGACAGCAGCTCTGGCCATCGCTCCTCGGCGTCGACCGCCTCCCAGTGAAACGAGTCCGGTTGCGCATCCGATTCGGCCAGCACGCTCGCAACCGTCCGCCCGACCTCGGGCTCGCGGCCGTCGCGGGCGAGAATGCCGAGGCGCGACGCGAGCCCTCCGCTGAGCAGCCTGATCTCGGTGGTCCCGAACCTTTGCTTTGCGTAGAAGGGCGCCAGCCCGACCAGCTCGCCGCCGTCGCGAACAGCGACCACGGCAAGCGACGACCGCCTCGGCGCGAGGTGGCGCCACCATGCGAGCGCCCAGGCGGGAGCGCCGAACGGAGCCCCGGCCGCGACGGCCAGTTCGTCCCACTCCCCTTGAAACGGCTCGAGCTCGGCTGGATCCTCAATCAGGGAACCATCGAGTAGGCCACTGCTGTTGATCCTAGCCCGCCTCTCCGGAGAAGGTGCAGGTTCGCCAGAATGAGCCCGCGGGCGGGCAACGATGCGATCGAAGAGCGGAAATGCGGACGTGCTGATCCTCGGCTACCACGGGGTCAGCGAAACCTGGACCTCGCCGCTCTCGGTGACCCCGAAGGCGCTCGAGGGCCAGATGAAGTACCTGCTCTCGAAGGGCTACCGCGGTGTGACCTTTACCGAGGCCGCCCTCGGGGATCATCCCGGCAAGGTCGTCTCGGTGACCTTCGACGACGCCTACGACTCGGTCGACAAGCTGGCGCGGCCGATCCTCGATCGCCTCGGAATCCCCGGGACGATCTACGCGCCGACGCGATACATGGGACAGGACGCGCCGATGTCGTGGCCGGGGATCGAGGAGTACTTCGGCGGCCCGGACGAGAAGGAGCTGCTGCCGATGTCCTGGGAGCGGCTTCGCTCGGCGGCCGAGGCCGGCTGGGAGATCGGGTCCCACACCGTCACCCATCCCCATCTGACCGCCCTCGACGACGAGCCGTTGCGCCGGGAGCTGGTCGACTCGCGCGAGCAGTGCGCCGAGATGACCGGGACCGACTGCACGTCGATCGCCTTTCCCTACGGCGACCATGACCAGCGGGTGGTCGAAGCCTCACGCGAGGCCGGCTACTCGGCGGTGGCGACGATCCCCTGGCGCCTGGACCAGACCGACCGCTTCGTCTGGCCGCGCACCGGGATCTTCTACAACGACAGCGAGCGCGCCTTCCGGCTCAAGGTGTCCCCGATGGTCAGGCGGATACGCGCCTCGCGGCTGACCTCGGGCCTCGCCCCCCTGGTCTACCTGATCCGGCAGGGGCCGGCCAGGCTCCGCTCGCGCGGCTAGCCCGCGAGCATCTCGGCGAGCCGATCGCGGGCCGACTGCAGCGCCGCGGCGCTGACGGTCGCGTCCTGGGCCGCCGTCGCCGCAGGGCCGAAGAGGTCGCGTACGACGCCCATCGCCTCCTCCCCATCCCCACGCTCCGCCAGCAGGTGCAGGTACTCGTAGTCCTCGCGCCCGTCGCGGATCCGCTTCAGGCGGATCGACTCGATCGGGATCTCGCGGCTGCCCCCGATCGCCGGCACCCCAGGGCCGCCGTCGGGAAGTCCGGGGTAGAAGAGGTTGCCGTCGCCGTTGCCTCCCTCGAAGTACTGGTTGCGCCAGGCGTCGGCCAGCGAGACCGTGGTCTCGTAGTAGAGCTCCCCGCTCGCCCCGTACTCGAAGCTGAGCCAGCCCATCGCCCGGCTCTGCGAGGCGGGCTCGTCGATCGCATAGCCGGGCCAGCCGGCGAAGACGGGGTCTGCCGGCGCCCGATGCGTCGCAGCTGAAGCTGAGGCAGGAGGTGTAGAGCCAGAGCTCCTTGCCCGAGGAATCGAGGAAGTCGTCGTATGAGCCCCGCAGGCTTCGCCCACCGGCGATGATCCGGTAGATCGGCGCGACCAGCAGGTCCGTGTAGCGCAGCGCTCCGCCACGGCCGCCGCCGGCCCGCTCGGCGCTCTGGATCGAGGCTGTGACGAGCTTCGGCACCCCGGGCCAGATGCTGTCGGCCGCTTCGGCCGTCGCCGCGCATCCCGCCCAGGCCGAGGTGTCATAGGCGGGCTCGTCGCAGAGATAGGCGAAGAAGCGGTCCTCGAAGCCGTAGCGGGCCGCGGCCTCCTTCCATGCCCCCAGGCAGGCGCTGGTCGTCGCGCAGGCGGTGCTGGCGTCGAGCGCGGTCAGCTGCGCGCCGGCGAGGCGAAGGGCGGGGTCGGTGCCGTCGATCAGCGGCAGCGCGTAGCGGGCGAACAGCGCCCGCTCGCCAGGGGTCGCCGGCTGCGGAAAGCCGTTCGATATCGAGATCCGGTTCTCGAGCCCGGCGCGGACGAACAGCTCTCGCCGGGCCCAGGTCGCGGGGTCCTCGAGCGAGCAGGCCGGGCTGCCGGTGTAGGCGCGGCAGATCTCGAACGGATCGGCGAAGAAGGCGCTTCGCAGCGAGCTCGTCGACGGGATCTCGAAGTCGAGGACCTCGACGCTGACCGGGACCCGGGCAAGCTCCCCGGATGAGTCGCGGACGAGGACGCTGCCGCGGTAGGTCCCGCTGGGCTGGTCGGCCGGGACGAATACGTCGATCCAGGCGACCGCCTTGCGCGCCCGCCGGGACGTCGACCGGGAACGCGTTTCGGCGCTCGCCGTAGAAGTAGTCGGTGGCCGGGATCAGCGCATCGGGCCACAGCCCCGGTCCGCCCTCGGCGTCCGACGCGGGCTTGCCCGGCCCTCCCACCCTGTAGGCGGCCTCGCGGTAGACGGTCAGCTCCGACGCCGGGATCGCGGCTCCCGCCGGCCCCTGCAGCGGCCCGGCTGCCTGGACCCTGACCCCGCGCAGGTCGCGGCGCGCGTCGACCACCACCTGGAAGGACTCGAACTCGTTGCGCGCTGCCCGCAGCGAGGCACCGGCGGTGAGCGAGCCGGGGCTGGGGCGATCGAAGCGGACGGTGCTCAGCGAGTCCGCGACACCGACCCGGGCCGGGCCATGGCCGGCGGGCGCGGCGTCCTCGGGCGACCCGCCGGAGGGGCCTGCGGAGTCCGAGCCGCCGCAGCCGGAGACGGCGAGCGCCGCCGCCAGCGCGATCGGCGCGAGTGCGAAGCGGAGGGTTCGCAAGGGCCGACGAGGCTACATAACCGCGTCCCCCGCTGGACGCCTGTTTGACCCAGAGTCCCGCACCTAACCGCGCCCGGCCAGCGACCGATGGGTCAAGAGCGGATGCACGGCCTCGGAACCAGCAGATCGGCGGCTGCGCGGGGGCTGATCGCAGCCGCCACCTCGCTTCTTGCCTTCCTGGCGCTCGCCGCCCCCAGCGACGCGGCGGCGGCGGCGCGACCGTCTCCGCTTACGACTCGCTGGCGACGATCCGCGCCGACCAGCCGCTCCCCGCCGGCGGCGGCGCCAATGCCGAGATCAGCGCCGCCGGCAACGAGTTCGAGTCCTTCCAGCTCGCGGTCCAGGCGGGTTCGGAGCCGCTGGGCGGGGTCAGCGTCGAGGCCGGCGCCCTCAACGGCCCCGGCGCCGCCTCGATCCCATCCTCCGCCCTGACGATCTACCGCGAGGCCCAGTACACCGTCACCCAGCCCTCCGACGGCGAGGGTGCGGCCGGCAGCTGGCCCGACGCCCTGATCCCGGAGCGCGACACGTTCTACGGCGAGGACCGAAACGCCTTCCCCTACGACCTCGCGCCGGGACAGAAGGTCGCGGTCTGGGTCGACGTCCTGGTGCCCCCGCATCAGCGCAGCGGGGTCTACCGCGGGTCGGTGCGGGTTCTGAGCCCCTCAGGGCTCGTCGACCGGGTTCGGGTGAAGCTGCGCGTCTACGGGTTCTCGATCCCCTCGACCTCGTCGCTTCGCAGCCTGTTCGCGATCAGGGGCGTCAGCCTGCCCGGCGGCGACCAGTCGCTGTTCGCCGCGGCGGCGCTCGACAACCGCGTCACCCTCGCCAACGTCTGGCCCTTCCCTGAGTCCCGCTTCGCCTCCAGCATCCTGCCGCTGCTGCAGGGAACCGACCCCCGCGTGCGCCTGCCCGGCGCCAAGCTGACCGCGCTCGAGGCCTACCACTGCGCCGACGGCTGCCTCGCCGAGTGGCGCGAGCTGGCCCAGAAGTATCCGATCGTCGGCGACCGCTTCATCGACTACATCTGCGACGAGCCCGAGAGCGCCGAGGACTGGGCCGACTGCAACGCCACCGCCGCCGCCGCCGAGTCGATCTGGCCCGGTGTCCGCAAGCTCGTCACCTCCGGCGCCGACGAAGCCCCCGGCTGGGCGACCGACCTCTCGCCGAACGTCGACCAGATCGACCGCGACGGCAACGCCGCCTACCGCTCCTACCGGGGGCGGCGCCACCGCGGAGCCCGCAGCAGCAGGGCGCCGAGGCGGCGGCTGTGGCCCTACACCTCCTGCGACAGCTTCTCCTGCGACGAGTACCAGTCGCACGCCTACGACGGCTGGCCCGGTTACGTGATCGACGAGCCCTCCTCGCAGGCGCGGGCGATGGGCTGGCTCTCCTTCCAGACCGGCGCCGCGGGCGAGCTCTACTGGAGCACCAGCCGCTCGATCTCGACCGCCTGGACCAACAGCTACCTCTCGGGCGGAAACGGCGACGGGACCCTGTTCTATCCCGGCACCCCCGACGTGATCGGCGGAACCCACCAGATCCCGATCGAGTCGATGCGGCTGAAGCGGATCCGCGACGGGCGCGAGGACTACGAGTACCTGAAGCGGGTATCGCAGCGGGGCCAGCGTCCGGAGGCGAAGCAGATCGTCAAGCAGCTGTTCGGGCCGCCTTCGGTCTCGATGCACTCGACCACGGTCAGCTCACGGGCGCTGTACAGGGCCCGCGACGCGCTGGCGGCGATGATCGACGGCCGGACGCGGCGCGCCCGGCGCGCCGGCCGCTGAACCGGCGCATCCCGCTATTGCTGAGGCATACGGTGGACACGTGTTCGACGGCAGGAGGCGCCGCCTAACCGAGCACGCCGCGCGATGGCGATGCGAGTCCTGGCATGGACGCCTTCACGAAGACATTCGTCCGCTCTCTCGATCGCAGTCGCCGCCGCGCTGGCCCTCTGGGCTCGTCCCCGCGGCGAGCGCCGCGGCGGCCCGCGCCAGCGTGCAGCGCGTATGACTCGCTGACGACGATCCGCTCCGACCAGCCGCTTCCCGCCGGTGGCGGCGCCAGCGCCGAGATCAGCGCCGCCGGCAACGAGTTCGAGTCGTTTCAGCTCGCGATCCAGGCGGGCTCGACCCCGCTGAGCGCGGTCCGCGTCGATCCCGGCCAGACCCTGACCGGTCCCGGCGGCGCGACGATCCCGGCCTCGAACCTGACGATCTACCGCGAGGTCGACTACCGCGTCACCCAGCGCTCCGACGCAGAGGGCGCGACCGGCAACTGGCCCGACGCCCTGATCCCGGAGCGCGACCCGATCTACAACGAGGACCGCAACGCCTTCCCGATCGACCTTGCGGCAAACGGCAGGCTGACCGCCTGGATCGACGTCCTGGTTCCCAACGACGCCCCCGCCGGCGACTACCGCGGCAGCGTTCTCGTCCGCGGCGGCGGCGGGACCGTCGCCGAGGTCCCCGTTCACCTGACCGTCTTCGACTTCTCGATCCCCTCGACCTCGACCCTGCGCAGCGCCTTCGGCGGCACCGGCGGCTCGGGGATCGACCAGACCCTGTTCGAGGTCAGCGCCCTCGACAACCGCGTCACCCTCTCCAACATCTCACCGGGCCGCTTCTCCTCCTTTCAGCGGCTGCTCGAGGGAACCGACCCCCGCACCCGGCTGGCCGGGGCCGAGATGACCGCGATCGACACCTACGGCTGCAGCGCGACCTGCGTCGGCCAGTGGCGCAGCCTCGCCCAGCAGCACCCCGAGGTCGCCGAGCGGTTCTTCGACTACGTCTGCGACGAGCCTCACACCTCGACTGACTGGAGCAACTGCGACTCCAAGGCCGCGGCAGCCGACCAGGCCTGGCCCGGGGTCCGCAAGCTGGTCACCGCCGGGGTCGGCCGGGCGCCCGCCTGGGCCAGCGACCTCTCCCCCAACGCCGACGCCTTCCCGCGCGACGGCCTCGCCGCCTATGACTCGTGGCGCGGCTCGAGCTCGTCCCGCAACCTCTGGCCCTACACATCCTGCGACAGCTTCTCCTGCGGCGAGTACGAGGGCTCCGAGTACGACGGCTGGCCCGGCTATGCGATCGACGAGCCGTCCTCACAGCAGCGGGCGATGGGCTGGCTCACCTTCACCAGCGGCGCCAGGGGCGAGCTCTACTGGGGCACCACCAACAAGCTCGGGACCGCCTGGAGCGATCAGTACTGCTGCGGCGGCAACGGCGACGGAACGCTTTTCTACCCGGGCACGACCAACGTGATCGGCGGGAGCCCACGCGATCCCGATCGAGTCGATCCGGCTGAAGCGGATCCGCGACGGGCGCGAGGACTACGAGTACCTGCACCTGCTCCAGAGCGAGGGGCGCGGCGACGACGCGACCGCGGTCGCGCAGAACCTCTTCCCCTCGATGAAGCAGGCCACCGCCTCGCCCGCCGCGGTCGCCGCGGCTCGCGGTCGAGCTGGCGGACATGATCGACTCCTCGCCGGGGCCGAGGCACGTGCTCACGGTCTCGGTCTCGGGCACCGGGACGGTCACCGGCCCGGGCATCAACTGCCCCGGCGACTGCACCGCGACCTTCAGCGACGGCATTCCGGTCAGCCTCACCGCCACCCCCGGCGCCGGCGCCACGCTGGGCGGCTGGAACGGGGCATGCGCCGGCGCCGGCCGCTGCCAGCTCACCGTCGACGGCGACAAGGCGGTCGGGGCGAGCTTCAGCTCCAGGTTCTCGACCCCGCCGCACCCCGAAGACGTCCTCCGGCGGGCCCCCGAAGACCCGGATCACCGCCGGCCCGTCGGGCCGCACCCGCGACCGCACCCCGACCTTCCGCATCGCCTCGAGCGTGCCCGGCAGCAGCTTCCAGTGCCGCGCCGACCGCCGGCGCTGGCACGCCTGCTCGTCGCGGGCGCGGCTGAAGCTCTCCTACGGACGCCACAAGGTCTCGTTCCGGGCCCTGAGCCCTGACGGATCGTCGGTCTCGGCCCCGGCGAGACGGACGCTGCGGATCCTTCGCTGAGCTTCGGCGGGCTAGCCCGAGCCGGCCTGGACCGCCTCGCGCGACAGGCGCCAGCAGCATGCTCATGTTGCGCCCCTCCTGAAGAGGCTCCTGCTCGATCGTCGCCAGGCCATCGAGGTCCTCGAACAGCCGCTGCAGCAGCGCCCGGCCGCGCTCGGGATGGGCCTGCTCGCGGCCGCGGAACATGATCGTCACCTTGACCTTGTTGCGGCCGAGCAGGAATCGCTCGACGTGGCCCTTCTTGGTCTCGTAGTCGTGGTCGGCGATCTTCGGGCGCAGCTTGATCTCGCGCACGTTGACCTGCTGCTGGTGCTTGCGGGCGGCCTTCGCCTTCTGCTCCTGCTCGTACTTGTACTTCGAGTAGTCGAGCAGCCGGGCGACCGGGGGCTTGGCTTCCGGCGCGACCTCGACCAGGTCGAGGTCCTCCGCCTGGGCGCGCTCGAGCGCGTCCTCGATCTTGACCACCCCGACCTGCTCGCCGTCGGAGCCGATCAGCCGCACCTCAGGGGAGCGGATCCGGTCGTTGAGCCGGGTCTGGTCGCGCTCGGGCGGGCGCCGGTCGAACCTACGCGGGACCGGCACTAGTGAGAGAAGCGGTCGAGACTCAAGCGTTCACGAGGAAGGTTGCGAAAGCGGGCACGGCGGGCGCTCAGCGGCGCGGGGTGCGTGTCGTACCGGCAGTCAAGTGGTCGGAGTATGACACAGGGTCAGGCCTGGGCCGCACCGATCTCCTCGCGCAGACGCTCGCCGAACTTCTCGAGGCTCATCGACCCGAGGTCACCTTGCTCGTGCGAGCGGACCGAGACCTCCCCCGCCTCCTGCTCGCGGTCGCCGAGCACCAGCATGAAGGGAGCCCGGGCCAGCTCGGCGTCGCGGATCTTGCGGCCCACCGACTCGGAGCGCTCGTCGAGCCGGGGCCGGAATCCGGCCGCTCTCAGCTCGCCCTCGATCTCGCGTGCCCCCTCGACGTGCCGGTCGGCAACCGGCAGCAGGATCACCTGCACCGGCGCCAGCCAGGTCGGGAAGCGCCCCGCGTAGTGCTCGATCAGGATCCCGGCGAAGCGCTCCATCGAGCCGAGCAGGGCGCGATGGATCATCACCGGCACGTGCTCGGCGTTGTCGGCCCCGGTGTAGGCGCAGCCGAGGCGCTCGGGCATGAAGAAGTCGAGCTGGCAGGTGCCGCACTGCCAGGAGCGCCCGAGGGCGTCGGTGATGTGGAAGTCGATCTTCGGCCCGTAGAAGGTCCCCTCGCCGGGGGCGACGTCGAACTCGCGGCCCTGGCGCTCGAGCGCCTCGCGCAGCGAGCCCTCGGCGCGGTCCCACTGCTCGTCGGTGCCGATCGACTTCTCGGGCCGGGTCGAGAGCTCGACCCGGACGTCGTCGAAGCCGAATCGCTCGTAGAGCTCGTCGATCGCCTCGCAGATCGAGTCGACCTCGTCGGTGACCTGTTCGAGGGTGCAGAAGACGTGGGCGTCGTCCTGGGTGAAGGCCCGCACCCGCAGCAGCCCGTGCAGGACGCCCTCGCGCTCGTAGCGGGAGACGTCGCCGAACTCGGCCAGCCGCAGGGGCAGGTCGCGGTAGGAGCGCTGCTCGGAGGCGAAGGCGAGGCAGGCGCCGGGGCAGTTCATCGGCTTCAGCGCGAAGCGGCGCTGGTCCCCCTCGCGCTGCGAGGGCTCGGCGAAGAACATGTTCTCGCGGTAGTTGTCGTAGTGCCCGGAGCGGTGCCAGAGCTCCTCGTCGAGCACCCGCGGGGTCTTGATCTCGGAGTAGCCGCGCTTCTGCGAGCTGCTCGCGGACCTCGGCCTCGATCGCGCGCAGCAGCACGGTTCCGTTCGGCAGCCAGAACGGCATCCCCGGCGCCTCCTCGCGCAGGGTGAAGAGCCCGAGCTGGGGCCCGAGGCGGCGATGGTCGCGGGCCCGCGCCTGCTCGATTCGCTCGAGATGGTCCGCCAGGTCCTGCTTGGAGAAGAACGCGGTGCCGTAGATCCGGGTCAGCATCTGGCGCGTCTCGTCGCCGCGCCAATAGGCGCCGGCCAGGGAGTTGAGCTTGAACGCCTTGATCCGCCCGGTCGAGGGGCCGTGGGGGCCGCGGCAGAGGTCCTCGAAGGGACCGTTGCGGTAGAGCGAGACGGTGCTCACCCCCTCGTCGCGGACCAGGTCCTCGATCAGCTCGACCTTGTAGTCCTGACCCTCGCCGAGGAACTTCTCGATCGCCTCCCCGGCCGGGAGCTCGCGGCGCTCGAACGGCTCGTCGGCCTTGACGTGCTCGGCCATCGCCGCCTCGATCCGCTCGAGGTCGTCGTCGCTGACAGTCGTGCCCTCGGGGAACTCGAAGTCGTAGTAGAAGCCGTTCTCGATCGGCGGCCCGATCGTCACCTTGGTCCCCGGCCAGAGGTCGAGCACCGCGGTGGCCATCACGTGGGCGGCGTCGTGGCGGATCAGGTCCAGCGCGTCGGGGTCGCGGTCGGTGACGATCTCGATCGACGCGCCGTCGGCCAACGGCGCCGATAGGTCGCGCAGCTCGCCGTCGACCCGGACCGCCAGCGCCGCCTTCGCCAGCCCGGCGCCGATCGCCGCGGCGGCGTCGGCGCCGGTCGCGCCGTCGGAGAGCTCGAGCTCGGAGCCGTCGGGAAGCTTGACCGTCATCGCGCCCATGCTACGAAGCCGCTCAACCGGCCTGCTTCTCGCCCTGGCGCGCGGAGCGCACCGCGATCAGCGGGCACGGGCTTCGGCCTCGGATCGGGCCGCTGCGTCGCCAGAGCAGATAGGGACCAGCCCGCCGAACCAGGCGCAGGCCGGGAGCCGGTGGCCGGGTGCCCGCGTCCGCCCACGTGATCACGAACTCGACGCCCGGCGGGGGCGGCCTTCGCTCGTCCCGATGCGTACCGATGCAGACGCGGCCGCCGCGCAGCTCCCAGGCGATGTAAGGCGTTCCGTGCTGGTCGAGGATCAGGTCGGGCGGCGCCAGCACCAGGGTCGAGCTGCCGGCGAGTTGCGGCCGCAGCCCGGTCAGCGCCGGCGAGTAGGAGGTCGGCCCGACCGGACCGTTGGCGAGCGCCAGCAGGCTGCAGCCCCCCGCGGCGACCACGAACGCGGCCGCAGCCAGCGGCCTGACCACGGCGGTCAGCGAACCCGGACGCAGCTCCTGCGGCTCGAAGCGCAGCAGCGGCCGCACGATGACCAGCGCCGCCAGCGGCGCCGCCATCTCGATCGCCTTGGCCGCCGTGTAGGCGGTGCCGCCGGCCCGCGCCGCCGCGTAGGCAAGCGCGGCCGCGATCAGCGCCGCCGGAACCGCGACCTCGGCCCGCCGCAGCCACCACCACAGGCCCCAGAGCAGGAGCGCGCCGGCGAACGCGACCCCGGCGTAGAACCCGATCGCCGGTACGGCCCCCGCCCCCGCCGTGAGCCGGAAGTCGCCGGAGGGCCAGATCCCGAGTGCCTCGACCGGCGAGATCTGCCCGAACAGGTTGCCGAGCCCGGGGCCGTTGGGATCGAAGGTCTCGAAACTGCCGAAGTCGATCATGCGGCCGAGCTCGGGAGCGACCAACACCGCGAAGACGAGAAGCGCCAGCCAGGCCGGCTGCAATGCGGCCCGCAGCGCCGCCGCGACGTCCCCACCGGATCGCTTGACCAGGAACAGTTCGGCCAGCGCCCAGAGCACGAGGGCGCCGATCAGCCAGGTCAGGCCAGGGAAGCTGTAGGTGAAGACGCTTCCGGCGGCGAGCAGCGCCAGCGGCACTGCGACGAGCGGGCCGGTTGAGGGGGACGGTGGGACCCTCGCGGCAGCCAGCCATGCCACGGCCCTGCCGCTCGTCCCCCACCGTCCCCCTTCCCCACTTCGGTCGTCCGGACCACGCCCCCGGTCGAGGCGCCGGTGTCGCAGCGCCATCCCGCCCAGGCAGATCGCGAAGGCAAGCACGAAAAGGGCCTGCATCGTCTCTTTGAACGCCCCCTGCGCCAGGTAGGAGGCGACCATGTAGGGCAGGCCGACCAGCAGGGCGGCGATCCAGCGTGGGATCCGCCCCAGATCGCTGAGGGCACCCAGTGCGGTCACCGACGCGAGCACCGAGATCGCGAGGGTGAGACCGCCGAAGCCGTGGACCAGGCCGACGTCGAGCCCCTTGTCGAGGGCGACGACGACCGCGTGCGGGCCGAGTGGGTAGCCCTGGGCCAGCAGCTGCGAGTCGGTCCCGTGGGCAAGCCGGTCGGCGGCCAGCAGGTGCTGGGACATGTCGGGGTTGAAGCTCGTGCCGAGGATCCCGAACCGGCCCTCGACGATGAACGGCAGCGATGCGGCGATCAGGGCGACGACCACGACCGGCACTGCATCCCGAACCGCGTCGCCGACCTCCTCGACCCGCCCGGCGAGGAAGACCAGCGACGCCGCCGTGGCGAGGAAGACCGCGATCGCCGAGATCGTGCCGTCGCCCGGCAGCCGTACCGTCGCCCAGCAAAGCGCGGTGACGAGCGCCAGACCGACCGCCGGCGCGAGCCAGGACCAGCGCCGCCACCCGCACAGCGCCAGCGCCGCCTGGCCGATCGCCAGCGACGAGGCGCAGACGGCGATCACCGATGCATAGGTCGCCAGCACGGGCGGCCACGATACGCGGCGGCCGCGATGCCGAGCTCAGCGCCTTGCATTGCCTACGATCGGGGGCATGGCCAGCTACGCCCTCATCCACTGGCGCAGGCGACGTCGGTTGGTACTGGCATCTGGTGGAGCCGGGGCTGCGGCGGAGGGGCCACGACGTGGTGGCCGTGGACCTGCCGTGCGATGACCAGTCAGCCGGGTGGTCGGAATACGCCGACTCCGTGGTCGACGCGGTCGGGGACCGCACCGACCTCGTCGTAGTGGCGCAGTCTCTCGGCGGCTTCACCGCACCGATGGTCTGCGAGCGGGTGCCGGTCGACCTGATGGTTCTGGTCGCCGGGATGGTCCCGGCACCGGGAGAGACGGGCGAACGAGTGGTGGGCCAACACCGGCTACGAGCAGGCGGTCGGCGAGCCGGGCGACGGGGAGGACAGCCCGGCGAGCGAAGAGGACGAACTGATCGCAACCTTCTACCAGGACGTCCCCCGCGAGCTGGCGGTCGAGGCGCTTGAAGAGGGGACGAGACCAGGCCGACACCCCGATGCGGCAACCGTGGCCGCTCGAGGGGTGGCCGGACGTACCGACGAGGTTCATCGTCTGCCGCGACGATCGCCTCTTCCCGGCCGACTGGCTGCGCGGTGTCGTGCGCGAGCGTCTCGGATTCGAACCCGACGAGCTGGCAAGCGGTCACACTCCGGCGCTCAGTCGCCCCAATGAGCTTGCCGAGCGACTCGGTGCGTACCTCGAAGAAACCTAAGAAGTGGGCGTAACTGGGCTCGAACCAGTGACCTCGCTCTAAGCGCGAACCAATCTGACCAGTTGCGGAGTCTGACCGTGCCTGCGACCTCGCAAGCAGCTGTAGATCGGTCTAATGCTCCGGTTCTTTGCTGCAAACGTCCCATATTTCTCTTATGGACAAGCAGCAAACTGCAAGTCGAAACCAGAGCGCAAATCGCTCCGGTATCGCTTTCAAAAAACCCCTTAGTTCTCATATGCAGCGAATTGGGGAACACCGGGGTCGGCAATACCGCGCACCTGCCGGAAGGCGACGCGCAAACCACGTCCAAGCCAGGGCCGCGTCCAACCTCGCCCAACTACAAGAGGACGCAGGACGGATCCGGATGCACTTGAGTTCGGAGCAGCTCATACGAGAAGCCGTTTCGATCAACCACAAGCGCAAGCCGACGAGGCAAACGCGCAAGGAATACGCAACCGACCTGGGCCATTTCGCTGAATATCTAGAGAGCGCCCACCGGCGAAACTTTTATACGGCGAAGCGCAAGCACATTGCGATGTTTCTCGATCATCTGGGCGAGCCTGGCGGTGCGGTTCCCGCTCAATCCCGACTGGCTTGCTCATGGTGTCGGGATAGGGGTTATCCCGACGGACGTTCTGACTGCGGCTGGAGCGGCTCGACTCAGAAGGGCTACCTCTCAGCAATCCGCTTCCTCTATCACCACTTCATGATGGACGAGGATCTGCCGGATCACGATCCAAGTTCCGGAATCGACTGCCCAACGGTTGTGACAGTTCCGCAGTGGTCGCCGACCCGTTCAGAAGTGCTGAAGCTTTTTGATGCCCCTGGCAAGCCCAGGGATCGCCTCATAGCCCACTGGGTCTTTTATGCCCCCTCCCGCCGCGCCCCGTTTGTGGAGACCCGCTGGCGCGATATCGACCTCGACGAAGGGACCTGGCGGCTCATTGGTAAAGGAAAAAAGGTGGACACATTCGACCTGCATCCGAGGCTCCTTGCGGTGTTCCGCCAATATCGAAAGTGGCAGCTCAAGCAGGCGGCAATCAATCCGAAGGTGCGGCAGGCGCTCGAGGATGAGGAGACTGCATTCGTCCTCTTGACGCGAAACGGCAAACCCGTCCTCCCCAATCAGATGGCCAAGATGCTCAAGTGGCGCGGAATCAGAGCGAAGGTTGCACTCAGATCGACGAATGCAAAGCACGAAGCGGTGAATGGCAAAACCTCGAAGATCTGCCCCCACTCGCTTCGTCGCGCCTGGGCCCGATTCGCGCTAAACGACCCTGACCACCCCATGGCTATCGACGTCGTTTCGGAAGTCCTTCGCCACAAAGATATTTCCACCACGCGGCGCCATTACGCGCACACCAAACCAGAGCGAGCACGGCAGGCGCTGCGGGACTTCACCCTCTAGCCGAGGGAGGCGGCGGAGCTGGGGCAACGTCCGCAGCTCTGGCTAGCCTCAAGCGCATGGGAAGAGCCACTACGTAGGGACCTTCCGGCCACGACCATCCCAAACCCGAGAAGCCATGAAATCCACCAAACAATTAACCCAAATCGGTTCCGCCTCTGACCAGCGCGGGGCCGCGATAGCCAAAGCACAGCAAGTTTCCACCTTCAATAACACCACGATTGCCAAGATCGCAAGGCAAACCCTTGCGACGAAGGGGGCGATAGCAAGTAGTGCCCGCGCAGCAGCGCTTCCCGGATATTCGGTCAGCGCGTTGAAAGTCAATCCCGCAGCCCACCTCGATGCCCGGCTCTCTGCTCGCTACCGGGCGCTGGGTCGCAGCGTAACGACCCATCACCAGGCGCTAGAGCGACTTGCGCCCGCTATTAAGCGGTCTCTTCAGCATGAGTTGTCGGTCAATCCGAAGCTAGCCACAACACTGGCGCAGCAGGCCGGGGTCGGGTCGGCTTTCAATCGCCAGCTGAGCAAGAGCATTCTCAATGCCCTTTCAGCGAACGCGAGTAGCCGCGTCGAGGTCGATAAAGCAATAAAGGCGTTGACGGCTCCGACCGTGGCTGGACAGGTCGCCAGGCCGAGACCCAAAGCAAGGCGAGTAAAGGCGCTCAAGCCGATGGTTTCGGAGAGCGCCACGGCGCCGCTACTGCCTCAACCCGCAGGACCGCCAAGAGGCCTCCCTATTCCCCGGCGAGAAGAGACCGCAGTTCTCCGCGCACCTGATGATCGGCGACTAGAAGGTGAGCTGCGGTCCTGCTTTCCGGATTCAGCCGATTGCTTGGATGCTGCCCGAGAGCGTCTGCTTACCGGATCAGACCAGAGTGAATCGCTAGCTCACGCTGCGCTGTCCTGCCGAAGGGCCTTGTCATTCTTGGCCGATCAGGTATATCCGCCTCAGCCTAAGCCGGTTCTTGATCGCCAGGGTGAGGCGAGAGAAGTCACCGACAGGCACTTCAAAAACCGGCTTCTAATGTTTCTCGGCGAACGAATTGAAAGCGCCACGACTTTCGCTTCGCTGGAAGCGCAAATTAGCGACCTTGCTCGCCGCCTAGACATGCTGGTGGAGTTGCTTGGAAAAGGTGTTCACGCCAAGACACACCGGCAGGACATCGAGATCGCCCACATACAAACTTTCAGCCTGATAGCTGAAGTGATGATTGTTGTGCGCTCGTAGGCTTCTTTGCCGTCACTCGCTTGGGTTGTGGCTGCCGTCCATGACTGAAGTGAAGGAATCAATCTGGTGGCTGTAACGAGCGCGGGTGCGGAAAAGCGACGATTGGAAGCAATCAGCGCTAACGATCCGCGAAGGCACCGCGTAGGCCTAGGGGCCGAAGTGCTTTGTTAGGTCGAAGTTCGACCGAAGCGATGCCAATAGGCCTGTGCGGGGAATTCGAAATCGCCGCCGCTTCCTACCCGCCGTCGGGAGTTGAACATACGGAATGAGGCCCTGGTCAATCCAGTTGAGAATCGTTGCCGGGGAAACTCTCAGCAGCCCAGCCGCCTCATTGGTCGTTATCAGCCTGTCGCCTGCTTGATTAGACATGGCATCAACATCGCAAGCGCACGCGCATTCCCCTTTGTTTTGTCAAAGAGCATCTTGGTCGGAAATGCGGAGGCGCTGCGGATCAATGTTCCGGGCCCGTAGATGACTTCCGAGAGCCGCCCATACGACTGGCACTAGAAGTCGCTCTATCTCCTGGGCCTTGGTGACGATTTCGGCGAACCGTTCCGCGCTTTCTTCTTCGCTGATATCTCCAAAGGCTGCCTGCTGGGACACAACATCAGCGAAATCGAATGGCCGGTGACCTGATTCCCTGACGTGAGCCGTCTCCTTACGGCTCTTGTGCAGAGCTTCCCCTAGTTCGGGGCTGCCAACTTGGGGGTAATGAAACGTGCGGTCACGGACATCCTTGAGATACAGCTCCCCCCATGACAACTGCAACGGCTCACCTTCCGGCACGTCTGGACGGACAAAGAATTTTCGGACCTGCCCATAGGCCTCTCTGGCCTCTTCAACCATGCTCAAAACAAGCGCTGCGACCACCTGGTCGTTGTCAGCAACATCGAAGAGGCGCCACAGCTCGCGCAAGGCCCCGCAGAGGAGACGCAAGAAGTAACCCGCGTCAGGGTCATCTGCTTGAAGTGCATCGTGGACCTTTCCGTCGAGGGTGACCAGATCGTTCATGGCCATCGACAAGACAAGAACCCACTCTCCCGCCGCTTCGCCTGGGGGAAATGCCTCATTGATGGTTAGAGGCTCTTCAGTGGCTTCGGCCATATCGCGGCTCGATTATCGCGTCCCGAATGGGCTCTGCCTCGGACAAAGCAACTCGGGCGGCAGCAAGACAGCCATCGCAATCCCAAAAACCTCTATCGTCGCCGCATGGTCGTCGAGCCTCGACCAATGGGCCTAAACAGACGAGGGGTCCCGGAGGATGCGAACTGGTCTCGAACCACCCGCATGGGAATGCGGGAAATAATGGGCGTAACTGGGCTCGAACCAGTGACCTCCGCCTTGTCGAGGCGGCGCTCTCCCAACTGAGCTATACGCCCCAGCGGGGCTCTGAATTTAGCAGCGCGACTTCGAGCCGCTAAGCGACCGGAGGGCCGCTGACAGGGGCCTCGACGCCGGCCGTTCCCTCGGCCCCGAGGATGCCGCGCGCCCGCATCGTGATCTTGAACGTCTCCACGGTGTCGTACTGCGGCTCCCACCCGGTCACCGTCTTCAGCTTCTCGTTCGAGACCACCCACGGGTAGCGGATGAAGTGCAGGTTGCCGGGAGGCGCCAGGGTCCGCGGCAGGCGCAGGATCCAGCTCCACTTGGCGATCCGGTAGGCCATCTTGAACGACATCTTCCGCGTCTTGGTGCCGATCATCTCGGCCCCCTGGCGCCAGGTCATCGTGCCGTCGCCGGCGAAGTTGAAGGCGCCTGGGGCCTTCTTGTCGAGCAGCGCGATCAGGCCGTCGACCAGGTCGTCCTCATGGATCAGCTGCATGTTCGTGTCGACACCGTCGAGGTGCGGGAAGAACGGCTGGTTCTCCCAGCTGCGCACGATGTAGTTCTTGACGCTCGGGCCGAAGACGATCGAGGGGCGCACGATCGTCATCACGCGATCCGGGTGATCGGCGGCCCAGAGCTGGCAGGCGCGGTCCATATCGGCCTTGTCGCGCGCGTAGGCGAAGTCTGGCTGGCCGCGTACCGGCAGGTCCTCGGCGATCGGCTCGGGGTTGTCGGGGAAGGCGCCGTAGGCGGTCGCGGAGGAGGTGACCATGACGTGACCGGTTCCGGCCTCCGAGGCGGCGCGCAGAACGGCCACGGTCCCGTTGACGTCGACGTCGTACATGCGCGCCTCGTCGCGGATCGGGTCGAGGATGAATGCGAGATGGATGAGGCAGTCGATCTCCTCGCGCTCCAGCAGTGCCCGGATCGACTCGCTGTCGCGCACGTCGCCGCTGACGAACGAGGCCTTGGGCAGGCCCGCCTCAGGGGGGCGAACGTCGACGTTGACGATCCGCTCGGTCTCGTCACGCTCGGCCAGAAGCTGGGTCAGGCGGGTGCCGATGTAGCCGGAGCCGCCGGTGATCAGGTACCTCATCGCTCTTTCTCCTCCTAGCTAGCCTGGGGTCATCCTATTGCTGGCTGGCTGGCCAGGCTGCGCGGTCGCCGTCCGTCTATGGCCGTTGTGGAAGAACTGCTCTGGTTCGTTCGTCCAAATTGCGCAGTATTCGCACGGACTTCTCGGGAATAGTCTTGCGAGGGCAGCGGCGAGTGAAACAAGCGTCGTTGCGCCGTGTTAAGTTCGACAGGCAGGTGCCGATAGGCACCAAAGACTTGGTTTAAGGACCGACGAGCCAGGGGCAGGTCCACTGGTGGTACGTCCTTCGGAAACAAGGGGCTCCCTCGCGGGGGCCCTTTTCCGTTCCGGAATCAATCCCCGGGAGCGATCTCCAGGGTGAGCCCGTTCACCGCGCGGACGCTCGCCGTCTCGCCCACCGCCAGGGGCTGCGCCGAGCGCGCGTTCCACAGCTCGCCTCGGATCCGCACCCTGCCGATCGGGTCGCAGGCCTCGACGACCTCAACCGGCTGGCCGATCAGCGCCTCCGCGCCGGTGCGGATCCGGTAGCGGCGCAGGAAGCGGCGCCAGAACAGGAACTCGCCGACTTCGACCACGGCGGCGAGGACGATCACCGCGGCGCCGATCGGCGGCGAGAGCACGAAGACGGTGAGCAGGATCGCGATCGCCAGCAGCACTCGTCAGATGATGGCGAGCGCAGCAATACTGGGCGGGGAGATGTCAGAGGAGAACGTCGACAAGACGCGGGAGTTCATAGACGCCTACAACCGGCGTGACTTCGACGCCGCCCTCGAGTCCTTCGATCCCGAGATCGACTGGGTGCTGCCGGCGCAGCAGAGCTCCGACTCCTGCCGCGGCCCCGACGAGATCAGAAAGTTCTGGGAGGGGATCGACGAGACGTTCGACGAGTTGCAGCTCGTCCCGCAGGAGTTCCTCGACGCCGGCGACCGGGTGGCAACCCGGCTCCGCCACCACGGAAGAGGCAAGAGCGGGATCGAGATCGAAACCGAGCTCTACCACCAGGTCGCGACCTTCGATGACGGAAGGATCGTCCGCATGGAGTACTTCGAGACCTGGGACGAAGCACTGGAGGCGGCCGGACTCGAAAGCTGAACGCTTCGCCGGACGCCCCTATAGGGACACCACGTGCGCGGCCTTCGGGTCGACACCGCCGGCGAGGACCTCGAGATATGCGTTGCGAACGGCGTCGAAGCCTTCGCCTCGAATCGGCGTGAGCCAGTCCCCGATCCAGTCGCAGAACGGATGCCAGGCGTCCGCCACCCTCGCCTCGAGCTCGGCGCCACCCCAGTCATTGGTGCGCTTCATGACCCGGTCCGGCGCGAAGAAGAGAGTCGGGGGCGGACCCGGAAGCTCGCCGTCGCCCCCGGCGCCGAGCTTGTCCCAATGACTCAGCCCCACCGCCATGCTGTGAACGAGCCGGTCGCCGAAGCGCGAGTGCACCGCCCGGCGCACCTCGCCGTCGCCGGCGACGTCTACGTATGTGGCCGGCCGCGGCTCCAGAGAGTCGATCGCGTCGTAGGTGACGGTTTGCCCGTAGATCCCGAGCCCCTCGACGAACTCGGCGCTGCGCGGCGAGGTCAACCCGATCAGCTCGACACCGTCGCGCCGCGCGAGCATGAAGGCGGCGGCGATCGCCGTCTTGCTCGACGCGCTCGAGATCAAGACCGGCCCGCGAGTCGTCAGGCCCTCGTCGTCGAGCTGGTCGTCGATCAGAAACGAGGTGTAGAAGAGCGGCCGCAACAGCATCTGCATGTCCTCCGTGTGATCGCGGTAGAAGGGGTCGTCCGAGGTCGCCGCGTAGCGCTGGTAGGCCGAGGGGAGATCGGCACGGTGCGGCGAGCCGTCGACGAAGCCACGCTCGTCGGCGCCCGAAGGGGTCACCACCAGATGCGATGACGGAGGCAGGTAGCCGTAGAGCCGCGTTCCCGGCTCGACTCCCTCGGCCTCGCTTCGCTCGACCTCGGCAAAGCCCCACATCGGAACCCGCCCCCAACCCTCTTCGGCCGGAAAGAACCTCCAGTAGGACATCGCGTCGCCCATCACCGCGTAGGTGATGTTGTTGGCGGTCAGCCCGAAGCAATCGACCCGCAGCAGCGCCTGGCCCGGCTCGATCTCGGGCGCCTCGCCCTCGACGACGCGGCACGTGCGCAGGTCATCGCGCTTGACGAGGAAGTCCGTCATCGGCACCGGATCCTCTCACGAAGAAGAGGCGCCTACCGGATCCAACCGGTCTATCTCTGGGAGACCGCGAGCCTTCTGCCCTGAGCGAGCCCGGCCGCCACCACCGCGGGACGTGGGCCACGACGCATGAGGTCTGCCCCCATCGCCTTCGCGGATTCGCTGTCGGGAGCGACGACCTGCACGCTGGCGCCGCGGGATCTCAGAGAGGCCGCCTCGATCGCGGCCTGAGACCGGGAAAGCGGGCCGAGAAGCGAAAGCAGGCCGGCCCGCCGCGAACCGAGCGAGCCGGTCGGGTTCAGGCAGAGGACCTCGGCTCCCTTGCCCACCGGGGCCGTGTCCAGATTGGTCGTGCTCCAGGCGCCGCCGTCGACATAGCTGCGTCCGTTGGCCGAGAGTGGCTGAAAGACGCCTGGGATTGCGCATGACGCTTGGACCGCCTCCGCGACCGAGACCGCCGGATCTGAACCGTCGAGGATCACCCGGCGGCCGCTCTCGAGCTCGACCACGGTGATCCTCAGCCGCCCGTCCCACTCGGCGCCGCTGCGCTGCACCTCGGCGCCGAGCTCGGCCAGGGACAGACGCCCCCGGGGCACCCTGCCAAGAGCGACTCTGCGCATGACCCTCCCGCCCGGCACCGTCGTGCGCAGAAAGATCGAGGCGAGGGGCCCGGCGGCCGCGGTCCCCACTGCCGCCCCCGCCCGAAGCGCCCGGGTCAGGAGCGAGTCCTCGAGCTGCTCGGACTCGTCCACCGGCGGAGGCTCGGGCAAGTCATCGAGCCGCGAAGCGGGATCGACTCCGGCGCTGAGCAGAGCCGCGACAATCGACCCCGCGGAGGTGCCGACGTAGGCATCGCACTGGCGGGCGTCGAACGAGTCACCTTCGCCGAGTCCGGCCAGAACCGCGGAGGTCCAGGCCTCACCGAGGATTCCACCCGCACCGAGCACGAGCACGTCAGGTGTCTTCAGATTGAACCTCCAAGGGGTGCAGTTTCGCTCAGGACAGGCCTGGCGCGATACTGCGCGCACGATGTCGCAGCAGAACGTGGAGATCGTGCGGGAGACCTTCGAAGCGTTCCTGGAAGGGGATCAGGACACGACAGCTCGGCTCATGGACCCTGAGGTCGAGTACCACGGCACGTGGGCGGGCTTCAAGAGGGCCAGCCCTTCGGCAACCTCCTCGCGCCCGCCCGTGAAGTTGCGGCGGACGTGCATGAGCCCGCCGACGAAATCGACGTGCTCCCACCGCAGCGCAAGCAACTCTCCTTGACGTAGACCGGTGAACGCTGCCGTTTTGTAAATGGCCGCGTCTTGTGTGCTCTCGGCATTGGCCGCGAGCAGCTCTACCTCGTCGCGAGTCAGCGTGTCGAACTCGCCCGAGTAAACGACCCTAGGCCGCTCCACGAGCTCGGCAGAGGCCGGGTTATCCCGAAGCCCCCACACCCGCTTCGCCCGCTTGAAGATGCCGTGAAGCACCGTCAGATGGCGAACGATGGTGCGGCTCGAGAGTCTGCCTTCTGCGATCAGCCGTTCCTTGTAGAAGTCGATCGCATCCGGCGTGACCGCCTCGATTGGAGCATCCCCGAACTCGGGAACGAGGTAGCCCTCGACAACGCCGCGGTCGTCGCGCACCGTCGCGATGTCGATCTGTTTGACCTTCCTCGACTTAAAGCCCGAGTCAAGCTCGGTATTCGGCCGCCTACTCCGACAGCCCGGCGGCTTCAATTCCTCACGGGAGGGTGATGAAGTCGTCCAGGAAGCTCCGCGCCGAGGCGGTGTCGATCCGAGCCCCATAGGTCTCGTTCTTGCAGAAGACCTTGTTGTAGGCATTGACGCCGCTGATGACTCCCGCGAGGAGACTGCCGTCGAGAATCGCACCGCCCGAGTCACCGGAACAGTTCGATCCACTTCCGGTCGCCGAGCTGCTGTTCGGGCTTCCACGAAGGCTGAAAGCACTCGGGGCGTAAAGCTGCTTGAACTGCATGACTGCTCGCCGCCGGGTCCAGTCGATGAAGTCGCCGGGGTCCGTGGGGCGGTTACGCAATCGCTGTATCCCGTAACCGACGACCTCGAAGCCCGCCTTGTTCTTTCCCGCGACGGTGTTCAAATACCCCTGCCCAGCAAGGTGCGCCGGCGTGATGCCCGGGAACACCTCCGAAGCGGGCTCGTCCAAGACCATCACACCAAGGTCGTTCGAGACCCATGTCGCGTCGAACGGGCGCGTCCCGTCCCAGGCCGGATTGGCGTGAGGTACCCCGCTCAGGTAGGTCGTGAGAATCGGAAACTGTCCGAGCTGGTCGGTGCCAAGCGGATAGTCGGAATCGAAGCTGACCCGAATCTCTGTCGGGTTTCCAATCTCGGGACCCGGAAGACAGTGAGCCGCGGTGAGGAAGACCGTCTGCGAGACCAACGTCCCCGAGCAGGTGTAGTAGAGGCCCAACTCGTCATAGCCGGCGAGCAAACCCACGTTGGGGTGCCCATTGCCATCCGTCTCCCCTCCCAGGACGGCTTGAGCAGAACCCGGTATGGCCAACGCGAGGATCGATGCGATGAGCGCCACGAGGCCGAGCGACTCACGAAACCGGGTGGACAAGCGACCACAATCCGACCAGAGCACGAAGCGCCTAGTCAGTCCAGTGCCATCGGCCATGCCACTCTCCCCCTCGTCGATACTGGGCCAGTCCGCAGCGGATCCTCTCAAATTTAGCCACTCAACTGTGGCACCAGACGACAGGAATCCAGCTCGTCTGCTTCTCGGGAACATCGGGGATCACGGTGTGGTGGTGCCACCACTTCCATTGGACCGCGATTCGGTACACCTGGCCTGGGTAGGCGGTGAAATGCTCAAGAGGACTCGTGCTTCGCCAACTTACCTTCCCATTGCCTTGTACAGTGCTCGATCTCGCCGTGGCAGTGCTGGTCTCGGTAAAGGGGTGGTAGACAGTGGCGCTGGTGCTCCACTCATGGCCCTGCCCAATTTGCACCCGGTACTGCCGCCGGAACTTCCAAGTGAAGTAGAGCGATCCCTTCGGAGTGCGCCACCAGGAGCCCGTCCGAACATTCGTAAAGCCCGGTGACTCGCCATTAGCGCTTCGGCAATACCAACCCGCGGCGTACCAATAATTGCCGTCGTTGGTGGGCGACCACGGTACGGAGCCGCTGTGAACATAACTGGCGGTGGCATTGTTTCTGCTTGCACGCTTGACGAGATGC
The DNA here is from genome assembly GCA_963772265.1 of uncultured Solirubrobacterales bacterium. GTDB lineage: Bacteria > Actinomycetota > Thermoleophilia > Solirubrobacterales > 70-9 > Mayfieldus. The sequence continues at coordinate 353,421 of CAVYWS010000005.1, read as the reverse complement.
TTCCGTTTGCCGTGCCCTTTTGCCTTCTTCACGCGCCCTGGGGGCGGCTGAGCGTAGGAGGCGCCCGGAACGCGAACCACGGTCGTCTCGTTCTCGGTGTTGCCCGCCCCGTCAGGGTCGGGCGTGCTGCTTGAGACCGAGACCCCGGAAGAAACTGACCCCTTGCTGGTCCTGTAGACAGGGATGGGGCCGACTTGCCATGACCTGGTCAGCCGTGGAGTCTTGATGTGAAACTTCGGGTATTGCGGGATGACCAACACGCTGACGCGAGCCTGGGAATTGGCAGCGAGCGATCCCAGTTGACAATGGAGCGCGTCGTCAAAAGTGCAGCTCCCCTGAGATGGTTGAGATGCGACGAAGACTTCCTGCCTTGAAAAGCTCTGATTGACCGCCACATTCCTCGCCACGCCGGGGCCCTTGTTCAATACGTTGATGATGTAGTCGAATTCTTGGCCTGGCCTGACAGTCGCCCGTGAGTCGTCGACTGACACTGAGAGGTTAGCTTCCTCGCTCTCAACGTCGGGCGGCGGCGGGCCCCCGCTGCTGCAGGTTGGTGTCGTGACCGAACCGTCTGGACTTGAACCAATCACCGCGCTGCTGCCCGGAGCGGCTAGAACAACATTCCCGCTACGAGTTCCGCCGCCAGGATCGGTGATCGTGTAGTTGACCTGGGTGGACGGCTCAGGCTGATATCCGGAAAAATATTCAGCGCAAAATCCGAGGGAGGTCGTGTCGGCGTTATCGGTGTAGCTCTCCGAGTGTGGACCGTTATCACCCTGATCCGGAATGATGTCCGTGGAGAGTTGACCGCTCGGAATCGCCGTGTCGTCGCCGTAATAGGCATGGTTGCCGACCGTGTCGTAAACGTGCAGGTCGATATCTGAATCAGTCGACCAAGTAATCGTCACGCGAACAGTGGCAGCTTGAGCAGAGGCCGGCCCAAGCACCGAAGCCAGAACGGCCGCCAGGACCAAAAGGACGAGGCGTGAATGGCGCGCACCATGCACCGCCTGGCGCTTCCACGACGACTTCGATTGCGTTGATGCCTCCAACGCGCACCTCCCTGGCGGACGATTAGGACCGCGCCACCCTAGCCTTCGCGCAACCTGAGTCCATCCTCATTAATCGGCTTTTCTCGGACACCTCACATCTGCCGTGCTCGTCAGGTTGCCCCAAAACCCAATTAATGCTGATGCGCCGGCTATGGCCTACTCCGACAGCCCGGCAGCTTCGAGGGCTTTCTTCCGGTCTCGGTAGAACCGAAGCGAGGTCGGAGTGCCTGCGTCGAGCTTCCACATCCAGGCGACGTGCCAGTCGACACCTGGACCACCCTCTCGGCTTTGCCCCTCGCAATGGAGCATGGCGACTACCGCCTCCCCCGCCGGTCGCGCTTCCTCCACGTGCCAGCGGTAGCTCTGCCAAGCCTCGTCCACATCACCGAGGAAACGCCGAATCCCGTCTGGGCCTCGATAGGTGTCGGGATTGAAGACCCGCTCCGTCATGTCCATTACGAAGTCGTCGGCGCAGAGTTCGACGAGTCCCTCGGCGTCTCGGCAGTTCAGAAGCTCGTAGGCCCGGCCGATGACCTCGATGTTCTCCTGCGACATCGCCTACTCCGACAGCCCAGCGGCTTTGAGGGCTTCGCTCCAGTGGCTCCAAAAGTGCTTGTGCGCCTCGGGCGCTACGGACTCCGCCACGTGAGACGACCCCAAGCACTGTTTACAGACGTCGTCCTCGTCCACGTCAGCCCAAGTGTGCAATCCCTTGGGGGGAAGCGGCCACTCTCGGCCACAGTAGGTCGTGAGTCTCTCGTGGTGCCAGTCGAAAAGCTCGGGGTTGGGAATGTGCAGCTTGCCGCCGTAATCGCAGAGACCCAAGGCCCCAACCAGACCGGGCGGGCGCTTCATTCTTCGATGGCGCACCGTGACATCCGCCCCCGCAGTATCTCGCTAGGGCGGTGGCTCAAGCAACCCAGCGGGTACTTGTCTCTCAGGAGCCAGAGGGTCGCTATGCACGCGCTCGCGCAAGTCGGTGTGTCCTGAAAAGAGCGACCAGCCAGCGCCCAAGAAATAGAACGGGTAGAGCATGACCCGCGCCTGCTCATACTCTCCGCGCTTCGCAAGGCTATGCCTCTCAATGAATTCCGTGTACTTCTCAAACGCTGCCCAGAGCAGGTAGATGATGATGGCCGCCTCGGTGCCCGCGTGATGATCCATTTCCAGCGCCCCTGAATCGCCTATCTGCCCGTAATGCGCCGCGATGCTGCCAACCAATCGCCTCCACCAGTCCTGAGTTTCAACGTCAACGATTGCAACGGCGTCGAGATTCACAGCGTTGTACGCAGCGCCGAGTGCCTCTGAAGGTTCTTCGGCCCTGGGGCGCTCCTTTTTCCGAGGTCGGTCACGCCGATCTCGCGACACGTTCGCCATCCGTCGAACTACCTTGGGCAAGAGAAAACCCCGCCGTAGCGGGGCTTCTCGATGAGGCGCCTACCGGAATCGAACCGGTGTAAACGGCTTTGCAGGCCGCTGCGTAGCCACTCCGCCAAGGCGCCTGGCTGCGGGCCAAGCGTAGCGAGCGGCCAGGCGAGGACTCAGTCCTTGCCGGACCTGCGCGAGGACTCGCGCGAAGCCTGCACGTCGATGCCCATCCACTCGAGCAGCGGCTTGGGGTTCTCGACCCCGAGCTCCTTGCGAAGGCGCTCCTCGATCTCTTCCGGGGCGACGCCGGCGGTCAGCTGCTGCATCGCGAGCAGGCGGGCGCCCTCGCTTATCCCCTCGGGCACGCGGGCCGGCACCATCTTGCGCCGGCGGCCGAGCCGCTGGCGCAGCTCACCCTCATGCTCCTCCTCGACAGCGCCGTTCTGGGTGTCCCAGACGGCGGTGTCCTCGACCCCGAGGTCGGCGCCCATCGCCCTGATCGATTGGTCGAAGGCGCTGCGGAGGTTCTGCATCTGCTCGTCGACGGCACCCAGCTGCTCGAGCAGCTCGCCGCTCATCTGGGAGACACGGTCGATGTGCTCGGTGGTCACGGCCTCGGCCCGGCGGCGCGTCTCCTCGATCAGCCGCCGCGCCTCCTCGCGCGCCTCCTCGCGGATCTTCTCGCCCGCGTCGTCGGCGGCCTCGAGCACCTGCTTGACCTCCTTGTTGAGGCTGGCGAGAACCGACGAGCCTTCGCTGGCATTGGCGGCCTCCCCATCGGCGTTTATCGAAGTCTCGGTCTTCGCCGCCTCGCGGATCTTCTCGGCCGCGTCGTCGGCGGCCTCGAGAAGCTGCTTCACCTCCTTGCTGGTCGTCTCCAGAAGGGTCGAGACCTTCTCGGTGCTCGCAGCCGCTTCGTCCTTCTTCGGCTGCTGGTTTGAGCCACCCCCACGCTGGGACCCGGCCTGGGGCTTCTCGCTCGGGCGACGCTCGCCACGTTTCAAAACGCCGCGTCGGGAGGCGCGGCGATCCTGATTCTCTGATTTTTTGTGCTCGTCTGCCATAGGTGTCCCGTAGAGCGGCTGATGGGATTCGAACCCACGACCTTCTGCATGGCAAGCAGACGCTCTAGCCAACTGAGCTACAGCCGCCCGGGTCCGACGAGTATAGCCACGGCTTTGACGACCGCCGCCCAAACGAATGTCGAGGAAAAAGGGCCCAAAAACGCGGAAGTGACGCCTGCGCGGGCGTCGTCTGATACGACTCAAAAATTAGGTACAGGGGGAGGTCGCCTTGCAGGGGCGGGACTCCGACACAAATTGCCACGGACGGAGGTCCGTAGAAATGCAGAGAAAGCATCTTCTGGCACTGGCAGTGGCGCTGGTATTCGGTGCGCTGGCGCTCATTCCCTCGGCGGCGGCAGCGTGGGCTCCCGCCGACCAGGCAACGATCCATCCCGGCGTCCAGGTCTTCACCGAAGGCGCCCAATGCACGTCGAACTTCGTCTACCAGGACGGGTCGAACGTCTACCTCGGACAGGCAGCGCACTGCTCCGGCACCGGCGCCGCCACCGAGACCGACGGCTGCGACAGCGCGTCGCTTCCGCTCGGAACGCCGGTGGACATCACCGGAGCCAGCCGTCCGGGGACCCTGGTCTACAACTCGTGGCTGACGATGCAGGCAAACGGCGAGGCCGATGCCGATACCTGCGCGTTCAACGACCTGGCCCTGATCAAGGTCGACCCGGCCGACGTCGCCAGCGTCAATCCCTCGGTGCCCGGATTCGGCGGGCCTACCGGGGTCGGCGCCTGGGGCGGAAGCGGATCGACCGTCTACACCTACGGCAACTCGGAGCTGCGCGGCGGTGTCACGGTCCTCAGCCCGAAGCAGGGCGTCGTCCTGCAGAACGCCCCCAGCGGCTGGAGCCATGACGTCTACACCGCGACTCCCGGGATCCCCGGCGACTCGGGCAGCGGCTTCCTCAACGCAACCGGTGGCGCGATCGGGGTCCTGAGCACGGTTCAGATCGCACCGCTGGCGGGCTCGAACGGTGTCGGCGACCTCCCCAAGGAGCTCGCCTACGCCCGCGCGCACGGGTTCTCCGGCGTGCAGCTCGTGCCCGGCACCGAGGCATTCAACGCCAACACCGTCAGCGCCGTGCTGAAGGGCCTAGGCGTATAGCGACATCAGCACTACGGACCGCAGAAGCGGCGGCGCTTTCGGCGCCGCCGCTTTGCGTTAGAGGGCGACGAGGGCCTCTTCGATCGGGGTCTCCCCCTGCAGCAGGTCGAACTCGCGGCCGATCGTGCCGTCGGCCCCCAGGCAGGCAACCAGGACCGCGGCGACGTCGGCGCGGCTGACCGACCCGCTCTCAAGGCCCTCCCCCACCCTCACCCGCCCCGTCGGCGGATCGTCGGTGAGCCTGCCGGGCCGAACGATGGTGTAGGCGAGGCCGCTTTCGGCGAGAGCCCTGTCGGCGGCGCCCTTGGCGCGCAGGTACTCGCCGAAGGTGTCGCCGCCCTCGGCGGGCGGGTCGGCGGCTCCCATCGAGCTGACGATCAGGTAACGGTCGATCCCGCCCTGCTTCGCCGCTGCGATCAGCTTCAAAGCTCCGCCGAGGTCCATGCTGCGCTTTCGATCGGCGCCGCTGCCGGGGCCGGCGCCGGCCGCGAACACGACTGCGTCGGCGCCGGCGATCGCGGCGGCGACGTCGCTGTGCTCGTCCTCGAGATCGCAGACCACCGGCTCGGCGCCGATCTCGCGCAGGTCGTCGGCGTGGTCGGGGTTTCGGATCAACCCGACCGCCTCGTCGCCGCGCTCGACCAGCAGCCCCTCGAGCAGGCGGGCGATCTTGCCGTGGCCGCCGGCGATCGCGACCTTCACGCCGGCTCAGCCTCCAGCTCGGCGAGCAGATCGCGCAGGTCGAGCGGCTCGGTGAACATCGCCAGCTCGCCGTCGGGCGTGCGCGGCCACTGCTCGCGGGGGCGGTCCCAGTAGAGCTCCAGCCCGTTGCCGTCGGGATCGGAGAGATACAGCGCCTCGCTGACGCCGTGATCGGAGGCCCCGCTGAGCGAGATTCCGGCGTCGCCCAGACGATGCAGCGCGTCGGCAAGGGCGCGGCGGGTCGGATAGCGGACCGCGAAGTGGTAGAGGCCGGTGGTTCCGCGCGGGGGCGGGCTTCCACCCGCCGACTCCCAGGTGTTGAGCCCGATGTGGTGGTGATAGCCGCCGGCGGAGATGAACGCCGCCTCGCTCGCCCATCCGGTCCTGGAGCTCGAACCCCAGAACCCCGCAGTAGAAGTCGAGCGCCCGATCGAGGTCGGAGACCTTGAGGTGGACGTGGCCGATCACCACCCCGGGATCTATAGGCCGCTCAGCCACAACCCAAGGCTACAGGCGGTCCAACTCCTCGTTGACGAGGCGATCGGCCTCCGCGTTGCGCTCCCTGCGCACGTGGCTGATCGACCAGTCATCGAACGACCCGAGGGCATCGAGCACCTGGGCGTGAAGCTCGCGCAGGGTCGCGTCCTTGACCTTGTACTCGCCCTTGACCTGGCGCACGATCAGCTCCGAGTCGCCGACCAGATCGAGGCGGCCGGCGCCGTGCGCCTTCGCCCCTTCGATCCCCAGCAGCAGCGCGCGGTACTCGGCGACGTTGTTGGTCGCGGTGCCGATCGGCTCGCTTCGCTCCTCCAGGACCTCGCCGTTGCCGTCCTGGATCACCGCCGCGATCGCGGCGGGACCGGGGTTTCCCCGCGCGCCCCCGTCGACGTTGACGCGCAGCCTCTCGCCCGGCACTAGCCCTCGCGGGCGGCCGGCTGGCCCTCGGCCCGGGGCGGGGCGGTGCCGAGGCCCAGGGTCCCGTCCTCGCCGATATGGGCGTTCCACTGCCGCGCGGCGGTGTCGATCTCGGAGACCTCGTGGCCCTTGTCGATCTCATAGACGCCCATCGAGGGCTCGCCAAGGTCGACGCCCCACTGATACCAGGAGAGCTCCCAGGCGACGGTGAGCCGAATCTCGTTCGGTGAGCCGGCGGCGGCGCCGACGGAGACGCTTGGCGGCCCCAGGGTCTTGGTCAGACCGGCGACCGTGCGGGAATGCTCTGAGTCGTTGAACCTCGCCACCGCCCGTTCCAGCCGCGTCCCGGGCTCGCGCTCCGCGCCGGCCCGCCCGACCCTGGCGCCGCGCGCCGCGGGGTCGATCGATCGAGCCGCGGGCGGGGCGCCGTTTCCCTCTTCGGAGGCCGGCCCGCCCTGGCCGGCCGGCTCGGCTTCGGGCGCCTGGGCGGGGCTGCGCCGTGTGCGCAGCCAGCCGACCAGCGAACCGCGGCGCCGTCGCGGCTGCGGCAGCGGGCGATGCTCGTGGGCGATCTCGGCCCAGACCCAGTGAAGCGACTCGGCTCGCGACCGGCAGAGCTCGCACACGGTGCGCGGCTCGCCATCCGGCATCAGGTAGATCCGGGGACGCTCGCCCTTGAGGATCGTGCGACCGCAGATCGAACAGCTTGTATCCATGCCCACGACCGGACGGTACCAGCGCTCCGGGCGGAGGTCGCCAGGGCCGGCCCAGCTCTGGGCGGTGCCGCTCAGGGCGAGTCGATCAGTTCGATCCGGTAGCCGTCCGGATCGCGGACGAAGCAGATCCGCGGACCGCCTTCGCCGACCTGATACGGCGGCTTCTCGGGGTCGATCCCCTGCACGGCGAGATCCGACAGGACCGAATCGAGGTCGTCGACGGCGATCGCGATGTGGTTGTAGCCGGTCCCGAGCTCATAGGAGTCGACGCCGTGGTTGTAGGTCAGCTCGAGGCGCGCCGTGTCGCCGTCCCCGGGCAGGTTCATGAAGACGTTGATCGCCTCGTCGCGAATCGGGAACCGTCCCACCTCCTCGAAACCGAGCTTGTTGTAGAAGGCGACCGAGCGGTCGATGTCGCCGATTCGGTAGCAGGTGTGCAGGTACTTCATCCCGGCGGCTAGGCGTTGACCTCTTCGGCCTCGCGAGCCGCCGAGACCACCTTGTCGGCCAGGTGGCCGGGCACCTCCTCGTAGCGCTCGAACTCCATCGTGTACTCGGCGCGTCCGCCGCTGATCGATCGCAGGTCGGGGGCGTAGTCGAGCACCTCCGCCATCGGCACCTCGGCGCCGACCTCGGTGGCCGAGCCCTTGGGCTCCATCCCGAGCGGGCGGCCGCGGCGCGAGTTGAGATCGCCGATCACGTCGCCGACTACGTCCTCGGGACAGGAGACGGTCAGCTTGACGATCGGCTCCAGCAGCACCGGGCCGGCATCGGCCATCGCCTGCTTGAAGGCCATCGAGCCGGCGATCTTGAACGCCATCTCGGAGGAGTCGACGCTGTGGTGCGACCCGTCGTAGAGGCGCACGTTGACGTCCTTGACCGGGTAGCCGGCGATCGTGCCGTGCTCCATCGCCTCCTTGATCCCCTTCTCCACCGCGGGAATGAAGGAGGTCGGGATCACGCCTCCCTTGATCGCGTTGACGAACTCCAGGCCCGCGCCCTCCTCGGCGGGCGAGATCTCGATGTGGCAGTCGCCGAACTGGCCGCGGCCGCCGGTCTGCTTCTTGTAGCGCCCGTGCGCCTTAGCCTTCTTGCGGATCGTCTCCAGGTACGGAACCCGCGGCGGCTTCAGCGTGATCTCGGCGCCGAAGCGGCGCTTCATCCGGTCGACGATCACCTCCACGTGGGCCTGGGTGAGCCCAGCGATGATCTGCTCGCCGGTCTGCTGGTCACGGTGAACGTCGAGGGTCGGGTCCTCCTCGGACAGCCGCCGGATTGCCTGCGCGGCCTTCTCCTCGTCGCCCTTGGTCTTCGCCTCGTAGGCGAAAGCCATCACCGGCGCCGGCAGCTCGAGCTTCGGGAACGAGATCGCCTGCTGCTTGCCGCAGAGGACGTCGCCGGCCCGGGTCTCCTTCAGCTTCGCGACCGCGCCGATGTCCCCGGCGCCGAGCTCGTCGACGTTCTGCAGATCCTTGCCGAGCGGGGTCCCGAGCTGGCCGATCCTCTCCTTCTCCGACTGGGTCACGTTGACCACGTGCGAGTCGGATTTCAGGGTGCCGCAGTAGACCCGCAGCAGGTTGATCCGGCCCGTGTAGGGGTCGGCGACGGTCTTGAAGACGTATGCGACGAGTTCCCCTGACTCGTCGGGCTCGAGCTCGATCTCCTCCCCGTCCTCGCCGATCGCGGTGACCGCGCCGCGCATCGCCGGCGAGGGCAGGTCCTCGACCAGCGCGTCGAGCAGCCGGTTGGTGCCGAGATTCTTGGTCGCGATCCCGCAGGTGACCGGGAAGATCGTGCCCTTGGTGACCCCCTGCTTGAGCACAGAGACGATCTCGTCGTGGTCGATCTCCTCGCCCTCGAGGTAGCGCTCCATCAGCTCGTCGGAGTTCTCCGCCACCTCGTCCATCAGCTTCTCGCGGTATTCCTCGGCCTGGTCGCGAAGCTCCTCGGGGACCTCGGCCTCGGTCGAGTTGCCACGCCCGCTTCCCTCGTAGACGAACGCCTTGTTGTCGATCAGGTCGACGACGCCGGTCACCTCGTGCTCTGATCCGATCGGGATCTCGGTCGCGACCACGTGCGGCCCGAACGCCTCCTTGAGCGAGTCCAGGGTGCGGAAGAAATCGGCCCGCTCGCGGTCGAGCATGTTGACGAACACCAGCCGGGCCAGGCCCTCGGCGTCGGCCCGCGCCCAGAGCCGCTCGGTGTGGACCTCGACCCCCATCACCGCGTTGACCACGACCACGGCGGCGTCGCAGACGCGCAGCGAGGCGATCGCGTCGGCGACGAAGCTCGACTCGCCCGGAGTGTCGATCAGGTTGATCTTGCGACCGTCGTGCTCGAACGACGCGAGCGCGGCGCCGATCGACATCTCGCGCTCCTGCTCGTCGTCCTCGTAGTCGGAGACGGTGGAGCCGTCGCCGACGGTCCCCAGCCGCTTGGTCGCCCCGGCCTCGAACAGCATCGCCTCGTGAAGACTGGTCTTGCCGCTCCCTCGGTGCCCGATGAGGGCGACGTTTCGGATCCGGTCGGCGGCCTGGTGAGCCATCGACCGCGAACTCTATACGCCCCTAAACGCCCTGCAAGTGGGACTTCAGCCGCATCACGGCCTTGGTGTGCAGCTGCGACACCCGCGACTCGGTGACCCCGAGGACCTCGCCGATCTCGCGCAGGGTCAGGCCCTCGTAGTAGTAGAGGGCGACGACGAGCTGCTCGCGCTCGGGCAGTGAGGAGATCGCCTCCGCCAGCCGGTCCTTGACCTCGGTGCTGTCGAGCGCCTCCTGCGGATCGGCCGCCGAGGGATCCGAGATCGTGTCCAGCAGAGAAACCTGGTCGCCGGAGGAGTCCGAGATCGCCCAGAGCTCGTCGAGCGCGTAGACGGAGGAATTGGCGATCTCCAGCAGCGACTCCTGGAGCTCCTCCTCGCTGATCCCGAGCTTGTCGGCCAGCTCCTCCTCGGTCGGCGCCCGCTGCAGCTGGTTTTCGAGCTTCTGCTGCGCCACCTCGATCTCGCGCGCCCGTGAGCGGACCGAGCGCGGGACCCAGTCCAGCGAGCGCAGCTCGTCGATGATCGCGCCGCGGATCCGGGTCATCGCGAAGGTCTCGAACTTGATCCCGCGCTCGGGCTCGAAGCGCTCGATCGCGCCGATCAGGCCCATCAGGCCGTAGGAGATCAGGTCGGAGTCCTCGACGTGCGAGGGCAGCCCGGCGCCAAGCCGGCCGGCGACGAACTTGACCATCGGCGAGTACGCGACGACCAACCGCTCGCGCGCACTGGCGTCGCGGTCCTTCTTGTAGCGCCGCCAGAGTTCGCGGAGCTCTACCTCTTTGACGCCGGTTTCCATCTAGACCCGCCTACGATTGTATGGGCGTGACCAGCGTTTCGAGCAGCCATGGCCTCGCGCCCTCGCGGGAGGTGCGTTTCAGCATTTCGGGCACTAGGAGCGCGGGTGGGCCTGCTCGTACTGCCTGCGCAGTCGAGATGGGTCTACCCGCGTGTAGATCTGAGTGGTCGAGATGGACGCATGGCCGAGTAGCTCCTGAATCGAGCGCAGATCGGCCCCTCCCTCAAGCAGGTGGGTCGCGAACGCGTGGCGCAGGGAATGGGGTGAGATTCCGGCCCCGATCGCGGCCTCGCGCACCCAGCGCTGCAGGCGCCGGCGGACGTCGGACGAGGAGAGCCTGCGACCGCGCCGCGACAGCAGCAGGGCCTGCTCGTCGGGCTCGCCGACGAGCAGCGCCGGCCGCGCCTTCTCGAGGTAGCGGCGCAGCCCCTTCTGGGCGACCTCTCCGACCGGCAGCAGGCGCTCCTTGCCGCCCTTGCCGCGAACCCGCAGCTGCTCGGACTCGAAGTCGACCGAGTCGAGGTCGAGGCCGGTGATCTCCTCGCAGCGAAGCCCGCACGAGTAGGCGAGCTCGAACATCGCCCGGTCGCGGACCTCCAGCGGGGTGCGGGCGGGGATCCGGTCCAGCAGTGCGGCCATCTGGTCGCTGGCCAGCACGGTCGGCAGCTTGCTCGGCAGCTTCGGACCGGAAACCAGGTCGGCCGGGTTCTGGCCGACGGCGCCGCTGCGCACGAGGTGGTCGAACAGGCCGCGCACCGAGGCGAGCTTGCGCGCCACCGTGGCGGCCGCGGCACCCGATTCCGACAGGTGGGCGGCAAAGAGGCGAACGTCGCGGTGACGGACCGGCTCGGGGCCCTCGATGCTCCGCTCCCGGGCCCATTCCGTGAATTGGCCGAGGTCGTTGCCGTAGGCGCGCCGGGTGCGCTCGGCGGCACCGCGTCCGCTCAGCTCGCGGTCATAGGCGGCAAGCGCCTCGTCCCACTCCATAGGCGTCACATTCGCCACGAGGCCGCGTACGCCTGCGTGGCGGACCCCGCAAACCGTCGCCTTGGCGTTCTGATGCGCCGCTTTGCAGCGTCCGTCAGCCGATGTAGATGGGCGTGCCTACGTCGACGCGGTCGTAGAGGTCCTCGACGTCGGGAATCGTCATTCGCACGCAGCCGTGCGAGACCGCCTGCCCGATCGACCAGGTCTCGTCGGTGCCGTGGATGCCGGCGCCGTTGAAGATGCCCATCCAGCGGGCCTTGATCGGATTCGAAGGGCCCGGCGGCACGTCGGTGCCGGCGAGGCTGCCGGCCCAGGAGGACTCGGGGACGTGCCAGGTCGGGTTGACCTCCTTGGACTGGATCGCGTACTCGCCCTCCGGGGTCTCCAGCCCCGCTTGGCCGACAGCCACCGGTGTAGCTCTTGGTCAGCTTCAGGTCCTTCCAGAAGCGCAGCGTGAAGCCGGCCCGGTCGAGGGTCAGGTATGTCGGGTACTTCGATGCGACCTCGTTGGTCGAGACCTTCGGCCTGGCGATCACGACGTGGGCGTTGACGACTTTGTTGCGGCCGCCGTTCGCGATCGCGGTGTTGAGACTGGCCTGAAGCTTGCCCTGCTTCAGCGTGCGCCCGTTCTCGGCCGGAACGACGTTGAGCGAGTCCCCGGTCGGGGCGACGCTGGCGTCCTGGGGCTCACGGTCGATCTTCTTCGTCACATGGCGGACGAAGTCGGCAACGGCGGCCCGCGAGTAGCTGATCTCGGGCTCGACCGTCTGGTCGACCACACCGCCGGTGACGTCGCGGAACACCCTTCCGGGCAGCCCCCAAGACTGGCTTTCGTCGATCGCCTCGTCGACCATGCCCTGCACGTCGGCGTGGATCTTCAGGTGACTGGCGGGAAGCCGGTAGCGCTCGCTGCCCAGCTTCACGAAGACCGGACGGTGCAGGGGGGCGACGAGCCGGCGCTGGATCCGGCGCGCGGCCTGGTCGCGGTCCAGCCCGCCGACGTCGACGGTGCCGACCTTGACCCCGTCGGCGATCTGATCGCTGTGGGCGCGGTCGTAGGCGTAGACCCCGACCGCGCCTCCGATCAGGACCAGGGCCGCGACCGCGGCGAAGATCACGATCACCCGCACCGGGCGGCCCGCCACGGTCACGGCACGCGCGCGCCAGCCGGATCCACCGGAGCCCTCCTCCCCGTTTCCGTATGCCTTGGCTGCTTCGTCCTTGCCCATCTGATGCCGGGGTCAGTGCGAGTGTCTTGCTACCCGCTCAAAGTGTAGGCAGGCCCTTCGGCCGCCAATTCCCCATCCCTGCTTGTTGCAACCGCAACGCCAACGAATTGCCGACCCCGGACTTCGCCCCGGGGATCAGTCTTGAGTCTCGGACCGGCCCTCGACCGGCGCCGAGGCCCCGAACAGCCCCTCGTCGGCCCCCCGGCGCCCCTCGCCCTCGTGGCGCTTCACGTGCGGGCTCCAGCGCAGGAACTCCTCGACCTCGCGCTCGTAGCGGTAGGGCTCGGCACGGCCGGCGAGGACCGGGCGCAGGCGCATGTGCTCGCCGAGGTTGAGCGCAGCCTCGCGCGAGGTGTAGTGGTACTCGAACCCGGCCGCCTTGAACTTGCGGTTGTCGAGGCCGCGCCCGAAGCGCAGCTGGTTGAGCATCTCGTCCGGCACCTTGACCCCGAGGCGGCGCAGCGGCCCGACCGCGAGGCCGGTCCCCCAAGGAGGCAGGACCGGAAGCGGCCGCTTGCCGAGCAGGCTGATCACCTCCGAGAGCGCCAGTACCCCGTCGCCGGCGACGTTGTAGATGCCGCCGATGTCGTTGAAGGCGGCGTGCTCGAGGGCGTGAACGACGTCGTCCTCGTGGACGAACTGGTAGCGCGGGTCGAAGCCGATGATCATCGGGATCGCCGGCAGCGAGAACATCCGCGTGTGCGAGGTGTCGACGCCGGAGCCGAGCACGTTGGCGCAGCGCAGGATCGTCACGGTCAGATCGCGGTTCTTGTCGGCGTAGTCGGCAACCGCCGCCTCGGCTTCGACGATGTCGCGCTCGACCGCCGTCCGCGGCGGATGCTGGCGCTGCATCCCCTCGGTGAAGAAAGCGGGGTCGTCCTGCTCGCACCCGTACCAGTGGGCGGAGCTCTTGAAGATCAGCTTGCGCACCGGCGAGTCGGCACCCCCGCAGGCGGCGAGGATGTTGAGGGTTCCGATGACGTTGTTCTCGTGCGCGGCGCTGCGCGAGGTTGCGATCCCGTCGACGACGAGCCTTGTGTCGATCACGGTGTCGATCTCGGCCGCGATCACGATCCGCTGGATCAGCGAGTGCTGATTGCCGACCTTGACGTACTCGGTGCGCTCCAGCTCGCGGGTCGGCTCGCGGGTGTCGACGCCGATGATCGCCTCGATCTCCGGGAAAGACTCCAGCGCCTGCGCCAGCCTCCCGCCCCAGTAGGTCGAGAGGCCGGTGACCAGGACCCGGCGGGCTGGACCGACGTCGCTCATCCCAGCCAAACCGACTTTCGCGAAGCGACCATGTCGTGCAGGTTGTCCTGGATCCGCGCCCGGACCTCCTGCGAGAGCGTCTGCACCAACGCCTTGTCCTCGTCTGGGTCGGCTCCCAGCTCGGCGGTGTCGATCGGCTCCAGGAAGCGGATCCGGAACTTTGCCGGCAGGTAGCCGAGCATCCCCAGCGGGCCGAGCCAAGGGAAGGTCGGGGTGATCGGGAAGTAGAGCAATCCCGTCAGCCTGCGCATCAGCCCGATCTGGGCGAAGACCGGTGCCGCCTCCTCGGCGCCGACGACGGCGACCGGCACCAGCTTCGCGCGGGCGCGCATCGCCGCGGCTACGAAGCCTCCGCGGCCGAAGCGCCGCAGCCGGTAGCGCTGGTGAAACGGCTTCTCGGTGCCCTTGCGCCCCTCCGGGAAGACCAGCACCAGCTGCTCCTCGTCGTAGAGCAGCCGCTGCACGTTGGCCGGGTGCGCGGCGACGCAGCCGATCTTCGGGATCAGCATCGAGAACAGCGGATAGCCCTTGAAGAAGTGCTCGACGGTGATGTTGAGCGCCCGCGGGTCGGGGTGCTCCTCGCGGATCGCCTTGGCGATCACTGCCGCGTCGGGAGGCAGCGCCCCGGCATGGTTGGAGACCAGCAGCGCCCCGCCGCTGGAGGGCACGTTCTCGATCCCCTCGACCTCGGTGCGAAACCAGTAGCGGTAGAAGAACTCGACCAGGGTTCGATCGAATATCTCCTCGACCAGCTCCGAGCGGCCCCAGTCGTTGACCTGGCGCTCGGGCTCGATCGCCGGCAGCAGCTCGCGGGCGGTGCGCGCCGGCAGCGCCTCCTCCCCACCATCAGCCGCGGCTGGGAACCCGGCCAGCGATGTGCGCTCTGGGCTGATCTGCAAAACCTAGCGAGCCTGTGCGTCCGGCACCGACTCGGTGGCGGTCCATCTGGAGGCGATCACCGTGCCCCAGTCGGCGTCGTCGATCCGCCCCGGCTCGGTGCTCTGGATGAAGTCGATCAAGAGCCCGGCGAGCCCCTCGGGATCTTCGAGGTGCGGGAAGTGCGCCGCCTTCGAAAGGGTCTCGTAGCGGCTGCCGGGTATCGCCTCGTGGGCCTGGCGCCCGTGCCCGGCGGGAATCGTGTGGTCACGGCCGCCCCAGACGATCATCGTCGGAAACGAGCTCAGCAGATAGAGACGGTCGCGGGCGCTGACGTGCTGCCCGTGGACGTCGATCACCGAGCGCAGCGTCTGCAGGAATGCCCTGCGGGCTCCCGGCTGCTGTAGCGGCCCGAGGGCCCGCGCGATCGCCTGCAGGTACACGCCTCTGGCGAAGCCGCGCTCGCGAAGCCGCTCACCGGCATTCGAGACCGCGGACAGCACCCGTGGGTGAGCGGCGACCCAGAGCAGAGCCGAAGCTCCGGGAAGGGCCGCACCGCGAAGCATCGGGCTGACGTCGCGGCCAAGGCCACCGCTGGAGACGAGCACGAGGCGCTCGGTGCGCTGGGGAAATTGGTAGAAGAACTGCATCGCCACTCCGCCGCCGAGCGAGTGCCCGACGATCGTCGAGCGGTCGACTCCGATCGTGGCGAGAAGATCTCGAATGCTGGCGGCGTGTGCCCCGAGCGAGTAGTCGCCCCGCACCGCCGCCGAATCGCCATGGCCGATCAGGTCGGGTGCGATCACCCTGTACTGGCCGGCGAGCCGCAGCGCCACGGATTCCCAGTGGCGCGATGAGTTGACCATGCCGTGGATCAGGACCACCGGCGGCCCGCTGCCGGCAGTCCTGTAGATCACCCGGTGGCCGTGCAGCTCGATCTGCCGCGCCTCGAACGCGCTCAGCTCTTCACCTCGCGGCGCACCTTAGCGGGGAGCGATCCGAGGACCGCCATGCCCGCGGCTGGAAATCAGACGCCGATATGTTTCGACCCCGTGGCCTCCAAGGACAAGGTCCGCCAGGATATGTGGAAGGCGCTGGACCGCGAGGGGGTATCGCGGTTTCCGGGCGCCGAGGGGCGGATCCCGAACTTCGCCGGCGCCAAGCTGGCGGCCGAACGTCTGGCAGGCCACCGGCTCTGGAAGCGGGCGCGGGTGATCAAGGCGAATCCCGACTCGCCGCAGACCCATGCACGGCGCCTGGCCCTGGAGGATGGAAAGACCTTGATCATGGCGGTGCCCCGGCTCCGCGATCCGCACCCGTTCCGGGTCCTTGATCCGAAGCGGCTCTCCAAGCAGGCGACGCGCGAGGCGGCGACGATCAAGGGGGCGCTGCGGCATGGGCGCGTGGTCGCGCTGGACGAGCTGCCGGAGGTCGACTTCGTGCTCTGCGGGTCGGTCGCCGTCAACCTCAGCGGCGCCCGGGTGGGCAAGGGCGGAGGGTTCTCCGACCTCGAGTACGGGATGTTGATCGAGGCCGGCCGGATCGACGAGCACACCACCGTCGCCACGACCGTGCACCCGATCCAGATCGTCCGCGAGCACCTGATGATGACCGACCACGACCTGCCGGTCGACCTGGTCGCCACCCCGCGGGCGGCGATCGAGGTCGAGCGCCAGTACGACCGGCCGCGGGGGATCCTCTGGGACCACCTGCAGCCCCCGCAGATCCGCGAGATCCCGATCCTGGAGAGGATGGGTTACGCGTAATGACCCAGCGAGGCTGAGGTGGCGGAGGCGCAACGGGAGCGCCGAGCGGTTTGGGTGGGCCACCGGCCCTGGTACCGCCGCCCGGAGCCCACCCCGCCCGACGGGCCCGATCCCTACGGCGAGCCCAACCCCGAGTGGCTGAAGATCGATTGGCGCAAGCACCGGCGCCAGATCGAGGTCGACACCTCCGGGTTCGAGCCCCACCCCGGCGGCCGGATCGACCCGACGCGCACCACCGTCAACTACGCGGAGATCGGCGAGGGGCCGCCGGTCGTGCTCGTTCACGGGCTCGGGGGCTCGTGGCAGAACTGGCTCGAGAACATCCCCCACCTTGCCCGCAGCCACCGCGTCCTGGCCCTGGACCTGCCCGGATTCGGCGCCAGCCCGATGCCGGGCTGGGAGATCTCGATCCCGTCGTACGGAGCGCTGGTCAGCGCCTTCTGCCAGGCGCTGGAGACCGGGCCGGCGCCGCTGGTCGGAAACTCGATGGGGGGGTTCGTGTGCGCGGAGGTCGCGGTCAGCCAGCCCCAGGCGGTCGAGAGGCTCGCCCTCGTTTCGGCTGCCGGGGTCTCCCACGCGCGGATGATGCGGGCCCCGGCCGAGACCGCGGGGCGGATGGCGCGAGCCGCGGCACCATTCGCCCTGCGCCGCTACGAGCAGGGCCTGCGGCGACCCCGGATCCGCAAGCGGATGATCGCCCACATCGTCCACCGCCCCGGGCAGATGCGCCGCGAGCTGCTCTGGGAGCTGATCCGCTACGGCCTCGAGCCGCCTGCCCTGGTGGCCGCGATCCGCGGCCTGGCCGGATACGACATCCTCGACCGGCTCGAGGAGGTCGAGATCCCGACCCTGATCGTCTGGGGCCGCAACGACCTCGTGGTCCCGGTTCGCGACGGAGTCGAGTTCGCGCGCCTGATCCGCGGGTCGAGGCTGGAGATCTTCGACCGCTGCGGCCACGTGCCGATGGCCGAGCGACCTGTGCGGTTCAACCGCCTCCTGGAGGAGTTCCTGGCGGCGGGCAGCTGATGCGCCTGCCTCGAGTGCTGCGGGGGCGAGCCGCCAGGGAGCCCGCGGTCGCGATCGGCGATCCGCGCTTCGACGATTGGGAGACCGTGAACAGCTTCGGCGATCGCGAAACCGCCCTGGCCTGGCGCGACCGCTGCGGGGGATGGGAATCGAGGCAGCATGCGCCGCCGATCAGCCCCTGGACCGCTTCGGACGCGGTGACGTCTACCTCGTCGTTCCGCCCGAGCAGTGGTCGCGCGCCAACGAGGTTCTCGAGAACCTCGACTGAGCTAGGAGCAGATCGCGCCGCGCGAGGCCGAGCCGACGCTGGCCGCGTACTTGGCCATCACACCGGTTTTGTAGCGCGGCTCGGGGGGCTCGTACTCCTCGACCCGCCGCGCGATCTCCTCGTCGGTCAGCTCGACGTCGATGCGGCGGGCCTTGACGTCGAAGCTGATCGTGTCGCCGTCGCGAAGCGCGGCGATCGGGCCGCCCGCGCACTGCCTCGGGGGCGAGGTGGCCGGCCATCAGGCCGTGGGTGGCGCCGGAGAAGCGGCCGTCGGTGAGCAGCGCCACCTCCTCCCCCAGCCCCTCGCCGACCAGCGCCGCGGTGACGTGCAGCATCTCGCGCATCCCCGGGCCTCCGGCGGGGCCCTCGTTGCGGATCACGATCACGTCGCCGGGCTCGATCGCCTGGTCCTTGACGGCGCGGAAGCACTCCTCCTCGGACTCGAAGACCCGCGCCGGCCCGGTCTGCTGCAGGCGCTCGGTTCCGGCCAGCTTCACCACCGAACCCGTCGGGCGCGAGGTTGCCGCGCAGGATCGCGAAGCCTCCCTCGGGCTTGAGCGGATCCGAGAGCGGCCGCACGACCTCCTGGCCTTCGGCCTCCTCGGCTGAGTCGGCGATCTCGCCGATCGTCTGACCGGTGACGGTCATCTCGTCGCGATGCAGCAGGCCGGCCTCGTCGAGGCGGCTGAGGATCAGCGGCACGCCGCCCGCGGCGTAGAGGTCGGTGGCGACGAAGCGCCCGCCCGGCTTCAGGTCGCAGAGCAGCGGGGTGCGCTTGGAGATCGCCTCGAAGTCGTCGATGTCGAGCTCGATCCCCCGCTCGCTGGCGACCGCGAGCAGGTGCAGGACGCCGTTGGTGGAGCCGCCCGACGCACAGACGCAGGCGATCGCGTTCTCGATCGACTCGCGGGTGATCACCCGGCTGGCGCGCAGGTCCTCGCTGAGCAGCCGCATCGTCAGCTCGCCGATCTGCTCCGCAACCTCGTCCTTGTCGGCGTCCTCCGCCGGAACCATCGAGGAGCCGCCCGGGGAGATCCCCATCGCCTCGAACGCGCAGGCCATCGTGTTGGCGGTGAACTGGCCGCCGCAGGCGCCGGCGCCGGGGCTGGCGACGTCCTCCAGCTCGTGCAGCTCCTCCTCGCTCATCTCGCCCGCGGCGTGGGCGCCGATCGCCTCGAAGACGTCCTGGATCGTCACGTCGTGGCCGCGCCAGCGGCCGGGGGCGATCGAGCCGCCATAGAGCATCGCGCTGGGGATGTCGAGGCGGGCGAGCGCCATCACGCAGCCGGGGATCGTCTTGTCGCAGCCCGAGAGGGTGACGACGGCGTCGAACTGATAGCCGCGGGCGGTGAGCTCGATCGAATCCGCGATCACCTCGCGGCTGACCAGCGAGGTCTTCATCCCCTCGGTGCCCATCGTGATCCCGTCCGAGATCGCGATCGTGTTGAACTCCATCGGCGTGCCGCCGGCCGCCCGGACACCGTCCTTGACGTGCTTCGCGAGGCCGCGGAGGTGGAAGTTGCAGGGCATCGCCTCGATCCAGCTGTTGGCGACGCCGATCGTCGGCCGGCTGAGCGCGTCGTCGTCGAAACCGATCCCCTTCATGTAGGCGCGCGCCTGGGCCCGGTCGGGGCCGTCGAAGACGGCTGCCGAGCGCGGGCGGGGCAGCGCCGTCGCCTTGCCGTTGCCGCTCATGCGTGTCACCGCCGCGGCGCGGCGGCGCCCTTCCCACTCGCGCAGCCGCAGCAGGTCGCGCCGCACCTGCATCGGGTCGATCTGGCGCCCCGGCACGTGCATGTTCGCGTCGTCGATCAGCCGCCGCTCGTCGCCGCTCAGCGCCATCCATTTGGCGAGCACGTCGTCGGAGTCGGGCAGGCGCGGGTCGAGGGAGGGATCGCTGTCGTCGGGGAAGACGACGCAGTACTCGTTCAGCAGCTCCCCGCTTCGCACCTCGTAGGCGACGATCGGCCGGTGCGGGTAGATCAGGTAGCCGTAGCCGCTGCGCCCATCGCCGCCGCCGGCGACCTGGATGAAGCCGAGGTCGCCGTACATCGCGTAGGCCTCCTCGCCGACGACCGAGCGCAGCAGCTCGCGGGCCTTGAGCTCGGCGCGGCGTTCACGGCCCGGGTCGTACCGATGGTGGCGAGAGGCGCCCCGGGAGAGGCGCGGCGCCGCAGCGTGCGGCGCAGGTCGGGGCCGAACGCCATCGCGGCGAGCAGCACCAGCCCAAGCAGTAGCGCAGCCACCGCGATCGTCACTTCTCTAGCGGCCTCCGGCGGCCTTGGGGAAGAAGATCACCCGGTCGGCGTCGCGGGGCACCTCGGAGAAGTCGCGCACCATCGTCGCCTCGTGGCGCCCGTTCCCGTCGCCGGACGGGACCGCCGCCCACATCCCTTCGTCGAGCTGGCGCCGGAACTCCTCGATCAGGCGCTCCTCTTCCTCGGCAACCTCGACGTCTCCCTCGGCGAGCAGCACGTCGCCGTGCCCTGGCTTCATGCGGACGAACCTCATGGCTTGATTATGCCCTGCCGCCTGGTGGGGCGGCACCCGTGGGGGCCCGGCCGCGCTGAGCGATCCCCAGCGCATCCACGGGACCGGCGCCGGCGCCGATCTCCCGCAGGCCCGCCGCGACCGCCGCCGACGCAAGCTCGCGGGCGCGCTGCGCCGCCTGCAGAGGCGAATCGCCGAGCGCCAGCCACGCGGCCAGGGCAGAGGAGTGGGTGCAGCCGGAGCCGTGCGAGGCGCCATCGGGATGGCGCGGACCGGGTATCGCCACGGCCTCGTCGCCGTCGAAGAAGAGGTCGGCGCCGTCTTCGCTATGGCCGCCGGTGACGACCACGGCGTCGGGCCCCATCGCCTGCACGGCGCGGGCCAGCTCCTCCTGGGAGGCGTCCTCGCCCAGCCCGCTGAGCTCGCGCGCCTCGGCGAGGTTGGGCGTCACCACGGTGGCCAGCGGCAGCGCCCGCTCGACCAGCGCCTCGCGGCCATCGGCGTCGAGCAGCAGGGCGCCGCTCTCAGCGACCATCACCGGGTCGATCACGACCGGTGCGTCGCCGACCAGGCCCAGCGCCTCGACCACCGCGCCGGTCGTCTCGGCGGTCCCCAGCATCCCGACCTTGACCGCGTCGACGCCGATGTCCTCGGCGACCGCCCGCACCTGCTCGACGATCATCTCCGGGGCGACGGGGTCGACGCGGGTGACGCCGACCGTGTTCTGGGCGGTGATCGCGGTTATCGCCGTCATCCCGTGGACGCCGCAGGCGGCGAACGCCTTCAGGTCGGCCTGGATCCCGGCGCCGCCGCCGGAGTCCGAGCCGGCGATCGAGAGCACGGCCGGGGGATTGCTCACCCGATTCAGGCTAGATGTGTCGCCGGGTCCCGGCAGCGTCGTGCGCGAGTAGCTGCCGGCGAAGGAGCGCCGGACGTAGCCGAGCAGCTCCAGCCGCGCCAGCGAGGCCGTCGCCCGGTCGGCGCCACAGCCCAGCGCGAGGGCGATCGTGTCGGGATCCGAGTCGCCGCCCTCGACCCTGGCCAGGACCGCCGCCAGGGCTCGAGCTCCAAGGGCGGGCCGCAGATCGGACGCTTCGAGCGCCCCGGCCCGATCAGGGCGTCGAGCACGTCGTCGGCGCCGCGAATCAGCCGCGCGCCGTCGGCGATCAGGTCGTTGGTGCCGGCCGACATCCGGGCGCCGACCGGCCCGGGCACCGCGCCGACCTCCCGTCCCAGATCGCCGGCCAGATCGGAGGTGATCAGCGATCCGGAGCGGCCGGCGGCCTCGACGACGACCGTCATCGCGCCCAGCGCCGCCATGATCCGGTTGCGGGCCGGGAAGGTCCAGCGCCAGGCACCCGTTCCGGGCGGCAGCTCGGAGAGCAGCAGGCCCTGCTCGCGGATCCGTTCGTAGAGCTTGGCGTGATGGCGCGGGTAGGCGACGTCGGCGCCGCAACCGAGCACCGCGACCGTCAGTCCGGCCTCGAGCGCTCCCTCGTGGGCGGCGCCGTCGATCCCCCAGGCGAGGCCGCTGACGACCGCGAAGCCGGCGCCGGCGAGCTGGCTCGCGAGCCGGCGCGCGATCTCGCGCCCGTAGGAGGTCGCCCGGCGCGCCCCGACCACGGTCACCGTCGTCTCCGGTCGCAGCCGCGCAAGACCGGCGGGGTCGCCGCGCCCGAGCAGCGCCCGGGGCGCGTCCGCCGCGTCGCGCAGCGCCTCGGGATATGCGTCGTCGTGCCGGCACACCGCCCAGCAGCCCGCCCTCTCGAGCTGCCTCGCGCAGCCCATCCACCCCGGCGTCGTCGACCTCGGCGAGCAGCCGCTCCGCCTTGCGGCCGCCGACGGCGCGGATCAGCTCCTCGTCCTCGAGCGCCAGCAGCTGCGGCGAGCGGCCACCGGGCTGGCCGGTTGCCACCTTCTCGATGTAGGGGGCGAGCAGTCCGAGCAAGCCGCACGCGGCGCAGGCAGATCTCGCAGGCATTCACGCCGGCCGCCTCATGCCGAGCGCCTCGGCCATCGGCTCGGGGCCGATCGCATCGGCGACGGCGAGGTCGGCGATCGTGCGCGCCACCCGCAGCACCCGGTCGTGGCCACGGCCGCTGAGGCCGATCGCATGGTGCTGGTCGGCGAGCATCTCGCGGGCGTCCGGCTCGAGCTCGAGGCTGCGAACCTCGGCAGCGGTCAGGTCGGCGTTGCAGCGCCCCTCCCCCAGCCGCTCGGCCTGCCGGCGCCGCGCCGCCAGCACCCGTTCGCGGATCGGACCCGACCCCTCCTCCTCCCCGCCCTGCAGCGCCTCGGCGCTCGGCTGCGCGACGCCCTTCCAGACGTCGATGCGGTCGGCGAGCGCCCCGGTCAGCTTGGCCTGGTAGCGGCGCACCGCGAAGGGTGTGCAGCGGCAGCCCTGATCGTCCTCGCCGCGCCCGCAGGGGCACGGGTTGGCGGCGGCGACGAGCATCAGCCGGCTGGGGAGCTCGACGCTGCGCCCGGCTCGGGTCACGGTCACCGTGCCGTCCTCGAGCGGGCCGCGCAGCGCCTCCAGCGCCGGCCGCCCGAACTCGCCGAGCTCGTCGAGGAACAAGACACCGCGGTGCGCCAGGGTCACCTCGCCGGCGCGGGGCGGATTGCCGCCGCCGACCAGGCCCGCGGCGGAGATCGAATGGTGGGGCGCTCTGAAACGGGCGCCCGATCGCGCCGCCGTTGAGACGCCCGGCGACGCTGGCGATCCGCGCCACCTCCAGCGCCTCAGGGAGTTCCAGCGGCGGCAGCAGCGACGGCAGGCGCCGGGCGGCGAGTGACTTGCCCGACCCGGGAGGGCCGACCATCAGCAGGCTGTGGCCCCCCGCCGCGCAGACCTCGAGTGCCCGCCGCAGGGCCGGGCTGGCCGCGCAGGTCGGCGACGTCCGGGGCCAGCCTCTCGATCCCCGAGCGCGAGCGGGCGCGGAGCCGCCGGCCGCCATTCGCCCGCCAGCAGCGCGGGGAGCTGGCCGAGCCGCTCGATCGGGCAGCACGTCGAGCCCGTCCGCCAGGGCAGCCTCTGGACCGTTGGCGTCGGCGACGATCAACCGCCCGGCACCGCTGATGCGCGCCGCTTCGGCCATCGCCAGGGCGCCGGCGATCGGCCGCACCGAGCCGTCCAGGGCAAGCTCGCCGGCGAACGCGCAGCCGTCCCCCACACCCTGCGGCAGCTGGCCCGCGGCGGCGATCAGGGCCGCGGCGGTCGCAAGCTCGATCCCGGGCCCGGCCTTCGGCAGGTCGGCGGGCGCGAGGTTGACGGTGATCCGCTGCAACGGGAACTCGAAGCCGCTGTTGACCAGCGCCGCCCGCACCCGCTCGCGCGACTCCCGCACCGCTGCGTCGGGCAGGCCGACGATCGAGAAGGCCGGCAGGCCGCGGTGCACGTCGACCTCGACCCGCACCTCGCGGGCCGCGACCCCGTCGATCGTGAAGGTGCGCGCGCTGGCCAGCACCGCGGCGACGCTAGGTGGGCGCCACCTACGCGTGGCGCGCAGGCGGTCAGGAAACCGTCACGCGCGGCCCGGCTAGTCAGTCCGGCGTGATGTTCTGGTTCAGCCGCAGGACGTTGTCGGGGTCCCAGCTCCGCTTCAACGCCTTGAGGCGGTCGTACTTGTCCGCCCCGTAGGCCTCGCGCACACGTTCCTGGCCCTCGTCCATCAGGAAGTTGACGTATACACCGGCGTGGTGGGGCTCCAGCGCCGACCACAGGCCGCGGGCCCAGTCGCGCTCCTGCTCGAAGCCGTCGGGGCCCTCGGTCATCGCGGTGATGTTGAAGGTGAACGCCGCGTCGCGGCCCCCGAACGCGGTCTCGTCCTCCCCGACCCGCGCCGAAGCGCCGCCCCGCTGCCAGATCGGGAAGGCCGTCCGCGGCGAGGCGATCCGCAGCGAGTGCTCGACCGTGGTGTCGATCACCTCGTCGCTGAGGCCGGCCACGTCGCAGGAGCGCATGTAGTACCACCAGCCGTGCTTGAAGGACGGGTCGAACATCGCCTGGTGCTCGAGGTAGGGCTTGGGATGCAGCAGGTCGAGGACCGGGGAGCCGAACTCCTTCAGCGGCCGCACGACCGTCTCCCCCTCTTCGAGGTCGCCGGCATAGCAGCAGACGATCGCGACGACCGGCTCCCCGTGCAGCTCCTCCGGCACGAACGGGAGCGGCGGCGCCTTGCGATGGATCACGATCGTCATCAGCTCGTCCGGAGCCGCGGCGATCCAGTCGCGATAGAAGCGCAGCACCTCCGGTGAGTCCTGCATCCGCCAGAAGACCGGCCCGGCGAGCACCTCGCGGCCCGACCGGATTGAGGCGGAACTCGAACTCGGTGACGACGCCGAAGTTGCCGCCCCCGCCGCGCAGGCCCCAGAACAGGTCGGGGTTCTCGTCCTCGCTTGCCGTGACCTGCTCTCCATCGACGCTCACGAGGTCGACCGAGAGGAGCTGGTCGACGGTCAGCCCGTACTTGCGCATCAGCCAGCCGATGCCGCCGCCGAGCGTCAGCCCGGCGAGTCCGGTGTGGGTGACGATCCCGGCCGGAGCGGCAAGCCCGTGGGCCTGGGTCGCCTGGTCGAGCTCGCCGAGCAGCACCCCGGCCTGTGCCCTTGCGGTATGCGCATCGGGATCGACTTCGATCCCGTCCATCGGCCGCAGGTCGATCACCAGGCCGCCGTCGCAGACCGAGGCGCCGGGAAAGCTGTGGCCGCCGCTTCGAACCGCCACCGGCAGGCCGCTCTGCCGGGCGAACTTCAGGGCGGCGGCGACGTCGGCTGCGCCGCCGCAGCGCGCGATCAGGGCGGGTGAGCGGTCGATCGATCCGTTCCAGACCTTCCGCTGCTCGTCATAGGCGGCGTCCCGGGGGCCGACGAGCTGACCGTTGAATGAGCGCCCGAGCTCGTCGAGGGCGGTCTGGTCGAGCTTGAGTTCGGAGGCGATCGAGCTCACGGGCTGCCCGCAGGATACGACCGGAGGTGTCGCCCCGGTGAGCGAATCGTCACTCCGCCTTCTCGGGGCGCAGCCAGACCGACCAGGGCCGGATGCTCGCGATCGTCAGCAAGTCTCCGGCCCACGGGTCCTCGGCGAGGCGGGCGCGGATCGCCTCCTCGTCCTCGGCGTCGACCACTAGCAGCGTGTTCTCGCCGTCGCCCTCGCCGATCGGTCCGCCGAGGAGGACGAACCCCTCATCCACGAGGCCGTCCATGAACGCCGCGTGCTCGTCCCATCCCTTCTGCTCGCGACGGCCGCGCGAGTGATCCCACCCGGGCCCCTTGGCGTTCTCGACCAGGTAGTAGTCGGCGATTGGCCCAGGGTATGGGACGGCGCCCAGCCTGAGGAGATCGTCAGACCGAAATCGAACCAGCGACTCCTGCGCCCGTATACCCGTGCAGGAGGTGATTCGATGAACACGCTGTTCCAGCCAGGCCGGCGGGTCTGGATCGCGGTGGCGGTCCTGGCCGTCGTGGCCCTCGCCGTCGTCCTGATCGTCGCCTACTCGGGCGGCGGTGGCTCGGGCGGCTACTAGTCCGTAGCCATTGCCCAGCCATGGCGCAATCGGCATATCTCGCGGGCAACTCGCGCGCCGCGGAGGCCTAGCGTCGCCGCATGACCTACGCCAGGCAGCGCCTGGGTCGGATCGCCGAGGCGGAGGTCGCCGCGCGGCTGCGCCGCGAGGGCTGGCGGATCGTCGAGCGCAACGCCCGCACCCGCTTCGGCGAGCTCGACCTGATCGGCCTCGATGGCGACGTGCTGGTCTTCGTCGAGGTCAAGGCGGGTCGCGCGGGCGCCTCAGGCGGCCCGGCGCATCCCGTCCTCGCCGTCGGACCGGCCAAGCAGCGCCGCGTCCGCGCCCTCGCCCGCGCCTGGCTCGCCGGGCAGCGGCGCATCCCCGCCCACCGGCTGATCCGCTTCGACGCCGTCGGTGTCCTCTTCGATCGCCGCGGCGATCTCCTCGGCGTCGAGCATGTTCGCGACGCCTTCTAGCTCGGCCGGCAGCGAGCCGTCCAGCGCCAGCTGCTTGTAGGCGACCGAGGCGAAGGAGCGGCGGTGCAGGTCGCAGATCCCGATCTCGGCGATCGCGTCGCGGTGCTCGGGGGTCGAGTAGCCGACGTTCTCCTCGAAGCCCCAGCCCGAGTAGGTCGAAGAGGCGCCGCGCATGTAGCGGTCGCGGCTGACCTTGGCGATCACCGAGGCGGCGGCGATCGCGGCGCTGGTCGCATCGCCGTCGATCACGTTGCGGTGCTCGACCTTGCAGCCGGGAAGCTTGAAGCCATCGACCAGGCACACCGCCTCCTCGCACGCAACCCGCTCCAGCGACCGGGCCAGGGCCTGGATGTTGGTGTTGTGAAGGCCGCGGCGGTCGATCCCGCGCACGCAGCGCACCGCGACGCTGACCCTGGTGGCTGCGCGCAGGACCCGGGGGTAGAGCTTCTCACGGTCCTCGGGGGTCATCTGCTTGGAGTCGTGCAGGCCGCCGAGGGCGCGGCGATCGCTGCGGCTCAAGGTGCCGTAGTCGATCAGCACCGCCGCCGCGACCAGCGGGCCGGCGAGCGAGCCGCGGCCCGCCTCGTCGGTGCCGGCGACCCAGCGGGCGCCCTGGGAACGGTCGAAGTCGAAAAGCCGCTGGGTGCGCCGCAGCCGCCGCCGGTGGACCTTGCCGCCGGCCGGGCGCGGCTTAGAAGATTCCGATTCGGTCTGGCGGCCAGTAGGTGGCGAAGGCCTTGCCGATGAACCAGTCTTGCGGGACCGGTCCCCAGAACCGGCTGTCGTCACTCGACCCACGGTTGTCGCCCATCATGAAGTAGTCGCCGGGTGGAACGGTGATCGGTTTGGGCAAATTGCACGCGCTTCCGCCCTGGCATGGAAGCGTGAAGTCCTCCTCGGCCATCTTTCCGTTGACGACCGGATGGCCGTTGCGGATCGAGACCCGGTCGCCCGGCCCGGCGACGATTCGCTTGATGAAGTTCTGGCTGTCGCGCTCGGGAGTCGGCTGCGGGCACGCCTGCTCGGGATCGCGAGGCACCCCGCACTCGCTGCCCCGCTCGGCGCCGGCGGGTGGATGGAAGACGACGATGTCGCCGATCTTCGGGCTGGTGAAGTGGTAGATGAAGCGGTTGACGAGCACCCGCTGGCCGATGTCGAGGGTCGGCTCCATCGAGCCTGAGGGAATCTGGTAGGGCTTGATCAGGAAGGCCTGGATGCCAAGCGCCAGGCCCAGGGCCAAGGCGACGATCACCACCAGCTCGATCAGTCCGCCGCGAGCGGTGGACGGCTTGCTGATCGAGGGATTCAGGACGCTTCCGATTCGTCGCCGCCCTCGGCCTCTTGCTCAGGCTCGGGCTCGCCGCGGCTCCTCTTCGGCAGCGTCGGGCTCCTCGGCGGGCTCAGGCTCCTCCGCCTCGGGCTCAGTCTCGGCCTCGGGTTGATCCGCCTCGGCCTCCGAAGCCTCTTCCTCCGCCTCCCCCTCAGCCTCCTCACCCTCGGGGTGCTCGACGACCTCGGCCTCGCTCTGGGCGACGCCCTCCGAGTCGACCGCCTCGGCCTCCTCCGGCGCCACGGCGATCATCTCCTCGTCGATCCCCCAGCGCCGCTCGGAGACCCGGGCCCGCTTGCCAACCCGCCCTCGCAGGTAATAGAGCTTGGCCCGGCGCACGTCCCCTCGAGCGGCGACCTCGAGCCGCTCGATCTTCGGCGAGTGGAGCGGGAACGTCCGCTCGACACCGACGCCGAACGACTGCTTGCGGACGGTGAAGGTCTCGCGCGCCCCGCTGCCCTGCCGCTTGAGCACGACTCCTTCGAACACCTGGGTTCGGCGCCGGGTGCCCTCGATCACCTGGAAATGGACGCGCACCCTGTCGCCCGGTCCGAAGGCCGGAAGATTCGCCTTCAGCTGGCGGCGCTCGATGCTGTCGATGATGCTGCTCATGGAGGTTCGCGCGTCGGAGGGTGGGGCGCGAGGCGTTGTGGGCGGAAAAATCGCGCGTGGCGTGTGCGCACGCGCGAAGGCGGCAATCCTAGACGATCGATCCCGAATCGACGTGCCTGCGGGGGCGGTGCAGGCCGAGCTGGGCGTCGCACGTGGCCGACGCCGATAGCCGGGCGCTATTGGCAAGGCCACGGGTGGCGATCCAGCGACGGCCTGCGCCGTCATCCGTGGGTGCGTGGATTCGGATCGGTCGTCTGATGCGGCTCAGGTCGCCGGGCCACCGCCCAGGGAGTCGGCCCGGCGCCTGCTTTGCGCGAGGCGCCACTCGCGAACCCGCTCGTGATCGCCGGAGACCAGGACCTCGGGCACCTGCCAGCCGCGGTATGAAGCCGGGCGCGTGTAGTGCGGGTATTCGGGCGCCGCGCCGAGCGCCTCGCTGAACGACTCCTCGACCGCGCTCTGGGCCGAGCCCAGCGCCCCGGGCAACTTGCGGATCACCGCATCGGCGAGGACCATCGCCGCCAGCTCGCCGCCGGCCAGCACGTAGCGGCCGATCGAAACCTCGTCGTCGGCCAGGTGATCGGTCACCCGCTGGTCGAACCCCTCGTAGCGTCCGCTGAGCAGCGCCATCGCAGGCTCCTCGGCGAGCTCCCGGACCAACGCCTCGTCGAGCAGGCGGCCGGCTGGCCCGAGGACGACCGTCCTCGGACGGGCGCCGTTCGGATAGGCGGCCTCGAGTGCGGCGTCGACGACGTCGACCCGCAGCACCATCCCGGCACCGCCTCCGTAGGGGGCGTCGTCGACCTGGCCGGCGCCGAGCGGCGTCGTCTCGCGGTAGTTGAAGAACCGCAGCTCGCCACCCGCGGCGATCGCGTTTCTGACCGGTCGCTGCGACTGAAACCAGTCGAACGCCTCGGGAAACAGCGTGAAGATGTCGAGCTTCAATCGAGGATGTCGACGATGACCCGGCGATCCTCGCGAACCGCCGCCGCCTTGGCCACCGAACGAAGGGCGTTGGCGACCCTGCCGCCCTTGCCGATCACCCGGCCGAGGTCGTCGTCGGCGACGCTGATCTCATAGATCAGGTCATCGTCCTCCTCGAACTCGTCGACCTCGACGGCGCCGGGGTCCTCGACCAGCGCGCAGGTCAAAAACTCGAGCAGTTCCTTCACTTCACTTGGTTCCGGTCGCCTCGATGCCCTTTGTGCGCAGCAGCTTGGCTGCCGTCTGCGAAGGCTGAGCGCCCTTCTCCAGCCAGTGGCGGGCGCGGTCCTCGTCGACCTCGATCAGCGAGGGCTGGGTCTGCGGGTTGTAGCGGCCGATCGTCTCGATCGTGCGCCCGTCGCGCGGCGAGCGCTTGTCGGCGACGACGATCCGCCAGATCGGGTTCTTCGACGAACCCACACGGGTGAGTCTTATTCGCACTGACATCGGCCAGGCAGGGTACAGGTCAGCGCATCTGCTTCATCAGCTGCTGCGGGTCGGGCATCTTGCCCGTCGCCATCTGCTTCATCAGCTTGCGCACCTGGTCGAACTGCTTGACGAGCTGGTTCACGTGCTGGACCCTGACCCCGGCGCCGGCGGCGATCCGCTTGCGCCGGGAGCCGTTGATCAGCCCGGGGTTGCGGCGCTCCTCGGGCGTCATCGAGAGGATGATCGCCTCGACCCGGTCGAGCTCCCCTTCGTCGACGTCGGCGCCCTGCAGCCCCTTCATCGACCCCATCCCGGGCAGCATCCCGATCAGGTTCCCGATCGGCCCCATCTTGCGCACCTGGCGCATCTGGCCGAGGAAGTCCTCGAGCGTGAACTGCTCGCGGCGCAGCTTCTCCTGCATGTCGAGCGCCTGGTCGGCGTCAACCTCCTTCTCCGCCTTCTCGATCAGGCTCATCACGTCGCCCATGCCGAGGATGCGCCCCGCCATGCGGTCGGGGTGGAAGCGCTCGAAGTCCTCGAGCTTCTCCCCGGTCGAGGCGTAGAGGATCGGCTTGCCGGTCACGGCCTTGACCGAGAGAGCCGCGCCTCCGCGGGCATCGCCGTCGAGCTTGCTCATCACCACGCCGTCGAACTCGGCCGCCTCCGCGAAGGCCTCGGCGACCCCGACCGCGTCCTGGCCGGTCATCGCGTCGAGCACCAACAGCACGTCGTGCGGCTTGGTCCGCTTGCGGATCTTCCCCAGCTCGTCCATCAGCTGATCGTCGATGTGCAGGCGGCCGGCGGTGTCGATGATCAATACGTCGCGCTCCTCGGCCTTCGCCTGGCCCACCGCCCACTCGGCGATGTCGACCGGATCGCGGTCGGTGCCCTGCGCGTAGACGTGGGCGCCGGCGCGCTCGCCGACCGTGATCAGCTGTTCTACCGCGGCCGGCCGGTAGACGTCGCAGGCGGCAAGCGCGACATCCCTGTTTCCGCCCTCGGCCAGGTGGCGGGCAAGCTTCGCGCAGGCGGTTGTCTTGCCCGATCCCTGCAGCCCGGCCATCAGAATCACCGTCGGCCCGCTCGAGGCGAGCGCGAGATCGCGGCCGGAGCCGCCCATCACCGCGGCCAGCTCCTCGTTGACGATCTTGGTCAGCTGCTGGCCGGGGTCGAGGCTTGACATCACCTCGGCGCCCAAGGCCCGCTCCTTCACGGTGGAGGTGAACGCCTTGACGACCTTGAAGTTGACGTCGGCCTCTAGCAGGGCGAGGCGGATCTCGCGCATCGCGCGGTCGATGTCCTCCTCGGAAAGCTTGCCGCGCGAGCGGACGTCGGAGAGCGTCGCCTGGAGGCGTTCGCCGAGTTGATCGAACATCAGCCCAGGTTACTTCCGTCGACCCCGCGGTCCCGGGTCGGGAGGGGTGTCAGCTTCCTTACCGCGCCCCTGGCCGGCGCTCCGATCCGCGGCGGCGCCGGTTTGAGGCCTTGATGAAGCCGGACGCCGGTGGGCCGTGGGAACTTAGGGACGGAGCTCCCCTGCGGATGTTGGTGGCGGCGATCGCCGCGATCACAGCCGTGACCCTCGCCGTCAGCGTCTCGGGCGGCCCTGAGGTGAGCCGGGCGGCCTCGATCCTCTACGTGCTCCCGATCGTCCTGGTCTCGGTCGAGTTCGGCCTGTCCGCCGGGCTAGCCGCGGCGGCCGCAGCAGCCGCGCTGCTCATCGGCACCATGCTCGCCGACGCGATCACGCTCGGCCTCGAGGCATCCGCGGCAAGGCTCGTCGCGTTCTTCACCACCGCCGCCCTTGCAGGAAGCGTGGCCGACGCGCTTCACCGCCACTCCGCCCGCCTCTGGGAGGTCAACATGCTGCTCGGCGCGCTGGCAAATCGCGATGACCTCACCGGTCTCGGCAATCGCCGCTCCTTCAGGAGCGATCTTCGCGAGCACCTCCAGGGCGGCAAGCGCTGCGGGGCGGTGCTGGCAATCGACGTCGACCGGCTGAAGACGGTCAACGACAACCTCGGCCACGATGCCGGCGACGAGCTGCTCGTCAACGTCGCGAACAAGCTGCGGGCCCACCTCGACCCCGACGCCACGATCGCGCGCCTCGGAGGCGACGAGTTCGCCGTGCTGCTTGCCGAAGCCGACCGCCGGACGGCTGAGCTCGCCGCGATGCGTCTGACCGCGGACCTGAAAGGCACCAGCGTGGTCACCGGGGAGTCGGTTGCCCAGGTGGGCACCGCCAGCATCGGCGTGGCGGTGATCGACCGGCGGACCACGGTTGAGGCCTTGATGCGGGAGGCCGATGCCGCCCTCTATGAGGCGAAGGCGCTCGGAGGGGGCTGCATCGCGATCGTGCAGCGAGACCAAGCCGCTCCCTGACCCTGTTCAGGCCTCTGGTGGCGACGGCGATGGCGGGGGCCCTCTCAGCAGCCATCCGCGGCGATCGACGCGGGTCAGCTTTCCGTCCTCGACGAGCTCGCGCAGAGCCGCGGAGACCGAGGGCCGCCGGGCCCCGACCAGGTCGGCGAGCATCTGATGGGTCAGGTTCAGGGGCATCACCACCCCCTCGGCTGTCACCTTTCCCCAGCGCTCGGCGAGGTGCCAGAACAGCAGCAGCAGGCTGTCCTGAAGACCCACCACGTTGTCGATGGCGCTGTGCACCGCGAGCGAACGGGACCTTCGAGTCGCCCGCCCCAGCAGGGCCTCGACCAAGCGTGGGTAGCGGCAGACGCGCTCGGTGAAGTCCGCCGACATCACCGCAAGGCGCGCCTGGGTCAGCACTACCCAGCGGGTGGAAACGAATGACGCCGCGTCCTCCTGCCAGGGTCGGATCAGGTCGCCCGAGCCGAGCAGCTCGACGCAGCGTGCGTTGGCCACCTCCACCTGGCGCGCGATCAGGCCGTCCATCAGCAGCATGCCCAGCGGCTCCGGGCCCGGCACGCGGGAGGGCGTCCAGCGCCCCGGCTCGAGGGTCAGCAGCGGAGCGACGAGCTCGCCGGCGGCTTGCCCGCGAAGCTCCGGGTCAAGCCCTGCCGCCAGCGCCGGATCGTGGCGCAGCAGCTCAACCCGATCTGTCGCGGCCGCCGGCACCGCGAGAAATGTTATGCCCAGCCCGAACGTTGAGTCGGTTAGGCTGGACGAGGCGACGCTTGGTGCGACCCATGCCGACGCGGGAAGCCTCGGTTGCGGCACCAGGCGGTTTCAGGAGGTGAGTCGGTTCAAGAGAGATTGGTCTCAACTGCGCAGGACGCGCTACTTCGGTGCTATCGCCGCCGGGGTGATGGCGCTTGCAGTTGCGACCGCCCCCGGCGCTTCGGCCGCCGGTGACCCGGTTCAGGACGGGAAGCTGGCACTGAAGCTGGCGCGCGGCTTCAAGGCGGCGCTGGCGCGCAACGCCGTCCATCTCAAGCCGCGCCGCTTCAAGGTCCGGCCGGGCTCCAGCTTCGTCGATCCGCTGACCGGGGCAAGCAACGTGAGGCTGAAGGGGAAGCTTCGGGCGAAGGCGCACGGCCGGCGGGTCGTCGTCGAGAAGCTGATCATGGAGCTCGAGGATCGCGGCGGGGCCCTCGGCGGCGACATGACCGGCGTCGTCAAGGGTCGCCGGCTTGGTCTCTTCCGCCTCGATGCCGGGCCGCCCGGAAGCGGCGTGACCCGGATCGACTGGGGTGCCCGAATCGCCGGAATCCGCGCGAAGATGAGCCGCCGCTTCGCGCTGAAGCTGAACCGCGCGCTGGGACTGCACTCGCTGCGCGCCGGGCTCCGCGTCGGCCGCGCCTCGATCGCCGAGCAGCCGCAGACCGTGCAGGTGACTGGCGGCTACATGTTCATCGACATCCCGGTCGGTTACCTGCCGGACAGTGAACTCGCCGGCAGCGGAAAGGACCCAAACACGATCGCGGCGAAGCAGCCGGCGCATTGCGTCGGGCCGATCGTAGGCATCCAGGCCATCCCCGGACCGGACCCGAACAATCCCGCGCGCCTGACGACTGGTGGCTTCGTCGACCCTGTCCTCGGCTTCCCGCCACCCTCGCTTGCTGCGATCTTCCGTTTCCCCGTTGTCGGCGGCGGCGTCGGGCCGGACGGGAAGACGGGCTCGCTGCAGCTCGAGGGCGGGATCCGGGTCTTGACCGGCGCCAGCGGCATCGACGCGATCGTCTTCGCAGATGACTACACCCCCGAATGCGCCATGGAGGCAGTCGGGCTCGGGACGTCGAGCTCCGTGCTCGAGAGCAGCTACGACCATCCAGGTGATCCCAACATCGGCCCTGACCTGACCCTGGGAAAGTTCCACTCCTACGTCACGCTCATGGGTCAGGACCCGGGCTGCACGTTCAGCGATGGAGGCCCGGTCGGCTGCGGGCTACGTGGCACCGCAGGCCCCGGGTTCAAGGGCAATGCCGTCGGCCAGCTGCTCGACCTCTCGGCGGCCAACGTCAGCGCCGACCCGAACGCGCACACGGTCACAATTGGAAACGTCCCGATCGTCAACAACGGACTCGCCGCGACTACCTTCAATCAGCTGTTCGAGCGCGACGAGCTGTTCCCCCACGACGGCACTCCGGCGCACTCGCCGCTCGATTTCGCCAACGGAGACAAGTTCGGGATCGCGAAGATGAACCTCACCACCCGTTAACGCGAGGTCACGGCGGCGCCAGCAGCGCGCGAGCGAAGTCGGTCGGGTCGAAGGGGCGCAGGTCCTCGAGGCTCTCGCCGAACCCGATCAGCTTGACCGGAACCTCGAGCTCGCTCGCGATCGCCAGCGTGATCCCGCCCTTCGCGGTGCCGTCGAGCTTTGTCAGCACGACACCGGAGACGTCGACCGCCGCGCCGAAGGCCTGAGCCTGGCGCAGCCCGTTCTGCCCGGTGGTGGCGTCGATCGTGATCAGGGTCTCGTGCGGCGCGCCGGGGAGACGCTTGTCGATCACCCGCCGCACCTTGGCTAGCTCCTCCATCAGGTTGCCCTGGGTGTGAAGCCGGCCGGCGGTGTCGGTGATCACCACATCCGCGTTGCGGGCCTGCGCCGCCTCGACCGCGTCGAAGGCGACCGCGCCGGGGTCCGAGCCGGGCGCCGAACGGACGATCTGGGCGCCGGCCCGTTCGGCCCACTCGGCCAGCTGCTCGACCGCCGCGGCGCGGTAGGTATCGGCGGCGGCGATAATCACGTCGAGCTGCAGCTCCTTGGCCAGGTGCCAGGCGACCTTGCCGATCGTCGTCGTCTTGCCGGTGCCGTTTACGCCGACCATCATCAGCACCGCCGGCTTGGCCGAGAGGTCGATCCGGTGCTCGCCCACCGCCGCGACCTCGGCGACGATCTCGATCAAACGCTCCTGGACCGCCGCCGCGTCGGCGGGAACGGCGCCGGAGTCGACGTCGCGCTCGAGCCGCTCGACGATCTCGGCAGTGGTCGCAGCGCCAACGTCGGCGAGGATCAGCAACTCCTCCAGCCGCTCCCATGTCTCGTCGTCGATGCGATCGAAGAGGCTGGCCGATATCTCCTCCGCCAGCGCCCGGCGGCTGCGCGAGAGGCTCTCGCGCAAGCGCCGCATCACGCCCTGGCGCTCCTCTCCGGAATCGAATCCCTCCACTGCCTCGGCCGGGACCGCCCGGTCGCCGAGGTCGAAGGTCTCCTGCCAGCTCACCGCCATCGCCGCGCCAGGCTACATCCGGCAAAGAGAAGGCCCCTGCGTGGGGGCCTCTCTTCAAACTCACTTTCGTCGCGGGATCAGTCCGCGTCGCCTGACATCTGCGCCTGCGCATCACCACCCGGTGATCCGCTGACGTGCAGGACGGAGGCGTAA
This sequence comes from uncultured Solirubrobacterales bacterium, assembly GCA_963772265.1. GTDB lineage: Bacteria > Actinomycetota > Thermoleophilia > Solirubrobacterales > 70-9 > Mayfieldus. The sequence continues at coordinate 318,096 of CAVYWS010000005.1, read as the reverse complement.
TGCGCGTCGCCAGAGTTGCTCGGTGGCGAGAACGTCACCGTGAGGCTGCAGGTCGCTCCCGGTGGCAACGCGGCGCCACACCCGTTCTGCGTGATCAAGAACGCCGGATCATCGCCGGCGGTCGGGTCCGCAAGGTCCGTCACCGAGGGTGTCAGGGTCCCGCTGGCCGTACCACCTGAGTTTTTGACCGTGAAGACCTGGGTCGGGCAGGCGGGGCAAGGCAGGCCAGCGTGGTGCTGAGTATCCGGGAACGTGAAGGTGCTCGGATCGATCGTCAGCTTCGACGCAGCCGGCGTCGGCTTCTTGTGGTTCTTCACGCACTTGCGCTTCTTCTTGCCGTGCTTGAAGAAGACTTTCTTATGGAACCCCTGCGGACACTTCTTCTTGTGCTTGTGCTTGTGCTTGCCGCCCGTGGCGCCCGGATGCCCGGCGTCTGCCATCGCCGTCGTAGACAGGCCCGTCAAGCCGACCGCGACAAGCACTGTCGTCAAAAGCGCCACCACCCGGTTGCCGTTCAGGAACGGCGCCGTGCGCTTACCGTCTCTCATGGTGCGTCTACCTCTCATCCCGCCTCATTCGGCGGCCGATCATATGGAGCAGTCTCGGCTCCGCACAAGGGCACTTTTGGGTACAGGGCGCAGCTAGGCCGCTTCGGCCTCGGCGACGCCGTCGGCCTCAGACAGCTCCTCGGCGATCTGCGGCGGCATCCGGCGCGAGACGATCTTGGTCACCCCGTCGCCGCCCATGCTGACCCCATAGAGGACGTCGGCGGCGTCCATCGTTCGCTTCTGGTGGGTGACGATCACGAACTGGGCGCGATCGGAAAAGCGGCGCACGAGCTGCAGGAAGCGATCGATATTGGCGTCGTCGAGCGCAGCCTCGACCTCGTCGAGGATGTAGAAGGGGCACGGCCGGGCGAGGAAGACGGCGAAGACGAAAGCAAGCGCGACAAGCGACTTCTCGCCGCCTGACAGAAGCGAGAGGCGGCGCATCGACTTGCCCGCCGGGGTCACCTCGATCTCGACCCCGAACTGCTCGCGGCGCTCGCCCTCCTCTTCCTCATCGCCCTCATCCGAGTCCTCGGGCTCCTCGACCGCACGCAGGGTGACGCGGCGCAGGCGCCCGCGGCCGCCCGGGAAGAGGTGCTCGACCATCTCCTCGAAGTTTCGGGCCGTTGCCTCGAAGGTCTCCTCGAAGGCGCGCTCGATCTCGCGGTCGATGTCGCGGATCAGCCCCGCCAGCTCGGCAATCGCGCGCTCGGCGTCCTCGCGCTGCGCCTTGAGCTCGTCGGCGTGCTCACGTGCCTCCTCGTACTCGCGCTCGGCGAGCGGGTTGACCGGCCCGATCTGGGCCCGGCGCCGCTCCAGCCGCTCCAGCCGCCGGTCGATCTCCTCACGCTCCTGCTCGCTCAGCGGCTCGGCGGCCGCCTCGATCCGCTCGCCGAGCTTGGTCGAGATCTCCTCCAGCTCGCGAGCCGACTCGGTGCGGCGGTCGCGCAGGTGCGCCGCCTTGACCTCGTGCTCGGTGAAGGCGTCGGAGGCGGCCTTCATCTCTGCCTGAAGCTCGAACTCCCGCTGCGAGCAGGACCGCATCTCCTCCGCGATTTCATCGCCGTCGTCGCCTGCCCCGGTCAGTTTCGCCTCCGCCGACTGGACCCGGGTCCTGACCGCCGCCGCCAGCGCCTCCAGCGCGCCGCGCGCCGCGCTCACCTGGTCCAGCAGCTGGCGCTGGGCGGCGAGCCGGGCGGCGAGCTGCTCGCGCCGGCCCTCGCCCAGCAGGCCCTCGGCCCTGCGGGCGTGGCGAACAGCGCGCTCGGCGCCGGCGCGAACCGATGTCAGGCCGGCGGCGCGTCGCTGCTCGGGGCCCTCCGCCCGGGCCTGCGCAAGTCCCTGGCCGGCGGCGCTCAGCCCGGCCTCGATCTCGGTCAGCTCGTCGGCCAGCCTCCGGCTTCGCTCCGGCGCCGGGCCGGAGCCGACGTCGAGGGTCAGTGGCTCGAGCTCTGCCCGCAGGCCCTCGACCCGGGCCGCGAGCTCACGCTCGCGGTCGCCCAGCGACGCGGCGCGGATCCCGATCCGCTCCTGCTCGGCTCGCAGCCGGGTCAGGACACCCCAGCTCTGCGTCCGCTCGCGGTCGCGGGCGGCGAACCGCTCCTCGGCGGCCCGGCGCTGCTCGGAGACCTGCGCCAGCCTCTCCTCGATCGACTCGCGCTGCTCGCGTGCCTTCGCGGCGGCGGCCTCCGCCTCGCGCAGTCCCGACTCGCCGCCGCGCAGCTCCTCGGCGACCAACCGCGCCCGCAGCCCCAGCTCCTCGCGCTCGATTCTCGCCCCCAGCTCGGCCGCCTGGGCCTGGCGCTTCAGCGGGCGCAGCCGGCTGCGGGCCTCGCGCTCGACGTCGAGCGCGCGGTCGAGGTTCTCGCGGGCCTTCTCGAGCTTCAGCTCTGACCGCCGGCGACGCTTGCGGTGCTTGCCGAGGCCGGCGGCCTCCTCGATCAGCAGCCGGCGCTCGCGCGGCTTCGAGTTGACGATCGCCTCGACGCGTCCCTGGCTGATCACCGAGTGCATCTCGCGGCCGAGGTTGGTGTCGGCAAGCGCCTCGACGACGTCGACCAGCCGGCAGCGGGCCCCGTTCATCCGGTAGGTGCCGTCGCCGGAGCGCTCGAGGCGCCGCTGCACGGATATCTCGGAGAACTCGCTGGCCGCGCGCCCGTCGGAGTTGTCGATCGAAACCTCGACCTCGGCGTAGCGGCGTTGGCCCACCCCGCCGCCGCTGGAGATCACGTCCTGCATCGACTGGCCGCGCACCGCCGCCGGGCTCTGCTCGCCCAGCGCCCACAGCACGGCGTCGGTGATGTTGGACTTGCCCGAGCCGTTCGGTCCAACGATCACGCTGACCCCGGGCGAGAAGCGCAGCTTGGTGCGCTCGGGGAACGACTTGAATCCCTTCAGCGTGATCGACTTTAGGTACATGGGTGCGGGGTTTTGCGGTGCGTAGGCTCGCGGCCGGGTCGGACGCGAAAGAAACGTTGCTCGGGCGGGTCTGCCCTTAGCCGCCGAGTTGCTCCAACGCCTGCTCGGCAGCCGCCTGTTCGGCCATCTTCTTGCTTCGACCCTCGCCCTTTCCGACCTGCTCGTCGTCGAGCATCGCGGCGACCTCGAAGGTCCGGTCATGCGGCGGCCCCGCCTCTTCGATCACCTCATAGCTTATGCGGGCGCCGCGCCGGGCCAGCAGCTCCTGCAAGGCCGACTTGAAGTCGACCCTGGTGTCCGCGGCGAACTCGATCTGAGGGTCGAAGGCGGCGGCCACGGCCGCGGCGCTCCGATCGAAGCCATGGGCCAGATAGCAGGCGCCGATCAGCGCCTCGGTTATCTCCGGCAGCGGCCGCTCGGCGCCTATCAGCACCTCGACCGGAATCCCGGTGCCGGTGTCGGCCGGGGCCGACTCGCGCAGCCAGTCGGGCACACCGAGTGCCCTGCCGACCTCGGCGCAGGCGCCGCCGCTGACCGATTGGTTGAGGATCTTGGTCAGCCGGCCGCTGTCCTGGTCGGCGAAGCGCTCGAAGACCGCGGCGGCGACCGCAAGCCCGAGGACGCTGTCGCCGAGGAAGGCGAGGCGCTCGTATGAGCTCGAGCGCGCGTCGACCCAGGAAGGATGGGTCAGCGCCTGCCGGCGCAGCTCGGCCGGCAGCTCCTCGATCAGCTCGGCGAGCGGGGCAACCGCTGCCCGGTGCTCCTTCTCCGCGCCCGCTGGATCGCCCGGCTCCGCCATCAGGCCGCAGCTCCCGGCTCAGACGGGGGCGTGCTCCACGACGAAGTCGATTGCGTCGCCCACGGTCTTGATCTGCGCCGCGTCCTCTTCGGGAACCCGGATCCCGTAGCCGTCCTCGAGCTCCATCACGAGCTCGTAGAGATCGAGCGAGTCGGCGTCGAGATCCTCCTTGAAGCGGGTGCCGAGCTCGATCCGCGCCGGATCGATCTCCAGCTCGGCGGCGAGGTGCTCGCGCACCCTGCTCATCACCTGGTCGCGGGTCATCTCGTCTTTCCTATCACGCCTCGATCCGCTGGGCGGAATCCGGCGTCTCCGCAAGCTCGTTGCGGGTCGCGTGCGAGCTGCGCAACAGCTCGTCGGTGCGCTGCACGGCCCGTTGCTGCACGCAGCGGGCGGCGAGCCGGATCGCGTTGGCGATTCCCTCCGCGCCGGAGCTGCCATGACCGACGACGGCGGGGCTGCGAAGGCCGAGCATCACCGCGCCGCCGGTCGTTTCGGGCGCAAACTCGCGGCGCAGGCCGCCCAGGGCGGGGCGCATCAGCAACCCGCCGGCGGCGGCAATCGGGTTGGAGCGAGCGGCGTCGCGAATCGCTGCGGTTACCGTCTTCGCCGTCCCCTCCATCAGCTTCAGCGCGACGTTGCCGGTGAATCCGTCGGTGACGACGACGTCGGCGGCGCCCGCGGGCAGGTCGCCCCCCTCGACGTTTCCGACGAAGTCGATCCCCTTCGCCCCGGCGAGGATCCCGTGCGCCTCGATCACCCCAGCGGTCCCCTTGCCGGCTTCCTCGCCGACCGAGAGCAGCCCGACCCTCGGCCGCTCAACGCCGAGCACCGCGGTGCTGAAGGCAGCGCCGAGGAAGGCGAATTGGACCAGGTGCTGGGGGCGGACCTCCGCGTTGGCGCCGACGTCGAGGAACAGGACCGGCTTTCCGGGCACCGGTAGCAGCACCGCCAGGGCGGGGCGCTGAACTCCGTGCAACCGCCGCACACCGAAGGTCGCCGCGGCCATCGCCGCCCCGGTCGAACCCACCGTCGCCAGCGCCTCGGACTCGCCCTTGGCGACGTCGCGTGCGGCGCGCACGATCGAGGCCTCCGGCCGGGCCCGGACCGCCGCCACCGGCTCCTCCTCGTTGCCGATCCACTCGCTGCTCGCAACCACCTCGACCCCGGGGACCTCGTCGAGCCCGAGCTCGTCGGGCGGGCCGAAGACCCGCAGGGCGATCCCGTCGGCGGCGGCGCGGCGGGCCCCGTCGGCCAGCGCGTCGAACCCCTGCTCTGCACCGAAGCCGTCGAGGGCGACCGTCGCTTGCGCGGGGCCCTCAGCCGGAGCGGCCAACTACTCCTCCTGGTCGTCGGGCTGCGCAGGGGTGGCCGGAGCTTCGGTGACGTGGCTGATCACCTCGCGCCCGGCGTAGGTGCCGCAGACCGGGCAGACCCGATGCGGCAGGCGCGGGCTGTGGCAGCGCGGGCACTCGTTCAGGCGCGGCGCCGAGACGCTGTGGGTCGCGCGCCGTTTGTCGCGACGCGTGCGTGAGGTCCTTTTCTTGGGGACGGCCACGGAAGCGGGGATGGTAGCGGGGAGCGGTTGGCGCTAGGTCCCGAGCGCGTAGTTGAACCAGGTCGACTTGTCGGTCGGGAGGGAGTCGTAGAGCCGCTGCGCGGTCTCGTTGTCGAGCGCGGTCTCCCAGACCAGCTCCGCGGCGCCGTGCTCGCGGGCATGCCGCCTGCACTCCTCGATCAGCGCCCGGCCGACCCCCTTGCCCCGGGCATCGGGGGCGACGAAGAGATCGTTCATCACCGCCGCGCGCGCCGCGTTCAGCGTCTGCCAGGTCCAGTAGACGGTCGCGAACCCCAGCGGCCGGGATTCTTCGTCGCGGGCGATCAGCTGGATCCCCTCGTTCGTCGGGTCCGCGATCAGTGTCCGTGCCAGAGCTTCGAGGTCATCGGCGGCCGGCGCGACCTCGTAGAAGTCGCAGTAGGCGCGCATCATCGGCAGCAGCTCGCCGAGATCGCGCTCCTGCACGAGCTCGATTTTCATTCCGAGAGCTCGCGCAGCTTCGCCCAGCGCGGGTCACCGCCGGTCTCGTGGCGGTGGGCCTCGGGGTCGGCGTCGTTGAGGGACTCGCCGCAGACCGCGCAGAGACCGGCGCAGTCGGGACGGCAGAGAACCTGGGCGGGGAGAGCCAGAACGACCGCGTCATGGGCCCAGCGGCCGAGGTCGAGCTGGCCGTCCTCGACGTAGGGGCTTTGCAGCTCCTCGTCGCCGACGCCGGGCTGGTCGACCTCGCGGGCGTCGACCTCGACCCCGACCTCGGCGTCCTCCAGGCAGCGCTGGCAGGGGCCGTCGAGAGCGACCGCGAGCCGCAGCCGCAGGGCGTAGCCCGAGCTGGTACGGGAGGCGTCCAGCCGCGCCTCGACCGTCTCCGGATCGGCGGCGTAGGTCTGCCCGCCCAGATCGAGGGGGCGAGGCCGCACCGGCACGAAGAGAGTGGCGGCCTCGCCGAACGACAGCGAGAGCCGGGAGAGGTCGACGATGCTGGGTTGAGTGGACATGAGGGCCTCCCGGTGGCGACTACGATGGGCCGCGACCGAGGTTAGCGTGAGCGATCAATTCCACTCAGACCCGAGCAGGTACCTGGAGCGGATCCGCGCGGACGTCCCCCGCTACGACGAGCTCCAGGACCAGGCGGCGGCCGCGATTCCGTTTCCGCCCGCCCGGGTGCTGGAGCTGGGGATCGGAACCGGCGAGACCACCAAGCGAATCCTCGCCGCCCATCCCGAGGCGCAGATCACCGGCCTCGACTCCAGCCCCGAGATGGTCTTCCGGGCCCGCGAGCTGGTCGAGGACGTCCAGTTGGCGCGGATGGAGGATCCGCTTCCGGACGGCCCCTGGGACCTGGTGATCTCGGTGCTCTCGGTGCATCACCTCACCGACGAACAGAAGCGGGTCCTGTTTCGCAGGGTCCGCGAGCAGTCGCGCTCGCTGGTCCTCGGCGACGTGGTCAAGGCAGAGGTTCAGGTCGCCTCGCTGGAGCCGGGGGTCGACTTCCCCGACACCGCCTCAGAGCTCGCCGAGTGGTGCGGCGGAGAGGTGATCTGGACCGCCGACGACCTGGCGGTTGTCAGAGCCGACTACCGTCCGCGCTAGGCGGCATTGTGGCGCTTGCGGCGGCGCGGCCGGGAGCCGAACTCCATGAACAGGCGCTCGACCTCGCGCAGCGGGATCCGGGTGTTGCCGTTGTCGAGCTCGATCGTCGAGCCGCTCACACCGGCGAACCGGCCGGAGACCTCGCGGCCGCTTCGGAATACCAACCGCACATGTGTCCCCGGCTCGATCTCGCGCATCGTCGCGGCCAGGGCCGACCCACGACCGGCCCCGTTTTCGTGAGCTTCGGGATGTACGCCAAGACTGATTCTCAAACAGAGACCCCCCAGTAGGCGCGACTCTTTCAGCGCCCGACCGTCGCCACAAGGGCATTAATCGGTAATCGGGCCGGGCCGGCCCGGGTTGTCCGATTATTCGCCGGGTCGGCTGCGCCGGGCGCTGACCTTCGCAGAAAGCGCCCGGCGCAGGTCGTTCAGCTCGTCGGCGACGCCACGCAGTGATACGGCTGGTTGGTCGCCACCCCGAGCGCAACGATCTTGGGCTCGTCCTTCTTGACCAGTACTCGAGTCCCGGCTCCAACGTCGGCGACCTCGTCGGTCCAGGTTGAGTTGCCAGCCGCGCCGCTGGTGGTCAGCAGCAGCGCGTCGGCAATCGTGGGTGCCCTCAACCCCCTCGCGGCACAGTCGCGCAGGGCCGCGTCCCAACCCGCTGGCCCGAGCAAATTGCTGAAGCACAGGTCGCCAACCCGGTTCGGGGCGCCGGAAGGGCAGCGGTCGACGCCGTTGAGGGTCGTCTCCTTGATATCGGTGCCGGTCAGGTTGTTGTTCTTGACGTCGACGCTCTTCACATTGTTGTTCTTGACGTCGACGCTCTTCACACTGCCCTTCTTGATGCTCTTGCTCGTCACCGAATTCTTCGGGGCGATGGAGACGGCGTAGGCGCTGCCGCCAAGCGCCACGAACAAGGCGATCGCCGCGACGACGTTGGCGAAGCTGAGCTTGGGACGAAACCTTCCGGGCATTGAAGCCCCCCTTCCCTGGGATTTTGGTCAGGTCAAACATCCCACGCCGGCGATCGGCGGGCAAGGGCAAATCTGCCGAGAGGCCCTTGGGCCTACTGCTCGATCTCGGCCGGCTCTTCGTCGCGGCCGGCGAGACGATCGCGGCCGCGCTGCACGGCGGCGAGGAACTTCTGCAGGTTGACCTCGAGGGTGTTGAGGATCTCGTCGGCGTAGTCCTCGGCACCGAGGCGAATCTCGCGCTCTCGGCCCCGCGCCTCCTCGACGATCTCGTCGGCGGCGCGCTCAGCCTGCTTGGTGATCTCCTCGTCGGCGATCAGTCGCGACTGCTGCTCGCGGGCCTCGCGGACGATCCGCTCGGCCTCGCGCTTGGCCTCCGCGAGCATCTCCTGACGCTCCTTGACGATCCAGCGAGCCTGCTTGATCTCCTCGGGGATCGTGGCGCGCATCTGGTCGAGGAGGTCATAGACCTCCTCGCGATCGACCCGCACCTGGTCGGTCAGCGGGACCGGCCGGGCGTTGTGGACAAGGTCGTCGAGCTTGTCTATGAGAACCAGGACGTCCATTTGTGGTCGGTAAGCCTACGCACCCCGGAGCTGATTTGGGGCGGAAACCCTGATTTCCTCGGCTTTTTGCAAACGAGCGCCCAATCCTTCAGCCCGGCGAGTCGGCGCTACCCGTTCTCGAACCGCTCGGCGAGCGCCGCGACGACCGGCGGCGGCACCAGCTCGGAGACGTCGCCGCCGAAAGTCGCCATCTCCTTGACCCCGGTCGAGGAGAGAAAGCTGTAGTTGGGAGAGGCGATGATGTAGATGCTCTCGATCTCGGCGGCGAGCAATCGGTTGAGCTGCGCCATCTCGAACTCGTACTCGAAGTCGGAGATCGCCCGCAGGCCCTTGACGATCGCCGTCGCCCCCTTGCTGCGCGCGAACTCGATCAGCAGCACCGAGAAGACCTCGACCTCGACGTTGGCCAGCTCCGCGGTCGCCTCCTCGATGAATTCCTGCCGCTCCTCGGCGCTGAACAGCGTCCCGGACTTCCGGACCGGGTTGTTGACGACGCCGACGATCACGCGATCGAAGACGCTGGCCGCGCGCCTGATGATGTCGAGGTGGCCGTTGGTGACCGGGTCGTAGCTGCCCGGGCAGACGACCGTGCGTCCGTCGCTCATGCCGTGCCCTCCTCGGGTCGGCCGTGGAAGACGACCAGGGTGTTGCCGTAGCGGCGCTCGCGCAGGATCGGCAGCGACAGCTCCAGAGGCCGGCGGGCCGAGCACTCGACGATCACGCGGCCGCCGGGCGCGAGGTGGGTGGGCAGATGGGGTTCGAGCTCGGGCCCAAGGCGGTGCGCGAGTTTATAGGGGGGGTCGACGAAGATGAGGTCAAAGGGCGTTCGTGGCTCGTCACTCGTGGCTCGTGGCCTGAGCCAAGCCGTCGGGTCGGCGCGGACGAGAGACACCTCGTCCTGGAGCTTCAGGTTGCGCACGTTGCCGAGTGCCGGACGAACGTCGCGGTCGATCAGGGTCGCCGTCACCGCACCGCGGGAGATTGCTTCGATCCCGAGCGCTCCCGTACCGCAATAGAGGTCGAGCACGCGGGCGCCCTCGATCGCGCCAAGCGCCGAGAAGATCGCCTCGCGGACACGGTCCGAGGTCGGGCGCACCCGCCAGCCCCGCGGGGCGACCAGCCGCCGGCCGCCCAGCTCCCCGGCGACCACCCTCATGCCGGGATCGGTTCGGCGGCCTCGTCGCCGAAGCGATCGCGGGCGGCGTCCATCAGCGGCCCCAGCTCCGGAGCCTCGAGTGAGCGGTGGCGCCGCAACAGCTCCAGCACCTCCTGGCGGGCGGCGAGCAGAAGCGCGGTGTCCTCGGGTAGCGAAGCGACGCGAAAGCGCGGCAGGCCGTGCTGGCGGGTGCCGAGAATCTCGCCCTCGCCGCGCAGCGCCAGGTCGACCTCGGCGAGCTTGAACCCGTCGCGCTCGCCGGCGACGGCCTCGAGCCGGCTGCGGGCCATCTCCCCGGCTGAGTCGCCAAAGAGGATGCAGAACGACTCGTGCTCCCCCCTTCCCACCCTGCCGCGAAGCTGATGCAGCTGCGAGACGCCGTAGCGCTCGGCGCCCTCGATCAGCATCACTGTCGCGTTGGCGACGTCGATGCCGACCTCGATCACGCTGGTCGCGACGAGGACGTCGGTGTCGTCCGGAGACGAAGCGCTTCATCGCCTCCCCCTTTGCCGCCGACGGCATCTGCCCGTGCAGCAGGCCGACCTCGAACTCGGCGAACTCGCCCGCCGCCAGCCGCTTCGCCTCATCCCCGGCCGCCCGCGCCTGAAGCTTCTCGGACTCCGAGACAAGCGGGCAGACGACGTAGGCCTGGCGTCCCTCGCGCAGCCGCTCGCGGATGAACTCGTAGGCGCCGGCGCGGCGGTCCTCCTCGACCAGCCAGGTCTTGACCGGACGGCGGCCCGCCGGCAATTCGCGCAGCACCGTCGAATCGAGATCGCCGTAGGCGGTCAAGGAGAGGGTTCGGGGGATCGGGGTCGCGGTCATGTGCAGGACGTGGGGAGCCAGGCCGCGCGACGCCTTCGCATCCAGCATCGCCCGCTGGCGCACCCCGAAGCGGTGCTGCTCGTCGACCACGCAGACCCCCAGCCCCGCGAACTCGACCTCGGGCTCGATCAGGGCGTGGGTGCCGACGACGAGCCCCAGCTCGCCGGAGGCGAGGCGCTCGAGCGCCTCGCGCCGCCGGGCCGCCGGGGTGGCGCCGGTGATCAGCGCAAACGGCAGCGGCTGCGCCGCAAGCAGGCGGTCGAGGGTGGCGGCGTGCTGCTCGGCCAGGGTCTCGGTCGGAGCCATCAGCGCCCCCTGGTGTCCGGCCTCCAGCGCCCGCAGCATCGCGTAGAGCGCGACCACCGTCTTGCCCGACCCGACCTCGCCCATCAACAGCCGCTGCATCGGCTCCCCGCAGTCGAGGTCGGCGTCGATCTGATCGACGGCCTGGCGCTGATCGGCGGTCAGCTCGAAGGGCAGCGACTCGACCCAGCCCGTCGCCAGTCGGGCCCGGCTCGCCGAGCTTCGGCGCGGCGCGGCCGCTGCGCCGCCGCCGGCGCCGCGCCGCCAGCGCCGCCTGGTAGAGGAACAGCTCCTCGAACCCGAGCCGGCGCCTGGCCACCTCGACCTGCTCGGGATCCTCGGGGAAGTGCGCCGCGAGCAGCGCGTCGGCGACCGCGGGCAGCTCGCGCCGGGTGCGCAGCTCGCCGGGCAGCGGCTCGATCGCGTCGCCGGCGAGGCCGGTCGCCTGCCAGACCCACTCGCGAATCCTCTGCGGGCGCAGCCGCTCGGTCGCGGGATGCACCGGGACCAGGCCGGTGGTGTGGAGCCCGGGCGGGGGCCGGCGCCCCGGAGCGGCGTCGCGGTAGGGCCGCTCGGCAGAGTCGGCCGCGTCGGATTCGCCGGAGTCGAGGAACTCGTGCTCGCTGACCCGGAACCCGCGGCGGTCGAGCTGGCCGCTGAGCAGAAGCCGCGTGCCGGGCGTCATCTTCTCCACCAGCCAGGCCTGGTTGAACCAGGTCGCGGTCGCCGGGCCGGACTCGTCGGCGACCTTGGCCTCGACGATCGTCAGCCCACGGCGGCGGGTCGGGCGCAGCTTGGCGCTTCGCACCTCGACCAGCACCGTCGCCTCCTCGCCGATTCGAAGGTCGGCGAGCGGGCGCCGGTCGGCCCGGTCGCGGTAGTCGTGCGGCACCCGCAGCAGCAGCTCGCCAAGGCTCTCGATGCCGGCCTCTTCAGCCGCCGCCGAGAGCTTCGGCCCGATCCCGGCCAGGGCCTGAAGCGATGTCGCGAGCCGGGACGGCTGCGGCCAGCGGACCGGCGCCGCCAGAAGCTCGTCGCGGCTTTGCGGCCCTCCGCTTCCGAAGCCCGGCGGCGGGATTTCGTCGGCCGGCTCGGCACCGGCCTCGATCACGGCTGCTGGCGCAGGTTCACCCATTGCGGCGAAGGCTACGCCGGGGCGGCGATGGCCTAATCGTCGCTGACTGCCGCCGAGCTGCCCCGGTGCCGGGAGTACATCTCCTGCACCCATTGGTAGGCGGGCCGGTCGCTGAGCGAGCGGCGAAATTGCTCCCATTCGTCGGGCCACTCGGCGGGCAGCTCGTATGGGAACTGCGGTGGTGCGACGAGCGGAAAGAGCAGGGCGGCAGCGGTGAGATCGGCGACGCTGAAACGGTCTCCGACCAGGTAGTCGCCCTCCAGCTCGGACTCGATCAGGTCCAGCGCGGCGACGGTAGCCTCGCGCCCGCGCCGGCCTGCTTCAGCGTCGGCGGGCAGGGTGCGCCTGATCCCGACTTTCAACACCGGCCAGAGCGCGGTCGCGAGCATCCGCTCCCTCGCGGGCAGGCCCTGCATGGTCATTTCAAGGGTGGTCCTCCGATCCGGCAAGCAGCGCATGGAAGACGGCGCTGCGGATGCCCGGGCCGAGCTGCTCGTCGAAGCGGTCCTCGAGCTCCAGCGCCCCCTCACGGTCGATCTCGGTGTCCGGGTAGAGCGGCGGATCCGGGTTTCGCTCCTCCAGGCGGGCGACGATCTCGGTGCTGTCGCCGATCGTCTCGCCGTTGAGCTGCAGGAGCGGTGTCGTTCCCCGGCCGCCGAGGCGGCGGGAGCGCAGTGGATGGCGGCCGGGGACCAAAGAGCGGCGGCGATGCGGAACGCCCTTGTAGTCGAGCGCCCAGCGGCCCTTTTCGTTGAAATGCGAGAAGCGGAGCTGCCAGAGGACGGGAAGGCCGTCGTCCTCGCTCACTGGGCGGCGAGCAGCCACCAGTAGTGCGGTTGCCCTCCCTCCTGTACCTCGAGCTCGATCTCGGCGGGGGCGTGCGATCCGATCTCGGCCAGCGGGATCGGCGCCTCGAGGCCGCCGATGACGGTGACCAGCTCCGCCCCCGAGCCGAGCCGCTCGATCGTCGCCGCGAGCGTGGTTCCCGCCCCGCCCCAGGCGACAACCTCGCCGCCGACGAACCCCAGCGCATCGCCGCGACGGAAGCGGCCGTGGGTGTCGTCGCGCGCCGCCGGGGCCACCGCCCCGGTCCGGATCTCGGCGAGCGCGGCGTCGAGGCGGTCGGCGTTCTCGCCCGCCCCGGCCTCTGGATCGAGCTCGACGATCGCCAGCAGGCCTGCCTGCTGGGAGTGGGAGGCGACCACCCGGGCGGGCTTCTCCGAGAGCTCGGCGGCGCGCTCCGCCGCCATCACCACGTTGCGGGAGTTCGGCAGCACCAGGACCTCTTCGGCCGCGACCTCATGGATCCCGGCGAGCAGCTCGTAGGTGGAGGGGTTCAGCGTCTCGCCGCCGTCGACCACGTTGGCGCCGAGGTCCTCGAACAGCTTTCGCATCCCATCGCCGGCGGCAACCGCGACGACCCCGATGCGTCCCACCCGCAGGCGTTCCTGTCGCTCGGCGATCTGCTCGCGCATGTCGCCGACGTCGAGCTTGCTCACCTCGCCCAAGCCGTCGAACAGCGCCACCGCCGCCTCGGGCTCGTCGGTGTGGACGTGGACCTTGAGCGTCGCCTCGTCGCCGACGACCAGCACCGAGTCGCCAAGCTCCTCGAGCTGGGGTACGAAGCCGCGCCCGACCAAGTCGGAGCCGGTGACGATGAAGTTGGTGCAGAAGCGGTAGCGGCTGTCCTCGTGGTGGGGCCGGGTGAGACGGGCCGGCTCGTGATGGGCAACCTCCGGGACGTCGGCGAAATCTCCTCGCAGGCCCGCCACCACCCCGGCCAGGATCAGGACGAGCCCGTAGCCGCCGGCGTCGACGACACCGGATTCGCGCAGCACTTCGAGTTGTTCGGGGGTCCGCTCCACCGCCTGCTGGCCATCCTCGATCGCCCGCTCCAGGATCTCGGCCAGAACCGCATCCTGCTCGGCATCGGTCGCATCCGGCCCGAGGCGCTGCTTCTCGGCCTCGAGATGGGCGAGCTGGCGGGCGATCGAGTGCGCCATCTCGCGGAACACCGTCAGCATCGTTCCCTCGGCCGGATCGCGGACCGAGTCGTAGGCGGCGTCGGCGGCGCGGGCGAAGGCCGAGGCGACGAGAACCGGGTCGACAAGCTCGCCGGGACGGCTGGCCAGCTCCTCGGCGGCGCCGCGAACGATCTGGCTCAGGATCACGCCCGAGTTTCCGCGTGCCCCCATCAGGGCGGCCCGGGCGAGCGCCTGAACCAGCTGGGTCCGACCGATTTCGTCGACCATCTGGCCGTCGATGCGGTCGAGCTCGGTCATCACGGCGCGCATCGTCATCGCCATGTTGTCGCCGGTGTCACCGTCGGCGACCGGGAACACGTTGAGGTCGTTGACCTCGTCGCGGCGCGCCTCGAGATTGGCGTAGGCGGCGCCGACCACCCGGCGGAACCGCGCTATCGAGGGATCGGCCATCGGCCGCGGGCCCTCAGACTGCCTTCGTGACCTTGTTCGACTTCAGGCAGCGAGCGCAGACGTAGACACGGCGGGTGCTGGCGCCGTCCTGAATCCGCACCTTCTGCAGGTTCGGGTTGAAACGGCGCCTGGTGGCGACCATCGAGTGGCTTCGGGAGTTGCCGAATGCGGGCCCCTTGCCACAGCTATGACAGACCTTTGCCATCGGCGACAGCGGATGGTAGCCATCTGGACGATTGATTCCGATCGACGTGCCCCTTCTTGGGGAGGTGGTGATAGGACGCATACGCCGTCATCCGCGGGTGCGTGGATTGGAGTCAGTCGTCCAGCCCATCCTTGCGGCATGATGGAGCTATGCAGGGACCCGGACTGGTCCGCCGCTTGCCGCGCGGATGTCGCGTCGCGGCCGCCCTTGCCGGCGCCGGAACCGTCCTGCTGGCCCTGCCCGGAGCCGCCTTCGCGCACGTCAGCTCGCGGGTCGAGAACGGCCGCCTGATCGCCCGCAGCGACGGCGCCGCCGACATCATCAAGGTGAGCTGCGGCAGCGACCTCCGGGTCAAGGTCGGCGGGCTCGATCCCACCTCCGGTCCCTTCCCCTGCTCGGCGATCCGGCGCGTCAGAGTGCTCGGACTCGGCGGCCCCGACACGATCAACGTCACCCGGATCGGGCCCAGAAACGGCTTCAGCAACTCCGCTCTGCGCCACGGCCACGCGGTTCAGGTCTTCGGCGGGGCCAGCAGCGACCGGATAAGCGGCAGCCGCCTCTCCGACCTCCTCGCCGGCGGCGAGGGTCACGACGTCCTGCGGGGACGCGCCGGCGCCGACCTGCTGCGCGGCGGCCGCGGCTCGGACCGGCTGCTCGGCGGCCGGGGCGCCGACCGGCTGCTCGGCGGCCGCGGCCGCGACACGCTGATCGGCGGCAGCGGCAAGGACTTCGAAAAAGGCCGCTGAGCGCTAGCCCAGCGACCGCGCCAGCAGCGCCATCCGCGCCGCCGTCAGCGCGGCGCCGCGGCCCTGGTCGCGCTTGTCGCCGCCCGCCCGCGCCAGAGCCTGATCCATCGTCTCGCAGGTGATCACTCCGAACGCGCAGGGGATGCCGGTCGTCAGCGCCACCTCCTGAACCCCGCGGGCGGTCTCGGCGCAGACGTAGTCGTAGTGGTTGGTCTCGCCCCGGATCACGGCCCCCAGGCAGGCGACGCCGGCAAAGCGGCCGCTCTCGGCGCAGAGCTTCGCCGCCAGCGGCAGCTCGAAGGCGCCCGGGACCGGGTACTCGTGCACCGACGCCTCGCTGACCCCGGCCAGGGCGAATCCCTCGGCGGCGCCGTTGAGCAGGCGCTCGGCGAGGTCCTCGTAGAAGCGGCCCGACGCAGACGGCGAACTCGAGCTTCGAGAGCGTCTCCCGCTCGGCATCGCTGAAGCGCTCGTGGAAGGCCGGGGCGTCAGCCATCCGAATGGCCGCGATCGGCCTTTTCGGCGGCGTTCTCCTCGTCGTGGAGCTGCTCGTCGTGGACCATCTCCTCGTCGAGGGCGAGACCCTGATGGTGCAGCGTGTGCCCGAGCTTCTCGCGCTTGGCGCGCAGGTAGTCCTCGTTGTGCGGGTTGGGCACCGCCTCGATCGGCACCTGTTCGGTGACCGAGAGGCCGTAGCCCTCGAGCCCGACGATCTTCTTCGGGTTGTTGGTGAGGATGCGGATGCTGCTCAGCCCGAGGTCGCCGAGGATCTGGGCCCCGATCCCGTAGTCGCGCAGGTCGGCGGGAAGGCCGAGGCGGATGTTGGCGTCGACGGTGTCGAGTCCGTCTTCCTGCAGCTTGTAGGCGCGCAGCTTGTTGAGGAGCCCGATCCCGCGCCCCTCCTGAGAGAGGTAGAGCAGCACCCCCTGTCCCTCGCGCTCGATCTGCGCCAGGGCGGCGGCGAGCTGCTCGCCGCAGTCGCAGCGGAGGCTGTGAAAGACGTCCCCGGTGAGGCACTCGCTGTGCACCCGCACCAGCACGTCCTCCTCGTCGGCGACCTCGCCCTTGACCATCGCGACGTGGTGCTTGTCGTCGATCAGGGAGCGGTATCCGACCGCGGTGAACTCCCCGTAGGCGGTGGGCAGGTTGGTCGAGACCACTCGCTCGACCAGCTTCTCGGTACGGCGCCGGTAGGCGATCAGGTCGGCGACGGTGATCATCTTCAGCCCATGCGCCTCGCTGTATGGGCCGAGGTCGGGGACCCGGGCCATCGTGCCGTCCTCGTTCATCACCTCGCAGATCACCCCGGCCGGGATCAGGCCGGCGAGCCGCGCCAGGTCGACGCTCGCCTCGGTGTGGCCGGTGCGCTCGAGCACTCCGCCGTCCTTGGCGCGCAGCGGGAAGACATGGCCGGGCGAGACGACGTCTCCGGGTCCCGAGTGCGGGTCGATCGCCACCTGGATCGTGTGGGCGCGGTCGTGGGCGGAGATTCCGGTGCTGACCCCTTCGGCGGCCTCGATCGCGACAGTGAACGCGGTCTGGAGCGGCGCCTCGTTCTTGGCCGCCATCAGCCTCAGGCCGAGTTGCTCGCAGCGCTCCGCGGTCAGCGCCAGGCAGATCAGCCCACGCCCCTCCTTGGCCATGAAGTTGACCGCCTCCGGGGTGGCGAACTGGGCCGCCATCACAAGATCGCCCTCGTTCTCGCGGTCCTCGCCGTCGCAGACGACGACCATGTGGCCGCGCCGGATCTCCTCGATCGCCTCCTCGACGCTCGAGAACGGGCTCGTCGCCTGCGGCTCGCCTCGGGTGCTCTCTGCCTTCTTGGTCTCAGCCATCGCCGTCGATCCCTTCCTTCTCTCTCAATGGTCTCATCAACCGCTTCACGTACTTGCCAATCACGTCGCATTCGATGTTGACGACGCGCCCCGGCTCGGCGTCACCGAAGTTGGTTCGGTGCAACGTCTCGGGGATCAGCGACACCTCAAGCCAGTCATCGCCGATAGCCGAGACGGTGAGGCTGACGCCGTCCAGCGCCACCGAGCCGCGATCGATCGCCTGCGCCGCAAGCTCGGGATCGAGACGGACGCGCAGGCGGCGGGCGAAGCCGTCCTCGGCCGCCTCGACCACCTCGCCGGTGCCGTCGACGTGGCCCTGGACGATGTGTCCGCCGAGGCGATCGTCGGCGCGCAGGGGGAGCTCGAGGTTGACCCGGTCGCCCTGCTCCAGCGGCCCCAGCGAGGTCAGCCGCAGGGTCTGGTTCATCGCCTCGGCGCCGAAGCCGGCCCGGTCGGCGTCGGTCACGGTCAGGCAGACGCCGTTGACCGCCACCGAGTCTCCGCTCGCAAGCTTGGGCCCGAGCCGGGTGGTGATCCGGAGCCGGGCACCGTCAGATCCCGCGTCCAGCTCGACCACGGTGCCGACGTCCTCGATCAGCCCGGTGAACACCCTCACCACTCCCGCAGCCGGGCGCTGATCAGAAGATCGTCGCCAACCGGCTCGGCTTCGAATGCCAGTGCGCGCAGCCCCTCGCCGACAGTCGCAGCGCCGGCGCCCTCCAGCGGCGCCCGGCCCCCGCCCAGCATCAGCGGAGCGATGAACAGCTTCAGCTCGTCGACCTCTCCCGCGGCGGCGAAGGCGCCGGCGAGCACCGGCCCGCCCTCGAGCTGCAGCGAGGTGACGCCGCGCCGCCCAAGCTCGGCCAGGGCGGCACCGACGCAGTCGGCTTGGTCGCGGCCCGCCGCGACCAGCAGCTCCGCCCCGGCACGCTCCAGCGCCAGGGCACGCTCTCCGTCGGCGCCGGGCCCGATCACGACCACCAGCGGCGCCTGGTCGATCGTCCGCACCAGCTGCGAGTCGAGCGGCAGGCGGGCGTCGGTGTCGAACACGACCCGGGCCGGCTGACGGGTCGCGTCCGGTGTCGCGCGCGGTCAGCAGCGGGTCGTCGGCGAGCGCGGTCCCGATCCCAACCGCGACCGCGTCCGCGTCGGCCCGCCAGCGGTGGACGAGCTCGCGGCTGGGCTCGCCCGATATCCACTTCGAGTCGCCGCGCCGGGTGGCGACGAATCCGTCAAGCGAAGCGGCCATCTTCAGGGCCACCAGCGGGCGCCCGGTACGGGCCTGCTTGCGGAACGGCTGGTTGAGCAAGCGGGCCTCGCCGGCCGCCTCGCCCGCCGCCTGCTCGACCTCGACGCCCCCGTCGCGCAGCATCCCCGGCCCCCGGCCCGACGCCTTCTCGCTCGGATCGTCGGAGGCGTAGACGACCCGGGCCAGGCCGGCCTCGACGATCGCCTCGGTGCAGGGCGGCTGGCGCCCGCTGTGCGCGCATGGCTCGAGGGTGATGTAGATCGTCGCCCCCGCCGGGTCGGCGCCGCGCCTGCGGCAGTCCTCGAGCGCCGCCCGCTCGGCGTGAAGGTCTCCGAGGCGGGCGTGATGCCCTTCGCCGATGGTCTCGCCGTCACGCACGATCACCGCGCCGACCAGCGGATTCGGGCTGACCGCCCCGCGGCGCGCAAGCCGCGCCAGCTCCAGCGCCCGCTCGAGGTGAAGCCGGTCCTGCTCGGTGGCTGCCTCAGCGCTCATGCGCGCTCACCTTCCTTGATTGACTGGTCAGTCAACCGAATTGTACCCGGCGCCTGCAGGCCCCCGATCAGGGGAGACCCGCCGCGCCGAGGCGTCCGGACGGCGGGTACCCTCAGCCCGAGCGCGATGAAGCTGATCGTCCAGATTCCCTGCCTCAACGAGGAGCAGACCCTCCCCACCACCCTCGCCGATCTGCCACGCAGAGTCGACGGCTTCGACGAGGTCGAGTGGCTCGTGATCGACGACGGCTCGACCGACCGCACCGTCGAGGTCGCGCGCGAGCACGGGGTCGAGCACGTCGTCCGCCTGCCCAACAACAAGGGGCTGGCGGCCGCCTTCCAGGCCGGCCTCGACGCGGGTCTGAAGCTCGGCGCCGACGTGATCGTCAATACCGACGGCGACAACCAGTACCGCGGCGAGGACATCAAGAGGCTTGTCGCCCCGATCCTCGCCGGCCGCGCCGACATGGTGGTCGGCGACCGCCAGGTGGCCCGAAACGAGCATTTCTCCGCCGGCAAGCGAGTGCTGCAGCGGCTGGGCAGCGCCGTCGTGCGGCGGGTCTCGAGGACCTCCGTCGCGGACACCACCTCGGGCTTTCGCGCCTACAACCGCGAGGCGGCGCTGCAGCTTTCGGTCGTCTCCAACTTCACCTACACGCTCGAGAGCCTGACCCAGGCGGGGCGGATGCTGATCGCGATCGACGACGTCCAGGTCGGCACCAACCCGAAGTTGCGCGACTCCCGCCTCGCCTCCTCCAGCGGCGCCTACGTGCGCCGCAACGGCCCCGAGATCCTGCGCATCTACGCCCGCTACCAGCCGTTTCGCGCCTTCACCACCGCGGCTGCCGTGGTCGGGATCCTCGCCCTCGCAGCCTGGACCCCGTTCCTCGCCGACTGGATCCTCAACGGCGACCGCCACGGCCACATCCAGTCGCTGATCCTCGGCGCGGTCCTGTTCATCGTCGCGGTGCAGCTGTTCGGCCTCGGCGTGATCGGCGACCTGCTGGCCGGTCAGCGGGTGATGACCCAGCGCGTCTTCGAGCGGGTGCGGCGGGTCGAGCTGAAGCTCGGGGTCGAGCCCTCCCACTACGAGGGCGGCAAGCCGGGCGAGCCGGAGGACAGCGCGCCACGGATCGAGAGGATCGGCGCCTGAGCACCCCCGAGCAGCGCTCCGCCGACGCGACCGCGGCGGCGGTCGACTATGGCAAGACCGCCGGCTTTCTCACCGTCGGCGTCGGCTTGACCGGGGTCATCACCTACGCCTACTTCGCGATCGCCTCGCACACGCTGTCGAAGTTCGACTACGGGCAGATCGCGGTCCTCTGGTCGGCGGTCTTCATCACCGTCTCGACGCTCTACCGGCCGATCGACCAGCTGCTCTCGCGGCACATCTCCGAGCGTCGCCAGCTCGGCCAGCCGATCGGCGAGCCGATGCGGGTGGCGGCGAAGATCCAGCTCGGCCTCGCCGTCGCCTTCGCGATCCTCGCCCTGCTCCTGCGCGGGCCGCTGCAGGACGACCTGCTGTCGGGCAACGAGACCCTGTACTGGATCTTCTTCTCGGCCGTCCTCGGCTACGCGGCGAGCTACTTCGCGCGCGGGTTTCTGGCCGGCAACCGCCGCTTCGGGCTGTTCTCGCTGCTGATCCTCTCGGAGTCGATCTTCCGCACCATCTTCGCCGTGGTCGTCGCGGTCGGCCTCTTTCACGGCCAGTCGGTCGTCGCGCTGGGGATCGTCGCCGCCCCCTGTCTCAGCCTGATCGTCGTGCCGCTGGCCTTCGCCCGCCGCGCCCAGGTGCAGGGTCAGGCCGAGGCGGAAGCGGCGGACCCCGAGTCGGCTGAGGGGGCGGCGCCCGAGTTCACCCTCAGCCACGGCACCGGCTTCGCCGCCGCGGTGCTGCTGATCATGTTCAGCGAGCAGACCTTCCTAAACGCCGGGCCGTTGCTGATCCGCGCCACCGACGGCGCCGCGGCGGCGGGCTTCATCTTCAACGTCCTGATGGTCGCGCGGGCGCCGCTGCAGCTGTTCCAGGCGATCGGCACCAGCATCCTTCCCCACCTCACGAGCCTGCACCATTCCGAGGAGGAGGGCAGCGAGGAGGCTTTCCACAGCTCGATCCGCTTCGTGATCCTGGCCCTCGCCGGGTTCACAGCCGCCGTCGCCCTGGCGGTGCTGGCGTTCGGCCCCCAGCTGATGCACCTCGCGTTCGGGAAGAAGTTCGACTACGACCGCCTCGGACTGTTGATCGTTACCGCCGGGATGGGCCTCTACCTGTCGGCGGTGACCGTCAACCAGGCCTGTCTGGCGCAGGGACAGGTGCGCCGCGCCTCGGCGCGCTGGATCGGCTGCGCCGTGTTCTTCGTCGCCTGGTGCCTGCTGCCGCTGATCTCAAACGAGTTTCGCCGCGTCGAGATCGGCTTCACACTGACCGCGGCCTCGCTGCTGACGCTCCTCTACCTGATCTACCGCCGGCCGATCGAGCGACCCGAGGACGTGCCCGACCCGGGCTCGACCGAAGAACTCGAGGGCTGGGTGGCGGCCGCCGACGAAGCGGGCTGACCCCGATCGGTCGGCGTCCTGTTCAGACGGCGTCGGCGGCTGACGCGATGGCCGCGTAGGCAGCAGCGGGATCGTCGCTGCCGAACACCGCCGAGCCGGCGACGAAGATCGATGCTCCGGCGGCGGCGACCGCGGGCGCGGTCTCGGCGTCGATGCCGCCGTCGACGGTGATCGCCGCCTCGCCGGCCATCGACTTCAGCCGCGCCACCTTGTCGGGCGACTCGGGGATGAACGGCTGCCCTCCCCAACCGGGATTGACGGTCATGCAGAGGACGATGTCCGCGTATCCGCGCAGCTCCCGGACCGCCTCGACCGGGGTGCCCGGGTTGACCGCAAGGCCGGCGAGGCAGCCGAGCTCGCGGATCGCGTTCAGGGTGCGGTTGAGGTGGGGAGTGGCCTCGGCGTGGAAGTTGATCGAGTCTGCGCCGGCCTTCGCAAACTCGGCGATCTGGTTCTCGGGCCGCTCGATCATCAGGTGTACGTCGATCGCTCCGCCCGCGTCGTGCACCTGGTCGGCGATCGCGCCGGCGACCAGCGGGCCGATCGTGATCGGGGGGACGAAATGGCCGTCCATCACGTCGACGTGGATCAGGCGCGCGCCGGCGGCCATCACCTCGGCGACCTGCGATCCGAGCCGCGCGAAGTCGGCGGCGAGGATCGACGGCGCGACCCTCCTCGCGGCGTAGATCTCGCGCCGTTCCGTGACCCCCTCGGTCGCGGCCTCCATCAGCGGCACTCCCCCACGCCCTGCATCAAACCGCCTTCAGCATCGAACCGCCGCAGTGCTGGCAGAGCATGTCCTCGGTGCTGCTCATCCGGGCGATCGTCTGGTGCTCGCCGCAGTCGGGGCACTGCGAGACGAGCTCGTAGCGGCGCAGGCAGAAGACACAGCGAAACCGGCCCGGCAGCTGGGTCGGCCGCAGCCAGGGCTCACCGCAGCCCGGGCATGCAGGGCGCCGCAGGGCGGAATCGGCGGCTTGCTCGGCTCGGCGGCCTCCCTCTGGCATCAGGCGTCATTCTGCACGACGACGCGGTCGGGAGGGCGATGGCCGCGCAGGTAGGCGTCGGCCGCCATCTGCCGCCCACCCTGCCGGCTGAACCTGGTCGAGCCTCAGTGCGCCCTCCGCGCAGCCGAGCAGCAGCGACTCTCCGCTTGCCTCGAGTCTGCCGGGCTCGACCTCGCAGTCCACCGCGACGGCGGCGCGTACGCCGAGGCGCTCGCCTCCATCGGCCTCGAGGTAGGCGCCGACGTGCGGGGTAAGCGCCCGCACCGTGCGGGAGAGCTCGGCGGCGGAGCGCCCGGGGTCGAGACGGCGGTCCTCCGAGCCGATCTTCTCGGCGTAGGTCGCCGCGGACTCGTCCTGCTCGCTGAACTCGAGGTCGCCCCGCTCACGCAGGTCGAGGGCGCGGACCAGCAGCTCGCCGCCGACCTCGGCAAGTCGCGCCGAGAGGGAGCCGAAGTCCTCCTCGGGCTCGATCGGCGTCTCCTCGCAGAGCGCCACCGGGCCCGAGTCGAGCCCCTCGGTCACCCGCATCACGCATACGCCGGTGTTCGCGTCGCCGGCCATCATCGCCCGCTCGATCGGCGCCGCCCCGCGCCAGCGCGGCAGCAGCGAGGGGTGGACGTTGAGCAGCTCGAGCTCGGAGAGCAAGGGCTCGCGGATCAGCTGCCCGAAGGCGCAGACGAGACCGATCTCGGGCTCGACCGAGCGGATCCGGTCCATGGCCTCGGCTTCGTTGACGCTCTCGGCCTGGAGCAGCGCCAGGTCGAGCTCCCGCGCCGCGTCGGCCGCCGGCGGCGGGTGCGTGTGCTGGCCGCGGCCGCTGTGGCGATCCGGCGGCGTGACGACGAGTTGCGGCCGGTGACCCGAATCGGCCAGCCGGCGAAGGACGGTCGCTGCGAAGTCGGAGGTCCCGAGAAAGACCGTCCGGCTCACGCCGCGGTCGCCGCCTCGCCCTGGAGCGCCTCTTCGTCCTCAGTGGTCGGAGGGCAGTACTCCTCTCCCTCGCGCAGGGCCCGCAGGGCTCCCTTGCGCTGCTCGCGCGTGGTGCGGTCGAGCATCAGCACGCCGTCGAGATGGTCGATCTCGTGCTGGAGAACCCGTGCCTCCAGCCCCGAGGCCTCGACCGCGATCGACCGCCCGCGAACGTCCCGGCCGGTCACGCGGGCGTGAAGGGCGCGCTCGACGTCAACCGTGATCCGGGGGATGCTGAGACATCCCTCCTCGGCGACGACGACGTCCTCGGAGAGCCATTCGATCTCCGGATTGACGAGCGCGGTCGGCTCGGCATCGCTGCCGGCCTGAAAGACGAGGAGCCGCCGCAGGACTCCGATCTGGGTCGCCGCCAGGCCGACCCCGATCGCATCGTGCATCAACGAGATCATCCGCTCGGACTCCTCCACCAGCGCCTCGTCGAAGTCGGTCACCGGCGACGCCTTGCTGTTGAGCACGGGATTGCCGAACTTGACCACCACGGCGAGCGCCGCGTCGCGGCGAGCCAGGGTCTCGGGATCCAGCGCCGGCGCGGCGAGCTCGCCGTCATCGCGCTCGATTTCCTCCTCGGTGCCCTCGGGCTGAGGCTCCGCGAACTGCGTGTCTCGTGCTTCGGCCATGCGATTCGAGTCTACGGGCTGCGGGTGGCTAATCCTGCCCACGAATGATCGCTGACGGGAGGTTATTGAGGGTCGACGTCGACCCCAACTGCGACGCCTCGAAGCGCACGTTCGGCTCCCAGCCGCTCGACCGCCTCGCGGACCGCGGTCACGGTCTCGGCCCGGTCCGCCGCCTTCAGCAATAGCCGCCGCCGGTGGCGACCGCGGAGGCGAAACACCGGGGCGGGGCCGAGGACATCGCTCGAGGGTGGGACAGCTCCGCGAAGCAGCCCGGCGAGGCGCTCGGCGGTGGAGTCGAGCCGATCGGGGTCCTCGGCGGCCAGATTGATCGCGACCAGATGCGAGAAGGGCGGATATCGAAGCGCCCCGCGGCGCTCCAGCTCCGCCGCCAGGAAGCCGGGAGCGTCGTGGCGGGCGGCGAGTGCGATGCTCGGCGCGTCGGGCGCGAGCGTCTGGACGATGACCCGTCCCCCCTTCGCTCCACGGCCGCTGCGCCCGGCGAGCTGGGTCACCATCGCGAAGGTCCGCTCCTCGGCCCGAAAATCGGGAAAGCGCAGGGTCGCGTCGGCGTCGAGGATCACGCTCAGGGTCACCTCCGGGAAGTCGTGCCCCTTGCCGACCATCTGGGTGCCGACCAGGACCCCGGCCGCCGCCGCCTCGAAGCGTCCGAGTATCTCCGCGTGGGCGCCGCGGCTCGACGCCGCGTCGGAGTCGAGGCGGAAGACGGGCAGCGGCGAGAGGCGCTCGGCCAGCAGCTGCTCGATCCGCTCGGTCCCCGCCCCTGCCTGGGCCAGAGTGACCGATCCGCACTCGCTGCAGACGCGGGGGGACGGCTCACCGTGACCGCAGTGATGGCAGACGAGGCGGCCCGACGAGCGATGGACGACCAGCGAGACGTCGCAGTTGGGACATCCCCAGTGATGGCCACAGGATCGACAGCAGACATAGGGTGAGAAGCCGCGCCGGTTGACCAGCACGATCGCCTTGCCGTTGGCGCGCCGCACCTCCTCCAGCGCGTCGACCGTCGCCTGGCCGAGCGGCCCTCCGCGGGGGTCGGCGCCCCGCATGTCGACGACCTCGACCCTCGGCAGCTCGCTGCCGTCGACCCGAGCCGGAAGCTCGACCCGGGGCAGCTCGAGCCAGCTCTCGGGCCTCGGCGTCGCGGTGCCGGCGACAAGGACCGCACCCGCCTCCTCGGCCCGCCGCCTTGCGACCTGGCGGGCGTCGTAGCTGGGATCCCCCTCCTGCTTGTAGGAGGGGTCGTGCTCCTCGTCGATCACGATCAATCCCGGATTGGCCACCGGCGCGAAGACGGCCGAGCGGGGACCGACGCAGACATCGGCCTCGCCGCGGCGCAGCCGCTGCCACTCGTCGAAGCGCTCTCCCGCGCCGAGCGCCGAATGAAGCACCGCCACCCGGTCGCCGAGGCGGTTGCGGAACCTGGCGACTGCCTGCGGCGTCAGCCCGATCTCCGGCACCAGCACGATCGCTCCGCGGCCCCGCGCCAGCGCCGCCTCGGCGCCGGCCAGATAGACCTCGGTCTTGCCCGACCCGGTGACGCCGAAGAGAAGCAGCTGCGATCCGGCTCCCGGCTCCCCGTCCAGAGCCGACTCGATCCGGCCCACCGCGGCGCGTTGCTCGTCGGTCAGCGCCGCCGGCCTTGCCGCGACTCCGACATCGCGCTCGGCCGGACGGCGGCGCACGCCGACCTGCCGGGTTTCGATCAGCCCCCGCCGCTCCAGCCGCCTCAGCGCGGCGCGATCGGCCCCGCAACGACTCGCCAGCTCCGCAGCCCCCATCTCCTCCGCGGCGAGCGCCTCCAGGACGGCGCGCTGGCGGGTGCCGAGCCTCTCGCCGTCGCGCAGCGCTGCCGCCCCGGCCTCGGTGGCACGAGCCCTCAGCTCCGACCGCGGCCGAACCCTGCGCCCTCCCGACCCCGTGCCCGGCGGCAGCGCCAGCGACAGCCCCCGCGACGGGGTCGAGCAGTACTCGCGCGCGACCCAGAGACCGAGCCGCACCAGATCGGGCGGCGCCCCCGCCTCCAGCGCCTCGATCGGCTCGGCCAACCGCTCCGGCGGCAGCTCGGAGCGCTCGGCGAGGTCGACGACGACGCCGAGCAGGCGCTGGCGGCCGAATGGGACCCGCAGCACGGTCCCGACTCCGACCTCGCCGAGCCAGGGTGGAAGCCGGTAGTCGAAGGGACCGCGCAGCGAGCGGGCGGTGGTCAGCGGCTCGACTTTGGCAATCACACGTTCAACCTAGGGCCCGCCACGGACGCAGCCCACAGCGCTCAATATGCTTGCCGGGTGTCCCTGAACCTCGCGGCCGGCGAACGAGTGATCTTCGAAGGCCATCCGTCCTGGCGCGCGATCCTCGCCTTCTACATGAAGGGCGTGCTGCTCTCGGCGCTCGCCGGGCTGGTCGTCGCGCTCGCGACGCGGATCGGCGGCGACGTCGACTCGGGGCTCGTGTTCGCGGTCGTGCTGGTCGCGCTGGTGCTGACGATCCTCGTCGGCTTCATCAAGCGGATCGCGACGACCTACACGATCACCGACCGCCGCCTCCACATCAAGCGCGGAATCATCTCCCGCGAGGTCCAGGAGACGCGGCTGGAGCGGGTCCAGAACGTCAACTACAACCAGGGGTTCTTCCAGCGCATCGTCCAGGTCGGCGACGTCGACTTCGACACCGCCGGCTCAGGCGACTACGACTTCAGCTTCGACGGGGTGGCCGACCCGGAGGAGGTCGTGCAGAAGGTCGACGAGGCCTGGCGCCGGCACGGTGCCGGGGCCCACGGGCTTGGCGAGGCCGGCCCGGGGACCGCTCAGACCGAGGCGCAGCCGCAGCAGCCGCCCGGCTGAGGGCGGCCCGCGCGGGACTCCTAGGAGACTTCCGCCGGCTTCTGCTCCAGGCCGGCGGCCTGACGCAGCGCCTCGGCCCGATCGGTGCGCTCCCAGGTGAAGTCCGCGTCGTCGCGGCCGAAGTGGCCGTAGGCGGCGGTCTTCTGAAAGATCGGGCGGTGCAGGTCGAGGTAGCGGCGCAGCGCCGCCGGCCGAAGGTCGAACTCCTCCTCGACCAGCCGGGAGATCTCCGAGTCGGAGAGCTTGCCGGTGCCGAAGGTCTGGACCATCACCGAGACGGGATGGGCGACCCCGATCGCATATGCGACCTGGACCTCGCAGCGGTCCGAAAGCCCAGCCGCGACCACGTTCTTGGCCACGTAGCGCGCCGCGTAGGCGGCTGAGCGGTCGACCTTCGAGGGATCCTTGCCCGAGAAGGCGCCGCCGCCGTGGCGGGCGGCGCCGCCGTAGGTGTCGACGATGATCTTTCGCCCGGTCAGGCCGGCGTCCCCAACCGGCCCGCCGATCACGAACTTGCCGGTCGGGTTGACCATGAAGTTATCGAGCAGCTTGCTGTCGGTGAACTGCTCCTTGTAGTCGGCGTGAAGAACCGGCTCGACGACGTGCTCCCAGAGGTCGTTGCGGATCATCTGCTCCCCCGCGTCCTCCTTGTGCTGGGTCGAGATCAGGATCTTCTCGATCTCGACCGGGCGATCGTGCTCGTAGCGAACGCTCACCTGGGTCTTGCCGTCCGGGCCGAGATATCCGATCACCCCGGCCTTGCGGACCTGGGCGAGCTGGCGGGCGAGCTGGTGGGCGACCTGGATCGGCATCGGCATCAGCGCCTTGGTCTCCCGGGTCGCGTAGCCGAACATCATTCCCTGGTCGCCCGCGCCTGCGGCGTCGAACTCATCCTCCGAGCCGCCCTCGCGCTGCTCGCGGCCCTTGTCGACTCCCTGGGCGATGTCGGGGGACTGCTCGTCGATCGCGGTCAGGACCGCGCATGCCTCGTGGTCGAATCCGTAGTGGGGGTCGTCGTAGCCGATCTGGCGGATCGTCTCGCGGGCGATCTTCGGAATGTCGACGTAGATGTCGGTGGTGATCTCGCCGGAGACGACGACGAGGCCGGTGTTGACAAGGGTCTCGCATGCCACCCTGCCCGTGGGGTCGCCGGCCATCACGGCGTCGAGGACCCCGTCGGAGATCTGGTCGCAGATCTTGTCGGGGTGACCCTCGGTCACCGACTCCGATGTGAACAGGTAATCGTCTGGCATTTTCTGCGGCTCTCCTGCGGCTACTCGATGTTGAGGAAGAATCTCGTTTCGAGCTTGTCGTCGTCGCCCTTGACCGTCAGTCCTATCGCTTTCAGCTTGGCGACGTCCTCACCAAATCCTCTGACTATCTGCTGCAGTCCGAGCGCTTCGGCGCGCTTGACGAGCCCTTCGAGGTTGAGGAAGACTAGCGCCGAGGCGCCGCCCGAGGCGCCACTGGTGCTCGCCTCGTAGGCGTCGCTGCCGCCCAGGTCATCGCCACCCTCGACCGCCTGGCGCACGCCCGCCGGGTTGGTCGAGACGACGAGCCTGCCGTCGAAGATCGCGTAGGCGAGGTCGATCGCCGGCGAGAGCCGGACGCTGCGCATCACAGTGCCGTCGAGCTTCTTCGATCCGAAGCTGGGCGCCTGGCCCGTCCGGTTCGGCCCGAACGCGGCGATCAGCGGCGCCTGCAGCGCCGCCATCTCCTCGCGGGCGCGATCCTCGTCGACGTCGTCGAAGACAGCGGTCAGGTAGGGGGCGCCGCGCGCCTCGGCCGCACCAATCGCCGCCTCGCCGCCGAGCAGCGACAGCACCTTCTTCTCGAGGTCGATCCCGCTTCGCCTCAGCCGGCGCCGGAAGCGGTCATAGGCGCCGAGGACCCCCGGTGCCGCCCCCCGCGCCTGACCGAGCAGGGCCTGAATCGTCTGCGCGGGATTGGCGATTCCGAGATAGATCAGCGTGTCGGCCGGGAACTCGCCGGCGAGGCTCGGGTGAAAGGTCGGAAAGGCGGTGAAGAAGCTCGGGCTCGCCTTTGCCCTCCCCGGGCTGAGCTCTGAGTCGAGCCGCAGCTCGAAGCCGTCATCGTCGGCCACCAGGGCGAGCGCGATGCCGCGGCTGGCGCCGAAGTCGGCGAAGGTGTCGAGCTGGTTGCTGAGGGCCCCCCGCCCGGCCAGAAGCCGCTGTATCCCAGCGGCGGAGAGGTAGGCGTCGGCGACCCGCTGCTCGGGCAGCGAGCCGCGGACAGAGTCGGCGTGCTCGGACTCCGAGAGGTCATCGAGGCGCCCGTCGCCCGCTGCGATCGCCGCCCGCACGGCAGCCTTCGGGCCGAGCGCCAGGAACCCCTGGACCTGGGCCGTGGCGAAGCCGTCGCGATAGACCCGCATCTCGCCGCCGGGCGGCCTTGGTCGGACGACCGCTTCCCGGCTCCAGCCTGGCCTCGAACTCGGTCGCCCCCTGGCGGTTGCCGATCGCCAGCAGCGCCAGCGGCTGCGGGCGCTTGCCGACGATCTGGGCGAAAACGGCCTCGTCCCCGATCCACGGCTGTATGTCGCCGCGCAGGTTGATCCCCCGGGTGGCCCCGAGCGAGC
Organism: uncultured Solirubrobacterales bacterium; assembly: GCA_963772265.1. Lineage (GTDB taxonomy): Bacteria > Actinomycetota > Thermoleophilia > Solirubrobacterales > 70-9 > Mayfieldus. Next base: position 288,628 of record CAVYWS010000005.1, on the reverse strand, counting down.
CGAACACCCCCTGGGCGATCTCGCCGAAGTGAGGCAGCCTGCCGGCGACGTCCTCGGCGAGCTGGAACTGGTGGGTGTCGCGATCGAGGTCGAGGTGCAGGTAGGCGTCGGCGCTGGCCGGAACCAGGTCGATCGCGTGATCGGGCGGAACGCAGGCCTTTGCCGGAGAGACGTCACACGGAATCCCCGGCAGCGGGACGAAGCGAAAGACCGCATAGAGGCCGACGACGAGGACCAGCACGGCGACGCGGCGCCGCCGGCGGTAGACCCGGCGCGGGTCGTCGGCCTTGCCGCCGCTGATCCGCCACCATGCCCGCCGCAGCCCCCATCGCAGGTCCTCCAGCAGCTCGCCGAAGCGGCCCTTCACCGGCTCATCCGCCGCTCTCGGCTGGCGCGGCCTCGCGCCGGCGCGGGCGCCGCGTGTGGGGCACGAAGTCGATCACCATCGGCACGCCCTCGAGCCCGTAGCGGGCCCGCAGCCGGTTCTCGAGGTAAAAGGCCCAGTCGCGATTGATCAGACGGCGATCGTTGACCTGGATCGCGAAGCGCGGCGGCCGCTCGCCGATCTGCGCCGTGTAGTAGAGCCGCAGCCGGCGGCCCCGCTTCGCGGGCGGCGGGTTCTCGGCGACGATGTCGCCCACCGCCCGGTTGAGCTCCGGGGTCGGGATTCGCTGCCCCGAGAGCTCGGCGAGCTCGGCGGCCCGGCGAAGCACCGATGTGATCCCGCGCCCGGTCAGCGCCGAGCAGGTGATCAGCGGCGGGCGCAGCCGCATCTTGCGCAGCGCCCGGGCCTTGGCGTCCTCGAGGTCGGTGCGCGAGACGTCCCACTTGTTGAGCGCCAGCAGTGTCGCGCAGCCGGCGCGCATCGCAAGCTCGCCGACGTGCAGGTCCTGCGTCGTGAGTCCCTCCGAGGCGTCGCAGACGACGATCGCGGCGTCGGCTCGCTCCGCGGCCCGCTCCGACCGAAGCTGCGCATAGTGATCGACGGTTCCGGCGACCTTCGAGCGCCGGCGCAGGCCGGCGGTGTCGACCAGGATCAGCCGCCGGCCCTCGAACTCCAGCTCGGTGTCGATTGCGTCGCGTGTCGTCCCGGCGCGCTCCGAGACGATCACCCGGTCCGACCCGAGAAAGGCGTTGACGAGCGAGGACTTGCCGACGTTGGGGCGGCCGATCACCGCCAGCCGCAGCGCGTCGGTGTCCCGCTCGGGCTGGCGCACGGGCCCCAGGGTCGCGGTGATGCGGTCCAGCAGGTCCCCGGTCCCGAGGCCGTGCGCCGCCGACACCGCCAGCGGCTCGCCGAGCCCCAGCCTGTGGAATTCGGCCGCCTCGTACTCCCCTCCCGGCCGGTCGACCTTGTTGGCGACGACGATCACCGGGACCTCGGCGCGGCGCAGCTGCGAGGCGAGCTCGGCGTCCCCGGCGCGCAGCCCGGCGCGCGCGTCGACCGCGAGCACGACGAGGTCCGCCTCGGCGATCGCCTCCTGCGCCTGGCGCCGCACCTCGCGGGCCAGCTCGGCGTCGTCGGCGAGGTCGATTCCGCCGGTGTCGATCAGCTCGAAGCGGGTGCCGTTCCATTCGCAGGAGACCCGCTTTCGGTCCCGGGTGACTCCGGCCTCGGCGTGGGTGACGGCCTCGCGGCCCCCGGCGAGGCGGTTGACCAGGGTGCTCTTGCCGACGTTGGGAAACCCGACGACGGCCACCAACGGCACTCGCGTAGACCCAGCCGCGGGCGCGTTCACGAGATCCCCCGCTCGCGGGCCTGCTCGACCACCCAGGAGACGACCTCGTCGAGGGACATCGACGTCGTGTCCAGCTCGACCGCATCGGCCGCCGCGATGCAGGGCGCTGTGCTCGCGGCTGATGTCGCGGGAGTCCCGCCGCCGCTGGGAGTCGAGCACCTCGGAGACCGGCTCGCCGGTCTGCTCCGCCCGGCGCCGGGCCCGCTCCTCGTCGCCGGCGGTGAGGAAGACCTTCAGGGGAGCGTCGGGGCTGACGACGGTGCCGATGTCGCGGCCCTCGGCGACGTAGCGCCCGGCCTCGATCATCGCCCGCTGCCGCCCGACCATTGCCGCCCGCACCCTCGGATGGACCGCTGCCCGCGAGGCCGCACCGGTCACCTCAGCCGAACGGATCGCCTCGGTGACGTCGCTGCCGTCGAGCTGCACCCGCCCGTCGGCGACTCCGATCTCGAGCGATTCCGCCAGATCGCCCATCGCCTCGGGATCGTCGAGGTCGGTGCCTCGCTGGACCGCCGCCAGGGCGACCGAGCGGTACATCGCGCCGGAGTCGAGGTAGGTGAAGTCGAGCGCGTCGGCGACCCGCCGCGCGACGGAGGATTTGCCGGCCCCGGCCGGGCCGTCGATTGCGATCACCATCTGGGCTTATGCTCGCTCACGGTTTGCAGGGTAGTTTCGCGGCACGCCGGGCACCGCCGATTGCGCCAGGCATGAGATCGACCGCCCGGATATGTTTCCCGCATGGAGACCTGGGACCTCGCCGGCCTCGACGTCCAGCCGCACCAGCCCGAGGTCCTCTCCTCCGAGGGGGAGGGGCGGGTGATCGCGATCCAGCTGCCCGCCGGCGAGAGCCTCCGCGAGCACCAGGTCCATGAGCGCGCCTGGCTGCTGGTCGTCAACGGCGCGATCGAGGTGGACGACTCCGGCGGCAGCACCACCAAGGGCGGTCCAGGATTGCTGGCGGTCTGCGATCCCAACGAGCGCCACGAGGTTCGGGCGACCGAGGACTCGCGCCTTCTGCTCGTCCTCTCGCCCTGGCCGGGCGTCGGCCACCCGAGCGCATGACCTGGACGCCTGGCTAGCGCTCTGCAATGCAGCCGGGCGGCTAGCCGGCGAGAAGCGCCCAGGTCCCGCTCGAAGCCGGGATAGCTGACCTCGACCGCTTCGAACCCGCGCACGGTCACACCCTCCCGGGAGGCGACTCCGGCGACCGCGCCCAGCATCGCCAGGCGGTGGTCGCCCCCGGCGTCGAGCGTGCCTCCCCGCAGCCCTCCGCTCCCCTGAACCACCATCCCGTCCGCGGTCGGCTCGATCTCGCCGCCGATCGCGGTCAGCCCCTCGCACACCTTCGCGATCCTGTCCGACTCCTTGTGGCGCAGCTCCGCGGCGTCGCGAATCGCCGTCTCCCCATCGGCGAAGCAGGCCGCCAGCGCCACCAGCGGCAGCTCGTCGATCGCCAGCGGCACCTCGTTGCCGCCGATCTCGGTGGCGGTGAGCGAAGAGGCGCGGGCGCGGATCGAGCCGCACGGCTCGCCCTCGCCATCGACCCCGCCCGAGGGCGCGTCGGTCTCCAGCCGCGCCCCCATCCGCTCGACGATCCCCAGCAGTCCGGTGCGGGTCGGGTTCAGCCCCACCCCGCCCAGCTCCACGTCGCTGTCGGGGACCAGCAGCGCCGCGACCAGCGCGAAGGCGCCCGATGAGAAGTCGCCGGGGACATGAAAGGCACCCGCCGTCAGGCGCTCGGCCCCGCGCACGGTGATGCGATCCAGCACCACCTCGATCTCGGCCCCGAGGGCCGCCAGCATCCGCTCGGTGTGATCGCGGCTCGGCGCCGGCTCGATCACGGTCGTCGTCCCCTCCGCGAGCAGGCCGGCGAGCAGGACGCAGGACTTGATCTGGGCGCTTGCGACCGGCAGGCGGTATTCGATCCCGCTCAGCTCGGCGCCCTCGAGCCGAAGCGGCGGCAGCCTCCCCTCGCGGCACTCGATCCGGGCCCCCATCGCCCGCAGGGGCTCGGCGACGCGGTCGACCGGGCGGCGGCGGATCGACTCGTCGCCGTCGAGCGTCCAGGACCCCTGGCCCTGCCCGGCGAGCCATCCAGGCAGCAGGCGCAGCAGGGTGCCGGCGTTGCCGACGTCGACCTCGGCGCTGGTGGCGCCGCGAAGCCCCGGTCCCTCGATCACCAGCCGCAGCCCGGCGGGATGCTCGGAGTCGCGGCGCTCCGGGTCGACCTCGACCCGCGCCCCCACCGCCTGCAGAGCCGCCAGGGTCGAGCGGGTGTCGGCGGCGTCGAGGTATCCATCGATCCGGGTCTCGCCGTCGGTCATCGCCCCGATCAGGGCCGAGCGGTGGCTGATCGACTTGTCCGGCGGCGGCCGCAGCGTCCCCCGCAGCGGGCCGGCGGGCTCGAAGCGCCGCTCCATCAGCTCAACCACCAGGCAGTCGCCTCGCAATTGGGCGCGCCGCGCCCTCTGCTCGACGCCATCGTCACTGCTCGACCGAAACCGCGTAGCCGAGGCCGCGAACCAGATCCGCCGCGCGCTCGGCCTCCTGATCGCCGGCGACCCAGAGCGAGATCGCCCCGGTCCGCATGTCGGCGGCCGGATAGAGCGCCATGTCCTCGATGTTGACCCCGGCCCGGCCCAGCTCGAGGGCAAGCTCGGCGACGGTGCCCGGCTTGTTGGGCACCACGACCCGAAGCTGGCGGACCACCCCACCCGCCGATTCGGCCTCCAACAGCGCCCGGCGGTCCTGCGCCGCCTCGGTGTGCCAGATCTCGACCGCGTCCCGGTCACCCTCGAGGATCAGCGCCGAGGCCTGCTGCAGGCGCGCGACGACGTCGTCGATCGCCGCCGCCACCGCCTCGCGGTTGCTGGCGAAGATGTCCCCCCAGATTCGCGGGTTGGCCCCCGCGACCCGGGTTGTGTCGCGCAGGCTCGGCCCGACCTCGGGCAGCCGCTCGGAGTCGGTCGCCAGCTCGGCGGCGGCCTGGCTGACCAGCACGTTGGCGAGCACGTGCGGCAGGTGGCTGACCGTCGCCATGATTCGGTCGTGGATCTCGGCGTCGATCGCCTGCGGGCGGGCGCCGAGCTCGCTGAGCGTGCGCTGGAGCCGGTCGTAGAGCAGGCCGCCGGTGTAGGTCGTCGGAGACAGGTACCAGCGGGCGCCCTCGAACAGCTCGGCCTGGGCGTTCTCGACCCCGGAGGTCTCGGCGCCGGCCAGCGGATGCCCGCCGATGAAGCGCTCGTCGCGGCCCAGCGCGGCGACGATCTCGCGCTTGGTCGAGCCGACGTCGGTGACAACGGTCTCCGAGCCGGCATGGGCAAGGGCCTCGTGGGCGAGAGCGGGAAGGACCGAGACCGGAGCCGCGCAGAAGACCAGCTCCGCCCCCCGGCAGGCGGCCTCGACCGAGTCCACGGCCTCGTCGACGGCATCGACCTTCAGCGCCCGCTCGAGGGTCGCCGGATCGGGGTCGAAGCCGGTCACCTCCGCATCGAGCCGCCCCCGGGCCGCCAGCCCGATCGAGCCACCGATCAGGCCGACGCCGAGTACCGCGACTCTCATTGGCGGTGCTGCCTCCCGTGACGATCACCAGGGAATGACGAGGTCCAGGCGCTGTCAGGCGAGGACGCAGGGAGCCCGAATAGTGCCGCTACTCGGGCGACTGAGGACGCGGCCTGAAAGTGATCTGGATCCGTCATTTCCGGTGAATCGTCGCGTGAGTCAGCACTGGCTAGGCGCCGCGCCGCTCCTTGGCGGCTGCCGCGAGCCGATCAAGGGCCAGAACGGTGCTCTCCCAGTCCATGCACGCGTCGGTGATCGACTGGCCGTAGACGACCGGGGCGCCGAGCCGGAAGTCCTGGCGCCCCGCGACGAGGAACGACTCCAGCATCACCCCGACGATCGCGCGGCTGCCGGAGGCGATCTGCTCGGCGAGCTCAGTCACGACGGTCGGCTGGTGCTCGTGGTCCTTGCCGCTGTTGTCGTGCGAGGCGTCGATCACGACCCGCTCCGGCAGGCCGGCGGCGCGAAGCTCGGAGAGCGCGTCGCTGACCGAGGAGCGGTCGTAGTTCGGGCGGCCGCGGCCGCCGCGCAGGATCACGTGGCAGTCGAGGTTGCCCCGGGTGTGCAGGATGGCCGGCGCCCCGCTGACGTCGATTCCCGCAAAGGCGTGTTTCGCGGCGGCGGCGCGGACGGCGTCCACCGCGACCTTGACGTTGCCGTCGGTTCGGTTCTTGAACCCGACCGGCATCGAAAGCCCGGAGGCGAGCTGGCGGTGGATCTGGCTCTCCGTGGTGCGCGCACCGATCGCACCCCACGAGACCAGGTCCGAGATGTACTGCGGGGTGATCGGATCGAGGAACTCACAGCCGATCGGCAGGCCGAGGTCGAGCACCTCGCGCAGCAGCCGCCGCGCCATGTGCAGGCCGGTGTTGACGTCACCCGACCCGTCCAGGTGCGGGTCGTTTATCAGGCCCTTCCAGCCGGTGGTCGTGCGCGGCTTCTCGAAGTAGACCCGCATCGCGACGCAAAGCTCTTCACCCAGCTCGGCGGCCCGGGCGCCGAGGCGCTGGGCATACTCGAGGGCGGCGTCGACGTCGTGGACACTGCACGGTCCGACGATCACCAGCAGGCGATCGTCCCTGCGGTCGAGCACACCGGCGATCTCCGAGCGGTGCCGCAGGACCGCGTCCTCCTGCTCGGTGCTCAGCGGAAGCTCGTCGATGATCTGCGCCGGCGGGATCAGCTCGACGACCTGCTCGATGCGGCGGTCGCGTACTCGTCCCGAGCGCTCTGTAGGTAGCTCCTTCATCTCCATCTGGACTTCGAACCTTTCTCCAATTTCGGCGAAAACCTTACTTTCGGTACGCAAGAACCGGTCCATGCGGACCAGCACAACGGGGGCGGCGCCCGGCGGATGAAGCAAGGGGAGCGCGACTCTGCGTCGCGGCCGGACGCCTAGCTAAATCGCCAGTACCAAAAGTAGGAGCCGGAATGGGCAGGACGGAGCGTGGCGCTCTCGCCGGGGGTGCTCTCGAGGGTGCCCATTCGGCTTCACCACGCAAGCGTTTGTATCAGGTGCGGCAGCTTTAGTCGAATCAGCAGACCGCGTCGCGCCGGCTCTGGGCCTTGTTGAGGTGCTTCTGGGCCTTGCGCAGGCGCTTCTTGGCGCGGCGCGAGTCCCTGCGGTCGGCGGTCTTTCGTGCCTTCTTGAAGTGCTTGCGGGCCGACTTGACGGCCGCCTTCGCCGGCGGGCACTCAGCCGAGCCGCCGGCCGAGTTGTAGAGCTTCTTGATCGTTTCGCCGAAGAAGGGCCCGGCGATCTGGTCGTCGAGCGACGGGTCGCTGTAGACGTGGCTGGAGACCGAGACAACCTCGCCGGCCGGATTGACCCAGCCGCCGCCGCTGGCCCCGTGGGTCATGTTGCAGGGATAGGCGACGGTCGAGAATGGATGGCTCGGCGCCAGCTCGAGCCCGTAGAAGGGCGCGTCGCATTCGATCAGGCGCTGCCCTGTGTAGGGCGGATTGGGCTGGCCGGGGTAGCCGAAGATCCTGTAGTCGGTCCTGCGGCGCCTTGTTGAAGGCGATTCCGCGGGCACCGATCTGATCCTCGAGCGGAGTCGAGAGCTCGGCGATCGCGACGTCGAAGTTGGTGTCGCCGCCGGCGACCCACTCGTCGGTGGTCAGAAGCGTGACGGCGGGAAACTCACCCAGGGGCTCGACCCCGTCACGGTAGCCGGGCACGAAGACCCAGTTGGTCGCGGCCTGGCCGGAGCCGGTGTCGTATGCGCAGTGCCCGGCGGTCAAGACGACGTTGCGGAAGCGCGAGGCGATCACCGTTCCCGAGCAGGCGAAGTCGCCGACTCCGGGAATCGTGAAGAAGACCTTCCCGTGCACCAGGTTGGGGAAGCTCGTCTCGGCCCCGGCCTCGACGTCGGCGAGCTCCCCGCGTGTCGAGTGGATCCTGACCACCCGCCCGCGCGTTCGAGAGGCGCTGGACGAGCCGGGGCTCGGCAGGACGGTGGCGCCGGAGAGCTGTGGAAGATCGCTCGGCGCCGCCGACTCCATCCTCTCGGGGGTCCAGTAGCTGCGGACCTGGGCCGGGTCCTGGCTCGACGGCAACGAGACGGTCTGGGCGGCGGCCGACACCGCGAAGACGAGCGGCAGCGTCGCGGCCGCAAGGGCGAGCAGCAGCCGCAGGGGCAGGCGAGACGAAGGCGACGCACGCATACGAGACCTCGAATCGGCATTTGGCCTCGATTTCTGAAGCAGGACCGGCCCAGCCGGACGGGCTCAGATCAGCTCGCGCAGGGCGTCGAGAAGACGCTGGTTCTCGGCCCGGGTGCCGTAGGAGGCGCGGACGTGGCCGGGCCCTCCGAGCGGCTCTCCCGGCCGCACCAGGATCCCGCGCTCGGCGAGCTTCTCGACCAGCGACGCCTCGTCCCGCTCGCCAAGGTCGATCCAGGAGAAGTTCGTCTGGCTGGGCGGCGATTGGAGCCCCATGTCCGCCAGCCCCTCCTCGACGAAGACCCGCTCGACGATCGTCCGCTCGACCCGCTCGGTGACGTCGTCGGTGTGAAGGACCGCCTCGGCAGCCGCGGCCTGGGCGATCGCGTTGACGCTGAACGGCTGGCGCACCGCGTCCACCGCGGCGCGGAAGGCCGGCGCGCAGAGCGCGTAGCCGACCCGCAGCCCGGCGAGGCCGTGGCATTTGCTGAAGGTGCGGAGGACGACGAGGTTGGAGCGCTCCGCGAGCAGGTCGGCGGTCGCGTCGGGAGCGTCGTGGACCTGGAAGTCGATGTAGGCCTCGTCGAGGATGACGGTGACGCGCTCGGGGACCTTGGCGCAGAAGTCCGCGATCCGGTCCGCCGCGATGTGAGTCCCAGTGGGGTTGTTGGGGTTGCAGACAAGGACCAGCTGGGTGGCGGCCGTGATCTCCTCCAGCATCGCGTCGAGATCGTGGACGTCGCCGTCGGCCAGCGGAACCCGAACCTCACGGGCTCCCGAGAGCGCTGCGAGATGGGGATAGATCGAGAACGAGGGCCAGGCGAAGAGGATCTCCGCCCCGGGCTCGCAGAGCGCCTCGGCGGCGGCGAGCAGGATCTCGCAGGAGCCGTTGCCGACCGCGACCCGGGCCGGGTCGGTCTCGTGGCGATCGGCGATCCGCTGCCGCAGCAGGATCGCGCCGGGGTCGGGGTAGCGGTTCGCCGAAGAGGCGGCGCGGGCGATCGCCTCGACCACCGCCGGATGGGGCGGGTCGGGCGACTCGTTGGAGGCAAGCTGGGCGATTCCCTCAGCCGCCACCGCCTCCGGCGCCTGGCCGACCGGCACCCCGGCCTGGTAGCTGGGCATGCGGGCGAGCTTCTCCGCAAAGGTCACTGACATGGCCGCGAATTGTGCCTACTGCGCCGCTTCGAGGTCCGCGCGCAGGTTCTGGGCCTCGCCGAGGTAGGTGTGCTGCGGGCGGTGATCCGAGGCCGCGTAGTAATGGACCAGGACCCGGATCACCCGCGGCATCGCGCCGGGGACGTCGATCTCCCGCGCGCACATCAGCGGCACCGAGTCAAGGCCCAGGCCGCGCGCGGCGACGGCTGGGAACTCGGCGTCGAGATCACCGGTACAGGTGAACATGCAGCTCACCATCCGCTCCGGGTCGAGCTCGTTGCGAGCCATCAGCTCGCCGAGCAGCTCGGCGGTCGCCGCCAGGATCGCCTCGGATTCGTTGGCCTCGACCTGGACCGCGCCGCGCAGTGCGAAAAGGCGTTCGTCAGCCATCAGGCTCGGCATCTTCCCAGAGCCGCCCCAGCTCTTCGTCGGAGAGGCGCCGCGCCTCGCCCGGGCGCAGCGAGCCGAGCTCGAGCGAGCCGAAGCGCACCCGCTCCAGCGCCAGCACCTCGTTGCCGACCGCCTCCGCCATGCGGCGGACCTGGCGGTTTCGGCCCTCGTGGATCTCGATCTCGATCTCGCGCTCGCCGAGTCGGCTCACCCGGGCCGGGGCGGTCGGCCCGTCCTCGAGGCTCACGCCCCGCCGCAGCGACTCGAGGTCCTGCTCGGAGGGCGGGCGCAGCAGCTGCGCCCGGTAGGCCTTCGGCACCTCATAGCGCGGATGGGTGAGGAGGTTGGCGAGCTCGCCGTCGTTGGTGAGCAGGATCAGCCCGGTCGAGTCGGCGTCGAGCCGGCCGACCGGATATAGCCGCGCCGCTGAATCGACCAGCTCGACCACTGCCCGGCGGCGGCCCGGCTCGCTGGCGGTCGAGACGACCCCGGCCGGCTTGTTCAGCGCCCAGGTCTCGGTCGGCTCGGCGCTGGCGGGGCGGCCGTCGACGCGAACGTCGCTGCCATCGCTCACATCGCGGGCCGGATCGGTGACCTGCTCGCCGTCGACGGTCACCCGGCCCGCGGCGACGATCTCCTCGGCCGCGCGCCGGCTGGCAACGCCCGCCCGGGCCAGGAACTTCGCCAGCCGCACCTAGATGACTGATTCCATGGCCACGTGCGCCTGGGGGCGCGGCCGGCCGAGCAGCTCTAGGACGCAGGGCGCGAAGTGTGCTCGCGGCACACGAGCGCCCGAGGACGACGAGATGCGACCGGCGGCCGCGTCAGTCAGGCGTGCGTGGGTCGTGGGATCAGTCATCGGGAAGCCCGGTTACTCGGCCCGCGCCTCGCCGGCCCGCAGCAGGCGCTCGCGCAGCTCGCGCTCGTCTTCGGGCGTGGGGTCGAAGCGCGAGGGGTCGGGGAGCTGGTCGAGGCCGGAAAGCCCGAACAGCTTCTCGAACAGGGCCGTGGTCTGGTAGATCGTCGCCCCGAATCGCGACCGTCCCGACTCCTCGATCAGGCCCCGCTCGGTGAGCGTCTGCACCGCCGACTCCGAGGTGACGCCGCGGATGCGGGCGATCTCCGGCCGTGAGACGGGCTGAAGGTATGCGACGATCGCCAGCGTCTCCGCCTGCGCCTGGGTCAGCGGCGGGGTGCGGGGCTTGGAGAGCAGCCGCCGCGCGGCGGGCTCGGCCTCGGGAGCCGAGGCGAGGGTGAACCCGCCGGCCACCTCGCGCAGCACCACCCCGCCCTCCCCCTCGGCGAGCCTGCCGCGGAGCTGGTCGATCGCCCGCTCGACCTCGGCCTCGGTGGCGTCGGTGGCCTCGACCAGGTCGGTGACACCGACCGGGTCCGGGGAGAGGAAGAGCAGCGCCTCGACGGTGCGGGCCAGTGGCGAGACGGCGGTCATCCGCCGACCTCGACACCGTGGATCTCGATTGGCCCGAACGGCTCCCGCTGGTCCCAGGTCGCCTCGCCCTTGCGGTGAAGCTCGAGCAGCGCGAACAGGGTGACGGCCTGGGTCAGGCGGTCCTCCTCGCCGAAGACCTCCTCGAAGTCGATGCTGCCGCGGTTGGAGAGCAGCTCACGCAGGACGCTCAGCCGCCGCTCCAGCGAGACCGTGGTCCGGATGTGGCTCGTGTCGGGGTCGGCCGGCACCTCGAGCAGGTCGCCGATCGCCGCCGTCAACCGCTCCGGGTCGTAGGTTGCCGTCGCGGCCTCGAGCGAGACCTGCCGCAGCTCCGGCGGCAGGGGGGCTATGCGGTAGAGGTAGCGGCGCCCCGCGCCGAAGCGCTCGCTGAGCATCTCCGCCGCGTCGCGGTAGCGGCGGTACTCGAGCATCCGCGCCAGCAGCTCCTCGACCGCCTCCTCCGGTCCGAGGTCGGCGATCTCCTCGGCGCCGGGCAGCAGCAGGCGCGACTTCAGCTCCAGCAGCGAGGCGATCAGGACCAGGAACTCGGTCGCGACCTCGAGATCGAGCTCGCCCTCGCTCTCGAGATGCTCGATGTAGGCGAGGACGACGTCGGAAAGCTCGACCTCGAGCAGGCTGACCTCCTCGCGCAGCAGCACCGCGAGCAGCAGGTCGAATGGGCCCGCGAAGACGTCGAGCTCGAGGTCGAGCGAGGCAACCGCCATCGCCGCGAAGGGTAGGCGACGGCGCGGCGACTTATTGCTTGACGCGGTCCTTGCCCTTGCCGCCGGCCAGGCCGTCCTTGCCCTTGCCGCCGATCAGCAGGTCCTTGCCCTTGCCGCCGAACAGCTTGTCCTTGCCCTTGCCGCCGGCGATCTTGTCCTTACCGGCGCCGCCGCAGAGGACGTCGTTGCCCTTCAGGCCGATGATCTTGTCGTTGCCGCCGAGGCCGTTGATCACGTCGCGCTTGCGGGTTCCGCGGATCAGGTCGCGGTGCTTGGTCCCGACGTCGGTGAGCTTCTTGTGAACGCAGCGGTGGTGGTTGAGCCGGGACGCGAAACCGCAGCCCTTGACGGTCGCGTTGCTCTGCTGGGTCACGTGCTGGCCGCCGAACGAGTCGAAGACCGCGTTGTAGACGCTGGGGCCGCCCCCGCAGAGCTTCTTGGTCGCCTGGATCAGGCCGCGTCTTGCCACCGCCGAAGGTGAGCTTGAACTGGCTCAACGGGACGTCGGGAAGGCCCGGCGCGATATCGCCGAAGACGTTGTCGAGGCGAAGTTCGGGGGTCGGTGTGGCGTTGCCCATGATCCGGGCCGGCAGCGGGCCCTTGAGGTCGAGGCCGACGCGCGGCAGCAGGCCGACGTTCTGGATCAGGTAGACCGGGCCCTCCAGCGGCTTGCTGAGCAGCGGCGTCCTTGCGATCGCGGTGCCGACCTGGGTGCTGGCGGGACAGCTCTGGGGCAGGCTGGGGTCGAGCGGGAAACCCGAGGCCGGGCATTGGTGGTTCAGGGTCGAGTTGTTGGCCTGGATCGTCGACGGAAGGATCGCCTCGACCCGGCGGCTGTTGGCCTCGTCGATTCCCTGGGTGACCTCGGTCGTTAGGTCGGGGTTCTGGATGTGCGCCGCGTCGCCGCTGAGGTCGATCGATCATGCCGAGGTGCGGTGCGTACTTCTCGGCGGCGCAGTTGTCGGTGGTGAAGGTCGGGGAGGCGGTCGCATCCGTGCCGCTGTATGAGGTGGCCGTAATCCGAGTCGTCTTCGTTCCGCACGAAGTCGGGTTGGTGATGAACGACGAACTCAGCACCAGACCGGTGGACGTGATGTGGACCGGCGCAGCAGGCAGATGGACGTTGCCGACCAGCGTCAGGCCCGCGGTCTGGGGGATGTCGAGAATCGTCGTGTTGAGACCGAAGTCGCTCGATCGCGCACTCGCATGGCCGATCAGGATCACCGGGTCCGAGGCGACAACAGGGTTCGAGGGCAGAGCCGTGAGGCGGATGCCCAGAGTCGCCGGGTCGTTGCCCTGAGGGATCATGTTGTAGACGTTGCCCGTTGCCGTCAGGGGGACGGTGACCGGCAGCGGGTCGGCGACGGTCGCGTCCACATCCGAGGTGGCCGTGCCGATGACCGAGGCCGCCGGACAGGTGCCGGCATTGAGCGCGCTCGGGGCACAGAACCCGTTCGGTCCGCCGGCCTGCGGGTTTCCGACCAGCCCCGGCGGTAGCTCGGTGACGAGGTTGCGGATGTTCTCGTCCCCGGTGATGTCGAACGAGAGGCTGAAGTTGGAGTGCGCCCCGGCGTCGTTGGGCGTTGGCGCCGCGACCGGGTTTGCGATCCCGAAAGCCGCCTGCGCCGAGGCGGCCGGAAGCAGCAGCCCGAGCAGCGTGACCGGCAGCGCGATACCAGCGTCTCGCGGTCATCTTCATCGGCCTCCTGCCCTCGCCCTGCACTTCATTCGATTGCCAGGGCATTAGTAGCACGGCGCCCTCGCCGCCACGCCGCTTCGGGCATGGGAAATCCGTCCAGTTGTGCCTAGGCCGGCGGCCCGACGCCCATCCGCTCACGCACCTCGGCGAGCGTCCCCGAGGCGATCTCGCGCGCCTTCTCGGCGCCCGCCGCGAGGGTTCGCTCCAGCGCCTCGGTATCGGGGCGAAGCCCCGCGTAGCCCTCCCTGACCGGGGTCAGCAGCTCGACCACCGACTCCGCCGCGGCCTGCTTGAAGTCACCGTAGCCGGCGCCCTCGAACTCGCGCTCGACCTCCTCGGGAGTGATCCCACGGGACACCGCGGTGATCTCGATCAGGTTCGAGATCCCGGGCTTCTCCTCCGAGCGGACGATGTCGCTGCCGGAGTCGGTAACCGCGCTCCCGAACTTGGAGCGGATCGCGTCGGGCTCGTCGAGCACATAGACGATGCCCGAGTCGCTGGAGCTGGTGGTCGACATCTTCCGCTCGGGGCTCTGCAGGTCCATGATCCGCGCCCCGACCTCCGGGATTCGGTGCTCGGGCACGACCAGGGTCTCGCCGAAGCGCTCGTTGAAGCGGCGCGCGACCTCGCGCATCAGCTCGACGTGCTGGCGCTGATCGTCGCCGACCGGCACATCGGTCGCGCAGTAGGCGAGCACGTCGGCCGCCATCAGGATCGGGTAGTTGAAGATTCCCGAGCTGACGAAGGCCCCGGGGCGCTTCTCGAGCTCCTCCCGCTTCTCCTTCCACTGGTGCATCCGGTTGAGGTCGCCCCAGGAGGTCACCGCCCCCAGCAGCCAGGTCAGCTCGGTGTGCTCGCGGACGTCGGACTGGCGAAAGAGGATGCAGCGCTCCGGGCTCGAGCCCGGCGGCGAGCAGGATCGCGGTTGTGTCGTAGAGGTAGTCGCGCAGCTCCCCGGGGTCATAGGGGACGGTGATCGCGTGCAGGTCGACGATGCAGTAGATCGCCTCGCCGCGATCCTGCCCCTCGACGTACTGGCGGATCGCTCCGATGTAGTTGCCGAGGTGCTTTCGCCCGGTCGGCTGGATCCCGCTGAAGATGCGAAGGTCGGCCACTAGATGAGCAATTTCATGGTCGCGTGCGACTGGGGGCACCTGTGGACGAGCAGATCTAGGACGCAGGGCGACGCCTTTGGTGGCGCCAAAGGCGAGCCCGAGGACGACGAGATGCGTGGCTCACAGGGGTCATCCAGATGTGCGCGAGTCGTGGAATTGCTCATCCGGGGCGCGGACTATAAGGCCGAGTCCATCGAGCCCGATCCGGCGCCGGCCGGGGCCGGCGAAAGCTCGCCCGGAACCGGCTCGGTGAGCTCGGGATTGGCCCTCCCACACTCGCCCGCCTGGACCGCTCGCGGGGCGGGCCCGGGCTTGCGGCGCCGCTTCGGATCCTCGATCCCGACCGCCGCGACCAGCCCGCCGGCGATCATCAACCCGCCGCCGACCGCCATGCCGAGGTGAAAGCCGGACACCGAGGCGTCGTCGACCGCGGGCTCGATCCGCGCCTGTTCGGCCTTTGGAACGTTCTTCGGGACGTCACTTCCGGCGAAGCCGGCGTCGCGTGCGTCCGCGATCTCCCGCTGGGCCGCGGGGCTGAAGCTCTGGGCGCCGAGCTGCTCGTCGAGGACGGTGCCGAAGCGGCCCGCGACCGCTGCCCCGAGCACCGCGATCGCGAGCAGCCCCGCCATCCGCGAGACCGAGTTGTTGATCCCCGAAGCGATCCCGACGTGGCGCTCCTCGACCGAGTTGAGCGCGGTGGCTGTGAGCGGAGCGACCGTCGCCGCGAGGCCGAGCGCGAAGAGAAGGATGCCCGGAAGGACCTGGGTGACGTACTCGGCGTCCGCCTCGACCCGGAGCAGCAGCAGCAACCCGATCCCGCCGACGATCGGGCCGAAGGTCATCGGCCAGCGCGGGCCGATCGCCATCGAGATCTTCCCGAAGCGCGGCGAGAGCAGGAACAGGATCACCGAGCTCGGCGTGGTCGCCAGACCGGCCTCGAGCGCCGAGTAGCCGGCGACCTGCTGAAGGAAGAGCGGGACGTAGAAGAGGCTGCCGATCAACCCCGCGTAGACGACGAGCGTGACGACGTTTGTGAGGGCGAAGTTGCGGATCCGAAACAGCGAGAGGTCGACCATCGGGTGCTCGGTGCGCTTCTCGTGGACCGACGAAGGCCGCGAAGGCGGCGATCCCGGCGATCATCGGGACGAAGACCACCGGATCGCCCCAGCCGTAGGTCGGCTGCATGATCAGCGCGAAGACCGGCCCGGCGAGGCCGGCGGCGGAGAGCAGGATGCCTCCGTAGTCGATCCCCATGAAGGCGTCGGGGTCGCGGCTCTCGGCAACGGCGGCACGGGTGAGCCAGAGGTTGAAGATCACCAGCGGCAGGTTGACCGCGAAGATCGCCCGCCAGGAGATCGAGTCGACTATCAGTCCGCCCCCTGCCGGGCCGATCACCGTCGCGATCCCCGTCCACGCCGTCCAGATGCCGACCGCCCTGCCCCGCTCGTCCCCCTCGAAGGTGGCGGCGACGATCGCCAGCGAACCGGGGACGAGAAGCGCCCCGGCCATCCCCTGCAGCGCTCGGAAGGCGATCAGGAACACGTCGGAGGGCGCGATCGCGCAGAGCGCCGAGGTGACGCCGAAGCCGACGAGGCCGATCTCGAACAGGCGCCTGCGGCCGAACTGGTCCCCCATCGAGCCGCCGACCAGCATCAGCGAGACCAGCGTCAGCAGGTAGGCCTCGACGATCCATTGCTGACCGGCGAGCCCGGTATCGAGGTCGTCCTTGATCGCCGGCAGGGCGACGTTGACGACGGTCGAGTCGAGAAAGACGATCGTCGAGCCGAGGATCGTCGCAATCAGGGTCAGGCGCTGCTGACGCGACACCCGGGCGAGTCTACGGAGATGGACCTATCGGCCCCCGCCGTCCGTATCCGTGGTGGTGACGATGAACGGACGCGGGCGAAACACGGCTCTGGCGCTGCTGGTGGCGATGTCGGTTGCACCCCTACCGGGGTGTGGTGAGGATGAGCCGGCGGCGCCGGAGCCGCCCGCGTCCGCAACGGCACAGAACCGGCTCCCGGCGGGCAAGTACCTATACCTCGGAGGTGCACTGGGCCAGGACCGTCGATTGACGATCGTCGACGTCGACGCCGGCAAGAGCTGGGTTGCGAAGCCGCCGAGGTTCTACCCGGGCGATCCCCCCTTCCCCCTGCTTCGGCGCGGCCACCGGCTTGTCTATTTCGGCGGCGGGGCGGGCCCGTACGCGGGCGGCGCCTACTCGATCGACCTCAATCTCCTCCAGCGCCCCCGGCGCCTCGTTTCACCGCGGATCGGCGGATTCGGTCTCTTCATCCCTTCCGCGAACCCCAATCGGGTCTGGGTCGGGCTCGAGAACCCAAGCCGCCCGCGACGCGGACTCGTGGCCGTGCGGGAGGTGAGCGCCGGCGGACGGGTGATCACGCCCGAGGTGCGGCTGCCACGCGGAAGCTGGCCGATGGTGGGACTTCGAAACGGGCTTGCGATCAATCCGCCGCACAGATCCGGGGTCGCCGTCTGGAGTCCCCGCCGCGGCGAGATCACAGCGACCGTGAAAGGGGAATACGCCTACGCCGCCAACGCGAGCCTCCTGGTCAGCGGCGACGCGGCCTACTCGGTCCCGGCACTCGACTTCAGCGACGTTCGCTCCGGCCGAGGGCACACGGTCACCCCGCCGGCCGGCCTGAGGAACTTCGACGGCATCCGCGGCGCTTTCGCTCCCGACGGCCACCTGTTCGCGGTCCCCGTCACGCGCGGGCGCGAACTGGTCGGCGCCCGCCAGCTGGCCCTTATCAACTCCCGCAGCGGCGAGCTGCGGGTCGTGCCGGGATCCAGGGTGGCGCGAGCGGACGGATACGTCGCCTGGGCTTCCGATGGCCGCTCCGTGTTCATGAGCGGCGGCGCAAACGGCCCGAAATCGCCTGGCGAGATCGTCGTCTACAGGCTCGGTGATCGATCCGCGCACCGCATCCCGGTTCGCGTCGGGACGATCTTCGGCATGGCCGCGAGCTGAGGAGCCGCTCGAGCGTGACCGAGAAGCTCATCGCCGCCGCCGCCGGGGTGCTCATGGCCGTTCTCGGCGCCGGCGGCGGCGGTCACCGTGCGCCGATCGATGAAGCTTCCGCAAAGGTGGAGCCATCGAGCCAGGGTCGATGGGAGGCCGCTCACCGCCCGGCACTGGCCAGCCTGACGACACCGGTCGGCCGCCACAACGTGATGGGCAGGGTCGGGGCTGTCGGCCGCACCGCTCGAGGCCGACAGATTCGCGTTCACCAGCTCGGCGATCCGTCGCTTCCCGCCGTCCTGGTCCTCGGCTGCATCCACGGCACCGAGTGCGCGGCAAGGACGATCGAACCGACCCAGGGTTGCCCGGTGCCGGACGCAAACATCAATCTGGTTCGCAACCTCAACCGGGACGGCTACACCCTGGGCACGCGGTTGAATGGCCGTGGCGTCGACCTCAACCGGAACTTCCCGGAGGGCTGGAAGCGAATCGGCACACGCGGCTCGCCGCAGTACTCGGGACCGCGGCCTTTCTCGGAACCCGAAACCCGAGTCGCTGCTCACCTGATCCGCTGGCTGCAACCGAAGATGACGGTCTGGTTTCACCAGTCCTCGGGCCCGGCGATGGTCCGGGCATGGGGCCACAGCATTCCTCTGGCGCGCCGCTATGCCCGGCTGGCTCGACTCCCGTTCCGGCGTCTGCCGTGGCTCGCCGGCACCGCACCCAATTGGCAGAACAATCGCTTTCCCGACGGCGATTCGTTCGTGGTCGAGCTTCCGGCCGGGGACCCACGCCCGATGATGATCGGTCGGAACGCCCACGCAATCCTGGTGATCGCACGCCGCATCGCCGCCCGGGGATGAGATGTGCAGCCGGCCATCCGAGACCGCCGCCGGATCTGGGCGAGAATCCATGCCGACGATCTCGCCGGGGTGCGAACGAACATGGAGAGCACTTTCCCCTTGCGGGCGATTAGAGGAGAGGGCGACGCGGGCGCACCGGTCGCTCGTCGCGACGAGCGCGCGCTGGTGCGGCGCGCCCAGGCGGGCTCCGAGGAGGCGCTCGAGTCGCTGTACCGCGCCCACTGGCCGCGCGCCCATCGCGCCGCCTACCTCATCGTCCACGACGCTGCCGCGGCCGAGGACATCGCCCAGGAGGCGTTCCTGGCAGCGGTGCGGGCCCTTGACCGCTTCGACCGCCGCCGGCCCTTCGGGCCCTGGCTGCACCGGATCGTCGCCAACCGTTCGATCGACTGGGCGCGCCGGCGGGCGATCGTGCGGGAGGTCTCCCCGAACCCGGACCTCGACCCCGCCCCGAGTGTGGACGCGCCCGATGTCCCGGGCGAGGACGTGATGTCGGCCCTCGCCGCGCTCCCGGTCGAGCAGCGCGCCGCCGTCGTGTTGCGATACCTGCTCGACCTGACGCCGGGCGAGATCGCGCGGCTGCTCGAGCTGCCCAGGGGCACGGTCAATTCGCGACTTCGGCGGGGCCTCGACCGGCTCGCCGAGCTGCTCCCCGGGGAGGAGCGATGAACGAGACCCGCCTCAGGCACCTGCTTCGCGACATTCCCCTCCCGGGCGCGGACGAGGGGCAGGAGCGCGGCTGGCAGGTGGTCCGCGAGGCGTTCGTCGAGCGCGAGCCCGCCCGGCCGGCCCGACCGCTGCCCCCGCGCATCGCGTTGGCCTTTGCCGCGGCGCTGCTCCTGCTCGGTCTCCTTCTCTCCCCGGCCGGGGCCAAGGTGAGGGACTGGATCGGCGACGTCGTCACCACCGGTCAGCCGGGCGCCGAGCCTGCACTTACCAACCTGCCGGGAGGCGGTCAGCTCCTGGTCGAGTCGCCGCAGGGAGCCTGGATCGTCCACTCAGACGGCTCGAGGAGGTTGCTTGGTCCCTACCGGCAGGCGACCTGGTCGCCGCACGGTCTCTACGAGGCTGCGATCGAGGGCAACCAGCTGAGCGCCGTCGACGGTGTCGGCGAGACCCGCTGGTCGTTGTCGCGACCTCAGCCGCTTTCCGGGCCAAGGTGGTCGGACTCGGGCTTCCGGGTCGCCTACCTGGCCGGGCACTCGCTGCGCCTCGTCGCCGGAGACGGAACCGATGACCGCCGGCTGGTGGGCAGGGTCGGGCGGGTGGCGCCGGCCTGGAAGCCGGGGCCCGCCAACCTCCTCGCCTACGGCGACCCGAGGGGCGGTGTGCACGTGATCAACGCCGACAGCGGCCGCCAGCTCCTCCCACCGGTTCCGCACGGGCCCGAGCTGCTGGAGCTCGACTGGTCGCGCGACGGCAAGCGGCTGCTCGCGCTGTACCCGCACGTCGCGCTGGTCATCGACCCGCCACGCCGGCTGATGCTTCCCTTGATCCATTTCGCCGGTCCGCGCGACGGTCGTTTCGTAACCGCCGGATTTGCCCCGCACGGGCATCGGCTGGCGGCCATAGTCCGCCACGACCGGCCCGGTGTCCAACCGCACAGCGATCTCGTCCTCGCCGACGTCGACAGCGCGGTGAGCGGCCGGCCTGTCCCGCGCCGGCTGTTCACCGGCCCCGGCTCCTTCACCGGCCTCGCCTGGTCCCCCAACGGCCGACGGCTGCTCGTCGCCTGGCGCGACGCGGATCAATGGCTGTTCGTGCCGACCGGAGGCGGCCGCCGCGTCACTGCGGTCGGCGGCATTGCCCGTCAATTCGACCCCGGCGCCAGCTCGGCCCCTGCGTTTCCCCGCCTCGCCGGCTGGTGCTGCCCGCCGTGACCGCTCGGCATCTCTAGCCTCCCTTCGATGACCCCGGAGTCGCTTCGAGAGCTCGTGCCTTGCCAGGCCCGAGGCGGTCGAGGAGTTCCCGTTCAACCCGCACACCTCCGTGTTCAAGGTGGGCGGCAAGATGTTCGCCCTCAGCAACCTCAACGCCAGCCCGCTGAAGGTGAGCGTCAAGTGCGAGCCCGAGCTGGCCGAGCAGCTTCGCGCCACCCACGACGCCGTTGCGCCCGGCTACCACCTCAACAAGCGCCATTGGATCACGATCACCCTCGATGGCTCGCTGGCCGACCCAACGGTGTCCGACCTGATCGAGGACAGCTACGACCTCGTGGTCGCGGGATTGACGAGGGCAACCCGCAAGCGCTTGCGGCTTCGGGCCGCAGCCGAGTCCTAGAACCCGCAGCTACGGCGACTGAGGCTCGGCCAGGTCGCGCAGCTGGTGGGCGGGAGTGAAGAAGTTTCGGTAGGCGAGTGCCGTCGCGATCAGCGCCGCGATCGCGACGCTGCCGAGCAGCGTGTAGAGGAGGATCAGCTGCAGGCGAACCGCGTCGGTCGGGTCCGCCCCGGCCAGCAGCATTCCCACCATCGTGCCCGGGAAGAAGATCAGCCCGGTCGTCTTGGTCGAGTCGACCAGGGTGATCATCCCGGAGCGCAGCGCCCGGCGCACGATCGGCGCCGCCGCCTCGCGCGAGGTCGCCCCGAGCGCCAGCGTCGCCTCGATCCGCGCCCGCCCGTCGGCCATTTCGTCGCCGAGCCGGTTCAGCGCCACCGCGGAGGCGGTCATCGCGTTTCCGATCACCATGCCCCCGACCGGGACCATGTAGCGGGGCTCGGCCTTGAAGATGCCCAGGGCGACGACGAGGCCCAGGGTCGAGGCGCCGGCGACGGCAAGCGCGATCAGCAGCGGCCCGAGGGCGCCGGGAACCCGCTTCGCCCGCGAGCGGGCGGTCAGCGCGCCGAAGGTCACCATCACCAGCAACAGGGCCAGCACGAAGACGATCTGGTCCTGGTCGAAGATCACGTTGATCACGTAGCCGATCGCGGTCAACTGGATGAAGGAGCGGATCACCGCGATTCCGATATCGCCCTCGAGCCCGGCCGACTGCCAGAACGACACCGCCGCGGCGAGCGCCGCCAGCGCGATCGCCGCCGCCACCTCGCCCAGGGTCACGTCGATGCCGGTGCTGGTCGCGGCGATTACGGTGCTCACGCCAGCACCCTCTCCACCGGTCCCGCCTCGACCAGCCTGCCGTCCTCCATCCGCAGCACCCAGTCCCCGAGCCTGCGCGCCTGCTCGGGGTCGTGGCTGACGAGGACGATCGAGACGTCGATCTCGCGGCGCAGCTCGGCGAGGGTTCGCTCAACCGCGTCGCGGGTGGCCTCGTCCAGGGCCGAGGTCGGCTCGTCGAGCAGCAGCACCTGCGGCCGCTGGGCAAGCGCCCGCGCCAGCATCGCCCGCTGCTGCTCCCCGACCGAGAGCCGGCCGGTGTCGCGGTCCGCGAAGGAGTCGTCAAGGCCGGCAAGCTGCAGGTTGCGGTGGCAGTCCGGATCGCATCCGGCCAGCTCGGCGGCGTAGGTGATGTTGCCGGCGACGCTTCCCTCGCCCAGGGCGGGGAGCTGGGGCACCAGCGAGACCTCACGGCGCAGCTTCAGCGGGTCGTATTCGGCCAGCGGCCGGCCGTTGTAGGAAACCTCTCCCGAGTCCGGGTCGGCAAGCCGGTTGAGCAGCCGCAGAAGGGTCGACTTGCCCGCGCCGGAGGGCCCGACGACCGAGGTCGTGCCGGGCGGGATCTGGGCGCTGACGTCGCGCAGGACCTGCTCGCCCCCGCGGCTGAGGCTGACGTCGCGAAGCTCGAATCGCACGCGGGGATGATCCCAGGGGTCGCAAGACCTCACCCGCTTCGGTTGGCCTAAAGGAGCCGAGGGTAGGTGCCTGGAAGAATCCAGCCATGCCCCGCGCAATCTGGTCAGGAACCATCAGCTTCGGGCTGCTCAACGTGCCGGTCCGGCTCTACAGCGCGGTCTCGCGCAAGACGATCCGCTTCAACGAGCTGCGCGAATCCGACAGCTCGCGGGTGCGCCACAAGCGCGTCGCCGAGGCCGACGGCAAAGAGGTCTCCTACGACGAGATCGTCAAGGGCTACGAGATCGCCCCCGACCGATACGTCACCTTCTCCCGCGACGAGCTCGACGAGTTGACGCCGGCCAAGACGCGGGCAATCGAGATCCAGGACTTCGTCGACATCGAGGACATCGACCCGATCTACTTCGAGAGTCCCTACTACCTGGGCCCTGCCGAGGGCGCTGAGAAGGCATACGGCCTGCTGGTCAAGGCGATGGCCGCCTCCGGCAAGGCCGCGATCGCCCGCTTCGTACTGCGAAACAAGGAGCATCTGGCGGCGATCCGGCCGATGGGCAACGTTCTGACCCTGACCACGATGCGCTTCGCCGACGAAGTCGTGGCGCCGACGGAGCTCGACGACGTCCTACCCGACAGCGCACCGCGGGTCGACAAGCGCGAGCGCGAGATGGCCGAAAAGCTGATCGACTCGCTGGCCGGCGACTTCGACGCCGACAAGTACCGCGACGAGTACCGCGAGCAACTTCTTTCGCTGATCGAGCAGAAGGGCGCCGGCAAGGAAGTCGTTACCGCCGAGGCCGACGAGCCGGAGCCCACCAAGGCGCCGGACCTGATGGCGGCGCTCGAGGAGAGCCTCGCCGCGGTCAAGGGCGAGGACCTCGGCGGCGACGGCGGCGCAAAACGAAAGCCGGCGCGCAAGAAGTCGACGGCTAAGTCGTCGAGCTCCTCGCGGCGCAAGTCCTCGAGCTCCTCCCGCTCGAAGCCGAAGTCGCGTTCGAAGTCGAAGTCGAAGTCCTAGCCGGTGGCGGGCCAGGACCGCGAAGTCGAGGTCGACGGGCGTGAGCTGAAGCTCACCAACCTCGACAAGGTCCTCTACCCGAAGACCGGCTTCACCAAGGGCGAGATGATCGACTACTACGCCCGCATCGCCGACGTGATGGTCCCCCACCTCGCCGGCCGCGCGGTGACCCTGCGCCGCTTTCCCGAGGGCGTCGAGAACCTCAACGCTGCCTTCTTCGAGAAGCGCTGCCCCAGGCACCGCCCGAAGTGGGTGAAGACGGCGACCGTGACCGCCGGGCCGCACGCCGGCAAGATCGACTTCTGCGTCTGCGACGGCCGCCCCACCCTGATCTGGATGGCGCAGCTGGCGACGGTCGAACTGCACCCGTCGCTGTCGATCGCGCGCAGGCCGGCGCAGCCGACCGTGCTCGCCTTCGACCTCGACCCCGGGCCGCCGGCCAATATCGTCGACTGCTGCCAGATCGCCCTGCAGCTGCGCGAGATGTTCGGGCACTTCGAGCTTCAGTGCTTCCCGAAGACGACCGGCTCGAAGGGACTTCAGGTCTACGTCCCGCTCAACACAAAGTCGCATTACGACGAGACCAAGCCGTTCGCCAAGGCGATGGCCCAGTTCCTCGAGAAGCAGACCGGCAAGGTCGTCTCGAAGATGAGCAAGGAGATCCGCAAGGGCAAGGTCTTCCTCGACTGGAGCCAGAATCACCCGCGCAAGACGACCGTCGCGGTCTACTCGATGCGCGCCCGCGAGCACCCGACGGTCTCGACGCCGGTGAGCTGGGACGAGGTCTCCAAGTGCGCCGAAGAAGGGCGACAAGGAGCTTCTCGTCTTCGAGTCCTCAGACGTGCTGAAGCGAGTCGAGAAGCACGGCGACCTCTTCGCCCCGGTGCTCGAGCTCGAGCAGACGCTGCCGGAGCTTCGCGAAGCTGAGCGCCGCCGCCTAGTCCAGCGGCTGGCGCACGACCGGCTGGCGGTTCGCCCTGACCTCGTCGAGGCGGCGCACGGGGGTCGTGTAGGGGGCCTGCCTGAGGGTCTCGGGGTCGGCCTCGGCCTCCTCGAGGATGCGCTCGATCGCTTCGGCGAAGGCGTCGAGGTTCTCCCGCGGCTCGGTCTCGGTCGGCTCGACCATCAAGGCCTCGTCGACCAGCAGCGGGAAGTAGACGGTCGGCGGATGGAAGCCGAAGTCGAGCAGCCGCTTGGCGACGTCGAGGGTCTGCACCCCCAGCTCGCCCTTCGCCGGCTTGCCGGAGAGGACGAACTCGTGCATGCAGGTGCGGTCGAATGCGACCGGCAGGTAGCGGCCGGCGCGACCCTTGCGCATGCGGGCGAGCAGGTAGTTGGCGTTCAGGACCGCGGTCTCGGAGGCCTCGGCCAGACCGTCGCCGCCGAGGCTGAGCATGTAGGCGAGCGAGCGCACGAAGACGCCGAAGTTGCCCTGGAAGCCGCGCAGGCGCCCGATCGACTTCGGCCGCTCGTGGTCGAGCTCGTAGGCCGGCTCGGCGCCGTTGGCCCGCTCCCGCCTGACGACCTGCGGCCGGGGCAGGAAGGGCTCGATGCGGTCGGAGACGGCGATCGGCCCGGCCCCGGGGCCGCCGCCGCCGTGCGGCTGGGAGAACGACTTGTGCAGGTTGACGTGGACGATGTCGAAGCCCATGTCTCCCGGTCGCGTGTGGCCCATGATCGCGTTCAGGTTGGCCCCGTCGTAGTAGAGCGTCCCGCCGATCCCGTGCACGATCTCGGCGATCTCGGCGATGTTCTCGTCGAACAGGCCGAGGGTGTTCGGGTTGGTCAGCATCAGGCAGGCGACCTCGTCGGTCGCCTTCGCCCGCAGGTCGTCGATCTCCACCCCGCCGCGCTCGTTGGTCGCCACCTTGACGACCTCGTATCCGGCCATCGTCACAGTGGCCGGGTTGGTTCCGTGCGCGGTGTCGGGGGTCAGGATCTTGGAGTGCTCTTCGCCGCGGTCCGCGTGGTAGGCGCGGGTCAGCAGCAGCCCGGCCAGCTCGCCGTGCGATCCCGCGGAGGGCTGAAGGCTGACGTGGGGCAGGCCGCAGATCTCGGCAAGGAACTGCTGCAGCTGCCACATCAGCTCCAGCGCGCCCTGGGCGCGCTTCGGATCCTGGGCGGGGTGAAGCCGGGCGTGGCCGGGCAACGCCGCCACGCGCTCGTTGAGCCGCGGGTTGTGCTTCATCGTGCAGGAGCCGAGCGGATAGAAGCCGGAGTCGAGGTCGAAGTTGCGCCGCGAGATGCGGTTGTAGTGGCGGACGATCTCCGGCTCCGAGATCTCCGGCAGGCGCGGCGGCTCGGAGCGCAGCAGCTTGGCCGGGATCAGCTCCTCCAGCGGCCGGCTCGGGGACCCCGGCGTCGGGCATCGCCGCCGCGCGGCGGCCCGGCTCGGACTTGTCGAAGATCGTGCGGGCCCGATCGGCCTGCATCGGGGTCTCGGTCAGGCTCGGCGCCGGCGTCATCCCGCCACCTCGACCTTCTCCCGCAGGCCGCCGGCCCCGGCGATCGCATCGCCCAACGCCTCGGCCAGCCGGTCGATCTGCTCGCGGCTGCGGCGCTCGGTGATTGCGACCAGCAGGCCGTCCTCGTACTCGGGGTACTCGCGCCCGAGCGGGTAGCCGGCGGCGATCCCGCGCTCGGCGCAGCGGTCGAGCACCTCGCCCACCGGTGCGTCGAGGCGCAGGGCGAACTCGCGCGCAACGGGCGCCTCCGTGCAGAAGCTCGACGCCCTTGACCTGCGACAGCCGCTCGCGGGCGTAGGCGGTGCGCCGCACCAGCAGCTCGCCCAGCTCGCGGTAGCCCTGGCGACCGAGCCAGGCGAGGTGGACCATGGCCCCGAGCGCGTTCAGTGCCTGCGCGGTGCAGATGTTGTGGGTCGCCTTCTCGCGGCGGATGTGCTGCTCGCGTGTCTGCAGGGTGAGGACGAAGCCGCGCCGGCCGTCGGCGTCGACCGTCTCGCCGGCGATCCGCCCCGGCATCCGTCGCAAGTGCTCCTCGGTCGCGCAGAAGAACCCGAACGAGGGTCCGCCGTAGTCGAGCCGGTTGCCGAGCGGCTGGCCTTCGCCGACGGCGATGTCGGCGCCGCATTCGCCGGGAGGCTTCAGCACCCCGAGCGTCATCGGGTCGCAGGCGACGACGAGCAGCGCCCCGTGCCGCTTGGCCGCGCCGCCGAGCGCCTCGACGTCCTCGACCGCGCCGAGGAAGTTTGGGCTCTGCAGGAACAGGGCTGCGGTCTCGCCGTCGACCGCGTCGGCCAGCGCGGCCGCGTCGGTGAGCGCCGTCTTCGAGGCCGACCTCGACGATCTCCACGTCCCAGCCGGCGGCATAGGTGGCAAGGGTCTCGCGGCTGTGGGGATGGACCCCGCGCGAGACGACGAAGCGCGAGCGCCCGGTCGCTCCGCGGGCCAGATAGCCGGCCGAGGCGACGGTCGAGGGCCCCTCGTAGAGGCCGGCGCTGGAGACGGGAAGCCCGGTCAGCTCCGACATCGCGGTCTGGAACTCGAACATCACCTGCAGCCCTCCCTGGGAGACCTCGGGCTGGTAGGGCGTGTAGGGGGTGAGGAATTCCGAGCGCTGGGTGATCGCGTCGACGATCGCCGGCACGTAGTGGTCGTACATCCCGGCGCCGATGAAGCAGGCCTCGATGGTCGGCGTCGGCGTTTCGCTCCGCCAGCGCCGCGAGGCGCTCGAACACCTCGGGCTCGCTGAGGCCGTCGGGCAGCTCGAGCGGCCGCTGCAGGCGCAGCGGCTCGGGGATCTCCGCGAACAGCTCCTCGACCGACCCGACCCCGATCTCGGCCAGCATCTCGGCCCGGTCGGCGTCGGTTGCCGACGTGTAGCGGCTCACAGCTCCGTTCCTCGTTCGTCGTTCCCGGTGGCCCGAGTCATGGCGTCAGAGTCTGACGACTGCCGCCGACCGGTGATCTAGGCGTCCTCGAGCATCTTCCGGTAGGCGCCGGCGTCCATCAGCTCGTCGGTCTCCGACGGTTCGGAGAGCTTGACCTTGACCAGCCAGCCGTCGCCGTAGGGGTCCGAGTTGATCTTCTCGGGGCCGTCGACGAGCACCGGATTGGTCTCCGTGACCTCGCCCGAGAGCGGCGCGAAGACGTCGGAGACGGCCTTCACCGACTCGACCTCGGCGTAGAGCCTCGTCCTTCTTGACCTCGGTGCCGACCTCGGGTGGGTCGTAGAAGACCACCTCTCCGAGGGCGTCCTGCGCGTACCAGGTGATGCCGAATGTCGCTGTCTCTCCCTCGACCTTGGCCCAGTCATGCTCGGGGTGGTAAAGGAGCCCGTCGGGGTACTGGATCGCTCACGCTCTCTCCTTTGCTGTAGAGGGGCTTGGACGCCGACCTCGCGGCGCGGCGGCGCGCCGCGGACGTCGATCTCCAGCTCGGTGCCCGGCTCGGCGAGCCGGGCGGCAACGTATGCCATCCCGATCCCGATCTCCAGCGAGGGCGAAAAGGTCCCGCTGGTCACCTCGCCGACCAGCCTCGCCTCGCTGTAGACCTCGTTGCCGGGCCGCGGGATGCCGCGCGCCCTCGATCGTGAACGGGACCAGCTTCTCGGCCGGCCCGGCGGCGCGCACCGCGGCGATCTCCTCCGAGCCGACGAAGCCGGTCGCCTCCTTGCAGCACCAGCCGAGCCCCGCCTCGATCGGGTTGCGATCGGGGGTCAGGTCGTTGCCGTGGAGGTGAAAGCAGACCTCGAGCCGCAGGGTGTCGCGGGCGCCGAGGCCGCAGGGGACGACGCCGGCGTCGACCAGCTCGACCCAGATCGCCGCGCGCGACCTCGGGGTCGATCAGCAGCTCGACCCCGTCCTCGCCGGTGTAGCCGGTTCCGCAGACCAGCGCCGGCCGGCCGCCGATGCGCGCGACCTGCGACGTGCATCCGCTCGCGGCAGCTCGACGTTGAGCGTGCGAGGCGACGATCCGCGCGCGCGTTCGGCCCCTGCACGGCGAGCATCGCGTAGCGGTCGGCGACGTCGCGGACGGCGACGTCGAAGCCCCTGGCTGCGGCTGCCCAGCCACTCGAGGTCGGTCTCGTGGTTGGCGGCATTGGTGACGGTCAGGTAGCGGTCGTCGCCGAGCCGGTAGGTGAAGAGGTCGTCGATCACCCCGCCCCCCTCGTTGGCCAGGCACGAGTACTGGGCGCCGCCGATCTCGATCTTGGAGACGTCGTTGGAGAGCAGCCGCTGCAGGTAGGCGAGCGCACCGGGCCCCTCGGTCTCGACCTCGCCCATGTGGGAGACGTCGAAGATCCCGGCGTGCGTTCGCACCGCGAGGTGCTCCTCGCGGATCCCCTCGTACTGCGACCGGCATCTCCCAGCCGGCGAACGGCACCATCTTGCCGCCCGCCTCGCGGTGGCTGCTCGTAGAGGGGAGTGCGGCGTAGCGTCGCGTCGTTCACCCGGCCAGCGTATTGGAGCGCAGCTCCATGAGGCAGGGGCCAGCCGCAAACCGCGTCTCATGGCTAGTCCTGCAGGAAGGCCGGGCACGTCGATGTCGTCCTCGTCGACCCGCAGTCCGCGCAGATCGGTGTCCTCGGCCGAGACCCGGCGCCGGCTCTCGCAGCGCGGCGCACCCGCTGCGGGGAGCGGGCGAGCAGCTCGAAGCCCTCGAAGCCGGTGGCGATCACGGTGACCCGGACCTCGTCGCGCATCGCCTGGTCGACGACCGAGCCGAAGATGATGTTGGCGTTGTCGTCGGCCTCGGCCTGGACCAGCTGCGCGGCCTCGTTGACCTCGAACAGGCCGAGGTCCTCGGGGCCGGTGATGTTGAGCAGCATCCCGGTCGCGCCGTTGATCGACTCCTCGATCAGCGGCGAGGTGATCGCGGCCTTGGCGGCGTCCAGGGCACGGCTCTCGCCGGAGGCGCGTGCCGACGCCCATCAGGGCCGAGCCGGCGTCGCGCATGATCGTGCGCACGTCGGCGAAGTCGAGGTTGATCAGGCCCGGGATCGTGATCAGGTCGGTGATGCCCTGGACGCCCTGGCGCAGGATGTCGTCGGCCTCCGGAAGGCCTCGAGCACGCTGGTGCGGCGCTCGACCGCCTGCAGCAGCTTCTCGTTCGGGACGATGATCAGGGTGTCGACGTTGTTGCGGAGCTTCTCGATCCCCTCGAGCGCCTGCTGCATCCGCTTCTTGCCCTCGAACTCGAACGGCTTGGTGACCGCGCCGACGGTCAGGGCGCCGATCTCCTCCTTGGCGATCTCGGCGATCACCGGGGCGGCGCCGGTTCCGGTGCCGCCACCCTCGCCGGCGGTGACGAAGACCATGTCGGCGCCCTTCAGCGCCTCCTTGATCTCATCGCGGCTCTCGGCCGCGGCGCCGGCGCCGACCTCGGGATTGCCGCCGGCACCGAGGCCGCGGGTCAGCTCCGGAGCCGATCGAAAGCTTGATGTCGGCGTCACAGGCCTGAAGCGCCTGCGCGTCGGTGTTGACGGCGACGAACTCGACGCCGCGAATGCCGGCGTCGACCATGCGACTGACGGCATTGGTGCCGCCGCCGCCCGCGCCGACGACCTTGATCACCGCGAGATAGGTGGATTCCATTTCCCGTTTGGCCCTAAGGGAGGCCGCTGTTTGAGTTGAGCCTTCGTTCCGTCCGAGACTGCAGCCATGCTTCAGGGTTCGGCATAGTCTGCGCCTTGGCGGAATTGCGCTCAACGTAGGGCATTCCGGGCCCTCTGTCAAACGCCCGGGTCAAGATCCTGCAGACCGATATCTCAACCCGGGTTGAGAGTTCCCTAGCCTAACCCTGTGGTCGAGGGTTGACCCGAGGCCAGGCACGAGGGCCGCGAAGACGCCGATCCCGCCATGTCAATGCGGTTTGCGGGCGCCGAGCCGGTTCGGCCGGAGCGCCGCTCTCAGCCGCTTGCGATCGGCGGCGGCGAATGGCTGCTGCCGCCGACCGCCGGACGGCCGGGGACCGAGAGGTCTACATAATCAAGCGGCCCGAGCTCCGGATCGGAGAGAACCGCGGCGGCGGCCCGCCATTTCTCCGCCGCCCGCGGCCGCGTTCCCGAAGCTCAGCTCGACCCCTCCGTCGAGGCTCACGCCGACGCCGCTGCTGCCGTTGAAGCTGTGGTCGACGTAGCGGCGCAGAGCCGCCGGCGCCGCCCCGAGGACCTCGGCCTGCTCGCAGCGACCGGGCCCTGGAGCTGCGGCCCCTTGGGGCCGAGGAGAGCGGCAGCTGCGGCAGGTGAGGCTTCTCGGCCGGCAGCCCGCGCAGGATGACCCCGTCGCCGGCAACCGCGACCGCCCCCGAGCCTTCGCCGATCAGGGCAGCCGGGCGGCGCTCGACCACATGGATGGTGAGCGAGCTGGGAAAGCTCGGGTCGGCGCTCACCGACTCGACCAGGGTGAAGCGCTTCGCGACGTCGGCGAGGGCCTTCTGGTCGACGTGCAGGGTCGTCATCTTGCGCGCGGCCTTGCTCAGCTCGGCGTCGAGCTGGCGCTCCAGCGGCCCCTTGCCGGTCCCATCGACCTTGACGGTCTTGACCGCGACCAGAGAGGAGTCCCGAAACCAGAGCATGTAGAGGGCGAGCAGCAGCGCCGCCGCGAGGGCGGCGACGATCAGGCGCCGGCGCAGGACCCGTATCCGGCCACGGGCGCGCCTCGGGAGGGCCACCGTCGCGCCGCTCATCCCAGCTCCCACCCCTGCGGCCAGCGCGACCTCGCCCAGCACCTGCACCTCGGGCTCGAGGGTCACCCCGAAACGTTCGTGGACCCGGCGCCGGCCCTCGGCCATCAGCTCGAGGACGTCGGCGGTCGTCGCCTCGCCGGTGTTCTCGACGAAGTTGGCGTGCTTGGCGGCGAAGCGGGCCCCGCCGCGCTGCAGGCCCCTGGCAGCCCGCCGCCTCGAGCAGCTGGCCGGCGGTTCGCCCGTCGGCCCCCTCGGGATTCTTGAAGGTCGAGCCGAAGGTCTTGATCCCGGAGGGCTGCGCCTCGCGCCGCCTGCCGCGCATCGCGCCCATCGTCTCCTTGACCTCGGCTGCGTCGGCGGGCGAGAGGCTGAAGCTGGCGCCGCGAGACCACCTCGCCGTCGCCGAGGTTGGAGCTGCGGTAGGCGAAGCCGAGCTCGCTCGGGGTTGCGGCGGTCGCGGCCGGCGGCGGTGCAGACGTCGACCCACTCGAGCACCTTCGCCAGCTCGCCGCCGTAGGCGTTGGCGTTCATCCTCACGGCTCCGCCGACCGTGCCCGGGATGTTGATCCCGAACTCCAGCCCGGAGAGCCCCCAGGATGCCGCCTTGGCCGCCGCAGACGGCAGACGCGCGCCTCCTCCCGCAACCAGGCGCTGATCCTGGCGCTCGAATTCGGCCAGCCCTCCGGCCAGCTTGATCGCAAGTCCGCGAAATCCCTCATCGGCTACCAGCAGGTTCGAGCCGGAGCCCACCACTCCTACCTCGACCCCGTCGCGCTCGCGCCCAGGCGAGCAGCTCGACCAGCTCCTCCTCGGTCTCCGGGCGGGCGAAGAAGTCGGCCGGGCCGCCGGTCCTGACCGTGGTCAGCCGGGCGAGCGAGAAGTCGCGCTGCACCCCGGCCGGGGGCCCGCCCGCGACTCATGCCGCCAGCCGCTCGGCGAGCTGGAAGATGTCGCCGGCGCCGATCGTGACCAGGACGTCGCCCTCGCCGAGCCGCGGTGACAGCGCCCGCTCGGCGCGATCGGCGTCGACCAGCCACCAGACCGGACGGCCCCCGGAGCGGTCGGCGGCGGCCTGCGCGACCTGCAGCCCGCTGACCCCGGCCAGCTCCCCGACCGGCTGCTCGCGGGCCGGGTAGACGTCGAGCACCCCGACCTCGTCGGCGAGCGAGAGCGCCGCCCCGAGCTCCTCGGCGAGCGCCTTGGTGCGCGAGTAGAGGTGGGGCTGGAACACCGCCACCAGCCGCCGCGGCCCCAGCCCCCTCAACGCCTCCAGGGCGGCCCGGACCTCGGTCGGGTGGTGGGCGTAGTCGTCATAGATCCGGGCCCCGTCGCGGCTGCCCTTCAGCTCGAGCCGGCGGCGGACGCCCGGGAAGTCGGTCAGCGCCGCCGCCGCGGCCCCGACCTCGGCACCGGCCAGCTCCAGGGTCGCCAGCGCGGCCCGCGCGTTGAGCAGGTTGTGGCGGCCGGGGACCGAAAGCGCCAGCTCCGCCGGCCCCGGCGAGCCCTCGTCGAAGCGCAGCAGGCGCCCACCTGTGTCCCTCCCCAGGTCGACGTCCGGCCCGAGGGCCACTCCCGAGGCCCCGCGCGGCGAAGTCCGCGAACGCCTCGCGCAGCTCGGCGATCGAGCTCCAGCGCGAGTGGTGGTCCATCTCGAGGTTGGTGATCGCGGCCACCTCGGGACGCAGGTTCAGAAAGCTGCCGTCGCTCTCGTCGGCCTCGGCGACGACCCACTCCCCCGTCCCCCAGGCCGCGTTCGCGTCGCCGCCGTCGGGCGCCGCTTCGGGCAGCTCGCCGCCGAGGAAGAAGGCGGGGTCGGCCCCCGCCGCCCGCAGGGCCCAGACGACCATCGCCGTCGTCGTCGTCTTGCCGTGGGTCCCGGCGACCGCCAGCAGCCGCCGCTCGGCGCAGAGCTCGGCCAGCAGCTCGCCGCGGTGGATCACCCGCTGCCCGCGCTCGCGGGCCAGCGCCAGCTCGGGGTTGTCGTCGCCGATCGCCGTCGAGACGACGACCTCGGCGCCCTCCGGGAGGTTGGCGGCGTCGTGGCCGATCGCCGGATCGAGTCCCGCCGCCCGCAGCCGCTGCATATATGAGGAGTCGGCGCGGTCGCTGCCGCTCACATCGGCGCCGAGCTGGCTGCAGACCAGCGCCAGGCCGCTCATCCCGGCCCCGCCGATCCCGATGAAGTGAAGGGCCCGGTTCATGCCGCGGCCAGGACCTCGTCGGCGATCCGCCGGGCGGCGTCGGGCATCGAGAGCGAGCGCGAGGCCTCCGACATCTGCTTCAGGCGCTCCTCGTCGGCGAGCAGACCGGCGACGACATCGCGCAGCCGCCCCGGCTCCAGCTCGGCGTCGTCGAGCACCGCCGCCGCGCCGTTGTCGGCCATCCAGGCCGCGTTGGAGGCCTGATGGTCGGCGGTCGCGTGTGGATAGGGAACCAGGACGGCGGGCCTTGCCGCCGCCATGAACTCGAAGATCGAGCCGCCGGCGCGCCCCAGCACCAGGTCGCAGGCGGCGAGGCAGTCGCCGAGGTTGGGCTCGTACTCGAGCAGCGTGTAGCCCGAGCCGGGGGACGCGTCGAGGCGCTCGCGCAGGGCCGGGTAGTCGCGCCGCCCCGCCACGTGCAGGACGTCGAAATCGCGGTCCTCGCCGGCCGCGAAGGCGGCGAGGGCCGCCTCGTTTATCGAGTGGGCGCCCTGGCTTCCGCCGACGACCAGCAGACAGCGCCGGGAGGGTTCGATCCCGAACCGCTGCCGGGCCGCGGCGCGGTCGGCGCCCAGGACCTCGGCCGGAACCGGGCGCCCGGTGACCAGGTAACGGTCCGAGTCGCGGCCGGGAATCGGAAAGGCGAGGCAGACGCGGCGGGCGCGGCCGGCGAGCAGGCGGTTGGCGAGGCCGAGGTGGCTGTCGGCCTCGGTCAGCACGATCGGCAGCCGCAGGCTGACCGCCGCCAGGCCGGCGGGCCCGACCACGTAGCCGCCCCCGCCCATGAACACGTCGGCGCCGCGGCGGCGCAGCGCCCTTCGTGCGGCGGGGACCGCGGCCGCGGCGCGGGCTGCGGCGGCGGCTGCCTTCAGCGGATTGCGCCGGTCGAGCCCGCGGACCGCCAGCAGGTCGATCGGGTAGCCGGCGGCGGGGACGAGCTCGGCCTCGGCCCGGTCACGGGCGCCGAGGAAGGAGACCTCAGCGCCTCTGGCCCGAAGCTCGGCGGCGACCGCCATGGCCGGCACGACGTGTCCGGCGGTTCCTCCCGCGGCTATCACGACCCTTGGCACCGCTCCGTACGCTCCTTTCGCGCGAGCTCGAGCGCCCGCCATCCAGGACCCGCAGTCTGCCAGCGCCGCGGGCCGGATTGCCGACCGCGACGCCGCGCTCGTTGGCCCGCGCCACGTTGAGGATCAGCCCCACCGCGGCGAGGCTGACGAGCAGGCTGCTGTTCCCGTAGGAGACGAAGGGAAGCGGGACCCCGGTCAACGGCGCCAGGCCCATCACCGCGAACAGGTTGAGCACCGCCTGCACCATCAGCAGCGAGGTCAGCCCGGCGGCGAGCAGCTTTCCGTAGTGGTCCTTGGCCCGCTGCGCGGTCCGAAAGCCGGCGAAGCCGAGCAGGCCGTAGAGCCCGATCAGGCCGGCGATCCCGACCAGCCCGAGCTCCTCGCCGATCACCGCGGCGATCATGTCGGTGTGGGCCTCGGGCAGGTAGAAGGCCTTCTGGACCCCGTCCCCGAGCCCGACGCCGAAGATTCCGCCGGAGCCGAGGGCGATCTTGGCCTGGGCTGCCTGAAAGCCCGCCCCGGTCGAATCGGCGCCGGGGTGGAGAAATCCGGTCAGCCGCGCCATCCGGTAGGGCTCGATCATCACCGCGAGCAGGGTGAGGGTGCCGATCGCAAGCGCGATCAGGGCAAGGTCGCGGGGCCGGGCGCCGCCGGCGATCAGCATTGCCGCGACCGCGAAGACGAGCACGATCGCCGAGCCGAGGTCGGGCTCCATCACGATCAGCAGGCAGGCGAAGCCGACGACCAGCAGGTAGGGCATCATCCCCTCGATGCTGCGGGACCGCTTCGGCTTCTCCGCCAGCAGGTAGGCGCCGTAGAGGATGATCGCCAGCTTCGCCAGCTCCGACGGCTGCACCTGGATGAACCCGGAGCCGATCCAGCGCGTGGCGCCGTTGGCGCTGCTGCCGATCCCGAGCACGACGACGAGCAGGAACAGGGCGCAGGCGAGCAGCGCCGGGGTCGCGTTGCGCAGCATCCGCACCCCGCCCACCGCCATCAGCCGCATCACCACCAGCCCGGCGATGCCGAACATCACCGTCCGCTTCAGATAGAAGGCGCTGTTGGAGAGGCCGCCGTCGTTGAGCACCTGGGTGGTCGAGCTGGCCGAGAAGACCATCACCGCGCCGAACGCGAGCAGGCAGAGCGTCGCCGTCAGCAGCATCGAGTACTCCGACGGCCCGCCCTTGGTCGTCGCGGCTCGGCTCACTTCTCCCCCAGCGCGAGGCCGGCGACCGCGACCCGGAAGGCCTCGCCGCGCTGCTCGTAGTCGCGGAAGGCGTCAAAGCTCGCGCAGGCCGGCGAGAGCAGAACCGTCTGGCCCGGTTGCGCCGCGGCGGCCGCCCGGGCGACCGCATCCTCGAGCTCCCGGCAGCGCTGCATCGGGACGCCGGTCACCTCGAGGGCCGCGGCGATCTGCTCGGCGGCCTCGCCGATCAGATAGACCGCCGCGCAGCGCTCGCGGACGGGGTCGGCCAGCGGCTCGAACGACTCGCCCTTCGGCTGGCCGCCGAGGATCGCATGGATGCCGCCCTCGAACGACCGAAGCCCCGCCGAGGCGGCGCTGACGTTGGTCGCCTTCGAGTCGTTGACGAACGTGACGCCCTCGATCTCCGCCACCGGCTCGAGCCGGTGCGGCAGGCCGCCGAACGAGCGCAGCCCGGCCCGGACCGCGTCGCGGTCGAGGCCCATCGCCAGCGCCGGCGGCGGCCGCGGCCATCGCGTTCTGCAGGTTGTGGGTTCCGGCGAGGCGCAGTTCGCGTGCCTCGATCAGCGGCTCGCCGTCGTAGAAGATCGTCCCGTCCGACAGCGAGACCTCGCAGTCGGGATCGGCGCCGCTGCAGAAGCGGACCCGCCGCGCGCAGCCGCCGAGGTCACGGCCGGCGAGGGCCGGGTCGTCGCCGTTGAAGACCGCGACGTCGTCGTTTCCCTGGCCGGCGAAGATCCGCAGCTTGGCCGCCAGGTACTCCTCGGTCGTCGGGTGGCGGTCGAGGTGGTCGGGGGCGAGGTTGAGGAAGACCGCGCACTCGGGCGCGAAGCCGTCGGCATCCTCGAGCTGAAAGCTCGAGCACTCGCAGACGACCGTGGTGGCGTCGGCCAGCTCGCCCACCAGCGAGGCGAGCGGGGTGCCGACGTTGCCGGCCACCGAGACCGGCTCCCCCGCCGCCCGGTAGAGCTCGCCGAGCAGCTCCGTCGTCGTCGTCTTGCCGTTGGTCCCGGTGACCGCGACGAAGCGGTTCGGGATCGCCCGCCAGGCCAGCTCCAGCTCTCCGATCACCTCGACCCCGCGCTCGCGTGCCGCGGCGATCACCGCGGCCTCGTTGGGCACGCCGGGGCTCTTGACCACGGTCCTCACGCCGTCCAAGTGGCCGCTTCCATCCTCATTCAGGAGGACTTCGACGCCCACCTCGGCAAGCCTCTCGGCGCCCTCCGGACGCCCGGAATCGATTCCCAGCACGCGCTCGCCGCGGGCGGCGAGCAGGCGTGCCGCCGCGCCCCCGGAACGCGCCAGGCCGACGACCAGGAAGGGCCCTTCCGGCAGCGGGGGCCGGGGCTTTCGCGGCGGCGGGCTCACGGCCCTATCTTCGCCCGCCGGGCAAGGCCCCCTGCGTGGCGGCCTGGCCGTCAGGCCCGCCTGGGCGCGCCTTTGGTGACGCATGCCCGTGGGTCTTGGGGAACCCTGGGGGTTTTCGGAAACTTTCTTGCCTCTGAGTCAATTCCGTTTCTCCAGAGGCAACTCCGTTTCGCCTCACGCAAGCAAATTTCACGTCAGTAACCAGATTCCCGAAAACTCCCAGTTGCTTCTGGAGGTGTCCCAATCCGCAGCGGCTGGGCCACGTGGGCTCCATTGCGTCATCGCCCGACGGCTGCCGCCAGACGTTCATCGCCCGACGGCCGGGTCGAACGGCTAGCGCCCGATCGACTGCTGGTAGAGCGTGAAGCCGATGCCCGAGCAGACCGCGGCGATGATCCAGAAGCGCAGCATGATCTTGGTCTCCGACCAGGCCAGCATCTCGAAGTGATGGTGGACCGGGGCCATCAGCAGCACCCGGCGGCGGAACATCTTGAAGGCGAAGACCTGGATCGCGACCGAGAGCGCCTCGATCACGAAGATCCCGCCGATGATGATCAGCAGCACCTCGGTCTGGGTCATCACCGCCAAGGCTCCGATCGCCCCGCCTAACCCGAGCGAGCCGGTGTCGCCCATGAAGATCGAGGCCGGGAAGGCGTTGAACCAGAGAAAGCCGATGCAGGCGCCGACCAGGCAGGCCGAGAGCAGCGCCAGGTCCTGCTGGTCCTGGCTGATGAAGGTGATCGCGGTGTAGGCGAGCAGGACGATCGCGCAGGAGCCCGCGGCGAGGCCGTCGAGCCCGTCGGTGAGGTTGACGCCGTTCGAGGCGCCGGCGATGACGAGGAAGACGAGGACGAAGTAGAGCACCGGCCCGATGTCGAGGCTGGCGTCGGAGATGCGGAAGAAGATCTTCGGCTCCAGCCCGACGTAGTGGCGCGCCACCCACCAGAGCACCAGCGCGAACACCACCTGCGCCGCCAGCTTCCAGCGCGCCGAGAGCCCGAGCGAGCGGCGCTTGACGATCTTCAGGAAGTCGTCGGCGAACCCGAGCCCGGCCGAGGCGATCGCGATCCCGAACACGGCCATGCTCTGGGCGTCGCGGTCGGAGAGGACGAGGAACGGGACGCAGATCGAGGCGAAGACGATCAGGCCGCCCATCGTCGGCGTCCCCGCCTTGGCGTGGTGCTCCTGCGGCCCCTCCTCGCGGATGTGCTGGCCGAACTCCTTCAGCCGCAGGTACTCGATGAACCGCGGGCCGAGGAAGAGGCAGATGAACATCGCCCCCATCCCGGCGATCAGCACCTCGCCCATCAGCCGCCGCCCCCCGGTGCCGGCTCCTCGTTCTCGATCAGCGAAGGCAGCGTCTCGGCGACCAGCTCGAGCCCGGCCGAGCGGGACCCCTTGACCAGCACCGCGTCGCCGGGGCCCAGCAGCGGCGCCAGCAGCTCCGCCGCCTCGCTCGGGTCGGCGACGAGCTGATCGGGCTCGTAGTGGCGCGCCGCCTCCCCCACCCCGACCAGAAGGTCAACTCCGGCGGCGCGGGCATGGGCGCCGATCCCACGGTGGTAGGTCGGAGTCTCGATCCCCAGCTCGGCCATCTCGCCGAGCACCGCGATGCGGCGTCCGTCGACCGGCAGCGCGCCGAGGTGGTCGAGCGCGGCTCTCATCGACACCGGGTTGGCGTTGTAGCAGTCGTTCACCAGGACGACCCCACCGCCGAGCTCGACGCGCTCGCCGCGGAGGCGCGAGAAGCGTATATGGGGCGCCCGCTCCGCCATCTGCGCGGGCGTGGCACCGGTCGCGAGCCCGGCGGCGATCGCCGCCAGCGCGTTGGTCAGGTTGTAGTCCTCGCTGAACGGGAAGCTGAAGCGCTGCTCGCCGTCCGGCGTCAGGATCAGAGCCTCGGTTCCGCTCTCGCCGGACTCGCGCTCGAGGACCTGCACGTCGCCGCCCTCGCCGAAGCGGATGATCCGCGGCGCTGCCTCCATGTGGGGCTCCAGCGCCCCCGCCTCGGTCGGCACGACGGCGGTCCCGTCCCCGGGCAGGTGGGCGAGGATCTCGGCCTTGACGGCGGCGATCGCCTCGACCGAGCCGAGCAGCTCGACGTGCACGGGGCCGACATTGGTGATCACCGCGACGTCGGGCTCGGCGATCGCCGCCAGCAGCGCGATCTGGCCCGCCCCCCGCATCGCCATCTCCAGGACCAGGACGTCGGTCCCGGCGGCGGCCTCGAGCACGGCCAGCGGCAGCCCGATCTCGGTGTTGTAGTTCTCCTGGCTGGCGTGGACGCTGCCCGGCAGCAGCGCCGCGCAGATGTCCTTGACCGAGGTCTTGCCGACCGAGCCGGTCACCCCG
Organism: uncultured Solirubrobacterales bacterium; assembly: GCA_963772265.1. GTDB lineage: Bacteria > Actinomycetota > Thermoleophilia > Solirubrobacterales > 70-9 > Mayfieldus. The sequence goes on along the minus strand of CAVYWS010000005.1, from coordinate 249,672 downwards.
ACCACCTTGGCGCCGAGCTCGCGCCGCCATTCGCGCGCCAGGCCGCCGAGGCCGACGAGCGGGTCGGTCGCCGCGATCACCCAGCCGCCCTCCAGGCTCGTCGGCCCACTCGGGTGCGACCAGCACCCCCCAGGCGCCCGCCTCGAGCGCCGCGGCGGCGAAGCTGCCGCCGTCAACCTGCTGCCCCGGCAGCCCCACGAACAGATCGCCCGGACCGACGTCGCGCGAGTCGATCACCGCCCGGGCCGGCCCTCGATCGCCGCCGCGGGCGGCGATCTCGGCCCCCGCCGCCTCGGCGATCCGCTCCGGGGAGAGCTCGATCACGAAGCCTCCGCCCGCAGGGCGCGCAGCCCCTCCCGCGCGACCTCGCGGTCGTCGAAGGGGATCTTCCGGCCGCCCTCGAACTCCTGGCCCTGCTCGTGGCCCTTGCCGGCGATCATCACCGTGTCCCCGGCGCCGGCCTCGCGCAGCGCCAGGCCGATCGCGGCGCGGCGGTCGGCCTCGACCGCGACCGCCTCGCGGTCCTCGATCCCGGCCAGGATCTCCTCGATGATCGCCTCGGGCCGCTCGGAGCGTGGGTTGTCGGAGGTGACGATCGCCAGGTCGGAGAGCTCGGCCGCGATCTTCCCCATCCGCGGGCGCTTGTCGCGGTCGCGGTCGCCGCCGGCCCCGAAGACGACGATCAGCCGGCCTTCGGTCAGCGGGCGCGCGGCTCGCAGGACGTTCTCCAGCGCCTCCGGCGTGTGCGCGTAGTCGACCAGGACGGTGAACGGCTGGCCCTCGTCGATCGGCTCGAAACGGCCCGGGACTCCGGCTGCCATCCCCAGTGCCGCTCGCCGCTGTGTCGGAGCCGACGCCCAGGGTGTGCGCGGCTGCCATCGCGGCGAGGGCATTGGCGACGTTGAAGTCTCCCGGCAGACCGGTTCGCACGTCCACCTCCCCGTCAGGGCCCTGAACGGTGAAGCTCGCGCCCGCCTGGTCGGAGCTCACCCCCGTGGCCCGGAAGTCGGCCTCCGCCCCCTCGGCCGAGAAGGTCAGGCAGTCGATCTCCTCCGCCAGGCGCCTGCCGTAGGAGTCGTCGACGTTGACCACCGAGGCGCCGGGCCCCGCTTCGAACAGCAGCCGCTTGGCCGCGAAGTAGTCCTCCATGTCGGCGTGGAAGTCGAGGTGGTCCTGGCTGAGGTTGGTGAACACCGCGGTCTCGAAGCGAAGCGAGTCGGCGCGGTGAAGCGCCAGGGCGTGCGAGGAGACCTCCATCACGCAGGCCCGGTCGCCGGAGTCGAGCATGCGGCGGAAGGTCGCGTTGAGGTCGATCGCCTCCGGGGTGGTGCGGACGACCTCCTCCTCGACCCCGCCGACGATCTGCTTCACCGTCCCCAGCAGCCCGCACTGCACGCCGGCCGCCTCGAGCACGTCGCGGAGCAGAAACGCCGTCGTGGTCTTGCCGTTGGTGCCGGTGATCCCGGCGAGCCGCAGCTCGGCCGTCGGATCGCCCCAGAACCGCGCCGCGATCGGCGCCATCGCCGCGCGGGCGTCGGCCACCCTGACCTGGGGCACCGGCAGCTCGAGCTCGCGCTCGACCACCAGAGCCGCCGCCCCGGCCTCGACCGCGGCCGGGGCGAACTCGTGGCCGTCACGGGTTGCGCCGGGCACGCAGAAGAAGAGCGTGCCTTCGTGCGCCCGGGTGCTGTCGTAGGCGAGCCCGGTTATCTCGATTCCGGCGTCGCCGGTCACCGCCTCGACAGTGGTTGCTGCGATCAGCTCACTGAGCTGCATCGCCGGGAATTACAACAGGGGCACAGGATCAGTCAGGCGCGATGCCCAGATAGGGCAGCGCGAAGGAGGCGATCTCGCCGAAGGCGGGGGCCGCGACGGCTCCGCCCGAGTATTCGGTGCCCTGCGGCTGGTCGACGATCACCGCGACCAGCAGGCGCGGGTTCTGGGCCGGCGCGAAGCCGATGAAGGAGGCGACGAACTTGGTCTCGGAGTAGCCGCCGTTCTCGGCCACCTGGGCGGTTCCCGTCTTGCCGGCCAGCGTGTAGCCGGGGACGCTGACCTCGGAGGCGGTTCCGCCGGGGGCCAGGACGCCCTCGAGCATCTGCCGCACCTGCGCCGCGACGTCGGGCTTGATCACCCGGCGGCCGGGCGGCTCGGTGACCGCCTGCCCATCGACCTGCTCGAGCAGCTGCGGGGGCCTCAGGAAGCCGCCGTTGGCGATCGCCGCGTAGCCCTCCATCATCTGGATCGGCGTCACCGAGAGGCCCTGCCCGATCGGCAGGTTGCCGATCGAGGAGCCCGAGTAGTCGTCGTAGGAGGGCACGATCCCCATCTCCTCCGCCGGGAACTGGATCCCGGTCCGGTGCCCGAAGCCGAAGCGGTTGACCCAACGGCTGAATCTGGTCGCGCCGAGCTTGAGCGCGATCGTGATCGCGCCGACGTTCGAGGACTGGGCGAGGATCTGAGCGGTGGTCAAGGTCTCGGCGCCGCGCGGCTCGGCGTCCTCGATCGTCCGGTCGGCGACCTTGATCGTCGGCGGCAGGTAGAAGCTCGACGACGGGGTGACGACGTGGTCCTCGAGCGCCCCGGCGACGGTGAAGGCCTTGAAGGTCGAGCCGGGCTCGTAGGTGAAGCCGGTGGCCTGGTTGGCGAGGTCGCTGGGGTCGGCGTCGGCGAGGTCGCTGGGGTCGAGCTGCGGGTAGTTCGCCATCGCCAGGACCTCGGAGGTCTTCGGGTCCATCACGACCGCCGTCGCTCCCTTCGCGGCGAAACGCTGGGCGGTCTCGGTGACGACCTGCTCGGTCTTCGCCTGAAGCGCCGAGTCGAGGGTCGTCTTGATGTCGTGGCCGTCGCTGGCCGCGCGCATCGTCTCCAGCCGGATCGGCTCGCCGAGCGCATCCTTGACGATCTTCTCCTCGCCGTCGGTGCCGCCGAGGACGTCCTGCTGGCCCGCCTCCAGCCCGCTGAGGCCGCGGTTGTCGGTGCTGACCGCGCCCAGCACCTGCCCCGCCAGCGGGCCCTGGGGGTAGGTGCGGCGGCTGTCCGGCAGGGTCCCGATCCCGGCCAGCTTCATCCGCTTGACCTTCTCGGCGCTGGGAACGTCGACCTTGTGGGCCAGATAGGAGAAGCCGGTCTGCGCCGTCAGGCCCTTGAGAAGCTCGTCGCGGGAGACGTCGAGGACGCCGGCGAGACGGGTCGCGGTCCGCTCGGGGTCCTTGACCTGGTACGGGGTCGCGTAGACGCTCGCCGCGTCCTCGGAGACGGCAAGCGGCTGTCCACGGCGGTCGAGGACGCGACCGCGCAGCCCCGGGACCATCACGTTCTCGGTCTGCTGGCCGAGCGCCTGCGACGCCAGGGCGCCGCCACGGACGCCCTGCAGCCACATCGCCCGCGCGACGATCACCGTGAAGCAGAGAAGGAAGGCGGCGAACAGGAGCCCTATTCGCCGCTGAACCAGTCGCATCCGCCTGCCCTCGGGTTCGGTTCCTCTAGCCCGGGGCGACGCCGCCAACCCCCGAGCTGCCGGAGCTGGTCGGCGCCACCGGCGCGCTGGTGGTCACGGGAGCGGCGGAGGCGGTGGTCGGCGTCGTCGTCGTCGAAGTCGTCGGGGCCGGAGTCACCGGAGTGGTCGTCGAGACCGTCGTGTCCGGGGTCGTGTCGGGGACGGCCGGGGTCGGCGCATCGACCAGATACGACCCATAGGCGAAGCCGTTGGAGAGGCGCTGCGCGGCGAGGCGCACGTCGTGGCCGGAGGCGTTGCGGTAGTTGATGTCGGTCGGGGACGGCGCCCACATGCCGATGGCGGCGGCGGCGCTTCTGACCCGCCCGTTGGAGAGGCGCTGCGCGAGGCGGGCGCGCAGGGCCGAGTTCTCCTGCTCGAGGATCATCGCCTGCTGGGAGACCTTGCCCTGGGAGGCGCTGAGGCTGAGGCTGACGACGTTGAGGGCGACGATCCCGGTCAGCAGCATGCTCAGCACCCCGATCCAGGCCCTCCCCCGCGTCATCCGCACGACCAGCCCCGAGTCGGGCAGACGCCGCATCGCCGCGGCGGTTCGACCCGCACAGCCCTCGGGAGGCGGTGGGGGCGGGCGGGCGTGGCTCGAACGCCGTTGCTCCGCGGCCCTGCGGCTTTCGGAGATCGTTGCGGCCGAGCGCGGGGCGCAGAGTGAGAGGTACGCCCGCCCGACCTTTTGCGGCTTGGCGCCTTGCGGGCCGGAGTCTTGCGTGCCGGTGCGGCGGCGCCCATCAGGCGGGAGCCCCGTCTGCGATCTTGGCCGCGCCCCGCAGGTGTGCGGAGCTGGCGCGCGGGTTCTCGGCGATCTCTGCCGCCCCCGGGGCGATCGCACGGCGGGTCAGAAGGTCAGCCTCCGGCTCGCGTCCGCAGGCGCAGACCGGCAGGTCCGGCGGGCAGATGCAGCCGGTGGCGCGGTCGGCGAGGAACCGCTTCACGCGGCGGTCCTCGAGCGAGTGAAAGGAGATCGCGGCCAGGCGTCCCGACGGCGCCAGCAGATCCCAGGCGAGCGGCAGGGCCTGATCGAGCGAGTCAAGCTCCTCGTTGACGGCGATCCGCAGCGCCTGAAAGCTCCGCTTTGCCGGGTGCCCGCCGCCGAAGCGCGCCGCCGGCGGCATCCCGCCCTTGATCGCGGCCACCAGCTCGGAAGTCGTCTCGATCGGGCGCCTGCGCACGATCGAGCGGGCGATGCCGTTCGCGTGGCGCTCCTCGCCGTAGTTGCGCAGCGCCTCGGCGATCCGCGAGGCCGGCCATTCGTTGACCAGGTCGCGAGCCGAGAACTCCTGCTCGGGATCCATCCGCATGTCGAGCGGCGCGTCGTAGGAATAGGAGAAGCCCCGCTCCCAGGCGTCGACCTGCATTGAGGAGATGCCGAGATCGAGGTAGACCATGTCCGCAGCGTGACCTTCGCTGAGAAGGGTCCGCAGACCTTCCGCATAGTTGCCGCGTATGAAGCGGGTCTGACAGGGCGCGTCGGCGGCGAACTCGGCGAAGCGCTGCTCGGCCGCCGGGTCGAGGTCGATGCAGACCAGGGTCCCCGTCGGCCCGATCCGGTCGGCGACCAGGCGGGCGTGCCCGCCGCCCCCGAAGGTGCAGTCGACGGCCAGCTCACCCGGCTGGGGGGCCAGCAGGTCGACCAGCTCGCTGGCTAGGACTGGCAGATGCTCGGTGGGCATGTAGGTAAGAGTGGCCATTCCGCGGATCGATCAGTCGCCCGCCTCGGCGAGGCTCTCCGCGATCTCCGCCGCGGCCGAGTCGAGCTCGACCTGGTGGCGCGACCACATGTCCGCGTTCCAGATCTCGAGGTTGTCGCCGGCGCCGACGATCACGCACGGGCCGTCGAGGCCGGCGTGGTCGATCAGATGCTTCGGAAGCCGCACCCGGCCGGCGGAGTCAAGCTTCTCGTCGAACGATCCGCCGTGGAAGCGGCGGCGCATCTTGCGCGCGTCGGCGCTGAACGGGCTGTGCGGGGCAAGGTAGGTGTCCGAGACATGCTCGAAGGCCTCGGGCGTATAGAGGTCGACGCAGGGGTCGAGTCCCTTGGAGAGAACCACTCCATCGGCGAGTGCCGAGCGAAAGCGCGCCGGGACCGTAAGGCGATCCTTGGAGTCAAGGCTGTGCTCGTAGAGACCCCGAAAAGCCAACCCATGAGTCCTTTCTCGATTAGCGCGGGCGGAGAAGAAGTGGGCCGAGGTGGTGAGGTGGGAGGAGCCTCATCACCCCGGCCCTTTGGCTTCAACTTGAGGCCCACGCTAACCCACTGAGCCCCACTTTGCAACACACTTCCGGTCGCGGATTTCAGATGGTCCGTCGGACGGAATTGCTACCCGCCCCCTCCCGGCCCGTTTTTTGGCTTGCCAGAGCCGAAATCGCGGCCAGGCCAAAGCCGATCTCGAGCGCGGCGGCGGCCGCCTTTCTGCAACTCGACTTGCAACCGACCCGCACGTAGACTGGCCCGCGTGAGCGACGAGGCGCCTCCGCAGACCCCCGGCGAGCCGGGGGTCGACCAGCCCTTCGTGGCGACCCTCCAGACCTCTTCGCAGCCGGCGACGATCGACGACGCCGGCGACCTGCGCGGCTTTCACTTCCGTCGCCTGATCGCGAAGCGCTGGACCAGGATCTGGATCGGGCTCGGAGTCGTGCTCGGGGCCGCGATCGGCTTCGGCTCGCTGGGGCTGATCTTCGGCCTCTTCGGCGCCCTGGCGGCGCTTGCGATCGGCGTCTTCATCGTCTATTCGATCGCGTCATCGGCCTCCGAGAAGGCGTTCTTTCAGACCTATGCCTCCCAGCGGCAGATGTCGCTCACCGAGTCGGGCTCGTTGCCGCCGGCGACCTCGCTGCTGCGCAAGGGAGACGAGCGCCACACCGACGAAGTGCTGACCGGGCCGCTGGCCGACGGAGTCGACGGGACCCTGGCGCTCTACACCTACACCGAGGTCTACCACGACAAGAACGGGCGCCACGAGACCGACTACCACTTCACGGTCTCGATCGTCGACATCCCCGAGTGCGACCGCTTCGTCCCCGAGCTCTACTGCAACCGCAAGAGCGGATTTCGCTTCCTCGAGGGCGTCGAGGACGCCTTCCGCAGCAAGGAGCGCCTGCACCTCGAGAGCGAGGCGATGGAGGAGCACTACGAGGTCTTCGTCACCAAGGAGCAGGACGGGAACTGGATCCGCCAGCTCTTCTCCCCCACCTTCATCGTCTGGCTCACCGAGCAGGCGCCGGAGGGCTTCGCCTTCGAGATCGAGTCCGGGACCCTGTGCTGCAACGTCAAGGGTCACAAGAAGGACGCCGCCCACCTCGACGCGATGCGCGTCGCCGGCGCCGGGGTGGCGAAGCGGATCCGCGAAGAGATCTCCGAGTAGCCGTTAGAAAGGACGGTCGTGGATCAGGTCGTCCGCGCAGCCGCACTAGCGGGCCAGTCCGCCGAGCAGCACACCCGAGTTGGCGACCAGCCCGGCAGCGATCATCAACAGAACCGACGGGACCAGGACGAGGGCGACGACGAGCTGGATCTTTGGCGCCGCCCGCGCGGCACGCTCCTGGACGGCACGACGCTGGTCGATCCGCAGCCCGCTTGCCTGCCGCCGAAGCTGCTCGGCCAGTGGCGAGCCGTAGCGCCGCGATCGCTCGATCGCTGCCACCAGCGCCGCGAGCTCGGATCCGCCGGCCCTCTCGCGCAGCCCCGCCAAGGCACGCTCCTGGGGCGTGCCGGCGGAGATATCGGCCACGGTCATCGCCAGCTCGACGGCCAACGGCCCCTTCCCGCTGGTTGCGATTTGTGCGAACCCCGCCGCGGTGCTTCTCCCCGTCGCCGCACTGACCGCCAGCAGATCGAGGGCGTCGGGCAGCGCTGCGACCAGACGCTGGTGGCGCAGCCTGGCGCTGCGCTCCAGCAGGGCATCGGGCGCCAGGAACGCCGCCGCCGGCAGCCCCGCGGCGACCAGCCACGACAGCCTCCCGGGCGCCGCAGGCGCCGCCACCAGGCCAGCCATCAGCCCGAATGACGCGCAGGCGCCGCGCGCGACGAGCACGGCGGTCGGCGAGAGGCGACCGGAGAGGCCGGAGCGGACGAGGCGTCGCTGGAGAGCGACAGAGGCGGCGTCGCGGCCGCCCCATCGCAACCGGCTTCGGGCTGCGGCCCCGATCCGCGCGAAGCCCTCCGACACCGCGGGCTGGGTGATCGCCAGTTCGCGAACCCCGACGGCGGCCAGCAGCACCGACGCAGCTCCGAGAAGGGCCAGCATCACTGCACCCTTGCCAACCGGCGGATCGCCGCGAAGCCGGCCAGTTGCAAGACCGCGGCGAGGGCGAGCATTGCGGCCGCCCCCGGGTATCCGAGCATCCGTGCGAGAAAGCCCGGCTGCACGAGCTCCGCGAACAGCGCTGCCCCACTCGGCATCGCGACCACCAACAGCCCTGTGAACCGAGCCTGCGCCGTCGCCGAGCGGGCGTCCTGGGCGACGCGATCCTGCTCCGCCGCCCCTTCGGCAAATCGCCGCAGCAGCCCAGCCAGATCGCCCCCTGCCAGCTGCTGGCTCAGGACCGCGCCGGCAAACGCGTCGACGCGCGGCGAGCGCAAACGGCGCTGCAGCCCCGCGAGCGCCTCGGCTGTGGGGGCACCAAGCTCGAGCTCGGCGGCGAGGCGCGCCAGCTCGGCCGCCGCGGGCCCATCGAGCGACTCGGCCGCCGCGGTGAGCGAACCGCGAAGCGAACGGCCGGCGCTCAGCGAGTCCGCCACGGCGGCGGCGACGTCGGGCAGCGCCCGCTCGACGCTGCGGCGATAACGGGTGCGGTTACGGCTCACCGCCCATGCGGCAGCCCCTGGGCCGGCCACAGCCAGCGGCAGACCGAAGCCGGGTCCGGCGAGCAGGCATCCAAGCAGCAGCGCCCCGGCGGTGCCGACGATCGCCAGGCGGCGTCGCTCGATCGCCGAAGGGGTGTAGCCCTCGCGACGCGCGCGAGCCAGCGGGGCGAGCGAGTCCCGCAACCAACCGGCGACCGCGGGGGTGCCCAGCACCGCTTCGCGCACAGCCAGCGCCAGCAGACCCCCTGCCCCGGCGCCGAGCAGGAGTGGAACCTTCACGCCTCTTCCCTGGAGATCAACGTGCGGGTTGCGGGGCCGCCGGCGGCTCGAACAACCTCGGCGATCTCGGTCACGGCGCGGCCGCCATCCGGGTATCGCTCCAGGTGGACCACAAACTCGAACCCGCGACCGAGCTGCTCGCGGATCGCCGTCTGCGAGAGTCCGACCCCGGCCATCAGGGCCAGCGTCTCCAGGCGTCGCAGGGCGTCGGCCGGGGAGTTCGCGTGGACGGTCGAGAGGGCTCCGCGGTGCCCGGTGTTCAGCGCGGTCAGCAGATCCAGCGCCTCCGGCCCCCTGACCTCTCCGATCACGATCCGATCGGGGCGCATGCGCAGCGCGTTCCGCAGCAGGTCTCGAATAGTCACCTCGCCCCGCCCCTCGACGCTGGCCGGCCGGCTCTCCAGGCGCACGACGTGCGGTTGCTGAAGGCGCAGCTCGGCCGCGTCCTCGATCGTCACCACCCGCTCGGAGGGGGCGACGAAGCTCGAGAGCGCATTGAGCAGCGTCGTCTTGCCCGATCCGGTTCCGCCGCTGATCAGGAGGCTGCGCCGTTCCCGCACCGCCGCCGCCAGCCGCTCGCTCATCTCGACCGTGAGGGTCCCGATCGCAACCAGCTCGGCTGGACCGGGTCGGGCGGCGGCGAAGCGGCGGATCGAAACCGCCGGACCGTCGACGGCAAGAGGTGGAATCACAACGTTGACCCTGGAACCATCCGAGAGCCGGGCGTCGACCATCGGGCTGAGCTCGTCGACGCGGCGGCCGAGCGGGGCCAGGATGCGCTCGATCGCGTTGCGAAGCTCCGCCTCGTCGGCGAAGCGGATCTCGGTCGGCTCGATTCGCCCCCTGCGCTCGACGTAGACGCTGCCGGCACCGTTGACCATCACCTCCTCCACCTCGGGATCGGCCAGCAGCTCCTCGAGCGGCCCGAGACCAATGGTGTCGCGAAGGATCCGGGCGACGATCTCCTCGCGCTCCGGCATGGGAAGGATCGCCGCCTCGTGGTCGACCAGCTCCTCGACGGCGGAGGCGAGATCGTCCTTCGGCCGCCGGCCCGCGGCGGCATCGGCGCGGCGGTGCTCGACCAGGGTCTCGCGTATCTGCGCGGCCAGCTCGTCGCGCTGGCGCTCGGCGGCGTCCATGCCCCGACAAGCCGCCCGCCGGGCCCGATTCTCCCCGGCGGCTCTAGGGAACCCGGTGCACTTCGAAGAGGTTCGTTCCGAGCTGCTGCTCGGGAAGGCCCGCCGTTATCGCGATCAGATCGCCCGACTTGGCGACCCCGTGCCGGGAGGCGAGCTCGGCGCACTCGCGCAGGAGCTCGCGGATGTCGTCGACGGGCTCGCTGAGCACCGCCTTGACGCCGAACAGAAGGCTGAGCCGACGCACCGTCTCGATCCGGGGTGAGATCGCCAACACCGGAACCTTCGGCCGGTGGGCGGAGACGAGGCGGGCCGTGCGCCCACTGGTGGTCGGGACGACGAGTGCCGCGAGGTTGAGTCGGTAGACGGCGCCGACGGCGCCCTGGGCAACCGAGTCGCCGACGTCCTGGCCGTTCTGTTCGGTCCTGCCGAACAGCCAGTCGCCGTAGGGAAGATCGGGCTCGGTCTCGTGGGCGATCCTGTCCATCACCCGCACCGCCTCCACCGGGTGGGCGCCGATCGCGGTCTCCTCGGAGAGCATCACGGCGTCGGTGCCGTCGAAGATCGCGTTGGCGACGTCGGTGACCTCGGCTCGGGTCGGGCGCCGCGAGGTGACCATCGAGGCGAGCATCTGGGTGGCCGTGATCGCCGGCTTGGACTGCAGCCCGGCGGCCCGGATCAGCCGCTTCTGCAAGACCGGAATGCGCGAGATCGGAAGCTCGATGCCGAGGTCGCCCCTTGCCACCATGATCCCGGCGCCGGCCGCGGCGATGATCTCGTCGGCGCGCTCGGCCGCCTCCGGCTTCTCGATCTTGGCGACGAGAGGAATCTCAGAGCCGAGGTGGTCGAGCCGCTCGACGACCGGCTTCAGGTCCGCAGCGCTGCGCACGAAGGAGACCGCCAGCAGGTCGATCCCGTGCTCGACCGCGAAGTCGACCCATCGGATGTCGTCGGAGTCGACCGAGGGAAGTCCGGTGTCAGCTCCGGGCAGATTGAGGCCCTGGTGCGAGGCCAGCGCCCCTCCGACCTCGACTTCGGTGTCGACGGAGTCGTTGAGCGCGGCAAGCACCCGAAGACGGATCGAGCCGTCGGCCAGATAGACCTGGTCATCGGCATGAAGCGCCTGTGAGATTCCGGGCCACGAGACCGGGATCTGATGCGAGTCTCCCTCCGTCGCGTCCGGATTGAGCACGACGTGGCTGCCGGTCTCGAGCTCGACGACGTCGTTCTTGAACTCGCCGACCCGCAGCTTCGGTCCCGGAAGGTCGCCAAGGAGGGCCACCTCCGTCCCGACTTCCTGCGCCGCCAGCCGTGCGGTCTCGATCGTCTTGGCGTGGCGGTCGCGATCCGAATGCGAGAAGTTGAGCCGCAGGACGTCGGCGCCGGCGGAGATCAGCTCCCGAAGCGTCTCCTTGTCCCAGCACGCCGGCCCGACCGTCGCGACGATCTTGGTGCGGCGTGTGGACCCGCTGCTCATCTGGTTCTCCGTCGGCGTCCCGGCGCTGGCGTCCGAAAGATGGTAGCCATCGTCCGAGATTAGGCTGCGTCGTCGACGAAGGAGTGCAGATGGCTCAAATCGAGGTAATCGAGGCGGACATCACCCAGCTGGAGGTGGACGCGATCGCGAACGCCGCCAATACGGCTCTGCGGCACGGCGGCGGCGTCGCCGGCGCGATCTCGAGCGCGGGCGGCCTCGAGGTCCAGCGCGAAAGCAACGAGCGAGCCCCGATCGCGCTTGGCGAGGCCGTCGCCACCACCGCCGGCGAGATGCCTTCGAAGTGGGTGATTCACGCGGCGACGATGGAGCTTGGCGGGCCGACCTCGGGCGAGATCATCCGCCGTGCAACCGCGAACACCCTGCAGCTCGCGGAGGAGCTGGGCGCCCGCTCGCTCGCGCTTGTCGCCTTCGGAACGGGCGTCGGGGGGTTTCCGATCGACGAGGCCGCGCGGATCGAGGTCGAGGAGGTCGAGCGGCACCTCGCCGAGGGAAGCAAGCTGGAGCGGATCGTCTTCGCCGTTTTCGGCGCCAAAGCCCAGCTGGCCTTCGAGGAGGCGGTCGACGCCGGCTGACTAGCCGGACCCGTGCCGCTCACCCGCCGCAACGGCGAACGAGAGCCGGTTCGGCGGCGGGGCTCGGCAGGCTCTATCCACCGCCGGACGGAAGCGGCAGAAGGCGCACCGCGCGGGCGAAGCTCTCGGCTTCGATCAGGCGAAGCGCCTGAGCGCGGGTAAGTGCGAGGGTCGCCGACCAATCGCCGCCCCCCGGGCCCGGCCCGGCCGGGTCCTTCTCAGCCAGCTCCAGCAACCGCACGGCGGCCGCGGCGACGTAGGTGCGACCGGGGCCCGGCCCGCGTGGCTCGGTGGTGACGACGACGTCGACCCGGGAGCCTCGCGGCGAGCCGCCCCCTGCCAGCAGCGCCTCGCCGCCACCGACCGCGATCTCGACAGGCCTGCGCCCCTGACCCAACCGGGGGCCTCCGCTTGGGCCTGCCGGCCGAGGTGATCGCAGCATCGCGGCCAACAGATAGGAGCCGGCGGGAAGGGCCACGGCCGGCACGCGTCCCAGCGCCTGCTGGGGCACGGCGAGGGCGCCCGGAGGGACGAAGCGGGCCGGAATGCGGCGCACCTCGAATCCAGCCTTGAGCTGCGTCGGTTCGATCGGTCGGCCGGCGGGGAAGTCGCGGCGGGCCACGACCACGTCCCGCAAGCGGCCGAATCGCCCCGCGACGCTGGCGCCATAGCCATTCGCCACCGCCGCGGCCAGAACCGCGCAACCGACAGCCAGCATCAGGAAGACGGCTGCGCGAGCGCGCCGGCTCAAGGTCGCCGGAGGAGGGACCATTAGGCTGCGAGCGAGTCCTCGGCCCCCGAGAGCGGAAGCTCGAGCACGGCTCTCGATCCGCTCTCGGAACGCTGCAGGGCGAAGCGGCCGCCGGCCGACGCGGCCAGTGCCCTCACCACCTCGAGCCCGTGACCTCGCCTGCGACGACCCGTGAGCCGGGCAATGGCCGTGGCCGACGATCCCGACCGCGAGTCGGGGCATGACCCGGCGCCATCGTCGGCGACCGAGATCCGGACGCGGCCTCCCCCCTCCCGGCCATCGACGATCACGTTCGGCCCGCCGTGTTCGAGCGCGTTGACGATCAGGTTGTCGATCGCCTGCGATACAGACCGCGGCTCGGCGATCACGGCGGCCGCGCCCGCCCGCCACCGATACTCGATCGAGCCCCCGCTGAGAGCGGCCCTTGCCCGCCAGCGAGCGACGGCGCCGGCGACCAGCTCCCGGCAGCAGACGAGCCGGGGCGACTCGGCGCTGCCACCGTTGATCTCTCGATCGAGCTGTGCCATCGCGGCGATTGCCAGCTCGAGAGGTGCGGGGCCCGCCGCGGCCCGGGTCGGTGCCAGCGCCAGCAGCTGAAGCGGTCGCCGCAGCTCATGCAGCGCCCGATTCAGTGCCTCGCGGCGGCGCCCGGCTCGAAGCCGTCCGCCGACCAGGAGCATCGCCAGGGCGCCCACCAGAGGCCAGCCGGCGACGGTCTCGAGCACCCAGATCATCCCTCGATCAGGCGATAGCCCACACCCCAGCAGTTGAAGATGAAGCGGGCATGGTCGGGGTCGAGCTTGCGCCGCAGACGGCTGGCGTGGGAGTCGAGGGTGCGGGTCTTGCCCAAGGAGCGAAAGTCCCAAACGTCGCGCAGCAGTTGCTCCTTGGTGAAGACCCTGGTCGGGTCGGAGGCGAGGACGCGGAGCAGGGCGAACTCCTTGTTGGCCAGCTCCACTGCGCGCTCGCCGACCCGCACCGACCTGGTCGCGGGATCGATCACCAGATCCCCCACCCGGCGCGGCCCTTCGCGCGGGCCCTGGCGGCGGCGCAGAACCGCGGCCAGGCGGGCGACCAGCTCCGGGTAATGAATCGGCTTGACCACGTAGTCGTCGGCGCCCTCGCGCAGGCCGCGCACCCGGTCGTGCTCGCTGCCCCGGCCGCTGAGCACGATCACCGGCAGCTCGGGGTCGTACTTGCTGGTCGCGCCGTCGGCTTCGCGGATCTCGCGCAGCACGTCGAGGCCGGGCGCGTCGGGAAGGATCAGGTCGAGCAGCATCAGATCCGGCTGCTTGTAGTGGCAAAGCCGCAGCGCGTCGGATGCGCTCGGCGCCGGCAGCGGCTCGTAGCGGTCCGCGCTCAGGTGATCGCAGAGAAGCTCGAGCGTCGGCTCGTCGTCCTCGCAGACCACTACCGTTGCGAGTTGGTTCGTCTCGGGAAGCACGCCGACTTAATGGCGGGCGGCGCGAACCTCTCCCCTGCGCCTAACCGACTATCGGCACCAATTCGTAATGCAGGGTCCGGTAGCGGGCGAGCCGATGGTTGAGGGGAACCAGGAAGCCCTGCAGCACCGGCGCCCGCCGCCTCAGCATCCGCCGGGCCCGCTTCGCCTCCTCGCCTTCCAGCAGCCTCGTACGCGCCCGAATCGCCGGGCCGAGGGGCTTGCCGCGCACCGTCGAGGGTGCGATCTCGACCTCGGGGTTGTTGCGAAGCCGTTTCGCCTTCCATGCCTTGTCATAGGTGCGAAAGACCGCGCGGTCGCCGTCGACGACGATCGTCACCGGCGTCCCCACCGGCGTCCCGTCGCGGCGGAAGCTCGTCAACAGAGCCGTCTTGTGCTCGCTCAATGGCTGGAGGACGGTCGCTTGGTCGTTGTGCATGTCGCCTCCTGACTCTTGAACCTACCGATCGGTAGGTAGGTTACCATTCCATGCCGTATGGCGACGACCAGGCTCAGCGGTGACCAGCGGCGCGAGCGGATCCTCGAGGTCGCAACCGAGGCCTTCGCCCGCGGCGGCTATCACGGCGCCTCGGTCGGTGAGATCGCCGAGGCGGCCGGGATCACCAAGCCGGTCCTCTATGACCACTTCGCCTCCAAGCACGACCTCTACGTCGAGCTGATGGAGAGGGCCCGCGACGAGCTGACCGAGCGGGGCGCCGCGGCGATGAGCGCCGACGCCCCGGCCGAGCAGCGGGTCAGGGCCGCGGTCGATGCCTTCTTCTCCTTCGTCGAGGAGCGCCCGGCGACCGCCAGCGTCCTGCTCTCGATCCCTCGCGGCGACCCCGAGCTGGTCGAGCCGGCGCGGTTGGTGCAAGCCGAGGCGACGGCCCGGATCGCCCAGCTGCTCGCCGCCGAGCCGGCGCTGTTCGCCGGAAGGCGCGATCGCATGCGCCGCATCGAGCTGGTCGCCGAGTTCATAAAGGTGGGGATGCACGGCCTTGCCGAGTGGTGGGCCGAGCACCCGAAGGCTCCACGCCGGCTGCTGGTCGAGGCGACGATGGACGTCGCCTGGAGCGGGCTCGGCTCCCAGCTTCGCGGGCCAGCCGCTCGGCGCTAGCCTACGCTTCCGCGTCCCGCTCGCGATGGTCAGTGCAAGCGGACGCGGTCACCGAGGTCTTGGTCCAGATACGGGCGCCCGCGGTCGTTCCGACGATGCTGGGCTGCGTGGACAGCAACGGGTTGCAGTTGGTTGCCGCCGAGAACCCGATCGAGGGGCCCTGAGTCGTTTGCACCGTTCCGCGGGCCGAGACCCTGCCCTGCGGGGCCTGGGGCGAAAAGAACTCCTTCCACTGATCCTGGGGACTCGAATCCTGGTTGGCGGAGTAGTAGTTGCCCTGGGCCGGCGCCGATCCCTGGTCGGGCCCGTCGGGGGTAGTGGCGGAGTATTTGATCGCGTTGGCATAGATCTGAGCGGCGGTAACGGCAGGGGCATCTCCGCTGACCTGGCAACCTCCGGCATTGAAGGGCGCAGTTGGGCCCGGGTCACCGACGCGTTGCTTCGTTCCTGTGACTGTGCCGAGAGGACTTTCGATCTGGAAGCTCGCTTGGAAATCTGTGACTGGACCCGCGAACGTCCCCGGGAGGATCTCGACCCGGTCCCAACCGGCTTCGACTCCGGGATCCGCGCTGGCGGAGGTAGACGGCGAAGATCGCCATCGAGCCGACCGCCAAGAACTCTGACTGCCAGTTCTGGAGGACGTCCATGCCAGAAGTTGGCGGTGCCGACAAAGGTGAGCCAGGAGACCGAGGCGGAGTGGTGGTCGGCCTGGGCCTGGTTGTACTGGTTCCAGCCGGTCACCGACTGCGCGAACAGCGAGAACAGGAAGATCGCCCCCATCACCAGCAGCAGCGAGTTGCCGAAGATCGCCGTGCGCCAGTCGTTCACGCGGGCCCACTTCGGCGAGCCACGCCCCGCGTAGCGCCCAACCTTCTGCTCGCGGTCGCTCTCCTGGCCGGCCTTGCCCATCTCCTTCGACTCCGGCGAGCCACGCTGAAGCAGCCAGACAGTTGCGAGGATGAAAAGCAGGAACTGCAGGTACTCCGACTGCCAGTTCTCCATCACCGCCTGGCCGAAGTCCGACGATGTGAGGTAGCGGCCGAAGGAGATCGCCTTCCCGCCGTGCTCCGCCTGATCGGCGTTGTAGACGACGTGCCCGGTGATCGCCGTGCCGACCAGTGCGGCGAGGAACAGCACACCGAAGAAGATCGATAAGCCGTTTTCGCGCAGGAAGCGGCGGATCGCGGGGGCCTCCTAGTGGTGGGTGAGCCCGATGACGATGAAGTAGGAGAGTCCGGCGGCGATACCCGCCAGATAGAGGACGAACATTGCCCGCATCGAGGATGAATGTAAAACGCCGTCCGGTCGCTTACCGGACGGCGTCTGTGATCGAGGTTTGGCCTCGCTCTCAGGTCTTGCGCTCGAGGTCAGCGACCTCTTCGGCCTTGTCCTCGACCGCGTCCTGGGCGTTGTCCAACTTCTCCTTGGCCTCGCCCTTCTTCTCTTCCTTGCTGCCCTGCGGCGCAGCGAGCTGTCGTCCGGAGAGGTCTCCGGCTGCCTTCTTGGCGCGGCCGGTCAGCTTGTCGATCAAGTTCATCGATTCCTCCTGTTGGGTGTCGGACTCGGCTACCCGCGATCGGCTGCGGCTAGACGCCGCCAGGCACGGGCGCTCGAGCACCGCCGCCGCATTCGCGGCAGCGGGCGAATCGAAACGGCCGCACCGCCTCGACCTCGCGCAGCGCCCCGCCTGCTGCGTCGAGAAAGACAAGATCCAGCGCGAAGCGCATCCCGAAGGTGTGGACGCAGCGGCAGCGCGGGATCAGCAGGCCGGGTCCGGCCCGGGCGCGGTGCAGAAATGCCAGACCCAAGAGCCGCGCGACCGGGCCCTCGGCGACAGGGACCTCTATTCCCATCACCGCGGACCGGGAAAGGCGGCGGAAGCGGCGCGGCTGCATTACCGAAAGCAATGGCGCCGACCTTTAGACCTCGCCCCCGACCGCAACGGATCTCCCAGGGTGCAAATGCTCGTTCAGGGGCCCTCCTCCCCATGCACGTGCATAGAATCAGCGACAAGATGCGATGGCCGCCGGGGGCGTTCGGTCCACGGCGACTCACTGGCTCAGATAGTGGAAGAGAAGGCAACCCGCAGAGGCAACTACGAGTCGGGCTCGGACTACGTCCTCGAGTACGGCGAGCTCCGCTTTTCCTTCAACGAGGAGGACTTCGCGCAGCGCGTCGAGCAGGCCGCGGTCAAGCTCGGGTTCGTCAACCAGGGCCTCAGCGGCGAGGAGCTCGAGGACCTGCTCGACCTCGCCGTCAACGGCGAGATCGGCGAGCCGTCCTCACCGCTCGGGGAGCACATCAACCACAACTGGGAGGACCTGGTCGGGCCGGCCAACCGCAGCCTCGTGCATTGGATAAGGCGCCTCGTGTTCCGGGGCGCCTGGCTCGATCAGCGCGTCAAGGAAGGCGAGCTCGACGTCGTGTTCGACGAGGAGAGCCAGACGTTCGGCTATGTCCAGCCGGACCGCGGCTCGGAGCTGATCGAGCTCTCCAAGGAACCTTCCTGGCGCCGCATCGCCTACCGCCGCTGACGGCGGACCCGGGCGCTCCTGGGAACTAGAGGGAAGAGAGGAGCTCGGCATTCGAGGCCGAGCTCCTGATCCGCTCGGCCAGCTGCTCGGCCGCCGCGCGCGGATCGTCATCGGGCAGCTCGTCGCGCAGGCGGCGGACCGCCTCGAGCTCATCCGCCTCGCGAGCTTCTCCTCACCCAGCGCGCCGCTGGCCCGGACGTCGATCGCGGGGACGACTCCGGCGCGGGCGAGCCCGGCGTCGAGGACGATCGTCGCGTTCTCGGTCGTCTCCACCCCTTCGATCGCGCCCTCGCCGTCCTCGGTCCCGCGCAGCACGGTCGCGATCACGGTCAGCGAGCCGCTGCCGTCCTCCTCCAGCTCGCGGCCGGCGCCGAACAGCGGCTTGACCGCGATCGGGTCGCGGTAGGCGACCCCGAGCCGGGTCAGCGAGTCGACGACGACGACCACGTCCTCGCCGGCCTCGGCGCGGCGCTTGGCCCGCGCCAGCGCCAGCTCGGCGTGGCGGACCTGGTCCTCGGCGTCGAGGTCGGCGGCCGCGGCGGCGATCTCGACCCCCTCCGCCCAGCGCCTCCACTCGGTCACCTCCTCGGGGCGCTCGTCGACCAGCAGCACGATCACGCCGGGCGCCGGATCAGCGGCGCCGATCGCCCGCACCAGGCCGCGCAGCAGGGTGGTCCGCCCGCTGTGCGGCTCGCTGACGACGAGGACGCGCTGCCCGTAGGCGAGCGGCGCGATCAGGTCGACGGCGCGGGTCAGCACGTCGTCGGAATCGGGCGCCAGCGGAATCCGCCGGTGGGGCGCGATCGGCGTCAGCTCGTCGAAGCCGTCGGTCCTCTCCTCTCCCGGCTCGTCCCCGTTGGCTTTGTCGACCCGGACCAGCGCCCGGTGGCGCTCGCCGCGGCGCGGGGGGCGCGCCGGTCCGGAGACCTCGTCGCCGGGGCGCAGCTCGCAGCGGCGGATCTGCGATGCGGAGATGTAGACGTCGTCGGGTTCGGGCTCCAGACCCCGGAGGCGCAGGAAGCCGTGACCGGCGGGGACGACGTCGAGGATGCCGCTGACCTCCTCTTCGCTCGCCCGCCCCTCCTTCGGTTCGGGCTCGCCTCCTCGTCCTCCTCCTCGCTCGGGCGCGGTCTCGGGCTCGTCGGATGGTTCGGCTTTGCGTCGCCGGCGCGACCTCGCCGGCTTGGCCTCCTTCTCGGCCTCCGCCTCGGGTTCGGCCCGCTCCGACCTCGTCTCGTCGCCGTCTCTGGCCTGCAGCTCCTCGATCAGCTCCTCACGGCGCAGCATCCGGTAGCCGGGGACGCCCAGCTCCGCGGCGCGCTCGTGCAGCTCCGCGAGGTGCAGCTTCTTCAGGTCCGCCTCACTCACAGGAGCGCTGAGGATATGGCTACCGCCCGTGCCGGCGCCGCGGTCAGGACCGGGTCGCCGCGAGCCGCTTCTCGGTCAGCTCGCGCAGCCACTCGCCGAACTCGGGGCGCGTCTCCCAGTCGGCGCGGAACCGCTCCGCCCCCGCCGTGGTCAGCGGGTGGACGAGCATCTGCCTCAGCACCTTGGCCGGGATCGTCGCGATCTCGCAGCCCAGGGTCGCCGCGGTGACCACGTGCTCCGGATGGCGGATCGAGGCGGCGATGATCTCCGAGGTCATGCCGCCGGCGCGCAGCGCGTCGGCGATCTCGGCCAGCACGGCTCCCGAGTCGACCGAGATGTCGTCGAGCCGGCCCATGAAGCAGGAGACGTAGGTCGCCCCGGCGGCCGCGGAGAGCAGCGCCTGGTTGGCGGAGAAGACGAGCGTCATGTTGACCGGGATGCCGTCGTCGGTCAGCGCCTTGGTCGCTGCGAGGCCCTCCTCGCAGAACGGGACCTTGACCGTGACGTGCTCGTGCAGCTCGCGCAGCGCCCGGCCCTCGTCGATCATTCCCTGCGGGTCCTGGGAGACGACCTCGGCCGAGACCGGGCCGCGAACCAGCTCGCAGATCCGCTTGATGATGTCGCCCGGGTCGCCGTCCTCCTTGGCAAGCAGAGATGGGTTGGTGGTGGCGCCGGAGAGGATGCCCCAGGCGGCGATCTCCTCGACCTCGGCCACCGAGCCAGTGTCGATGAAAAGTCTCATTGGCCCAGCTTAAGGATCCACGCAGCGGAAGGCCGGCCAACCCTAGGAGGCGAGCGCCCCGCGGGCCGGATCCACGCCCTCGGCCGCGGCGTCCTCGACCCAGGCATCGGCGGCGGCTCGGATCCGGTCCGCCGACCATCCCAGCTCCTCGCCCATCGCCTCGGCGACGGGGGTCACCGACTCGGCGTCGCGCAGCTCGCTGGCCGCGAGGATCCCGAGCCGGGTGCGGCGCAGCAGCACGTCGGCGACTGTTCGGGCCTGCTCGAGGCGGGCCGCGATCACCGCCTCGGCGAGCAGGTCGGGATGGCCGGCGACCATCGGTCGCGCCAGCTTCGTGTCCTCGGCGAGGTCGAGCACGGCGCGCGCCGCGTGCCCGTAGCGGAAGGCGAGCTGGTCGCGGGCCTGATCGCCGAGCCAGCTCCCCGCCTCCAGGTCCTCCGGGCGGGCCTCCATCCCGAGCGGGATCTCGCTGGTCCGGCAGGGAGCCTCGCGCCCCTCGCGCTCGACCAGCCGGTCGACGGTCTGCTTCGCCATCCGCCGCCAGGTGGTCAGCTTGCCGCCGGTGATCGTCAGCATCCCCGAGGAGGTCTCGTAGAGCTCGGCGCGGCGCGAGATGTCGACCGACTTGCGCGGGTCGCCGCTGGAGATCAGCGGCCGCACACCGGCGTAGGCGCCGCTGACGTCGCCGGCGCCGAGCGAGGTGCCGAAGAACGCGTTGACCGCCTCGAGCAGGTACTCGATGTCGTCGCCGGCGGGCGCGACGTGGGAGATGTCGCCGTCGTAGTCGTTGTCGGTGGTGCCGATCAGCGTCCGCCCGTACCAGGGCAGGGCGAAGATCGTGCGGTCCTCGCCCGCCGGCACGATGCAGGCGGCCTCCCCGACCGGCAGCTTGGCCGGGTCGACCATCACGTGGGTGCCGCGGCTGGGGGCGATCCGCGGCATGTCCTCCTCGTCGCGGATCTCCTCGCGGATCCGGTCCGCCCAGACCCCGGTCGCGTTGACGACGTTGTCGGCCTCGACGGTCATCTCCTCGCCGGACTCCTCCTCTCGGAAGCGCACCGCCGCCGCGTGGCCCTGCCGGTCCAGCACCTCGACCGCCTCGGCGCCGTTCAGCATCACGGCGCCGAAGCGCTCGGCCTCGCCGAGCACGGTCAGCACCAGGCGCGCGTCGTCGGTCTGGCAGTCGTAGAAGAGGTAGGCGGAGGTGGGTTCGCGGGCGGCCAGCGCCGGGACCAGCTCGGCGGCCTCGTTGCCCTCGATCGTGCGATGGCGGTCGGGCGACCAGAAGTAGTCCTCGTCCTCCTCCTTGGAGGCGCGCAGCTCGCGCCGGCTGCGGCCGACCCGCGTGGTCGCCATCACGTCGTACATGTTCAGCCCGATGCCGATGCTGCGGCTGCGCCGGTCCTCGCCCAGGGTCGGCACCAGGAACGGGGTCGGATAGACGAGGTGAGGCGCGAGCTGGACCATCAGCTGGCGCTCCAGCAGTGCCTCGCGCACCAGGCCGAGGTCGAAGTTGCGCAGGTAGCGCAGGCCGCCGTGGACCATCTTCGAGGAGCGGCTCGAGGTTCCGACCGAGTAGTCGTCGCGCTCGAGAAGGGCGACCGAGTAGCCGCGCGAGGCGGCGTCGAGCGCCACCCCGGCGCCGGTGATCCCGCCGCCGATCACGACGACCTCGAACCTCTGGCCGGCGATCGCCTCGATTGCGTCGGCGCGGCGGAGCATCAATCCAGGTAGACCGTGGTCTCGGCCGGCGGCGGGCGCTCCGGGGCGCGCTGCTCCTGCACCGGGCGGCCCAAGTGGAGAAGGCCGACGAAGCGCTCCTCGTCGGGAAGGCCGACCGCCTCCCGGCCCGCGGGCTCGCGCAGAACCGCCGGGGTGCGCCAGTAGCCGGCGAGGCCGCGGGCGTGGGCGCCGAGCAGGACGATGTAGCAGGCGACCGCGGTCGCGTGGAGGTCTTCCTCGTCCTGCTCGGGGTCGCCGCTGAGCGCGCAGGAGGCGACGACGAGGGTCGGGCAGCGGTCGAGCTTCGGCGCCGCCTCCGGCCCCGCCGCCCGCTTCAGCCGCTGCAGCGAGCCGGGGCCGACCACCCGGAAGCGCCAGGGCGCGGTCAGGTGATGGTTCGGCGCCCAGCGCGCCAGCTCGAGCAGCTCGTCGAGGACCTCGCGCGGGATCGGCTCGGGCTCGAAGGCCTTGTGGGTGCGCCTGGTGCGGATCGCCGTCTCGACATCCATCGGCTCAACCGTATCGGCGCCGCGAGGGCGGCCTCCGAATCGTGACCGCAACGAAAAGAGGGGCGGCCTTGCGGCCGCCCCTCCAATTCGTTCGGCGACTAGCCGGCGCTCAACCCTTCTTCTTGCACTTCTGGGTCGACTTGGCGGTGTCGCTGGTCCCGTCCTGGTAGGTGAAACGGGCCTGGAAATGGATCTTCTTGTCCTTGCAGGTGGACGAGACGTAGCTCCTCTTCTTGCCATGGAGCTTGTAGGTCTTCTTGATCGTCGTGTTGAACTCCGTCAGCACGGCGCTGCCGCCGGCGAGCGGCGGGACGTTGACCGTCAGGGTCGTGCCGTACTTCTTTCCGGCACCCCTTGCCTTGCCGATCTTGCCGAGCAGCGGCTGGCCGCCGGAGAGGCTGTTCTGCGTGTGCAGAAGGATCTTCTTGCCCTTCACGTTGGCGGCGATGACCTGGGCCGGGACGACGGTCGGCGGTTGGCCGGCTCCGAGCGGGACCTGAACGGTCGCGCTGCCCTTGCCGATGATCGCGGGACCGCACTCGTCCTTGACGTCCTGGATCGTCGTCGCGGCGCCGAACGAGGAGGTGTTGCAGGTGGGGAGACCCTTGTTCTGGATCTTGATGTCCTTGTCGAAGTCAACCTTCGCGACGGTCGTCGGGGAGGGGACGTTGAAGGGATTCGCCGGGTTGGTCGTCGAGACGTCGACGAAAAGCGAGACGGGCTTGCCCGCGCCCTTCTTCGGCAGCTTCTTGGGCTTGACCTTGCCCGTGATCGACTGGATGTTCTCGCCAGACGCAACACCCACGGCTGTGAGCGCCAACGCCACCGCGAGAATCCAGATCATGTGCTTGCGCATTGCTCTCCTTTATCTGCGCGCCAAAAAGCGCGACTCTGCCACCGGGCCTTCAATGGCCCGAACTGGGGCTGGCAACACCGGCCCACGCTACAGGGAGAGAACACCGCGCGAAGCCCAAGGGTGCGGTCGGCGCCCACCGGCGCGGCTGCTGATCAGACGTAGCGCCGCGCCACCAACCAGGTACCGCCGAGGATCAGCGCGGCGCAGCCGAGGCCGATCAGGATCGGGACCAGGGGCGAGTCGCCGCCGTCGTCATCGCGGAAAACCGCATTCCTCGACGGGCGCTGGTCGGGTGTATTGCCGTCGGACGGAGGGGCGGTGCCGTGCCCCCCCTTGACTGGCGACTCGCTCGAGGAGCCGCCGTTTGACTGCCCGGACCGTGGAGCCCCCTCGCGCTGACGCCGTTCAGACGGGGCAACGGCACCACCTCCACCAGATCCGGCTACGCCTCCCCCGCCACTGTCCCCACCGGATGCGGCGCCCGCCGACGACCGTGGCTTTGCCCGCGGTGCTCTCGACACCGGGGCGAGAGGGAAGGGCTTGCGGTTGATGGCGGCGAGGACCTGGGCGGTGACCCAGACCGGGGTCTGGTCGCTGCTCGTGGAGTAGCGGTAGTGGCCGTCGCCCGCCCGGCGCGCGGCCAGATAGTCAAGGCCGCTGCGCCCGTGACGCTTCACCGAGGCGGGATCGATTGCTGCCGCGAGCAGGCCCTGCACCGCCCAGGCGGTGGACTGGCTGTTCACCGGGCCGCCGACCGCAAGCGCCCAGCCGCCGCCTCCAGCCTGCGAGCGGCGCAGGAAGCGAGCCGCGCGGCGGCTGCCGCGCGAGCCGGCGAGCGCCTGCAGGACGGCCCCGGTGGAATCCGGGTCGCCGGCCGCGCCGACCACCGCCCCCCATCCTCCGTCCTTGCCCTGAACCCGTCGCAGCCACGCCAGGGAGGGGCCGATCCGCCCGCCCGCCCCAGCCGAGCGCAGGGCCATGACGCCGAATGCGGTCGCGTTCGGCCAGCCCTCAAAGGAGCCGTTGCGGCGGCGCTTGGCCGCTAGGTCGGCGACCAGGTTGCGGCCGCCGAAATCCTTCACCTCGACCCCCGCGCCCCTCAGCGCCAGGATCGCGAGCGAGAGGTCGGTCGCGGCCCGCAGGTCGCCGGCGTTGCGGCGCAGGTAGCGAACCGGCGAGGGCCGACCCGCGTCGAGCGGACTCTTGCCCGCCGCCTCCAGGCCGAGCATCGCCCAGCCGGTCATCTGGGGGCTCGACTCGCGGCCGGGGGTTGCCGGGAAGCCG
Source organism: uncultured Solirubrobacterales bacterium (assembly GCA_963772265.1). Lineage (GTDB taxonomy): Bacteria > Actinomycetota > Thermoleophilia > Solirubrobacterales > 70-9 > Mayfieldus. Next base: position 225,545 of record CAVYWS010000005.1, on the reverse strand, counting down.
CCGTCGCCGTTCCGGGCCGCGAGCAGCCAGCCGGCCGCGGGGGAGCGTGCGTTGGTCGCGCCCGGGGCGAAGGCGAGAATCGCCACCAGCGCGCAGAGAAGAGCGGTCGCGGCGCCGGCGAGACCCGGGCGCGGCCGCGGAGGCTCAGCGGCCCCCCAGCGGAATTCGAAGCGCTCCCGGAAGCGGATCAGCATCCTCACCATCGCCGGGCCGGCGACCGCGGCCAGGGTCAGGTTGCCGATCGCGTGCGCGAAGTCGAAGGGCAGCGCCCGCGCCTCTAGGGCCAACCAGCGGTCGAAGCTGAAGTCGCCGCCGTAGCTGACCATCAGCGAGAAGTTGAGCAGCGCCCCGTAGAGGCCCCCGGCGATCGCGCAGACCGCGGTCAGCTCGATCCGGCCGGCGCGGCGCCGGGTGACCAGGGCAAGCGCCGCGCCCAGCACCCCGCAGAGGCCCCACCCGGCCATCTGCCAGGGCGTCCACGGCCCCTGCCCGAGCCAGAAGTTCGATATCAGCCCGGCCAGCGCCCCGACCGCGAATCCCGGCGCCGCCCCGAGCGCGTAGCCACTGAAGATCACGATGTCGGTGGTCGCGACGACGTTGGGGATCGCGGCGAGGGCGAGGCGGCCGGCGACCGCCAGCGCCGCGAGTGCCGCGACCAGGGCAACGATCTGGGATGGCGGCCGGGAGCGTTCGTACCAGGCAAAACCCCCGACCAGGACGAGGCCGAGGATCGCAAAGCTTGCCGCCTGCCAGGTCATTCGGGGCCGCCCAGGATCTCGGCTCCGTCCCGCGGCGAGACGACGCCCGGTCGGCCGAGGATCCGCGAGACCTCGGTGGCGAAGTACCAGCCGCCCGAGAGCACCGCGGCGGCTTCGTCATCGGCGATCACCACCCCATCCCCGAGCAGGACGACACGATGCGAGAAAGCGGCGGCGAACTCGACGTCGTGGGTGGCTACGACGACCCCCGCCCCGCCCTCGGCCAGCTCGGCGATCAGCCGGGCCAGGTCGTCCTTGCGGGCCCGGTCCATGCCCCGAGTCGGCTCGTCGAGCGCCACCAGCCCGGGCTGGCCGGCCTCCGAGCGCCCGGCCAGGGCGATCGCCAGGGCGAGCCGCTGGCGCTCGCCTCCGGAGAGGTTTCGCGGGTCCGCCTCGAGGGCGTGGTCGAGCCCGACCTGGGCCAGGGCCCGCCTGCCCGCAGGGCCTGGCAGCTCGTCCCCGACCCGCTCGCGGACGAGGTAGTCGTCGGGGCTCTGGCCCAGCAGGGCGACTCCGGCCGGGGCCTCGATCCGGCCGCGTACCGGGTCGATCAGGCCCGCCGCCGTGCGTAGCAGGGTGCTCTTGCCGGCTCCGTTGCGGCCCATCAGCGCCACCCGCTCCCCCCGCTCGACCCGCAGCTCGACTCCCCGCAGGACGTCGTGGATCTCCTCGCCGCGGTCCAGCTCGACCCAGAGATCCCTCGCCTCGAGTGCGGACTTCGCGACCGGCTCGGCGGGCTCGGGCGCAAGACGTCGGGACGGGGCAGCGGCGAGCCCCGGCACGCGCCCGGTCGACTCGAGCAGCTCACGCGCCTGCTTTACACCGGTCGGAAGCGGGTGAAGGCCGGCAAGAGAGAACAGGTGCGCGCCAGGGGTCGCGAGCGCCTGGTCGTGCTCGAGCGCCCAGGAGAGGAACTCGGCCGGCTCACCGTCGAAGGCGATCGACCCGGCATCCATGGCGACGACCCGGTCGGCGGCGGCGAGGCAGCGCTCGAGCCGGTGCTCGGCGAGCAGGATCGAGACCCCCCACTCCTCGTTGAGGCGGCGCAGAAGCCAGATCAGCTCATCTCCGGCCACCGGGTCGAGCTGAGAGGTTGGCTCGTCGAGAAGCACCAGCCGCGGCCGGGTCACCAGCGCCGCGGCGAGCGCCACCCGCTGCAGCTCCCCGCCGGACAGCGTGTCGGTGGCGCGCTCCAGCAGCTGCGGAATCGCCAGCGCCAGGGCCACCTCCTCCACCGCCCGGGCCCGTCCCGCCGCCCGCTCACCCCGTAGCTCGAGGGGAAGCTCGATCTCGGCCCGAACCGTGGTCGAGACGACCTGGGTCTCGGGATCCTGGGCGACGTAGCCGACCTCACCGGCAAGCTCGCCCGGGCCCGCTTCCCGGATGTCGTGCCCGGTGACCGAGATCCGTCCCGAGACTTCCCCGCCGTGGAAATGCGGCACCAGCCCGCAGCCCGCCCGCAGCAACGTCGTCTTGCCGCTGGCCGAGCGGCCCGCGAGAACGATCAGCTCCCCCGCCCCGACACTCAGGTCGACCCCGGCGAGGACCTCACTCCGCCCGCCCGGATAGCGGTAGCGAAGCCCCTCGATCTCCAGCGGCATGGCGCTGCGAGGTCGCTGACCGAGCTCAGGCACGGGCGGCCTCCGGCTTTGCCCGCACCCCTCGCGTCGCCCGCCGCAGCCGCAGCGGCGCAAGTCCGGCCAGAACCGCAACCGCGGCGACGGCGATCGTCTCGGCTCCGGTCGCAACCTCGGCGGTCGGGTATGCCTCGAATCCCCCGGCGCCGGCAAGCCGGCCGAAGAGCCCTGCCCCAGCCAGGGCCGCGCCGGCGAGCCAGAAGCGCCGGTCATGGCGCCCCCGGCGCTTCTCCAGCGCCGCACTCGGCCCGTCGAGCCCGTAGCCGCGCAGCTCGAGTGTCGCCGCGACGTCGATCGACCGATCGAGCGAGCCGGCCAGCAGCCGTCGGGCCAGGGCGCCGCGACCGACCGCTGCAGCGGCCGGGCCGCGCAGCTGCGCGGCCTCGCGGAGGCGGGCGAAGTCGCGCGCCGCGACCGGGACCAGGCGCGAGATCAGGGTCGCGGTGAGCGCCGAGCGGGCCGCCAATGGGCGCAGCAGCCGCAGCACGCGGTCCGGGTCGACGCAGGCCGAGTAGACGCCGGCGGCGACCATCACGGCCATCGCCCGCAGCCCGATCGACGCCCCGGCAAGCGCAGCCTCCGCGGTCACGTCGACGCGGCCGAGCAGCGGCCAGTGCCCGAGCCGTGCGATCACGGTGTCGCCGCGGTTGGTGACCAGGAAGTTGACGACCACGATCAGGATCGCGAGCGAGAGTCCGATCCGCAGCGAGAAGATCACCGCCCGCCGCGCCCCGGCCGCGAGCCCGGCCAGGGCCGCGCCGGCTGCCACCGCGATCAGGACGATCGGGTTCGAATACAGAAAGGCGACCGCTGCGAAGGCGCCGAGGTATGCGATCGCCGCCCCCGGCGAGGCCGACTGGAGCGGGGCCGAGCGCGGCGTGTAGGCGAGCGGGGACCTCATCGGGCCGGCAGCGGCTGCGTCCCGCCCTGGTCGACGACGACCGCATAGCGGTCGCGAAGGTCGTTCGAGTCGAGCGCCCGCGCCGCCGCCAGCGTCGCCTCCGCGTCGGAGCCGGTGACGAGCCAGGTCGGGGGGTCGTCACCGCGCCTGGTCGCCGCAACCAAACCCAGGTCGCCGGGCGGACCGGCGGGCTCGCCGCCGGCGTCGAGAGGCTGCAGCCTCCAGGATCCGCGTTCGCGCACGAAGTCGGCAAAGACGCCGCTGTAGGCCGGTCCGCGTTCGATCAGGGCCGCCGCCGCGTCGTCGCGCAGCTGGCCCCAGGCTCCGACCACGACGCGGATCGGCGGGCCCTGGCCCTTCCCCGCCGCGACGGCGCCAACCCGCTGCCGGGCCGCTCGGCAGGCTTGCTCGACGCCGTCGCATTGCACGACAACCCGGTGGGTCCTTCCCTCATATCCGTTGGCGAAGGGCTCGGGGAAGGAGCCGACCACGGCCGGGACCCGCATCGCCGCGGTCCAGTCGCGGTAGTCCCACCAGACCCGGTCGCCGCCGTGCAGCCCGTACTCCGCGGCGCCGACCGGGGACTCGACCCCGTTGACGTAGAAGAACCAGTCGTAGCGGCGCCCGCCCTTCGTGTCTCCGGCGACGCCGTCGATCGACTGCACGAAGCGGCCGCCGTAGCGGGTCGAGACATCGGCCTTTCGGTCGAGCAGCCGCATCGCGGTCTCCGACTCGGGCGCGTCGGTCTCGGCGTCGCTCAGCACCTTTGTCGCGCCGTAGTCGCTGGTCACGGTGAGATCGACGTCGCCGACCGAGGGGCCGGGGCCAAGCCCGCAGCCGGCGCCCGCAAGCGCGCAGAGAAGTGCGCCTGCGGCCGCCGAGCTGCGGCCACGGCTCACGGCCTGCGCACCCGCTCGCAGCGCTTTTCGGTGTCGCCGCGGCCCAGCACGACCCTGTCACGGCCCCTGCCGCAGTCGACCCGGTCGCGGCTGCCTCCGCGCACGTTGACCTTGTCCCTGCCCGGCCCCGCCAGCACCCGGTCCGGCCCGCGGGTCCCCTTGATGCGGTCTGCCTTGCGGGTGCCCGCGATCCGCTCGCCGGATCGCTTCGGGCAGTCGCCGAGCGACTGGCCCACGCAGAGCCGCGCCGAACCCGGGATGTCGCTGCCATGGCTCGCGTACAGCGGCTGGATCCGCTTCGGGTTCTCGATCTGCACGCTGGTGGCGCCATCGGCGCCGGTCGGCAACGCGGCGCCGGTCACGGTCGCGCCGGCGACCGGGGTTTCCTTGCCGCTGTCGTCGAATGCGGTCACCCGCACGGTGAAGGGCTTGCCCGCCTCCGCCCGGCCCGGGGCCCGCAGCCCGAGCTCGTCCGGATAGGGAAAGCTCGGGGCCAGGTACCAGAGGACGTCGTCGCCGGTCTTGATCCGGAACTGGTCCCCGCCCACCTGGGCTCCGACGTGGTCGACCTTCAAATACCACGACGCGCTGCCCGTCGCCCGCGCGGTCCCGAACCCGCAGATGCCGAGTCCGAAGCTGAACGAGTCGGTGAGCGAGACAGGCCGCAGGTTATGGGCAAACTGGGCCGCGTCCCAGACGACCCCCAGCGCGGTCGGTCCGGGGACCGCGACCGTGTTTCCACTTCCCCCCGTTCCCGAGCCGAAGCAGTCGGCGCCGGGATCGGTTTTCACCGAGACGGTGCCGGTGAACTGGCGCTGGTCGGCGAGCACCCGCCCGTCGGTGTCCAGCACCCGGACGTTCACCCGCACCGCGGCGGCGGCGGCAGCGGGAGCCAGCAGCATGATCGAAGCGGCCAGGCAGGCAAGGCCCAGCCGGAGCATTCTCGAATATGGCATCTGAGCCACCCTTTCCTCGAGGGATTGATTGGCTGGCCGGGGTCAGGTCTCCTGGCTTCCGGGCTTCCGCCGCGCCTTCCCGGGGGGCTGAGGCCACCCCAGTGGCTGCCGTTCCTGCATCGGGCGCGCATCGCGTCCGAGCTCGCTTGCGGTCGGCTGTCGCCCGGTCACAGTGGCGGGACCGCGCCGGTATTTCACCGGACTTCCCTTGGCCACCGGCCGGTATGTGAGCGCCACTCTATCCCCTGGATCGCAGCCGGGGAAGCCCCTGCGGAGGCAATAAGAGGGGCGGCCACCTGGGCCGCCCCTCTGGACAGATTGCAGCTCGCTACGCGGTCAGTGCTTCTTCTGCTTGCACTTCTGCTTGTTCTTGCCGACCGCGAGCTGGCCCTGGTCGTCGGTGAAGCGGGCCTGGTAGAAGAACTTCTTGTCCTTGCCGCACTTCGCGGAGATGATCGCCCGCTTCTTGCCGTGGAACTTGTAGGCGATCTTCTTGATCAGGGTCTGGAACTGGGTGATGACTGCCGAGCCGCCGGCAAGCGGAGGCACGGGGACGCTCAGCGTGGTGCCGTACTTCTTTCCAGCGCTCTTGGGCGACTTGTGCAGCTGCCCGATCAGCGGCTGTCCGCCGGACAGGCTGTTCTGGCTGTGCAGCAGAATCTTGTTGCCCTTGACGTTGGCCGCGATCACCTGAGCGGGGATCACGGTCGGCGGGACGCCGGCACCCAGCGGAACCTCGACGGTGGCGCTGCCGCTGCCGAGAATCGAGTCGCTGCACTCGTCCTTGACGTCCTGAATCGTCGTCGCGGCGCCGAAGCCGCTGGTGTCGCAGGTCGGGTAGCCCTTCTGCTGGAACTTGATGTCCTTGTCGAAATCGACCTCAGCGTTGGTCGTCGGGTAGGGAACGCCATTCCGAGCCGGATCCGAGTTCGTCGCCTCAACGTTGGTGTTGAGCGAGATCGGGGACCGCTTGGACTTCGACAGCTTCTTCGGCTTCGCCTTCCCCGTGATCGTCTGGGTGTTGGGCACAGCCTGCGCAATGGCGACGGCTGCGAAGACGACCACCAAGCCCAGCACCCAAATCAGATGCTTTCGCATGCATTCTCTCCTTGTCCTGTATCCCGCACCTTGCAAGCACGTCCTCCGCGCTTCCTGGCACTTTTGGACTCACGTGGGCCGAACCTAACACAGGGCTGGGCCCATCGGAAACGAAAAACACGCCTGGGGGCGAAACGGTGCGGTGGCCGGAGATCGGGCAGCCCGCGGCGATCGAGATGCGGCTGAGAGGAGTCGAACCTCCACGGAGTTTCCTCCACACGGACCTGAACCGTGCGCGTCTACCAGTTCCGCCACAGCCGCGGGGACTGGCGAGGAAGGTTAGCGGCGCCAGGCGTGCCGGACCGCGTCGCGCCACTCGCAAAGCTCGCCGCGCGGCCGCTAAAATCGCGACTACGCGCCGCTATCGTCTAGGGGACTAGGACGCCGGATTCTCAGTCCGGAAACCGGGGTTCGAATCCCCGTAGCGGTGCCTTAAGCCCTGCAAATCGCAGGGTTTTGTCTTGGGTGCCGGTGGCTCAGCGATAGCGCCTGGGCTGCCCGGCAGGGCAAGATTCCCAGCTAGGTCTGAGCCGGGGCCGCATTGCGGGCTCGCTCGATATCCCACAGTTCAGTCAGCTGATCGTTGGCCCTCGACACCCTCTCGGCCTCGTCGAAAATCTCACCCGCGCCGGGCTCACCGGCGGCAATGCGCGCCTCTGCGGAAACGCGAAGGGACCGTGGAAGGCTCCAGAGCAGCCCCCGCTCCTTGGCGACTGAAACGGCACGCTCGGCACGGTCCAGCGCCTCGGGCATACGGCCAAGACCGAGCAATGCCTCGGCGATCAACCCATCTCGCCACGCCTCAACCTCGCCGCCGGTCGTCATCGCCTCGCGGTAGAGGCTGTCGGCTCGCTCGAGTGACCCAAGGGCGCTCTTCGCATCTCCCCGCGCCAACTCAACGAACCCGAGGTTGATCAGTGCCCAGTGGCGCGAGAAGACGTCGCCGAGACGCTCGGTCAGCTCGTAGTTGCGCTGCGCCAGCGCAAGGGCCGCATCGAGATCGCCTCGCAGAGCGAACAGCACAGCCAGATTGCCGCGCGTCCAGCTCTCGGTCTCGGGGTCGCCCTGCTCGGCGGCGATCCGAAGGGCTGTCTCAAAAAGCTCCTCGGCGGCATCAAATTCGCCACGGTCGCGGAAGATGCACCCCTGCACCATCAGCACCCAAGCGTAGGGACAGCCGATCACGATTCCGTTTCCGGCGCTGTGGTCATCTCCGGCGATCGCGAGCGCCTCGTCGAGCAATCGCCCGCAGTGGTCGTAGTCACCGGCGCAGAGATACGCATACGAGCCCGCGGCCCGAATCGCCACTCGAAGCGCATCGTCACCGGACTCATCCGCGAGCGCGATTGACTCGTCGCTGGCGCGGGTCCAGTCCTCCGCCGGCTGAACGAGCCCGGGGCGCGCCGACTCGAGCAGGCGCAGCATCGTCAGCGAGCGCAGGTCGCCGGTCCTGGTGGCGATCTCGCGCGCCTCCTCGACCAGGGTGTCGACCTGCTCCTTCTCCATCCCCAGCCGCCAGGCATAGTCGAGCTGCAGCAACCGCGAGAAGACCCCGAGCGCCGACGTCTCCTCCGACTCGGGCAGCTCTGAGACAAGCTCGGTGACCCGCCCCCACAGACGCATCGCGTCCTGCGGATGGCTGTTGCCGGCGCGGTGCGCGGCACGGGCGTACCAGCGCGCCGCCTCCAGAGTCTCGCCGCCCTGTTCCAGGTGCTGGGCGATCAACGCCGCCAGCTCGTCATGGCGGTCGGGATTGAGCTCGATCATCGCTCGGGCGGCGGCGGCGTGGGCGCCGGCGCGTTGCTCGCCGAGCTGGGAGCCATAGGCGACCTCCTGCGTGAGCGGGTGGCTGAAGGCGAGCACCCTTTCCGGATAGATCTCGGCCTCGTAGAGGAAACCGGCGCCGATCAGCTCCTTCAGCCCCTGCTCGAGCGCTTCATCCTCGATGCCCGCGACCATGCGCAGCGCCGGCTCGGGCACCTCCTTGCCGATCACTGCGGCCGCCTGCAGGAGCGCCTTGGCGGTCGCGAGGCGGTCGATTCGCGCGGCGAGGATCGCCTGGACGGTGGCGGGCACCCGGGTGTCGTCGACCGGTTTGGTCAGCCGATAGGCGCCGTGGCCGCCTTCGAGGTACCCGGCCTCGACCAGCTCGCGAACGACCTCCTCGATGAAGAACGGGTTGCCGCCGGTGCGCTCATGGATCAGTTCGGGGAGCCCGTCCAGTGAGGGGTCCTCACCGACGAGGTCGGCGAGCAGCTCTTCTCGTTGAATCGGGACCCAGCGGCACCAGCGAGACGCGGTGGTACACAGGAGAGTCGGTCCACTCCGCCTCGTATTCGGGCCGGAAGTTGAGCACGGCGAGGGTCGCCGTTCCCTCCACCGCACCGACCATCTCCGCGACGAATGCCTCGCTGCCCTCGTCCAACCAGTGCAGGTCCTCCATCAGAGATACGACCACCTCGGTGCGACCGGGGACCCGGTAAAGGCGTCTGATCACTCCGCGAAGCAGCCTCTGGCGCGCCTCCGCGCTCACCTGTGGCGCCGGGCGCTCAGGATCGGGCACGGCGAGAAAGTCGAAGACAAGCGGCAGGTCGTCTGCGAAGTCAGGGTCGAGGAGAAGCAGCCGACCGGCGATCTTCTCGCGCGCAACCCGCTCCGAGTCGCGGTCCTCGATCCCGAAGTAGCCGCGCAGGGCCTGCAGAATCGGGAGGTAGGGAATCGCCTCGCCGTGCGCCTGGGCCTGAGCCTCGTAGACCTCGATCCCGCGTGCCCTGCATCGCTCCGCGAACTCGAGACATAGCCGGCTCTTGCCGACGCCCGGCTCGGCGACCACGCCGATCACGCCGCCCACGCCCCTCCTTGGCCCGCTCCAGCGCCTCCTCGAGCACCTTCATCTCGTCGTCTCGGCCGACGAACTCGGATAGCCCCCGCTCACGCGAAAGGTCGAGGCGAGATCTGGCCGATCCCGCTCCGAGCAGCTCGAAGACCCGGATCGGGCGGCTCGCACCCTTGACCTCGAACTCCCCCAGGTCCTCCAGCTCCAGATAGCCGTGCGCGAGCTTCGCGGCGTGCTCGGTCAGGTAGGCCTTGCCCGGCTCCGCGAGCGCCTCCATGCGCTGCGCCAGGCCGACCGTATGGCCGACCGCCGTGTACTCGAGCTCATCGTCCTCCCCGATCGCGCCGGCCACCACCTCGCCCGAGTTGATCCCGATCCTGACCGAGAAGTTGAGTCCCTTGGCGCGGCGAAGCTCGCCCGCGTACTCGGAGACCAGCTTTTCGATGTGAAGGGCCGCGAAGCAGGCTCGGGCGGCGTGGTCCTCGTGCGCGATCGGGGCTCCGAACAGGGCCATGATCCCGTCGCCGGTGAACTTGTCCACGGTGCCCTCGAAGCGCCGGACGCCCTCGGAGAGAAGCGAGAAGAAGCGCTGCATGATCTGGCGCCACTGCTCGGGGTCGGTCTGCTCCGCCATGTCCATCGAGCCCATGACGTCGGCGAAAAGCACGGTCACCTGCTTGCGCTCGCCGTCGATCGGCGCCGCCTCGGCCTCGGCGCGGGCATCGGCCGCCTGCGCCGGCCCATCCTCGAGCGCCTGCCCGCAGGAATTGCAGAAGCGCTGGCCGGCCGGGTTCTCGGCGCCGCAGCTCGGACATGGATGCGGCCGCTCGAGGCTGGCGCCGCAGGAGCCGCAGAATCGCGAGTCGGTCGGGTTCGAGGCGCCGCAGCTGCCGCATGCCGCCGGTTCCGATCCGGGGACGCCTGGGGGGTTTGCAGTGCGGCTCATCGACCAAGACGACCGTATGAGAGCCCCGGAAATTGGATCAATCCCACAATTGGAGCTTCCCAGGGCACTGCGCCTGAGCGTCCGGCGATCCGCCGCGCTTTGACTCGCGGCCGGCTAGTCGAAGGCACGCGCCAGATCAAGCGCGTTGGGCCGCATTCGCGTGCTCCGGGTCGGCCCCGGAGGGGCCTCCTGGTCGTCGTCGGAATCCGGCAGGCTCGACGCGCCATCCCCGGGGTCGAAGTCGACCGCCGTCTCCTCTTCCGAATCATGGGTTTGATCGCTCATGCCCACTGCTCCCGGGAGGCGTTTTCGTCCCCACGTCTGACTAGATGTAGGTCCGTCCGCCTGCGGGCGGGTGGGCGTCGCAAATCGTCAGACGGAACCCGGGGGTCGGTTGCCGCCAGGTAGAAGTGCTCCTCCCAACCGCTGTCGATCCCATCGAGGATCGCCGCGACCCGCCGCCCCGCCTCAGCTGCTTCGCCGCGGTTTACCGAGACCTCGACCTCGGCGCCATTCGCCCTGATCGGAAAGTAGTCGGCCAGGCTCCCGACGATCCGCTGTCCGTTCTCGGTCGAGCGCTCGCGCTTGCGATGCAGCTCGACCACTGCGACTTCGATTTCGGGCACGGCCCGAGGATCAAGCCAACGAGCGTCAAGCGGAATCGATGCCAGGCCATGGGCAGCGAGGGCCAGCCCCCCTCCGCAATGCGGACAACGGAGAACGTCCGCAGCCGCCATTTCTGACACGTAGAAACGGTGCTCGCATTCAGCGCACCCAAGAAGGTCCATCGGTCCCTCCTTCTTCGGACCCGATCGGGCCCAAGTCCTGATCGCCGGCCAGTGACCGCGATCGTCCTGTCAGAAGAGAGGCCGGGGGGTTGTCTGAGCGAACCAACCGGCGGACCGTTCTCACGATACGGAGGCATCCGGGCAGGCGGCCCTCAGACCACTCATGTCAGTAGTAGCACGTTATGGGGCCGCCATGTGGGCATAGAACCCAATCTTCGAACCACTGCTTCGGGGATGAGGCGTGGATTGGTCAGAAAGATTTAGGCGATTCGGTGCCACCACTGGGTGATCGCGCTACGCTGGTCGTGCCGCTCGTCGGGTTCTCAACGTCCTCTCTGCCTCTCGCGTGGCCTCACCGAAGAGAGGACGAGAAGGGCTTCTTATGCCCGACACGCGTACCGACGGCAACTCGGCGTCTGCCGAAATCTCGCGCAGCGCCGTCCAGATTCTTCGCGAATACACAGGCCGCGGACCGACCAAGGCCAAGACGGTCTTGACCAAGGACACCGCCGCGATCATCATGGCCGACACCCTGACGAAGGGCGAACGCAGCCTGGTCGGGATGGGCGAGGAAGCAGCACGTGCTCAGGAGCCGGCGCAGCTTTCAGCGTGCGATGCGCCCCGACCTGGTTCGCCTGATCGAGGAGCAGACCGGCCGCACCGTCCATGCGTTCTTCAGCGACAACCACATCGACCCCGACTACGGCGTCGAGTTCTTCCTCCTCGAGCCGTTCCCGAGTGACCAGACGCCGGCAGCCGCATCGGAAAACGATGGCGACGGATGATGGCCACCCGTCCCCAGCAAAGGCCTGACGGTCCCGGCGCAGATGCCCAGAAAGCCCGTGCCCAGAAGGAGAGCGAGCGAGAAGAAGGAGCTGCTCGAGTTCCGCGACGCGGGCGTCCTGACCGAAGCCGAGCTCGAGGAGCAGATGGCAAAGCTCCGCTGGGGGATTCCGTGAGTGAGCCCCCTCCGCCCCAGCACCAACTGGGCTTCGCGTCGACGCCGTTGGCGCGGCGGCTGCACGAAAGCGCCCGCCGCCACCGCGTCGCCCTGGCCGTCTTCGGGTCCGCACTGGTCGCCGGTCTGGTCATCCTCGCGCTGGCCGGACGCTGGCATGAGTTCGCGCTGGCCGCGGCCGGTGCTCCCTGGTGGATGCTTGCGAGCGCGGCGGCGCTGCAGATAGCGGCTCTGCTCGCCCGCAGCGAGGCCTGGAACGTCTCCGTTCGGGCCGCCGGCGGAACCGTCGGCCGCCGTCGCCTCTACCGGGCTGCGAGCCTCGGCTACGTCGGCAACATCGCCAACGGGGAGTTGGGCTTTGCGATGCGGATCGGGGCGCTACGGCGCTCGGCGCCGGGGCAGACGCCGAAGACTCTGACCCTCGCTGCGACCGAGGTGCCGATCCTGGTCGTCGAGGCGACGATGGCGGCGCTGACCTCCTTCACCCTGGTCGGCCCGCTTGGTTGGCCCTGGTGGATTCCGCTCGCGGTGTTCGCCGTGGCCGTGATCGCTCTTCTCGGGCTTCGCCGGCTCGCTCGCCGTCACCAGCGCGGGGCATGGCAGGGATTGGCGGTGATGCGCAACGCGCGGGCCCGCAACCTGATCGTGGCGTTCGTCCTCGTCGTCATTGGAACGCAGATCGCCCGCAACTGGCTGATGCTGCACGCGAGCGGGGTCGACGTCTCGGTCTTCGACGCAACCGCCGTCCTGATCGCCGTGGCCAGCCTGGGCGTGCTGCCCCTCGGGCCAAGCGTCGGGGCCGGCTCGGCTGTATTGATCTTGGGCGCGCACGGAGTGCCGGCTGTGGCGGCGGCGGGAGTGCTGTTGACGGTGACCGGTGCCGCCGGCGCGCTCGCCTTCGGCGCCTGGGCTCTCGCCGACAGTCAGTGGAGCAGGCACTTGAGGCTCCGCGCGCACCGAAAGCTCGACCGGCTTCGCCAGCGCTCCCTCGCCGATCAGCCGCATTCCGTCGGCGACCCAGCCTGAGCCAACCGACGCCGCCCGTGCCGGAGTGCCGCTCCCGGCAGGCAGCAGACGAACGGGCCGAGCCGCGAGGCGGCCCGGCCCGTCCGAGGTGCATGTATGTGGGATCAGGCGATCAGTCGGTTGATTCGTCTGACTGATCTTGGTCGTGCTGCAACTTGGCCGCGGCAGAGACGCAGCGGCTGAACGGGGTCCCCTTCTCACCCTTGAGGTGCTTCTTGCTCTCTCCCCGGCAAGCGCGGCTGGGATTGTCGGTGGAGCCATTGGCCAGCTTGGCCATCGCCGTCACGCACTGCGAGAAGGGCGTGCCCTTCTGGCCGTTGACGTGCTTCTTGCTCTCCCCCCGGCAATAGAACCCGTAGGCCTTGGCCTTCGCGGGCAGGCTCGCGCTCGGCCCGGGGGTGGTCTCGGGGAAGTGCGACTTGCCCTGACCGGTGTGCAGGCCCTGGTTGTCGGGCGGGACCGTGCTCGGCTCGTTCGCCAGAGCCGGAGCCGCACAAAGTGCCAGAGCTCCGATCAGAACGATGATCTTGCTGAGGTGCCTCATCAAATTTCCTCCTTGGCTACGTCTACGTCGGCGATGTAACGGCCACGGCAGGCATCCGTCAGGGGCTAAATCGCATTTTTCTTCGATTGGGCCTGACAAATCACGCCTGACGTCGTTTCAGACTCGACAGGTGACCGACCACCCGGCACGGGATTGACCCAACGGACCGATAATGGGAACGCATGAGCGAAGCGGCGCTGCGCGGCCTCGGAAACCCGAGAGCGGGAGCGCTGCGCCTGGCCTCGGACGCCCGGCTGGTTCGGGTCGCGGTGCGGGGGGAGCGCCGCGCCTTCGCCGCGATCTTCCAGCGCTACCACCAGGAGCTCTACCGTTATTGCCGGGCGATCCTCGGCGACGACGAAGACGCCGGCGACGCGCTTCAGAACACGATGCTCAAGGTGATGCGGGCGCTGCCCGGCGAGAGCCGCGAAATCGCGCTGCGGCCCTGGCTCTACCGGATCGCCCACAACGAGGCGATCGGGGTGCTGCGGCAACGGCCGCCGGTCACCGAGCTGAGCGAAGAGGCGCCCGCCTCCTCGGCGTCGCAGCCGGAGCGCCGGCTCGAAGCCCGCGAGCGCCTGCACCAGCTGAACATCGACCTCCACAGCCTGCCCGAGCGCCAGCGCGGAGCGCTGGTGATGCGCGAGCTGAACGAGATGGACTACGCCGGCATCGGCGCCGTGTTCGGAACCTCGGCCGACGCCGCGCGCCAAACCGTCTACGAGGCGCGCGTCGCCCTGCAGGAGCTGGCCGAAGGACGAGCGATGAGCTGTGAGGCGGTGAGAGAGGCCCTTTCGGCGGACGACGGCCGCGTGCTTCGCGGCCGTCGGCTGCGGGCCCATCTGCGCGGCTGCGAGGGCTGTCGCGACTTCCGGGCCGGAATCCGCCGGCGCAAGACCGACCTCGCCGCGCTGGCCCCTCCCCTCCCCACGCTGGCGGCGGCCGGCCTGCTGCAGACCCTGCTCGGCTCGGGGCCAGGGGGCGCCGCCGGCGCCGGGCTGGCGGGCTCGCTGGGTGGAGCCGGGAAGCTCGCCGCCGGCTCGACCGTGCTCAAGACCGCAACCGCCGTCGTCGCCACCGCGACGCTTGCCGTCGGCGTCGGCGGCCTCACCGGGGTGGTCCGCCCACCCGTGATCGGGGGATCCGGCGATTCGGCCGCCCCCGCGTCCGGTGCGGCTGAACCCGGACAGCCGGCAGGTTCGAGCCGGGCCGCCGACCAACCGGCTGCACCTGCGGATAGCTCGGAGGGGGAGGATGGGAAGGCCGGCAAACGACCCGGCGAGCCGGCCGGCCAAAAGCCTGGCGCCCAAGAACATGGTCATGGACATGGGAATGGCGCCGCCGCTCAGGGACAGGCCCTGGCCCACCCCCAGGGCCCCCCGAGCGGTCCCGGCGGACATTCGGATTTCGGCAAGAGCCACGCGCCGTCCCTTCCCGCGCCGGCCCAGAGCCCCCCAGCATCTCCGCAGGCGAGCGCGAAGCCGAGTCATTCAAGCTCCGGCTCGCGCTCCGGCCCTCCCGCATCGCCACCGGCAACGACAGCCAAGCCGGTCACGCCACCGGCGCCGCTCGCCGGCGCCGCCCTCGACAATCATTAGCGACCGGCTGAAGCCGCTCCGGAGGCGGCGTCCTGGCTTGCGTGCCTGTGTGCCAGGTGGGATGCTGGCGGCAACGAACGTGCGCTCAGTGAACGCGCGTTGGACAAGGAGGTCTTCCTTTGCTACTCGCCGACTACACGCTCGGGGCCGCTCTTTTGACCGTCCTCGAGATCTTTCTGCTGATCGCCTGGATCTGGATCCTGATCTCGATCGTCAGTGACCTGTTCCGGGATCACGAGCTGTCGGGCTGGGCGAAGGGGGCCTGGGTGCTGTTCTTGCTCGTGCTCCCGTTCCTCGGGGCGATCATCTATCTGATCGCACGCGGGGAGGGCATGCGCGAGCGCTCGATCAGGGAGCAGGCCGAGGTCAAGAAGCACTTCGACACCTACGTCCGCGAGACCGCCGGCTCCTCACCGGTCGATGAGCTTCACAAGCTCAGCGACCTGAAGCAGCGCGGCGACATCTCCGACGCCGAGTTCGAGGCGGCCAAGGCCAGGCTTCTGGTCTAGGCGGGCGGCCCGGTTAGGGCTGCTCGAAGACGTGCTGGTAGTCGGTCGCGGCTCCGGCCTGGCCGATCGGGGCAAACGGCCCCTGCTTGGTGCAGGGCACGCTGGGCAGGTCGGTCGAGCTGAAGAAGTCGTCGAACGCGTAGAGCTTGATCCGGTTGAAGAAATCAGTTGCCGCGGCGACGTCGCCGCCGGTGCGGGCATTGAAAGTCGGGGTCGTTGGGGGTGTTGGGGTCGAGCTGCGCCGTGTGCGTCGGCCCGCCCACGCACTGGCCCGTCTCGAAGCCCTGCATGCCGCCGGTCCCGACGCCCTTGTAGGCGAGTGGCTGGCTGTAGGGGTTGGTGCGGTTGTTGGAGAGCCGGTTGTCGAACGCGGCGAGCACGTCGGGGGAGAGCGGTGCGATCACCCGCAGGTACTTGACGCCCTTGCCGTTGCTCTCCACCCCGCCCCCGGTCGCGTTGATCGCCGAGCTTGCGTTGCCGAGGAAGGCGGTCAGCTCGTGCTTGTACTCAGAGGCGACGTTGAGGAACGGGTTGAGGTTGCGCAGGAACGGCGGCAGCCCGTTGAGCAGCGGCGGCAGATCGGCGACCAGCAGCCTGCGCAGCGCCGGGAACGCCTCGCGCGCTCCTGCGACGACCGGGCGCAGGCCGATGAAGAGCCCGTTCAGCTCATGCGAGAGGCTGCCGAGGTCGCGAACCACCGGGGTCAGGTCGCGCGCCGACGGCCGCAGCTGGCGTGTCAGCGGATCGGTGTTGATCGCGAAGCGCTGCAGCCTCGTCAGCGTCGCCCGCGACTGGTCGAGGAATGTCGGCAGGGCGACGAAGGTGTCGGCGAGCTGTTGGTTTCGCCGCGCCGTGGTGCTGAATACCCGGTCGGCGTTCTGGATCAGGCCGCGGAGCTGGCCCTGGCGCTCGCTCAGAGCCTGGAACACGCTGCCGCCGTTTCGGATCAGCTGGCTCACCGCGAGGCGCTGGGTGTCGAGTACGCGCAGCAGCTTGTCGGCGTCGGTGAAGGTCGGCTCGAGCTCGGCGAGGGCGTTGGAGAAATCCTGGCCGCGGCCCTTGAACGCGAGCGCCGCGTTCTGCATCCACTGCTGGAAGGCGAGCCGCGTCCTCGGGTTGAAGGTGCGGAATATCTCATCGAGCTGCACCGACTGGGCCACCTGTCCGTTGGGCAGGGTCCCACCGTCAGACAGCTTCGGCCCGTTCGGCGAGCCCGGCGTCAGCTCGACGTAGGTCTCCCCCAGCAGGGTCTTCTCGCGCAGGATCGCGCGGGTGTTGGCCGGGATCGGTCCGTAGGTGTCGTCCAGCTCCAGCGTCGCCAGGGCGTGCTTGCCGTCGGGCGAGAGCTCGATCTTCTGCACCTTGCCGACCGAGACCCCGGAGATCCGCACGTCGGACTGGTTTGCGAGCTGTGCGGCCTCGCTGAACGGGACCTTGACGACGTATCCCTTGGCCGCCAGCGGGGTCGGCCCGCCGAACGCGATCCAGAGGAAGAGCAGGATCCCGAAGCAGGAAAGGGCGAAGCCGGCGATGGTGCCGACCTGCCAGATGGTCGGAGCGCGTTTCTGCATCAGTGGCCCTTCTTGTGACGTCGGCCAGGAAATGGCGAGGTCCAGGCGCCGGTCAGGCAAGGACGCAGGGAGCCCGAATAGCTGGGCCTATTCGGGCGACCGAGGACGCAGCTTGGCGGTGCCTGGGGCCGCCATTTACGGTCGAATGTTGCGAGAAGGGCCACTAGTTACACGCCTGCTGTTGGGTCGGGAATGCGGTCAGCTGCTGCAGGGTCTTGAGGAACTTGTGGGTGAGCACGACGCCCTGGGCGACGGTCGCGGTCTGACAGCTGGCCAGGATCTCGCCGCGGCGCAGCGGCCCGTAGGCGTCCTGGTTGAGATAGACCGCGTTGAGGACGTGGTTGAGCCAGCCGAGGTAGAAGAGGTAGTTGCCGACGTTGGGGTCCGGGTTGTAGGCAAGCTCGTTGAGCGCGTAGTTGAGGTTCGACAGCCCGGTCTTCAGCCCGTTGACCGACTTGTCGAGCGGCTCGGCGCCCTGGACCAGGTGGCGAACCGGGGTCTGAACCTGCCGGGTGAAGGGCCGGATCTGGTCGCGGATCGGCGGCAGCGTGTCGGTGAACAAGCGCTGCGAGGCCTCCAGGCCGGGCTTGAGCGCCGCCGCCGACGGGATCAGCGCCGGCAGGGCCTTGCGCAGGGTGAGCGAGAGGCGATTGGAGCTCGCCAGGGCCCCATGGGTCGCCTGCAGGGTGGCCGGCAGCTCCCGCAGCGAGGAGCGGATCGCCGCCTGCTGGCGGGCGAAGGACTGGAAGACCGAGTTGGAGGAGTCGACGAACTGGGTCAGCTGGCGGTCGTGCGCTCCCAGCTCCTGCATCAGCGAGCCGAAGTTGTGGATCACGTTCGCCAGCTCGTGGCGACGCGTCGCCACCGCGGTGTTGATCCTGGCGATGTCGCGGGTGGTGGGCTCGAGCCGGCGCAGGGCCGCCGAGGCCTGGATCCCCCTCTCCTCGCCACCGATTCCGCGCGCGCCGCCCTGCAGCAGCAGGGTGAGGTAGTTGCGGGTATCGGCGTCGAGGGTGGCGAGGATCTCGTCGGTGCCCACCTGAGGCTTGGTGTTGGCGAGCGGCACCGTCGCGCCCTCGCGGATCTCCGGGCCCGACTTGCCCGGATCCATCTCGATCACCATGTCGGCCAGCCCCGTCTTCGGGCGCAGCAGCAGGCTCGCGTCGCGGTGGATCAGCGGCGCGTACTTGCTCTCGATGTCCATCCGCACGACGGCGTGCCCGTCCTCGAGCTCGACCTTGCCGACCTTGCCGACCTGGATCCCGGAGATGTCGATCGCCTGGCCCTGGCCCGGGGTCACCGCCTGGGCGGGGACGAACTCCGCCTGCAGCTCGAAGAAGTCCTGGCCGAAGAGCGGCACCCATCCCGGCAGCGCCGCCTTCTGCTGGCTGATGATCACCAGCGTCGTCGCCAGCCCGAAGACGATCAGGACGATGACCGCCAGCAAGTCGCGAGTGCGTCCGCGCAGGGCCCTGGCCATCAGGGCACCAATCCTGGGCTTGGGGGACCGACCTGGCCGGGGGGACCGTTCAGTGGCGGAACCGATTGCGTGTAGCAGGCGGTCTTGTGATTGATCTTCGGCTTGGGACCGAGCGCCGGCTGGGTGCCCAGCGGCGGGAACGAGAATCCGGTCAGCTTGTCGCCGTTCAGGCCGCCCGCCGGGTTGTTCATCCGCACCTCTTGCGGCCCGCCGCCGGACTGGAAGCGGACGTAGGGGCCGTTGCCGTCGAAATTCTGGCTCTCGCCGGCGAGGTCGACGAAGCCGTAGATGCCCTCGCGGTAGACCGGCTGACCGGTGCCGAACTGATCGGTGATCACCTCGTCGCCGGCGGGGACCAGCACGTCGCTGACGCAGCGGCTGGTCTTGGTCAGGCTCGGGAAGGCGTCAAGCCCGGCGCCGGTGGCTCCCGCCAGTCCCGGAGTGCCCTTGCGCAGAAGCTTCGCGATCCCGCCCAGCTCCGCCTTCGAGAGCAGCGGCTTGGTCTGGTCGAGCCACGGGTTGGCCGCTCTGATCGTCGCCGGCAGCTCCGCTACTCCGGGGCGAAGCTCGATCGCGAAGGTGCGCAGGAAGGGCAGGGCGTTGTTGAGGTGCAGCAGCGAGCTGCGCGCCGTCGTCAGCGTCGGAGCCAGCAGGCGCACCGTCTCTGAGAGGTTCTGCGACTCGTCGGCGAGCGCCTGGGTCGTGGTGTTGAAGTTGGTGATCAGGTCCTTGAGCGGCTGCTCTGCGCGGGCGAGGGAGGCGAAGACGCGGTTGGTCGCCCGCAGCAGGCCGGAGAGGTCGTGCGGGCCGGTGCCGAGGAAGGCCTGGTTGACGATCGCCGTGTTCTTGGCGGCCGCGGCGCCGAAGTCGAAGGTCTTGTTGAGCGCCTCGGCCGCCGAGAGGCCCTGCACGTCGGGGTCCTGAGTCAGGTCCTCGGCCGCGGTCGGCTTATGGCTGAGCGCCGTCCCGAAGCCCTCCAGGAGGTCGCGCAGGTCCTGGCGCTGCGGGCTCTGCAGCGCGGTAAGGACCTCGTCGAGCTGGACCGCGGTCGCGGTGTGGCTGACCGGGATCGAGCCGTCGTCGGGCAGCTCCGCCCGGCTCGGGCTGCCGGGATCGATGTCGAGGAAGAAGTTGCCCTCGAGGAAGATCCGGGGTCGGATCTTGACGAAGGCGTCGTTGTGGATCGGGCGGCCGTCGTTCGTGACCGTGAAGATGACCCTGGAGTCGTTGCCGACCCGGTCGACCGACTTGACCTCACCGACGTTCACCCCCGCGATCCGGACAGGCGAGCCGGTGCGGATGTTGGCGGAGTTGTGGAAGGTCGCGCTGAGCTCGTAGCCGGCGCCGGTGAAGGGCAGCTGCTTGGCGAAGGCCATGTAGAAACCGAAGACGATCAGCAGCACGACGAAGAGGCCAACCGCGGTCGGGCCGGGCCCGCCCATGCTGCGGAAGAACTGCTCGTTGTACCTGCCGCGCTGGCTGCGACTGCGGGTCATCAGCCGTTACCCCCGCTCTTCTTCTTCTTGCTCTTCTTCGGCTGGCCCTCGGTCTCGGTCCCCTGGTTTCCAGGCGGGTTGCCGATCAGGGTCTGGGCGGCCTTGTAGGGCTCGTTGCCCGCCTCGCACTCGCGCGGCTGGCCGGGAGCGGCGGTGTTCGGGTACGGGTTGTAGTGCAGGTGGTTCTGGATCGCAGGCCCGTTTGCCGGAGCGCCGGCCGGCGATCCGATGTTGTTCGGGCCCGGCCCGGTCTGCCCAGGGCCGTCACCCGGCGGGCCCAGCACCGCGAAGCGCTGATAGGTCCCGATCCCGTCGCCGAGGCTGGTGATCGAGGTGCCGTTTCGCAGCAGCAGGGTCAGGTAGTTGCAGACCGTCTGCGCCGGCGTCACGAAGGCCAGGGTCGGATCGAGCGCCGAGTTGGTCTGGGAGAGCAACGAGAGGCCCGGAGTGACGCCCGGCGTGTTGCCGAAGTCGACCAGCGCCTGCGCGGTCGGGGCGAGCTCGGCGTTGAGGATCGGCGTCTTTCGCAGCACCGGAGGCCCGGACCGGGTGGCCGCGGCGATCTCCGGCGCGGCCCCGACCAGCAGGCGGGCGCTGGGCTGGAGGTCGGTGAACAGCAGCTCGCTGTCGCGCAGGAACGGCCGGATCCGGGGCAGCGTTGCGATCGTTGTGTCCTCGGTCGGCGGGCCCTTGGAGATCGTCTCCTGAATGAACGGGCGGGCGACCCGGGCCAGGGCCGAGAAGGTGGTGTCGAGGGCGACGAACTGATGCGCCTGCTGCTCGGCTACCGGCGCCACCTCGGCCGAGGTCGCCTCAAGCGCGTTGAAGAAGCGCCCGAGCCCGGTCGCCGGCGAGGCCAGGTTTCGCATCACCGGCTGCAGGTCGTCGACGAGCGGTCGCAACGCCGCGATCGCGGCGTTGACGTCGGGGCCACGCCCGGCGATCGCCGATCCGAACTCGAGCTCGTTGCGCTGGATCGCGGTCCGGGTCGGCTCGTCGAACATGTTCAGGACCCGGTCGATGTCGACCGTCGCGGGCCTTGCGGCCTTCAGCGAGAGGGTGCTTCCCTCGGGCAGGCCCCGGCTCGCGTTGCCGGGCTTTATCTCGAGGTACTTGAGGCCCAGCGCGGACCGGGTGCGAACGGCCACCGTGGTGTCGGTCGGAAGCGGGTCGACGGTCTTGTCGAGCTTCAGGTTGACCTTGGCGGTGGCGGTCCCGTCGTCGTGCGCGAGCGGCACGACCGACTGCACGCTCCCGACCCGGATCCCACCGACCCGGACGTCGTTGCCCTTGACCAGCGAGTCGGCGTCGGGGACCTGGACCGAGAGGCTGTAGGTGGGCACGAACGGGAGCCCGTTGTTGGCGTTGTAGGCGAGGAAGACCGCGACGATCACGATCAGCACGGTCAGCGCCCCGACCAGAGTCGGATCCGCCGCCAGCCTTTGCATCCGCCGTCCCCTCATTGGCCCAGGAGGTACTTGAGGACGTCACGGGAGCCGCCCGAGGAGCCGTTGCCGCCGCCCTGCGCCTTCGGCGCGGCGGTCTGTCCCTCATGGGCGTCGTGCTTCTGCGTCCGCTTCGGTTTGCGGTTCTCGCGACGGCCGAGGGCGAGAAGGCGGCCCAGCTGGCCAAGCGTCGGCGTCCGGGCGACGCTGGAGCTGGCGCTGGAGTGCCTCCAGTTCGCCACGCACTCCGGAACCTGGGCCGTCGCGTAGTCGATGCAGTTGGTGGCGAGGAAGTTCTCGCGCAGCAGATGGCCGAACTGGTCGAACCCGTTCGCCCAGCCGACGTTGTTGTAGATGAAGCTCATCAGCTTCTCGAAGCCCTTGGTGTTGCGCACGCTCTTCAGCAGGCGGCCGAGGTTGGTCAGCGGCCGCGAGCCCGACTTCGCCAGGTTGCGCAGGTCGACCAGGGTCGGGTCTGCCTCGACCAGCAGCGGGCCGGCCTGCTCGCCGGCGTCGCCGAGGCTGCGCAGCGAGATGTTGGTCGCGGTCGCCAGCGGGGCGAGCTGGCGTGAGGCCACCGTCAGCGACGGCGCCGCCTTGCCGAAGTCGGAGAAGACCGGGTTCGCCGCTTCGCTGAAGCCGCGCAGGTTGTGCATCGTCAGCCTCAGCTCGTGCAGGGTGCGCGGGAACTTCGCCAGGCCGCGCTCGATATCGGCGCGGCGCTCGGCCGAGGCTGCTGCGGTCGCGCCGGCGGTGTCGATGAAGCCCGCCACATGGGCGCGCTCGCGCGCCAGCGGCCGCAGGATCGCGTCGGAGTCGCTGGTCAGCTTCGCGAGCGCCTTGTTCTGAGCCGCGAGGATCGCCAGCACGCGGTCGAACTGGCGCAGCGCCGGGTCGGCCCGGCGCACGACCGCGGCCAGGTCCGGCCCCCGGGCGGCGAGGCCGGCGCCGAGGTCGTTGATGATCAGCCGGAAGCGGTCGGCAAAAGGCAGCCGCTGGATGTTGTTGATCAGGTCGAGGTCGACCGCCTTGCCGTTGTTCTCGATCGGAAGCAGGTACTGGCCGGCGCCCGGCTCGCCGTCAGGGACCTTCTTCAGCGGCGGCGGGGGCTGCGAGCCGGGGGCCCGAGGCGTCGTCACCTGGCAGTCGACGTACTTCTCGCCGATCAGCGACTGCGGCCTGATCAGGCAGGAGGCGTCGCGGCGGAAGTCGGCGAAGCCCGGGTCGGTGATCTTCATCACCACGATCGCCTTGCCGGGAACCGGGTGCGGACCGCCCTGCAGGCTCGCGACCTCGTCCTTGCCGGTGACGTCGACCGACTCGATCGTGCCGACGTTGGCGCCCGCGACCCGCACGTCCTCGCCGGGCACGATGAAGCCGCCGCTGTCGAAGATCCCCCGGACCTCGTAGTTTCCGCCGGCGTCAGAACCCGCGGTTCCGACCAGCACCAGGCCGGTACAGGCGACGACGATCGCGATTGTCGCCAGGATCCGCCTCATGGGCCAGGGGGCGTCTGGGTGGCGTCGCACTCGGCCGCCCCCAGGTTGCCGTTGTCGTTGAACGGGTTCGAGCCCGCAATCGGCTGTGTGGCGCCGCCCGGGCAGCGGCGGTAGATCTGGAAGTTGAGGTTGTCGAACTGCTGGCTGGGCGAGATCGGGTCGAGATTGCGGGTCGCCGGGTTGACTTCGAAGAGGTTCGCGTTGGCCGGCTGCACGCGGGCGTAGTGGCCGTTTGCGTCGTAAAAGGCGGTGACCTGGCCGAGCTTGGCGAGGGCGTTGAGGACGTCGGGCGAATAGGGGCGCAGGAACTGGACCGCAGGCAGCGTCAGCCTGCTTGCGTTGACCGCCGCGGGGAACGCCTCCGCCGCCTTCGGCTCGAGCTTCGGAAGCGCCCTGATCGACTCGGCGAGGTCGTTGTTGGCGCCGGGCAGGTCGACGACGTCGTGGAGGTCGGTGAACACCGGGACGGCGCGATGGAGGACCGGCTGCAGCTTGCGCAGGAACGGGTCGAGGTTGCGGGTCGCGACCTTGGAGGTGTTGACCAGCGGATCGAGGTCGTCGAGCGCGGCGCGGAGGTTGACGAAGGTCGTGTTGGCCTGGCGCAAGGTCCCCGGGAGCACCGCGAGGGAGGTGTCGAAGGCGCGATTCTGCTGCGCGATCGCGCCCAGCGCCTGGTTGGTGTTGGAGATCAGGCCCGAGAGGTCGGTGCTGCGCTCGCTGACCGCGGTCAACGACGCGCGAGGAGTTGACGATGAAGTTGGTCAGCACGCCCTGGTCGCGGTTCAACTCGCGCAGCAGGCGGTCGGTCGAGTTCAGCGAGGGGGCGAAGTACTTGTAGGTGGCGTTGGCCTGGGGCCCCTTGCCGACATAGGTGTTGGCGAACCCCTGGATGAACTGGCGCAGCCCCTTGCGGGCCGGGCCGTTGAAGGTGTCGAAGAGCTGGTCGAGGTCGACGGGGGTCGTCGTCGAGGCCCCGGTCAGCTTCGCGTCGTCGGGCAGAGTCGGCGCGTTGTTTGCTCCCGGCGTCAGCGAGATGTAGTGGTTGGCCACACCCGACAGCGACGTCGCCCGGACGACCGCCGTGGTGCCCTCGTGAAGGGCCTCGTCGACGCTGATCGTGACCTCGGCCTGGTTGTCCCCGGTCAGGGTGATCGAGTCGACCGAGCCAGCCGGGCTGCCCCCGATCAGCACCTGGTTGCCCTTGACCAGCTGGCCGCCGGTCTGGAACAGCAGCTTGTACTTGTGGCTGCTGCCGCCGCCGAGCAGCAGCACGGTGACCAGCAGGGCGACCGCAACCAGCGCCCCCACCGCGAGGACGCGTGTGGCGACCGAGCCCCGGTCGCGATGCTCAGCCCGGGTACCGCTGTCGCCCTCTACCTGGCGTTGAGCGGGTGGCTGGTTTCGCGAGTTCGGCGGCGTCGATCCGTCCTTCAACCGGGCGCGCCGGATCCTCCCGCCCGGCGACCTCTTTCCTCCGCCCCGATCGTATCCCAGCACGCCCCGCGCACAAGTTGAATTTCGACGAGCGTGCAGGGCAATTGCAAGGAACCGTGCGGGCCGCTTAACGCCATCTCAATAGCCCCTCCCCGCGGGCCCATCCTGACCGTCGGTCAAAGTTAGGTGGCGTGAGAACGGCAATCGTCTCCGATCTGCACCTCGGCACCCTGGTCAGCACCGACCTGGTACGCGACCCCGAGCTCTGCGTGACCCTGCTCGACGAGCTCTCGGCCGCCGACCGGGTCGTCCTGCTCGGTGACATCCTCGAGCTCCGCGACCGGCCGGTCGGGGAGATTCTCGAACGGGGGTCTGCCTTCCTGGAGCTGCTGGGCACCGCAGTCGGGAACGGCGAGGTGGTGTGGGTGCCAGGCAATCACGACCACAGGCTGGCCGAGCCGTTGCTCGACGGGCACTCGCTGGCCCGACCAGAGCTTCCGCTCAAGCTCTCGCACCGCTTCCACCCGACCACAGATCTGGCGGCGGAGATCGCTGAGCGGGTAAGGCCGGCGCACTTCACCCTCGCCTACCCCGGCCTCTACGTGCGCGACGACGTCTGGGTAACCCACGGGCACTACCTCGATTGCCATATCACGATCCCGACGATCGAGTGCCTGAGCGCCGCTGTGACGATGCGCATGCTCGGCGCAATCCCAGACCCGGCAACCGCCGAGGACTACGAGCGCGCGATCGCGCCGATCTACAGCTTCGGCTGGGGCTTTGCCCAGGCCCGAGGTCCGGAGCGGATCGGGGGCCGGGCGCGCCCCTCGGCGGCAGCCTGGCGGCGGCTGAACGGCGATCGCGCCGGACGGCCCGGGACGCGATTTCTCGGCTCGGTCGCCTTCCCGCTCGTCGCTCGCCGCGTCGGGCGGGCGCTGAGGCGCGAGTTCGACACCGACATATCGGTCGAGAACATCTCCCGTGCCGGGCTCGCTGCGATTCGCGAGGTCGTCTCGCGGCTCGGAATCGCAGCCGAGCACGTCGTCTATGGCCACACCCACCGATCAGGGCCCCTCGAGCAGGACGATCCCACCGCCTGGCAGCTCGGCGACGGGACCCGCCTGCACGCGACGGGAAGCTGGACCTACTCCCCCGGCCTCTGCGGTCCGACCCCCGAGCAGAGCCTCTTCTGGCCCGGAACCGTGACCTGGATCAACGACGACGGCCCGCCGCGCCGCCAGGAGCTGCTCCATAGCCGCTCGCACGCGGACCTGGCCCAGGCGGTTCGACGGACCAGAGCCGCCGGAGTCCCCGAACCGGTTACGCCAAAGCGAAAGCAGCTACACCTGTAGCCACTCGGCGATCAGCCTGCCGATCTGCTCGCCGGCGTCCTCCTGCAGGAAATGGGAGGCCCCCTCGATCAGACGCGGCGGCGGAGCGCCGATCGCCTCGCAGAACCGCTCGCCCACCTTGGGCGGGATGATCGGGTCCGAGTCGGCCCATAGCGACAGCGTCGGGCGGTCGTTGTCGCGCATCGCCTCGAGCACCCGTTGCCCCGCCTCGGCGCCGGGCGCGTCGGGCTCGGTGGGAAGCATCAGCGGGAACGCCCTCGCCCCCGCCTTCGACGCCGGGTCCGGGAACGGCGCCTCGTAGGCGGCGGCGACCTCGTCACCGGGATCGTTGAGGCAGGCCCGGCGCACCAGCATCCCCACCGGGAGGTCCTCGGTGCGCTCGACGAAGTCGCGGAATGCCTTCCAGGCGTCGGTCATCTTCTGATGGCCGGTGAACAGGCCGGTGTCCATGACGACCAGCCGCGAGATCAGCTCAGGGTTCTCGACCGCGATCCGCAGGCCAATCGCCCCACCCCAGTCGTGGACCACCGCGGTCGCATCGCGCAGGTCGAGCCCGCCCAGCAGGGCCGCGGTCAGCTCGACGTGGCGGTCGTAGGAGTACCAATCGACGTCGGTCGGCTTGTCGGAGCGACCGAAGCCGGGAAGGTCGGGGGCGATGCAGCGGTAGCCGGCGTCGCGCACCGGCGGGATCACCTTGCGCCATAGATAGGACCAGGTCGGCTCGCCATGGAAGAAGACGACGGGCGGGCCATCGCCCTCGTCGAGATAGGCGAGCCGCAGCCCGCCCACCTCGCTGTAGTTCGGTTCGAAGGGGAAGTCGGGGAGCCCTTCGAAGCGATCGTCGGGCGTGCGAATCGCCTCTGCGCTCATGGCGGCCTTATATCAGCGACGCCCAGGGAGGCTTCGACACAAAGGTCGCCCGGGAGCCCTAATCAACTAACTCGGTCGAGAAAGTCTGCGGTGGCCCGCCGCCCCCTTTTTTAGTCAGCGTTCATCCGCGCTTGCGACGCCGCTTACCCGATCGCATCAAGATGCGGGTTGCGTGACTGGTTCCACCTCCCACTCCAAGCCTGAGCGCCACCACGGTGCGCTCGGAGCGATCGCGCTGGCGGCGATGATCCTCGGGGCCTGTGGGTCCTCGGGCGAGGACACGTCGACCGCGGCCGAGCCCTCGGCCGGCGACAAATCCGCCCTCGCACCGATCCACGGCCCCTATGCGCCGTCGATCGATCCGGCGAATTTCGTGCGGCGGGTCGACAATCCCTACCTGCCGTTCAAGCCGGGCGCGAAGCTGCGCCTTGCGGGAGTGGCGGAGAACGGGGTCACGCCCCAGACCGACACCGAGTCGGTGACCCACAAGACGAAGCTGATCATGGGCGTCGAGTGCACCGTCGTTCGCGACGCCGTGCGCTCCAAGGGCAAGCCCGTGGAGCTGACCTTCGACTGGTACGCCCAGGATCGAAAGGGCAACGTCTGGTACTTCGGCGAGGACGCGCGCGACTTCGAGCACGGCCACTACGTCAAGGCAAGCGACTCCTGGCAGGCCGGCGTCGACGGCGCCCAGCCTGGGATCATCATGGAGGCTCACCCGAAGCCGGGCGACCGGTATCGCCAGGAGTTCTATCCCGGCCATGCGCTGGATCAGGCGAAGGTGATCGGGACCGCTCCGGTCACGGTGCCCTCTGGCAACTTCCGCAGGGCTTTGGTGACCGTCGAGCGCTCGGCGCTCGAGCCGGGAGTCCTGGAGAAGAAGTTCAACGTGCGCGGGATCGGCGTCGTCGCGGAGCGGGTCGTGAAGGGCAACCACGAGCGCTTCGAGCTGGTGAGCCCCTAACTCGTGGTGTCCCAGGCCTTCAGATAGAGCAGCGGGTCGATCGGCTGCCCGCCGCCGAACCAGTCTCCCTGCCAGTACTCGAAGTGCAGGTGGCATCCGGTCGCATCGCCGGTCTGGCCGACGACGCCGATCTGCTGGCCGGCGGCGACGGGGGCGTCGACGGCTCGGACCAGCGCCGGCTGGGCGAGGTGCATGTAGACGAAGTCATCGGAGGTGCCGTTGTTGTCGAGCACGATGTAGTTGCCGGCCGCCGACTGATAGCCGGCGTACTGGACGGTCGCGTTCATGACCGAGACGAGCGGGGTGCCGCAGGCGGCGAGGACGTCCTGGCCCTGGTGGGTGTGCCCGGAGCGCGGCGCGCCGAAGCGGTCACCGTAGGTGTGAGGGCCCTGGACCGGGAACACCCCCGGTCCGGCCGGCGCCAGGTTGCGGATCACGAGCTTTCGCGGGGCACGGTTGGAGCGCTGGCCGCCGGTGTCGACGACGTAGGGCCGCGAGCTGATCGCTCCGGGGGGAACGATCGCCCGCACCCGGATCGGGTCCCGGTAGGTGAGCGACACCGGCATCGGCCCCGAAGTGCCGCGGAAGACGACTTGCTGAACGTAGTCGAGGAACTCGCCCTTGAACTTGACCACGGCACCCGGGGATCGCCTTGCGGCGACCCAGACACCCGCTCTTGCAGACGACGCGGCTGACCATCGGCTTTCCGGGAGCCGAGACTCCCCCACTCGACACTCCTGCCTCCCCGACAGGGGGCGGGGTTGGATTTCTTGCGGCGGCGGGCGACGCCAAAGCGCCCACGATCGCGCACGTGACCGCCAGACCGGCGATCTCGAGCCTCGCGATGTGGTTGCGCAACGACGCCTCTCTTTCTTCGAGCCTGCGGGGTTAGCTGTCGGGCTAGCGCTGAAAGAGCCGCGCTACGAAACCCGTCGGTTTCGTTTCGCCCCTGGGGCCGTGGCCCCTGAGTTTTGGAACCGGACTTGCCGGATCCAGCTGGTTCCCCCGCTCCCGCCGGCTGGGCCGGTGGGATTCGGCAGGTATTTCGTCACGTCGTAAAACCCGATCGCGGGCCGCCGGTTGCGCCGTGTCGCAACACTGCCGACGGGCTGCTCAGTAGCCGTCAGGGTGGCGGGCGATGAAGCCGGCGCTCGACTCCGGCGTCGTGTGCCAGCGGGGACCGGTGCCGGAGGTGTCACCGACGGTGTCCCAGCTCAGCCCCGCGATCAAGGCCCAGGCGTGCCCAGAGTTGGCGTAGACCGTGATCCAGCGCCCGGCGCCGGCCGAGCCCCAGGTCTCCAGCCCGGTCGAGTCCAGGGGGCTGGAAAGGAAGCCGCCGCCGTTGAGCGCGTAGCTGACCGCGCCCGAGCAGTCATACCCTGACGAGGTGAACGACCCGTGGCCGCCACCCCAGACGTACGGCGTCTCGTTGATCTGGTTGGCGGCGGCAATCACGTTCTTGACCGCCTGGGGCGCGCTCGCAGGGGCCGCGGCGTCGCCGTTGGGCAGAAGCTGTGCCCGGTCGCCCGGGGCGAGCGGAGCGGGAACCGACGGGGCGGGTCCGCTTGATCCGGTGAAGAGCTGATCGGAGATCGCGGAGAGGTTGTTCTCGAGGGCGTTGCCCTGGCCAACCAGGTCGTCGAGCTGGCGCTGGCGGGCTCTGCGGGCCGCGACGAGGTCGGAGTGGCGCTTGCCGAGCTCGGCCCGGGTGCGGTCGATTTCGCGCTTCTGGACGGCGATTGCGTCGCGGGCCGCCCGCAGGCGGTCGCGGGCCGCGCGCAGGCGCTTGACCGCGGCGCGGGTCTGGTTGCGCAGCGTCCGCACCCGGTCGACGACGGTTTGGAAGTGGTGCTGGTAGGCGTCGAGGTAATCGCTCTGGGCGACGACGTCGGACCAGCTTGCGGAGTTGAGAACGACGCTGAGAGTGTCGGGCTGGCCGGCCTCGTAGATTCGCACCAGCTCGCTGCGAAGGACCCCTAGCGCCCGCTTCAGGCGCGCACGCACGACCTGAAGGTGATGGCGTTCGCGGGTGAGCTGGGCGCGGGCGCGATCGAGCTGCTGCTGCTTGGCCGCCAGCTGCTCGGCGACCGCCTCGGCGCGGGCCTGGATCTCGGCGACCTGGGCGATCAGGTCGTCGACCTGGCGGTTCTGCTCCTCGATCGTCGCCGAGAGCTGGCTCTGTTGCGCCTTGTTGTGCGAGAGCTCGGCCTGCTTGCGCTGATACTTCTGCTGCAGGGTCTCGGCGGGTGCGCCGGCCGCGATCGCGCCAAGGCAGCACAGCGCTGCCAGCACCAGCAGCGCCAAGGGAAGGGCACGCCTAGGGGACGTGCCGCAATCGATGTCGGATGAGCCGGTCCGCATCTGCCCTGCCGGCGCCCGGAGGTCGGGGGCGGCAGAGGGCGCAGGCTATCCGGGGCTCGCCGTGCGTCGCGACGCTCGAAAATAACCTGGGAAGAACCTTGCATCGCCGCGGCCGCTGAGCCTTGGCATACTGGCCCCAATGCGCCTGGCAGGGGCATCACTCGTCATCGTCGCCGTGCTCGCGGCCGGACTCGGATCGCAGGCAGGGGCCTATTCGGCCGGCCAGGGGCCGGTGAACCGGCAGCCGGTCGCCGCCCAGCGCAAGGCCGCCAAGCCCAGGACGATCACCAAGGGCCTCCAGGTCCCCTGGGGCCTCGCCTTCCTGCCCAACGGCGGCGCGCTGGTCTCCGAGCGCACGACCGGCAGGATCCTGCGCATAACCGGGCCCGGTCACCGCCGGGTCGGGCACAAGCGCGTCGTCATGCAGGTGCCCGGGGTCGACACCAATGCGGGAGAGGGCGGGCTGTTGGGTCTTGCCGTTTCGCCCCGCTACCGTCGCGACCACTGGGTCTACGCCTACCTGACGACAGCGACCGACAACCGCATCGTCCGGTTCCGGCTGGGCCATGCCCTCCACCCCATCCTCACCGGCCTTCGGCGGGCTCAATTCCACGACGGCGGGCGAATCGCCTTCGGCCCCGACGGGAAGCTCTACGCGACGGTCGGCGAGACCGGACAGGGCGCCCTCGCTCAGGACCTGGGCTCGCTCAACGGCAAGATCCTGCGCCTCAATCCCGACGGCAGCGTCCCGGCCGGAAACCCGTTCGCGGGCTCGTTGGTCTGGTCCTGGGGCCACCGCAACGTCCAGGGCCTCGCCTGGGACCGCAAGGGACGCCTCTGGGCGACCGAGTTCGGCCAGAACACGACCGACGAGGTCAACCTGATCGTTCCCGGCCACAACTACGGATGGCCGGTCGTCGAAGGTGTCGGGGATACCCAGGGCGGGTCCTTTACCAACCCGGCGGTGACCTGGACGCCGACCTCGACTGCATCGCCGAGCGGCGACGCGATCGTCGGCCGCAAGCTCTTCGTCGCCGGGCTCCAATGCGAGTGCCTGTTCCGGATCCGCCTGCGGGGCGTCACCGCGGGCAACCCGGTCCCGCTCTACGCCGGCGTCTACGGGCGCCTGCGCTCGGTCGTCCGCGCCCCCGACCACTCGCTCTGGGTCACGACCTCCAATCGCGACGGGCGCGGGACGCCGCGACCAGGCGACGACCGGATCCTGCGCATCCCGGTCTCCGGCTGACCGGGCATCCTGCCCGAGCAGGCGATTGGGCAGGCTGGAATCCGTCGCCTGGGGAATAATGCTCGGCCCGTGTCCCGATTGCCGAGCCTTGGCGCAGCGCGGAGCAGCGATGCCTCGGTCGCCGGCGCCGTCCCGCTAAATCGATTCAGCTGGCTGCCCGCCGTCGGGCTCAGCGTCGCGTTCACCGCTGCGGTTTTGCTCTGGGACCCCCACGTCCGCGACCTCGCCGCCCAGACATTCCGCACCGAGCTGTTCGAGCAGGGGGGGTTCTCGATCTGGAACGGGAGCTGGTACGGCGGCCACTACACGCTCACCTACAGCGTCCTGCTTCCGCCCGCGGCCTCGCTGGTCGGCACCCGCATGGTCGGGGCCCTCTCGGTGGTGCTCTCGGCCTATCTGTTCGACCGCCTGATCCAGGAGCACTGGGGCGAGCGGGCGCACTGGGCGACGCTCTGGTTCGGGGTTGGTGCGGTCAGCCTGCTGGTCAGCGGCCAGCTCGCCTTCGCGATGGGGGTGGCCTTCGGGCTGCTGGCACTTCGCTGCCTGCAGCGCCACCACCCCGCCCCGGCGATGCTGGCCGCCCTCGGATGCGCCCTGGCGAGCCCGGTGGCGGCGGTGTTCCTGGGCGGGGTCGTCCTCGTTGCCTGCACCGGCGGCCGTGGCCGCGTTTACGCGATCGCCGTCGCGACGATCGCGATCGGCGTCGTTGCCTGCCTCAACCTCGCTTTCCCCGAGAGCGGCGAGTTCCCATTCGCCTTCACCTCCTACATCGGCGTCCCGCTCTGGTGCGCCGGGGCCTTCCTGCTCACCCGCGGGGTGCCCGGCGAGCGCCAGTTCCGCACCGCCGTGCTCGCCTACTTCGTCGCCTCGACCGCGGCCTGGCTGGTCTCCAACCCGCTGGGCGGGAACGCAATCAGGCTCGGTGCGCTGTTCGGCGGGCCGATCCTGGCCGCGATCCTGCTCACCCGCCGGCCACGGGTGAATCCGATCCTGGTCGCGCTGGTGCTGACCGGAAGCCTCTACTGGCAGCTGATGGCGGGGGTGCGCGCCGTAATCCAGACCGACGGAGACCGCTCGACCACCGCCGCCTACTACCACCCGCTGCGCAGCTGGCTGCGCGCCCACGGCGGCGGGGTGAGCCGGATCGAGGTGCCGCCGACCGCCAACCACTGGGAGGCGGCCTACCTGGCGCCGTCGTTCGGGCTCGCCCGTGGCTGGCTGCGCCAGCTCGACCGGACCCGCGACGACGTCTTCTACGACGGCAGGCTCACCGACCGCAGCTACCGGCGGTGGCTGCAGCGAAACGCGGTCCGCTACGTCGCCCTGCCGGATGCCCCGCTGGACTACTCGGCCCACGCTGAGCGCAGCCTGATCCTCCGCCACCCGAGCTACCTGCGCCCCCGTTGGAGCTCGACCCACTGGCAGGTGTTCGAGGTCAAGAATCCCGGCCCGCTCGTGGTCGGGGACGGATTCAGCAATGGCCGCCTGCACTCGCTCGACACCCAGTCGTTCACCGTCCAGGTGCGACGCCCCGGACGGCTGGTCGTCCGCGAGCACTACACCCCGTTCTGGTCGGTGAAATCTGGCCCGGGCTGCATCGAGCAGGCCGGCGAGTGGACCGAGCTCCGGGCTCGCCGGCCAGGTCTGGTCCGGGTCGGGATCGACTTCACGCCCGGCCGGGCGCTGCAGGGGGTCTTCGGCGGCCGGGGGGAATGCTAGCCCCAAGGCTGCACGCCTAACCGACGATCCCTCAAGCCCCCGGCCGCGGGTGCCGATCCGAATGGTAGGCATGGATGCCACTCGAACAGGCGGCGATGAGCAGTTCAGGTTCCTGGCCGACAACGCCACGGACATGCTCACCCGCCACACCGCGGAAGGCGTCTTTCTCTACGCGTCGCCCGCCTGCCAGCGCTTGTTCGGCTATCGACCCGAGGACCTGCTCGGGCGCTCCGCCTATGAGTTCATCCATCCCGATGATGCCGGCTACCTGTTCGAGCGCCATCAGCGGATCCTCGCCGGCCCCGACACGGTCGACGCGCGGTTTCGCTTCCGGCGAGCCGACGGCCGCTTCGCCGAGGTCGAGGCAACCGCCCACATGGTCACCGGCGCAGCAGGCGGGACCGCCGAGATCCACGCGGTTACGCGCGACATCACCGACAGGCGGCTGCTCGAGGACCGGTTCAAGGACGGCGAGCGCCGCTACCAGGCGCTGGCCTCGGCGGTCCCGGTCGGGATCTACGAGGCGGACGCCGACTTCAACTGCATCTTCGTCAACGACCGCTGGTGCGAGCTCTCGGGGATGTCGCGTGAGGACGCGCACGGATCCGGGTGGGCCGAGGCCCTGCACCCGGACGACTACGACCGTGTCGAAGAGGCCTGGCGGCGGATGGCCAACGAAGGCGGCGAGTTCAAACTCGAGTACCGCTTCCTGCAGGCAAGCGGGCGTGTGGTCTGGGTCTCGGGCCGGGCGGTCGGGCTGCCGGACGAGAACGACGAGTCCGCCTCGTTCCTGGGAACGGTGTCCGACGTCACCGACCACCGGCTGCTCGAGGACCGGCTTCGGCGGCTGGCCGACCAGGACGACCTCACCGGCCTCGCCAACCGGCGCTGCTTCAACGAGGAGCTGCGGCGCCACGTCGAGCGCTGCACGCGCTACGGCTGGCGCGGCGCCCTGCTGATGCTCGATCTGGACCGGTTCAAGACGATCAACGACACCCTCGGCCACAGCGCCGGCGACCTGATGATGAAGGAGGTCGCAGCGGCGCTCTCACGGAGACTGCGCCGAAGCGACTTCGCCGGGCGGATCGGCGGCGACGAGTTCGCGGTCCTGCTGCCCGAGGCGGATCCGGCCGAGGCCGGCGCGACCGCCGCTGCGATCGTCGAATCGCTGGCCTCGAAGAGCCGGCACCGATTCGCGCTCGTCGACGGTCAGCATCGGCCTGGCGCCGATCGAGGATGGGACCACCGCCGAGGAGCTGATGATCCGCGCCGACCTTGCGCTCTATGAAGCCAAGCGCTTGGGCGGCAACGGGTTCGCGGTCTACCACGACTCCCTCGGCGAGCGCCTCGCAAGGTCCACGCAGCGCTGACGATCGCCTCTCAGCAGGCGGGGTCGCCGGCGAGGATGAGCCTGCTGCGCCCCAGCGTGTGACCCTGCCCCGTCCACTTGAACGTCCAGAGTCCGTCGGGAAGCCCCTGGTCGTTTCCGAGCCCGTCGCCGAAGTCGCCGAACCCGTTCACGGTCCAGTGCTCGCGGAAGACGTCGCGGACGGCGCCGTTGAGGTAGACGCGGAACTTCAGCTTCTTGCCGTGGACCGCGCGCTTGAAGCGCCCGTCGACGTGCAGGTGGTTGGGGATGTCCGTCGCACAGTGGGTGAAGGTGGAGCCGGGGTCGGCATCGACTTCGCCCCTCGCAGGTGTGGTCACGACCCAATTGGTGATGCGGATGTGCGGCGGGCGGTGGTGGTGGCGGTGCTTCGCAAGCGCCGCGGGAACCGATACGGCCAGGACCGCGATCGCTGCTGCGCAGAGGGCAGCTGCCTTTCCCTTCATGCCTCTCCTACCTCCCCTTCCTGGACGAGTGGACGGACGCTTCGAGCCTACCGCAGGCCTACCACGTGTCCACGAAGCGCCGCTCCCGCCCTGGTGCGGGGGCAGCCGCGGCGACGGTGGCGGCGATCAGCTGCCGCGTCTCGGCGGGGTCGATCACGTCGTCGAGCTCGAACAGGGTCGCCGCGTTGAGCGCCTTGGCGTGCTCGTGCGCGGCCGCGGTCAGCTCCTGCACCCGCTGCTCGCGGTCGGATTCGTCGGGAATCGCATCGAGCTCGCGCCGGAAGCCGAGCCTGACCGCCCCCTCGAGCCCCATCGGGCCGAGCTCCGCGGTCGGCCAGCCGACGGTGAGCATCGGCTCGTGCAGGCTGCCGGCCGCCATCGCCTGGGCGCCGAGCCCGTAGGCCTTGCGGAGGATGACCGCGACCAGGGGAACCCGCAGGGCGGCGCCGATGACGAAGAGGCGCGAGCAGTGCCGGACCAGCGCCGTCTGCTCGGCGTCGGGCCCGACCATCATCCCCGGCGTGTCGATCAACGAGACCAGGGCCAGGCCGAAGGCGTCGCAGAGCTGCATGAACCGAGCCGCCTTGTCGGCGCCCTCGCTGGTGATCGCCCCGGCCAGGTGAATCGGATTGTTCGCGATCACCCCCAGCGGCCGGCCATCGATCCGAATCAGGGCGGTGACCATGCCCGGCGCGAAGCTCTGCCGCAGGAAGACAACCGAATCCTGGTCGGCGAGGGTCTCGATCACCGGCCGCACGTCGTAGGCGCGCCTGCGGCGCTCCGGCACCAGACCCCGTAGCGCGCTCTGGTCCGCCGCCGGGACCGGCGGCGTCCTTCCCTGAAAGTAGCCGAGCAGGCGTTTGGCGACCGCCGTCGCCTCGGCCTCATCGGCGACCTCTACGTCGATCACGCCGTTGGCGCTCTGCATGCCTGCCGGCCCGACGTCGTCGGGCGCCACCCGACCCAGCCCGCCGCCCTCGATCATCGCCGGCCCGCCCATCCCGAGCGAGGAGTTGCGGGTCGCGACGATCAGATCGGAGGCGCCGGCGATCACGGCGTTGCCGGCGAAGCAGCGCCCGGCGACGATCGCGATCCTCGGCACCAGGCCCGACAACCGTGCCCAGAGCGCGAAGGCGCGGGTCTCCAGCGCCGAGACGACCGCGTGGTCGGTATCGCCCGGTCTCCCTCCCCCACCCTCGGCGAGGAACACCGTCGGCAGCCGCATCCGCTCGATCAGCTCGAACAGGCGGTCCTTCTTGCGGTGTCCAATCGTGCCCTGGGTCCCAGCGAGCACGGTGTAGTCGTAGGAGAGAACCGCGCATGCGCTTCGCTCGCCGAAGAGGTCGCCGTTGACGCGGCCGATTCCGGCAACCAAGCCGTCGGCGGGCGTTCGCTCGAGCAGCTCCCGAAGCTCCCTTCGCGCCCGCTGCGCCGCGATCGCCAGGCCGCCGTACTCGACGAAAGTCCCCCGGTCGACCAGGTCGGCGATGTTCTCGCGGGCCGTCCGCGCCCCGGCGCTGTGGCGTCGCTCGACCGCCTCGGGCCGGGCCTGGTCGCGGGTCAGCGCCCGGCGCTCCATCGCCTCGGAGAGGTCGGAACGAGGCGAGTCGTGGGCGTCCTCGGTGGGCATCGCCGAAGCCTCGCACACCCCATCAGGAACTCGAGCTAGAGCAGCTCCAGGTCGCCGAGTGAAAGCGCCCACGAGGCTCGGCGGGTCGGATCGGGTGTCAGGTCCGGCTCGATCGCGCGTGCCATCAGGACCATTCCCTGGGGAGATGCGACGAAGCCGTGTCGGGCGGCATCGCAACGGGAGCGGAATCCGCAACTGAGCAAGTCCGCCCGGCTGGCCCGCGCAACACGACGCAGAAGGCGGCCGGCGGTCCGGCGGTCCCCGCCCGCAACGAGTAGCTCGCAGACGCGGCTCTCCCACAACAGGCCGTGTGGCCGGAGCCGGAAGATCGCAATCCCGGGCTGCCGCGACCCCGGATCAGTACGTACCGCCCGGTATTCGTCGAAGCGGTACCTCCATCTGAGGTGCTCCAGATCAAGCGCGGTGGCATATCGATCGTCAAGCCGGTCAGAGTGATCAGCCACGACTGACTCGAGGCGATCGTCCGTCAGGGCGGTGCTCGCGTGCTCGGCATCGACAGAAAACGATCGACCCGCTCTTGAGCTTGACCAGCGCCGCATCGCGCCAAGCAGAGGCCGGCTCGGCCGCACGAAGGCACGGAAGGTGTCCACCTTTCGCCGTCCGGATCGTCGCGCGCCCGGCGCGGCTCGCTGGTTCGGCGTGCTGAAGGTGAACGCGGTCGCGGACGGAAACTGCGACGACGCGAACTTGATCAGGCTCTCGAGGACGCGGTGTCCGCGGTGGGCGGGATCGACAACGAAGTCGATCCCGCGCAGGGCGTCAACTCGGCGTCCTCGAACCACGAACCGCCATCGCAACCAGGCCCCGAAGCCGACCACGTTTCCATCCAGCTCGGCGACGAGCAGGATCGAGGGGCCGAAGGGGCACTCCATATGCTTCCAGCGGAAGAACTCCGCGGAAGAGACACCGCTGAGGTCGGCCGGCCAGGGGCCGAATGCCGATCGCAGCAGGCCGAGCACCTGCTGTTCATCGCTCGACTGGAAGGCCCTGATCTGGACGAGACCCGCGGGCCGGTCCGGGCTGACGGCCGGCATGCACCCCCGACCATAGCCGCGGCGATGCAGGCGGGACGCAGGTGGTGCCCTGGTTCAGCGCAGGATCCTGAACACCCAGGTGGCGGGGGTCGTGTCCCTCTCCCCGTTGACCACCGCCTGGGCCTTGAACTTGTAGCGACCGGGGCCAGGTGCCGGAAGACGTGCGGCGAGTGGCAGCGCGACCAGCCGCGGGCGTAGAGGCAGCGGAAGTGCGCGCCCTCGATGTTGGAGTTGAAGCGGAACTTGACCTTGTGTCGGTGGGTCCGGTGCCGCGGGTGCTTGGTCAGGAAGGTGTCGAGCTCGACCTTGCCCTGGGCAAGGAGGGCGACGGGTGCGGGGACGATGGTGAAGGCCATCGCCGGGCTTGCCTGAACGCAAGTCGTGACCAGCGCATCGCACGCCTGGACAGCCTGCCACCAGTAGTTGCCCGGCCGGTCGGGCCAGGCGTCGTCGGAGTCGGCGCTGCCGCTGAAGACGGTTGGACCCCCGACTCCGGGAATGTGGTCCACGAACTGGGAGAAGACACCGGTTGTTGGATTGACCGCGTTGTCCCGGGTCACGTAGAAGTCCATGCCGCTTCCGATCGCGGCGTCGCTGCTCAGCTCGGCCCGGAAGGTGATCTGACCGACTCCGGAGGTGTAGGTCTGCCCGTCCGGCGGAGAGTCAAGGGTCGGCGCCGCCGCAAGCGCCGCGCTTGCAAGCGCGAGCCCAAGGGTTCCGACAGCCACGAATATCGCTACGCGCACTTTCATCGGCTTTTCTATTTACCTCAACCCCCGCCGGCGGGCGCAGGTGCGGGGGCCGGCGCGGGCGCAGGTGCGGGTTGACTCGAGGCTGGCGGCTTGGGCGTGCTCTGGGTGGGCGTCGGCTTCGACGGCGATGAGGTCGTGGGCGTGGTCGGCGCGGGGGCGACCGGCTCAGGCGTGGTGGTGGGCAGGGTGTTCGTCGGCTGTTGGTCGGCCTGCGGTGCCCGTCGTGCCAACCGCGCCTTGTGCCGAGACTCTTTGCGTGCCTGCTCGCGCGCCGCCTCCTGACGGGCGCGCTCGCGCGCCCGCCTACGGGCGACCAGGCGTGCGTGGCGCCGCGCCGCGATCCGCTTCAGCATGGCGGCGCGCTTCTTGTCGAGGTTCGGGGAGCCGGAGGTGGCGGCGCGGGCCTCGCGCACCCCGGTGATCGGGCCGGGGCCGTCGTCCGAGACGAGGTCGGTGGTGATGAGCGCACCCGCGAGCAACAGCGCCACCACCATCGAGGCCACACCCACGGAGAGGAGGTCCGGCTTGTGCCGGACCGGCGCCGTGAGGATGCCAACGCCGACTCCGGTCGCTTCTCGGGCGCGGCGCGCGCTGGTGCTGATCCCCGACCGAACCCGGCGAGGCTGCTCGCGCCGGCGCCAACTCCGTGCGTCCCGGCGCTCCCGGCGAGCCTCGCGCTTCCGCTCTGCCTCGAGCTCCCGCTCGCGCCGGCGCTCGGCCCTTTGCTCCCGCTTGCGGGCCTCCTTGCGCTCGCCCTCCTCGCGGGCCTTCGCCTCCTCTGCCTCCTCGCGGGCCAGGCGCTCGGCAATCGCGGCAGCCCCGGCGGCGGGGACATCGGCGGTCGACACCTCGTCCGGCGAAGACGGCTGCCGCCCGCTCGGTGGCCGCGCCGGCGCCCGAGGCTCCACGGGGGGCGCGGCCTCGACTTCGGGCTGCGCCGTCGGAACCTCGGTGTTCGCGGTTACCCCCTGCAGAGCAGTCGGCGACACGATCCGCACCAGCTCAAGATCAGCCTCGGCCGTCGCACCGGAGAGGACCGGAGGCGAAAGCCGCCGTGCGATGCGATCGCGCTCGCCGATGTAGAGGGAGAACATTCGGCTCAGCTCGCTCATCGGGCCGACCCCCCAGGGGCGGGCCCACTGGGCGGGCACGTCCTGGCCGGGGGTGATCGGGCCGCTCGGCGGCTGGGCGAGGCGTCTGCCGGGGCCAACCCGGCCGGCGAGCAGCTCGTACTCGAGCCAGATCAGCTTCGTGATCAGGACCAGGTCGCGGTAGCGGTCGTTTCGCCGCCGCTCCCGGTGCAGGCGGCTGGCGATCAGCCGCCGCTCGTGCTCGAAGATCAGGAACGCGTCGCGGTTGGCGCGCCGAGTCCAGTGATCGCCCCGCTCGAGGCTTCGCTTCCGCAGCGCCTTTGCAGCGTTGGGCTCGGCTCGGACCAGCTCGAACGCCGCCCGAAGCTCCTCTTCGAGCTCAGGCGGAACCAGCCCCCGTCGTGCCATCGGGGGAGGGTCAGGCACGGTCTTCCTCTATTGCTGACATCCGATCAACCTCTACGCGGAAGGTGCGGAGGTCGTTCAGATGACGCGTCGCCGAAGTCGCTCAATCGGTCGCAGCGTCCCCCTCCGGGTCCGTCCGTCCAACGCCAAAAGCATCCAATGCGTACTCGCCTCACTGTAACCCATAACCTGACAACCAGGCTCGGATCGACGCCTGATTCTGGGGTTGAGGAAACACCTTTGCGGTTGAAAGGCGCAGTGACATTTCGACCCAGGCTGGAACCGGCGCGCGGCGACGCCACTCCGGTTAGGGTCCGCTTGATCGGGACATCGTCCTCGTGGGGAAGAGCGCCAGTGAGTCTTAGGGGAGCCAAGAGAACCGTCGTCGTCGCCGTCGTCGCGGCCGTGCTTACGGCTGTGGCGGCTTCGCTTCTCTCGGCTTTGCCGCGAAGGCGCCCCCGAAGAGCCAGCTCGTCCCGGTCCTCTTCGTGGGCAACAACTGGGACGGCACCGCGGACGTGATCCAGCAGGGAGGGACGCAAAGCAAGCCGACCTTCAAGCGGGTCAAGCGGGTCAACATCATCCCCGACATCAACCAGCGGATGCTCGAGATCGCCACCGACCCGGTACGGCTTGGCTACTTCCTCGCGATCCGGCAGCTGATCGGCGAGGGGCACGACCAGTACGTCGACGACATGTTCACGTCCAAGGACGGCAAGCTGCTGGTGGTATCGAGGCCCAGCCTCGCCGACGTCGTCGGGATCGATCTCGCCACGGGGCAGATTGCCTGGCGCTTCCGCGTCGACGGCCAGCGCTCGGACCACATGGCGATGTCCCCCGACGGCCGCCACGTCGCGGTCTCCGCCTCGACCGGCAACGTCGTCCACATCCTCGACACCTACACCGGCCAGGAGGTCGGACGATTCGCCTCCGGCGACTCGCCGCACGAGAACAACTACTCCAAGGACGGCTCGAAGATCTTCCACGCGAGCATTGGCCTCGTGTACACACCACTCGACCAGCCGGCCGTGGACACGACCAAGGGCGACCGGCGCTTTCAAATCGTCGATGCGAAGACCAACCAGATCATCGAGCAGATCGACATGGGCAAGAAGCTCGCGGAGGCCGGCTATCCGAACATGAGCTCGGCCGTGCGCCCGATGGCGCTCTCGCCCGACGAGCGCTTCGTCTACTTCCAGGTCTCCTTCTTCCACGGCTTCGTCGAGTACGACTTCGACCAGGACCGCGTCACCCGAGTCGACACCCTGCCGAACCTCGTCCCCGACATGCCGCGCGAGCAGTACCTGCTCGACTCCGCCCACCACGGGATCGCGATGAACCCCGAGGGGACCCGGCTCTGCGTCGCCGGCACGATGGACGACTACGCCGCGATCGTCGACCGATCCAGCTTCGCCTACAAGCTGATCCAGCCGGGCGACACAAAGCCCTACTGGGTGACCAACAGCGGCGACGGTCGCTACTGCTTCATCTCATGGAGCGGCAGCGACAGCATCTCGGCGATCTCATACAAGAGCCGCGAGATAGTCGCCCGGGTTCCGGTCGGTGACCACCCGCAGCGGATGCGGATGGGAGTCGTGCCGAAGTCCTGGTTGCAGGCGCAGGGCTGATTCGCCGAGCATTCCGGCGGATACGATCGGTGAATGGAGACGGGATCGGACGAGCTCGTCCTCGAGCTCAAGCGCAATCTCCCGGCGCCGCCCATGGTCGTCTTCGCGGCCTTCAGCGATCCGAACGAGTTAGCCAAATGGTGGGGCCCGAAGGGATTCACCATTCCGAGCCTGAGTTTCCAAGCTCGCGTCGGAGAGGGCTACCGGATCGAAATGCAGCCGCCGGAAGGCGATGCATTCCATTTGACCGGTGAGTTCCGCGAAGTCCAACCGCCTACCCGGCTGGCCTTCACGTTCGTCTGGGAGCCTCCCGATGCGGACGACGCAGAAACGCTGGTTGATCTGTCATTTCGCGATCTGGGTGAATCGACGAAGGTCGTCTTCACCCAAGGCCCGTTCAAGACCGAGGCGCGTCGGACCCTTCATCGGGATGGTTGGAGCGACAGCTTTGACAAGCTCGAACGGCGGCTTGTCATCGCGCAGGAATAGCCGGGCCTAACCACGAGTCGGGGCAGCCCCCAGCCTGATCGCCGATACTCCGTCCCATGCCTGCTCCGCTGATCGAGTTCCCTGCCGACGACCTCGATCGGGCCCGCAGGTTCTGGCGCGGCGTGCTCGACGTCGAGCTGGAGCCGAGAGCCACCGGGTCGGGGTCCGGGTGGGAGATCGACGACGGTGAGCTGCGCCTCGGGGTCCATGAGCGCGGACCGGGCCCCGGCGATACCGCGTCCCTCCCCTATTTCGCGGTCGCCGATATGCCGGCGGCGCTCGAGCGCGTCCGCGCCCTTGGCGGCTCGATCGTCCATCCCGGCGAGCGGTGGGCCGTCTGCCGTGACTCCGAAGGAAGCCCTTTCGCCTTGGCCGCCGCCCCGAAGGAGAACGGTTGACAGCGGTCGATCCCGGTCTCGACGACCGCTCTTCTTCGGTCAGAGGTTTCGGCAGATGGTGAACTACGCTCGACCTGGCGCACCAGAAGTCGGCGGGTGACCAGGCCTGCTTCGTCGAGCAGAAGCGGATGAAGCTCAAGGGGGACCTATGGCACGTCGGCGCGCTAGCCGTCCGGCTCAGGGAGTCTCCGGGCGGTTAACGAAGGGCTGGTAGGCCCGGCACGGCTCGCCCCTCAGGCCCGGGCAGGGCGGCAGTCCCGTCGGAACGTTGACGCCCGGCACGACCGGCAGGGTCAGCCTCGACGGCATCCCTGGCAGTGGCCGATCTCGACCTGTCGGGGTGCCGCTCTCCGGCTGGGTCTCGCCGAACGACCAGATCGGCTGATCGCCGTTCGGCGCCGAGATCGTCACCCGGATTCGCGAACCGGCGCGGTAGACGTGGCCTTCGTAATAGAGCGGGATCGTGACCTGGGACGAAGCGGTCGCTCGGCAGCGGCGACACGTCGGACTCCCTGAGGCTGAGCACCGGCTCGAGCGGGGAGCCCTTGGTCGAGTCCAGCTTGCGCTCGTCGCCGCGCACCCAGCCGCCCTGCACGAAGGTCTCCTTGCCGTCGGGTCTGACCTCCGAGATCGTCGCCTGAAGATCGACGTTCGGAACCGGGGAGCGGACCCAGGGCTGCACCATCCCGGAGCCGATCACCGTCGTGTTGGCGCTCAGCGGCGGGGTGATGTAGGACACCGCGCTCCCCGACGGAGGTCTGGACCCAGTCATAGGGCGGGGTCGCCGTCCAGAGACCGTTGGTGCCGGCGCCGGTGTCGCCGCTGAAGTCGGTCAGCG
The DNA here is from genome assembly GCA_963772265.1 of uncultured Solirubrobacterales bacterium. Classification (GTDB taxonomy): domain Bacteria; phylum Actinomycetota; class Thermoleophilia; order Solirubrobacterales; family 70-9; genus Mayfieldus. Next base: position 182,535 of record CAVYWS010000005.1, on the reverse strand, counting down.
GCCGCGCGTGGGCGTCCCAGGTGAACGAGTTCACGCCGGAGTGAGTCAACGGAGTCGTCGATAGGGCGCCGCCGTCGGACCAGGTACCAGCGGCCGACCGTCGTGCCCGGGATCGGGAAGCTCGAGAAGGACTGCTCGAAGCCGGGTTGCGGCTGACCGGGCTGCGTCCCGCCGGCGCCGTTGTCGAAGAGGATGCGGATCGGCGGCAGCTGCTCGAACGCCGCCAGCGCCCCGGCGTAGGTCGGCTGTGCCTGGATCGGGTCGGGTGGCATCGTCACGCCGGAGATCCCCATCGCCTCCTGGTAGATCACCGGCGCCGCCACCTGGTTCTGCGCGCAGTGGGTCGCCGGCGCCTCCTGGGCGACGTAGAGCGACAGGAAGTCGCACCAGCGGTTGAAGGTCGCAGGGTCGAGCGAGTCGACGTGGGTGCCGTTGGTGAAGGTGAACCACTTGCGGTTCGTCCCGGTCATGTGCTCGGCCAGGGTCGGGCAGTGGCCGCCGGTCTGCTCGTCGGTCCACTGGCAGGCCATGAAGGTCGGCACGTTGATCTTGTTCTACGAACGTCACCGGCGAGAGCGGATCGGCGACCTCGGGGACGTAATGGTCGTTGGCGCGGATCTTCGCCATCAGGTCGACCGCCTCCGGGTGCAGGGCCTGGTTGTCCTGGCAGGTCGTGTCGCCATCCTGGATCTTCTGGTACGCCCAGGCCTGGCCGCTGTTGGGGCCCGCCGCCATCGCGTCGTGGATGCGCTCCTGGGCCCACGCCACGGCGAAGCCGGTGTTGAGGATTCCGCCCGGATAGAGGGTCGTCTGGGTGTTGTCGATCACCGAGAGCGGCGATATCGCCGCCAGGCTCGGCGGATGGGTCTGGGCGGTGAAGAGCTGGCTGATGCCGCCGTAGGAGATGCCCATCATCCCCACCTTGTGGTTCAGGACCCAGGGCTGGCGCGCGATCGTCTCGATCACGTCATAGCCGTCGAGGTTCTGCAGCGGCTCGAAGAAGTCGTAGGCGCCGCCTGAGCAGCCGGTACCGCGCATATTGACGTCGACCACCGTGAAGCCCATCAGGTTGGCGAGGATCGCGATCCCGTTCTGCGGCCCGGCCGGATCGGCGTAGCCGTAGCCCGAGTACTCGATCAGGGTCGGCGTCGGGCCGCTGGGAAGCTGCGGCACGTCGACGCCGGGCAGGACGTTGGTCACGTCCTGCGGCGGATGCACATCGATCGCCAGCCTGGTGCCGTCCCGGGTCCTCAGGTACCCGTAGCCGCTCGACGGGATCGATTGGTTGTAGATCGTGGTGCTGCGCGGAGTCGACTGCTTGGTGAACACAGTCATCGCCTGTGACGTCACTCCCCCTGACCGGACGCGATACCCGCCTCCGGGGCTGACGTCGCGGAACAGGAGGCCGCCCAGGGAGTTGGCCGGCTTCGTGGCAACCGTCGCGCCGCTGCTGTTCAGAAGCGATGCCTGTGCTCCGGCAGGCAGACCGGTGACGTAGACCTGCTCGACGCTGCCGCGGGCGCTGAACGTCTCGGCCGCGCTGGCACCGGTCATGAACGTGAGCGCCAGCACCACCGCAGCCAGCGCAACACACAGCCGCGACCGACCACCGAAAACACGACCTCTCCACGCCACGTCGGGCACTCAATCAGGTCTGGCGTGGCGGTGTCGCAGTTCCCCGCCGGCAGTCTTCTCTGCTGGGAGAGCGCTTACCACTCGCAGTAGTGCGTGGAGCCCGTCCGGGACGTAGCGGTGGCACCCAAGCGGTACACGCGGGCCGCCGGTTAGAAGCGGGCTCGACTATGTCTCTCCAGCGACGCACGGAGGACCTTCGAGAGATGGCGCCGGCCCAGCCCTACCACCACTTCAACCGGCCGAGCCCGGGGAGCTCGGTGGAGATCCGGCCGACGATGTCCCGGATCAGCTCGGTAATGCTCTCGCCTGAGATGACCCCATCCGGTGGCCGCTCGACCACGGTCGTAGGGGCCGCCGACGCGGCGACCCTGCCGATCTCGACCCCGGTCTCGACCACCATGTCGAGCTCCCCGTCCAGAGCCAGGGCGGCCCGCTGACTGACGATGCCCATCTCCTGGTCGATCGGATGGCTGTCGAGCGGCCGGATCGTGACATCCCAGTCGCGACTCGATCGGCGGATCGAGAGACGCTTGACGTCGATCGGCGCCTCGACCACCGATTGGTAGCAGGCGCGGGTGCCGTGAGCCGCATCGCGGAACTGCTTGAGGAACACCTGCCGCATCCTGCCCTTCAGCATGTCGTCAACTAGGCTGGAGGCGAACCGCAGGCCCGGCAGAATCACCTCGCCCTCGGCGTTTCGCTCCAACAGCTGTGGAGCCAGTTGGCGGGCCAGCGCCTCGGGACCTTCGAGTCTGTCTTCCCCGTCCGAGCTTGCCACCTCGGTTCCGCTCGCAGAGATGTCCAGAAAGAGACGCCAGGCGGCGCCCTCGTCGCGCCCGAAGTCACCCCCGAACGCCTCCATGCGCTGGCGCTCGCCGACCCCATCGGGGGGATCGAACCGACCCATCGTCTTCGCGTAGCCGTAGGTCTCGCGACCGCCCAGATACGACATCGGATTGTCGACGAATACATAAGGGGCCGCGAGACCAAGCCGCTCGGCAAGGAAGACGTCGCCGAGGTCGCGGCCGGCGATCACCGGGACCCAGAACGATGCGACGATCTCGCTCACAGTCCCCCAGCGGTCGAATGGCGAGGCCATCGAGGAGACGCGCTCGAATCCGCCGAGCATCAGCAACACGTTCGAGCCGATCGCGCGGTAGGCGACCTGCGGCCCCACGGGCTCGTCCAGCGTGCGCCTCACCAGATCGGCTATCCGGTCCTCGTCGCCCTCGAGCAGGTAGCTGCGAAATCTCCCCTTCAGGGATAGAAACGGTCCGGGGGCAGTAGCGCGACCCCCGTACTCGATGTAAGCAGGAAGCTGGCTTGGAGTTGGCTGCATCCACTGCGGGCTCTGACCGGTGATCGGCCGCTTGATTCCCGTCAATTTGCGGGCGGCCTGCATTCCGGATGTGACAGCTGCCTCGACGCAGCCGCCGTCGATGCCGTTCTTCGTCCAATCCCCGGCCAGCACTAGATTCTCGAAGCCGGAGTCGTTCGACGGCAGTCGCTGATTGACCGACCCGGCAGGCGTCAACACATATCGCTCTGACGGGGAGACGTTCGCCCGCCAGTACTGGGACTCGAAGCGTTCCTCGGCGGTGATTCCTTCCGGGCCAGCGAGAACGTCCCAATCAAAGACCCCCCCGCTCATGCTCGCGTCGGGCCATAGCCCACCGGCGTCACGGTGAAGGAACTCGACCGCATTGGCCCGCACGCGGCGCCGGGCATCGACCGCGGTCTCGCCGGCACGATCGTCGAGAACGCCACAGAAGTAGGCGATCCCGCGTACGCGTGTGTCATCGCCCCACGACTCACGCGGTAACAGGTGGCTCATGTCGCAGTAGGTATCGAGCGGCTCGACGTAGCATCCGGCAACCGAGTTCTCCTCGTGGGCCCAGCCGAGCTCCCCGCTGTCCTTTTCGAGCCAGAGCTGGAATGCCTGGGTGCGAACCGTTGCCGCCGTCTCTATGCCGCGCCGGAAGCGCCCATCGCGCTCGATTAGCTCGCCGCAAAGCGGCGCCAGCCCGCCGACCGGAATCGCCAACACCACCTGATCGAAGTCGGTTCCGAGGCGAAGCCGAATCGGCTCCCGGCCGAGAGGATTGGGATCAGCTTCGAAGTCGACGCCCGCGTCGCGCAGCTCCTCGCCGCCCTCGAGCCGGTCCCAAAGCGGCTCGCTCGGCCAGCATGGGAGGCCGTCGACGTCGACGAGGGGCTCGTAGCCAGCCGCCGCTTGCCCGACCTGTGGCACGACCTCGATCAGGTCGACCCGGGGATCCTCGGCAGCAAGACCCAAACGCGTGACGGCATGGAAGAACTGGAAGTCGACGCCTCGTGCGTGCAGGACCTCGTAAAGCGGGGCGAACACTGCGTCGCCCATGCCCGCCTGCATCTTGTACATCAGCGAGCCGCGGTAACTGAACAGCAGCCGCAGGAGGTCGTTGGTGGCTGTGCCCGCCGCGACGTTGGCCTTCGCGATGTCACCTTCCAGGTAGCCGAAGGCGACGTCGTAGACCGATCTCAGCACCGGGGAGCGCTCGGCAGGCGTGCGGCCGAGAGTGATCTGCTTGGCGCCGTGCAGGCGCAGCCATTCCGACCACTCCTGGTCATTGATCGCGTCGAAGCCGTGCTCGAGAACGCCGTCGTCGACGATTCCAGCTGCGGTGCTCGCGATCGTGTCGAAGATCGTGAAGAACATCCGTAGATCCGGGTCCGCCTCGCACCTTTCGGCGACTACCTCCGACCACAGCCAGTCGCGAAACCCGGTCAGCAGCCTCGCAAGGAACCATGGGTGTCCTGCCTGCCCAGCGTGCGCGAGATCGGTGTGCCGCGAGCGGGCCCGGGCCAGGCGGTGGGCAAGCTCGAGCAGGTGCTCGGCTCCGCGCAACTCCAATCGCAGCAGGTCCGAAGCGACGTCCTGGGCAAGGTCCGCGAACCAGGCAGGTGTCAGATGGCGAGCGGGCTCAGCGGCCTGCAGCTCCGGTCGATCCTGATTGAGGTCGCGCCAGCTGCCAAGCGCCCAGCCGCATACGGTCGTTGCGATCTCCCAGAAGGTCGGCAGCACACCCGGGTCTCCTGGGCGCTGGAAGTTTCGCGGCACGTCGAAGCGGAACGGATGCCAGCCGTCGCCCTGGCGGTCGTAGAGAACGAGACGATCACAACCCTTGAAGGCGTCCTCGAGGCTTGCCAGCGGTGAATCGGACGCCCGTCCGAGCTCCTGATACGTGTCACGCATGAGCCGGAACGCGTTGTCGTAGAACCCGAACCAGACATGGAGCCCGTGCTCCTCGATGCGGTTGCCGGCTGCCGCATTGCGACCGCTCGCGCCCTTGCCACCGAGACGCCAACCGAGCTGATAGACGGTGACGTCGAAGCGCTCACGAAGCTCCGGAGTAGCGGTGAGCTCGAAGGCCGCGGTGATTCCGCCGGCGCCACCACCCAGCACGGCAACCTTGGTGCGTCCGTCCGGGACGACAGCTGCCACAGCCCGGATCCTAGCCGCGCTCGGCATGCTCCGCCAGGGACGGATGCGCCGTCCCGCCTGGGCTCTTCGAGCGGCGCTAAGCTCGGGGTTCCCGATGGCTGCTGACCGGACGAGCTCGAAGGGAATCGAGACGGGCGACGTAGAGACGGTTCGCGCCGGCTACGCACGGTGGAACGCCGGTGACACGGACGCCCTGGCTGAGCTGTTCACCGACGACATCGAGTACCAGAACGCCCCGGAGTGGCCCGGTCAACGCGTCTACCACGGGGCTGATGCGGTGATTCGCTTCCTGCGGGACGACGTCGCCGAGATCATCGCGTTGAGTCCAGTGGAAATAGTGCGCACTGACATCATCGAAAACGAAATCCTGATCGAGCTCCGGGCGCGGACCCACGGCGCGTTGAGCGGGCTCGACCTCGATGATGGAGCGCTGTTCCATGTCGCCCGGATGCGCGACGGACGTGTGGCACGGGTTCGCGTGTACATGGACAGGCAGGAGGCCACGCGCGCCGCGCAAACCGGGACCGACTGACGGGCGAGCCAATTGCCGTGCCCGGGCTGCGTGGCCTCTGCTCTCTCGAGTCGGGGCGACTGGATTTGAGCCAGCGACCTTTCGGCCCCCAGCCGAGCGACGTTTGGGTGTCGATGCTTCCAGCAGCGTCCAGTGACGTCCTATGCGTCCACGCCCGTGGACGATCTGGACAGATAGGACAAGCAGTCGGTACCAAAGCGGTACCACGACGGTCGCGGGTTCGAAGCACGGGCCCGATATGTCTCTCCCAGCGACGCTAAGCAGACCTCGTCCTAGGCGTCTTCGCGCTCTGCGTTATCGTCATCCACGGCCTCGCGATCTCTGGCGAGCCGTGTCCTGGACCCCGAGGTGAGGTGACCAATGAACGGACCAAATAAAGACAGCATCGAAATGGGGCCGATCGACTACATCGTGGTTGAGTGGCCGGACCGCCAGCCGACCGGAGAGGCTGTGCCCCACCTGGTCGATCTCGTCGACCGCGGGATCATCCGCATCATCGACCTTGCCTTCGTGACCAAGGGGGAGGACGGGTCGGTTGGCAGGCTGGAGCTGGCCGACGTCGGCGACGCGGTGGAGGCGTACGCGGTCTTTGAGGGCGCATCGTCCGGATTGCTTTCCGATGAGGACACCGACGAGGCCGGCAAGGCCCTCGAGCCCGGAACCTCGGCGGCGGTGCTCGTGTACGAGAACAAATGGGCGGCACCGTTCGCGACGGCTCTGCGTCAATCCGGCGCCCAGTTGGTCGCAGGCGGCCGTATACCGATCCAGGCCATGGCGGCGGCATTGGACGCCGCCGAGGCGGCCTGAAAGAGAGGAGAGCGTCATGCCCGGATTGCTTCGCGGCGTTGCACGAACGGCCGCCATCGCTGGAACCGCCACCGCAGTGAGCAACCGCGTTTCCCGGCGTCAGGCCGAGAGATGGCAGCAGCAGGAGGCCCAGCAGGCCGGATATCGCCGCCCCCGGCGCCTGCGCCGGCGGCCGCGGGACCCCCCATCGAGCAGCTCAAGGAGCTAGCGAATCTCAAAGAGCAGGGGGTGCTGACCGAAGAGGAATTCGCAGCCCAGAAGGCCAAGCTGCTGGCTCAATAAAGGCGGCTTGCGACCCTCTTTAGCCGTTCTGGCTCGTGTCACTCCTAGCGAACTTCGACACCCCAGCGGGCGGTCAGCTGGTAGATGATCATCACGTCGATAATGATGATCAGGAAGGCCCACAACGGTGCGGCCGGGAACCACACGATCTGCAGTATCGCGTTGACAGCGACGACGAAGAGCCCGACCCATCGGGCAGCTTCGTTGCCCGCCAGCAGACCAAGCCCTGTTAGGGCGACTATCGAACCGAGGATCAGATGCACCGCAGCCCCAGGTCGTGAGGTCGGCGATGATGGCTCCGTTGCCACCGACCACGACGATTTCGTCGTTGAGAACCGCGGCCAAACCCCAGAGCGCGTCGAGGGAACCAACGATGAACATGACCACCCCTGCGAAGACCACCCAACCGGAAACGCCGGGTCGAGTTGAGTGTGATTGTTCCATTTGCTGCTCCTTATGCCGGATCGAGACTTTGCCGTCGAGTAGCACGATTCGACGCTTTTCCGGCTAGACCTGCCTCGCGTGGCGGTCGTATGTTTTCGCGAGCTCGACGCGGCGAAGTCCTGGATCGCGTAGGGGTTCGACATGCACGACGAGGGGCTCCTAGTCCAGCCGAGTCCGAACGATTAGAGGCCGGGCCCGCGCGCGGACCAGAAGCGCTTGACAGGATTAATACTGCCCTGGGAGTCTTCAGAGAGTGAGCCCCCGGGCGGTTCCCCGATGAGTGCTGGCGCTCCCGTCTTGATTGCGTACGACGGCTCGGACGGGGCCCGTCAGGCGATCCGCGAAGCGTCCGAGTTGTTCGACGGGCGCAAAGCGCTCGTGGCCACAGCCTGGGAGCCGGCCCTTGCATATGGCGGGGCGGCGATGCCTGGAGGCATGGAGCTGCAGCCGACCCCGGTGGACATCGGAGCGGCGCAGGAGTTCGGTCAGGAGCTCGAGGCTCACGCCCGTCGCACCGCAGAGGAGGGGGCGGAGCTGGCGAGGTCCGCCGGGCTTGAGGCGGAGCCGCTGTGCATCGCCGAAGAGGTGAACGTCGCCGAGGCGCTGGTCGAGGTGGCACGTGAGCGGGAGGCAGCGGCGATTGTCGTCGGCTCACGGGGATTAAGAGGCCTGCGTGCTCGGCTGGAAGGCAGCACCTCGAGCGGAGTCTTGAAGCACGCCAGCTGTCCGGTCGTCGTCGTCCACGACGACTAGGCGCGGGATCAAGCAACCCAGTGAGCCGGAAAATCGGGGCGACTGGATTTGAACAAGCGACCTTTCGGCCCCAGCCGAATGCGTGCAGATTGGGCCCTCGAATGGGACCCTGAGCCGACCAAGCACCTCCAGATCACCTGAGCGACTGTGGGGAGTCCAACCCGGCCGCGTCAGGTAGATCCTCGCCGAAACCGCCTCAATCCGCATCGGGTTCGAGGTCAGCCGGCTCGATCATCCGCTCGATCGTTCCGATCGGGCAAGGCGGCGGCGAAGCAGCTCGAGATTTCCCCACGCCGCGAGTATTCCGCCTTCGCCTCACCTGGCGAAGGTGAGTGAAGGCCGCTCATCCAGCGTGGGCATCCGCGAGGGTGAACTGGGCGGCGATCACCACCAGATAGACGAGTGTCGCCGCGAACCCGACGATCCCCCAGTCGACCGGGTCGTTCACCAACGCCGTCACAAGCGCCGCGGCGCCTATCGCCAGCCCCACGGAAACCAGGTGAAAACCGCCCCATAGCCGCACCGAGCCGTGCTCGCGCGGAGCGAGGATCTCGCTGGGGCGCCCGTAGGCGAGCGCTGCCGTGACCCCGAAGCCGAGGACGGCGCCAGCCAGGAACAGCAGCGCCTCCCAGGCGGTCGGGATGCCGAGCGCGTGGGTGGTGACCGCGCCCGAGGTCCAGATCGTGAGGGTGTATCCGTAGGGGGCGGCGCTGGTCGCGACCGCGGTCTTCAGGTGGGTGCGATAGCTGCGGCGGCCCGCCTCCATGACTCGGACAATAGTTCCCGGGCCACGGCACCCGACCCATCGCGCCGCCTGTTCTCCGCCACCGCGGGAGCCGTAGATGGGTGGGCGGTCACCCATATAATCCTTTTAAGTGGCTCGCCTGACCGCCGAGATGAAGGTCGCGAATCGCGATCGGCTGCTGGCCGCGGCGGCCGATGAGTTCGCTCGGCTCGGTCTGGCTGGGGCGAACATCAACGAGATCTCGCTCGCCGCCGGGCTGGCGAAGGGAACGGTCTACAACCACTTCCCCTCCAAGGAGGCGCTCTTCCTCTCCGTCGTCGAGCAGGCCTGCGCGCTTGCCGCCGAGGGGGCCGAGGATCTTCCTCCTGAAGCTTCCACCCGCGAACGGCTGCGAGCGGTGCTCGCGTCCGACGTCGCCTGGGCGCGCAAGCACGAGGCCTTCGCGCGGGTTCTGCTCCGGGAGATCTTCACCGCCGACCCACGGTTCTACCCGCGTGTGATCGAGGCGGCGGCCCCGTTCATCTCCCGGGTTCGCTCGATCCTCGCCGACGGGGTCAGCCGAGGTGAGATCCGCCCCCAACCCCCACCGGAGGAGCTCGCGCTGCTCTTCGTCGGGCTCGGCGACCTCGCCCTGATCCAGAACTGGGGCTCGGGAGGCGCCTGGCCGCAGCTCGACCAGCTGCCCGAGCTCGTCGTGGACCTCTTTCTCGACGGCGCCGCGCCGCGCGGCGCCCGGGAGGGGGCCCGGTGAGCAACGCCATCGTCTCCCTGGAGGGCGTTCGAAAGTCCTATGGCAGCGGCGCCGCGGAGCAGCAGGTGCTCGCCGGCCTCTCCCTCGCGATCGACGAGGGCGAGTTCGCGGTCGTGCTCGGGCCCTCGGGTTGTGGGAAGACCACGCTGCTCAACCTGATCGGCGGGCTCGACGTCGCCGACGCGGGGCGCGTCGAGGCCTGCGGGGTCGAGCTGACCGGCGCCTCCCGCGCCCAGCTGACCGCCTACCGAGCCGGCGCGGTGGGGTTCATCTTCCAGTTCTACAACCTGCTGCCCACCCTGACCTCCGTCGAGAACGTCGAGGCGGGTGTGCGGGTCGCCGGGATCGGTCGCGAGGAGGCGCGCCGGCGGGCGCGAGGACCTGCTCGAGCGGGTCGGTCTCGCCGCCCGAGGCGAGCGCTTCCCCTCCCAGCTCTCCGGTGGCGAGCAGCAGCGCGTTGCGATCGCCCGCGCGCTCGCCAAGCGGCCCGCGGCTCGTGCTCGCGGACGAGCCGACCGGCAACCTCGACGAGGAAACGGGTGGCCGCGTCGTCGGCGCTGATGCGGGAGCTGAACGAGGAGACGGGCGTCACCTTCGTCGCGGTCAGCCACAACCCGGCGATGGCCAGCGCCGGCAGACGGATCGTCCGGCTCTCACACGGTGTCGTCGAGGACGCCGGCGCCACCGGCGGCCGGCACACGATGATGCTGCTCCGCAAGGCCCTCCGGGACCTGCGGGCGATGGGCAGCCGGGCGGTGCTGATGATCGTGGTGATCGGCGCCGGCGCCGGGACCGCGGCCGGCATCTCACTGGCGCTGAACGACGTCAAGCAGACCCGGAACGACTTCTACGCGCGGTACGCGCTCGCCGACCTCGACGTGCGGCTGCGGCAGCCGATTGCTCCGGCCGCGCTGCTCGCGCGAGCCCGTGCCGCCGGCGCCACGCGTCGCCTCGACCCGTCTGATCGTCTCGGGCCAGGCACTGCTCGGCTCCGAGGCGAGGGCCGACCGCCGAGCTGATCGGCATGAAGCCCGCTGCCGAGCTCAACCGGCTGGCTGTGGTCGATGGCTCCGGCCTGAGCGGAGCCCGCCCCGGCGAGGCAGTGCTCGAGGCCGACTTCGCCAGGCGCTTCGGCCTGCGGCCGGGCGACCGCCTCAGGCTTCGCTCCTCCGGCCGCGCGGTCGAGGTGCGAGTCCGCGGTCTAGCCCGCAGCCCCGAGTACCTGCTCGCCACCGCCAACCCGGACTACCTGCTGCCTGAGAAGGGATCGCTCGCCGTGGTCTTCATGCCGCTCTCGAGCCTGCAGGGGCTGGCGGGTGTCAACGACCGGGTCAACGACCTGTCTGTCGACCTCCCGGGGGGCGGCGAAGGCCCGAACGCCCAGCAGCTCACCAGCGGTCTGCCCGCCGCGCAGGTCACGCCCCGCTCCCAACAGTTCAGCCTGCGCTTCACCGATGCCGATATCCGCAGCTTCTCGATCTTCGCGCCGGTGATGGGAGCGGTGTTCGCTCTCGTCGGGCTGCTGCTGATCGCCCTCAGCCTTCGCCGCCTGGTGAGCTCCCAGCGGCGAGAGCTCGGCGCGATGCTGGCGCTCGGCTACCCGCCGCGCACCGTGGTCGCCACCGTGCTCGTTCCGGCCTTCTTCCTGGCGCTCGCGGGTGCGGCGCTGGCGGTGCTCGTCACCGTCGGCGTCGGACGGCTGGTCGCCGCCGAGTACTCCAGCACGGTCGGCTTCCCGTTCACATCGCACTCGCTCAGCCTGGGCCCGCTCGCGCTGGGCGCGGGGTTGGCTGTCGCCTCGACTCTGCTCGCCGCGCTGCTACCCGCATACCGACTCGCCCGCCTCGAGCCCGTCGAGGCGATGCGCGGGGAGACGGTCGGCTCCTTCGCCCTTCCCGCGTGGATGCAGCGCTCCACCGCCTCCGCTCCCTTGCCGATCGTCTACGCGACGCGCACGATGCTGCGGCGGCCCCTACTCAGCGCCGCCACGGTGATCAGCATCGGAGCGGCGATCGGACTCGCCGCCGCGCTCAACATCCTGATTTCCTCGACCAACGACGCCGTCGGAAGTGAGTTCGACCGCCAGGCCTGGACCCACTCGGCCAACCTGGCCTCTCCCCTGCCGGCCAGGCTGGCGGTGTCGCGGGCGCTCGACGCCGGCGCTCGGCAATCGGAGGCGATCGTCAAGGGGCCGGCCGAGCTCCGCGGCCCCTCGGCTGCGGTCCCGGCGAGGCTCGTCGGGCTTCCGCGATCATCGCCCCTGCTCGAGCTCGACCTCCGCAGCGGCGGTCCCCCAGGGCGCGACCGGGCGGTGCTCGCCGAGCAGACCGCCCGGCGGGCGCACGCGGCGGTCGGCGATCGGCTCGAGCTTCGCACCCCGGACGGTGCGGCCCGGCTCCAAGTTGCCGGGCTCGCCCGCACGCTCGCCGGCCAGGAGATCTATCTGCCCCGTGGGCAGGCGTCGGCTCTGCTCGGCCTGCCGGGAGCGGCGACCACAGTGCTGATCAGAGGGTCCGAGGCGGCAGCGCGCCGGCTGCGCGACCAACCGGAAATCGCTCGGGTGACCTCCAAGGCATCCGCCGAGCAGGGAGGACAGGATCTGATCAGGGAGCTGACCGGGCTGATCGCCGTCCTGGAGGCGATCAGCCTCGGGGTCGGCGCCTTGTTTCTCGTCTCGACACTCGCCCTCTCCTACCTCGACCGCCGAGGCGAGTTCGCAACCCTTCTGGCCCTGGGCTACGGCCGTCGCGAGCTGGCCACGATCGTGGCCGAAGAAGCCCTCTCTCAGACCGCCGTCGCGGCCGCGCTCTCCGTTCCGCTCGGGCTGCTGATCGCCTCGCCGCTCTCGCGGCGAATCGCGCAGGCGTGGTTCGAGATCGGCCTGCACCCGAACCCCCCGAACTACATCATCGTGATCGTCCCGGCGCTCGCCCTCGCCCTGTTGGCGGCGGTCCAGGCCACTCGGCGGGCCCTCGGCATCGATATCGCCGCCACGGTGCGGGCCCGGCTGATCGGCTGAGTCCGAGCCTGCTCGACCATTCCGCCGGCAGGCCGCTCAGCTCAAGAGCGCGCGCAGCGAATCGATCGCCTCGGCGATGTCCAGGAAGATGACACGCGCTTGTATCTCGGACCGGCTCGCAATGCCGACCTGCTCGAGGTGGTCACGATCGTTCGCGACGACGGATCGGAGCTCGCGATCCACGCAATGAGGATGCGGCCGAAGTACAGGCGACTGCTACCCGGAGACTGAGATGGGCAAGAAGAAAACGCAGACACACGGGAAGACGGCAAGCCGCAAGCCGATCACTGACGAGATGGTCGAGAGGCTCGCCAAGGAGGCCGAGGCCGGCTACGACGTCGAGCAGACGCTTCGTCGTCGGCCAGGACGACCCGCGATCGGCTCGGCTCCGGCGGCCGTGGAGTCCGTCCGGCTTGAGCCGGAGCTACGTGACGCCCTCGCTCAGCGAGCCGAGCGCGATGCCGAAACAACTTCCTCAGTGATCCGGAAGGCGCTGCGTCAGTACCTGAAGGTCGGCTGAGTCAGCTTCCATGGGAGCATCGTCGGCTTGGCACCTGCTTCTCGCGAGAAGCGGTAACGAGCGGCCTACTCCGACAGCCCGGCGGCTTCGAGGGCTTCGGCTTGCTCCTGGAACAACCGAAGGCGAGTGATCTGCCCGTTCTCGACGGTGAACACCCACGTGCTGCTCGCGGTCACTTCGATTCTTTGGCGCCCCCGAAAGTGGGTGGTATTCGAGACCACGACTTCGGAACCCGCATCAGTGAAGCCGTGCGTCTCAATTCGGGCCTCCTCAAACATGAAAAACCACTCGTTCCACAAGCTCTGGATCTCGCCACGACCGCGATAGAGACCCTTCAGCGGACCTCGGGCGCGCGACCAGTCAATTTCGGCATGGGAGTCAAACGAGGCCAACCACATCGTCAGGTCGCGCCGGTTCCACGTTTCGATCCCGCGACGCACGATCTCCACGTTCTCCTGCGACATCGCCTACTCCGATAGCCCGGCGGCTTCGAGGGCTTCGGCTTGCTCTTGGAACAACCGATGGCGAGTGATCTGCCCGTTCTCAACCGTGAACACCATCGTGCTCCTCGCAATCACTTCGATCCCCTCACGCCCCCGCATGTGGGCGGTATTCGGGACCACGACTTCGGAGCCCGCCTCCGTGAAGCCGTGCGTCTCGATGTGGACCTCCTCAAACGTCGACCAGAACTCATCCCAGAAGGTCTCGCGCTCGCGGCGATCCGCGATAGAAACCCTTGAGCGGACCTCGAGAACGGGACCAGTCGATTTCCGCGTCGGGGGAATACGAGACCAACCACGCTGTCAGGTCGCGCCGGTTCCATGCCTCGATGTGGCGCCGCACCGCCTCGACGTTCTCCTCCGACATCGCCTACGCAGTATCTCGCGTCGGCAGAAGGTGGCTTCGGTGGTGGAGCTACTCGGCGATCGTCTCGCCGGATCCGCCCAACTCTTCGGGGAAGTCCTTGAGCTTGGGGAGCCCATCTTTCATGGGCAGCACGGTCGACTCGTAATTGACGTGCACCCCGGGTTCAAACGGAAATTCGGGGATCGTCGCCGCGTAGACGTCGACTAGGCCCCACTGGGGATGCCGTGTCAGCAGATGGCCGCCGCAGGACTTGCACCACTGCCGGTAGCTGCGCTCGTTCGCGTTGTACTCGCCGATCTGGTCTTCTCCCTGGGTCACCTTGACCGCCTCGGGCTTCCAGAGCGTGAATGCGTTGACCGGGCCGGCGGACCAGCTCCTGCACGCCTTGCAATGGCAGTAGCCGGCGCCCTCCGGATCCCCCGAGACTTCAATCGTGACGGCGCCGCAGTAGCACTGCCCTTCGTAGGTCTTTTCATCCTGGCTCATGACTTCTTCCTTTACTCGAGGTCTGGTCGCGACATCACCCACGAGTATCTCGCTCAAAGCCCGCTTTGCAAAGAACGCTGCTTGAACAGCGTCCGATGCCGCTGTCGCTTCCGCGTGAGACGGGCATCTACTGACGAATTGGGCCCTCGGGTAGGCACCTGCCGAATTCGGCTGGGGGTCTCGTGCCTGGAGTCTCTGGATAAGGCTCCAGGCAATCGGTGAGCGCTGCGCCAAAAATCACGATTAGCGGGGAAAGTCGGGGCGACTGGATTTGAACCAGCGACCTTTCGGCCCCCAGCCGAACAGATCGCGTTCAGCTCCCGGTGGTTCGTGCTTGCTCAGGCACGATGACGTCCGCTGAGTTGTGCTCAGCTTTTCTCAATTTGGACCCCGAATTGGACCCCGCCCTGTTTCCTGTCCGGGGTTTCGTATTACAATTCCTTGGTGGAGATCCATCCGTCGGCCCGCAAGCACGGCATCGCCGACGAGGACATCGACCACGCGGTGGCGAACGCAATAAGCATCGACGAGCAGGAAGACGACACGCATTTGTATCTCGGGCCCGCCCGCAGCGCCGATCTGCTCGAGGTGGTCACGATCATTCGTGACGATGGCTCGGAGCTCGCAATCCACGCGATGAAGATGCGGCCCAAGTACCGCCGGCTGCTGCCCGGAGACTGACATGGCGAAGAAAAAGACACACGGGAAGACCGCTACCGGGAAGCCGATTACCGACGAACTGGTCGAAGAGCTCAGCAAGAAGGCCGAGACTGGCTACAACGTCGAGGAGACCTTGCAACGGCGGCCGGGCCGCCCCGCGATTGGCTCGGCGCCCGCCAGCGTTGAGTCAGTTCGCTTGGAGCCAGAGCTGCGTGATGCCCTCAGTCAGCGGGCCAAGCGCGATCGCGAAACCACCTCGTCGGTCATCCGCAAGGCACTGCGTCGTTACCTCGAGGTTCGCTGAGCCGGAGCCCCGTGTGACGGGCGCTATCGCTTCTCGCGCAAGGGAGGCGCGACCAGACCGGGGCCGAGCGTGACTCCTCCGCATCAAACCAACCAAGCACGTCTCCGTGGAACCCAGGCTGACTCAAGCCCGGCCAGCCTGCCCACCCGGGCAGCGGCCGGCGGCGAGCTCGCTGAGTGCCCACTCGGCGAGCTCGCCCACCTAGGCTTGGGCTAAGAGAGACTCGCGATCAGGCGGTGGCGCCCTGCGAGGCGCCGGCGGCCCGCGACATCACGATGCTCACGACGATGATCCAGATAAGGCCCAATCCCATCCCGGCCCACCATACGGGCGTAAAGCACGCAATTCCCAGCACGAGCGCCACCCAGCCGAGCCATTTCGGCAAGCCCCCGGTCGTGAGCGTTGCCCCGGCCACACCGAGCAGCACCATGCCGAAACCGAACACGAAGGCAAGCAGGCTGTCGCTATCGAGAGTGTTGAGCGCCACCATCACGTCAGGGGCGCGACCGTGGGTGCCACCATCGGCGAGCGCGACATGGGTGCTGCCCGCAACCAGGAACGCCCCTATCCCCGCGGCCGCGCCGATCGCCATCACGGTCGACCAGAGATTGCCGGAGCTTTCAGCGGCCTTCAGGCGGCCGTGGAGGCAAGCGAAGAAGATCACCAGGAACACGAGCCCGACCGCGATGACCCCCACGGCGAACTCCGCCTTCTGGTGGTGGTCGGTGTAGTAGGTGGTGATCGTCTGGGCCGAGTCGTTGACGTCGGGGCTGCCGCTGCTAAGCGCGAAGAGGCCGACGATGAGCGCAACTACGAAGAGGATCCCGCCGAGCGGGGCGAGGCGCTGGGAGTTCACAGAGCACAACCTTCCTTATGTGATTTTGGCTACGAACCGTTGCTTGCCGGGAGCCTAGTTGAGATAGCCGCGCTGGACCCCTCCAACGATGCTCGTCTCCTTGCAAGGCGAAGGTCTGCGACATCGCCTTGTCCGGTGAGTCGCTCAATCTCATAGTCGTACTCCTTTGAAAGCTCCCCGGTAGCGAGTGACCTTCTCGTTGATCGCCTCGTGTCCGTAGCTCGCATCGGAGCCGTCCATGCGGCCCATATCGAGGACGGCGTGTGGGTCCATACACGCCAGGGCGACCGACACGTCCTGGCGACGATAGGCCTCAATATGCTCGCACGACCTCGACGTTCTCCTCCGACATCGCCTACTCCCGCAGCCGGGCGGCCTCGAGCGCATCCGCTCGATCGTCATACCCGGTCATCCGCACGACCTTCCCCTCCTGAAGTGTCCAGACGGCTGCGGTGTGGTGTTCTACGTCAGGGCCACCCCTCTTCGAGCGGCCACGACCGTGGCTGATGACGACCACCGAGTCGCCTGCGTCGATGAACTCCTCGGCCTCCAACGTGTATCGCTCCCATGGCTCGAAAAACTCCCGAGTAGCGGCTTCGACTCCCTCGGGGCCACGGAAGATCTTTTCGCCCACGATCCCCTGGAACTCCGGTGCCCAGATCCACTCGACGTCCGCAGCGAGGTACTGCCCAAGGGCCCAAAAGTTGCCCCGGGCCATCTCGCTAAGAATCCCTCGCAGGATCTCCACATTCTCCTGCGACATCGCCTACTCCGAGAGCCCCGCGGCTTCGAGGGCCTCGCCAGTAAGCCCGAGTGCGCGCCCCGCGCCCTTCATGGTCAGATGATCCTCGGCCCTGAAGAATCGTCCGTGGCGCAACCAGAAGCACTGATAGAGGTCTCCTTCCAACCCCACACCGCTCGCCCGCCCCTCTGCCCGAATGCGGCCATGAAGGAAGACGCGATCATCGCCAACCGCCTTCACCCCCTTGACCAAGTAGCTGTAGTTCTCCCAAGCTGCAAAGAACTCGCCAAGAAAGTCCACGATTTCATCGCGTCCGTGGCATGGCCTTGCCTCCGGGAACCGGCGGACCGGGTAGTAATCGCCGTCGGGTTCCCAGTAACGAGCGACGAACCCCGAGAGGTGCGTCGGGTCCCGCGGCGACCCCTCGATGTAGCGGCGGACGATCTCCACGTTCTCCTCCGACATCGCCTACTCCGACCGCCCGGCGTCCTCTAGGGCACGCTGATGGTCTGCGTAGATGCGCCATCGAACACAACGGTCGTTGGCAAACCGCATCACCCAGGTGAACGGCTGCGCGATAGGGACCCCGCTCGCAGAACCCCGTCCAGATTGCTGGACGACGAGCATGATCACGTCGCCGAGGTCACGTGTCTCCTCGACTTTGACATGAAGGCCGCCGATCGCTTCGGCGAATCCTTGGAGAAAAGCACGCACCTCATCGCGGGTGTCGTAGGCGCCGATCTCATCCTCGAACTCCATTTCAGGGTGGAAAAAGGAATCGAAGTCAGGACCCAGTTCGCCCGTCCTGTTCACCTGCTCGATGAAACGACAGGCCCGCTCCACGTTCTCCTCCGACATCGCCTACTCCCGCAGCCCGGCGGCTTGGAGGGCGTCGTTTCGGTTTTGAAATAACAGCGTTCGCAGGAAATTGCCGTCCTTCACGGTCGATACCGACCACGTGCGGAGCTCCACAGGGACATCGCTTCCCGCCGTCCAGCCGCGCTGGACGAACTCGACCAAGACCTGGTCGTCGCCGGCGTCGATGAACTCGATCGGTTCCTGCGTCAATCGGTCGAAGGAGCTCACCCACGCAGTCGCCCAGTCTCGGGCCGCCGCACCTTGGTACGTGCCCGCGTCGGGCATCTCCGGCGCAAGGACGAGCTCGAACTCGTCGGGAAGATCCGCGAACGCGCTGAAGTCTCCCCGGGAAAACTGCTCGAAAGCAGCCCGAGACGCGTCAATTGCTTCCTGCGACATCGCCCGCGCAGTATCTCGCTACGGGCGACTCCATTCCTTATGGGGAGTAGCGGGTGGCTCGTTAGCGGTCACGCCTGCTTCCGCGTGATTGCGGAAGCGAAGTCCCCCAACCACAGCCATCGACGGAGTCAAATCAGCGAAGAGAAATCTGCGCGGTGGGCATGCTCTTCGAATAATTGGACCCCACATTGGTCCCTGGCGATCTACGAACGGGGATGCTCGCTGGAAAAGTCCCTGCAAGTGGGCGCTTCTTCGCACATCAAGAATTGAGATTCCAACCAGTGACCGTGCGGTCGCTCAACAAGCTCTATTTGGGCTCAAAAGTTGACTCGCTAAATCGCTGCAAATCACGCAATTTTCCTAGTCGGGGCGACTGGATTTGAACCAGCGACCTTTCGGCCCCCAGCCGAATGCGCTACCAGACTGCGCCACGCCCCGATATGTCGGACGGATTATCTCCGTCCAAGCGGGCGACCGGACTTGAACCGGCACCGGGAGCTTGGAAGGCTCCTGTGCAACCGTTACACCACGCCCGCTTTCTGGGCCGATTATAGGTCGCGTCCTCTGCGCCAGATAGGCGCGCGGCAGGCAGGCTCGCAGCCTCTTGATCGGCCGACCAGGTGCCGATAGATGTCGGGATGCGTAGTCGCTCGCCGCTGTGCGTATTCCTCCTGCTTCTCGGCCTCACGGTCGGCGTCGGCGGCTGCGGTGGGTCCAGCGACGACACGTCGGCCCGTGGCGACGCGGCCGGCAACCCGCCCGGGGTCAGCGCGCCGACCGGCGACCTGATCGACTGGAAGCTCTTCGGCCGGATCCCGCAGCGGACCCACTACCTGCGCGCCGATCTCGATCCACCGCTGAAGCAGCGCTGGGCCTACAACGACCAGGCCCTGATCGAGTTCCCGCCGGCGATCGCCCTCGGCCAGCTCTTCATCGTCAACAAGTACTCCAACGTGCGGGCCCTGGACGCCGACACCGGCAAGGTCGTCTGGGACCTGCGGCGCGACCGTCACTACAAGGGGCCGGCCTCCGACGTCAGCGCGCCGGCCTTCGACCGGGAGCAGGTCTTCGTCGCCTTCGAGGACGGGACCCTGGTCTCGCTCGACGCCCATGACGCGAAGGTGGTCTGGAAGCGCAAGCTGCCGACGACTCTCGCAGTCCTCCCCGCTGGTGATGGGCAAGACCCTCTACATCGGCTCCGACAACGGCACCCTGTTCGCGCTCGACACCGCCAACGGCAAGGACCGCTGGACCTATAAGGCCCCGCATGTGATCAAGGCCAGCCCGAGCTTCGACCACGGCCGGATCTTCTTCGGCGACTACGGCGGCGCGATGTTCGCTCTCGACGCCGCCAGTGGGCATCCGATCTGGCGCGCCGACACCGAAGACCTCGGCCCCGGCGGCGAGGGCGGCTTCTACTCCTCGCCGGCGATCGCCAACGGGCGCGTCTACGCCGGCCGCGACGACGGAACGGTCTATGCGCTCGACGAGAAGACCGGTCACTTCTCGTGGGCGGTGCAGACCGGAGCGGCCGTCTATGGCTCCCCCGCGGTTGCCGACGTCCCTGGCACGCCCGGGTCCGCCGTCTACATCGGCTCCTACGACAAGCACCTCTACGCGATCGACGCCATCAGCGGCAAGGTCCGCTGGCGCTACGACGTCGGCGGCGCGGTTCCCGGCACCGCTGTCGTGATCGGGCACACCGTCTACACCTCGAGCTTCTCGACCGGCAAGTCGATCGGGATCGACGTGCGCACCCACAAGAAGGTCTTCAGCTACGGCTCCCCGGGGTACACACCGATGGTCTCCGACGGCCGCAGCCTCTATCTGGTCGGCTACTACTCGGTGCACCGGTTCGATCCGAAGAAGTAGCGCGGCGAGCGGGGCAGCCAGGACTCGAACCTGGAACCGCCGGTTTTGGAGACCGGTGCTCTTCCAATTGAGCTACTGCCCCGGGTGGGGAAATCGTAACGGCGGCTCGACTGCCAGCCGCGATGCGGACGAGAGGACTCGAACCTCCACGGGCCAAAGCCCACCAGGACCTAAACCTGGCGCGTCTTCCAGTTCCGCCACGTCCGCGCTGGCCCGGATTCTAGGTCGGAGGCGAAATGTCGCCAATTACGCCGCGAGAAACTAGAATTGCCTCGATGGCGGTAGGAGAGGTCAGGCCCGGCTACGAGCTGTGGCGGCCAAACAGGGAGAAGCCGACAGCCATCACGACCAAGGCCGTGATGGTTCTGCTGCTGCTCGCGACGGCGGGCATCTGCCTCGTGATCACGATCGGCGGCTGGTCGCTGCTGGAGGGCGGGGTCGGAATGGGATTCATCTGCCTCGTCTATGTCGCTCTCTATCTGCTGTTCGCGGTGCGGGTCGCCCAGTGGAGCCGCGGCGTGCTGCCGGTCGCGACGGCGTTCTCGATCCTGCTGCTGATCTTCGCCGCGGTCGCGGCACCGACCTGGTTCTCGCGCGACAAGTCGGGCTTCGACACGGCGGCCCTCCCCGATGCGCTGCTGGGGACGCTGCTCGTGCTGCTGATCCCGCTTCAGGTCCTGGTGATGGCGGTCGGCATGATCGCCTTCAACCAGGACTGGCACGTCGAGGAGGAACGCCCGGTCGGCGGCGGGGACTACCGCGGCGACGATTTCGGCACCGAGCCTCCGAGCGACGAGCGCTTCCCGCAGCCTGCCTGACGCCTTCTGCGTCGCTCGGAATCTGTGACGAATCTGTAACGGGCCTGTCTGGAGTCACAGAATTGGGGCATGTCAAAGCCTTCTGCGTCCCGGACGCACGGTAGCTTCGCCCTAGACTGAGATGGCCTGCGGCGGTGTCCAAATTGGTAAAGGAGGCGGTCTCAAAAGCCGCTGCCTCGTAAGGGGCTTGTGGGTTCGAATCCCACCCGCCGCATGACTGGATCGAGCAATGCGGTCTCAGGCTGAGGTCGACTTGGTGCTCCGCCTTCACCAGGCCGGACTCAACAACTGCGAGATTTCACGCCGTACTGGAATCTCCCGGGCGACTTTTCGCCCTTGGCTGTCAGGCAGGACGCCAGGTTCGGGTCCCGGATACAAACGTCGTCAGCAATGCCCGCGCTGCTCTGACTTTGACGAGGTGATCCCCGGGTGTCACGGCAGTCTCATACGCCTACCTGCTGGGTCTCTATCTGGGTGACGGGCTGATCTCGAAGGCAAAGCGAGGCGTTTTCCGGTTGCGCGTCTTCCTCGACAGGGGCCATCCGCTGATCGTCGAGGAATGTGCCACCGCGATGAGCTTGGTCATGCCCTCGAGCAAAGTCGGAATCTTTCGACACAAGTACGAGCGAGTGGACGAGGTCTATTCGTACTCCCGCCATTGGCCGTGCCTGTTTCCGCAGGCGGGGAGGGGAATGAAACACGAGCGGGAAATTTCGCTCCAGCCTTGGCAGGTCCGGATTGCCGAGAGGTACCCAGGCCGGTTGGCAAGAGGACTCATCCATTCCGACGGTTGCAGAGTCCAGAACAAGATCCGCCACCCGAACAAGACCTACGTCTATCCGCGCTACTTCTTCAGCAACCGATCGATCGATATCCAGAAGATCTTCTGCGATGTGTGCGAACGTCTCGGAGTCCAGTGGCGCCAGGACGGGCCATGGGACATCTCGGTGGCCCGGTCGGAATCTGTCCGCATCCTCGACCGCCACATAGGCCCAAAGCGCTAGCAGGCGATAATCCCCGCCCCTTGAACGCCGCCGACCGCAGGGAGCTGATCGAACGGCTCTGCTCGTTCGAGGGCCGCTGGTCGGGCACAGACGCCGAGCGGAGGGCCGCGAACTGGCTGGCCGAGCAGCTGCGTGGGATCGGGCGCCCGGCGAGGATCGAGCCCACCTACGTCCACCCCGAGTACTCGCTGGCGATGGCGGCTCACGTCGTGCTCGCGCTCGCCGGCTCGTTGCTGGCGCTCGCCGTTCCCGCGCTCGGATTCGTGCTCGTCCTCTTCGCCGCAACCTCGCTCTATCTCGATCAGAACACGCGCCTGTACCTGATCCGGCGCCTGTTCTTCCGCCGTGCCTCCCAGAACGTCGTCTCGCCAGGCCGCAACCCGGGCGCTCCGGCCCGCTTGATCCTCAGCGCCCACTACGACGCCGCCAAGACCGGCCTCGTCTTCGGACCGCGCAGCGTCGCCGGCGTCCAACGACTTCCCGAGCCGGCTCGCGTCCTGCTCGGCCCCATACGCATCTTCTTCTGGGGCGGCATCGTTCCCCTGCTCGTGATCACGGGCCTGCGGCTGGCGGGCCTCGATGCGGTCTGGCTCGCGATCGCGCAGCTCTTCCCCACCGCCCTGCTGCTTGTCGGCATCGCCCTGGCGGTCGACATCGCGCTCTCGGGCGTCGTCCCCGGCGCCTACGACAACGCCTCCGGGGTCGCCGCCATCCTCTCGGTCGCGCAGGAGCTCGATCAGCAGCCTCCGCGCAACCTCGACGTCTGGGTCGTCCTACCGGGATCCGAAGAGCCCAATGCCGTCGGCATGGCACGTTGGGTCACGGCACACCGCAAGGAGCTCGACCCGAAGAGCACCTACTTCGTCAACCTCGACTCGGTCTCCTACGGCGACCCCCATTACCTCGCGAGCGAGGGTGCGCTGGTCAGCTACCGAATGGACAAGCGCCTGTTCGAGCTCTGCGACGCGATCGCCGCCGCCGATCGCGAGGACGGCAACCGCTACCGCGCAAGGCCACTGCGTCTGGCCCTGCACACCGACGCCCTGCCAGCCTGCATTCGGGGCCTGCGCGCGATCTCGATCCTCGGCGCGCGCGACGGAGTCCTCGCGCCCTACTACCACACCCACGCCGACACACCCGAGCAGCTCGACGAGGACGCGATGACCCGGGCCGTTGACTTCACGCTCGAGCTGGCGCGGCAGATCGACCGCGACGTCGGGCGCACGGCGGCCCCATCGAAGGCTGATGGGCCGCCGAACGACCCAGTGATATAAGCCTCCCGAGATGGAGGAGGCGACAGCCGGTCGAGCCGGAGAGCTGCTCTGGGAGCCACCGCCGGAGCTGGTAGAGCGCTCGGCGATGACTCGCTACATGCGCTGGCTCGAGAAGGAGCGCGGGCTGAGCTTCGACGGCTACGGGCCGCTGTGGGAGTGGTCGGTGACCGAGCTGGAGGACTTCTGGGCCTCGATTTGGGCCTACTTCGGCGTCTCCTCGCCCACCCCCCACTCCGATGTCCTCGCCGAGCGGACGATGCCCGGGGCGCGCTGGTTCCCGGGCGCCGAGCTCAACTACGCCGAGCATCTATTCCGCGGAAAGGCCGACGACGAGATCGCGATCCTGCACGCATCGGAGCTGCGCGAGCTCGGATCGGCTGACCTGGGCCGAGCTGCGCCAGCAGGTCGCGCAGGTGGCGGCCGGACTGCGCGAGCCGCGGTGTCAAGCGCGGCGACCGTGTCGCCGCGTACCTGCCGAACATCCCCGAGGCGGTGATCGCCTTCCTCGCCACGGCGAGCATCGGCGCGACCTGGTCGAGCTGCTCGCCCGACTTCGGGCCCGAGAGCGTGGTCGATCGATTCGCTCAGATCGAGCCCAAGGTTCTGCTCGCAGTCGACGGCTACAGCTACAACGGCAAGGAGTTCGACCGCCGCGAGGTGATCGCCGGGCTGCAGGCCCAGATGCCGTCGCTGCAGCACACCGTCGTCGTGCCCTACCTGGGCCTCCCGCTGCCCCGCAGCGCGATCGGCTGGGACGAGCTGCTCTCCGCCGACGTAGGCGCCGAGCTGGAATTCGAGACCGGTCCCCTTCGACCACCCGCTGTGGATCCTCTACTCGTCCGGCACCACCGGCCTGCCGAAGGCAATCGTCCAGGGCCATGGCGGGATCCTGCTCGAGCACCTGAAGAAGCTGCACCTGCACCTCGACGGGCAGCGCGGCGACCGGATCTTCTGGTTCACGACCACCGGCTGGATGATGTGGAACTTCCTCGTCTCGGGTCTGCTCACCGAGGCGGCGATCGTCCTCTACGACGGCAGCCCCGGCCATCCCGACATGGACGTGCTCTGGGATCTCGCCGAACGGGCCGAGATCACCTGCTTCGGGACCAGCGCCAGCTACATCGCCACCTGCATGAAGGAGGGGGTCGCAGCCCGCCGCGAGCCGCAGACCTCTCGCGGCTGCGATCGGTGGGCTCGACCGGCTCGCCCCTCTCCCCCGAGAGCTTCGACTGGGTCTACGAGCAGATCGGCGAGCGAACCTGGCTGTTCTCGACCAGCGGCGGCACCGACCTCTGCACCGCCTTCGTCGGCGGCGTTCCCCTTCTGCCCGTCTATCGCGGCGAGCTTCAGGGACGAGCCCTTGGGGCCAAGATCGAGGCGTTCGACGAGGACGGCAATCCGGTCATCGACCAGGTCGGTGAGCTGGTGATCACCGAGCCGATGCCCTCGATGCCGCTGTTCCTCTGGGGTGACGGCGACGGCTCGCGCTACCGCGCCAGCTACTTCGACCACTACCCGGGCGTCTGGCGCCACGGCGACTGGATCGAGATCACCTCGCGGGGCACCGCCGTGATCTACGGGCGCTCGGACTCGACGATCAACCGCCAGGGAGTGCGGATGGGAACCAGCGAGATCTACCGGGCGGTTCAGGCGATCCCCGAGGTCCTCGATGCGCTGGTCGTCGACATCCCCCGCCCCGGCACCGAGGGCTGGATGCCGCTGTTCGTGGTCCTGCGCGAGGGCGCCGAGCTCGACGATCAGCTGGAGGCCGAGATCAAGCGGCGGATACGCGAGCGCTGCTCGCCCCGCCACGTCCCCAACGCCGTCTACCGGATCGCCGAGGTGCCGCGGACCCTGAGCGGAAAGGTGCTCGAGGTCCCGGTCAAGCGGATCCTCACCGGCACCCCGGCGGAGAAGGCGGCGAGCCGCGACTCGCTCGCCAACCCGGCGGCGCTCGACTACTTCGTCGAGCTGGCCTCGAAGCTCGACGAAGCCGCCTGAGAGCCGTTCGTCGTATTCATCTCGGCGAAGGCGTCGACGTCGAGCAGGGCGAGGAAGGCCTCGACCACCCGGGCATCGAACTGGGTGCCGGCGTTCTGGCGCAGCTCGCTGCGCGCCTTCTCGGGGCTCATCGCGGAGCGGTAGGCGCGGTCGTTGGTCATCGCCTCGTAGGCGTCGCCGACCGCGAGGATCCGCGCCTGCAGCGGGATCTCTCCCTCCCCGACTCCGCGTGGGTAGCCCTTGCCGTCTGGGCGCTCGTGATGGGCTCCGATCCAGGTCGCGATGTCGGTGAGCCCGGCGTTGCGCGCGATCCGCGCCCCGATCCCGGGATGGGCCTTCATCTCTTCCATCTCGGTCGGCGTCAGCGGCCCCGGCTTGGCGAGGATCGATCCTCGCACCCCGATCTTGCCGACGTCGTGAAGGATTCCGGCCAGGCGCAGGCGCTGGACCTGGTCAGGGCCGAGCCCGATCTGCTCGCCCATCGCCTCGGCATAGCGGCCGACGACCTGCGAGTGCCGGGCCGAGCCCATCTGGTTGACGTCGACCAGCTCGGCCAGCGAGAGGATCGTCTCGAGGCTGGTCGGAAGCTCGTTGGCCGCCCCCAGCTCGATCAGGCTCGACGCGACCTCGTCGCTGAAGATCACGGTGCGGTCGCGGCCCAGTCGCTTCGCCGCCAGCAGGGCCTGCTCGGCGCTCGAGGTCAGCTCCTGGGGCGTGCCGCCGTGGCGGCCGTGTATCGCGACCCCGGCGCTGAGCGTGAGCTTGTGCGACGCCGCCCGAAAGCCCGTCGCGGACCGCCTTGCGGAGCCGCTCGGCGAGCAGATAGGTATCGACCTGCGCCGCCTCGGGGACGAGAACGCCGAACTCGTCACCGCCCAGCCGCGCGACTGTGTCGCTCTCCCGGACGTTGCGGATCATCAGCTGTGACACCTGCTCCAGCAGCAGGTCGCCGGCGTGATGGCCGGCGCTGTCGTTGATCGGCTGGAAGCGGTCGATGTCGAGCCGGATCAGCCCGAACTCGATCCCGACCCGGGCCGAGCGCGCGACTTCCTGGCGCAGCTTGGTGTCGAACTCGCGCCGGTTCGGAAGACCGGTCAGCGGATCGAGCCTCGCGGCGTGCGAGAGCTGCGTCACCAGACCTTCGGCCCGGGCGCGCAGCCGGCCCATGATCACACCCGAGACGAACAAGCCCCCGGTCAGCATCGCCCACTTGAGCTGGCCCAGCTCGACCTCGGGGCGAAGCACGAGCACTGCCGCATAGGAGAGGCTGGCGACGGCGCCGCAGATCATCGCCCAGCGGAGCTCGAAGAAATAGAAGGCCGCGAGCGCGACCCAGAAGTAGAAGAGCGCGTAGGCAGCCACCGCCTCGGTCCCGCCGAAGACGATCGCCAGGACGACGAGCAGGTTGCCGAGCATCGGCGAGACCCGGAACAGCCAAAGCGGCAGCCGGTCGTAGGCGAGTATGAACAGGGCCGCGGTCAGGTACGCCTCGACGGCCACCCCCGCGAACGGGATCTCGGCGCGCCCGGTGTCTCCGGGGAGCAGCAGGGTCGCCAGCGCCAGGGTTCCGCCGATTCCGAACAGGTAGGCGAAGGTGCGCGCCATCAGCGCCTTGTCCTCGACTATGCGCAGACTCGAGGTGCCGGAGGTGAACCGGAGACGGTCCTTGAGGGGAGGGTCGAAGTTGGGGGCCAGCTCAAGCATCAGGGTTCGATCGGGACGCTCAATTCACGCCTGCGGAGCTATCGGCAGGAGCGTCTTGCCGGACGACCCCGAAATCAACTAGGTCGGGCGATTAGCCGAGCCACTGATCCGCGGCGGTCAGCGAGCGGCGGCGCTCAGTGGGTGCGGCGGCGCAGGGTCACGGCACCCAGCGCCAGCGACAGCAGGGTCACCCCGGCCGTCACCGCAACGTCCACGGCCCCCCGGCTCCCGAGTGATCCCTCGGTGGTCACCCTGGAGAGGGCCTCGTAGGCGTAGGTGAGGGGCATCGTGTAGGAGATGGCGTTCAGCACTCCGGCCATCTCGTCGCGGGCGACGAAGAGCCCGCAGAGGATCAGCTGCGGCGTTACCAGTGCGGGCATGAACTGAACGGCCTGAAACTCGGTGCGGGCGAAGGCGCTGACGAAGAGGCCCAGCGACATGCCGAGCAGCGCGTTGCCTACGGCTAACGCCGCGACCAGCACCGCCGAACCGGCGACGTTGAGGTCGAGCAGCCCGAAGGCCACCGTCGAGGTGATCACCGCCTGCACCGTGGCGACCACTGCGAACGCCAGCCCGTAGCCGAGCAGCAGGTCCAGCTTCGCCAGCGGCATCGTCATCAGACGCTCAAGCGTCCCGGTGGTCCGCTCGCGCAGCATCGTGATCGAGGTGACGACGAACATGGTGATGAACGGGAACAGCCCCACCAGCGGGCCACCGATGTGCTGGAAAGTGGCCGGATCGTGGTGATAGGCGCCCTTGAGCAGGGTGAGCAGAAACGGCGGCACGCCCATCAGCAGAACCAGCGTGCGAGGATCCCGGCGCAGCTGCGTCAGCACCCGCAGGGCGGTCGCCGAGGTGATGCGCGGGCTCACGGGCTCTCCCCGGCCTGCCGAATCAGAGCCAGAAACGCCTCGTCGAGGTCGCTCTCGCCGGTCCGCGACCGCAGCACGTCGGGGGTCTCGTCGGCGAGGATCTCGCCTTCGCGCATCAGCAGCAGCTGATCGCAATGCTCGGCCTCGTCCATCACGTGGCTTGAGACCAGCAGCGTCACCCCGGTCGCCGCCAGCTCCGCGAAGGTTGCCCAGAGGTCCCGCCGCAGCACCGGGTCGAGCCCCACCGTGGGCTCGTCGAGGACCAGCACCGGAGGCTCGCCGAGCAGCGCCGTTGCCAGCGATGCGCGAGCCCACTCGCCGCCGGAGAGGTCGCCGACGACCTGGTCGGCATGCTCCTCCAGCGCAACGGTGGAGATCGTCCGCTCGATCCGGTCGCCCTCGACCCCGAGCACCCGGGCGAAGTAGCGCAGGTTCTCGCGCACGCTCAGGTCCGCGTAGACGGAAGGCGCCTGGGTCACGTACCCGACCCTGGGTCGCAGCGCCGGCGAACCCGCGCGCTCCCCCAGCACGGTCACCTCTCCGGACTCGACGATCTGCACCCCGACGATCGACCGCATCAGCGTCGTCTTCCCGCAGCCGCTCGGCCCGAGCAGCCCGGTGACGCGGCCCGCGTCCACGCTGAGGGAGAGATTGCGGAGGACGACCCGGCCGCCGCGCCTGACCTGGAGCCGATCGACAGCGATTGCGGCGTTCGCAGCCATTCGGACTAGCCGAGCGCGTCGCGCACGAACTCGATGTCGGCGCGCATCTCCTCGACCCCACCGGGGGTCTCGACCACGACCGGCGGCCCTGCGGCGCGGATCATCTCGCGCAGCAGATCCTCCCCGATCTCGCCGGCGCCGAGGTTGGCGTGGCGGTCGGCACCGGTGCCCGGCGGGTCGCGCGAGTCGTTTGCGTGGAGCAGGTCGATCGTGCCGACGATCTCGAGCACCCGGTCGACCGCGTCGCCGAGCTCCTCACCGGCGGCGTGGGCGTGGCAGGTGTCGAAGCAGAAGCCGATCTCCGCCGCCGGGTCAGCTCCGCAGACCACCTCCCAGAGCTGGGCCAGAGCGTCGAAGCGTCTGGCGACCGCGTTCTCGCCGCCGGCGGTGTTCTCGATCAGGACCGGGACGCTCGATTCGAGCATCTCCAGGGTGCGTCCCCAGCGGCCCACACCCTCGGCGATCCCGTCCTCGGCGTAGCCGGCATGGACGATCACCGCCGCGGCGCCGACCTCCGCGGCCGCCTCGCAGGTCTGCTGGAGGATCTTGCGCGAGCCGTAGCGGACGTTGTTGCGCGGCGAGCAGACGTTGATCAGGTAGGGCGCGTGGACGTAGAGCGGGAGCTTGGAGCTGCGCAGCTCCGCGGCGTCGTCGCGTGGCGGCGGCTTCTTCCACCCCTGCGGGTCGGAGAGGAAGACCTGGACGCAGTCAGCGCCCAGCTCCTCGGCGGCCTGCAGCGGCCGGTCGGGCGCGACATGCGCCCCGACGCTCACGCCGGGGTGACCGGATTGCGCCGCTCGGCGAAGCCGCGCCGCTTGCCCTCGGCGTGGCCGAAGCGCCGGATCAGCTCGCCTCGCAGGTCGTCGGGCTGAACGATCGCGTCGACGATCAGCTCCGAGGCGAGGTGAAGGATGTCGATGTCCTCGGCGTACTCGCGGCGCTTCTCGGCCACGAAGCGCTCCCGCTCCTGCGGGTCCTCGATCGCCTGGATCTGGTTGTAGAAGACGGCGTTGATCGCGGCCTGCGGGCCCATCACCGCGATCGAGGCCGTCGGCAGGGCGATGCAGCAGTCAGGCTCGAACGCGGGGCCCGCCATCGCGTAGAGCCCGGCGCCGTAGGCCTTGCGAACGATCACCGAGATCTTCGGCACCGTCGCCTCCGAAACGGCGCTGATCATCTTCGCCCCGTGCCGGATGATCCCCTCGCGCTCGACCTTGGCCCCGATCATGAACCCGGGGACGTCGGCGAGGAACAGCAGCGGCAGGTTGAAGGCGTTGCAGGTCTGGATGAAGCGGGCCGCCTTGTCCGCCGAGTCGACGAACAGCACCCCCCCGGTCTGCTTGGGCTGGTTCGCGACGACGCCGATCGCACGGCCGTCGAGACGGGCATAGCCGACGATCAGCTCCTTGGCCCAGCGGGCGTGGACCTCGAGGAAAGAGTCGGCGTCGAGCAGCGCGTCGAGCAGCTGCTTCATGTCGAAGATCTGGTTCTCGTCGGCGGGGACGATCTCGCCGATCGGCTCGCGCGACGACGGCTCGGCCGGGGGCGCGGCAGGTGGCTGCTCGCGCCAGTTGAGCGGCATGTAGGACATGTAGCGGCGGCCGAGGTCGATCATCTCCTCATCGCTGCTGCAGAGAAAGTGGCCGCAGCCGGAAACCGAGGTGTGCATCTTGGCGCCGCCCATCTCCTCCAGGGTCACCTTCTCGCCGATCACCATCTCCGCCATCCGCGGTGAGCCCAGGTACATCGAGGCGTTGCCTTCGTGCATGATCACGACGTCGCAGAAGGCGGGGATGTAGGCGCCGCCGGCGGCGCTGGGGCCGAAGAGCAGGCAGACCTGGGGAACCTGGCCCGAGAGGCGGACCTCGTTGTAGAAGATCCGCCCGGCACCGCGGCGCCCGGGGAACATCTGCACCTGGTCGGTGATCCTTGCCCCGGCGGAGTCGACCAGGTAGACGATCGGAACCTGGAGGGCGAGGGCGCGCTCCTGGACCCGCAGGATCTTCTCGACCGTCTTCGGTCCCCACGACCCTGCCTTGACCGTGGGGTCGTTGGCCATCAGGGCAACCCGCTGCCCGCCGATCAGAGCCAGCCCGGTCACCACGCCGTCGGCGCCGAGGCCCTCCTGCTCCCAGTTCGCGAGCAGGCCCTCCTCGGAGAAGGACTCGGGATCAACCAGGCGCTGGACGCGCTCGCGCACAGGCAGCTTGCGCTGCTCCGCGAGTTTTTCCTGATGCCGCTGTGGACCGCCGGCCAGCGCCGCCTCGAGCGCCGGTCGGAGGTCGGTCACTGCCTGTTCGGGGCCTGTGGGCTGCTGTCCGGCGCGCCGTTGCTGGTCGGCGGAGGTGCGCTGGCCGGGGGGGCCTGCGGAGGCTGGTCCTGCCGCTGCGGCTCGGGCGCCGGCTGCGAGGCCGGCGGCCCGCTCAGCTCCTTGCCCGAGCTGGCGGCGCCGGCAAGCTGGTTCGACAGCTTCTCCAGCCCGCTGACGACCGCCTCGCGCCGCGTCTGCAGGTCGGCGATCACGCTCTCGATCTCGCGCCGCCGCTTGGTTGCCTCTTCGACCATCGCAATCGACTTGGCATTTGCCTCCTCGAGCTGCTTGGAGCTCTCGGCCTCGGCCTCCTCGCGGATCCGCTTGACGTAGGCATCGGCCTCGTCGCGGACCTTTGTCGCGTGGGCCTCACCTTCCTGGCGAACCCGCGCCGAGTGCCCCTGCGCCGCCTCGCGAATCTGGTTCGCCTCGGCTTCGGCCTCCGTGCGGGCCTTGCCTGAGAGGGCTGCCGCCTCGTCGCGAACCTTCTTCGCGTACTGGTCGGCGGCGATCTTGGTCGATTCGACCTGTCCCCGCGCCGACTCGGTGATCTGCCGCGCCTCGGTCTGCGCCTCGGCGCGGATCGAGTCCGCGGCTTCCTGGGCCGCGGTCAGGACCTTCGAAGTCTTGCGACCAATCTCCTCGAGGTATTGCCGCGCGTTGCCCGACTCCACCTGATTTGCACCGCCACCCTCAAGCCAGTCGGCCAGCTTCGACAGATAGGCGTCGACCTCACGCCTGTCGTAGCCACGCCGGGTCAGCGTGAAGGTCGCGCTCCGAATCCGCTCTATCGTCTCCATTAGTACGTCCCTCCTCTGCACGCGCCGCAGCTTAGCCGCTCCCGGCTGCCGCGAGTTTGGATTGCATCGCATCCGCGAGCGCGTGCATTCCGCTCATCGGCCGCACCATCACGATCAGCTCGGCGATCCGGTCCTCGGAGTCGAAGCGGAGGATGTCGACGCCGTTCAGCTCCCGGTCGCCGACCCGTGCCTCGAACACCAGCACCGCCGTATCGCCGGTCTCGACCTGGTCCGTGTAGCGAAAGTCCTCGAAGACCTGCCCCACTGCGCCGAGGACCATCGCGATCGCCTCACGCCCCTCGTAGGGCTTGAAGACAACCGGACTCCGGAACGAAACCTGATCGGCGAACAGCTCGTCGATCGCCGAGAAGTCCTTGCCCTCGGCCGCTGCTCTGAATCGATCGCTCTTCATGGACCGTGGAGCCTAGATCAGTGATCGGAGGCCCTGCAAGGCGAGCCGCCGGCAAGCCCCGACAAAGCAGCATCCAGCGACCCGAAAATCGCTCAAACGCGCGTCCGTTCTCGCTGACCCAAGGTCAGTCCGGCTCTGGACGCCAGGCATCGGCGGCGCCGTGCCATTCGACGGGCCCGGCGCGCAGCACGTGGGAGCCCAGCGGCCGGCCGAGGGCCTCCTGGGCGGCCCGTGAGGCCTCGATCAGGCTCGCCAGGTCGATCCCGGTCTCGAGCCCCATCTCGTGCAGCATCGAGACCACGTCCTCGGTGCCGACGTTGCCGGTCGAGCCGGGCGGGACCGGGCAGCCGCCGAGCTCGCCGAACGAGCTCTCGAAAGAGTCGATTCCCTGCTCGAGGGCGGCGAGCACGTTGGCCAGCCCCTGCCCCCGGGTGTTGTGGAAGTGCGCGGTCAACTCGACCTCGGGAAGCGCCTCCCGCGCGGCCGGGACGAATTCGTGCACCTGGCGCGGGTTTGCCATCCCGGTCGTGTCGCCGAAGGCGATCTCCTCGCATCCCGCCGCCGCCAGCCGCCCGGCGATCTCGAACACGCGCGCCGGCGGGACCTCGCCCTCGTAAGGGCAACCGAAGGAGACGGAGATCACGCCCTCGCAGCGCAGGCCCTCGGCGCGGGCTTCGGCGACGACCTGCTCCAGCCCGCTCAGCGACTCCTCGATCGAGTGGTTGACGTTGCGCTGGTTATGGGTCTCCGAGGCGGAGAGGAAGAGGTTGACCTCGTCGAAGCGGTCCCTCATCGCGAGCGCCCGTTCGAGCCCGCGCCGGTTCGGGATCAGGACCGAGAAGGCGACCCCGTCACGGCGCTTGATCTGCTCCAGCACCTGCTCGGCGTCGGCGAGTTGGGGGATCACGTCGGGCCGCACGAACGAGGTGACCTCGAGGCGCGCCAGGCCGGTGGCCGAGAGCTGGTCGATCAGCGCCACCTTCTGCTCGGTCGGGATCACCTCGGGCTCATTCTGGAATCCGTCCCGCGGTCCGACCTCGCGGATGCGGACTTTGCTTGGCATTTCGGTCATCGACCTGAGCTTACGGGCGCCAGCTGGCCGAGTGGACACATCCGGTTGCCACAACGACGTCAGATGTCCAGTCGCGGGTGAGAAGGGAGGCGGCGCGCGGAAGCGAGGCGGCGCGCGACCACGGCCAGAGTCGTCTTGACCGCTGCGGGTTCGTAGCGGATCTGGGCGTGGGTGAAGCGCAGCGGCGTCATGCCGACCCGGGCGTGGGCCTGGTCGCGCCGTCGGTCGCGCGCCTGCTGAGCCGGAGTGCGGTGATAGCGGAGGCCGTCGGTCTCCACCACCAAGCCCAGCTCGGGCCAGAAGAAATCGACCTTGAAGCCATTGAGGCGTTGCTGGGTGTGTGGCCTGGGAAGTCCTGCCGCGTCAGCAATCGGCAGAAAGCGGCGCTCGAGCTGCGAATCGGTGAGCACGAAGGTCGACCGGTCAAGGCAGCGGCGCAGCACCGCTACGCCGCGGATGCCCGGCAGCTCGTCGACGGCCCGCCGCAGGGAGTCCGGATCGACAAGATCGAGCTTGTCGGCCTCGTTGACTGCCGCGTCCAGGCCTCCTGGCGGCAGCCTGGGCGCGATGTCGACGAGGGTCAGCGCCGGGTCGGTGACCGGGATGCCCGCGACCCGAGCCAGCCTGCCCCGCGGCATCTTGGCTCGGCGGTGGACGCGGATCCCAACCGCGCGGGGGCGCCCATCACCGCAAACTGAGATTGCGATCTTCCCGGCTCGGCCGGCCCGCATCCCCCAGGCGGCGGCAGCGCTCTCGTGGCTGAGTACGGCGTTCGGACCGCAGCGGAGCACCGCTGCCATCCAGCGCCCGTGATTGCCCAGCTCGGGTCGGCCAACCGCGTAGACCTCGCGCATCACCGGGTGCAGTCGTCCGGTCGCGACCCGGTGCCTGATTGCTGCCGCGGAAAGACCCAGTTCGAGAAGCTGGCGCCGGGCCACCACCCAATGCTGGTTTCTGGCCAGGCCCCAGACCGCTCTGGACGCCGAGTGGACGGATCCGGTCGCCATCGCAATTCCAAGCGTCCACTCGACCGGGATTCGCCCCGTCGGGACTGCTGCCAATTTCCCCTTTGAGCGGCCGATCGGCCCCAAGCGCAAGCTCGGAGGGCTAGGTCTTCACGCCGCCGACGTCGATCACCCGGCGCTCGTGGGTGCCGACCCCGATCGTTCGCTCGCCCTCGGTGACCTCGACCTCGAAGCGCAGCTTTCGCCCCTCGAGCACCTCGCGCAGGGTCGAGCGGACCCCGCACCGGGTCCCCTCGGCGGCCGCTGCGACGTGCTTGACGCAGATCTCGAAGCCGACCGTCGCCTTGCCCGGGGGCAGATGCTGGTAGCTGAGGATCGCCGTGTTGCGCTCCATCACCGCCACCATTCCCGGCGTCGAGAGGACCGAGGCCCCGATCGTGCCGCCGACGTCCGTGACCAGCCGGCCCTCGACCGTGAACTCGTCGACCCGCTCCATCCCCTCCTCGAGCGTCGCCTCGGCGGGCCGCTCTGAATCCGGCACCGCCTCTCCAACCGGCTGCAGGCGGCTCTCGCCCTCCGCTGGCATCTAGACCATCCCCAAGCCGCCGCTGACCCCGAGGGTCTCGCCGGTGACATAGGAGGACTCCTCGGCGGCGAGGAAGGCGACCGCGGCGGCGACCTCGTCGGGCTGCCCCAGCCGCCGCATCTGCGTCGCCCCCTTCATCGTCTCGATCAGCTTCTCGCCGATCTCGCCGAATTGGGCGGCGCCCATCAGCAGCGGCGTCTCGATCGGGCCCGGGGCGATCGAGTTGGCGGTGATCCCGTAGCGGGCGTTCTCGCGCGCGATCACCTTCATGAACGCGATCACCCCGCCCTTGGCGGCCGAGTAGACGGCTGAGCCCTTCGAGCCCACCCGGCCGGCCTCCGAGGAGATGCTGACGATCCGCCCGTAGCCGCGTTCCTGCATCCCCGGCAGAGCCGCGTGGGTGCAGTTCAGGACTCCGCCGAGGTTGACCGCCAGCACCCGCTCCCACATCTCGGGAGTGGTCTGGGTGAAGAACCCGAACTCGTCGGTGCCGGCGTTGTTGACGAGCACGTCGAGGCCGCCGATCTCCTCGACCGCGGCCTGGGCCGAATCGCGGTCGGTGACGTCGAGGGCGACCGCGTGGCCGCTGATCTCGGCCGCGACCTCCGACGCCCCCTCCTGGTCGAGGTCGCCGATCCAGACCTCGGCGCCCTCGGCGGCGAGCCGGCGCGAGATCGCGACGCCGATCCCCCCGGCGCCGCCGGTGACCAATGCCTTGCGAGCCTCCAGCCTCATCGGTGCCGGAGCATACGTGGGACTTACACTGGCGCGCCGATGGCGGAACCGACCGAGGCGACCCAGCCGATACCGATCGTGGGTGGAACCGGCGCACTGGGCTTCGGCCTGGCGCTGCGCTGGGCGCTGGCCGGCGCCCCCGTGGTGCTCGGCTCGCGCAGCCCCGAGCGCGCCGAGGAGGCGGCCGCCCGTCTGCGCGAGGCGGTGCCCGGCGCCGAGGTCGAGGGACTGCAGAACGAGGAGGCCGCGAAGCGCGGGCCGGTGGTCTTCCTCACCGTGCCCTTCCGCGCCCAGTCGGAGAACCTCAACAACCTGCGCGGGGCGCTGTCCGCCGACCAGCTGCTGGTCGACGCCACCGTGCCGCTCGCTGCCGCCGTCAGCGGCAAGGCGACGCGCTCGCTCGGCGTCTGGCAGGGCTCCGCGGCCCAGCAGGCCCAGGAGATGGTCCCCGATGGCGTACGGGTCGTGGCGGCCCTTCACACCGTCAGCGCCCCGCTCCTCAACGAGATCGACGCGGCGCTCGACGAGGACGTCCTGCTCTGTGGCGACCGCAGGGCGGACAAGGCCGCGGTCGCGCGGCTGATCGAGCTGATCCCCGGCCTGCGTACCGTCAACGCGGGGACCCTGGAGACCGCACGGATCGTCGAGCAGCTCACCCCGCTTCTGATCTCGATCAACAGCCGCTACAAGTCGCACGCCGGAATCCGCATCACCGGGCTGCCCGAGGGCGACCCCTGGTCCGGGTAGGAAAGATGAAGGTCGCGCTTCTCGCCGGCGGGACCGGCGGCGGCAAGCTGGCCGTGGGCCTGCAGAAGGTGATCGGCTCGAACCTTTCGGTGATCGCCAACACCGGCGACGACATCGAGACCCTTGGCGTCCACGTCTCCCCCGACCCGGACCTCGTCACCTACTGGCTCTCGGGCGACATCGACGAGGAGCGCGGCTGGGGGCTTCGCGGCGACAGCTTTGCCGCCTTCGAGCGCCTGGTCCAGCTCGGCGCCCCCGATTGGTTCGCGCTCTCCGACCGCGACCTCGCCGCCTGCCTGTACCGAAGCCACTTCCTCGCCGAGGGAGGCCGGCTGACCGCCGCCCAGGCCCAGATCGCGAGCGCCGTAGGGGTCAAGGCATCGGTTCTGCCGATGTGCGAGCAGCCGGTGCGCACCCGGGTGCGCACTGCGGCCGGCTGGCGCGATGTCCAGGAGTATCTGGTGCTCGACCGCGGCGAGCCGGAGGTGGAGGAGGTCGAGCTGCAGGGAATCTCGTTCGCCCGCCCCACTCCCGAGGTGACCGAGGCGATCGACTCCGCGGATCTGATCCTGATCGGCCCCTCCAACCCGGTGATCAGCATCGGGCCGATCCTCGCCGTGCCGGGAATGCGCGAGGCGATCGCCGCAGCCGCGGCCCCGGTCGTCGCCGTCAGCCCGCTTGTCGGAGGCCGCGTGGTCAAGGGACCGACCGAGAGGTTCATGGCGGCGGTCGCGCGACCCTGCACCGCGGCGGGGGTCGCCAGCCTCTACGCAGGAATAGTCGACGGGATGGTGGTGGACGTCGACGACCCCGACCCGCCGCCGGCCGAGATCCAGACCCTCGCCGGGCAGCTGCTGATGGACGTGGCCAAGGCGCGCCAGCGCGTGGCGCGGGTGGTACTGGGCTTCGGCGCCAGCCTCGCCCGTGGATGAGCAAGTGCCGGTGGCGCGATGAATGTCGCCGTCTTGCCGGTCAAGCGTTTCGACGCCGCCAAGCGGCGGCTCGCGACCGGGATCGACGATGCGCGCCGGCGGGCGCTGGTCGCGGCGATGCTGCGCGACGTTCTCGACGCCCTCGCAGGGGCGCGGATGATCGAGGCCACGATTCTCGTCAGCGGCGATCCAACCGCGCTTGAGCTCGCAGGGGCAGCCGGCGCCGAGATCGTTGAGGACCCCGCCGACGAGGGCCACCCCGAGGCGGCGCTGATCGGGATTGCGGCCGCCAAGGCGGCCGGCGCCTCCTCCGCGATCCTCGTCCCCGGCGACTGCCCGCTGCTCGACCCGCGCGACCTCGACCGCCTGGTGACCGGGGTGCCCGATCCCTATGTCGCGGTGGTCCCCGATCGGCACGGAACCGGCACCAACGCCCTGCTGCTGCGCCCCCCGGATGCGATCCGGCCCGCATTCGGGGAGGGAAGCTGCGCCCGCCACCTCGAGGCAGCCCGGTCCGCCGGCCTCCCTCACGGGCTCGAGCGGCTCGCCTCGCTGGCCCTCGACCTCGACACCCCGGCCGACCTGATCGCCCTGACCCGCGAGATCGAGGCCGGCCGCGGGCGGGCGCCGAACACGGCGAAGGTCTTGGGCCTGTGATCGACGCAGGCGAGCTCCGGGTGCTGGCCGTTCCCGGCCTTCCCGAGATCGCCGAGGGCGACCGGCTCGGGGAGCTGATCGGCGCCCGGGCCGGCCTCGAGCCGGGCGACCTCGCCGTGATCTCCCAGAAGGTCGTCTCGAAGGCCGAGGGGCGCGTGGTTCGGATCGCCGACCGCGAACCCGGCGCGCGGGCCCGCAAGCTCGCGGCGGAGCTCGACAGGGACCCGGCGCTGGTCCAGCTCGTCCTCGACGAGTCCCGGGAGGTCCTACGGGCGGAGCGAGGTGTGCTGATCTGCGAGACCCATCACGGCCTGGTCTGCGCCAACGCCGGCGTCGATACCTCCAACGTCGGCGAGGGCCAGGCGGCGCTGCTGCCGACCGACCCCGACGCCTCGGCGCGCCGGATCCGCGCCGAGCTCGTCGCGGGCGGGGCGAGCCCGCTGGCGGTGGTCGTCTCGGACAGCTTCGGCCGAGCCTGGCGGCAGGGCCAGGCGGAGGTCGCGATCGGCTGCGCCGGGCTGCGCCCGCTCGACGACTGGCGGGGGCGGACCGACGCCGGCGGCCGGCCCCTGGCGGCGACCCTGATCGCAATCGCCGACGAAGCCGCGGCGGCGGCGGACCTGGTGCGCGACAAGGCGAGCCGAACGCCGGCGGCGATCGTCCGCGGCCTCGCCCACCACGTCACCGCGGAGGACGGCCCCGGCGCGGCGTCGCTGCGCCGCCCCCGCGAGCAGGACCTCTTCCGCTAGCGGCTAAGCGGTGGTCGCCTTGTCGGGCATCGCCGGCGGCGCGTTGCCCTCCTCGGTCCAGGCCGGCGGCTCGTAGACCTTGCCCGGAGCCCCGCCCAGGCAGAGGATCCGGGCCCCTTCGCCGGCGGTGACCAGCTTGCGCTGCTGCCCGGGGCCGACGCGGGCGAAGACCCCCGGCTCGAGCTCGAACTCCTCGTCGCCGACCTGGAGCGTCGCGCGGCCGCCGAGCGCCAGGTAGACCTCCTCCTGCTCGTCGTGGGAGTGGTCGTGGGTCGGGTACATCGAGAATTCGGGCGGGAGCTCGATCACCTGGATCCCGAACGAGGTCACTCCGAGCCCGGCTCTGACGCGGCGCATTCCGCCGCCGAAGACGGCCTCGAACTCATCCAGGTTCTTGACGGTGACGTCAGACATCGCGCACCCGCAAAACGGCTGCGCCCTCAAGCCTACCTGCGCGCAGGTCGTCGAGCGCCTGGTTGGCCTCGTGCAACGGATAGACCTCGATCTGAGTGCTCACCGGCACCCGCGGCGCAAGCTCGATGAATTCCTCGCCGTCCTGGCGGGTCAGGTTGGCGACCGAGCGGACCGTGCGCTCGCCCCAGAGGATTTCGTAGGGGAACTCGGGGATGTCGCTCATGTGGATGCCGGCGCAGACCACCGTCGCGCCCTTGGCGCTGGCCCGCAGCGCCGCCGGCACCAGCTCTCCGGCCGGCGCGAAGACGATCGCCGCGTCGAGCAGCTCCGGAGCCTCGTCCTCGACTGCCCCCGCCCACTCGGCGCCCAGCCCGCGGGCGAACTCCTGGGTCTCGTCGTCCCCCGCCCGGGTGAAGGCGAAGACCCTTCGTCCCTGGTGGACCGCGACCTGGCAGAGGATGTGGGCCGAGGCGCCGAATCCGTAAAAGCCGATGCGCTCCGCGTCCTCACCGCACAACCGCAGGGCGCGGTACCCGATCAGCCCGGCACAGAGCAGTGGAGCGGCCTGCAGGTCCGGGTAGTCCCCGGGGATCGGAAAGCAGAACCGCTCGTCGGCAACCGCCGCCTCGGCGTAACCGCCATCGATGTCGTAGCCGGTGAACCTCGCGTTGTCGCAGAGGTTCTCCCGGCCCGAGCGGCAGTAGCGGCAATCGCCGTCGGTCCACCCGAGCCAGGGGATCCCCACCCGTTCGCCGGCCGCGAAGCGCTGCGCTCCCTCCCCGGCCTGATCAACCTCCCCGACGATCTGGTGGCCGGGGACCAGGGGCAGCTTCGGCTCGGTGAGGTCGCCGTCGACGATGTGAAGGTCGGTGCGGCAGACGCCGCAGGCACTCACCCGCACCCGCACCTGGCCCGGCCCCGGCTCGGGGACCGGAAGGTCGGCCTTGCGCAGCGGCTCGCGCTGCCGATCGAGCACCATCGCGTCCATCGAATTGATTGTCCCGGCCCCGTCACCTCGGCGCCGCGGAGGGCCGGCTAGGAGTCGCGCTCGGCCGCGTCGCGGGCGCTCTCGACGACGACGGTCGAGCGATGCTCGCCATAGAGCTGATCGACGGCCTGCTGCTCGGTCTCCCGCGCCGTCGGCCGGCGCGGAGTCCGATTCCCGGCCTGTCTGCGCCGCAGGCCCTCGAACAGGTCGTGGAGCCGTTGATCCAGTCGGACTGCGTCACTCATGTCTCGATTCAGCATAAACCTGCATTTTCCGAACGCAAGGCGGCCTGGACGCCTTGTTCGTTTGTGCGGGTCAGTACGTTTCGACGATCTCGTAGAGGGTCGTGCGCTGCGCCGGCGATCGGCCCGCGGCCCGCGCCGCGTCGATCAGCTGCTGCGGCTCCAGCCGCACGCCGTGCTGCGATCCGGCCATCCGCGAGATGTTCTCCTCCATCAGGGTCCCGCCGAGGTCGTTGACCCCCCAGCGCAGGCTCTCGGTCGCCGCCTCGAGCCCCATCTTGACCCAGCTCGCCTGCAGGTTGGTGATCGTGCGGCCGAGCGCCAGCCGGAAGGCGGCGGTGTGCTTGAGGTTCTCGTCGCGGCCGATCTCCTCGATCCCGTGGGTGCGCCCGAGCAGGGTCTGGTAGGGGATGAAGCTGAGTGGGACGAACTCGGTGATGCCTCCGGTTCGCTCCTGCAGCTCCCGCACCACCCGCATGTGCCGGGCCAGTTCGCGGGGCTCCTCGATGTGCCCGAACATCACAGTCGAGGTCGACCGCAGCCCGACCCGGTGGGAGGCCTCGATGATCCGCACCCAGCGCTCGACCGGGAGCTTGTTGGGCGAGATCCGCTGCCTGACCCCGTCGTCGAGAACCTCGGCGGCAGTCCCAGGCGTCGAACCGAGCCCGCACTCGATCAGGTACTCGAACACCGACTCCGGTTCGCGCCCCGAGCGCTCGCACATGTAGTCGACCTCCATCGGCGAGTACGCGTGCAGATGGATCTGCGGGGCCGCCTGCTTGGCGAGGCGGAGCCACCGGCCGTAGTCCTCGAGCGTGTAATCGGGATGGATCCCCCCCTGCATGCAGATCTCGGTGGCGCCGAACTCAACCGCCTCGCCGACCCGGGCGACGAAGTCCTCCTCGCTGACCAGGTAGGCGTCAGGTGAGCGCTTGCCCTGCCCGAACCCGCAGAAGGCGCAGCCGACGATGCAGATGTTGGTGAAGTTGATGTTGCGGTTGACGACGAACGTCGCCCGCTCCCCGGCCAGCTCGGACCGCAGCTCGTCGGCGGCGACCCGCATCTCCTCGATCAGCTCGGGCCGGGTTTCGGCGAACAGCGCCGTCAGCTCGTCCTCACTCAGCGCCGCCCCCTCCCTGCCCTTGGCGATCGCCGCCGGCGCCAGGTCCGGATCGAGCGATTCCTCCCGGCGCCGCCCCGACCCCCGGCGCGGGATGAAGCTCCAGTAGCGAAGCTTGACCAGGTCGAGCACCGACTGCTCGATCCACTCCGGCTCGAGGTACTGCGGATAGGCGCAGAGGCGCTCGGTCAGCGCGTAGCCGCGAGGGGCGAGCTGCTTGCGGACCTGATGCGGTCCCGGGAAGGCATGCTCGGGGGAGATGTGGTCGCCGTTCGCCGACAGCCCTCCGAGGTCGGTGGCCCCGGCCTCGACCAGCTCGGCCCACCAATCGGAGAGGTTCGGCGGAACCTGGATCCCAACCTCCGGCATCAGGCGCCTGCATTCGCAGATCAGGCGCTTCATCTCCTCGATCGTGACCTCCTGGGCCCACTCAGGAAGGGTGGTCGTCGCGGGGCTCCCGTTTGAGGACGATCCGTCCGCCCACCTCACCCGCGCCGCCTCGTCGGCGATCTCGGCGACCTCTCTGCCGTAGTAGCGCGGATGCGGCACGAAGTTCTGGAGGATCACCTCCTGGATGTGCCCGTGGCGCCTGTGGACTTCGGCGAGCGCTTCCAGCGAGGCGATCCGCTCCGCCTCGGTCTCGCCGATCCCGACCAGGATCCCGCTGGTGAACGGGATCCGCAGCTCCCCGGCCAGCTCGATCGTCTCCAGCCGCCGCCGCGGGTGCTTTGTCGGGGAGCCGGCGTGGACGGTCTCCATCAGGCGCTCGGCGACCGACTCCAGCATCAGGCCCTGCGATGCGGTCACCTCTCGCAGCCGCAGCAGGTCGGCGCGATCGAGGACCCCGACGTTGGTGTGCGGGAGAAGGCCTCGCTCCAGCGCCCGCTCGCAGCTCCAGGCCACGTAGGAGGTGAAGTCCTGATGGCCCCAGGAGCGCAGCCGTTCCGCGACCTCCTCGTTGACCTCCGGCCGCTCGCCGGTCAGGATCAGAAGCTCCTTGGCGTTTCGGCGCAGCGCCTCGTCGAGGCGCCGCTCGACCTCTTGCGGCTCGTAGATGTGGGCGCGGTGGGTGGCGAAGGCGCAGTACTTGCAGTAGCACTGGCAGGTGCGCGAGAGCGACAGCGTGTAATTGCGCGAAAAGGTGACCCGCCGCACAACCGGCACGCT
Organism: uncultured Solirubrobacterales bacterium; assembly: GCA_963772265.1. Taxonomy (GTDB): domain Bacteria; phylum Actinomycetota; class Thermoleophilia; order Solirubrobacterales; family 70-9; genus Mayfieldus. The sequence continues at coordinate 140,227 of CAVYWS010000005.1, read as the reverse complement.
ACCGGGTGGCGCCCCGGTGCTGGTTCTGGCGCCCGGCTAGGACTTGGCGCCGCTCGGCTTGCCGCTCTGACCGGGCGGCGGCGGAGCAGCCTGCTCTCCCGCCTCGATCACGAACCGGAACAGCACCGCGCCGATGATCGCCGCGACCAGCGGGCCGAGCACGTACGGCCAGACGCCGCCCCAGGTGTTGTCGACCAGGGCGGGCCGAACCAGCGGGCCGGGTTCAGCGAGCCGCCGGTCAGCGGGCCGGTGACCATGACGGCGAACGCGAGCGTAGTCCCGATCGCGAACGGCGCCCATTCCTTGGCGGCGCGGGTGCCGAGCGCGACCGCGAGCACCGCGAGAACCAGGACCAGGGCTCCCATGCCCTCGACGATGAAGCCCTGGAAGTTGCCGCCGAGGAGGTCGCTCACCTGCGCGGCGCCGTAGTGGCCCGCACGGCCCTCGTCGAGCAGCAGCCCCTTGGTCAGCAGGGCGCCGAGCACTGCGCCCGAGAGCTGGGCGAGGATGTAGACCAGCGCGTCGACCGGGTCGATGCGGCGAATCGCTGCCACCGCGACGGTGACCGCCGGGTTGAAGTGCCCCCCGCTGACGCCGCCGAAGATCTGGATCATCGCGAAGAGAACGAGGCCGTTGACGAGCCCGACGACCGCGAAGTCAGAGCCGAACTGGGCCTGGTTGCCGGTCGCCACGAACAGGGTGGCGACGCTGGTGATGAAGAAGACCAAAAAGAAAGTGCCGACTAGCTCGGCGATATAGGCCGCGAGTCCTCGGTCCTGCACTGGTTCGAACCTCCTCGGTAGAAGCCTTGCAGCGCCTGCGGCGCCTGCCATGCCTGTGCCGCGACACTCTGCGCCGCGGCCTCAAATGACCGGCGGCAGTCTAACCAGACCGGCGGCGCGCGGCGTCGGAGCGCACCGCGCGGTTGTGGCTCCCGCCACCGTCGTGGTGATCGTGGTGGTGGCGCCGGTGCCGCTTCGGGCGCGGCTTCTCGCGGTGGCAGGCACGCTTTCCGTGGTCGATCGTGGCACCCGCCACGTTCTCGAAGTTCCAGCCGTAGCGCTTCTTGCCCAGGCGCATGAAGATCACGCCGAAGCCGCCGTTGTAGGCGAAGCGGCTGTTGATCACGTGCGGCTCGAGGGTCGAAAAGAGGAAGTAACCGCCGGTGCCGACCGTGAACTGGGTGATGCCCCGCTTCGGATCGATGACGCCGTCCGGCCGCGAGCGGGCGAAGCGCTCATAGATGTGGTCGTGGCCGTTGAGCACCACGTCGGCCCCGCCCCGGTAGAGCGCGATCCAGAGGGCTCTGGTGTCGCCGAGCTCTTCGTAGATTCCGGAGGAGAAGCGCGGGTGATGCATGTAGGCGAGCGTGCAGCGGTCGGCGTTGTCGCGGAGGTCCCGGCGCAGCCAGCGAAGCTGGCGCGAGTCGCCCCGGCAGGAGACGAAGTCACAATTGGAGTTCAGCGCGACCAGATGCCAGGAGCCGAGGTTGTAGGAGTACCAGCCCTGGCCTCGGACGCCGGCCGGGCCGTCGGCGGCCCCGACGCCGTTCCAGTAGTCCCAGTAGCCCTGGGCGCCGAGGCCGTCGTCGTACTCGTGGTTTCCGATCACCGGGTGGCTCGCCGCGCGCAACCGTCCCCAGCTCGGCTCGTAGCCCGCCGCGTAGCTGCCGAGCGACCCGTTCTCGTCGTACTGGAGGTCGCCGAGCGGCAGCACCGCGGAGAGGTCCCGGCCGAGCAGCAGGTTCGAGGTCTGGAACTGCTGGCAGCTGTCGTCGGTGCCGACACCGTTGTTGTAGCGCGGGTTGCTGGACGCGCAGGCGATGTCCCCGGCCGCCGCGATCAGGGGGATCCTGGGCGCCTTGCGTGCCTCCGCCGGCCCGGCCAGGAGCAGAGACAGAAGCGCGCAGGCCAGCCATCCCGCCGTCTTTCCCCGTCGATTCATCCGCAGAATCCATAACTAACCCCGGCGATGCGAGTTGCGCCGGCTCCGCTATCCGGTCAGCGATTAGGCTGGCGTCCGCATGGGCAAGGTCGTCGCGTCGCTGGCGGCCGTCCTGCTGGGGCTCGCTGTCGCGGGCTGCGGCGGTGGCGGTGCTGAACCGGGCGCTCCTGAGCGAGCGACCCTCGTGCTCGACTTCACGCCCAACGCCGTTCACAGCGGCATCTACGCCGCCCTGCGCCGCGGCTACTACGAGGACGCCGGGGTCGATCTGGAGATCCGCGCGCCCTCCGCTTCAACCGACGCCCCGAAGCTGCTCGCCGCCGGGCGAACCGAGTTCGCGATCCTCGACATCCACGACCTCGGCATCGCCCGCGAGCGCGGGCTCGACCTGGTCGGCGTCGCGCCAATCGTGCAGCGACCGCTGGCGTCGGTGATCGCCCGCGCCGACGGGCCGGTGCGGCGGCCGCGCGACCTCGAGGGCCGCCGGGCCGGGGTCACCGGACTGCCCTCCGACGACGCGGTTGTCGACTCGGAGGTTGAGGCAGACGGCGGCGACCCCGCGGGCGTTGACCGGGTGACGATCGGCTTCAACGCGGTCGCCGACCTGGCGGCGGGCAAGGTCGACGCCGCGACCGGCTTCTGGAACGCCGAGGCGGTGGCGCTGGATCGCAGCGGGGTGCCCGTCCGGGTCTTCAAGGTCGACCGCTACGGGGCGCCGCCGTATCCCGAGCTGATCCTGTGCACCTCACGGCGCACCCTCGAGAGCAAGCCGGGCCTCGTTCGTTCCGTGCTCGACGCGACAACCCGCGGTTATCGGGCGGCGATCGGCGACCCCGGCGCCGCCCTCGACGACCTGCTGGCGGAGAACCCCGGCCTCGACCGCGCCGACCAGCGGGCCCAACTGGACGTCCTGCTCCCCGCCTTTTCGCCGCCCGGGGTGCTCGACCGCGAAGTCCTGCTTCGCTGGGCCGCCTGGGATCTCGAGCACGGAATCCTGCACCACCCGCTCGACATCGAGAAGGCGTTCGAGCTTCAGGCGCCGTCCGGCGGCTGATCGGGCCCGCTAGGCGCCGAGCAGCCCCTCGACCAACTCCGGCATCTCGCGCGCCAGCCTCGAGCGCGGGACGACGAGCTCGACCCCGGCCGCTTCGGCCGCCTTGCGCAGTTCGGCATCGGTGTGCGGGTAGAAGCCGAGCACCGGGACGCCCAGTCCGACCACCGCCTCCGGGTTTTCCCGTTCGACGTCGACAACGAGCAAATCGGCGGAGTCAAGGGGCGCCTCGGACGCCGACGGCGAAAGGGTGACCTCGTGGCCGGCCGCCGACAGGGTCTCCTCGATGCGGCTGCCGAGCAGCAGGTCGGGTGCGATCGCGACTATCCGCGCCATGCCTCAGAGACCGCGGCGCTGGCGGAACTCCTGGCGCACGCTCTCCGGGCGGCCCCACATCTGGACCACCTCGGCCCGGCCCTCGCGCACCTCGCGCAGCGCCATCTCGCCCGTCATGCCCTCGGCGTCGAGCTTCTCCAACGCGCCCTTCACGGTCTCAGCCGCCGCTGCGTGCCCGAAGCTGTGGGCGACCAGCAGGCGCCAGTGCCATTCGGCCTTCGAATACGGCTGGGCGTTGACCTGGCTCAGCAGCACCGCGGCATCGACATAGCGGCTCTCGTCGTCGATCCGCAGGTCGAGCTCGAGGTCGGTCCAGTCGTCCGGCAGCGCGTCGAGCAGCTCCTGGAAGTCAGCGGCGAGGGCCATCAGCTGAAGCGTAAACCCGCCAGGACTGAGGGGCGTGAAAACCAAGCAGTTCGGGTGGAGGCAGGGAGGCCGGCGACGCGAGCGCACTGAATCGCGTGCGTGAGCGAGACGGCCGACCGACGACGCCGAAATGCGCCGGTTTGCAACGCCCCCTAGGCGAAGAAGACCTGTTCGAGCAGGAACAGGTTGAGTGCGATGATCATCGCGCCGAGCGCCCCGGCGAACACCGAGAGCCATCTCGGGTTGGCCATCGAGCCCATCACATCCCGGCGGCCGGCGATGAGCAGCAGCGGCACCAGCGCAAACGGGATTCCGAACGAGAGCACCACCTGGCTGGCCACCAGGGCGTCGGTGGGGTTGAAGCCGACGGCCAGCACGACCAGCGCCGGCGCCAAGGTGACCGCCCGGCGCACGAAGATCGGGATCCGGCGCTGGATGAAGCCCTGCATCACCACCTGACCGGCCATCGTCCCGACCGATGAGGAGGCAAAGCCGGAGGCCAGCAGCGCGACCCCGAAAATCGTCGCGGCGCCCGGCGAGACGACCTGCTTGAGACCGCCAAATGCTCCCTCGATGGTGTCGATCTGGCCGAGACCGCTGCCGTGAAACAAGGCGGCGGCGATCATCATCATCGAGAGATTGACGACGCCTGCGATCGACATCGCGATCACGACATCGACCTTCTCGAAGCGAAGGATGCGCTTTCGCTCCTCGTGGTCGCGCCCTACGATGCGCTTCTGGGTCAGCGCCGAGTGCAGGTAGATCACGTGTGGCATCACGGTGGCGCCGATGATCCCGGTGGCGAGCAGGATGCTCTCGGTTCCCCCGAAGCCCGGCACCAGCAGACCGCCGGCAACGTCGCCGCCATTCGGCTTCGCATAGAAGAGCTCGGTGATGAACGACACGACCACTACCCCGACCAGGACCGTGATCCCGGCCTCCAGCCGCCGGTAGCCCATCTGCTGCAGGGCGAGGATTGCGAACGCTCCAGCACCGGCGATCAGTCCAGCCGGGAAGAGCGGTATGCCGAAAAGCAGGTTCAGGCCGAGCGCTGCGCCGACCACCTCCGCGATGTCGGTCGCCATGGCCACTATCTCCGCCTGCAACCAGAGACCGATCGAGGCGGGCCTTGGAAAGACCTCGCGGCACAACTCGGCGAGATTCTTGCCGGTCGCGATACCGAGCTTCGCGGACTGGGTCTGCACCACCATCGCGATCAGGTTCGCCGCCAGGACCACCCAGAGCAGCAGGTACCCGAACTTGGCGCCGCCGGCGATGTTGGTGGCGAAGTTTCCGGGATCGATGTAGGCCACCGCCGCTACGAAGGCGGGGCCGAGGAATGGCCACACCCTGCCGATCCCGGTCGCCTTGCCCTCCAGCGAGCGACGCGCCGCGGCGGCGACGGCGGCCTCGCCCGGAAGTACGTCCTCTACCGTCGCCTCGGGGGCGGGTGGTGGCGGCGGCGGTGGCCTCATTTCTTCTCGGCTCCTGAGACCCGCATCCGGTGCACGAGCTCGCCGCCCAGTGCGTGCGCGACTCCGTCGATCTCGACCTCGATCGGCCCGCCGAAGGGCTGGCGTCCCTTGACGACCAGCCGCGCGCCCGGCTTGATCCCGCGCTCGGCCAGGTAGCGAAGCATCTTCGAATCGCTGTCCGAGACGCGCGTAAAGGTCGCGACCTCGCCCTCGTCGAGCGCTTCCAGCGGCCGGCTGTCGTCGCGCTCGGCGAACTCCAGGTCGGGGCCGGGGATCGGATCGCCGTGGGGGTCGTGGCTTGGGTCGCCGAGCTTTGCGGCGATCAGCTTCTCCAGGTCCTCCGAGATGTAGTGCTCCAGCACCTCGGCCTCCTCGTGGACCTGGTCCCAGGGCATCCCGAGGGCCTCGGCCAGATAGGACTCGAGCAGCCGGTGGTGGCGGATCACCTCGAGCGCCACCCGCTCCCCCGCCTCCGTCAGCTCGACCCCGTGGTAGGGCTGGTGGCTGACCAGGCCCATGCGGTCGAGACGCTTGAGCATCGCGGTCGCCGTCGCCGGGGCCACGCCCAGACGGCTCGCAAGCTCGCTGGTCCCCACCGGCCCGCCGGAGCGCTTCGAGAGCGCATAGATCGCCTTCGCGTAGTCCTCGATCGCCTCCGAGGCGGCGGCGGGCTTCTCGTGTCTGGCGTGGGTGCTCGGCGGCATCGAGTGGTTCTGTCGGCAGAAACCTCGGTTTAGATGAGTCTAAAGATAGAGTATGGGCATGGCGACCAAGGCGATGCCCGAGCTCGACGCCCAGTACCGCGCCCTGCGCGAGGAGGCCGGCTTCCTCGACCGCTCCGGACGGGCGAAGCTGACGGTCGGCGGCGAAGACGACCCGGCCGAGTACCTGCAGGGCCAGCTCACCAACGACGTCGAGGCGCTCGGCCCCGGGCAGGGCTGCTACGCGGCGCTGCTCGACCGCAAGGGCCACATCCTGGCCGACATGCGAGCGCTACGCCGCGCCGACGGCACCTTCTGGCTCGATCTCGAGCCCGGCCCGGCGGCCGGCGTCGTGCGCCATCTGCGCACCTACTCGGTTGGCCGCCGGCTCGAGATCGAGGACGTCTCCGAGAGCTGGGCGATCACCTCCCTGATCGGCCCCGGCGCCGGTGCGATCGCCGGCTTCGAGGGGCTCGGCCCAGAGCACGCCCAGCGCTCGCGCGATTGGGACGGACTCGAGGTGCTGGCCGTCGCGACCGACCTCGGGCTCGACCTGATCACCAAGTCCGAGCGAGCCGAGGCGCTTCGTCAGCAGCTCGGAGCCCAGGGTGCCGCCGAGGTGAGCGAGGAGGCGGCGGAGATCCTGCGAATCGAGTCCGGTCGGCCGCGATTCGGCTTCGAGATCAGCGCCGCCACGATGCCGGCCGAGGTCGGGATCGTCGAGCGGGCGGTGGACTTCGAGAAGGGCTGCTACATCGGCCAGGAGCCGGTCGCCCGGCTGCATTACCGCGGCAAGCCCAACCGCCGTCTCTGCGGCCTGCGGCTGAGCGCCGCGGCCCGCAACGGCGACGTCCTGCGGCTGGGGGACCGAGAGGTCGGATCGGTCGGCAGCACCTGCCTCTCCCCCGCCCTCGGGCCGATCGCGCTCGCCGTCGTTCGCCGCGAGGCCGAGCCGGGAGCGACCCTGCGGGTCGGCGAGGACGCGGTCACGGCCGAGGTCGTCGAGCTGCCGTTCGGAGGAGGCGGTTGAGCGAGACCTCCCGCCGCCCGGGTGGGCGGCGCTTCCGGCCCGGAGCCAGGCGCCACCTGGGCTCCGACAGCCCGCTGCTGGGAGGCGCTCCGCCCCAGGTCGAGCCTCCGATGGGCGGCGCCGTCGAGGCCCGGGCCGGCGCCGAAGAGGCATCGGTCCTGCCCCCGTTCGATCCGCGCGCCGACGAGTTCGCCAGCCCCGAGATTCTGCCCGAGGCTCCGCCGGAGCCCGCCGAGCTGCGCGAGCTGCAGGATCTGCTTGCTGCGGGCGACCCGGAGCGATCGCTGGACGACTGGGGCCGCTCAGAGCGGATGATGTCGGCCTTCGAGCCGCTGCTCGACTTCTACTACCGCTACTGGTTCAGGGTCGAGACCGAAGGGATCGAGAACGTGCCGTCGGAGGGCGGAGCGCTGCTGGTCTCCAACCACTCCGGCGCCCTGCCGCCCGACGCGCCGATGGTGATGGCAGGCGATCCGCAACGAGCATCCCTCGCCGCGGCCGCTCTACATGCTCGGCGAGAACTGGTTCAAGGGATTCCCCGGAGTCGGGATGCTGACCAGCAAGTTGGGGCTGGTCGGCGCCCACCCGGCCAACGCTCAGAGGCTGCTGCGCGACGAAGGACGCCTCGCGATCGTCTTTCCCGAGGGCCAGAAGGGCAGCCGCAAGGTGCTCTGGCAGCGCTACCGCCTCCGCCGCTTCGGCCGCGGCGGCTTCGTCCGCACGGCGATCCGGGCCGGCGTGCCGATCGTTCCGATCGCCGTTGTCGGGGCCGAGGAGGCGATGCCGATCTTCGCCCACATCCGGCCCCTGCAGCGGATCAGCGGCCTGATCTACTTCCCGCTCAACCACGCCTTCCCCCAGTTCGGGCTCGCGGCCGCCCTGATGTACCTGCCGGCCAAGTTCAAGATCCGCTTCCTGGAGCCGGTTGACGTCTCCGATTACGACCCCGAGGTGGCCGACGACGCCGCCGCGATCCAGTCGATCGCCGAGGGAGTCCGTGCCCGGATCCAGCTCTCGCTCGAAGACATGCTCTCGGAGCGCGAATCGGTGTGGTTCGGCTGAACTTCCGCTACTTGCGGCCCCGTGGGCTAGGGTCTGCGGCGATGGGTCGCGGCGCAGGCAAAGAGGCGATCCTCGCCACGTTCGGCGCCCTTGCCGCATGCCTGATCGGCGTCGGGTGCGGCACTGAGAGCCACTCCAACGATCCCCGCCCGCCGCTGGCCGCCGAGGTGACCGTGAACGTCACCGTCACCGCGGTGCAGGCTCAGCCGGCCGAGGTCGGCGTCAAGCACGCCAACGGCTCGGCGCTGGGCGCGAACGACAGCGCCAAGGATCCCCAGGCCAACCGCAAGGAGCCCCTGGTCGTCAACTTCACCACCTCCAACACGACCAACACCGACACCACGCTCGAGATCCACGGGCCCGGCGGCCTGCTGAAGCGGTCGGGCCCGATCGTCGCCCAGGGCAACGACATCTACAAGGTCGGCCTGCCGAACGGCCACTACACGATCGAGGCCGCCGACCTGCCGACCGCCAAGCCGGCCTCGTTCTTCGTCGGCCCCGAACGGGTCTCGTCGCAGAACGACCTGCTGCTGCCGTAGCTCAGATCGTGTTCTTCCTGCCCTAGCCGAGCGCGACTGGTGAGTTGGGGGCGCTATGGCGCCCCCAAGACATCAGTCGACGAGCTTGGTCAGTTAATCGCCGCCCGAGGCAGGCCACGGCAGATCGCCGAAGGCCCAGACGCCGCCCGGAGCACCGTTCAGAGGCGCTGGCGGTGCGGCACCAATGAGCACGGCGACTCCAGCATCCGGAAAGAGGTCGATCTCCGCCGTGTCGTTATCCGGCGAGTCCACAAAATCCCAGATGACCGTGGCCGGGCTCGAGCCGTCGATCAGCCCCGAACCGAATCCCGTGTTGTCGTTCGAGTCCCCGTCGGTGCTGCAGAACGAGAAGTCGACGCTCGTCATCTTGAACGTCTGGGTTCCCTGCACGATCCCCGGGGCATCCTCAGGGTCGGTCCAGCGGACGATGTACGGGCGCGTGGGCCTTGACCGTCCCCCGTCAGCGCGCAGTTCTCGGCGATCGCGAATTGCCGGACGAGACGCGATGCCTGCCACCAGCATCGCCCCGGTCGCAGCGAGTGACGCGAGTACCCCCGCGCCCATGCGCCGACGCCGGAGGCGATTGGACTTTTCGCTGATCAGACTTACCTCCCCCATGGCCTCCGGTGGACAGCCGGAAACCTCGCTTTCGAGCTGCTCCAGCCGATTCGAAACCTTCCGGCAATGGCCGTCAAGTGGGCAAAAGGTCGGTCATCCCCGATTCTGGGTAGCCGCGATGGCCCGGCGCGGGAAATCGACGCCTAGGCGTCGTCAGCGACCAGTGCGTCGATCTGCTCGAGCTTGCCGTGCACCGACTCGACCATAGCGTCGAGCCCGGCGCGCGCCTTGTCCGAGCTGGTCTTGATGCCGGTCAGGGTCGAGCGGATCGACTGCGCCTGCTTGAGCGTCGAGATCGCCTCCTCGGCGGTGTCGCGGACCGCCGCCGCGTCGACCTCGAGGCTGCTGTCGCGGGCCATCGCCACCCGCGCGGCGGCGAGGCGGTAGGCGACCGCGAGCGCCAGCCCGTCGGGCTCGTCGCGGTCGACCGCGACGATCATCTTGTTGCCCTCGTACTCGGTGAGCTGCTCGCAGCCGGCGGGGACGTTCTCGTCGCCGGCGACCACCAGGACCGCGAAGGCGGCGGCGCGCGCGGCCATCCCGTCGTTGAGCTCGGCCCAGGCCTCGTTCTTGGAGAGCTGCTTGTCCTTGGCCTCGAAGACGATCCGGCCCCGCGACGGTGCCGTCGGCGGCGCCGATCTCGACCATCGTGTCGCCCTTCTTGCCGCCGCCCTCGGCCTGCTCGGCGCCGGTGTGGGAGGCGGCGTCGCCGCGCGCGAGCGCGATCGCCTCGATCGCGTCGTGGACCCGCTCCTCGAAGCCGAGGCCCTTGCGCGTTCCGGCCTCCTCGGCCTCGGCGACGCGGCGGTCGGCTTGCTCGCGCTCCTTCAGCTCGACGATCTCTCGGGTCAGGGCGTCGATCCGCTTGCGGCTCGCCTCGCCCTCGCGCTGGCGGCGGGCCTCGCCCTGCCTTGAGCGCCGTGACGACGCCCTGCTTGAAGTCGGCGAGCGGGTTGCTGCCGTCCTCGGCCGAGAACTGCCGCGCCAGGCTCTCGCGCTGGTGCTCTGAGAAGCGCACCAGATCTCCTTGATCTGCTCCTGGACGGAGCCCTTGCGCTCGGCGCCGAAGCTCCGCGCGATCCGCTCGGCGAGCTGGTCGCTCCGCCCTCCAGCGTCTTCGCCAGCCGCTCGGCCAGCTCGGCGGTGTGCCTGCTCGAACTCGGCCGCACGTAGTCGACCTTGGCGGCGGTCCCCTCGCTCTCGAGCACCCGGGCCCCGATCTCGATCGCTTGGTGACGGTGTCGGCCGGCGGCTGGCCGGCCTCGGCCCGCTCGCGCACGACCCGGGCCGCATCGCGCGTCGGCGACCGTCGAGCGCTCGATCACGATGCGGTCGTCGAGCGCGCGGACGTGCCACCGTGCTCGGCGTCGAGCGGGAGCTGTGGTCTTCTCGGAGGCTTCCATCGGACTTACGAAAGTAGTCGCGACCTCGGACGCGAAGCTGACACTGCATGATCATTGCCCCGATGAGCACGCCCGAAGCGACGCCCGCGCAGCGCCGACGAGGAGATCATCTGCGCCGAGCTGGCGCGACCGTCGCCTCGACGCGCACCGACGCCGAGCGCCTGGAGCGGATCGAGCGACGAGCTGCGGACGGGATTCGCAAGCTCAGCGCGATCGGCCCGGCGGTCTGCGTGTTCGGCTCGGCGCGCACCCGCGAGGGCGATGCCGAGTACGCGCTTGCGCGCGAGATCGGCCGCGCGATCGGCGAGGCCGGCTTCGCGCGTGATCACCGGCGGCGGCCCGGGGACGATGGAGGCGGCCAACCGCGGCGCCCGGGACGCCGGCGCGACTCTCGGTCGGACTCAACATCGTGCTCCCGCACGAGCAGGCGCATGAACCCCTACGTCGACATCGGGATTCAGCTTCGACTACTTCTTCACCCGCAAGCTGATGTTCGTGCGCTACTCCGACGCTCGTCGTCGTGATGCCCGGCGGCTTCGGGACGCTCGACGAGACTGTTCGAGCTGCTGACCCTGATCCAGACCGGCGAGGCGATCGGACCACCCGATCGCGCTCGTCGGCAGCCGCTACTGGTCGGGCCTGCTCGACTGGATGCGCGCCGAGCTGCTGGCGCCGGGGCGGATCTCGGCGGTCGACCTCGATCAGCCGAGGTCGCCGACGACACCGAGGAGATCGTCGCCATCGCTCTGCGCGGGGATGACCGCCGTCGCGGGTAGCGGCCGCGGATCGCGTCGACGAACGCGGCCATCCGGTCGGCGAGCGCCGGGTCGTGGATCTCGAGCACGTTCTCGGCGTTCATCTCGCCCGAGCGCGAGAGGTTGAACGAGCCGACGAAGACGGTGTCGTCGGCGACCGTGACCTTGGCGTGCATGAAGTCGTGGACGCGTCTCGGGGCCCCACGGCGTCGAGGGCTTGCCCGAGAACGGCAGCAGCGAGAGCGCCTTCGGCGAGCAGCGGGATCTTCCAGTCCGACGGCCGTTCTGCTGCCCACTGGCCGAAGACGGCATCGGTCTGCGGCTCGTCGATGACCCCGGCGATGTCGACGCCGCCGCTCGCTCGCCGAGCTCGGCCAGCGTCCCGAGGATCGGCGCCGAGGTGATCACCGGCGAGGCGATCCGCACCCGCTCGCGGGCGCGCGCCGATCGCCGTCGCGATCCGCTGCGAGAGCTCGGTCCCGTGCCCGGGCGTGAACCAGGGCCGCACGGTCGCGCCCCGTCGAGGCTCGATCGGGATCGGGGTCGACGAAGCCCGAGTGCTCGACGTCCTGGCGGCTCCCAGAGCTCCTCGAAGTTGCGCGGGTAGGCCCCCGCGAGCGCCTCGCGCCAAGCGATCGCCAGACGACGTTCTCCTCGCGGGTCCACGAGTCGATCGTCCAGTTCGTCGAGCCGGTCCACACCGCCTCGGCGTCGCGGACGACGTACTTGTGGTGCATCAGGTCCGGGACCCCGGGGACGCCCGTGTCTCGATCGGCAGCTCGTGCGAGGATCTCGGGCCGCGTGCTCGGCGGCGGATGGATCGCCGGCGGCCGGCTCGATGTCGACGTTGTAGAGCAGCCGCACCTTCACCCCGCGCCCGCTGCGCCGCGCGCAGCGCGCTCGGCGACGATCGAGCCGGGCGGGTCGGGCAGGCGGATGTCGTAGAGCGCCAGCTCGAGCGTGCGCTGCGCCGGGGCGCATGAAGTCGGCGATGCGGCGCGGCGACCTGCTCGGCCGCCTGGCCGCCGTCGGTGAGCGTGAAGACCTCCATCCGGAGGATTCTGAACCACTGCCGAGCCGCCGCTGCCCAGTGCCTCGTCCGTCGATGGCGAGCCGCGTCTGGCGAGCGAGGACCGAGCATGGCTAGGACGCAGGGAGCCGTAATAGCAGCGCTATTGCGGCGACCGAGGACGAAGCCAGGCGATAGTCCGCAGCCGCCAGAGCGGGTGGCCATCGACTGACGAGGCACTAGATACGATGCCGTCCCCGATCCCGAGAGGAGCGAAGTGGCCGTAGACGTGACCGAAGTCTCGAAGCTCGACGTCGAGCCCGGGGAGCTGCCCGAGACGATGGCCGCGTGGGTGATCCGCCAGGAGCGCGAGGGCGAGCCCAAGGACGCCTTCCAGGTCGAGCAGATCGAGGTCCCCGAGCCGGGCGCCTTCGAGGTGATCGTGCGGGTGATGGCCGCCGGGGTGAACTTCAACAACGTCTGGGCGGCGCTCGGCAAGCCGGTCTCGGTCTTCGGCTACGGCGACCACCCCGAGTACGGCCACCACATCGGCGGCTCCGACGCCTCGGGGATCGTCTGGAAGGTCGGCGAGGGCGTGACCAGGTGGAAGCCCGGCGACGAGGTCGTGATCCACTGCAACCAGGCCTCCTACGAGGACGTCGAGGTCCACGGCCTCGACCCGCTGGCCGCGCCGAGCCAGGAGATCTGGGGCTATGAGACGACCTGGGGCTCGTTCGCCCAGTTCACCAAGGTGCAGGCGCAGCAGCTGCTGCCCCGCCCCCAGAACCTCAGCTGGGTCGAGTCGTCGGCCTACGGGCTGACCTACTTCACCGCCTACCGGATGCTGATCGACCGCTGCAAGCTGCAGGCCGGCCACAACGTGCTGATCTGGGGCGCGGCCGGCGGGCTCGGCGTCTTCGCGACCCAGCTCTGCGCGGCCTCGGGGGCGAACGCGGTCGGCGTCGTCTCCTCCGACGAGAAGGGCGAGCTGGTCAAGCAGCTCGGCGCGGTCGACTACATCAACCGCAACGAGTTCGGCGAGATGATGCGCCGCGGCGGCGAGTCGGACGAGGCGGAGAAGGAGCGCTTCAAGGTCTCGCGCGGCTTCGCCAAGCGGGTCAAGGAGATCCTCGGCGACGCCCCCGACATCGTCTTCGAGCACGTCGGCCAGGCCACCTTCCCGACCTCGGTCTTCACCGTGAAGCCGTTCGGCAAGGTCGTGATCTGCGGCGCCACCTCCGGCTACACCCTCGACTTCGACGTCCGCTACCTGTGGATGAAGCAGAAGCAGATCCTCGGCTCGCACTTCGCCAACGCGTATGAGTGCATGCGCGCCAACCAGCTGATGGCGGAGGGCAAGATCCGCCCGGTGCTGTCGCAGGTGATGGACTTCGACGGAGTCGCCCAGGCCCACCAGATGCTGCACGAGAACCGGCACCCCGGCAAGATCTCGATCCGGGTCGGCGCCGACGACGACGGCAGGGCAAAGCACGAGGACGGCGAGGGCGCGATCTGGGCCGAGGTCGGAGCCTGGGGATGCCGAGTCTGGCGTTAGGCTTCGACGCGATGGCCGAGGTAGCTCCGATCTACATCGAGTGGCACGTGACGCCGTTCCCGCGCCGACGCCGTTCCTTGAGATCTGGCGCCCCGCCGCGGCGCGGGCGATGGCCTTCGGCGCCAGCAGCTGGTCGCTGACCCGCAACGTCGACGACCCCCTGCACATCCGCCAGGCATCGGTCTGGGAGAACCGCGAGGACTTCGAGCGCTACTGGTTCTCGGAGGAGACCTCGGCCGCCCGCGAGGAGGCGGTCAACTATTACGGCATCCCGGTCCTGCCGGTCTGGCACTCGCTGGTCGGCGCCGAGTAGCGGGACGCACCACCCGAGGCGCTGCTCTAGCCTCGACGCGCGAGATCCTCGCGGATCTCAAACCGGGCCGGCTGCACCGAGCCGAGCGCCTGCGAGAGGGCCTCGGGATCTGACTGGAACCTGAGCCAGCACTCCGCCGTCGCCAGGCGCCAGAGGTAGATCGCCCGCGCCTGCTCGCCCTGCCCGGGCCCGCCCTCGAGCAGCTCGCGGCGCATCAGCTCCGGGTCCACGTAGGCGTTTACCTCCGCCTTCTCGCCGGCGAGCAGGCGTCCGAGGAGCTCTCGATCGGTCTCCAGCAGGCCGTGGTGGAAGACGGCGTCGAGGTTTGCCTTCCAGGGCCGCAGGCGCAGCGAATCGGGGATCAGGCCCCGAACGGCCTCGCGCAGCACCGGCCTGGTCCGCTCGCGGTCGAAGGCCAGCGAGGGGTCGAGCCTGAGGACGAACTCGACCAGGTCGAGGTCGAGCAGCGGATGCGAGGCTTCGATCCCGGCCAGCGCCGATCGCTGGCGGACCTGGTCGCGGCCGAGCACCGAGCCCCGCGAGCTGGTCAGCGCCTGCACGAGCTGCGCCCACCAGCGCGGGCCGGAGGCACGCGTCCATCCCCAGGGGTCCTCAGAGCCCGCATAGGCGGCCTGCATCGACGCTGTCAGCCATTGCGGCGGCGGGCGGAAGCCCCGCGGCTCGCCGAGGCGGAGGGCGCCACGAACTCCGTAGTCGCGCAGGACCGACAGCAGCGAGCGCAGGGGCAGGCGCTCGCCGGCGCCGGGGAAGTTTCGGGCGAGGCGAAGCTGCCGAGCGGGACGCGTCCGCGCCTGACCTTGTCGGCGAGCAGGTAATAGCCCGTGGCCATCACCTCGTCGCCGCCCTCCCCGTCCATCAGCGACGAGACGCCGTCCTGCCGCCGCCCGACGCGAGCAGCGGCATCCAGAAGAACAGGTTCGGCGAGCTCGGCGGCAGCTGATATTCGCGCAGGTACTCGAGGCTGCCAGCGACCGGGCTGCCCTCCTCGACGGCGATCCGCACCCAGTCGATGCCCAGATCGCCGACCGTCGCCTCGATCAGCCGGCTCTCGTCGGCGCGGGGCTGGCGCGGAAACACCGCCGAGTAAGCCCTCAGCGGCGATGCCGCGGATGCCGCCTCGGCAGCGATCCCCGCGATCGCCGAGGAGTCGATTCCACCGCTGAGCAGCACGGCTGCGCGACCGTCCCGGGTCCTCCTCCCGACCGCCACGGCGAGGCGCCGGCGCAGGCCGGCGACCGCTGCTTCGGGGTCGGACTCCAGGTCGGCGCTGTAGCGGGGCGCCCAGTAGGTCCCCTCCTCCCAGGAGCCCTCGCGCAGGCGCAGCAGGCGCCCCTCGCCGAGGCGCTGCACCCCGGCGTAGAACGTCCTTCCTTGCGGCGGCCCGCTGGCGGCGAGCCAATGGGCGAGCGCCACCTCGTCGGGAGCGGGGCGGGTCGGCAGCAGCTCCAGCACGCCGGCGACCTCGGTGGCGAAGAACGAGCCGCGCCCCTGCGGCATGGAAATAGAGCGAGCCCGAGCCGAGCTGGTCGCGGGCCAGCAACCCGCTGCGGGTGGACGGGTCCCAGAGCAGAAGCGCGAAGTCTCCGCGCAGGCGCTCGAGCACGGCCTCGCCCCAAAAGCTCCATGCCGCCGCCAGCGTCGCCTCGGGGGAGCGCGCCGTCATCGAGACCCAGCTCCTGCACCAGCTCGGCAATGTTGTAGATCCGTCCCTGCAGCACGCAGGTCGGGGCGCCCGGCGCCACGGCGCCCTCGGGCCCGCGGGCGACCGTGAGCTCGCCTCCCAGGGGCGGCGGGATCGTAGACGCCGCTGAGCACGCTTCTCAGGTCGAGCCGGCGGCGTGGGCGGCGATTGCCGCGGCAACCTCGGAGGCCTGGACCGATCCCGGCACGCCGACCCTGTAGAGGCCGCACCGGCGCGCCACCTCGGCGCAGACCTCCAGGTGCGTTCGCAGCCGCTCCGCGTCGAGGATCGAGAGGTTGAAGGTCGCCCCGAGAACGCGGTCGCTGGAGTCCAGACGCTCGAAGTTGACGCTCTCGGCCACGTCCGGGCGCTCGATGAAGTACACGGCCGCCAGCCCCAGCGTCCGGGTCTCGCGCTCGACCACGACCCGCATGCCCTGCTCGTCCTGGCCGGCGACCTGGCTCTCGTCGATCATGCCGTTGAGCCGCCCCCGCTCACCGGGGCTGAGGTTGACCACGCCGGCACCGGGATGGGCGACGACCTCGCCATCCCGCAGCTCGAGGGCGAGGACGTCGTCGGCGAACAGCTCGGCGCCGCGCGCGACCATCTGCAGGGCGAGCGAGGTCTTGCCCGCCCCCGACCCTCCGACCAGGGCGATCACCTTGTCGTCGAGCGCGACCGCGCTCGCGTGCAGGACCTCGCGGCCGCGCAGCACCGCGAGCAGGGGCAGCACCTGCGCGGTCAGGAAGCGCTGCCATTGCCAGGGCTCGAGCTCGGGCAGCGGCGCGCAGACGACCTCGTCCAGCGATGGGTCGATCTCGTAGGTCCCCTCCCCTTCGGCGAACAGCCGGTAGCCGAGCCGCGGATGCCGATGCAGGGCGAAGAGCGTGCGCCCGTCGTCGAGGCTGCGCCCGAACAGCGGCTCGGCGCGGCCGTCGCGCCAGGCCTCGACGTCGTGCGGCTCGCCGAGGCGCGACCCGGGTCGCCGGCCCGGCGCGCGGGCGCTTCGCTCGGCGCCAGCCCGTAGGCATCGAAGCCCAGCTCGAGCTTCACCCCGAATGCCCGCGTGAGGCGCAGCGGCGCGGTCCGGAGAGCCTCCGGAGTCGGGATCGATCGCTCTGAGGCCGTTGAGTCGGACATCTGCGCAGGCGGGCCGGGCCCCCTACGATCCAACGGCGCCCGCCCGCGTGTTCTTGCGCCAGGCAGGCTGCCAAAAAGAAAGGAGCCCCGAAGGGCTCCTCTCCCTTTACGGGTACTGCTGGTCGGCTATACGGCGGCCAAGCAGGCCACGGCAGGGTGACGAACACCCAGACGCCACCCGGGCGATCCGCTCAGCGCGGCCGGCGGTGCGGCATCGACGGTCAGGCTCGCACCGGTGTTCGATGTGCCCTCGATGTGAACCGAGTCCGGCGATTCCTCGAACCACCAGCTGAACGTGCGGTGCCGCTGAGGTCGCCGCTGACCGTTCCGGTCCCGGTTCCCTCGTTGACATTGGTCGCCGCCCTCGCTGTGACAGGTCGAGGTCTGTGTGCTCGTCCTTGTGATCGTCACATTGTGCGGCGTCTGCACGTGAGCGATGAACGGCCGCGTGTTCGCATTCTCGTCGCACTTGGTGACTGCGGAGAACTTCGCCGAGACCGGGAATGTCCCGATGCCCGGAACGTCGCCGTCGCATCTGGATCGGTTCCGCCGCGCCGAGGCGCTGCCGACGCCGTCCGACGGCGTCTCGATCGGGATCTGAACGATCCACCCAGCTCGCATCTGGCTTCGGAACCGCGTCCTGGCTGGTGTCCACGGCGCAGTCGGCCGGGAACGCGGGTCCACGGTGTCGCTGTTGGTGTGGAACGAGATCGTGTTCGTCGCTCACGCGCGGGTTCCGCGGGTTGATCACCGGCGACATCAGGACCGCCGGTTGGCGACCTTGATGATCACGCTGCCCGACGCCACCGGCCGTGATCGGGCCGATGTCCGGCAGGGTGTCCGCCGTGCCCGAGCCCGCAGGCAAACCGCCGCCGAGGCCGGGCACCGGAGCCATAGGAGTTGCCCGAGGACCCGCTGCGTGTCAGCCGGGATGTCGCCGAACGAGAACGACTCCGCTGGCGTCGCCGGCTGGAACCCGCCACGGGTCGTGTCACCGCCGTTTATGCGCAGGTTTGAAGCCGCGGCTTGTTGGGCGGCTGCACCGCCCCCACCGAGTTGAACTGGGTCGGGCTGGACTGGGTCGACCCGTTGCCGCCGCTGGTGGCAGAAGTTGACCGTGCTCGCCTTGGCCAGGTTGCGTCTCGAAATCGGTGATCGATCCCCTGGATCGCATTCGGCCTCCGAACGACCGCCAGCCCACTGCTGCGCGGCGGGCGGGAAGATGACCTCGACGTGCACGCCGATGATGTTGAACTGCCCGCCCGGCGCGACCGTATCCGGCAGGTCGCGGTCAGCGATCGCGCCGAGTGGGACCGGAATCGACCCCGCCAGCCCGCAGTCCAGCGGTATCCACGCGGTCTTCGTCGCGCGCCTGCGCAGGAGCAGCGCCGACGCTGGTGACCAGCATCGAGGCCACGTTGCCGCGAGGGACGCGAAAACCCCGGCGCGCCTTCGCACGGCGCCGGGGCTTCGAAGCTTTTCGCTCATGGATAACTCCTCCTCGTTATCTCTCGTTAGTTAGTTGGTCGTCCGGAATTCCGCTGCGCGCGAGTAATGTCACGGCGTGCTGCAGAATCCCGGATCGCCGAAGTCCGGCTGCGAGAAGATGAAGGGGTCTTGCTCTTGTCCGCCCCGTCCTCGCTTCCGAATCCCTGGCACGCTGCAGTCAGTTCCCTCAGCGAGCCGAGTTCACGTATCGCCGGCGTCTCGTAGCCATCACCGGATCTTCATGCCGCATTGACTTACCTCCCGGCCCTTTGGCCTTGGTTGTGTGAGAACGGGACATCCGCTCTCCGCAATTCACGGTATAGGCCCCCACGCCTGCGTCAAGGCTGAAAAAGGTCGCAACCGTGCCCAAAATCGTCATGGTGCCAATGTCCAGACCCCTCCTGGCGACCCTCGGAATGCACCTGGCGCCTGTTCCGTCGCCGAATAGACGACCGTGTTCGAGCTGTCGCGCAGTGTGAACTGCACGCTGTCGGGGCTGCCGTTGAAGTAGGTCCAGCTCAGCGTTCCCTGCTGGCCGTTGCGCCCGCCAGGCGCCGCCGGCCCGAAGGTTCCGTTGCAGTGCCCGCTTTGGGTGTCGAAGCCGAGGCCGACGCGGGCGGCGCGTCGCTGCACTCCGACTCCGTCACCGCGCTCTTGCTCCAGATCACCGCGCCGGTCGCGGTGCCCGAGGACGCTGGGCCGCGTCGACTGCGCGGCGGTGCAGTCGTTGGCGGCCGAGAAGCCGATCGACGGGCCCTGAGCCGTTTGCACGGTCCCTCGGGCGGAGATCCGTCCCAGGAACGGCCCGGTGCCGATCGCGTGCTGGTCTCGCGCACGGGGATCTTCAGCGTCGCGCCGCTGATGGTGGCGCTGGAGGGCGTCTCGCTGAGGTGCACGAAGGGCTCGTCGTCCTGGGCGAGCTCGACCCTCACTGGCGTCCCGCGAGGAAGCGCCAGCCGTTGCCGTCGAGCTGGAAGCTCACCTTGCCGGCCGCAAGACCTCGTCGGGGCTGAGCCGCCGTGGCCCGCGATCGACCATCAGCGCCGTGCCATCAGGGGCGACGTCGTAGAGGCGGGCGTCCATCTGGCCGACCGCGTCCGGTCGGCGTGAAGTTGACGGTCACCACGGTGCCGCCCAGCATCGTGAAGTCGTGCGGCAGCGGCGCCGAGGTGTACTGGGCAACGCCGGGGCCGGGCGACCCGTTGCCGGCCGGGCACCTGCCGCCGTTGAGCAGGAAGTTGGTCAGCGGGTCGGCGTGCCGGCGTGGGAATTGGGTGACGCGTCGTTGGTGGTCGCCTGCGCGCCGTTCGCGTTGATCGTCAGCGTGTTCGGCGCGAGCTGCTCGAAGGTCGGAGCGGTGAACTGATCGCCGCCATCGGTATTGCCGACCTGGCAGATCTGCAGCTCGCCGGTGACGTCGAAGCTCGGGGCGCCGGGATCGGGCGGGCCGCCGGTCGCCAGGTGCGCGTAGTGGTCGATGAAGGCGTTCAGCCGGCTGCTGACTCCCTGGCGCACTCGCGAGGCCGGCGCGGCGTTGAAGTCAGCCGGCGTGGCGCCGGCGTAGTCGGCGTTGTTGCAGACGTGGTGGTCGGCGCCGCAGGTGTCGCCCCAGACCTTGGCCTTGTTCTGGACGAAGTGCTCGTAGTCGCCGTAGTAGGCCTGGACCGGGTAGTTGGGATCGGCTGCCTGCAGCCGGTTGATCATGCGCCGGTTCTCGATCGCCGGGAAGAGCGGATCGGTGAAGGTCGCGGCGTCGTAGACCGGCACCGCGTAGCCGGGATCGCTGTCGCCCAGGTGCTGGAAGAAGTCGTTCTGGTAGTAGGCGGAGCGTTCGCGCAGGAACTCGGCCAGGATGTCGGGGATGTCGGCGCAGGCCGGGGTCAGAAGCGCCGATTCGGGCCCGGTCAGGCAGGTGAACGCCTCGGTGATCTGCGGCGGGAAGGTGGTGTGCGCCGTGCCGGGCGGCACACCTGTCGTGCCGCTGGCGTAGAGGGCGCCGAGGATCGAGCGCTTCGCCACTCCGTAGGGCGTCTGCGGCGAGGGGCAGGCGCTGCCGTCGAGCTGCACCGGCCCGGAGTCGCAGCCGTTGAAGTCGGGCAGGTTGCCCGGATCTCCGAAATGGGTGCCGGTCGGGACGAGCGAGGAGACGAGGTCGGTCCAGCCGTAGCGCGGCGCGGCCGCGGCCAGGCTCATGTCGGTGCCCCCTGCCCCCTCGGTGCCGCAGTTCCACTTCGGGTCGGTCAGCGCCATCCAGGCGAAGCCGCCGCCGTAGGAGCCGCCGGTGGGGATGACCGTCGGCGGGGTCTATGTCCGGCAGGGTGGCGTTGCCGTTGAAGAGCTGGGTCACCTGGCACGAGAGATCCTGGTAGTCGTTGATCTCGTAGGAGCGCGAGTCGAGCTGGGTCTGGCCGGTCGAGCCGTGGTTCTGGCCGTTGACGAAGCCGCGCGCCGTGTAGTTGATCACCACGTAGCCGCGGCTCGCGAACCAGGCGTTGTTGTAGTGCCACTTCTCGCCTCCGGCGTCGAAGCGGCTCCCGGCCGTTCCCTGCGACTCCCAGCTCGTCTTGTCGCCGGAGCAGCAGCCGTGCATGAAGACGATCAGCGGGAACGGCCCGGTGCCGGTCGCCGGGTAGGAGATGTCGGCGTCGAGCGCCACCTTGCCCGTCGCATCCGCGCCTGGCACCGTCGCGGCGTCGGCCGCTTGAGCCGGCAGGCCGGTGAATCCGTCGCCGCCGTACTTTGCCGGCACCGTTATCGCGCTGACCCCGCCGGTGTTCGCCACCACGCCCCCGGCGGCGCTGGGCACCCCGTCATCGCAGAACGTGTAGCTCTCGGGCGCGGTGGTGTCGGCGGTGCAGCTCCCGGGATCGGTCAGCGAAGCAGGGATCGCCGCCGAGGCGGGCGCAGCCAAGAAGAGGCCCGCCGCGGCGAGCGTCGCCAGGGCAGCCACTGACTTCGAGATCAAGGAACCTTTCGTCTCAGCTCTCCTCAACGAACCTCGGCAACGACCGGCGGGAACCTAGACCGCGTCGACTTTGGGCAAGGAGGAAAAATGGACCAGTCCGCGGGCCAGTGATGTTTTGGGTGGGCCAGAGCCCGCCGAAGACATCAACCGTTTCGTGTGGCCCCGGCGAGCCGACGTGCCACCGCCGTCAGCACCCCGGCGGCGTGGGCGGGCTCGAAACGGACCTGCGCGTGGGTGAAGCGCAGCGGCGTCAGCCCCGCCTCCAGATGCGCCTGGTCGCGCTGGCGATCCCGCGCTTGCTGGGCGGGGGTGCGGTGATAGCGCAGCCCATCGGTCTCGACCACCAAGTCGAGATCGGGCCAGTAGAAGTCCACCTTGAAGCCGTTGACTTGGCAACCCGTCTGCGGCAGGGGAAGACCAGCGCTTCGCACAACCGACAGGAAGCGCCGCTCCAGCTCGGAGTCGGTGAGGACGAACGCGCGCCGGTCGAGGTCCTGCGCAATGCCGCCACGCCGGGCCTCCCGCGGAAGCCGCTCGAGCGCAATCCTCAGTTCCTCCGGGTCGGTCAAATCGTGCCTGTCGGCCTCGTTTATCGCCCGCTCGAGACGGCCCGCGCCTAATCCGCGCCGCCAGATCGACCAGCGTGCAGACCGGACTTGTGACCGGAATCCGCTCCGATCCGTCAGGTCGGCCGTCACTGAGAGCGGGACGTCGGTGGACGACGACGCCGGGCAGAGCCGCCGGATCGCACGGGTCTCGACACATGGACCCGGGCGGACCGCGGCTTCAGTATCTGCCACAGCGCCGCCGCACTTTCATGGCTTCGGCCGCCCCAGGTCCGCCAGCAAGAACCGCCGCCATCAAGCGGCCGAGCTCGCCCAAATCCGGACGACCGACGGCATAGACGCCGCGAAATATCGGCTGCAGCCGCACGCTTGACGATTCGGTGCTTTATCGCTTCCGGGCTGAGTCCCAGCTCGAGCAGCTGCAGGTGCGAGATGACGCCGTTCTGCCTTGAGACCAGCTCCCAGAACCCATTCTCATTCGCGTGGTGTCTGAGGTGGGCCATAGCCCACCTGAGTGGTCAGTCGACCCGAATTCGCCCCCGATGCTCCGGCCTTGACGCCGGCCTACGCCGACCTAGTGCTGCTCCAGCGGCGCCATCGTCAGCCCCGCCTGCTTGAGCTGCTCCCAGTAGAGCTCGGCCGGCTCCCGCGGCCCGGTCCAGACACAGGCGCGGCCGTCGTTGTGGATCACCTCGGCGAAGCGATGGCCCTGGTCGAGGCCGATGCCCGGAATCACCCGGGCCAGCGTCTGGGCGACGTGATCGAAGGTGTTGTGGTTGTCGTTCTCGACGATCACCATCCAGTTTCCGCCCAGCCCGGAGTCTGGCCCGCCGCTGCGGGGGCGTTGGACCGTGGTCGTCTCCACGGATTTAGAGACTAGAACGGATCAGGGACGGCGACGCTGAGGTCGTCGAAGCTGCCGAGGGCGCCCTTGGCGGCTTTGTTGGAGCCGACCGCCAGGGTGCTGAAGCGGCCGGTCAGCGAGGCCGCGCTGTGAGCGTCGTCGACGACGGAGCCCACCTTGCGGCCGTTGATGAAGGCAGTCACCCTCATGTCGCCGCTGGCGGTCGTGAACGCCTGCAGGCGCAGCTTGTTCGGCTTGTCGACCGCCTTCACCGCCTTCGACTTGCCCTTGGCCAGCAGGGTGCGGTCGCCGTTTGGCGGCAGGTCGCGGCGAAGCTGGAACGATCCCTTGGCCGGGAACACCGCGAGCTGATACTGGCCATCGGCGCCGTCGCGAACCGAGACCCCGACGAAGACGCGCTTCTGGATCGTCTTCGGGGTCCGGCTCAATAGCCGGGCCGTCGCCTTGATGTCGAGGTTGGCGCCGATCACCGGGGTTCGAAGCTGGCACTCGCGGGTCCGCTTGCCGACCTTGACCTTGAGCGCCCTGCCGTGCTTGCCGCGGCCGCACTTGCTGCCGCTGAGGCGGACCATCTGGCCTCGCGCGGTTTGCGTGCTCATCTGGTTGCTGTAGATCGGGATGACGGCGGCGAACGCCGTCGCGGCCACGGCGGCCGTGCCGAGCACTGCAAGCGGGATCGCGATCCTCAGGGGTCGTTTCATGGCTGTGAAGAGGCCTACGGGCGGCTCGATCGAAAAGCCTAAACACAGAAACGGCCAAAAGGTGCGCGGCGCCCTGCGTCCGGGTCAGATCTCCCAGGGGAGGAGTGAAACCGGTCTCAGTCGCGCGACCGTGCGGGTGGCTTGACCGGCGCCGATCCCTGCCCGTTCTTACTTGCTACACGGTTGTCCGCCGCGCCGTTTCGCCGGCCGGGTCCTTGCTCGGCCTGCTCGGGGCTCATCTCGGCGATCCGCTCGATCACCGCGGCATGCATCATCGTCTCCTCGGCCCGCGCCTGGGCCTCCTTGACCCGCTGCTCGAGCTCCTTCACGGTCTTATCCCGGCTCTCACGCGCCTGCTCGAGCTCCGCGTTCAGCGATAGGGATTTCTCCTCGGCCTCGTTGCGCGCCAGCTCGTTTGCGAAGTGCGCCTTCGCCTTCTGCTCGGCCGTGGCCACGGCCTTGTCCACCTCGTCGCGGACCTTGCCGATCGCCGCCCGCACCAGCTCCTCCATCGACTTGTTGAGGCGTCCCTCGGTGTCCGCGGTCTGCTTGGCCAGCGCGACACGCTGTCGCTCGGCCTCGTCGCAGATCGTGGCGAGCGCTTCGCCGATCTGAACCGCGGCAAGGGCGTCCTCCGCAGTGCCGATCTCCTCCGGCACGGCCTGCGGCGTCTCCGGCACGGCCTGCGGCGGCCAGGCCTCGGACTCGGACCCCTCGCGGCGTGCGCGGCGTTCGCGGCGGATCGCCTTTCGCGAGAGCTTCTCGGAGGCTCTCTGCTCCTGTCCCCGCAGGCTCGCCGCCGCCCGCTCAGCCTCTTTCTGCACCTGTGTGGCCGCAAGCTCGCCGGTCTTCGCGAGCCTTGCTCGCAGCGCCTCGAAATCGCGGTCGAGATCCGCCAGGCCCTGGGCCGCGGTTCGCAGGGTCTCGTTGCCCGCCTCGGTGACCTCGTTGCCGACCGATCGGATCCTTCCCAGTGCCGACTCGAGCTCGCCGTCGACGCTCCGCTTCAGGGCGCGCTCCACCTCACTGAGCATGCGGGCGAAGCCCTCGCGAGCCTGACCCTCGTCCCCGGCGTTGGGTCGTGCGGCCTCGACAGGAGGCTTCTTCTCGGGCTGCAGCTGAAGTTGCTCGGGCCCGGCCTTGGCGGGCGCCGCGTCGGCCTTCTCTTCCTCGACCCGAACCCACCCTTCGCCGGTCGACCCCGCCCTCGCCGGTTGCGAGGGAGAAAGCCCGTTGCGGCGGCGCCACTGGAAGGCGAGGCCGGCGCCGAGAACCAGCACGGCAAGGGCGAGCAGGACAACAGCGATGAGAGCAGGATTAGACATGTCGAGCGAAGAGGGACTCGGAGATATCCATATTTATGCAGGTCGATCCGGGAAGGTCCAGGGCTGCAGGCACACATTCAACGAGCCGTGGGCTTCGATACTCACGCCTGCTGTGCCGGATCGACCGTGTGTAAGTTGGCTCCCCGGCGCGACGTTCTCCCAGCGATGGCCCGCACGCGGTCGCAGCGCCCGGTGTCCGAAGGCGGAAGCCCGGGCCGATCGCTGGGTCGAATCGGATTGCATTGGCGAGCGCGGTTTGGTCGCCCGGGCGGCGGCGGCACTGGCGCAATCCGGTATCGAGGTGACACGCCGCCTCGCCAAGGCGGCTCCGCCACGTGGAGTGGACGTCCTGGTCTCTGGGCTAGCCGGGCGGACGCGCCACGGTGTCGACGGCGAGCCGGCTCTGCGAACAGGCGGCGGAACTGCCCGTGGTGGTCATCGTCGACTCGATCGAGGCTGGAGCTGGGAGCTCAGCTTCTGCGGGCGGGAGTCCGCGGGATCGTCCTCGGCGCCGATCTCGAGCAAGCGCTGGTTCCCACCGTACGTGCCGCACACGCCGGACAGGTCGCGATACCGCGGGCGATCAGGCGCGAGGTCTTCCCACCGACGCTCTCGGCACGTGAGAGCACCGTTCTCGCGCTTGTGACCCAGGGCCGGACCAATGCCCAGATCGCTTCCAGCCTTCACCTCGAGGAGAGCACCGTCAAGAGCCATCTCGGTTCGCTGTTCGCCAAGCTCGGGGTTCGCTCCCGCGAGGACGCCGCCGCTGCCGTGCTGAACGGGGACAGGCAGATGTCCTCGGGGGTTCTTGCGGTGACAGACCAGCGTCGATGACTCCGACGGCCGCCAGGGGCGTCGACGGACGTCCACGGGGCGGTGCGAACGCCAAGGCGCGCGGTCGGGCCTTTGGCCTCGAGATCGAATCCGACGTTCCGCTCGCGAGCCTGCCGGCGGCGGAGAACGGGCTTCGACCGGGAACCGACGAGGGTGGAGCTGGTCAGCGCCGAGGCGCTGGAGCGAGCCTGGCGTCCCGAGGCCCCGGTCAGGGTGTCGGACTCCCGCGACCCGGACGGCAGCCTGATCCTGGCGATCGACCGCGACGAGCGCTGCGGATACAGGCTGACGACGGGAGAGCTCGGCGACTACCTGGTCTCCGCGGACGGGATGCGGCTCCTCTGCGCGCCGGAGAAGCTGGACGAATGGCAACGCGAGCGGGTCCTCACGGCGCGGGTGCTGCCGCTCGCCGCCACGCTTCGCGGTCTCGAGGTGTTTCACGCCAGCGGCGTGGCGCTGGAAAACGCCGCGATCGGGATCGTCGGCCCGAGCCAGATCGGCAAGACGTCGGTGGCGGTCAACCTCGTCCTCGACGGCGCATCGTTCATGACCGATGACCTGCTCGCGCTCGAGGCCGCTGGCGGGGAGGTCATCGCCCATCCCGGCGCCGCGATGATGGGCGTCCGCCCGGCCGAGTACCGCTTGATCGGCCCCGAGCGGCTTCGGCGGCTCGGACCTTTCGTCGAGCGGCGCGGCAAGTTCTTCGCCGAGGTCGAGCGCGAAGATCGCCCGCTGCCGTTGAAGCTCGTCTACTTCCTCGAGCGCCGGAGATCGACGCGCGAACTGGAGATCGAGGAGCTGACCGAGCCGGATCCCCGGTTGCTGCTGGCCAGCTCGTTCTTCAACCGGGTCGTCCACAGCAGCGAGCGGCTGCGGTCGCAGCTCGATCTCTGCGCGCAGATCAGCCACAACGTGCGGCTGTGCCGGGTCTCGGTGCCGCCCAGCGTCGACGCGAGGGCCCTCGCGGGCTCGCTGGCCAAACACGCGACGGCGGCGCTCGCATGAGCCGCAGCTTCGCCGGCACCCTCTCGCTCGAGCCGGAAAGGGTGCGGGCAGCGCTGGCCGAAGAGTCCTCGGTCGAAGATCTCTCGCTCGGCCCGCTGACCCTCGGATTCTCAGGCGGTTCGCCGGGACGGAGCCCCGGTGGAATCCTCTGCCTGCTCGACGGCCATGTCTTCGATCTCGATTCGCTCGGGCGCGAGCTCGAGCTTGCCGAGGCCTCCCCGGAGTCGGTCCTGGCGACCGCCTACGGACGCTGGGGCGACGCCCTGTTGGAACGGCTGCGCGGAAGCTTCGTCTTGATCCTCTGGGACCCCACCGCAGAGCGCGGGATCATCGCCCGCGACCAGCTCGGCGCGCGTTCCCTGTTCCTCCACCGCAGCGGCCGCCAACTGCGGCTTGCCTCGGAGCTGCGCGACCTGCTGCGGCTGGCTCCCCACTCGCCCGGCGCCCGGACCGGGTCTCGGTGCTCGACTGGCTTGCCAGGGCCAAGGTCCCGGCCGGGCGGACCCTCTATGAAGGCGTCGTCCCCCTGCGGCCCGGCCACTTCCTGCGCATCGAGGAGCGCAGCGGAGAAGCTCACCGCTACTGGGAGCCGCGGTATTCGCAGCGGCAGGTGTCGCTGCCCGAAGCGGCCGACGAGCTGCGGTCCGAGCTCGAGCGGGCGGCAGGGCGCCACCTCGCGAGCCAGGGGCTGACCGGCCTGATGCTGAGCGGCGGCCTGGACTCCTCCGCGATCGCGGCCGCGGCGCTGCCGGTATGCGAGTCGGGCGGAACCTCGCTGCGAGCGTATTCGGGAGTCTTCCCCGACGAGGAGGCGGTCGACGAGTCGCCGCTGATCGACGCCACCACCCGGATGCTCGGCCTCGACGGAGTCAGGATGGCGCCGCAGGGGGGAAGCGCGCTGGCGGGGGCGCTGGATTACCTCGAGCGCTGGGAGGTGCCCCTCGTATCGGCCCAGCACTTCATCTGGAGGCCGCTGCTGCGCCGGGCCAGCGAGGACGGCGCAACGGTGATGCTCCGCGGCGAGCTCGGCGACGAGGTCTTCGGTCACGCGCCCTACCTGCTCGCCGATCGTGTCGCCCGCGGCCGTCTGCTCTCCGCCTGGCAGCTCGCCCGGCGCTGTCCCGGGGCCGGGGATGCGAGCAGGCGCCAGATCGCTCGCCTCCTTCGCCGCTACGGGCTGCGCGGCGCTGTGCCCCGTCCCCTTCACGAGGGCGGTGCGGCGCGCCCGGGGGGCTGGGCGCTATGCGCCGAGCCCTGTTCACCGCGGCGAGCGCTCGCCTCTATACGGAGCAACACGACGAGTGGCGCTGGAAGGACAGGCAGGGGCCGCGCTGGTGGGCGGAGCAAGTCGAGTTGATGACCCGCAACCCCGAGGAGCTCGGGGCTCTCGATTTCCTCAGGCGCCAGGACGCGGAGGCGGGGCTGCGGTCGGGGCATCCGTTCATCGACGTCGAGCTGATCGAGTTCGTTCTCAGCCTGCCGCCGGAGCATGCGTTCGACCCCGGCTTCAACCGCAGCCTTCTGCGCCGGAGCCTGAGGGGCCGAATTCCCGAGCAGGTCCGGTTGAGAAAGACCAAGAGCCGCTTCAACGCGATCGCCCACCAGGCCGCGACCGGACCGGACCTGGAGCCGGCCCGCGAGCTGCTCGGCTCGCCGGCGGCGGAGATCAACGCCTACCTGCGCCCCGAGCGGGTGCGGGAGCATCTTCTCGGGGGCCCGGAACGCCACCCCGGCGGCCCCGACGCATGGAGGGGAGAGCTATGGCGCTCGCTGACCGCCGAGACCTGGCTGCGCTTTCAATCCGAACCGGAGCTTCCGGGGCGGTTGAAGTCGGAGTGGAATCTCTCGCAGCCGGATTGTGACTTTCGCCTCATCGAGCACGGCGGGCTCCTACTTTCCTCCCCCTGATCAGCTGGTCGTACGTTTTTCCCACTTGACGCCTAGTGCAGCCACGCTACGTTGGCTGCAATGCAATCCCAGATGGAGGCCAAATTGGGCTACGAAAAGCCAGACGATTGCCGATTACGGAGATCTCGTCGAGTTGACCGCGCAATCGCAAGACGGCAACTTCCTCGACGCTGACTTCCCGGTCGGCACCCCTCGCGGAGATCTGACGTTCTCCGACACCCCGTAGGAATCTTTTTTTGAGGAGGGGGACCTCCGAAGGAGATTGAGCACGGTGGGCCGCAAGGCGCCCACCGTGCATGCTTGAAGACGGAGGACCTGATGGCTGTGCCGTTCCAACCTCCCCGCGCAGCCACGAAAGGACTCCTCCCGTCAAGGCGTTGAGTTAGTCAAGCGCAGGAAGCGCACAAATTGGGCAGACGGAGGTACTAAATGGGCTATGAGAAGCCGACCATCGCCGACTACGGAGACCTGGCCGCCGTGACCGCTGCACAGCACCACGGCAACGATTACGACGCGGCCTTTCCCGTGCGGCAGATGGTGTGACACGACGCTTTCGTAACGGGCGAAAGAACCTCTCTGCCCCTGGCGTTAGCTAGGAGGCGGATGAGACGGCGAGCGATCGGAGAGGCGAGGACACAGGACCTGTCCGCGGTTAGAGCCGTCGAACCCGCTGGAAGTCGCTCGAGCGCCCGGCGGCAACGGCCTCGAGCAGCGTGAGGTGCGCCCCTCCTGCTCCGGCCACGGCCTCCCCCGTCTTCAGCGCCGCCGGGATCAGCAAGCGCTGGAAAGGCGCGGAACGCCCGGTCCTCGACGACATCGACTTCGAGGTGGCAGCCGGGGAGAGCGTCTGGATCGGGGGTCGAAACGGCGCCGGCAAGACGACCCTGCTGCGGATCTTCTCGGCGCTGATCACACCGGACACCGGCGGCGTTCGCTTGCTGGGCCTGGACCCGGAACGCGAGCGCCGCCGCTACCAGTCGCACCTTGGCTTTCTCCCCGCCGGCAACGCCGGCTTGACCGCAAGGCTGTCGGCCCGCTACCACCTCAAGTACTGGGCTCGACTGGCCCTGCTCCCAACAGAGGAGATCGAGCCGGCGATCGAGCGCACCCTCGACGCCTTCGACCTTCGCGACCTCGCCTCGAGCCGGGTCGACCGGATGTCCACCGGCCAGCGCCAGCGGCTTCGAACCGCGCTGGCGTTTCTCCACTCCCCGCAGCTGGTGCTGCTCGACGAGCCCGTCGCCAGCCTCGATGCGGACGGCGTCGCCACGGTTGCCGCCGCGGTGCGGGAAGTGACCGCGCGCGGCGGCGCAGTGTTGTTCGCCTCTCCCGCGGACCGCGAGCCCGATTTCGAATGCGACCGGCAATACGTGGTCGAGGAAGGCAGGCTGAACGAGGCATGAACGTCGCGATCGCCTACGCGAACGCCACCCGGGAGGTCGTGCGCCGGGACCTCTCCGTCTTCCTCACCTACCGCGGCAGGGTCATCACTCAGATGCTCTCCGGGCTGCTGGCCCTAGCGCTCTTCTACTACGTTTCGCGGCTGGTCAGGGTCAGCACATTCGAGTCGCAGGACGCCTACTTCGCCTTCGTCATGGTCGGCATCCTGATCATCCGCACCCTTGCCTCGACCTTCACCGCAGCCTCCGCCGGAATCCGCCAGCAGCTCGTCTCCGGGACGTTCGAGCGCACCGTCGTCTCGCCGTTCGGCCCCGTCGCGGGCATCGCCTCCTCGCTGATCTTCCCGTTCCTCGTTGCTTCGGTGCTGAGCACGGTGATGCTGCTGCTCGCCGCGGCGATATTCGGCATCCCTCTCGAATGGGAGACGCTTGCCGCTCGCGGTGCCGCTGGCGATCCTCGCCGCCCTTTGCTTCGCGCCCTTCGCGCTGATGCTGGCCGCCAGCGCGCTGCTCTTCAAGCAGACCGCCGCGGGTGCCGGCTTTCTGCTCACCGGCATCTCGCTGATCTCCGGCTTTTACTTTCCGATCAGCGTGCTTCCCGATTGGATCAGCTGGATGTCGAACGTACAGCCCTTTACCCCGGCGGTGGAGCTGCTTCGCAACGTCCTGGTCGGTACCCCTCTGGAGGACCCGGCGCTGCTCGGCGTCCTCAGGATGATCGGCTTCGCCCTGGTGCTGATGCCGCTCTCATTCTGGATCCTGAAGAAGGCAATCCAGATCGGGCGCCGCCGCGCGACGATCATCGAGTACTAGGCGAGCCGATGAGGGAGGGCGAAACGTGACGGTTGCGGCCACCGCCGACGGCTCAGGTCTTTCGGCCTTGCAGAAGGCGCGGCTGGCGGCGGAGATAGTCGCCACCTATCCCCGCGTTCGCTGGCTGCTCTGGCGGCGCGACCTTCCCGCCACGGTCGCCGCGCTTCGGCAGCCACCCGATGCCGAGAATCCGCATGCCGGCGAGAACGCTGGGCAACACCTACCGCAACGGCGTCCGCCTCGGCCGTGCCGCCGGCCGCACCCTCTCGCTGCTCCCCGCAGACTCGCGCTGCCTTGCCCGGTCGCTCGTCCTGCTCGCGCTGCTCGCCCGGCGTCACATCGAGGCGCAGCTGGTGATCGGCGCCCGCCAGGGTCCGGAGTTCGGAGCCCACGCGTGGATTGAGCTCGAGGGCGTGCCGTTGAACGATCCGGGAGGGCCGGAGTACGAACGGCTGGTCGAGATCTGAGCCGATGAACCAGCGGATCGCCTTGATCTCCTGCGCAGAGCGCGCTTCAACAGCGCCTAACCGCAGTCTTGCCGGGGGCGGATCCGGAGCTCGACCTCACCGGCCCCGCCGCCGCCGATGGGCCCTGCGCCGTCGTGGCTGCAGTTACCGGCAGCCCGACTGCGACCGCCGCTGCCGTCAAGAGGCTGCGGCGGCGAGCTCAAGATCTCCCGTTGGTTGTTGTAATCCCAGCCCCAAGAGGTGAGCGCGAAGCCCGTGCCGCGATAAGCGCCGGGGCAGATGGAGCGGTGCTCGACGCAGACCTCGAGGCGACTGCCGTCGCGACCCTGGAGGCAGTGACCGGCGGCCAGGTCGCATTCCCACGGACGTTGCTCAAGACGCCGAAGCAGCCCTCGTTTACGAAGCGGGAGAAGCAGGCTCTGGGCATGATGGTGCTCGGCTTCACCAACCAGGAGATCGGACGCAGGCTAGGGCTGGCGGAGACCACGATCAAGAGCCACCTGTCCTCGTCCTTCGCGAAGCTCGGCGTCTCGTCTCGGTCCGAGGCGACCGCGCTGATCCTCGACGCGGCAAACGGCGTCGGCCTTGACGCGCTGGCGATCGAGCCCGACTAGGGAAAGCTCTGCGGCAGCGGCGCCCATCTGCGACCGCTTCTGACCCGCCATAGAGCGATCAGATAGCGAATCATCAGCTTCGGCCCGTGGGCCAGCCGCCAAAAGAGCCGGCGCAGGCGGGCGTTCTCGGCAAGTCCGTACATCTGCGTCGAGCTTGGCCTGCGGCGGCAACAGCCAGCGACGAACGAACTCCCGCCAGCCGCTGCGAGGGGCGACCAGCCAATCGACGAGGGTGACGTTCGCGCTCACCTGATCGGGGTCCCCGGCGCCCTCCCAGTTCCCCAGGCGCATGGCGGTGCGTTGACGCCAGGTCGGCGGGCCGGGGTCCGAAAGCAGCGCCCCTCGTGGGACGCCGACCAACTCCTCGAGCAAGGTGGCGGCGACGGCCATGGCGTCGCGCAGCTGCGGATAGTCGGCCGCCGTGGTGTCGAGCAGCGGCTGGTGGGCCTGCTGCCCGTGCAGGTCCCACCAGGCGGCAACGTCGGCCGCGAGCCGCATGCCCAGGAAGCCGTCGCGCGCATAGAAGAGCAGCAAAGACGCCAGCTCGTCCTCCGGCCGCGGCCGGCGGCCCTGGGGAGTTTCGAGGCTGCGATCGAGCATGTCGCGCGAGAAGCGCGTCTCGTACCAGTGGATGCGCCAATGAAGCTCGACCGGAAGCAGCTGGCCGGCGTCGTGGGTGAGGAGGTGGTGCAGTCGCGGGACGCCCGTTCGTCTCGCCTGCATCCCGCTGCAGCGAATAGCCCCGCGCGCCGATCGTCTCGACTGCGCTGTCGAGCAGCTCCGCTGGGACCAGGAGGTCGAGATCGACCGCCGAGCGCATCCCGGGGTCCCCGTAGAGCTCCCGGGAGAGCACCGGCCCCTTGAGGGGAAGAGCCGTGATCCCCGCCCGCTCCAGATCGATCCTCGAACTGAAGCGCCAGTGCCTCCAGGACGATTCCGCGCCTACCCGCGGCGCCGATCAGCTCGGCGAAGCGGTCGCGAACCGGCGCCGGAACGACGTCCGGGACGGTCTCGAGGAGACGGGAGCATGCCAAGCGGGAGGAGCCCCTGCCGTGCTGAGCAGCGCGCCCAGCGAATCGAAGTCGACCTGTTCGGCGAGCGCCTCGATGCGGGGACGATGCTGCTCCCGGCGTGCGGCCGTTCCACAGAGCTGGAGCATCAGCTCCTGCTCGGCGGTCACCGTCTGGGAGCTGGGGCGGGCGCCGGTTTCAGGGCGCAGCATCAAGCTCGATCAGCTCGCGCTCCAGCAGCCCTGCGCAGAGCTCGCGCATGTCCCTCTCGATTTCCTCTCGCGGCTGCTCGTATTCCTCGGCCGCCCGGTCAACGGCCTCGCCCACGCTTGCGCACTCCTGCATCAACTCCAGCATGCGGCCGGCCGTCGGGTTGAGACCGTGGTATTGCCCGGTATTGAGGTTGAGGACGACCATCTCGGCGGGGAACGCCCGGTTCACGACGTGCTCGGGCACGCGGACCTTGCTGGCCATCATCGCGTCATCGGTTCCTAGCTTGTCC
The DNA here is from genome assembly GCA_963772265.1 of uncultured Solirubrobacterales bacterium. Classification (GTDB taxonomy): domain Bacteria; phylum Actinomycetota; class Thermoleophilia; order Solirubrobacterales; family 70-9; genus Mayfieldus. The sequence goes on along the minus strand of CAVYWS010000005.1, from coordinate 106,765 downwards.
GGCGGCATCCACTCTCCCTGGCGCTCGAGCTGGTCACTACTCCTCGCAGAACAACGCCTCGCTGGGGCTTCGGCCTTTCGCCCTGGGCGTGCGTCAGGCGTCGGGTTTCCGCACCGTTGGTTGATTGCCGTGACCGAGAGCCTCAAATCCCCCTCCAACGATGCGCCCTACCGACTACTGGAGGACGTCTCCTTCGGGGAGGGAGTCGTGGTCCAGGCCTTCACCAATCTCTACGGATGCGAGGTAGGGAACGGTTCACGCGATCGGCCCATTCGTCGAGATCCAGCGCGGCGTCTCGGTCGGCCCCGACTGCAAGGTGCAGAGCCACACCTTCATCTGCTCGGGAGTCCGGATCGGCGCAGGCGTCTTCATCGGGCATGGCGTGATCTTCGTCAACGACAAGCACCCGCGGGCCACCGACGAGCGCGGGCGGCTGCAGACCGAGGACGACTGGAAGCTGCTCGAAACCGTGGTCGAGTCCGGCGCCTCGCTGGGCTCCGGCGCGGTGATCCTCGGCGGCGTTCGGATCGGGGAGGGAGCGACCGTCGGCGCCGGGGCAGTGGTGGCCGATGACGTGGCAGCCGGGGAGACCGTGGTCGGCAGCCCGGCGCGCGCCCTGGCGCGCTCGTGACCGCCGGCGCGGCAGCTCGAGCAGCCCGGCGCCTGACCGCACTACCTCGGCCAGGAGCAGGCTGGCGCCGTCGGAGCTGCAGAGCGTCATCTTGCAGCAGCTGCAGGTGGTCCCACGGAAACTTCGCCATCAGCTGCTGGGCCAGGAGCCCTGGAAGTAGCCGTCGGGGCGCGGCCGGCCGTTGGCCCAGAACGGATCGGCGGCGCCCAGCAGGCTGGTGTCCTCGACGAAGAAGCCGATCGCGTTCGCCGGGGCCGGTCTGGTCGCGCACCACCATCCCGTAGCGCTGCGCTGCCTCGGCCATCATCCGCACCAGCGGCGGCAGGTGAAGGCTGGCGATGTCGAGGTTCGGGATCGAGGCGAAAGCGCGCCCCCTCGGGGATCGCGTCGGGGCCGCCAGTTGCCGTCGGTGCGCTGGGCGGGCCAGGAGAAGACGCCGGCGCGCGCCATCGGGATGTCCATCGCCAGGGCGTGGTCGATGTGGCCCTGGCGAGCTCGCCGAGCAGGATCGTTCCCCCGATCACCGGCAGCCCGGCTCGCCGTCGCCCCCCACCGGTAGGCGTGCGGCGCCGGGCCAGGAGTGCGCGGTGTAGTAGCCGGGGCTTTGCGCAGACGTCTCTGCATCGCGCCGCCGTAGTCGGCGTGCCAGTTTCCCTGCCGCGTCCTTGCGGGCGCGCCAGAACTCCCACAGCTTGTCGGTGGACGGCTGCCAGATCGTCATCTGGCCGTCTGTGCCCGGCCGCGGGGCGGGCGCCGGGCGGGATCGGCACCGCGTCAAAGGCGGCCTGCAGCTCGTGCGCGCCAGCCGACGTGGCGTTGTCGAGATCTGCACCCGCACCGTGGGCTGGTCGGCGGGCACGGTGTAAAGCGGGGTCGTGTAGCCGTGGTCTGGATCCAGGGGCCGGTGCCGGCGCTGTACTCCTGCGCCGCCATGTCGCGAAGCTGGGCCGAGAGCGACGGCCGACTCGGGGTCAAGCGGGGCGTCGGGGGCAAGCGGGGCGTTCCAGAAGCTGGTCGGACGAAAAGAAGGGACGGCCGGGCTGCTGGAGGCCGGGCCTCTGCGTCGAATCACGAGCCGATAGCGGGAAAGTGCCTGCGTGTGAGCCTCTTCGGGCTGGACGAGGCCGAAACTGCTCTGCGCAGAGACCTTCAAGCGCTCCGCGCCTGGCTGCCCTGCGGAGCCGCTTCGCGCCGATGCGCCGCCCGCCGGGCTTCAGCCGGGCCGACTTGATGTTGGCCGGGATCGATCCGCTTCAGCCTGAAGGTGAACCGCCCGTGCCTGATAGGCCGTCGGCCTTGAGCCGCTTGGCGTGCCGTTTGCCGCCGACGGCGGACCGCACGGGCTCCGCAGCCGAGGCGATCGGGTACCAGCGAATCCAGAACGTGAGCGCCATCGCGCAAAGCGGCGGCGATGCCTATGCCGCACCGACGCCCGCCGAATGCTCGCCATCCATGCGACCACCATTGAACCAGCAGAATGAACGATTCGGCGGGCGGGACGCGCCGGTTACCGTGGCCCAGGGACAGGTCGCCCAGGCGGGGCCGCTGCAAAGCTTCATCTTCAACAGCTCCAGCCGCTCCCAGGGAAACTTCGCCATCAGCGTGCTGCGGCCAGAGCGCCGCCGAAGTAGCCGTCGGCGCGCGGGCGGCCGGCGGCCCAGAAGGGATCGGCGGCGCCCAGCACGCTTGTGTCCTCGACGTAAAAGCCGATCGCGTTGCCGGCGCCGGTCTGGTCGCGCACCACGATCCCGTAGCGCTGCGCGGCGCTCGGCCATCATCGCCACCAGCGGCGGCAGGTGAAGGGCGGCGATGTCGAGGTTGGGGTCGAGGCGAAAGCGCGCCCCCTCGGGGATCGCGTCGGGGCCGCCGAAGCCGTCGGTGCGCTGGGCGGGCCAGGAGAAGACGCCGGCGCGCGCCATCGGGATGTCCATCGCCAGGGCGTGGTCGATGTGGCCGCTTGCAGCTCGTCGAGGCGGATCGTTCCCCCGATCACCGGCAGGCTGCTCGCCGTCGCCCCCCAGCAGGAGGCCGCCGCCGGGCCAGGAGTCGCGGGTGTAGTAGCCGGGGCTTTGGGAGACGTGCTCGATCGCGCCGCCGAAGTCGGCGTGCCAGTTGCCCTGCGCGTCCTTGCGGGCCTGCCAGAACTCCCACAGCTTGTCGGTGGCGGGCTGCCAGATCGTCATGTGGCCGTCTGAGCCCGCCGCCGGGCGGGCCCCGGGCGGGATCGGCACCGCGTCGAAGGCGCCGCCTGCAGGGTGCGGCGCCAGCCGCGGTCGCCGTTTAGCAGCGCCACCCGCACCGTGGGCTGGCCGGCGGGCACGGTGTAAAGCGGGGTCGTGGAGCGGTTGGTCTCGATCCAGGGCCCGGTGCCGGCGGCCTGCTCCTGCGGCGGCCATGTCGCGAAGCTGGGCCGAGAGCGCCGCCGACTCGGGGTCAAGCGGGGCGTCGGGTGCGAGCGGGGCGTTCCAGAAGCTCTGCGGGGAGAAGAGGCGGAGCGGTGGGGGAGGCTGCAGGCCGGGCTGCTTACCGGCGGAGCTGGGCGGCGGGGCCGCAGGAGCGCTGTGAGGAGGATTGGCCGCCTTCTGCGGGGTCGCGTCGCCGCGCTGCAGGACGAGGCGGAACCGCGAGAGGCGGCGGGACACCCGCGCCTTGCGCCGCGGGAGGCGGAATTCGGCCCGCCGCACCCGCAGCCTCCCCGATCGGCCGCAGCCCTGATCCTCGCGGCATCGAGGCGCCGCCCGCCCGGCTGCAGCCAGGCGGCCTTGACCGGCGCCTGTGCGGACCCGCCCAGATCGAAGACGACGCTTCGCGCCCTTCGAACCGGACGGAGCCAGGCGAATGACGTCCCCGTAAGCGCAGACGGGCGCGATCACGAACAGGAGCAGGGCCAGTGGCAGGCGCCGAACTAGAGCCAGGATCCATCCGGTCGGGCACTTGTCTTCGAGGGCTCCTGCCATCCGCGTGGACGCATCGGCAGGGGGCCAGGCTCGGGCGATAGAGCTTCTCCCGGCTTGGACATCCGCTCCACCCGGATTCGGGTAGGGATCGAAGCGAGAATTTCGGCGTCAACCAGAGGAGGCGAACCTCGTTATTGGCGACGATGCTGCGCAAACGAATCTCGGCCCGGCTGGCCCGAGCACCGCTGGCGCTGGCGCGACGATTGTCGGGGCGGGACTATGTGGCGCTTGACCGCCCCGGTCAGCCGTATCTGCTGCTCGAGTACCCGACCTCGGCGTCAAACGCTCCGCGTTGGTCAAGCCCCCATCCCGAGCTTCGAGCATCATCGCCCGGCACGATCCGGCTTACCAGCGCTCACTCGAGACGATCTCCGGATATAGAGAGGATCTGGCCCGAATTGATCTCGAGGAGCGCGACCCTCGCGAGCCTCATTGGGACAACGGCTTCCTGCATGGGCTCGACAGCGCCGCGATATACGGGTTCCTGCGCTCCCGCGACCCGGCGCTGTACCTGGAGATCGGTTCGGGCAACTCGACCAAGTTCGCGGATCGCGCCCGCCGCGACGGCGACCTTCGCACCCGCATCGTCTCCATTGACCCGGACCCGCGCGCCGAGGTCGACGAGATCTGCGACCGGGTCATTCGCTCGCCCTTGGAGGAGGCCGACCTTGCGGTCTTCGGGGAGCTCGAAGCCGGCGACGTCCTCTTCTTCGACGGGACCCACATGGTGTTCATGAACTCCGACGTCACGGTTTTCTTCCTCGAGGTCCTGCCGCGGCTGAAGGAAGGCGTACTCGTCGGCGTCCATGACGTCTTCCTCCCCTACGACTATCCGTCTGAGCTCGCCGATCGCCACTACTCCGAGCAGTACCTGCTCGCGGCGCACCTGCTCGCCGGGAATCCCGCCGTGGCGCCGGTACTTGCCGCCTGGCACGCGACCGTGAGCCGCGACCTTGGCCCTCGGTCCGGGCGCTCTGGCCGGATCCCGGCCTTGCGCGGGTCAAGGCGGGCGGCAGCGCCTTCTGGTTGGAGATCCGAACTGGAGATGCATGGCGACCACGCCCCGAAAGGCCGTCATGATTGAAACCGTTGACGATGCATGCGTCCGGATGATGCGCTTGCGAAGTTCCACGGAGGAACGCGCTGGCGCTTTGCTCGGATTCGTCGACGGCTGGGCGCATTCAGTCATGGTCGCCGCCAGTGGCGACGCGAGCGCTTCTTCGACGAGGCTCAGAAGTACACGCCGATCATTGCGGTCGATGACAGGAATGGCCACCGGTATTTCGTAACCACTTCGGACCCCGCACTCGCGCGAGGCCTGTTCTTGGATGGCACGTTCGAGAGCGAGAACGTGGACATCCTTCTGGACATCATCGAGACCAGCGCGGTCCAACCCGAGCAGATCATTGACGTGGGCGCCAACATCGGCACATCTTCTATTCGACTACTGAGTCGGATGCCTCGCGCATTCGGGATCGCATTCGAGCCGGACAAAGCCAACTTCGGGCTTCTGGGGCATAACCTGCTCGCCAACGGCCTCGACGATCGGGTCAAGGCCATCAATGCCGCCGTCAGCGATCACGACAACCAGCTCCAGTTCGCACGTTCGCCACAGCACCCCGGTGATCATCGTGTCCACACATCGGCACAAAGCGGTAGCTTCGCTGAAGAAACCTGGGAAGTAATCACCGTTCCTGCTTGGAGCCTTGATTCGATGGTTGAGCAGGGTCATATCGATCCGAAAGCGCCGTCCATTGTGTGGATTGACGCACAGGGGCATGAAGCGCAGATCCTGGCGGGAGCGAAGCGCCTCAGGCATATTCCGACGGTGGTGGAGCTTTGGCCCTATGGCTTGAAGCGCGCGGGTGGTCTCGAACTCTTCTTTGAGATTGTGTCTTCATTCGAGAAGGTTGTTGAGCTTCGCGCAGAGCGACGGGTGATGAGCCGGGAGGAATTGGTCCTTCGAATCAACGAACCCGACGCAAGAGGGGACTACACGGATCTCCTCCTGATGCCATCTGCGCATTGATCGCACGGCGCGCTCTTCCCGAGTCGTATCGGCGCTGGAATCGTGAGCATCGGGCGCCATTCGGCCGCCGACGCCGACGGGACCTCGCGATGCAGCTCGGAGCTGTTCGCGTACCCCTTGTCTTGCGGTGGTTTGGTCCCTACGCGTGGCAGGAAAACAACACGATCCGCCGATTCGAGTACCCGTGGGCATTCGACCAAATTGAGGACGTTGGCGGACCGCTCAAAGTGCTCGACGTTGGAGCCGGGATGTCGGGTCTCCAGTTCACCCTGGCTCAGGCAGGTCACGAGGTTCACGCTGTGGACCCGGGAATGAAAGCGAAGGGCAGAGGGTGGGAGGTCGACTCGGAATTTCATGCGGCCCTGAGCCGTGCCTACCGGGCTCCGGTCAAGCTCTGGCCGACAACGATCGGCGAAGCCGGCTTGCCAGACACCAGTTTCGACATCGTCTTGTCGGTATCGACGATCGAGCACTTCGCACCTGACGACATCCACGAATTTGTCCGTGAGACCCGCCGCATTCTTCGTCCGACCGGCCGGATAGTTCTCACTATCGACCTCTTCATCGACATCGCCCCGTTCACATCCCAACCCACGAACACGTTCGGGCAGAACGTCGATGTCCGTCGTCTACTCAACGATCTAGGGGCGGAGCTAGAGGTGGGGCGCCCGGATGAGCTGTATGGCTTCGAAGGATTCGATCCCGAGCGCATCCAATCGGCATTGGGCGAGTACCTGGTCGGCGAGCTCTACCCAGGGCTCACGCAGTGCCTTGTCGCCCGACTGACATAGGCGGGGCTTCGCTCATCCAGCTGAAACCGGCTCGTCCAGAGTCGGCAAGCCGATGGGCAATTCCTCCACCCAGGCATGATCGGACTCGTAACCCAAGGCCAGAAGCTCGTCCCCCAGGACCGAAACGAATTGTTCCCTAGGCGGCGGTCAAAGTGCTGGCGCCAATCGCCAGGCTTGCCTGATCGGACATGTGGAGAGCGCTTGCGCGGATTCAGTTTGATGCTCTCTCGTTTCGCGCACTCCACCGCAACGCGTCTCGCGCTGTCGGTAAAGCCCATCGACCTGAATATGTCAGAGAAGGTCTGGAATTCATCGTCCGAAATCAATGATTCGTAGGTGACTCTTGGAATCGGCTCCGAGGCGGGCACCGAGGCCATCTCCTTGACCGTCAAGCAGGTGCTGTGACGCAACTCGAAAAGCATCCGCTCTCGCAATGTTCTGCCCTGGGAGAGGAGCCCTTGATAGGACTCGTCACCAAAAATGGGCCGGGCGGTGCGAAGCCATGGTTCCTCGGACTTCACGTGTAGAAGGTTGCCGAGACGAGCATGTCTCGCGGATCGCGGACCAAGTGCAGGCCGCGAACATGGGGCATCTGGCTGAGAGGACGAGCGAGCAGGCTTGTCCAATCCAGGACGATTGCTCGTGACCGTCGCCTAACTTCATCGAGCTTGACTCCAGAAATTCTTGACCATCGTTCGCGGCCGAGAGCAATCAATCGGTGGAATCGGATCTCCGGCGCCCACAAGCTGGTCATCCACCTCGGCTGTGAGGTGAATCATCTCCACGGCAAGACGCGAGGCGATAGCACCGAACAAACCCATCATCCACACCGTCCCGCTCTTGTGGTGCGTCCCGACGTAGCAAATCTGGTCACGAAACGTGACCGCAGCCCATGGGTTCTTGAGCGGGCGGAGCTTGGTTCGAAGCGCCTTCGACGGTATTGGCATTAGCCGCTGCCCCGCACCTGGTGCAGGCTATTGGACGAACCGAACCGGAGCTGCAGGTACATCCGAGCCGACTTCGGCATCCCGGCTCCCATCTCCTACGTCGGAGGAGACGCCCCTGCTCAAGAGCGCTCGCGCCCCCGCGGTGACTCTTTGCGCGTCACTACGCCAGGCGAGGAAGTAGACGGTGGCGAATCCCGCCAGGCCTGCGGCGGTCGCGGCCATTAGGCCGAGCAAGTCGCTGGCACCCGCCGCCGAGGCGAACTCGTCCACAGCGAGAAAGCTCCCAACTAGACCCCCCGTTGCCGTTGCTGACGGAACCATCACTCGCACGTACCCCCAAAGGTTGAACTCGAGAACCCGCCCCAGCATCATGACGGCGATCGGCCACATCAGGGTGCTCACGATCGTGTAGCCGACCGCAACTCCCACGATCCCCCAGTTCACGCCGATTACGAACGCGGCGACACACACCATGGCATTGAAGATCTGGAAGCGGAGCACGAGGTCACTGCGTCCCTTGGCAAGAAAGGCTGGCGAGGTGGCCGAGACCACCGCCTGCTGGCCCCGGTCACCGCGAGGATCTGAGTCACCGGGACCGCCGAGTCCCAGGCGTGTCCCATGATCAGGGGGATGCCGGCCGGCGCCGCCGCGGCGCAGAGGGCCATGAACGGAAATGCGGCGACCGCCAGCATCTCGGTGACCTCGAAGAAGGCCCTCCGCAGCCGGGGCGTCTGGTTCTGAAGCTGTGAGAAGACCGGCAGGGTGGCTCGGTTCGCGGTGAACGAGAGGCCCTGGACCACGATCATCATCGTCCGGTAGGAGAGGGCGTAAAAGGCGAGCTGCGACCGGCCCCAACACTCGGCCGACGATCGCGTTGTCGGCGTTGCGGACGACGAAGGTGAGGGCGCCCGCGACCAGCACCTGGAAGCTAAAGGCCCGGATCCTCTGGAAGCTCTCCTTCGAGGGTCGCAGCGGCAGGCGGCCAACCATCACCAGCAGGACGGCGAGGGTGATCACGTCGGTGATCAGGATCTGCACCACCAGGGCCCAGTAGCCGGCCCCGGCGATCGCCGCGGCGATCGCCACGCCCCCGCCGAAGATGGCCGCCGCCAGCTCCCGCAGCGCGACCGAGCGCATGCGCAGCTGGCGCAGAAGGAGGTTCTGAGGAACGACCGCAAGCCCCTCGAGGAGGACCGCGATCGACAGCACCTGGAGGACGGCGCGCAGCTCCGGCGTGTGGAAGAAGGCGCTAAGGGGGCCTGCCAGACCGAAGGTGAGCGCGGCGAGGACGGCCGAGACGCCGGCCGTCATGCAGACGCCTGTCCCGACCATCCGATCGTCGAGGTCGAGCGCCTGGATCAGGTGATGCCGACGCCCTGGTTGTAGAGGACGGACATGAACGCCATCAGGATCAGCGCCTGCGCCACGACCCCGTAGTCCTCCGGACCGATCAGCCGCGCGACGACGATCGCGACCAGCGCCCGCACGCCCTGCTGGCCGGCGAATCCGACAAAGCTCCAGAGCGCCGCCGAGCCGGTTCGGTGCCTCAGGTGACCGCCAGGGCCGTCCACGTCGGGACCGGCCCAGCGAGGACGTTGCTCGAGCACGGTCTCCTGATCGGGCTCGCTCATGGCGCCGTCACGATCGGCCGCCCTCGGTCTCCGGAGAGGCCGCGACCGCCCTCGTCCGCGATCACGTCTCGGTAGAGCCGGCTGAGCCGGGTGACGATCTCCGGCCAGAACAGCTTCGACGCGGCATCGCGGCCCGCGTCGAGCATTCGGCCCATCCGCACGTCTATCCCTCTTTCGCCCCGGGCCAGGCTGAGGATTGCCTGCGCGAACGAGTCTGGATCGTCAGCGCGCATGAAATGCTCTCCGGCCTTCAGCGGCAGGCCCTCGGCGCCGAGCGAGGTCGAGACCACCGGCCTCCCGTAGGCCAGCGCCTCGGGAATCTTCAAGCGCGTGCCCGAGCCCTCGAAGACCGGCACGATCGCCACCTGTGCGCGCTCATACCAGGGGGCGACGCGGGGAACCACTCCGGCGCAGTGGACCCGCGGATCACCGCCGAGCCCCGGCGGCGGATGGCCGACAACGTCGAGCTCGAACCGGCAGGGCATTGCCGACGCGGGGCAGCACCTCCGAGACGAACCACTGCAGGCCGCGAGCGTTGGGTGGATAGCCGCCGTTGCCGACAAAGAGGATCCGCAGCGGATCGCCGGAGCCGCGGACGGGTGCTGGCAGCCGCTCGACCGCATCCGTGCCGTTGGGGCAGATCTCCACCCGCCGGGCGCCGCCGGCCCGCATCTGCTCGGCGTCCTGCTCTGACACCGCCAGGCACAGGTCCATGGATCTCCACGTCCGGCGCTCCTCACGGCGCAGCTTGCGCCAGTTGAGCTCGCTCCAGAGCCGTCTTCGGCCCTCCGCGTGCCGCGCTTCCGCCCGCAGGATCCGGTGCTCGACGTTGTGCGGGGCGTAGACGTTCACGCATCCGGGCAGCGGTCCGAACAGCCCGACCGCGTAGAGGTCGAAGTGGACGAGCGAGGCGCCGCTGCGCTCGCGGGTGCGGACGAGCGCCTCCCGCATCGCGGGCAGCTGCAGGTAGGGGCGCCAAGCGCTCGAGTGGGGAGAGAGGATTCCGCGCGCGCGGGCGGCCAGGCTCGACCTCGCCGCTCGCGGCCCAATGCCGGCGACCAGCTCCACCGCGACGCCGGGCAGCCGGCCTCGAGCTCGTCCTTCGAGCAGTGAGGCAGGCCACTTTCGGGATCGTGCTCGAAGGTCACGAGGGTCACGTCGAACGACTCGGCGAGTCCGGTCAGCAGGCGGTGCATCCTGATCGGGCCGCCGCCGTCCAGCGGGAACGGCGGGACTGGGGACGCGAAGACGATCCCCGGCCTCTTCCTCTTGCCTAGCGAGGGCATACGGACTCCAGAAGCGAGCCGATCGAAGCCTTCACGATCTCAGGCCGGTGCTCGCGGTACCAGCTCTCCCGGGCGGCTCGGCCGAGCCGGTCGGCGAGTGCTGGGTCGTCGAGCAGGGCCGTGCAGGCGGAGGCGAAGGCTTCGGCGGTGTCGGGGATCAACGCGTTCTCATCCGGCCGCAGCTCGAGACCCTCGGCGGCCACCGGGCTGGCGACGATCGGCAACCCGTGCGCCATCGCCTCGATCACCTTGATCTTGCGTGCCGCCGCCGTGCGCGAGTGGGGCGACGAAGACCCGGGCTCCCGCGTACACGGGCGACAGCGAGGGCGCGCCGGCGAGAAGCTCGACTCCCTCCGCCTCGCACATGCGCACGAACGAGGGGCTCGGGTCCCGGCCGGCAATCACCGCGGTCGTCGGACCGCGCGCGCTGACGAATCCGGGGAAGTATCGATCGCACCAGCGCGGCCGCCGCCTCGACGTTGGGGCTGTAGTCGAGGCTGCCGACGAAGAGGATGTCGGCGTCGGATCGGCCGCCGACGCCGCCGTTCTCGCCGGGATCGGGAACGGCGTTCGGGATCACCGTCGCTCCCCTCCCCCAGCGTCCCAGCCTCTCCAGCTCAGCCCTCGGACGCGACCACCAGATGATCGAATCGCGACCAGCGGCGACGCTCCTCGCGAGCCACCGCCGCGGCGTGAAGGCGGCCGTAGAGGCGCCCGAGCGGCGAGCGGACGGCCGCGGCCCGGTCGACCATCACCCGCCCGACCACGGTGTCGACGTCGAGCACCCTGGCCGAGGCGTCGAGCGAGAGGGCCGCCCCGGCCATCAGCGATTGCTGGGCCCAGACGAGGTCGTAGCGGTCGCGCAGCCGGCCCGCGCCGACCAGTTCCTCCAAGCGGCTCTCCAGGTCGAGCCGGTGCGCGGGCGCGAAGTACACGCCGCCGCGCCGCAGCGACGCCGCGGCCTGCGCCCGCGACGGCGGGGCGGGCCTCCGGATCAGGATCGCATCGGGATCCGCCATCCCCTCCTGGCCGGGAGTCGTCAGGGCGAGGACGTCAACCGAGTCGAAGCGCGAGCGAAGCGCCTCGACGGCGATCGAGTTGCGCACCGCGGACCCGATTCCCCGCCCTGGAGGATGGGTTCCCAGGAAAAGCGCCGTCCCCTGCCGTACCTCAGCGCCCATCGTCACGACCCGGACGGCGGACGCGGATCCCGGCCAGCCTGAGAAGGCCGGCGCCCGCCATCGAGTCGACCACCGCATACGAGGTCGGCCGATGCAGGAGCCGGGCATATGCCGAGATCCGCGGCGACTCGCTGAGGTCAACCACGGGCCGGGCGCCGATCTCGTCAAGGACTCGCGAGCGCGTCCCGGGCTCGCGAACCAGGACCGCCATCGAGGGCTGCCCGTCGAGGGCGATCCTCGCGTTGGCGCGGAAGTTCCGCGTCCGCCCGACGGTGAACCTCATCGCGCCGTAGATCCGCTGCGGGCTGCGCAGGAGGCGAGGCAGGTTGCGGGCGGCCTCGGCGTAGTGCCTGTTGCGCAGGGCGTGGCGCGTCGTGTCCCAGATCACTAGGCCCCGCCACCGCTCGATCAGCCTCTCCGAGAACCAGGGACGGTCGGAGTAGCGCCGCGAGACCTCGAGGTGGGCGTCGTTCGCCGCGGTCGAATCCGTCGTCAGCTGCTCGCTGTGGAGGTGGTAGATCACCCCGACGCGCGGCGACAGCGACGCCGACCCGCGCTCGAGTAGGCGAACCCACATGTCGAGGTCCTCGGCGCGATCGAGGGCGCGGAACATGCCGGCCTCGAGCAGGGCCTCGCGCCGGATCAGGGTGGCGCTGGTCGGGATCCGGTCTCCGGGAAAGACGAGATGGGCGGGATCGGAGAGGCGCTGCGGGCGGCGGGTGATCGGGCCGTGGCGCTTGTAACGCAGCGGATCGCTTCCGCAGCGAAGCGCCGTGTCGGCGGTGAGGAGGTTCCCGTCGCGCAACGCCCAGACGGTCGCGAGGTGGTGGGGCAGCCATTCGTCGTCGGAGTCGAGGAACGCGACCCAGGGCTGGCTGGCGGCGTCGATACCCGGAATTGCGCGCCGCGGCCACGCCGCAGTTCTTCTCGTGCCGCACGACCCGAGCGCCCTGGCGCTCGGCGATCTCGGAGGTGCCGTCGCTGGACCCGTCGTCGACGACGATCACCTCCGCAGGCCTGATGCCCTCCTGGGCGGCGATGCTCGATAGGGCGCGGCCAACCGTTGCGACGCGGTTGAAAGCGGGAACGATCACCGAAATCGGCGCCCCATCCATCAAGCAAGAAACGCCCTCCCTGCGGGGGTTCTTGCGGAAACCGGGCGTACATGTCCCTCGGCTGGACTCGTGAGATGGCGATGGCGATCGGGGCGCGCTATCCGGCAGGACCGCCCCGTTCACCGTCGGGCACCGCCAGGAAGTTCCAGACCGGCTGCGTGAAGAGCTTCTCGAACCGATCCCTCACGTAGGGCCCGTCCCCCTCGAGGTCGAAGATCCGCATGCCCGCCCCGATGAGCAGATCGTGAAGCTCCCCCGAGGTGGATCCGTACAGGTCGGCGCCCCCAACCCCGTGCTCGAACAAGACGACGGGGCGATAGCGACTCAGGGTCTCCACCGCGCCGTGCAGCACCTTGACCTCGGCGCCCTCGACGTCGATCTTGATCAGGTCCGGCGCGAAGCCATCGGGGAGTTCGTCGTCGAGGCGGGCCACGCGCACCTGTATGACTTCGGCGCTCGACGCCGCATCGCCGAGATCGGAGCGCAGGCGCAGGCCGCTGTATGCGGACGCGTCCCTGACATACGAGAACTCCGCCGTGCCTGTGCTGTCCGACAGCGCCACGTCGCGTACGTCCACCTTTGGGAATTCGGACTGAAGCCGCGCGTTCAGGGTCGGGATCGGCTCGAAGGCGATGTGGCGGCCGTGCGGAGCGACCGCGAAGCACGTCCCGCAAGACGTCGCCGACGTTGGCGCCCACGTCGACTGCCGACGAGTCGGGGCGAAGGACGGCGGCCAGGACCACCCGGGTCGCATGAGCGTCGCGAAGGCCCCGTCGCCGCAGCGGGTCGAGAGCCTCTCTGAGGTGCTCGAAGCTCTCGCTGCGGCCAGTCCGCGCTGCCGCCGACTTCGTGGCTCTGAGCAGGAACTTCCTGGTGGGCGTGGTGCCTTCACTCACTGTCTGGACGAACGGCCCGCGGAGCGGCCTTCTTGCGGCGCCGGGCAGGGCGCCGAGTCGCAAAGCTCCATCTTCAAGAGCTTCAGCCGATCCCAAGGGAACTTGGCCATCAGGGTGCGCGGCCAAAGGCCCTGAAAGTAGCCGTCGGCGCGCGGGCGGCCGGCGGCCCAGAAGGGATCGGCGGCGCCGAGCACGCTTGTGTCCTCGACATAGAAGCCGATCGCGTTGCCGGCGCCGGTCTGGTCGCGGACGACCATCCCGTAGCGCTGCGCGGCCCGGCCATCATCGCCACCAGCGGCGGCAGGTGAAGGGCGGCGATGTCGAGGTTGGGGTCGAGGCGAAAGCGCGCTCCCTCGGGGATCGCGTCGGGGCCGCCGTAGCCGTCGGTGCGCTGGGCGGGCCAGGAGAAGACTCCCGCGCGCGCCATCGGGATGTCCATCGCCAGGGCGTGGTCGATGCGGCCGCTTCGCAGCTCGTCGAGGCAGGATCGTGCCGCCGATCACCGGCAGCCCGCTCGCCGTCGCCCCCCACCGTAGGAGGCGGCGCATGGCCAGGAGTCGGGGTGTAGTAGCCGGGGCTTTGGGAGACGTGCTCGATCGCGCCGCCGTAGTCGGCGTGCCAGTTGCCCTGCGCGTCCTTGCGGGCCTGCCAGAACTCCCAGAGCTTGTCGGTGGCGGGCTGCCAGATCGTCATGTGGCCGTCTGTGCCCGTCGCCGGGCGGGCGCCGGGGGGGATCGGCACCGCGTCAAAGGCGGCCTGCAGGGTGCGGCGCGAGTCGCGATCGCCGTTTAGCAGCGCCACCCGCACCGTGGGCTGGCCGGCGGGAACGGTGTAAAGCGGGGTCGTGGAGCGGTTGGTCTGATCCAGGGCCCGTTGCCGGCGGCCTGCTCCTGCGGCGCCATGTGCGAAGCTCGCCGTCAGCGTGCCGACTCGGGGTCAAGCGGGGCGTCGGGCGAAAGCGGGGCGTTCCAGAAGCTCTGCGGGGAGAAGAGGCGGGGTGGAGAGGGCCGCTGGTGGAGGGCGGCGTGGGCTCTCCGCCGATCCGGTTGCCGACGACGACGGCGAGCGCCGCCAGTCCCAGCAGCAGGAGCAGCAACGCCAGCGCTTCTTCGCGTCGCCAGTCCCGTCGCGCGAGTCACGCCGGGGCCTGGGGCTCCTGGTAGCGACCGCTCCAGACCACGCCCGCCCAGAGGCACAGCGCACGGGTGGGAATGCGGCTGGCGGGACGAAATTCATGACGACGAAAAAGAAGATCGTGATCGGGATCAGCCCGATGCGCCAGAGGTCAAGATCGGGCGGCCCGCGGACCGCCAGCGCCCCAGCCACCATGAGCCCGAGCCCCAGCATCCACAGCCCGACGCCGAGCAGCCCGAGCTCGGCGGCGTAGAGTCAGGAACAGGTTGTGGGTGTTGTCGTCGTCGCCACCGTTCAGCGGGTAGTTGGGGCTTTGCTGGAAGTAGTCGGTCCCTTGGGCTCGAACTCGCCCCAGCCGAAGCCGAACATCGGCCGCGCCTCCACCATGTTGAGCGCCGCCCGGTTGAGGTTCTGCCGGACCCAGATCGTGTTCTGGTCGCCGTAGCGCTGCGCTGATATTCGCGCCAAGGCCGGGGACCGCGACCACTGCCATCGCGAAGCACGATCAGCAATCGCCGGCACAATTCGCAGGAACATGCGCCGGCCCTCGGGCAGGAACGCGATTGCAGCGACGGTCGCCAGCACGGCTCCCAGCCACACCGACCGCTCCCAGGTCAGCAGCGTGCCCAGCAGGCAGAGCCCACCCACCGAGGCGGCGATCAGCGCGCACCTCTCCTCTTCCAGCTGATCAGCGCGAGTCGCGGCGGCAACAGCGCAGACGTAAAGCCCGACGCCGTTGTTGACCGCGCTGGCGAACGGCCCGCGGGCGCGGCCCGGCTGTATGCCGCAGTTCGGATCGAGGATGTACTTCGGGAACACGAGCGCTTCAGGCCGGTGGCCTCGAAAAGGGCAGTGAGCCCGAGGTATGCGCCGAGGGCAACGAGGGCGGTGAGCAGGACCATTCGCTGCCTGCGGGTGCGGAACGCCAGCGGGGCGACGAGGAAGACCAGGAACGGCAGCACCCCGAAGGTCTCGAACAGCCTGAAGAACACCGTCTTCTCAAACAGCGTTCCGCTGGCTGCCGCCGAGAACGTCGCATAGAGTACCGCTGCGCCGAGCACCCAGTGCACCGCCTCGATGCGAAACCTCGGCCTGTCCCTGACCGCCGGGGCGCGCAGGATCACGGCACCCACCCCGGCCAGCAGGAGCAGCCGATCCGGCGACAACGGCCCGGGAATCCCGAAGGCTTCCGGCCAGTGGCCGGCGAAAGGCGAAAGCACGAGGCCGGCGGTCAGCGTGTAGGCGGGATCGGTGTGCCAGATGAAGTAGGCGAAGCGCGATGCCGACGGCCGCGCCGGTCATCGCCAGAGGCGCCAGCCGCTCGTCGCCACCGGCGGTGACCGCCGTCGCCCCGGCAATCGCCGCGGCTGAAGCGAAGCCGGCTGCGATCCAGGCGAGGTTTGCGGCGGTTCGATCGGCGCCTATCAAGGCGCTAGGCCGGTCGCCTGATCCCGCCGTCCTGGACGACGGCGAGCACCGCGCCCACCGCGAGACCGGCCACCAAGCCGAACAGGGCGAAGAGCTGGAGCTTGGAATACCGATCGCTGCTCGCGCGACGTCGCCTGGCCGATCACCTGCAGCGGAGCCGTGTAGAGCTGCTGGCCGCTCTGGTACGCCTCGGCCAGCCCATCGCGCTGCACAGCCGCAACCTGCGACTGGATCTGGGCCCGGCGCAGGGCCGTCGTCGTGCTTGGGAAGGGTGAGCTTGCTCCTGGCTCTTGGAGCCGGCCGAGACGCGCCGACGCAATTTGGTACTCCCGCGCCGCCTGCTTGTACTTGCGAAGCACACTGTTCGCTTGCGGCGAGGACCCGGCCATGCTCGTCGTCACATACCGCTGAAGTCCATGGGCTGCCAGATTTGCCATTGCGACCGACGAGGCCCTCCGAGTCGCCGGTCGCCGAAACCTTCAAGATTCCCGTTTCGGGCAACGCCGTAGCCGAGATCTTGTCGACGACTTGGGCAGGGGATTGATGGGTCTGCTCGGCGACGCTCGTTGACGATGCGGCGGGGCGTAGATGGCACGGCTGTAGATCTCGGCGAGCGAGCTCGAAGCGGTGATCGCGCCCGGCACCGCACTCGGGGACGGCGACGCGATCCGAACCGCAAGGCGCCCGTCTGCGGTATAGACCGGCGTGCGGATCAGCGCCAGCTGCGATCGCAGCGAGCATCAGAGCGGCCACCGACCCGGCAACGATTCGCCACTGGCGCCGCATCGCGTCGAGCAGATCGATGCCACCGGTGCGGCGCAATCCCGGAGCCGTTCGTGCGCGGGGGCAGGCGCTGCTCCGCGCGGCGCGCCTTCCACCTGCCCCGGCGCGTGGCGGGCCAGGCGCCTCCCGCGTGGAGGCCAGGCGGTCTCCTCACCGGGCTGCGGCGGTGCCTGCGGCGCCGAGGGCCAGGCTCTCTCTACGATCGCGCGCCACTCCGCCTCGGTGTCGCGAGGTTCATTCATGCCGAGAAACCAACGGGCGCGACGCTCGTGAGCTTTCGCCGTCCATGTTCAACGGTGCCTCCGTTGCATCCGCTGCTTGCCCGCTTGATCCAGCATCGGGCTCGACGAATTCCTCGAAACAGCGGCAGAGCTCCTCGATCCAGGTCTCGCGGTCGAAGCCCTCGGCGACCCGCTCGCGGCCGGCCACACCGAGCCGCCGTCGCAGCGCGACGCCGCGGGCCAGCCGCTCGATCTGATCTGCAAGCTCGCCGGAGAGGCCGGGCGGCGAGAGCAGCCCCGTCACCCCGTCCTCGATCAGCTCCGGGATCCCCATCGTGTTCGACGCCACGACGGGAAGCCCGAGCGACATCGCCTCCATCGCCACCACCGGGCCTCCGCCCTCGCCCAGGCTCGGGACGCAGAAGATGTCCGCGGCCTTGTAGCGATCGGGAAGCTCGTCCTGGCCGATCGGCCCGGCGAAGCTCACCGACGAATCGAGGCCGAGCTTCCGGACCCGCCGTTCGAGATGCGGGCGCCTCGAGCCGTCGCCGACGATCTCGAGCTTCAGTGGCAGCCCCCGGCGATGAAGCTCGGCCAGGGCGTCGATCAGGATCGAGTGGCCCTTCTCGACCTCGAGGCGCCCCACCGCCAGGACCCGCAGCTCCTCGGGCTCCTTGTCGGCCGGCGACGATCGGGTCGAAGGCGAGCCATCGCTCGTCGAGCCCGCAGCGGACCATGCGGATCTTGTGCCAGTGCTCGTCGCCGGCGATCCGCATCATCTGGCTGCGGCAGAAGTCGCTCACCCCGATCACCAGCGACGCGCTCTCGACCTTCGCCGCCAGCCTCGCGGGGCCGTCGTTGAAGATGTCGGTCCCGTGCGCGGTCAGCGACCACGACCAGCTGCCCTCGCCGTCGCGCTCCCTGCCGAGCTGGGCGGCGAGCTGGGCGACGTCCCCCGACGGGCTCGTGAAGTGGGCGTGGACGTGGCGCAGCCCGCGGCGATTCGAGCTGGCGCCAGATCGGCACCGCCTCGGCGAAGTGAAAGAGCTGCCAGAGGATCCCGTGGGAGCCGCCGGGGGCAGCCTCGAGCGCGAAGGCCAGCGTCCGCAGATAGGCCACGGGGCCGGTGGCGAAGGCGATCAGGTGGGCCCGATCAGATCCCCCCAGCGCGGCGGCAGCACCGTGTAGGTCGTCTCGCGCGACAGAGCGGTCGGTGCGGGTCAGGACGTGCTCGGGGCGGCTGTCGTGAATCGCGAAGGTCTCGATCGTCGCCCCCGCGCACGCATCGCATCGACCTCGCGCTGGATGAACGAGAGCGAAAGGGCGGGGAACCGGGTCGTCAGATACGCCATCCGCAGCCGCGCGGTCTGGCGCGCTCATGCGATCGCCTCCTGAAACTTCGATGTCGCCTTCGCCTCGGATCGCGTCGCGGCTTCGACCCGGATCAGGTGGGTCAGGGCGAGCAGCATCGGGGCAATCGACCAGCGCACGTGAAGGGCGCCGTTCGTCCACAGCCGGCGCTTCTGGAAGATCGGCAGCCCGTCGCCTCCGCAGCATGCGCCGGCGGGCGAACTCGAACACCCGCCAGGATGCCTCGGCACACGCTGGGGTCGTGGCGTGCGGCGATCGAAAGCGTCTGGATGCCCTGAGCCACCGAGAGGCCATCGATCGGGTGGACCCGCGTGGCGAAGTACTTCGGAGTCCCGTCGGCGAGGAAGAGCTTGCGCCGGTAGAACTCGACGCCGCGGCGCCATGCGCGTTCGGCCTCCGGCCCGCCGATTCCGGCGTCGATGCAGGATCGCAGCGAGTCGAGCACGTAACCGGTATGGAAGTTGTCCACCCAAGCCAGGTCGTCGCGCTCGCCGTATGGCCACGATCCGTCCGGGCGCTGGTGTGCCGAGCGCGTATTCGAAGCCCCGCCGACGCCGCCTCCGCCATCTCGCTGTCGCCCGTCGCCGCCGATACCCGTGCCAGCAACGCCGAGGCGAGCATGTTCGAGTTGTGGATCGGCGTCCGGTCGCCGGGCAGGTAACCGAAGTAGGCGCCCTCCGCCGCGGCGGTCTGGGGGACCTCGCGCAGGAAGAACCGGGCCGACCGATGCGCCGCGTCCAGCAGGGCGTCGTCGTGCAGCGCCTCATACGCGTCGAGAAGCGCCTGGCCGGCAAATGCGGAGGCGATCGTGTTCGGCGTTCCCCGTGAATAGAAGAAGACGCGGGTCTGGACGTCGAAGTGGTATCCCCAGCAGGGCTCCTCGTAGCGGGGCGAGCGCAGCGCTTCCAGCATCTCCAGCGCCGATCTCAGCCTCGGAATTGCCTCGTCCGCTCCGAGGAATCCATCACGGGCATAGGCCGAGATCGCGCACGCGAGGCTGACGGCGCTGCACTCTTGATCGATGCCCAGCGCCGGCCGCAGGTCGAGCGGCGAGCGCTTCACCGCCTGGATCAGAAGCCGGCGCCCGAGCACCGAGGCCTTCAACGGGGTCACGAGCCGGCGGCGGGCGTTCAAGCCCTCGTACGGATCGGTGCCGCGCCATCCTCGGGCCGCACCCCAGCGCTCGATCCTGCAGGCAAGCTCGACCGCATCCTGGTGCCGGCCTGCCTCCAACGCCCGCACCACTATCCGACGCTCGCGGTCTCGAGATTCTTCTCGTCGTTCGCCCCGCGGCCGGGGGGCCGCCAGGCCAGCAGGGTTCCAGCCTCTGGGGACAGCGAAGTTCCCTCTTCGACCACATACCCCAGTTCCGTGAGCCGGGCCGCCGCCGCTCGCTTCGGGTCCGAATCGGGGCAGAGGCGCGAGTGGTACTCGAGCATCAGGACCTTGGGCGGAGTCTCCGCCAGACGCCGATCGGCGAGGATGGCCCACTCGCCCCCTTCGATGTCCATCTTGAGGATGTCGACGTCGCGCAGGTGGTGGAACAAGTCAACGACTGCGACCTCGATCGCTCCCGAACCGGGGCCCTGGCCACGTGTGACATCTCGCCACGGCCGGACGCGAACCAGGCGGAGCCGTCCTGGGTGGCGGCGCACGCCCTCATCACCTGCCACTGACCTTCCAGCCGGTTCAGGTGGATGCATTTCTCCAGCAGCGCCGCGTTTGAGGGATCGGGCTCGAAGGCGAGGATCTCGGCCTCGGGGTGATCGCCGAGCACGAAGAGCCCGAAGAACCCCAGGTGTGCCCCGGCATCGACGACGCGAAGGCCCGGCCCCGACTCCTCCAAAACCTCCCTGGCACCGCGTGGCGGCGCGTAGTTGGAGCTGGTCAGCACCTCGTGCAGGATCCATGAGTCGTGCTCGTCGTGGCGCAGGCAAACGGCGGCGCCCGACCCTCGCAGGGTGTACGAAGCCACCCTGCCGCCCCCCAGCGACTCTCTGAACACGAAGCGCAGGGACTCCTGGACGGCGAGGCTGTGCCGGAGCACACGGGCGACTCGGTCGACCCGCGACCCCTGCGCAACCCGCCGCAATCCAGGCAGCCGAGCAAGGCGCCGCCACACAGCCCCGATGAGCCGAATCAGCATGTCGCAGCAGGAACGACCGGGCGATCCTGGTTCTTGCCAGGCGGTCGCTGAGCCTCGCCCACTTCCACGACCGCCCCCACGAAGTGGTCGACCAGCTGGCGGCTTCGCTTGCGCAGCTCGCGCGGTTCGCGGGGCTCTTCCTCACGGAACCGCGCCGTGGGCAGGTCCTTGGGGGATCGCGCGAAGTACTTAGGGTCCCGTCGGCGAGGAACAGGTTGCGCCGATAGAAATCGACACCGCGCCGCCATGCACGCTCGGCTTCGGCCCGCCGACTCCGGCATCGATGCAAGATCGAAGCGAGTCGAGCACGTACCCGGTGTGGAAGTTGTCCACCCAATCCGAGGTCGGACCGCCCGCCGTAGGGCCAGGACCCGTCGGGGCGCTGATGCGTCGAGGGTGTAGCGCTGCCTGCCGCGGCGGCCGCCTCGCCACCTCCTCGTCTTCAATCTGCGACGGCAGGCCCGAGCCAGTACCGCGCAGGCGAGCATGTTCGAGTTGTGGATCGGGGATCGGTCGCCCGGATGGTAGCCGAAATAGCGCCTTCACCACTCTGCTGTCTGCCCCACCCGACGCACCAGGCAATCGGCCACCCCAACGGCTTTGTCGAGCAGCGACGAATCACCCAGGCTCTCCTGGGAATCGAGCAAGGCGCTGCTCGCGAATGCCGTGGCGATCGTGTTCGGCTCACCGCGCCGGCAGTAGACCACCCGCGACTGAAAATCGAAGTGGTAACCCCAACAAGGCTCGGTGAAGCGCGCTGAGCGCAGCTGCTCAAGCAGCCCCAGGGCAGCGATCAGCTTGCTTCGCGTCTTCTCGCGTTCCGAGGAATCCGCCCCTGGCGTAGGCCGCCACGACCGAGGCGATGCTGGCCGCGCTCACCGATGGCGCGATGCCCAGCAGCGCACGCAGATCAAAAGGAGAGCGCTTCACAACCTGGATCAGCAGCCGCCTGCCAAACGTGCCGCTTTTCAGGGGCTCCAGATAGGTCTGGTGGCGTTGAGGGCGTCATAGGTCGTCCCGCGCCAGCCGCGCGGGCGCCCCAAGCCTCGAGGCGACGCGCCAGCAGGACCTCCTGACGACGCCTATCGGGCGTGCCTCCGTGCATCCGCGAGAAAAACGCGGGCGATTCAGACGTTTCTTCCGCCTTCAGGCCTTGAATGGCGTCCTACCCGGTGCCGTCAGAAGCAGTCACGGCCGGGCGTTGCTTGGAGCAATGGCCGTGGCTTCCGGATCCCGGCAAGAGCCCGAGCCGTGCTTCAGGGCATGGCGGGTCAAGTCGGTGCGGGCGCGTCGCCGTCATTCACGATGGCTATGTGCCCGAGTACCGGGTGCGCCTCTATGAGTTGCTTCATGAGCGCGGAGCGGCTGAATATGTGATCTTTCACGGAGAGGCCGCCTTCAGGTGCACGCACGATCGCCGCCTCGGAGCCATTTGCGTTCCCGCACGTGCGAGTTCGCAACACCGAGATTTGGCCCCCCCGGAAGACGACTCATCTACCAGGCCCTGGTGAGCCGTGTGCTGCGTGGCGGCTTCGATGCGATCGTCATCGCCGCGCAGTTGCGCTTCATCTCTAGCCTCTTCCTACTATTCGCGTTCAAGTCGATGGGTAGACCGGCGGTTCTCTGGGGTCACGGGCTTGGCAGGACGAGGATGTCGGAGAGCCTCTAAAGCCGCTTCCGAGCATCAACGCCGCGGCTGCGGACTCGCATGGCGCGCCTTGCGGATGCCTACCTCGCCTACACACCCGGGGGTCGCGACCACCTGTTCCCGCCGGCATCGATCCCCAGCGGATCTTCGTCCTCCACAACACCCTCGACATCGAGCACCAGATCGATCTGCACGCGCGGTTACGAAAAAGCGACCCCGCCTTGCTGCGTGCCGAACTTGGCCTCGCAGCCCGACTCCGTAGTGCTTCTGTTCATTGGCCGCATCTACAAGGAAAAGCGGGTCGGCGAGCTGCTCGAGGCGGCACGCACCATACGCGAGCGCGGGCTCGCCAGCCGGCGTGTGGAGGTCGTGATCATCGGCGATGGGCCCGACCTACCCGATGCGAAGGCGCTGACCGGGGCGAGGCAATTCACTTCCGCGGCTCGATCCGTGACCAACTCGAGGTGGCGCGCTACATGCGCGTAGCGTCGGCGGTGGTGATCCCTGGCACTGTCGGCCTAGCGGCGAACCATGCCTTCGCCCATGGGCTGCCCGTCATCACCCGAGAACACCGACATGCATAGCTCCGGAGATCGAGTACGTCCGCCACGGCGTGAACGGCCTCATCGTTCGCGGTGGGATGAACGACTTCACGCCCTTGCCGTTCCGTGAACAACGATTCCTTCAGCGGCGGCTGGCTTCCGAGGCCCTCGCCACCCGTAGCGCGCTCAGCATCGAATCGATGGCTGCCTCCTTTGATGAGGCGTCTGTGCCACGCTTGCGAGGTCCGCCGGGCCGCGCACTCTAACACGCGGCCGGACGCTTCCGCGCCCATTTGAGCGAAGTCTTCTGCAAGCGCAGCGCGATCGACAGCACCCGGCGTCTGACCTGGTCGACAAACTCATGTTGCCGAGCCTCGAGCATGAGGAGAGTCCAGATCGCCTGCGAGTGGTCTTTCCGGCGGGCTCGATGCTCGTCGAGAATTCGACGCACCTGGTCCTGTTCGAAATATCCGCGCGCAGCCGATGGGGGTCCAAGAGCACCTCGTGAGCGAAGTGCCAGAGTCGCCCCGAAACCACTCATCGAGCGGAACAGTGAATCCCTGCTTCGGGGCATCGAGGATCTCGTCGGGCACCCAGCCTCGAAGCGCCGCCCGCAGGACGACCTTCTTCTGGGCGCCGCGAAGCTTCAGCCGCGGTGGCAGCGCCGCTGCGAACTGCATCAGCTCGTGGTCCAGGAACGGTGAACGGGCCTCGAGAGAATGCGCCATCGTCGCTGTGTCCATCTTGGCCAACAGATCATCCGGAAGGTACGTGCAGATGTCGACATCGAGCATCCGGTCGAGCGGATACCGCGCGGTCGACTCCCGCCACGGCTTCCCGATCACATCCGGGACGATCGAGTCGCCCACCAGTTGGCGGAACTCCGGCGTATACAGCTCATCCCGCTGCAAACCATTCAGGTGGGTCAAATAGGCGGTGTGCTGGTCTGCAGGGTCGAGCGCCAAAGCCTGGGCAGCGCGGTGGGCACGGCTGCGCCACGAGTCGATGCGTCCGGTCGGGGGCACGCCCTGACCCAGGATGCCCAGCAGGCGGCGCACCGGGAGGGGCATTGCCCGCGCTCTGTGGAGCGCCAAGTTCGAGACATATCTCGTGTAGCCGGCGAAGCTCTCGTCCCCGCCGTCCCCGTTCAGGGCGACGGTGACACGGCGGCGAGCCATTTCGGCTACGTAGAAGCTCGGGATCGCAGATGGGTCGGCAAAGGGCTCCCCGTGATGGCGGACTATCTTGGGAATGACGTCGATCGCCTTCGGGTCGACCACCAACTCCTCGTGATCGGTGCCGAAGTGCTTCGCCACCAGGCGGGCATTCGGCAGCTCATCGTAGCGGTCGCTGGTGAAACCGATGGAGAACGTCCGCACCGGTTCCCCCGACGCCTCCGCCATCGCCGCGACAACCGCCGAAGAGTCGATGCCGCCCGACAGGAATGCGCCTAGGGGCACGTCGGCGATCATCCGCCGCCGAACTGCACGGCGGATCTGGTCGCGAAGCTCGAGCGCCACCTCTCGCTCGTCCGAGGTGTCAAGTTTGCGGGAGTAGTCAAGCCGCCAGTACTTCCAAACCGTTGATTGCGACTCCTCATGGACAAGGACGCTGGCGGGCGGCAGCTTGCTGATACCCCGGAATGCGGTGCGCGGAGACGGGACCCAGCGGAAGGCTAGGTAGGCGTCGAGCGCGGTGTAGTCGAGGGCTCGCGGAATCTCCTCGTCGGCGAGTAGCGCGGCCAATTCGGAGGCAAAGGTCAGACGATTGCTCTCGGCGGCGTAGAAGAGCGGCTTCTTCCCCACCCGATCTGTTGCCAGGACCAGCCGCCGGTTCCGCTCGTCCCAGAGCGCGAAAGCGAACATCCCGTGCAGAGAACCAACGCAATCAGGTCCATCCTCCTCGTAAAGGTGCGCAATGACTTCGGTGTCGCTCCGAGTCGCGAAGCGGTGCCCGGAGCGCCGCAGACGATCGCGCAGATCGCGAAAGTTGTAGATCTCGCCGTTGAGTACGACCGCAACGGAACGGTCTTCGTTGAATATCGGTTGATCCCCGGACTCGAGGTCGATCACGCGAAGACGCTGGATCCCTAGGCCGGCCCCAGCGCCGACGCAGATGCCTCGCGAGTCAGGGCCGCGATGCTCAAGGGCTGCACACATCCGCGCGAGCAGGTTCGGGTCGACGCGCCCCCCGTCGGCTCGCACCTGACCAACGATTCCGCACATCAGGCAGCTCCGCAAATCGCCAGCAGGATCCTGGACCGGCGCCTACGCATGAGCCTGAAACGTAGCCATCTGAAACGCCAGGCGGGAGCCAAGCTCCTCGACGACTCCGACGAAATCCTCGACGAGTTGCTTCCCGCGCGCCCGCAGCGTCACCGGGTCTCGGCGCTGCGGCGGGCGGCGAGACAGCGCGGGCAGCTCATCGATCGACCGGAGCCGGCGAAGGCTGCCTCGCTGCTCAAGCCATTGATCTACTGCTGCCTTTCTGCCGGCGAACACGCTGACCGTGGGCACGCCGAGCAAGGCGGCCTCGCGTGTCATCGTTCCCCCCGCCCCGATCACGAGATCGGCGGCGTAGATCAGCGACCGGGAATCGACCGCATGCGCGGGAAAGACGATGTTGGGAAGCCGAAGTGCCGCGATCTGCCACGCTGCTCGGGCCGGCGGGCGAGGACGACGCAGCGCGCCCCGTTCCGGGCCAGGTGCGAAATAGCGCGTCCAGAAAGAGTCGGTTCTCGGAACGGTGGTATAGGGCGCCAGAGGGCGGTGTCCGGGCCACCACCAGCCGCGCCTCCGCATTTCGCTGGAGGCCGATCGCTCTCGAGCACTCCGGGATCAGGCTCGAATTCGCCAAGTAGAGCTCCTCCTTGAGTCCGTCGTAGAAGCGCGTCTTGGCTCCGGCGGCCCCCTGGCGGACAACCCGGGTGCCGCGCAGCGCCTCCGGCAGCAGCACCCTGGAGGCGAGCCTGAATGCAAGGTGGTTGGCGGGTTGGTGCTCGTAATCCATCGCCGTCACGGCAGGCACGCCGATCGACCGCGCCGCGACGATCTGGGCGTAGGAGCCATGCGAAAGCGCAACGTCGGGTCTCGTCCCGTCGCGCCCACCGCGCAGGCTGATGACCCGTCCCAGCATCGCGCCCCCCTTTGCCGCGCGGCCCCCGGGGCTCGGCCCGCCGATCACCTCCGCCTCCGGCCAGCGCTCATGGGCCAGCTCGACAGTCTGGGCGTTGTCGCGGGCGGTGACGCAGACGGCGTGCCCCAGCTCCTCCAGGCGGCGGGCGATCGGCTCGAAGAGCAGCGGATGGGGCGAGTTGGAGAGGTCGATCCAGACCTTCATCGCCGCTGCCGGGCGGCGGACGCGCCATCGCTAGTTGACACCCCGCCGCGTCAGCACGGCGGGAACGGTGCGCATGATCAGCCGCACGTCGGTCCACAGGGACCAGTTGGTGACGTAGAGGTAGTCGAGCTTGATCATCTCCTCGAACGGGATCCGGGTCCGGCCAAGCACCTGCCAGAGGCCGGTCAGGCCCGGGGTGAGGTCGATCCTGGTCTTGCCCCAGCCTTCGAGCTGGCTGTGCTCGGGCTCGATCAGCGGCCGCGGCCCTACCAGGCTCATCTCGCCCTTGAGCACGTTCCAGAGCTGTGGAAGCTCATCGAGGCTCCAATGGCGCAGGAAGCGCCCAACCCGGGTCACGCGCGGGTCGTCGTCGACGTGCAGCCAGCCCGGGTCCTTGCTCTTCTCGAGCAGCTCTTCCCGCCGGGCCTCTGCATCGCAGACCATGGTCCGGAACTTGACCAGCTGGAAGCACCGGCCCTTGCAGCCGACTCGCCGCTGGCGGAAGAAAACCGGCCCCGGCGAGTCGAGCTTGATTGCCAGGGCGATCAGCCCGAACAGGGGAGCGGTCACCATCAGCAGGACCAGCGAGCCCGCGACGTCCATCGAGCGCTTGAGGAAGCGCGAGGAGCGTGGCAGGACCGGCGGGTTGATGCCCAGGACGGTGAGCCCTTCGACGTCGTCCACCTCCACCGACGGCCCGAGCAGGTAGAAGAGGTGTGGCAGCACGCTCACCTTCACGCTCAGCTCGCGCGACTCCCGCAGCAGGTCGAGCATCGCCGTCTCGTCGAAGTCCCGCTGGGCGACGACGAGGCGCTCGGCGGAGCGCTCGACGACCGTCCGCTCGAGGTCGAAGCTGGTGGTGTCGCCGAGCCTCGGCAGCTCCGATCCGGTCGCTTCGGACAGCGCGCGCGAAACCCAGCCGACGGGCTCGACGCCGTACTCGGGGTGGGCTCGCATCTTCATCGCAAGGACGGCGATCTCCTCCCCGTCGCCGACCAGAACGACCCGCTCGGGGCCGAGCACCCTGACGGCAAGGCGCCGCGAGACAGCGCGAGCTGCAGTGATCGCGACGATCGCGCAAGCGCCGAACAAGGCGAGGTTCGCCATGTCGACGTTGGGAGGCGGGGCGACGTGGTAGACGGCGAAGAGGAGGATCGCTCCGAGCAGGACCACGTGGAAGATCCAGGGCAGGTCGTCGATCGAGGTGTGGCTGATCCGCTTCATGTCGCGGTCATAGAGCCCGTAGGCCTTCATCAGGACGATCCATACGGGAAGCGTCAGCAGCGCCCAGTAGAAGTGCTCGGACCTGCCGGCCCAGAGGAATGCGACGGCGAAGGCGACGCAGAGCCCGACCAGGTCGGCGGCTGCCAGGAACCGGCGCACGGTCGCATCGCGGCGCCCGTATCGGCTCGCGACGACGCGAGCCCCCTCCGACGCGGGATCGGCCCAGGTCCTCCCCCGGGCCAGCGGCGGAAGCCGCTCGACGGCTTCCCTCGCCGGCTCGGCGACACCCACTAGAGGAGTTCCTCCTCCGCGGACGGCGACCCGAGCACCACCGCGGTGTGGCGCGTGAACGGGCGCCGTCCCGGCTCGATCGGGATCTCGCGACCGCCGAGGCGAAGCGACTCGTCGGCGGCCTCGGTGACCCGCACCACGTCCTGGGCGAGCTCGATGCTCGCGTCGGTCCTGGTCCCGAACCGCACCGCCTCCACGAAGTCCTCCAGCTCCGCCATCAGCGGCTCGTGGGTCTCCACCTTCGGCGAGAGGATGTCCCCGGTCCGGTAGGAGAGGTGGTGCTCACCGAAGGTCTCCGGGTCGCGGTAGACGACTCCGTGGTCGAAGACCCGCACCGGCTCCGTGGTCCCGTCGTCGTAGACGACCATCTTCTCGCTGCCGACGACGACCGTCCGCCGCAGCTTGCTGGGGGCAAGCCAGCTCAGCTCGACGTTGGCGACGATCCCCGAGCCGTAGGTCAGGTTGACGAAGGCCACGTCGGCGATCCCCGGGACGATCGAGTCGCGCCCGACCGCCCGCACCGTCTGCGGGACCTCGCCGAGCCAGTAGAGAAGGATCGAGAAGTCGTGCGGCCCGAGATCCCAGACCACGCTCACGTCGGCCTGGTGCAGGCCGAGGTTGACGCGACTGGAGGAGACGAAGAAGACCTCCCCCAGCTTCTTTTCGTCGAGCAGCCTCTTCACGGTCCGAACCGGTGGGCTGTAGACGAAGGTGTGCCCGCACATCAGGGTCAGGCCCGCGTCCTTGGCGATCCTGGCCAGCTCGGCCGCCTTCTCGCTCGACGGCGCCAGCGGCTTCTCGACAAAGGTGTGCTTGCCGGCGCTCAGCGCCCGGTGGGCGAGGTCGAAGTGGGTGAACACGGGCGTCGCGAGGACGACGACGTCAACTGACGGGTCGTCGAGGACGTCGTCCACCTCGGTGGTGCGCTCGGCGGCCGGGTAGCGGCGGCCGACACGGGCCAGCTGCTCTTCGTCGAGGTCGCAGATCCAGGCCACCTCGACATCGGCCACTTCCTGCAGCACCCGGAGAAGGTTCGGCCCCCAATAGCCGAGCCCGACGACGCCGAAGCGCAGCTCGCGTTGGCCGTCGCGGCGGGATCCGTTGCCGGATCCGTTCTGGGAGCGGATCACAGCGCCTCCCCAAGCGCTTCGTCCACGGCCTCGCAGACGCGCGAAACCTCGGCCGCGCTCAGCTCCGGGAACATCGGCAGCGAGATCTCCTCCTCGCTCCACTCCTGCGCGGCGCCGCAGCCATCCCGCGGCGTCCGATAGCCGGCCAGCGCCGGCTGGTTGTGCAGCGCCGGCGTGTAATGGATCTTCGCCTGTACTCCCCTCCGCTCGAGTCCGTCAAGGAGGGCGTCGCGGTTCGGCACCCTGACCGGGAACAGGTGATAGACGCACTCCCCTCGCGGGTCCTCCCAGAGCCTCACCACCGTCGGCGGCAAGCCCGCGCGATAGACGCCGGCCCATGCCCGCCGGGCGGCGTTCTTCTGGTCGAGATGCCGCAGCTTGAGCCGCAGGAAGCCGGCCTGGATGCCGTCGAGACGGGCGTTGTATCCGGGCAGCCTGTGCTCTCCCTTGCGGCGCTGCCCGAGGTCGCGCAGCCGGCGGACGTTGTCCGCGATCAACGGATCGTCGCTGCAGACGGCGCCGCCGTCGCCGAGGGCCCCGAGGTTCTTGCTCGGATAGAAGCTGAAGGCCGCCACATCCCCGAAGCCCCCCACCCGCTCGCCGTCGAAGCTGGCGCCGTGGGCCTGCGCGGCGTCCTCGATCAGCAGCAGGCCGTGGCGTTCGGCGAAATCGCACAGATCCTGCATGTCGCAGGCCTGGCCATACAGATGAACCCCCATCACCGCGGCGGTGCGTTCGCTGACCACCTCGGCCGCGGAGTTGGTGTCGATCAGCCCGGTGTCGGCGCGCACGTCGCAGAGGACCGGTGTCGCGCCGCTGTGCACAACCCCAAGCGCCGAGGAGATGTAGGTGTGCGCGGGCAGGATCACCTCGTCGCCGACCCCGACTCCGGCCGCCTTCAGCGCCAGCGTCAGAGCTGTGGTGCCCGAGGAGACGCCGACGCAATGGTCGACATCGCAATAGGCGGCGAAGTCTGCTTCGAAGCGCTCCACCTCCTCGCCGAGGATGAAGTCGCTGCGCATGACGACGTCCTCGAACGCGTCGCGCAGCTCCCCCGAGAGCTCGTCGTGCTGACGCCTGAGGTCGACGAAGGGGACCGCGGGTGCGCGAGTCGCCGCCGGGACCTCGGCCAGCGGCGGCGCGACCTTCAGCGAGCCGCCCCGGTTCACCGAACCGACTTGGAATCCGCTGCCAATTTCGCGAACGCGGTGGAAAGGTGGCTGCGGACGCTGCCGCTGCCAAGAAAGACGCGCCGGGCGATCTCCTCGTCGGTCCGCCCTTGCGCCGCAAGCCGCAATACACGCCTCTCCCGATGCGAGAGGGACCTTTCCATAAGCCCTACGTCGCTCTTCAACGCCACGCCCGATCTACGCGCGGCCCGAGACGCTTCTTACGCAGTCTTGCGCCGCGCGGGGCTAGGTAGCCGTTTTTCCTCCTCCGGCCATCGCGACCGGAGCGGTGTGACGGCGCAAGAGCTCGGTCTTCAGGGCCCGACGGGCCCGATGGTGGAGGGTATGGATCGCTCCCTCGCTCTTGCCCATCTGCGTGGCGATCTCCCTCGGCGACAACCCGATCACATGACGAAGGACGACGACGCGACGCTGGGTCGCGGGAAGCGAGCCCAAGGCATCCTGGATCACGTCACGCTGGTCGGCGGCGGCTTGATCGTCGCGGGCGCCTTCGACGGTCTCGGGGACCTCCTCGCAATAGACCGCGCGCTGGCTGCGGATGTGGTCGATCGCGCAGTTGCGGGCGATCCGCAAGAGCCAGGCGGTGAACGGCACCGAGCGCTCCTCGTAGCTCGAGATCCGGGTCAACAGCTTCGTGAACACGTGCTGGGTCACGTCCTCGGCCTCGTGGTCGTCATGCAAGATCGTTCTCACGTAGCTGAAGACGTTGTCCGCGTAGCTCTCGTAGAGCTGGCGCAGCGCGTCGCGATCTCCGCTTCGCGCTCGCGCGATCGTCCGCCTCAGGCGGCGTCGCTGGGCTTCGCTTTGCTCGCCCAGCGTGCGCCGAATCAGAAAGACCGGGAGAACGCCATCCGCGCCTGCACCACGCGCCAATTGCTGATCCATCGACCACCTCCATCCTTGTGCTGCCCTGCCAATGGCTGCGACGCTATGGGGAGACGATTGGGTGGCTGTTAACCCGCTGTTTAGGCGGAAATTAGAGATGGCACCAATCGTTGTTAAGCCACAGTTAGACCCATCCTCCGATTAGTTGACTGACTCATAAGCACGCGCCCTACAATCGGCGCGCTGGTCGGTGAGGAGTCGCGCAGAGCCGGAGGAAGGCTGCGCTGCATTTCGCGTTGGCCAGAGGCGTTATGGGAAAGGTAGGAGAATCCGCAGCGCAATCCGGTCAAGGTTCCCGACACGGGGCGTCGCGTTGGCGCGACGTCGAGGAGCTCTTCGATCAATTCCCCTACGGCCTCTTCACCGCCGATCCGGCGGGACGGGTGCTGAACGTGAACCGCGCCTGCCACGAGGCCCTGCCGCAAATCGCCAACGGCCCTTCGCGCAAGCCGGTCAAGTGCTGCGACCTGATCTGCAGCCGGCTCGTCTTCGGCGAGCAAACGCGGTGTCTGACCGAGGAGGCAATCGCGACCGGGGAACCCTTGCCGGAGTTCCGCGTAGATCTGGGACCGGACAGCGTCCCGGAGGCTGTCTGGGTCACAGTCTCGCCCGTCGGCGAGCAAGGACGGGTGGTCTTCCACCTCCGTCCGGGCAAGCCGGGAGACAGGCGCCGGCGCAGCGAGGCCGGCCTCGGCGCCGCCTCGCGACTGCGCGTCTTCGCGCTCGGTCCCACGCGCGTCGAGACCAGCCTCGAGGGATCGATCGGCGGCAATTGGCTGGAGCAGCGACCCGGACAGGTGCTCAAGTTCCTGGTCTGCACGCGGGGGCGGGTCGCCACCGCCGAGGAGATCGCGCAGGCGCTCTGGCCCGACGCCGGCGCCGCCGCGCTCAATTCGGTCCGTTACTTCATTCACGTGCTGCGCGCCCGCCTCGAGCCCGGCCGGGAGGCCCGCGAGCGCTCGCGCTTTGTCGAGTCGCGCCGCGGCGGCTACAGCTTCGACCCGCGCCGGGTCTGGCTCGATGTGACCGAGTTCGAGCAGCTCGCCGGTGGCGGCCTCGCCGTCCTCGTCGCCGGCGAGCGAGCCGTCGCGGCGCAGCGGCTCGAGCGGGCGATCGACCTCTACCGCGACGACTTTCTCTCCGACGAGCCGTATGCGGAGTGGGCGCTTGCGGAGCGCAACCGGCTGCGCGAGCTCGCCGCTCGCACCCTGGCCGCCCTGGTCGAGCTGCGACTTGCGGAGGGCGATCTCAGCACAGCCTCGCGCCACGCCCGCCATCTCGCGGACATCGAGCCCTACGACAGCGACGCGCAGCGGCGCCACATCGAGATCAGCCTGCGCCGCGGCCGCAGAAGCGAAGCGATGCGGCGCTATGACCTGTTCCGCCGGCGGCTGCGGCGTGACTTCAACGAGGAGCCCGACTTCCAGCTCAGCGACCTGTTGTCGCCGGATACCCCAGGCGCGAGCTGACGCTGATCTCGGACGTTCTTTTCGGCGGAGCTCTGCCGTGAGGAACAACCTGACCGAGAAGCGCCAAAACTTCCTGTTCGTAACTACCAACGTCCCGCTCGACGATCATTCGGGCGGGCAGATCGCATCCTGGCGCTTGCTGGAGAGTTACGCACGGCTCGGCGAAGTGGACGTCCTCGCCCTGGTCCCGCCGAAGAGCGCGCCCCATGCCGGACTCAAAGAAATGGCTCGCCGGCTCGCATTCGTCCCAATCCCCCACTTCCATCATGCAAGGAGCCCTGTGGGGTCAGCAATCGTATTTCTCCAGTCTCTGCTCACCGGGCAGTCCTTTCGGATCGCAAAATTCAAAAGCCGAGCCGCCGATCGCATCCTCGGTGAGTGGTCGCAGTCAGCCGACTATGCGATCGCTCACTTCGATGCGCTGTCCGCCGCCCCGTATAGGCAGGTGATGCCAGACGTGCCTGCGGTCCTCGCCGAGCACAACGTTGAAGGACAGCGAGCGGCGACCATGGCCGACGAGCAGCGCAATCCGATAGCCAGAAACCTGCTCGGCATAGATGCACGACGCACCTTCAGCGTGGAGGCCTCGTTGCTCGGAGGCTTCGAGCACGTCCTGCTTCTAAGCGATCAGGATCGCCAGACATTGATCGGCCTCCGACCCGACGTGGAGGAGGCGTCGTCAGTGTGGCCGGTCCCGATTCGGCCGAAGCCTTTGATCGAGTCCCGCGGAAGTCATCCGTTCACCGTGCTCATCCTCGGATCGCTCGGCTCGATCGGACGGGCCCATGGATTGCGGTGGTTTCTCGAGAAGATTTGGCCGGAGACGCGTAATCGAGTCAGGGACGCGCGACTCGAGGTTGTCGGCTCAGATCCCCCTGGCGATATTCGGTCGCGAAATGGTCAGGACGGGATTTCGATTCACGGCTTTGTCGACGACCTGGAGCCGATCCTCACCCAAACGGACCTCTGCGCAATGCCCCTGTTCATCGGGGCCGGCATTCGAATCAAGGTCCTCGAGCTGGCAAGCCGAGGAATGCCTTGCCTAGGAACACCTTTGGCGCTCCAGGGGCTTGACTGGCTCGAAAGCACCCAACAGGTCAGTTCCTCAGAAGAATGGATTGAAGCACTCGTATCTTCCGCAGCGAACTTGGAATCGCTTCGAGCCCGGGCCGAGAGCGACGCCCATCTGCTAACCGAACGCAACAGCGCTGATGCGGCGACATCGCACCTCGCTGGGATCATCGAGAGCGCGGTCACTCGAAAGGACCGCAAACCGGTCGGCGTTGATACCGCAGCGTGAGAATCGCCTACATCGCCGGCCAATACCCGTCCGTCACCCATACCTTCATTGAGCGCGAGGTCCAAGCGTTGCGGGCGCTCGGCGTTTCAATTGAAACCGTTTCGGTTCATCGTTCGCATGACCAAGACACCCTGAGCCGCACGGCCCGGGAGGAAGCCGTTAGGACGCAGGCAATTCTTCCGCCGAATCCCCTAGGGCTGCTCCTCGCCCACCTCATGGCGATGATTCGAGTGCCCGGGCGGTACCTGAAAGCACTCCGCCTAACGCTGGCCTTGTCCCGGCCGGGCATCAGGGGACATCTCTGGTACCTGTTCTACTTGTCTGAGGCAGTTCTGGCTTGGCGCCATCTTCGGAATCGGAAAGTGCAGCATCTCCATGCCCACCATCTGAACCAGGCGGGAGATGTCGCATTGCTGGCTTCGATCCTGGGGGGATGGACCTGGAGTTTCACGATGCACGGTCCCTCTGAGTTCTATGACGTGCAGTATTGGCGAGTTGCCGAGAAGACGACCCGGGCCGACTTCGTCGCGTGTATCAGCGACTTCTGCCGCAGTCAGTTGATGAGCCTTGTGGAGCAAGAACACTGGCGGAAGTTTCACGTCGTCCATTGCGGAGTGGATACAGAGGACTTCCAACCGCAAGCCCCAGTCGGGCGACGGGCCAACGCCCTCGCACTTCTGACCGTGGGTCGCTTGGAGAGACGCAAAGGTCAGGCCCTCCTCTTAGATGCACTGGCCGAGCTACGAAATCAAGACGTCGACGCGAGGCTGACCGTCGTTGGTGACGGCGAAATGCGATCGCATCTGGAAGCGAGGGCCAAGGGGTTCGGAATCGCGGACTTTGTCCGTTTCGTGGGCGCAATTGGCGAAGACGACATCCGCACCTTTTACGGCGAGGCGGACGTCTTCTGTCTTCCAAGCTTCGCAGAGGGAGTTCCGGTGGTGCTCATGGAGGCCATGGCTATGGAAATACCCGTCGTAGCTACGAACATCATGGGGATTCCTGAATTGGTCGACCACAGGAAGAATGGCCTCCTCGTGATCCCCGGTCGATCGGACCAACTCGTAGCGGCAATCCGAGAATTGGCCGCAGACCCCAAGCTCCGAAAGAGGCTTGGAGCAGCGGGTAGGCGTAAGGTGGCGGCGGGCTTTCACATCAGCCAATCGGCACGGACGCTTGCAGACGCCTTCGCGGACGCGACAGGGGACCATCCCGTTGATGATCGCTTGCCGGACGCCCCAGGTGAGGACGATGCCAACCAACATCGGGTAAGAGCCGGAGCAATCAACCGCAGCTAACTTCGCTGCGGCAGCATCGCGCCCGTCGGCAACGGGGCGTGTACCCCGAAACTCTGGGCCCGCAAGCACTATCAGCAGATCGGTTCGCTCCGGGTCGATCTTGCCAAAGGTCAGGGACCTTACCGGATCGGATCACTGTCCAGAGCCTCCCTATGAGTCGATATCGCAGCCGCGCAAGGCGTTGCCAGCGCGACTCAAGAGCACCGAAGTGCAGCAAAGCCAATCCTTATTGGCGGCGAACCTCCTGATCCCGCTTGGTGGAAACCGCGCGCCGGAAATAGGTCGGGAATGGGCCTTCATCGTCCTCACCGGTCTTCGCCGACCGGTAGACACGGCGGTAGAACCAGGTGTGAAATGCATGCGGGGTGAATTTGGTGACGAGCCCTTTGACAGACATGAGATTGGGAAGGGCCAAGACCATGATTCCGTCAGGCTTGAGTGCCCGCCGCATGCTGTGCAGTGCTGCTTCGGGATCTGCCAGGTGCTCGAGTACGTCCCCAGCAGATGACCACATCGAACGACCGTTCCGGGCAATGGGTAAGTCTCAAGATCGCCGCGAATCCGCTCGTCCAGATCACGGTTTCGATCCAGTTGCCGCTTCGAGATGTCGATCCCGACCATTTGGACGCTCTCGGGAATTCGAACGTTTCGAAATGCCCCGCATCCGGCGTCAAGCCCAGCACTGATTTCCTGCCATCTAAGTGCTCATCGACGATGGTCTGGACAACTGCCAACTCGCGGTTCACGGGAGCCGACGCCCACGCCCAGTCTTCCCTTTCGGTGGTCGCCCTCGTGTGGCCTCCCTCGAGCATCAAACCGCTTCCCTCGTCAAGATCATGCAGGTAAACAGCTCATTGCCAGATCAACGAGCAAGGCTCGGTCAGATTGCACTCTGACCATTAGGCAGATGGCCCCAAACTAGAACCTTCCCATGCCCGACCACCTCCTCGACGAGCGCGACCGCTCCGGACGGCATCTCGCTCGACGAGATGAACACCTCGATGACGACCAACCCGGCGGCCATCGAACCGCGACGGGGTACTGCTGGGGGGTCCGCAATCTGCGAAATACCGGAAATTGCTGATTCCGCTGGCTTCTGGTGGGATAGGTTTCGCGCCTGCCTCCCTATTTCGCGGGGGGCCCAACGGAGAAGGGATCGGATGGGAAGGGATTCCACGCGCCAGGCCGCGACGCAGGGTCGCCGGCTCGGTTGTCAGCCTTGCGGCAGTGGTCTCGATGCTGGTCGCCAGCGTCGGCGCCGCTCCCGCCCAGGGCGCGGACGCAGACCGCGTGGATCCCGCTCTTCTGCGGGCTGGCCGGATCATTCCGGTCCACGTCGGCGCGTCGCTGACCGCGACTGTCCCGGACAAGTGCATTCGGGCGACACGTTCGCGATCACCGGCACGACGACCCAAACCGTCTTCCCGCCGGCCGCCCAGCAGGCGGGGGCAGTTTTCGGTGCCGACGGAATTCAGGGCATCATCAGCATCTTCGAGACCAACCTGCAAAACGCGACGGTGAACTTCGCCAACACCGCCGGCGGCAACATCCGCTCAGTCGAGCCCCGACCAGTTCAATGCGGTGGCGGCGGTGCAGCCGCCGAACCAACCGGCGAGCAACCCGCGCATCAACGGCGGCGACACGACGCGTGGCGGGTTCCAACCGGCAACGCCGGCGGAGATGTTCTCCTTCGGCGACGCTCCCACGGACAGCACGGGACCTCGGGCAACTCCTACGCCCCTACACCGGGAGTCGGCGGAGGCTTCACGTCTCGGGCGCCGGCACGCCCGACGTCGTTCCGGACCTGGGCCCGATCACGGTCACGGGCGCTGTCGGCGACAACGTCGTGATCCAGAACAAGAACCCGGGCGGGCCTGATGTCGCCGGCATTCCGGCGGGCAACCCGAGGGTCGTGCAGGACGCGGTCTCGTTCCACCAGCCCGCCGGGACGTTACAACCCCAGTTCCCGGCCGACTGCGCATTCGACACCAGCGCAGACGCGATCCCATCGCCGAATCCGAGTTATGTCAGTCAGTTCACGATCCCGATCGTCGCCGGAGGGGGCGGCACAAACATCAGCGGCCTCACCCCTGACCACGGGTCCGACGGACGGCGGAACCGTCGTGTCCATTCATGGATTCGGATTCACCGATGCCACCGACGGGGAATTCGGCGGCGCGCCGGCAACGTCATTCGACGTCACCTCCAACAGCCTGATCAGGGCGGTCGCACCGCCTGGCACCGGGAACGGT
This sequence comes from uncultured Solirubrobacterales bacterium, assembly GCA_963772265.1. GTDB lineage: Bacteria > Actinomycetota > Thermoleophilia > Solirubrobacterales > 70-9 > Mayfieldus. The sequence continues at coordinate 69,650 of CAVYWS010000005.1, read as the reverse complement.
CGACGTAGCGGTCACCTCCCCGACAGGGGACGAGCCCCAACGAAGCCGACGACGACTACACCTATGACGCCGGCTCCGCCGCCGGCGCCGGCCATCACCAGCCTCACCCCCGACAACGGGCCCGCGGCAGGAGGCAACATGGTCTCGATCGCCGGCGCCAATCTTTCCGGCGCCGGGGCCTCCGATCTGACGTTCGGCGGCAACGCGGCGACCGGCGTCGTGGTCGTCGATGACACGACGATCACGGCGACCGCTCCGGCGGGCTCGGGGACGGTCGGGGTCTCGGTGACCACGCCGAGCGGCACCCTCCCCGGAGGTCGACTACACCTACAACGCCCCGCCGCCTCCGAGCGGGCGGCGGCAGCGGCGGAGGCGGTGGCGCCGGAGGCGGCGGCAGCCTGTTCATTTTGCCGAGGCTCTCGCTCGGGGCCGCGACGCTGAAGAGCCCCACCAAGGCGGTGCTCACCGTCACCGCGTCCGGGCCTGGGAACGTCAAGGCGTTGGACGGCAAGGCAAGCGGCCTGGTTCTCCCGCGCAGCGCCAGCAAAGAAAAAGAAGAAGGCACTGATCAAGAAGAGCAGCGCTCATGCCGCCCAGGCCGGGCCGGTGAAGCTGAAGATCAAGCTTTCGGCGGCCGGCAAGAAGACTCAGAGGAAGCGCGGCAAGGTCAAGGTGACGGTCATGCTCAAATTCATCCCGAGCGAGCCGTGCCGGGTGGAGCAGCTGATCGAAACGAAGCGCCTGACCTTCAAGAAGAAGCACTGACTTGGGCTCGGGAGATCCGGCGCCTTCTGCATGGGAGCTGGGCGGCGTGCGGGGCGCATAGGCGTCGCCGCGGCTCCAAACATGAGATCGCGCTCCCGCGAGCTGAGAATTACCGGAAAATGCTGATTCCGCCGGCGGCGGGATCGGTTAGGTTTCGACTGCTCCCGGCTCCGGGAGCCGAACGGAGGAGGGATCGAATGGGAAGGGGCTCAACGCGCCCGCCGGCGAGGCAGGGTCGCCAGGTCTGTTGTCAGCCTGTCGGCGATAGGTTGCATGCTGATCGCCAGTGTCGGCACTGCGCCGGCACAGGCGCAGCAGACGAATACCGCGTGGATACCGCTGGACTGCCTGGTAGCCGGGTTGATTCACTCCCATCTCGGGGCGGCGCTGACCGCGACCTACCCCGATTCAGTTGCCCCGGGCGAGGAGTTCAGCCTCACCGGCGTGCAGTCAGTCACCGTCTTCCCGCCCGCAGCGCAAGGGGCTGGGGGGACGTTTAACGCCGACCAGCTGCAGGGTGTGATTACCGAGTTCTGGACGCAGACGACCAACGCGACCACGGCTTTCGTGACCACCAGCGGCGGCAAGGCCGTCAACTCCACCCCCAACCTGTTCAACTCGGTGGGGGCGGTGCAGCCGCCCAACCAGTTGGCCTCAGCGCCGGAGGTAAACGGCGGCGACACGGGGCGCGACGGCTATCCCAGCGGAACGCCAGCCGAGTCGTTCTCGTTTGGCGATATACCGGTTGACGTCACAGGGGGCTCGGGCATCGCCTATGGCTTCGTGCCCGGCCACGGCGGCAGCTTCGGGCTGCCGGTCGGAGGCACAGCCGTCCCCCTGCCGGATATCGGCCCAATCACCGTTGACGCGGCGCCAGCAGGAGACGTGGTGATCCAAAACGTCAACGGACCGGGTGGAGACGCGGTCGTTGACACGGTGGAGTTCCACGACAAGAGCACGGCCTATCCCGGCGGCACCTGGAACAACGCCACCGGCGGGGCTCCGGTTCCGGCGAACTGCGCGATCGACACCTGCCGCATCGGCGGTTCCGAAGCCGGATGCGTCTTGGGTCGACTCGTTCACGATCCCGATCGACGCCCCGGCCGGGGCACCGGAGGTGACCGGCCTCGACCCGACCCACGGGCCAGAGGGGGGCGGCGACTCGGTGGTGATCACGGGAACCGGGTTCACCGATGCGACGAATGTTGACTTCGGACCGAATCCGGACCCCAGCTTCACCATCGACTCCGACACCCAGATCACGGCCACGGCCCCGGCCGGCACGGGCATCGTCCAGGTCACGGTGACCAACCCAATTGCCACCTCGTCAACTGCCGGCACAGCCAACGACTACACCTACGACCCGTCGGCGGAACCGACGGTGACCGCGCTTAACCCCAGACCACGGTCCGGCGGCCGGGGGCACCTCGGTGACGATCAGTGGCTCCGAGTTCACGGGAGCGAGCGCTGTCGAGTTCGGCGCCGGCAACAACGCATCGAACCTGCAGGTCAACGCCGCCGGAACCCAGATCACCGCAACGAGTCCGCCCGGTACCGGCGGCAGCAAGGTCAACGTCTTGGTCACGAACGGCGTCGGCCCGATCCGCCGACACCGCTGCGGACGACTTCACCTACGACGCTGTCCCCACCAGTGGGGGCGGAGGAGGAGGTGGCGGCGCTGTCGCGACGCAGCCTCCCAGGTCGCGGGAATCTCGCTCGGCGGCGCGACGCTGAAGAGCGCCACCAAGGCGGTGCTCACGGTGACGGTGCCGGGAGCGGGCGACCTGACGGCCTCGGATGCCAAGGCGAGCGCCAGGCTGCTGCGCGCGAGCGCCAGCAAGAAGAAGAAGGCGCTGATCAAGAAGAGCAGTGCTCACGCCAGCGCGGCCGGCCCTGTGAAGCTGACGATCAAGCTCTCGGCGGCCGGCAAGAAGGCGCTGAAGAAGCATCGCAAGGTCAAGGTCAAGGTCAAGGTGAGCTTCACGCCCAGCGGTGCCTCCGCGAGTGCGGCCACCGAGCACGACGAAGGGCTTGACCTTCAAGAAGAAGAAAAAGAAGAAGTAGAAGCAGACCCGGGGTCGCAAATATCATGGTGCTCATGACGGAGCACCGTTTGCCTGAGCGCGACCGCCCCTGGGTCATGCGCACCTACGCCGGGCACTCTGACGCCCGGCGCTCGAACGAGCTCTACCGAAAGAACCTCGCCAAGGGCCAGACCGGGCTCTCGGTCGCCTTCGACCTGCCGACCCAGACCGGCTACGACCCCGACCACCCCCTGGCCCGCGGCGAGGTCGGCAAGGTCGGCGTCTCGATCGCCCACAAGGGCGACATGCACACGCTGCTCGACGGCATCCCGCTCGACGAGATGAACACCTCGATGACGATCAACGCCACCGCCGCCTGGCTGCTCGGCCTCTACGTCACGGTCGCCGAGGAGAACGGCATCGCCCGCGACCAGCTCAAGGGCACGACCCAGAACGACATCATCAAGGAGTACCTCTCGCGCGGCACCTACGCCTTCCCGCCGGAGCCCTCGATGCGGCTGATCGCCGACACGGTCGCCTTCAGCGTCAACGAGGCCCCCGACTGGAACCCGACCAACGTCTGCAGCTACCACCTGCAGGAGGCCGGAGCGACGCCGGTGCAGGAGATCGCCTACGCGCTCTCGACCGCGATCGCCGTCCTCGACGAGGTCAAGGCCCGCGGCCAGGTCGCGGAGGCCGACTTCCCCAAGGTCTTCGGGCGGATCTCGTTCTTCGTCAACGCCGGGATCCGGCTGATCGAGGAGATCGCCAAGCTGCGCGCGATGGGGGCGCTGTGGACCGAGATCGGCCGCGAGCGCTACGGGGTCAGCGACGAGAAGATGCTGCGCTTCCGCTACGGGGTCCAGGTCAACTCGCTCGGCCTGACCGAGTCCCAGCCGGAGAACAACGTGCCGCGGATAGTGCTGGAGGCGCTGGCGGTGACGCTCAGCCGCGACGCCCGCGCGCGGGCGATCCAGCTCCCGGCCTGGAACGAGGCGCTCGGCCTGCCGCGGCCCTGGGACCAGCAGTGGAGCCTGCGGATCCAGCAGATCCTCGCCGAGGAGACCGACCTGCTCGAGTACCCCGACATCTTCAGCGGCTCGGAGGTGATGGAGGGGCTGGTCGCCGAGCTCGAGGAAGGCGCGCGGGCTGAGATGGCTGTTGTCGAGGAGCACGGCGGCGCCGTCGAGGCCGTTCCCTACATGAAGGCGCGCCTGGTCGAGTCCCACCGCGAGCGGGTGACGCGGATCGAGCGCGGCGAGCTGCGGGTGGTCGGCCAGAACGCCTACACCGAGACCGAGGACTCCCCGCTCACCGCCGATGCCGAAGGCGGGATCATGCGCCCCGACCCCGAGGTGGAGCGCGAGCGAATCGAGGCCCTGCAGCGCTGGCGGGAGAAACGCGACGAGGAGGCGGTGAGCAAGGCGCTCGAGCAGCTGCGCGACGCCGCCGCCGATGAGAGCGCAAACGTGATGCCGGCGACGATCGCGGCCGCGAAGGCGGGCGCGACGACCGGCGAGTGGGCGGGCGTCCTGCGCGAGGCGTTCGGCGACTACCGCGCCCCGACCGGGGTCGGCGGCGCGGCCCCCGCCGGCGACCCCGGCCTGCTCGACGAGGTCCGAAAGCGCGTCGACGAGGTCTCCGATGAGCTCGGCCACCGGGTCAAGATCCTGGTCGGCAAGCCGGGCCTCGACGGGCACTCGAACGGCTCCGAGCAGGTCGCGCTGCGGGCCCGCGACGCGGGCATGGAGGTCGTCTACCAGGGCATCCGCCTCACCCCCGAGGAGATCGCCGAGTCGGCGCTGCAGGAGGACGTCGACGTGGTCGGGCTCTCGATCCTCTCCGGCTCGCACATGCAGCTCGTGCCCGAGATCGTGCGCCTGCTGCACGAGGGCGGGCTCGACGTTCCGGTCGTGATCGGCGGCATCATCCCCGCCGCCGACGCCGAGAAGCTGCAGGCCGACGGCGTCGCCCGCGTCTACACCCCGAAGGACTTCGAGATCAACCGGATGATGGGCGACATCGTCGAGCTGGTCGCGGAGCGCAACGGCGCCGGCCAGGCGGCTGCGCCGGCCTAGGCCGGAGCCCAGCTAGAGCTGGGTGGCGATCAGGCCAGCGAAGCCGATCAGGATCGTCGCCATCATCATCAGCATCGTCCGTTGCAGTGCGTCGATCCGGGCGTTGAGGCCGTCGCCAAGAGCGTCGAACCGTGCATCGATCCGGGCGTTCAACGAACGCAGGTCATCGTCGATCCGCGCGAATCCCTGGTCCATGCGACGGGCGAGGTCGTCCAACCGCTCATCGGTCCAGGTGGCTCTGCCGCCCTCGACTGGCATGGCGCGGAGCATAGCTCGGTTGGTCTCCCCGATCGCGCACCGAACGCGCCGACTTGCCGATCTATCATTCGCGACGATGCCGAGCGAGCGGACGCTTCGAGGCGCTGCGGCCGCGATCGCGCTGATCGGGGTCGGGGTCGCCACCTACATCACGATCGCCGACTCCGGCGGCGGCTACCCACTCTGCGTGGCCGGCGGCGGCGGCTGCCAGACCGTCGCCAACAGCTCCTACTCGCACCTGTTCGGGGTCAACGTCGCCGTCTTCGGGATCGTCGGCTATGTGCTGCTGCTGGCGGCCGCTCTGACGCCCGGCGACGCGGGACGCTTCGCGGGATTGCTCATCTCCCTCGTCGGCTTCGGCTTCAGCGCCTACCTGACCTACCTCGAGCTGTTCACGATCGACGCGATCTGCCAGTGGTGCGTGGCGAGCGCGATCCTGATGACCCTGCTGCTGGTGCTCAATCTGGTCCGCGCGATCGGCTTTACCGGGTCTGAGATCGGCGCCGTGACTCCCGCGGCAGCGCCCGACACACGGAGAGGAGGCCGGGCAGCAGATGGCCTCGCGTAAGCAGGACCGCGAAGCGCGTCAGCAGGAGCGACAGCGCGCCGAGGCGGAGGCGGCGATGCGCGAGCGCCGCCAGCGGCTGATCAAGCTGGTCGGCGCCGCGGTCTTCCTGGCGATCATCGCGGTCGTCGTCGTGGTCGTGGTCAGCCAGTCCGGCAGCGACTCCGGCGGCGGCGACAGCTCCAACCTCCAGGGCCAGTCCACGGTCGACAAGGAGCTGGCCGGGATCCCCCAGAACGGCGCGGTGCTCGGCGACCCGAGCGCGAAGGTGACCCTGATCGAGTACGGCGACCTGCAGTGCTCGACCTGCCAGCTCTACGCCGAGAAGGGGCTGCCCGGGATCATCGCCGGCCCGGTGCGAGCCGGAGACGCGAAGATCGAGTTCCGGCCGGTGCTGGTGATCGGCCCGCAATCGGCGCCAGCGGCGGCGGCCGCGGGCGCCGCCGGCGAGCAGGGCCGGTTCTGGAGCTACATCGAAGTCTTCTATGCAAACCAGGGCGCGGAGAACTCCGGCTACGTCACCGACGACTTCATGACCTCCGTCGCCAAGGCCGCCGGGGTGCCGGACATCGACAAGTGGGACCAGGATCGCAAGGACCCGAAGTGGCGCAAGCAGCTCGACCAGCACCAGTCCGAGTTCGACCGCTTCGGCTTCCACGGCACCCCTTCCTTCGCGATCCAGAGCGGCGACGGCCCGGCGCAGGCGATCCCGGGCCAGAGCGGCACGTCGGTCCTTCCCCCGGCCGCTCTGGAGGCCGAAATCAAGAAGGCAAGCTGAGCGTCAAAACTGGCGCATTTTGCGCTGTACGCGACAATAGGAGCCATGAGCGAGCTCAACGGCGACCGCTCGGCCTGGCTTCGCTGCTATCGCTGCTGGTCGCAGAATCTCGAGGTCCAGATCCACTACGACGCGATCCGCCGGGTCGAGCCCGAGTCGGGGATTCCCGCCGAGGGAATCGACGAGGTCCAGGAGGCGGTCGTCCAGTGCCTCGACTGCATGCACGACCAGCCCCACCTCGTCCTCCAGGGCGACCGCGTGGTCCCGGTCGAGGACCGCTGGGAGCGGATGGTGGCCGGGACGCCGTGGGTCGCCTCCTGCACCGTCACGGTCGACCAGGACCAGGTCGAGACCTGCGCCGGCCCCGAGGCATCCGAGTCGCTCACCTACGGCGCCTTCGGCGAGGCCGGCACGCGCGAGTTCTTCACCCACGTCCGCTTCCACAAGCACGACGACGAGCGGATCGTCGTCCACATGCTGGTCGAGCTCTACGCCCGCTCGGCCGAGGAGGCGAGCGAGGTGCTCGAGGTCGCCTCGCGCGGGCTCCTGGAGATCACCTCGCTGGCCGAGGAGTCACGGCCGCCGGCGCACGCCTCCGACGAGGCGCACTGAGCCCTACTTGCTTCGGGTGGCCGGGTCGTCGGCCTCGGGAGTGGCCCCTGGGGCAGGCTTGATGCTAGGTCCCTTGGCGCCGGGATCCTTGATCGCCTTTCCGGCCGCCTTCGCCTTGTCCTTGAGGCTGCCCTTGCCCTTGGCGATGTCGCGCAGCTCGGATGCGTCCCCCTTGAGCGAGTCCATCCCGCCGCGCTTGTCGACCACCTTCTTGGCTTGATCGCTGAGTCGCTTGAAATTGACCATGGCCCAAGCCTACCCGCCGGCCGCGAGGCTCTAGTCGACCTGGCCCTCGGCCTCGGGAACCTCGCCGTTGGGCTTGCGCGGAACCAGCACCGCGCGCTTGAACTCGGCGACGAGGGTGCCGTCCTGGTTGTAGGCGCGGGTGTGGACCCGGACCACGCCGCGGTCGGGCTTCGACTCCGAGGGCCTCACCTCGAGCACCTCGGACTCGACGAACAGCGTGTCGCCGTGGAAGACCGGCGCCGGGTGGCTGAGCTCGTCGGTGGCGAGGTTGGCGATCGCCTTGCCGGAGACGTCGGCGACGGTCATCCCGAAGATCAGCGAGTAGACGTAGGGCCCGGCGACCACGTTTCGTCCCTGCTGGGACTTCGCCGCGTAGACGTCGTTGACGTGCAGCGGGTGGTGGTTCATCGTCAGCAGGCAGAAGAGGTGGTCCTCGGCCTCGGTGATCGTCTTCGCGGGCCAGTGCTTGTAGGTGGCACCGACCTCGAACTCCTCCAGGTAGCGCCCGTACTTGTGGGCGCCGGAGGCCTCGCGGCCCACCTGGTCGGTGATCAGCTCATGTTTTTCGTCGCTCATAGGGCGCGGGATGCTATCCAGACGCGAGCGTTCACCGGCGCAGACTCGAAGCGGGCGATGTCCTCGATCTCGGCCTCGATCGCCGCGCGGGACGAGCCCGCCAGCTGCTCGAAAGGATTGAGGTCGACCTCGATCCGGCCGCCCTTGCGGCTGATGCGCCAGCCGCCGATCACCCGCCCGTCCTCGACGATCACCGGCCGGACCCAGCCTCCCCCGCCCTCCTTGACCGCCGCGACGCCGTGCGGGGGAAGCGCAAACCCGCGGTCGCGCCAGCCCAGCATGTAGGTGTCGAAGGCGCCGAGCATCCGCACCTGCCCCGTCGCCGGCAGCCGCCTGCGCTCGGACTTCAGCGAAAGAAGGACTTCGTCACCGAACCGAGCTTCGCTCAGCTCGGCGGCGATCGAGGCCAGTCCCGACCTGACATCGCGGAGGGGCAGGCCCGACCAGTAGGCGAAGTCGCGATCGCTCGCCGGCCCGAACGCGCGCAGGTAGCGGCGAGCGAGCTCGGCCAGGGCTCGCTCGCGGTCGACGCGCGGCTGCTTCTCGAGCCAGTCCCAGCGCAGGACCAGGCAGGCCCTGCCGCCGCGGTCGGGGCCAAGGCAGGCGAGCCCGGAGGTGACGACGCTGAGCGCTACGTGCATCCGGGTCTGCGTGTTGAGCTCGATGCCCGCCGCAGCGATGCGCTCGTAGGCCTCGGGCCGGGTCAGCGGCCCCTCGCTCTCCAGCGCCTTGACGACGACGCCGATCGCCTTGTCCTGAGTTCTGGCGGGGACTCCGAGCTGCTCGAGGCGGCGGCGCGACCAGCGCTCGATCTCGGGCTCGAACAACGGCAGCATCCAGCCCGCGTCGTCGCTGGGGATCAGGTGGATCGTCATCCGCATCGCCCAGGTGCGCAGAAGCGATCGCTCCTCGCTTCGCGCCCGGTGGACGTCGGCCGCGGTCAGCCGCCGGCTGCGCGAGCGGAAGCTGAGCGGGCCCGCATACTCGTCCTGCGCCTGGGCGCCGCCGATCGCCCTGGCGATCTCGACCGGATCGCGCGCCGATACCGGGCGGTGCAGAAGCTGCGCCGCCGCTCGCAGGCGCGGAAGGCGTTGCGGGTCGATCCGCCTCAGTGGACCTTCTTCAGGCGCGTGCGCTGCTCGTGGCGCTCGACCACCTGGGCGATCAGCTTCAGCACGTTGGAGTCGCCGGAGGCCTTGATCTGGCCGCGCTCGTAGGCCCGGCGATAGTCCGCTGCCCGCCCCTCGGTCGCCAGATCGTTGAAGCTCGAGCGCGGGATCTCGACGGTGACGCGGGCGTCCTCGGCGACCCCCTTGCTGATCTTCGGCCCCGGCAGCTCGACCCGGAACATCTGCACGTCGCCGCGGCCCCTCAGCTCGAGCTCGAAGACGAGCTTCAGCTTCGCCAGCGCCGGCACATCCTGCTGGAAGCGCTGCACCGCGGTCTCGATCAGCTGTTGTGTGGACGCCACTGCTGAATCTCTACCAGGGAATCGGTTCGCGGTTGCGGAAGAAGCCGCCGCTCGGCCCGTCGTCGGGAAGCGTCGCCAGCCAGACGGCGGTGTCCGCCCCCTCCTCCACCGAGCGCGGCGCCGAGGAGCCGCCCATGTCGGTTCGCACCCAGCCGGGGCACATCGTGTTGACGAGGATCCCGCGCTCATCGGCGGCGAGGGTTCGGGTCAGGGCGTTGAGCCCGCTCTTCGAGATCCGGTAGGCGGCGCGCCCGCCCTGCATGTCGTCGAGCTGGCCGGCGCCGCTGGAGACGTTGACGATCCGGGGATGGGGGCTGCGGCGCAGCAGGGGCAGGGCGGCCTGGGTCAGGCGCCAGGCGCCGAACAGATTCACCTCCAGCACCGCGTGGGCCTCCTCGAGGTCGTAGTCGGCGGCGCCGGTCGCCGAGCCGTAGACGCCGGCGTTGTTGACCAGGGCGTCGAGGCGCCCGGGGTCCGACTCGATCCGCTCCGCGAGGCGGTCGACGCCGGCCTGGTCGGCGACGTCGAGCTGGACCCAGGTGATCGCCTCGTGTTCGGGCTGCCCGGCGCGGTCGGGATCGCGGGCCCCGGCGAGGACCGCGAAGCCGTGATCGGCGGCGAGCTGGCGGGCGATCTCGCGCCCGATCCCGCGGCTGGCGCCGCTGACCAGGGCGACGGGCTGCCCGTCGCCCTCCATCTAGATCTTGTTCCGCTCGATCAGCTTGCGGCCGATGATCATCCGCTGGATCTCGGAGGTTCCCTCGCCGATCAGCAGCAGCGGCGCGTCGCGGTAGAGGCGCTCGATCTCGTACTCCTTCGAGTAGCCGTAGCCGCCGTGGATGCGGAAGGCGTCCTCGACCACCTCCTTGCCGGTCTCCGAGGCCAGCAGCTTGGCCATCCCGGCCTCGAGGTCGGAGCGCTCGCCGGCGTCCTTGAGCCGCGCCGCCTTCATCGTCACCAGGCGGGCGGCCTCGATCTTCGTCGCCATGTCGGCGAGCTTGAACTGGATCGCCTGGTGCTTGGCGATCGGCTTGCCGAAGGTCTGGCGCTCCTGGCTGTAGCGCAGGGCCAGCTCCAGCGCCCGCTGGGCGATGCCGACGCCGCGCGCCGCGACGTTGACCCGCCCGACCTCGAGCGCGTCCATCATCTGCCGGAAGCCCTGGCCGAGACCGTCCTCCTCGCCGCCGAGGATGCGCTCGGGCGGGCAGCGGTAGCCGTTGTAGACGAGCTCGGTCGACTCGACGCCCTTGTAGCCCATCTTCTTGATCTTCGGCGGGATCTCGAGTCCCGTCAAAATCGCCATAGTTCTTCTCCGCCCCGGGCTCCTTCTCGGTGATGAAGCAGGTCATCCCGTCGTAGGCGGGCTCGGCCTTGGGGTCGGACTTCATCAGCACGAAGACGACGGCCGAGCGCAGGCCGTTGGTCACCCACATCTTCTGGCCGTTGAGCTCCCAGTTGCCGTCGTCGCCCTTCTTCGCGGTCGCCTTGATCCCCTGCACGTCGGAGCCGCACTCGGGCTCGGACAGCGAGAAGGCGGCGCGGATCTCGCCGGTCGCCATCTTCGGCAGGAAGTGGTCCTTCTGCTCGTCGGTGCCGAACTTCATCAGCAGGTAGGAGCCGATGAAGTGGGTGTTGACGACGCCGGAGATCGAGATCCAGCCGCGCGAGAGCTCCTCGACGATCATCGCGTAGGTGGTCAGGTCGAGGCCCATGCCCCCGTACTCCTCGGGGATCGTGACCCCGAACAGCCCCAGCTCCTTCATCTGCTCGACGATCGGCTCCGGGAACTTGTCCTCGGCGTCGTACTCCTCGGCGTTGGGGATGATCTGCTCGTCGACGAACTGATGGACCATCTCGATGATCGCCTTCTGCTCGTCGGTTATGTCGTGCAACGCGGTCTCTACGGCCATGGCCGCAGAATACCTGCGGCTGGATTGGTCCGATCCAGGGCGGGGAACGTAGGTACTCATGATGAAGGCGCTGGTGACGGGGGCGACCGGGTTCGTCGGCGGGCGCTTGGCCGCGGCCTTGGCGGCCGACGGCGTAGAGGTGCGCTGCCTGGTCCGCGATCGCTCCCGTGCGGGTTCGGCGCAGCTCGGCTCCTTCGAGCTTCATCAGGGCGACGCCCTGGACCCCGGCAGCCTGCGCGGCGCCGGCGAAGGCGTCGACGTCGCCTACTACCTGATCCACTCGATGGGCCGAAAACCAGGGGTCCGAGGGGCGGCGCAGGGAGATCTCGCCGAACGCGAAAGGACCGCGGCGCGCAACTTCGCGCGCATGGCGAGGGACGAGGGCATCGCCCGCGTCGTCTATCTCGGGGGACTCGGCGAGCCCGGCTCCGATCACCTGCGCTCGCGTCAGGCGACGGCGGAGACGCTGGACGCGGAGGGCCCGCCCCTGACCTACTTTCGCGCAGCGATGGTCGTCGGGGCAGGCAGCGAGTCGTTTCGCACCCTCTACTACCTGGCCAGACGCCTACCGGTGATGATCTCGCCCGCCTGGCTGCGGACCCGCACCCAGCCGATCGGGATCGACGACGTGATCGCCTATCTGCTTATGGCGCCCCGAATCGAGGAGAGCCGGGGCCGCGAGATCGAGATCGGCGGCCCTGACGTCCTCTCCTACGGGGAGATGCTCGGCGCCGTCGCGGAGGCGCTCGGCAAACGCCGGCCCTTGATGCTTCCCGTTCCCCTGCTCACACCGACGCTCTCCTCGCTGTGGATCGGCCTGGTGACGCCGGTCGACGCCGGGGTCGCGAGGCCGCTGATCGAAGGGCTGAGCACCGAAACGGTCGTCACCGATCCCTCCGGCTCTGCCCTGTTCGATCTCGAGCCGACGCCGTTCATGGAGTCAGTACGCAGGGCGCTGAGCGAACTTCGAGGTGCCGAGCCCGCTCGATGAGCCGACAGAGGACCTATCTGCTCGAGCGCAGCCAGCGGCTCGAGCTTCCGATCGAGGAGACGTTCGCATTCTTCTCGCAGGCCGAGAACCTCGAGAAGGTGACTCCCCCCTGGCTTCATTTCAAACTCTTGACCCAGGTCCCGGTCGAGATGCGGCCGGGGACGCTGCTCGACTACCGGCTTCGGCTGCACCAGGTGCCGATTCGCTGGCGGACCCGGATCGAGATCTGGGAGCCGCCGCACCACTTCATGGACATCCAGCTGCGCGGGCCCTATGCGCTGTGGGAGCACACCCACACCTTCGAGCAGGACGGCACCGGCGCGGTCATCATGCGAGACCGCGTTCGCTACGCGATCCCCTACGGGCCGCTTGGGCGAATCGCGCACGCGGCATTCGTCAGGCGCGACCTCGAGCGGATCTTCGACTACCGCCAGCAGGGCGCAGAGCGCTGGCTCAAGCCGGGGCCTGCGACGAGTCAGAGCTCCCAGCCGAACGAGTAGGACTTCCAGCTCGGGCGCTCGCGCTCGTAGAAACGATGCGCATCGGCGCGGCCGAGCCCGGAGTCGAGCTCGAGATGGTCGGCCCCTGCCGCCCGCGCCCAGTCCTTTGCGGCGTCGAGCAGGGCCTTGCCGATGCCCTCGGAGCGCCGCTCGGGACCAACCGCGAGCTCCTCGACCCAGCAGCGGCGCCCAAAGCGCACCGAGTTGAGGTCGAGGTAGGCGGTGCAGAAACCGACCAGCTCGCCGCCGTCATCGGCGACGAAGACCGCGCTGTCGGGCGAGATGACCGCCTCGGTCAGCACCAGGCGCGCCCGCTCCTCGTCCCAGCGTGGCGGGGTCGAGCCCGGAGGTTCGAAGAGCCACGGGTACATCGCCAGGATCGCCTGCTCCTCCCCCGGCTCGGCCTCGCGAATCGTGACGCTCATCGGCCTCACTATAGCCGCCAGCCGGCGGCCGCGCTCAGGCGCCCGGCGGCGTGCTTCAGCGCCTCGACCGTCTCCGGCGGAAGCCCCTCGAGCTCGTCGAGGTCGTTCGGGGACGAGAAGCCGCCCCGCCGCTCGCGTGCGTCGATCAGATAGGCCGCCTGCTCGGCGGGGACGCTGAGGCGGCAGAGGCGGTCGAAGCTGACCTCGTTGAGGTCGAGCAGCCAGTTCTTCGGCTGCGGCGGCGGCTCCGGGCGCGGCTCGGGCTTGAGCTGAACCGCGGCCGCGAGCGCCGATCGCATCCCTTCAAGCTCTTCCTGCTGGCTGTCGAGCAGCTCGGTGAGCTCGCTGACCTTGGCCGCGAGGTGCCCGGCCCGGGTCTCGGACTCGTCGGCGCGCGCCTCGGCGTGGGCGGCACGAGCCGCCAGCTCGTCCTCGTAGGAGTCGGCGTCGCTGCGCCGCGCCGACAGCTGGCTCGCACGCCCCTCGGCCTCGGTTGCCCGGGCCTCCGCCTCTTCCGCGCGCGCCTCGGCCTCGGTAGCCCGGGCCTCAGCCTCATCCGCGCGCGACATTTGCCTCGCGTGCCTCGGCCTCGGCCTCGGCCGACCGGTCATCTTCCGGCTCCACGGCCTCCGGCTCGGCCTCGGGCTCCACCTCTGCCGCAGGCTCCGGATCCGGCGCCTGCTCGTCGGCCTCGTGGTCGTACGGGACAAGCCCGGCCGGCAGCCACTCCTCGGCGCTCGAGCGCCCCTTGCGCTCTTCGGCCTCGTTTGCGCTCAGGTCGCTTTGCCCGGACTCGCCTTCGGCGTCGCCGGGCACCCTGTCGATGCCGTCTTGGCGTGCTCCCGCCGCCATCTTTCAACTTTAGTCCGACCCGCACGCCTGCGCGCAGGTTCCCCGCTCGTGTGGCTCGGATAGATTCCGGCGCGATGAGACACCCCAGAGACTTCTTCAAGCCGCTTGCGATCGACGCCCCCGAGCCGCCGCGCGAGATCCCGGTCAAGCCGCAGCGGATGATCCATTTCCTCGACTTCTCGAACGAGAAGATGGCATCCAAGGCCGCCGAGATCTCGACCCAGACCGACGTCCTGCTCGGCAACCTCGAGGACGCGATCCCGGTCGACCGCAAGGAGGCCGCGCGCCGGGGCTTCATCGACACCGTCAAGGGGTCGGATCTCAGCGCCACGACGCTGTGGACCCGGGTCAACTCACTCGAGAGCCCCTGGGTGCTCGACGACCTCACCGAGCTGATCGCCGAGATCGGCGACCAGCTCGAGGTGATCATGGTCCCCAAGGTCGAGGGGCCCTGGGACATCCACTACGTCGACCGCCTGCTCGCCCAGCTCGAGGCGAGAGCCAAGCTCGACAAGCCGCTTCTGATCCACGCGATCCTCGAGACCTCGACCGGCGTGGTCAACGTCGAGGAGATCGCCAACGCCAGCCCGCGGATGCAGGGGATGAGCTTCGGCCCCGCCGACCTCGCCGCCTTCCGGCGCATGAAGACGACCCGGGTCGGCGGCGGTCACCCCGCCTACCGGGTGATCGAGGACCCCGACCCCGACAATCCCGAGGCGGAGCGGCCCACCGCCCAGCAGGACCCCTGGCACTACTCGATCGCGCGCATGGTCGATGCCTGCACCTCGGCCGGGATCCTGCCCGTCTACGGGCCCTACGGCGACATCAAGGACACGCTCGGCTGCGAAACCCAGTTCCGGGCCGCGTTCCTGCTCGGCTGCGTCGGCGCCTGGTCGCTGCACCCGGCCCAGATCGAGATCGCCAAGAAGGTCTTCAGCCCGCCGCCGGAGGAGGTCAAGTTCGCCAAGAAGGTGCTGGAGGCGATCCCCGACGGGCGCGGCGTCCACATGATCGACGGCAAGATGCAGGACGACGCGACCTGGAAGCAGTGCAAGGTGATGGTCTCGCTGGCCGAGATGCTGGCCGAGAAGGACCCCGAGCTGGCGAAGCAGTACGAGCTCTAGCGCGGTCAGTTACCGAATAAAGACGTTGGTGAGGGGCGCTCCTTCGGTTAGGTTGCGCCGATGCGACGATCCGGGCTCGCCGCCCTTCTCGCCCTCGCCCTGCTCGCGGTCGTCGCCGCCCCGGCGCCGGCGCTCAACATCGGCGTCGTCCGGCAACCACCTCGCCAAGGCCGGCGGCCACGGCAAGAAGATCCGCCTGATCGGCGTCAACCGCTCCGGCTCGGAGTACGCCTGCTCCTCGGACGACGGCAACGGCGGCAACGGCTACGGCTTCTTCCAGGGCCCGGTCAACAACCGCTCGATCAGGGCGCTGAAGAAATGGAAGGTCAACGCGGTCGCGCTGCCGCTCAACGAGGCCTGCTGGCTCGGCGGCATCGGCAACCTCAATCCTGATTTCACCGGCGACGCCTACCAGTCCGCGATCGCCGGCTACGTCAGCCGCCTCAACGCGCACGGGATCTACGTGATCCTGCGGCTCTCCGGCGCCGGCCCCGGCAACAACGTCTACGGCGCCGCCCCCGGCGACTCCGAGATCCAGCTCGCCGATGCCGACCATGCGCTCGACTTCTGGCGCTCGCTGGCCGCCCGCTTCATCAACAACCACGGCGTCATCTTCCACGCCTACGACGAGCCGCACGGGATCGGCTGGGACTGCAACCTCAACGGCTGCGCCGACCGACGCCGACGGCTCCGAGGGAGAGCCGAACTTCGGCCCCTACCAGGCGGTCGGCCACCAGGCGATCGTCGACGCGATCCGCTCGACCGGCGCGACCCAGCCGATCATCGTCTCCGGGATCGACTTCGCCGGCGACGTCAGCCGGTGGCGGGACTTCATGCCCAACGACCCCCGCAACTCGCTGATCGTCGGCTGGAACTCCTTCGACTACTCGGGCAACCTGGCGCACGAGAAGCCGTTCCTGCGCAGCCTCTCGCACGGCTTCCCGATCCTCGTCGGCGGCTTCGGCGACACCGACTGCAACTCGAACTACAGCCTCAAGCTGATGAAGTTCTTCGACCGTCTCGGCGGCTCATACCTCGCCTGGACCTGGAACACCGAGGCCGACTACGGCGGCTGCGCGAACGCGCTGCTGGGCCCGAAGGAGTCGGCTTACTACTCGGCGCACCCGAGCGGCTTCGGCAAGGGCGTGCGCAAGCACTTCCTGAAGGTGCAGCGCAAGCATCGGCGCCACCACCGCTGAGCTCGGTCCTGGCCGAGGGGCTAGGCGATCGCCGGGGCCTCGGGCAGGCGGTCGAGCGCCGCCTCCATCTCGGCCTCGGAGAACTCGAGGTCCTCGAGCTCGCCGGCGCGTAGGCCTCGTAGGCGGCCATGTCGAAGTGCCCGTGGCCCGAGAGGCCGAGCAGGATCACCCGCTCCTCCCCCGCCTGCTTCGCGGCCTCGGCCTCGTCGAAGACCGCCTTGATCGCATGCGCCGGCTCGGGCCCGGGGACGATGCCCTCGGTGCGCGCGAAGCGCACCGCCGCCTCGAACGCCGCGGTCTGCGGGATCGCCGTCGCCTCGACGATGCCCTCCTTGACCAGCCCGCAGAGGCTCGGCGCGTCGCCGTGATAGCGCAGCCCTCCGGCGTGGACCGGCGGCGGCACGAAGTCGTGGCCGAGCGTGTACATCGGCATCAGCGGCGTCATCCCGACCGTGTCGCCGAAGTCGTAGGCGTAGGCGCCGCGGGTCAGGGTCGGGCAGGCGGCGGGCTCGGCGGCGAGAAAGCGGGTCCCGCTTGCCGTCGCGCAGGTTGGCGCGCACGAACGGGTAGGCGAGGCCGGCGAAGTTGGAGCCGCCGCCGACGCAGCCGACGACGACGTCGGGGTACTCGCCCGCCATCTCCAGCTGCGCGATCGCCTCCTGGCCGATCACCGTCTGGTGCAGGCAGACGTGGTTGAGCACCGAGCCCAGCGAGTAGTTGGTGTCGTCGGCGCCGGCGGCGACCTCGACCGCCTCGGAGATCGCGATCCCGAGGCTGCCTGACTCGTGCTCGGCCTGCGAGCGCCCGGCCTCGGTCAGATCGGAGGGGCTGCGGTGCACCGTGGCGCCCCAGGTCTCGATCATCGCCCGCCGGTAGGGCTTCTGGTCGTAGGAGACGCCGACCATGAAGACCTCGCACTCCATTCCGAAGAGGCTGCAGGCGAGCGCCAGCGCCGAGCCCCACTGCCCCGCCCCGGTCTCGGTCGCCAGCTTGCGGATCCCGGCCTCGCGGTTGTAGTAGGCCTGGGCGATCGCCGTGTTGGGCTTGTGCGAGCCGGCCGGGGAGACCCCCTCGTACTTGTAGTAGATGTGGGCCGGGGTATCGAGGGCGCGCTCGAGGCGGTGGGCGCGGTAGAGGGGCGTCGGGCGCCAGAGCCGGTAGATCTCGCGCACCTCGTCGGGGATCTCGATCTCGGGCTCGGCCGAGACCTCCTGCTCGATCAGGCCGATCGGGAAGATCGGGGTCAGGTCGTCGGGGCCGGCGGGCTCGCCGGTCCCGGGATTCAGCGGCGGCAACGGCTCGCCGGGCAGGTCGGGCAGCAGGTTGACCCAGTGGGTCGGGATCGCCGACTCGTCGAGCAGGTACTTGGTCGTCTCCTCCGCCATCGCGCCGATTCTATGGTCGCTCGGGCCTACTCCGGTTCGTGCACGACATTCCGGTCGATCCACTGAGGCAGAAACGGCTCAGCGACACGATATGACCCGTCTTCCAGCCGCCTCACCAGCTCTCGATCAAGCAGTGCTCCAAGCGCTGTCTGGACTGAGCTCGATCCCGGCAGCTGGTGTTCGCGCCGATAGTCGGCGCTCAGCGGTCGGCCTGGCTGGGATGCCAGCGCCTCGAGCACCAACCGCTGCACAGCGGAAGCGTTGTCCCAAAGCAGGCTGAAATGCGCATGCTCTGAGCGGAGAACAGACGCCAAGGCGGCGTCGAAATCGCTCGGTGTCGCTACGTCGTCGAACGGAGTTTGCTCCCACAACGCGTAGCAGAGCTCTTGCGTCGCGTATGGGTGCCCGGCCGTGCACTCGAGTACCTGGTCGGCCACCTCGAGACCTATGTCCTTGTTGGTCTTTCGGAAGCGCTTGACGATGAAGTCTTGAAACTTTGCCGAATCTATGACTTCCAATTCGACCTGCTTCGCGCTTCTCCAGAAGGGCTCGTTCTCGTCATTGAACAGGCGGGCCATCATGTGCCGTTTGCTCCCCAGATAGACGCGCGAGACTTCGGGCTGCTGTTCGAAGATCGTCCTTAGAAGCTTCGGAAGTTTGGGGTCGATATCGACGACCTCTTGAAACTCGTCGAAGATCAGAGCGACTCGCCTATGACGCTCCGCGGCGAGCTCCGCGGGCATCTCGAGGAGAGTCTCCAAAGTCGCATCGATGTCCTGGTCCTTGTGGCCCACCCCGAACGAGAAACCAAGCGTGGCATCGTCGGGGCTGATCGTGATGCTGGGGCTTATTCGGAGGCCTCTGAATGGCGCGACTGCCTTCTCCCTCGCGCGCAACAGTGGCGAGGCAATGTTCTCGTAGATGCTCGCAGCCAGCCTTTCGGCGAGCTTCTCCTTCGTCGGCGTCGTCATCAGGTTCACCGACGCAACGAGCACCCTGTCCGAGATGAGCTTCTGGCTTGTCTTCCAGACGAGGGATGACTTGCCGTAGCGGCGAGGCGCGAAGATGACCACGTCTTGGCCGTTCAGAACGTCGGCTTTGAGGTCTTGAACCTCGGCCTCGCGGTTGGCGAAGGCATCGTCAAGTGCGATCCCACCGAAGCGAAATGGATTGGTTGGAGTGATTACCTTGGCTCGCATTATGCCACGCAGCATCGCAGACGATATGTCGCACTACATAGTGATCATTATGCACTAGAACGTTATGTTCTGCTCAAGTAAAGGCGCCATCAAGACTCGCGGACACGCGAGTACGGAACGAAACGGGGCCCTCCGAAGAGGGCCCCGTAGTGCGTCGCGGGCTAGGACCCGCTCACGATCTCGCCCTCAGGCGGGACAGATCGCGTATACCGACACCAACCCCGCGTCGCGAAGTTGTCGGCGCTGTTCGAACGCGTCACCCGCGACCTTTGCACCCACCGAGCGGGCGCACCGATGCCTCGCCGCCGATGTCCTGCACGGGATGCATCGGGCTTGCCCCGACCACGCACTTCTCGACGCTGCGGGGGAATGTGACATCGCAGAAGCCGTTGACGCCCGGGCCGGCACCGGCGAGCGCTGTGCTCATTCCGCCGGTCTGCGCACCGATCGCGCAGGTGTTGGTCTGGCCGCCGATCGTGCCCTGCGGGATCTCCACCGCCATGACGTTGTTGGCGAAGTTGGCCTTGGCGACCGTCAGCTTCCCGGCGCGCTTGGTGATCTTCTTGTTCGCCAGCTTCTTGATCACCTTCCTTCTTTCCTGGCCGCTGAACACACCCGCGGCGACAGCAGTGCCTGCGACTGACATGCACAGCGCCAGCACCGGCGACGATCATCGCCGCCGAAGGACGCCTGTTTCGAAGCTTTCTCATCTGTGCCTGCTCATCCTTTCGGTCGATGTCCCTCGACTTGGGTTTCGACCGCCGAGCCTATGAGCAAGCCCTAGCTCAGCGCAACCGCGTTTTCAGGGCTTCGAGCTGGGCCTGGATCTCGTCCGGCAGCCGTTCGCCGAACCTGGCCAGGAACTCCTCGACCTGGGGCAGCTGCTCGCGCAAGCCTCGGGGTCGACGCTGAGCAGCTCCTCCAGCTGCCTCGCGGCAGATCTCAGGCCCTCGACGTTGAGCTCGCCCTTCGCCGGCAGCAGGCCGATCGGCGTCTCCACCGTCTCGCCCTCGCCCTCGCAGCGGCGGAAGACCCACTCGCAGGACGCGGCTGTTCTCGCCGTAGCCGGGCCAGATGAACTTGCCCTCGTCGTCCTTGCGGAACCAGTTGACGAGGAAGACCTTCGGCAGCTTCGCCGTATCCGCCTCGCGCGCCGATCTTCAGCCAGTGGCCGAAGTAGTCGGCCATGTTGTAGCCGCAGAAGGGCAGCATCGCCATCGGGTCGAAGCGCAGCTCGCCGACCGCGCCGGCGGCGGCGGCGGTCGTCTCCGACCGACATCGTCGCCCCGAGGAAGACGCCGTGCTCCCAGTCGAACGCCTCGGTGACCAGCGGCACGACGGTCGCCCGGCGGCCGCCGAACAGGAAGGCGTCGATCGGCACCCCGGCCGGGTCCTCCCACTCCGGCGCGATGCAGGGGCACTGCGAGGCCGGGGTGGTGAAGCGCGCGTTCGGGTGCGCCGCGGGCTCCTCGAAGTCCGGCGTCCACTCCTTGCCGCTGCCAGTCGATCGCCGTGGTCCGGCGGCTCGCCGGTCATCCCCTCCCACCAGATGTCGCCGTCGGTCTCGGCGCAGTTGGTGAAGATCGTGTTGCGCTCGATCGTCGCCATCGCGTTGGGGTTGGTCTTGTAGCTGGTGTTCGGGGCGACGCCGAAGAAGCCGGCCTCGGGGTTGACCGCGTAGAGGCGGCCGTCCTCGCCGAACTTCATCCAGGCGATGTCGTCGCCGACCGTCTCCGCCTTCCAGCCCTCCAGGGTCGGGATCAGCATCGCCAGGTTGGTCTTGCCCGAAGCCGACGGGAAGGCGCCGGTGACGTACTTGACCTCGCCCTCGGGCGAGGTCAGCTTGAGGATCAGCATGTGCTCGGCGAGCCAGCCCTCGTCGCGGGCCATCGCCGAGGCGATCCGCAGCGCGAAGCACTTCTTGCCGAGCAGCGCGTTGCCGCCGTAGCCCGAGCCGAAGGACCAGATCTCGCGCGTCTCGGGGTAGTGGACGATGTACTTGTTCTCCGCGTTGCAGGGCCACGGCACGTCCTCCGACGCCCTCGCCGAGCGGCATCCCGACCGAGTGCACGCAGGGGACGAAGTCCCCGGAGTCGCCGAGCACCTCGAGCGCCGCGGGTCCCCATCCGGGTCATGATCCGCATCGAGACCGCGACGTAGGGCGAGTCGGTGAGCTGGACGCCGATGTGGGCGATCGGCGAGCCCAGCGGGCCCATCGAGAAGGGGACGACGTACATCGTGCGGCCCTTCATCGAGCCCTTGAAGAGCTCGCCGAGCGCGGCTCGCGCATCTCGGCCGGGTCGCGCCAGTTGTTGGTCGGGCCGGCGTCGCCCTCGCTCCTCGGAGCAGATGAAGGTGCGGTCCTCGACCCGGGCCACGTCGTCGGGGTCGGAGCGCGCCAGGTAGGAGTTGGGGCGCTTGGCGTCGGAGAGCTTCTCGAAGGTCCCGGCGTCGACCATCTCCTGGCAGAGGCGGTCGTACTCCTCCGCCGAGCCGTCGCACCAATGGACCGAGTCGGGCTGGGTCAGCGCCGCGATCTCCTCGACCCAGCTGAGCAGCTTGGCGTGCTTGGTCGGGGCGTGGGCGGTCGCGATGTCGCTGTTACTCACTGGTCGGATCACGCTCCTGTCTTAGGCGGTTGGACGATCTCGACTCCCCTCCGAGGGAGGGGATTGTTTCATTACCCAAGGCCGGTGGGCGTAAGCCCCTGCCGCGATCGACCTTAGCCCGGACCCGGCCCGGCCCGATAGATTCCCGCGCCGCCGATGCGCTTTTTCGAGTACGAGTCGCGCCGGATCGTCGAACTTTCCGGGATCCCGGTCACCGAATACGGCTTCTGCACGACGCGCCGCCGAGGCCAGGGCCGCCGCCGAGCGGATCGGCGGCCCGGTGGTGATCAAGTCGCAGGTCCTGAGCGGCGGCCGGATGAAGGCCGGCGGGGTCAAGTTCGCCGACACCCCGGAGGAGGCCGAGGCCCACGCCGCCGAGATCCTCGAGCTCGAGATCAACGGCCAGATGCCGCGCGGCGTCCTCGTCGATCCGAAGGCCGAGGTCGAGCAGGAGTACTACGCCGGCGTCGTCTGGGACGGGACCGCGAAGCGGCCGCTGATGCTGTTCAGCGACATGGGCGGCATCGACATCGAGGAGGTCGCCGAGAAGCACCCCGACCACGTCGGCCGCGGCCACCTCTCCAATCTGCTGCCGGTCTCGGACTTCGAGGCCAAGCAGACGATCGCCGCGACCGGCGTCAGCGGCTCGCAGCTCAACCGCGCGACGCCGATCCTCGCCCGCCTCGCCCGGCTCTTCCGCGACCGCGACATGACCCTGGCCGAGATCAACCCGCTCGCCGAGCTGCAGGACGGAAGCTTCGTCGCGCTCGACGCCCACATGGAGATGGAGGACGAGGCGAAGCCGCGCCAGAAGGCGCTGCTCGAAGGCGAGCTCGAGATCGCCCCCGACGACACCCGCGAGCCCTATGAGCCGAGCGAGTTCGAGCGCAACGTCAAGGCGATCGACGCCGCCGACCACCGCGGCGTGATCCAGGGCAAGGACCACGGCTTCAGCGGCAACCTCGGCCTCGTGATCGGCGCCGGCGGCGGCTCGCTGACCCTCACCGACGCGGTCCGCAGCCAGGGCGGCAAGCCCGCCAACTACGCCGAGATCGGCGGCAACCCCTCGGTCGCCAAGGCCTGCGGGCTGGCGACGGAGGTGCTGCGCAAGGACGGGGTCGAGAAGATCGCGGTGATGATGTCGATCGTCTCCAACACCCGCGTCGACATCGTCGCCCGCGGAGTGATCAAGGCCTGCCTGCAGATGGGCAAGGACCCCGGCGAGACGATCGCGATCTTCCGCATCCCCGGCGCCTGGGAGGAGGAGGGCTTCAAGATCCTCGACCGCTACGGGGTCGAGTACTGCGACCGCTCGGTCTCGATGTGGGAGGCGGCGCGGCGGGCGGTGGAGAAGATCCAGGGGGAGGCGGCTACCGCATGAGCATCCTGCTGACCAAGGACACGACCTTCATCGTCCAGGGGATCACCGGGCGCGAGGCGGTCAACCTGACCCGCGAGTGCCTCGACTACGGATCGAAGGTGGTCGGCGGCGTCACCCCGGGCCGCAAGGGGCGTGAGGTCCACGGCGTGCCGGTCTTCGACACCGTCGCCCAGGCGGTCGAGAACCACGGCGCGCCGGTCGACGGCTCGGTCGTCACCGTCCCCCCCGCCTTCACCAAGGACGCCGTCTTCGAGGCGATCGAGAACGGCGATCAAGCTGGTCGTCGTCGTCACCGAGCGCATCCCCCGCGGCGACGTCGCCCAGATGGTCGAGCTTGCCGCGATGCGCGGGGCGCGGATCATCGGCCCCAACTGCCTCGGCGTGATCGTTCCCGAGGTCTGCAAGATGGGCGGGATCGGCGGCCCGGCCAAGGACGCGGCCAAGGCCTACGCGCCGGGACCGGTCGGCGTGATGTCTCGCTCGGGCGGGATGACGACCGAGATCTCCTCCTCGCTGACCGCGGCCGGGCTGGGGGTCTCGACCGCGGTCTCGATCGGCGGCGACGCGATCATCGGCTCCACCTACGCCGAGCTGATGCCGCTGTTCGAAGCCGACGAGCAGACCGAGGCGATCGTGATCTACACCGAGCCGGGCGGGCGGATGGAGGCCCAGCTAGCCGAGTGGGTCAAGGAGAACGACTCGCGGCTTCCGATCGTCGCCTTCATGGCCGGCAAGTTCATGGACTCCGAGGAGATGAAGGGGATGAGCTTCGGCCATGCCGGCACGATCGTCGAGGGCGAGGAGGACACGGCGGCGCAGAAGATCGCCCGCCTCGAGGGAGCCGGGATCAAGGTCGTCGAGCGGATCGACGAGATCCCCGACGCGGTGAAGCAGAAGCTGGGAGCGGCTGTCGTGGCTGAGAAGCTCGACGCGATCTTCATCGAGGTCGAGGTCGACGAGTCGGTCGCCGGTGACGCCGAGCTGGCGGCGAAGCTCGAGGAGGTCTGCCCGGTCGACATCTTCAGCGACGGCGGCGGGTCCGTCGACGATCGTCGAGGAGAACCTCGACGAGTGCGTCCTCTGCGGGCTCTGCATCGAGGCCGCGCCCGCCGGGGACGGTCACCGTTCGCAAGCTCTACGACGGCACGACGCTCTAGCTCCGCGGCGTCCTCACAGAGGACGCCGGCGGAACCCACGACGTCGCCGACGAGAGCCTCGCGCGGTGCGTCTCCTGCAGGCTCTGCACCGACCCCGCGTCAGCCGGCGGTGTGGTCCTGCGCAGGATCTACGACGGCACGCCATTGTGCCTCCGAGCCCCCGGGCCCTCAGGGCTTTCGCCGGTCCCTGCCCGGGCCCCCGATGCAGACATCGTGGCCGCGACCGCCGACCAGGACGTCGTTACCGCGCTGGCCGAGCAGGGTGTCGTCGCCGTTGCCCCCGCGAAGCCTGTCCGCACCGCCTCCGCCCTTGACCGTGTCATCGCCGCCGCGGGAGCAGATCAGGTCGTCGCCGCCGCGCCCGACGATCACGTCATCGCCTGAAGTCCCGATGATCACGTCGGGGCCGCGCGTCCCGCGGAAGGTCCCGCCGTCGCCGGAGCGGACCAGCATCGTCGCCCGCTTACCCTGGCACTTGGGCGTTTTCGAGGCGTTCTTGCCTGCGGACCCGGCGTTGCCCGAGCCCGAGCCGCCGCCGCTGGCCGGCGCCGTGATCGTGTGCGGGTCGCTGGTCTGCTGCGTATCGCCGGCCGCATTGCGGGCCGTGACCGTGCAGCGGTAGTCGCCACCCGAGCTGGGCACGAAGGAGGGAGACGTCGCTCCGCCGATCTTCGCTGCCGTCGCGGCTCCACTGATAGCCGAACTCTGCGGAGCTCGGTACATCTGCGAGGCCGACGACATCCGTCCGCCCAGCTTCCCTGCGAGCAGGCTGAGAGTGTCCCCGACCTCGGGTCCCGCCGGATATGCCGGTGCACCGATGCCGCTCGGATCCTTCTGCAGAACCGGCTGGCTGGGCCTGAACATCGTCGCGCCGAACAGTGGCCCATGTCCGGAGCCAGGTTGCCCCCGCCGGTGTTGTTGAGGCTGGCGAAGGAGAACCTGGATTGCGTGGTCCGGGTAGAAGTCCGGCCAGTAGATCCGCGCCCGCTCGGGGTCGATCGCGACGCCGTGCGGATAGAACACCGTCGCGCCCGCGGTGTTGAGGTCGGCGCCGCCGGCCGCTCAAGAGGGCATAGGAGATGCCTGCTGCCCAGGTCCGCATCGTCGAAGTTCGACCAGAAGACCCTGTTCTCCGGCCAGGTCGAGCGCCACACCATCGGGATGAAACGACGGTTGCGGAGCCCGTGTTCGGCAGATCGTTGCCGCCGCTGCCGTTCAGGTTCGCGAAGGAGACCTGTTGACCCGGCACGGTGCCGTCGTGGTTGACCCAGTAGATCCGTCCGGCCGCGGGGTCGATCGCCAGCCCACGCGGGCCCACCAGGTGGCGCCGTTCGGTGTTCAGAGCTGTGGACCGGACCGGTCATCGTTCCGCTGGCGTTGAGGCTGACCCAGTGGATCTCGCCGCCGTGGCCGCCCTGATCGTTGTCGCTGTAATTGGACCAGTACAGACGCCTTCGTCGTGGGATCGATCGCGATCCCGTGCGGGCTGCTGACCACGTTCGGGTTGGAGATCAATGTGCCGGCACCGCCGCCGCTCAGGTTGGCCCAACCGATCGAGGTTCCGCCGCCGGTAATGGAGCCGTAGTTGACCCAGTAGATCCGGCCGCTGAGGGAGTCGATCGCCTCGCTGTTCGGGGCGGTGGATCGGCGCACCCTGCCCTTGCCCGATCAGGTTCCCGCCCTGATTGCTGCCGTCGATCGTGGCCCAGGAGATCGAGTCCGCGAAGTCGTTGGCCCAGTAGATCCGGTCCGTTGGCGCTTGCCGCCGGGGCCAGCGCCATCAGGGCGACGCACGCCACCGCCACCAGCAAAGATCCAACACGACTCCACCTGCCACCCATATTCCGATCCGCCTTCCGCTTGCCTACGAAATTACCTACGAGAAAGGCAACGTACGCGCGCGGGGACGCGACGGCAATCTCACTTTTCCCCCAACGATCGTCCAGAAATCGGCCCTGCGCTCAAGTTCGGGAAGGGGTCGCGAGGGGTACGGTTCGCCGCCGTGAACTTCATCGAGGACGTGCTCGAGGGCTTCCCCGCCGCCGGCCGGGCCCTGATCGCGATCGACCGCGAGGGCGAGCTGCGGGTCTGGCACTTCGGCGAGCTGATCGCGATCAGCGCCGGGCTCTCCGGCGCCTTCGCCGCCCGGGGCGTGCGGCGCGGCGATGCGGTGATGATGCTGGTCGGCAACCGGGTCGAGTGGGTGCTCTCGATGCTCGCCTGCTGGCGCATGGGCGCGGTCGCGCTGCCCTGCAACACGCAGCTGCGGCGCCACGACCTCGAGCTGCGGGTCGCGGCCGCCAACCCGGCCCTGGCCGTGGGCGAGGAGGAGCTGCTCGCCGAGCTTCCCGGCGGGGTCGAGGCGATGACCCTGGCCGAGGTCCACGAGGCGATGGACGAGGACCGCCCCCAGGAGACCCCGGTCGAGCCGGCCGACCTCGATCCCGGCGAGGGGGCGCTGATCGTCTTCACCTCGGGGACCACCGGCGAGCCGCGCGGCGCCCTGCACGCGCAGCGCTACCTGCCCGGCCAGCGGACCCAGGCCGAGCACTGGTTCGGGGCCGAGCCCGGCGACGTCGCCTGGTGCACCACCGCGACCGGCTGGTCGAAGTCGGCCCGAAACGTCTTCGTCGCGCCCTGGCTGCAGGGGCGCGACGGCGGTCATCCACGACGCCCGCTTCGACCCCGAGGAGCGCCTGCAGCTCGTGCGAGGAGCTGGGCGTCAACGTCCTCTGCCAGGCGCCGACCGAGTACCGGATGCTCGCCAAGCGCGCCCGGCTGCGCCCGATCGAGTCGCTGCGCCACCTGGTCTCGGCCGGCGAGCCGCTCAACCCGGAGATCATCAGCGCCTTTCGCGACGCCACCGGGCTCGAGATCCACGACGGCTACGGCCAGACCGAGACCGGCGCAGGTGACCGGGATGCGGCCCGGCGAGCCGGTCCGGCCCGGCTCGATGGGCAAGCCGCTGCCCGGCTTCGAGGTCCGGATCGCGCGAGGCGAGGACGGCGCAGCTGGCGAGCTGCAGCTTCGGCCCGGCTCCTGCCCGACCTTCTTCGCCCGCTACCTCGACGGCGAGCCTTTCGAGGGCGACTGGTGGCGGACCGGCGACCTGGTGCGCGAGGACGCGGACGGCTATCTCTTCTTCGAGGGCCGAAGCGACGACCTGATCCTCTCCTCCGGCTACCGGATCGGGCCGTTCGAGGTCGAGTCGGCGCTGGTCTCGCATCCCGGCGGTGGCCGAGGCGGCGGCGGTGGCCGCGCCCGACCCCGAGCGCGGCGCGGTCGTGCGGGCGATCGTCGTCCTGCGCGACGGCGAGCCCTCCGACGAGCTGGTCCGCGAGCTTCAGGAGCACTGCAAGCGGGCCACGGCCCCCTACAAGTTCCCCCGCATCGTCGAGTTCGCCGACGAGCTGCCGAAGACGCGCGAGCGGCAAGATCAAGCGCGCGGAGCTGAGAGCGCAGGTGAGCGAGGACCGCAGCTGGGCGGCTCGTTCGCCGGCATCTTCGCCGTCACCAACCTCGGCCTGCTGGCGATCGGCGCCACCCTGCCGGTCCTGCCCAACTTCGTCAGCGAGCAGCTCAACGGGACCGATCTCGAGGTCGGGATCGTCACCGGCGCCTTCGCCCTGACCGGGATCGTCTGCCGCCCGATCGCCGGCAACTTCGCCGACCGCCGCGGGCCGCCGGGTGACCGTGATCGCCGGCGCCGGCCTCGCGGTGATCGCCGGCGGGCTGCTGTTCCTGCCCGGCGAGCATCCCCGGGCCTGATCGTCTCGCGCCTCTTCCTCGGCGCCGGCGAGGGCACCGTGTTCACCGCCGGCTCGGCCTGGGTCATCGACATGGCGCCGGAGGAGCGGCGCGGCCGCATGATCGGCCTCTACGGCCTGGCGATCTGGACCGGGCTCACCCTCGGCCCG
Source organism: uncultured Solirubrobacterales bacterium (assembly GCA_963772265.1). Classification (GTDB taxonomy): domain Bacteria; phylum Actinomycetota; class Thermoleophilia; order Solirubrobacterales; family 70-9; genus Mayfieldus. The sequence continues at coordinate 41,628 of CAVYWS010000005.1, read as the reverse complement.
CCGGTCGGAGAGCTGCTGCTGCATCTCGGCGGCTACAACCTCGTCTGGGCCTTCGCCGCGGCGGCACCGCTGCGGTCGCGCGCGATCGTCGCCTCGCGGCTGCCCGAGGGCGTCGCCCCGGCCGGAGAGCGGGCGCGCGGGCCGCTGATCTCGCGCGAGGCCGCCGGCCCGGGCGGCACCTTCGCCCTCGGGGTGATCGGCTACGCGGCGGTCGCGGCGTTCATCGTCCTCAGCCTCGACCAGCGCGGGATCGGCCACGGCGCCGAGGTGTTCAGCGTCTTCGCCGGCACCGTGGTCGCGACGCGGCTGGTCGGAGGGGGCCTGCCGGACCGGATCGGCCCGGCCCAGTGCGCGTTCGGTGCGGCGCTGACCGAGGCGGCCGGGCTGTTCCTGATCGGGATCGCCGACACCCTCTTCGTCGTGGTGCTGGGGGCGATCGCGATGGGCGCCGGCGTTCTCGCTGCTGTTCCCCTCGCTGTCGCTGCTGGCCGTCAACCGGGTCGTCCCGGAGCGCCGCGGGGCGGCGATGGGAACCTTCACCGCCAACTTCGACCTCGGGATGCTGATCGGCTCTCCCGCGGTCGGCGCCGCGGCGGCGCTGGGCGGCTACCGCGCCGCCTTCTTCTTCGCCTCCGCGCGCGGCGCTCGCCTGCGCGACGCTCACCGGCGCCTTCTTCGTCCGCCAGCCACTGCCCGCCGAGACCTGACTCCGACGGGGAGGAGCGGCGGCGGCGCCTCGTTGCTCCCCACCGGCAGAATCGCGCCCGGCGCCGCCAACCCCGTCCTGCTCCCCGATACGCTGGACGGCGATGACCGTCGAGAGCGACACGACGGGGGTTTCCGCGATCGACCGCAAGCGGATCGCCTCGCTGACCGAAGGCCAGATGGCCGGCTTCCGGGAGCGCACGCGGCCGCTCGGCCGAGTACTACCAGCGGGCGATGAAGGTGATGCCGAACGGCGTCCCCTCCTCGTTTCAGGCCAACGACCCCTGGCCGGTCTACATCGAGCGCGGCCTCGGCGCCCAGGTCTGGGACGTCGACGGCAACGAGTACCTCGACTTCCACAACGGCTTCGGGGTGATGTGCATCGGCCACGCCAACCCCGACGTCGGCGCCGCGGTCAAGGCCCGGGTCGACGAGGGCACCCATTTCGCCGCCCCGACCGAGGGCTCGATCGCCGTCGCCGAGGAGCTCAGCCGCCGCTTCGGGCTGCCGCAGTGGCGCTTCACCAACTCCGGCACCGAGTCGACGATGGACGCCGTCCACCTCTCGCGCGGCGCCACCGGCCGCGACATGATCCTCAAGATCGAGGGCTCCTACCACGGCCACCACGACGCGGTGATGGTCTCGGTCTACCCGCCGCTGGAGGCGCTCGGCGAGCGCGACGACCCGGTCAGCGTCCCCTACGGCGCCGGCTATCCGAAGGCGATCACCGAGCTGACCCGCTCGGTCCCCTTCAACGACGCCGAGGCGCTCGAGCACGTCCTCGAGAAGATCGGCGACCAGGTCGCCGGGCTGATCATGGAGCCGGCGATGATGAACATCAACATCATCCCGCCGCGCGACGGCTACCTGGAGCGGGTCCGCGAGCTGACCGCCGAGCACGGCGTGAAGCTGATCTTCGACGAGGTCAAGACCGGCGCGACGATCTCATCCGGCGGCGCGACCAAGCGCTTCGGGGTCACTCCGGACATCATCACCCTCGCGAAGGCGACCTGCGGCGGCTACCCCGGCGGCTCGATCGGGATGACCGAGGAGCTGGCGGCGATCGTCGCCGACGGCACCGTGCACCAGTACGGGACCTTCAACGGCAACCCGCTGGTGATGGCCGCGGCCGAGGCGGCGCTGACCGAGGTCCTGACCGAGGACGCCTACGCGAAGCTCGAGGGCTCAAACCGCAAGCTGCTCGACGGCTGCCAGGCGATCATCGACCAGTACGGGCTCCCCGCCTACACCGAGGGGCTCGGCGCCAAGGGCTGCGTCGTCTTCTCGCCCGAGCGCATGTACGAGTACCGCGACTACCTGACCAAGGTCGACGGCGACCTCTCGACCCTGGCCTGGCTGTACCACATGAACCACGGCATCTTCATGACCCCGGGCGTCGAGGAGGAGTGGACGCTCTCGATCGCCCACTCCGACGAGCACCTCCAGCACTACCTCGACGCGTTCGAGGCCTTCGCGCGCGACGTCACCGCCGGCTAGATCGATCGATGGATTGGGGCGCCATAGGCCCCCCAAAACATCAATCGATCAGATTGCGGCTAGATCGCCGCGCGGGCGGCGTCGAGGTCGTCGGTGACGATCACGAGCTTGACGCCGCCGAAGGTCGTGTAGGCGAGCTCGATGTTGACGCTGGCCTCGGCCAGGTCGCGGGCCAGCTCCCCGAGCGAGCCCGGCTGGTCGTTGACGTCGACGACCAGAGCCTCGCGCTCGTCGGCGATCCCGATCCCGGCCTGCTCCAGCGCCGCGCGGGCCTTGGCGGCGTCCTCGACCAGGACCTGGATCACGCCGTTGCCCTCGCCGGTGAAGGCGGCCATCCCGAGGATGTTGACCCCGTTGGTGCCCGTGGCCTCGCCCAGCCTCGCCAGCTCGCCGGGCCGATCCTCGAGGATGACGGTGAGGTTGGTCGCCATCGCAATGGCAACCTACACCGTGGGAGGCCCTAGCCCCAGCCCTCGGCCGAACGCGACCGGCTTGCCGAGGTGAAAGCCCTGCGCCATGTCGACCCCGAGCTCGCGCAGCAGCTCGACCGTCGATGGCTCCTCGACGAACTCGGCGATCGTCGTCTTGCCCAGCCCGCGGGCGATCTCGACGATCGCCTTGACGGTCAGCTGGTCGGCGTCGTTGCGCGGCAGGTCGCGGATGAAGTCGCCGTCGATCTTGATCAGGTCGAAGGGAAGGTGCTTGAGGTAGTAGAAGGGCCCGAAGCCGACCCCGTAGTCGTCGATCGCGATCGAGCAGCCGAACTCGGTCAGCCGGTCGGCGAACGCCGCCGCGGTCTCGAAGTTGCGGATCGCCGCCGTCTCGGTGATCTCGAAGGTGATCGCCCCGGGCCAGGCGTCGCTGGTGTCGAAGGAGCGCTCGATGTACTCGAGCACCGCGGCGTCGGTGATCGAGCTTCCCGAGAGGTTCACGTGCAGGCCGAACTCCGGCTTGCGCCGGGATCGCCGTTGCCCTTCTCATGGAAGTCCTGCAGCAGCGAAATCGCCTCGCCGACGACCCAGCGGTCGAGCTCCTGGACCATCCCGAACTGCTCCGCGGTCTGGATGAAGCGGCCGGCCGGAAGCAGGTTGCCCTCCTCGTCGGCGATTCGAAGCAAGAGCTCGTGACGGTCGGCCCGCCCGGTGCGAAGGTCGACGATCGGCTGCTGGTAGAGGACGAGCCGGTCGCGAACCAGGGCGTCGCGGATCCGGGCCGAGGTGCTGAGGCTGGTGCGGCTCGCCTCGCGGCCCTCGCCGGGCTCGTCGACCAGGACGACCCGGTCGCGGCCCTGCTCCTTGGCCTCGTACATCGCCAGGTCGGCGGCGACCAGGGCCGGCTCGCCGCCCTGCTCGGCGTCGCCGCCGAACATCGCGACGCCGATGCTGATCGTCACCGGCATCGGGCCGGTCGCGGTGCTGTGCAGCCGGACCTCGCGGCGCAGGTCCTCGGCGAAGCGGATCGCGCCCTCGCGGTCGGTCTGCGGAAGCAGGACGGCGAACTCGTCGCCCGACAGCCTCGCGACCGCGTCGGAGACCCGGGCCCGGGCCCGCAGCAGCTCGGCGATCTCGCGGATCACGTTGTCGCCGGCCTGGTGCCCGGCGGTGTCGTTGACCTGCTTGAAGTGGTCGACGTCGACGATCAGCACCGCCCCCTGGCCGCCGTAGCGGGCGTAGAAGGCGATCTGCTGCTCGAGCTCGCCGCGGAAGCGGCGACGGTTGGCGAGGCCGGTGAGGGCGTCGTGGTCGGCGAGGTAGCGGAGGCGCTGCTCGAAGCGGCGGCGCTCGCTTATGTCCTGCATCTGAAGGATTCCGTAGGGGGCCGCCTCGCCGTTCTCGCGGGCCAGCGAGAGGCTGAACTGGCCCCAGACCTCATGGCCCTCGTGATGGAGGAAGCGCTTCTCGACCGTGTAGGAGTCGAACTTGCCGCGCAGCAGCCGCCGTCGCTGGGCGCGGTCGAGATGGCGGTCCTCTGGGACCGTGATCTCGTCGAGCGAGAGGTCGGTCAGCTCGTCCTCGCTGTAGCCGGTCAGCGCGCACATCGCGCGGTTGACGGCAAGGAAGCTGCCCAGCCCGTCGCCCTCGATCGTGACCAGCGCGACCCCGATCGGGGCATGCTCGAAGGCGTTGCGGAAGCGGTCCTCGGCCGAGCGGCGCGCCCGCTCGGAGTCGGCGAGCTCGGTGATGTCCTGGCAGACGCCGAACAGGCGGATGACCTCGCCGTCGCCGTCGACGACCGGCTCGCCGTGGCAGCGCACGGTGCGCGAGGTCTCCTCGTCGAGCAGGATCCGGTGGTCGAGCACGAAGGGCTTGCCCTCCGCCATCGAGCGGCGGATCTCGTCGTGGACGCGGCGCCGGTCATGCGGGTGGATCAGCGCGATGTAGGCGTCGAAATTGGCGTCGAAGGTGTCCCGTTCGACGCCGAAGATCCGGTACAGCTCCTCGGACCAGGTGAGGCTGTCGCCCTCGATGTCCCACTCCCAGTTGCCGAAGCCGGCGATCCGCTGCGCCTCGGCCATCTGCCGGGTGGCGTCGCGTAGATCGGACTCGGATTGAAGAGCGCGCTGTAGCGCCTCCCCCACTGCCACGCGGTCGTCGGGAGCGACCCTGTCCAGGAGCTTCTGCAGATCCTGCGGAAGCTCGATTTGATTGGTCATTCTCGGGGAAGGCTAAGGGTCATGATTGGAAGAAGCAATGGGAGTATCGAGTAAGGGTAGGCCCGTGGCGAACAGACTGGCGCAGCAGACAAGCCCGTATTTGCTCCAGCACCGCGACAACCCCGTGGACTGGTACCCGTGGGGTGAGGAGGCGCTGACGCGGGCCCGCGAGGAGGACCGGCCGATCCTGCTCTCGGTCGGGTACTCCGCCTGCCACTGGTGCCACGTGATGGAGCGGGAGTCGTTCGAGGACGCCGAGACGGCGGCGTTCATGAACGAGCACTTCGTCAACGTCAAGGTCGACCGCGAGGAGCGGCCCGACGTCGATGCCCTCTACATGGAAGCGGTGCAGGCGATGACCGGGCAGGGCGGCTGGCCGATGACTGTCTTTCTCGACCCCGAGGGCGTGCCGTTCTACGGCGGGACCTACTTCCCGCCCCAGCCGCGGCAGGGAATGCCGAGCTTTCGCCAGGTGATGGAGGCGGTGGACGAGGCGTTCCGCGAGCGCCGCGAGGAGATCCGCGAGCGCGCCCCCGACACCAGGGCGCGGCTCGGCGCGATCGCGGATGTCGAGGCGTCGGACCGGCCGCTTCGGCGCGAGTCCCTGGACGAGGCCGCGGAGGGGCTGCGCATCAACGCCGACGCCGACAACGGCGGCTTCGGCACCGCGCCCAAGTTCCCGCCTTCCTCGGCGCTGGAGTTCCTGCTCGCGCGGGGCGAGTCCGAGATCGTTCGGCGGACCCTCGACGCGATGGCCGCCGGCGGGATCTACGACCAGCTCGGCGGCGGCTTCGCCCGCTACTCGGTCGACGCGGTCTGGCTCGTCCCCCACTTCGAGAAGATGCTCTACGACAACGCGCTGCTTGCCCGCGTCTACCTGCATGGATGGCAGAGGTTCGGCCGCGACGCCTATGCGCGCGTTTGCACCGAGACCCTCGACTGGGCGCTGCGCGAGATGCGAGGGCCCGAAGGTGGCTTCTACTCGGCGCTCGACGCCGACTCCGAGGGCGAGGAGGGCCGCTTCTACGTCTGGGGGCTGGAGGAGATCCGCGACCTGCTCGGCGACGGCGACGACGTGATCGCCTATTACGGGGTCAGCGGACAGGGCAACTTCGAGGGCCGCAACGTGCTGCACCTGGCGGGCGGGCTGGACGCGCCGGAGCCCGACGGCCTGGCCGAGGCGCGCCAGAAGCTGTTCGCCGCCCGCGCCGAGCGGGTGCGCCCGGGCCTCGACGACAAGCGGCTTGCCTCCTGGAACGCGCTGATGATCAGCGCCCTGGCCGAGGCCGGAGCGGTGCTCGGTCAGCAGCACTACCTGCGCGCCGCCGCCTCCTGCGCCGCCTTCGTCCTCGACGAGATGCGCGACGACTCCGGGCGCCTGCTGCGCACCTACAAGGACGGCCGCGCCCACCTCAACGCCTATCTCGAGGACCACGCGTTCATGGTCGAGGCGCTGCTGACCCTCTACGAGGCGAGCTTCGAGCTGCGCTGGTTCGACGCCGCCCGCGAGCTGGCCGACGCGATGATCGAGCGCTTCGGCGACGGCGAGCGGGGTGGCTTCTTCTCGACCTCCAGCGACCACGAGGAGCTGATCGCCCGCCGCAAGGACCTCTCGGACCACCCGATCCCGTCCGGCAACTCCTCGGCGGCGCTGGGGCTGCTGCGCCTCGCGGCGCTGACCGGTGAGGCGGGCTATGAACAGTGGGCCGAGGGGGTGCTGCGGCTGATGCACCCGGCAGCGGTTCGCCACCCCGAGGCCTTCGGCCACCTCCTGCAGGCGCTCGACTTCGACCTCGAGCCGACCCGCGAGGTGGCGCTGGTCGCGCCATCGGACGGCGACCCCGCGGAGGCCCTCAGCGAGCTGGCCGCGGTCGTTCGCTCCGACCACCGCCCCCGCCTCGTCCTCGCCGGCGGTCCGGAGGGAACCGAGCGCCCGGAACTGATGCTGGACCGGCCCGACGGTCGACGGCAGGCCGGCGGCCTACGTCTGCGAGAACTTCGCCTGCCAGGCGCCGGTCAGCGACCGCGCGGCGCTGGAGGCGCAATTGCGCGAAGATGGCGGCGATGGCGACCAAGGCGCCTGAGAAGACGGCAACCGCGGGCGAGGTGGCACGCAGCTACTTCGAGGCGGTCGCGCGCCAGGACCTCGACGCGATGGAGGCCCACTACGACCCCAGCGGCGAAGGCCCGATCCACGGTCTCGTCCACCTCAGGCAGGGCGACAACTACCGGCCCTGGTTCGAGAACCTCTTCCGCGCCTTTCCGGACTGGACCTTCGAGATCCTCAACCTGATCGCCGACGACGAGATGGCGGCGGTCGAGTGGCGGGCCCGCGCCACCTTCAACGGAACCGCCAAGTTCGAGGGGATGGAGCCGAACGGAGCATCGCTCGAGGTGCAGGGCTGCGACGTCGTCACGGTTCGCGAGGGCCGGATCGTCCACCTCGACGCCTACTCGAGCGGCACCGAGATCGCCCGCCAGCTCGGGGCGCTGCCGCCGCAGGGGTCGCCGGCCGAGAAGGCGATGACCGCGGCGCTGAACCTGAAGACGCGCGCCGTCAAGGCGCTGCGGCGCGACTAGCGCCGCTAGACGGCGAACTCACGCTGCCTCGTCGAGCGCCACCCCGCCCCCGACCTCGGCCCGGCCGTCGGCCAGCGGTCGCGCGATCAGCACCGAGCCGCGGCCCTGGTGGATCGTCACCGGACGGCCGAGGCCGGCGGATAGCGCCAGCGCCGCCGAGCCGGTCGCCTCGTCCTCGGGGATCCCGAACCCGGGCGCGAACCCCCGCGCCCTGATCGTCCCGGCGTCCTCGTCGATCCAGGCCCAGGCGTAGACCGCGTCGGCTTCCCCGGGCGGTCCCTGCGAGCTCGTGGACGGCGCCGGCGTCGGGCAGCTGCACGGGCTCGAAGCCCGGCGACCACTCCGGCCTCGGCGGAGATGAAGGTGGCGTCGTCCTCGTAGCGGACGCCGACCACGCCGGCGGGGGGCCGCAGCGCCTCGACCTCGACCCCCTCGTGGCGCAGCAGCCACGCGGTCCCGACCGTCGGGTGGCCGGCGAACGGCAGCTCGTTGGCCGGGGTGAAGATCTGCAGCTCGCCGCGCTCGCGGTCGTCGACGAAGACCGTCTCCGAGTAGTTCAGCTCGGCGGCGATCTCGCTGGCGGCGCTCCGGGCCGATCCCGGCGCCGTCGAGGAAGACGCCGAGCTGGTTGCCGAACTCCCCCTCGTCGTTTACGAAGACCCGGAGGACGTGCAGCGTCGCCACTCCCGCTAGAGAATCGGCAGGAAGTTCTCGATCTCGAACGGCGTCACCTGGACTCGGTAGTCCTCCCACTCCTGGCGCTTGATCTCGATGAAGCGCCGGAAGGTGTGCTCGCCCAGGGTGCGCAGCACCAGCTCCGACTCGGCCGCGATCTCGATCGACTCGCCCAGGGTCTCGGGCAGCTGCTCGATGCCGCGCTGGTGGCGCTCCTCCGGGGAGAGGTGGTAGAGGTTCTGCTCCATCGGCTCGGGCAGCTCGTAGCCGTGCTCGATCCCCTCGAGGCCGGCCTGCAGCATGCCGGCGAAGCAGAGGTAGGGGTTGGAGGCCGGGTCCGGGCAGCGCAGCTCGGCGCGGGTCGCCCCCTCCTTGCCGGGGTGATAGAGCGGCACCCGGATCAGCGCCGAGCGGTTGCGCCGCGACCAGGCGAGGTAGACCGGCGCCTCGAAGCCGGGCACGAGGCGCTTGTAGGAGTTCACCCACTGAGCGAACAGGGGCGAGATCTCGCGCGCGTGGCGGAGCTGGCCGGCGATGAACGCCTTCGCGGTCTCGGAGAGGAAGTACTGGTCGTCGGGGTCGAAGAAGGCGTTGCCGCCGTCCTTGCTCAGCGACTGGTGGACGTGCATGCCCGACCCGTTCTCGCCGAACAGCGGCTTCGGCATGAAGGTCGCGTACCAGCCGTACTTCATCGCGTACTCCTTGACCACGATCCGGTAGGTCATGCAGTCGTCGGCCATCTTCAGCGCGTTGGCGTAGCGCATGTCGACCTCGTGCTGGGAGGGGCCGACCTCGTGGTGTGCGTACTCGACGTGGATGCCGAGCTTCTCCAGCGCCAGGATCGTCTCGCGGCGCACGTCGGAACCGGCGTCGAGCGTGGTCAGGTCGAAGTAGCCGCCGTCGTCGAGCACCTCGGGGGCGGCTCCTCCGGCTTTGCCGAGCGGAAGTAGAAGTACTCGAGCTCGGGCCCGACGTTGTAGGCGTCGAAACCGAGCTCCTTTGCCCGGTCAAGGGCCCGGCGCAGGATCCAGCGCGGGTCGCCTTCGTACGCATCGCCGCCGGGAACCTTGATGTCGCAGAACATCCGCGCCACCGCGTTCTCCTCCTCGGGGCGCCAGGGGATCAGCGCGAAAGTCTCGGGGTCCGGCTGGGCGATCATGTCGGACTCCTCGATCGGGTTGAAGCCGGTGATCGAGGAGCCGTCGAAGCCCATACCCCCCTCGAAGGCGTCATCGAGCTCCGCGGCGTTGATCGAGAAGCTCTTCAGCTGTCCGAGGACGTCGGTGAACCAGAGCCGCACGAAGCGGACGTTGCTCTCCTTGGCCATCTCGAGGACATCGCTGGCGCTCTTCGGCTGGTCGGCCATGGCGGGGTTCTTCTCCTTCGTCGTTGGGGGCCGCCGGTAGCGGAGGGGCCGAAACATATAGGCGTCGCGGCAGGCGTCCACGGCGGTGCCCCCGGGGGTGAACCGCTGGGCGCGATTCGCCGTATTTAGGAATGTCGGGTGAGGCCCCGCCCCGGACTTGCGAGCCGCCGCCTGACCCGGTATAACTTACTTGACGTAAGTTACGTGCTAAAAGTGAAGTAAAGGGCAGATTAAGGCTTCATAAAGCCAAAAAGCCCCCGGCAGAGACAGGACGACCTTGACAGTAAAGACAGACGTAAGCCGTTTTCACATCCACGACGAGCTCACCGCCCCCGACGAGAGCGCGCCGATCCTGAAGAGCATCCAGGCCGGCGGCGCCGCGGTTTCGAAGTTCGTCGGCGTGATCGCCGGCGCGCCGGCGGTTCTGCGCGCCTACACGCGCATGCGCACCGAGCTTTCCCGCGGTGTCCTCCCCCAGACCACGCGGGAGCGAATCGCCCTCGCGGTCGCCGAGCATCGCGGCGACGAGTACAGCATCGCCCAGTACGCCAAGTCGGCCCGCGCCTCGGGCCTCGGCCTCGACGAGGTGTCGCGGGCCCGCAGCTTCACCTCGAGCGAGCCCCAGGAGGCCGCCCTGCTGGCCTTCCTCAAGGCGACCCTGGAGACCGACGGCCACCCGCCCGTGCACCTGCACGAGGAGGCGCGTGAGGTCGGCTGGTCCGACGAGGAGATCCTCGAGGCAGTCGCCTACCTGGCGCTGAACGAGTTCCAGAGCCTGATCGCGAGCGCCGCGGGCCTGCCCAAGGACCAGGCGACGCCACGCGTGCTGCCCTCGGCTGCCTAGAGGCGCGACCCGCGCACACCCGATCCGGACGACCGGGGCTGCGCGGCCTTGACCGTGCCTACCTGTCGTGACCGGCGTACACGGGCAGACCCTTGCCTACGATGGCCGTAATCGTGCTTCCGAACATGCTCGTAATCGGGGCCGGCAAGGCCGGCACGACGAGCCTCCATTACTACCTCGGCCGGCATCCCGACATCTACATGTCGCGGAAGAAAGAGCTGTTCTTCTTCCAGCGAGAGAACTGGAACGAGCGCCTCGAGTGGTACGAGAGCTGTTTTCCGAAGCCGGCCGCGATCAGGGGCGAGGCCTCGCCCAGCTACAGCGCCTATCCGGTCCACCCGGAGGTGCCGGCTCGCATCCACGACCTGATTCCCGACGCGAAGCTGATCTATGTAGTGCGCGACCCGGTCGAGAGGATCGTCGCCCAATACACCCAGCATTGCGCGGAGGGAAAGGAGACCCGGCCGCTCGGCGAGGCGCTGCGAAGCGCGCTCAGCAACGGGGACGACCCGGCGAACCCCTATCTGTGCATGAGCCGCTACGCGACCCAGGTGGAGCGCTACCTCGCGCACTTCCCGATCGACCAGATCCATGTGATCGACCAGGTGGACCTGCGGCAACACCGTCTGCCAGCCCTGCGGGCCGCATTCCGGTTCCTCGGGGTGGACGAGGAGTTCTACTCACCCACCTTCGAAGAGATGGTGAACACGCAGCGCGACCAGGTGCGCTTCAGTCGGCTCGGGGCCTGGCTCCGGAACACTCCCCCGGCCCGGTTCGTGCAGGCGAGCGTGCCGCGCAAGATGCGTGGGCCGGTGACCAAGCCCCTGACACGGCTGCTTTCGCGACGCGTGCAGCGGCCCGTGCTCTCGGACGACCTTCGCGCACAACTCGAATTGAAGCTCGCACCGGAGGTCGAGCGACTGCGCGAATTGACGGGCAAGAAATTTGCCCATTGGTCGATATGAGCGGTCTCTCAATCTCCGTGGTCGTCGCGACGCGCGATCGATCCCTGAGGCTTTCCCGGCTGCTCGACTCGCTGCGCGCGCAGACCCTGGAAAGCGACAGGTTCGAGGTCGTTGTCGTGGATGACGAGTCGCGGGACGACACCACGTCGGTCCTGGAGCGCGAGCTTGCCCGACGGGAGCTGCGCCTTCGCAGCTTCAGGCTCGAACCCAGCCGCGGCCCCGCGGGGGCCAGAAACGAAGGCTGGCGAGCCGCCGATGGATCCCTCGTCGTGTTCACCGACGACGACTGCGTCGCGGACCCCGGTTGGCTGGAGGCGATAGCCGCCGCCGCCAGCGCCCGCCCGGGCTGTCTGGTCCAGGGACGAACCGACCCGATCCCCGAGGAGCGAGCTTCGATCGGGCCCTTCTCGCGCACCCTCGAGGTGACCGAGCTGGGTCCGTACTTTCAGACCTGCAACATTGCCTATCCGCGAGCGATGCTCGAGGCGCTCGGCGGTTTCGACGACTCGACCTTTCCGCGCAGCGGCGAGGACACCGACCTAGCCTGGCGTGCGATCGAGGACGGAGCCGAAGCGGTGTACGCGGAGGACGCGCGCGTCTTTCACGCCGTCAATCAGTTCGGGCCGATCGGCAGCCTGCGCTTTCCGCTGCGCTGGTCGGATGCGATGGCCAACCTCGACCGACATCCCGAGCTGCGCTCAGAGCTGCACCGCGGGGTGTTCTGGAAGCGGTCCCACGAGCTCCTGCTTGCGGCCGTGGTGGGGGTTGCGGCCACCCGGCGCTTCCCGCCGGCTGCCCTGCTTGTCCTCCCTTATGCACGGGACGTCGTACGCCGCACCCGGCGGCGCGGTGCCTCGGCTTCCCATGCCCCCCACCTTGCGCTGCAGGACGCGGTCGAGACCTACGCGACGATCCGAGGTGCGGTTCGCAACCGGACCCTGGTGCTCTAGAGGGGCGCGTCGATCAGCTTCAGCAGCTCGCGCGCCTGGTCCTCGACCGCGCACTCGGCGGCGACGAACTCGCGGCCGCGCCGGCCCATCCGCTCCCGCTCCTCGCCGGGAAGCGCGAGCAGCTCCTCGATTCCCCCGGCGAGGGCGCGCGGGTCAGCGGGGGCCACGAGCCTGCCCCACCCCGGCTTGACCACCTCGGGTAGCCCTACCTCGTCGGTCGCGACCACCGGGACGCCCATCGCCAGGGCTTCCTTCACGACCACCGGCATCGAGTCGCGATCGCCGTCGGGGGCGACGACGGAGGGCATCGCCAGCAGAGCGGCCCGCTCGAGGACGGCGCGAACCTGATCCGGGCGCTTAGCGCCCGCAAGCTCGACCATCTCCTCGACCCCCAGGGCCTTCTCCTGTCCGGCCAACTCCTCGCGCAGGCAGCCGTCGCCGACGATCACGACCCGGTGCAACCGGCCGCCACCGCGCAGCAGCGCCGCGGCCTCGATCAGATCGGCGAAACCCTTCTTCTCGGTCAGCCGCCCGACCGCGACCACGGTACCGTCGCCGTTGTATGGGCCCGAGCGCCGGAACTGTTCCGTGTCGACCCCCATCACGATCTTGTGGATTCGCTCGCCCGCCGAGGCGCTGACCATGGCGCGCAGGTGGCGCACGTTGTAATCGCAGCCCGTGGTGGTGAACTTGGAGCATTCGATCTTCTCCACGAGATTGCACCGCTGTCTGAAGATGTCCCAGGCGTGAGCTGTGAGGCTGTAGGGCACGCCGAGCAGCCGGTTGATCCGCAGGGCGTCGAGAGCGGCACGGCGGGCGAAATGGACGTGCAGATGGGTGACGCGGTCGCGGGCTACCCGGCGGGCGAGGGGCGCCAGCACCCGTAGCGGCGAGACCGCCTCCTCGCGACGCCAGCGGCGCCGCGCGAACAGATCCGCCGTGCAGCGGAGTGGATGTCTTGCAACGAGCCACGCGACATCAATGACCTCGCGCAGAATCCCGGCATCCTCGCGCCAGCCCGCCTCCAGATCCCAGGTGGCACCGATCGCCGGCTGCACCGGCCGCGAGCGCGCCTCGACTCGAACCCGGCGGCCGAGCGCCTGAATGGCGCGGACCTCGTTGACCACAAAGGTCTGCGAGGGAACTGGAAATCGGTCCACCATCACGATCAGGCGCGCCGGGCGGTCATTGGCTTCCGCCGCGCCCGGCGGGCCTGCGTTGCCGAACAGATAGCCCATCGTCTCGACGCTGATGACGATGCCGTCTATGGCCTTGAACAAGCCCCGCTCGAGTTGACCCCGAATCGGCCAAAAGACCGCTCCCGCTATCGCGCGGAATATGCGCTGCGGCTTTTGCCCCATGCTGGCCCCCTGATGGCGCAGCGCGAGCCAGCGCCCGGCCGCGGTGTTGCGAGCGTGAACACGCAGATAGGGACGCAGCTCCTCACGCTGGTAGTGGCGAAGCGAGGCGGTCTCCCGGTAATCCGTAGACCAGCCGGCATCCTTGAGGCGCCAGCCGAAGTCCGCGTCACCGCCGGAGCGAACCTCCAGAAACCCGCCTATGTCTTCCCAGGCGCGCCGGCGGACCAACAGATTTGCCGTGATTCCGAACGGTTTGAACGAGTTGCGCAGATGCGGGGCCTGCTTGTTCTGTGACCGCGAAGCCGCGTAGCGGGCCATCAGCCGGCGGCTCCGCAAGAGCGGCAGCACGGGTCCGGCGACCGCTCCGACGTCGTCGGCGATCGGCTCCTCGAAATACCTGTCCAGAATGTCGCGCTCCGGGCGGCAATCGGAGTCGAAGAACAGAATCCATTCGTTTGAGGCCGCTTCAGCGGCCAGATTGCGACCGTAGTAGGACGACCGCAGCCTGGTTGCGGCCAACACGCGGACGGAGCTACCGGAAGCGCGCGACGCAAGGATCCCGTCCGGTGTGTTGTCGGCGACGATCAACTCATCCCCGGGCCCGATTTGCAGGGCCACAAGCGTCTGGAGAAGCTCCGTCGCCTCATCGGGACTCCCCAGGAATGGAACGCAGATGCTGACCGGGGGACGCTTCGGACCGGACCGTGAGTCCTCAGCCGGCACGGTACGCCCTCCTGCGCCGCTGTGCCTCGGCGAATCCGATCGTCCGATTCACCGTGTCGACCGGAGCCACATGTCCAGACCGTGCTGCGCGCCAGCCGGCCACCCGGCCCCGCAGGCCCGAGCCATCGCCGGTGCGCAATATCTGCCAGACGACAGTGCCGGCCTCCCCGAGGATCCCGCCAGGCCAGTTGCGGGCACTGGAGAGCACGCCGTACTTTCGCAGCAGGTAAGCCCGGCTCCAGCCTCGGTGATAAACCTGGAACGAGGAGTGGCGTCCAAACGATGCCGACCCGAGGTGCACGCCAATCGCATCGGGCGCCGCCGCGCAGGCCCATCCCGCCGCCCGCAGACGCAGCGCCAGGTCGAGATCCTCGTAGTAGGCGAAGATCTGCTCGTCGAAGCCGCCCACCGCCTCCAGCGCCGCGCGCCGGTACGCCGCCGCGCCGCCGGTCGGCGCGACCAGGCCCTCGGTTCCGGCCAGGTTGCCGTTTGCCACCGCGACCCCCCAGAGGCGCGGAAACGGGGCCAGGGTCCGATCCACCTCGAGACCCAAGCTGTCGATCGCCCCGCCGTCGGCCTGCAGCAGCAGCCCGGCGACCATTCCGACTTCCGGCTCAGCGACGAGCGGCTCGACGATTCTCTCCAGAAAGCGGGGCTGGGGACGGACGTCGTTGTTGAGCAGCACCACGGTCTCGCCCTGCCCGGCAGCGATTCCGGCGTTGACGGCGCGGGTGAAGCCGCGGTTCGCATGCAGCGCCACGACGGTCGCCTCCGGGTAGCGCTCGGCCAGCAGCTCCTGGGTTCCGTCGCTCGAGCCGTCGTCGACGACGATCGCCCTATGGGCGACGGTCTGGCTACGCAGGTCGTCGAGGCAGGACGCGACCAGATCCCTGCGCTCGAAGGTCGGGATGACTACGTCGATCTCGATGCGGAGGATGTTGCCGCACCGGCGGCCCGCTCACGCCGGTTCTCGTGCCCGTTCAGACCGCCCCGCAGAGCGGGGTCGTCGGGGAGCTGCGGGCGGGAGTAGCCACGGGCCAGAACCGCGTAGTGCAAGGCACGAAAGGCACGGTCACTGAGCGGGCGGGGCGTGCGGCGGGGCACCGGCGCCCGTAGCGCCAGCGGCGCGAGCGCCCGCCCGGCCGCCGCCCTGCCCCCTCGCGGGGCCGGCGTCACCAACCCCCGCCGGCCCGCGTGCAGCCGGTTGAGCAGGTTGGCGGCTCTGCCGACCGCCTCCATGCGACGCAGCGAGTCGGCGAGCGTGTGCCGGTGGTAGTGCCAGACGAGCAGCTCGGGCCGGAAAGCGAGCCCGAAGCCGCGGTCGGCGAGGCGCAGTCCGAGGTCGTATTCGGCCCAGCCATAGGCGGCGAAGCGCTCGTCGAAGCCCCCCACCCTCTCCAGCGCCTCGCGGTGGATCGAGAGGTTGTTGGCGTAGAGCACCGACCCCTGCCCGCCCTCGCGCTCAAGTCCCGAGTAGTCGTGGCTCTTGCCTGTCCGTTGGAGCCATTCCATGACCGGAGTCGTCTCCAGAGCCGGATGCCATTCGCACGGCCCCATGACGCCACGCCAGCGATCGTCGCGCTCGCTCTGCGCTACGAGGTGGCCGCGGACCAGTCCCGGCGAAGCGGGCGGAGTGTCCTCGTTGAGGAAGAGGATCAGGTCGGCCTGCGCCGCGTCGACACCGGCATTGCGCGCTCCCGCGGCTCCTCCCGAGGTGCGTTCCAGCACCCGCACCGGGATCGGGTGGCCTGCGGCCACCTTCTCCACCTCAGGGCTCATCTGCGAGGCGCGCGGCCCGCTGCACACGATGATCAGCTCCACCGGCCCCGGCAGGTCCTGGACGGCCAGCGATTCCAGCGTCAGCGCAAGCGCGTCGAGGCGCCGGTGCGTCGGCAGGACGATCGAGATTTCAGGCTTCGCGGGCATTGTCGAACCGGTACCCGACCCGAATTCAACCAGCGCGCGATTCGACGCGAGCCACCTATCCTTCGCGCGGATGGGCGCCAGACCCGCCCCCTCAAGGGGCGTGCGATTGCAGCCACAGAGCAGGGCCGCGCTGGGGGCGGCGATGCTTGCCCTCGGCGCCAGCGCCGTGCTCGCGTTCGCCTATGCGCTCGGGGCCAGGGGCGGCAACGGCCTCGACTCGGGCTTCTCCGTGATCGCCCTGGGAGTTCCGGCGATCGCCGCCAGCGGCTGGCTTGCGTCGCGCCATCCGGTCAAGACGGTCGTCGCGATCCTGCTCCTGATGGCCTTCTCCGGCACCCTCGACGCGAACTACGGCCTTTTCCCGATCAAGCCGGTGGTATGGCTGCTCATGCTCGGGCTCGTGGCCGCGACAGGAATTGGCTTCTTGACCCGCTCCCGGCAGGGCGCGGTTTCCATTTGGCCGGGAATCGCGGCGCTCGGCGCCTATCTGGTCTTCACCGTCCTGGAGATCCCATTTGCGGAGACGCCTCAGATCGGCGCCCGCGCCTTCGCGATCGCCCCGGCCCTCGCGATCGCCTTCTTCGCCTTCGCCTACGCGAGCTGGGGCGCCGAAACCCGCTGGCGGATCGTGCAGGCATTCGCCCTCGTCGGCCTGGTCGTCGGCGGCTACGCGGTGTTTCGCCTGATTGTCGGCCCGACGGGCGCAGAGCAGGCGGTTGCCCGGCGGAGCGCCGGTGTCGGAGGGGACCTTGCGCTCTTCGGGTCGTTCGGGAACCGGGTCGAGCTCGGCGCATGGAGTGGAGTGATGGCCCCATTCCTGTTCGCCCTCGTGCTCTCGCTGCGGGGGCGATGGCGACTGGTATCGGGCGCCGCCCTGGCTCTGGTGTTCGTCGCCCTGATCGGCTCGGAGGTGAGGACGGCGCTGGTAGGCGCCGCGGCGGGAATCCTGATCGTCGCGGTCATATTCCAGGGCGCCGCCGCCTTCCGCAACTTCCGGCTCGGAACCGCCGCGTTTGGCCTCGCGGGGATGGCCGCCGTCGGCGCAGTCGCGTTTGCCTTCACCCTCGGGGGCTCGTCGGCCAGCACCTCCCGCTTCGAGAAGATCCTCGATCCGAGCAGCGACTTCTCGTTTCAGCGCCGGACCGAGAAATGGGACGTGGCGCTGGCCGAGATCAACTCCCACCCCTTCGGCGAGGGCCTCGGCACCGCCGGCAGCACCCAGCGCCAGCTCTCTCACGTCTACCGCCTCGACAACAAGTACATCGACAACTCCTGGCTGCAGCTGGGAATCCAGCAGGGCTATCCGGGTCTGATCCTGTTCGCGACCAGCGCCCTGCTGATCCTCTACATGCTCGCCCGGTCCAGCGTCGTCACATCGGATCCCCGGCGTGCGGCGGTGGGAATTGGGGGCGCAGGCGCCCTGATCGCCTGGCTGGTGACGTTGATGACCGGCAACATTCTCGAGTCCTGGAGTGCGCTGCTGGTCTGGATGCTGCTGGGGCTGGCCGTCAACGGCTTCGTGGGCACCGCTTCCCGGATTCGCGCCTGAGCCTCGCCTAACCGCCGAGCGGGCATCAAGTCCTGCCCGACTCGCGCCGATGCACCGTCCCGGAGGCGATGCGGTGAGGCGGCGCAGCGGCGTGATCAGAAATGCAGTCGCAGTTCTTGCGGCGCTCGCGGCGCTGGGCTGCCCCGTGGCCGCGGCAGGCGCGGCCGAGCCCGCAGCCGACTCGCCGCAGAGCGCCGCCGGCTCGACGATCTACGGGATCCACGAGCCCAATTCATGGCGGCGGCCCACCGGCGCCCCGACCAAGGAGCAGATCGGCGATTGGCTTCAGGGCCTGGGCGCCGAGGCGCATCGCTGGACCATTCCCTGGAACTCGGTCGAGCGCAACGCTCCGGTACCGCTCCTCGACATTCACCGCTACGACTTCTCCGACTGGGACGAGATGTACACCGTCGACCTCGATCACGGGATAAGGCCGCTGATCGTGGTGATCAACTCGCCGTCCTGGGCCCAGCCCTCCGGGGTGCCGTCGGACTTCGGCCGCGGGATCCCCCCCGCGCCCGACCATCTTGACGACTGGGCGGCGTTCTGCGCCGAGGTTGCTCGGCGCTACCCGCAGGCGGTCGGCATCGAGGTCTGGAACGAGCCCAACAACGTCGACTTCTGGGGTCGCGGGCTTGCGAACATCAAGCCGGACCCGGCCTATTACACGCAGATGCTCGCCACCGCATACGACGCGATCAAGGGAGTCGACCCCTCGATGCCGGTGATCGGCGGTGCTCTCGCCAACGCCCAGCGCAGCCTCTCGAACGGGCAGATATCGGCCCGGTCGTTTCTCACATCGATGCTCCAGGACGGGGCCGCGAGCCACATGGACGGAGTCAGCGAGCACGACTATCCGATCTCCCCCAGCTCTCGCCTCGACCACACCCTCTTCGAGCCCACCATCGACCAGATCCGGGCGGCGCTGGCCGGTGCCGGGGTCCAGCTCCCGATCTGGCTCACCGAGGTCGGCGTCACGACGACACCCGGAACGGCCCTCACGGTCCCCGAGGATCAGCAGGCCGGTGTGCTGGCCGATTTCTTCGCCTGGATTCCGACCCAGGAAGACGTCAATGCCTTCTTCATCCACACGCTGACCGAGCCGAGCCAGGACAACGGCGATTCGCAGAAGGGATACGCGCTGCTGGACGGAGACTCGACCTCCGGGTTCACCGAAAAGCCCGCCTATTCCGCCCTGGCCCGGGCGGCGTCGGGCGGGATTCCGCCCCTGGCGGCGCCACCCGGCGGAGGCCCGGCACCGACTCCGCCGAGAGTGATGACGCCGCTGCGGTTGCGTGTCAGGGCGCCAAGGAAGAAGGCCATCGCCGGCGGACGCGGCGTCGTGGTCCGCGCCCGGTGCAGCCGCGACTGCATCGCGGTGGCGAAGGGAATCCTGCGGATCTCCGCCCGAAGCACCGAAGCGCGGTTCCGGTTGCGCACCGCGCGGGCCAGCGTGCATGCCGGCCGCTTCGCCCGGATCGCGATGCCGCTGCACAGGGCGAGCGCTCTGCGCCTGCTGAGCAGGGCTTCCACCGGCACCGTCCGGGTCAGGGTCAGGGTCAGGGTCACGGCTACGGCGGGGGCCAGCCGGACCTCGAAGCGGATTGGCTTCCGGGTCCGCGCCCGAGCCGCCCGCTAGCTCTTGCTCGAGCCGGCATATCGGTAGTAGTAGCCGTAGTACTCGTCGTCGTTGAACCTGACGCCCGTGACGACGAGCCCGGCGAGCGGAGCCGACACCTGATCGAGGGCGTCGCGAGTGGCTCGCGCCTGATCCCTGGTGGTTTGGTAGGAGCGCGCGCAGACGACAACGGCATCGGCGCGCGGCAGCAGTTCGCGGGTGTCGACTACCGAGAGCATCGGGCTTGTGTCGAGGACGACAAGGTCGTAGGCCGCAGTCACCTCTCCGAGCAGGTCGGAGAACTTGTCAGAGCCCAGCAGCTCGGCGGGGTTGGCGACCTGTGTCCCGGCGGTGATGCAGATGAGGTGGCCGGCACCGGACACTCCGCCAGTCGCCGGGTTCGCTCCTCCCAAGTCGACCATCTGCAGGACCTCGGGCGGGCCGGCGTTGGAGAGGAGCACGTCGGTGAGCCCCGGAGCCGGGCGCAACCCGAGACGCTGGGCGAGTACAGGCTGGCGCAGGTCGCACTCGATCAGCAGGGTGAGCTTGCCGGACATCACCGACGCCCAGGCGAGGGAGATCGCGACGGTGGACTTCCCCTCACCCGGCAGCGGACTCGTCACAACCAGGGAGCGAAGCGGCTTGCTGCCTCCCAGGAAATCGAGGTTGGTGCGCATGATCCGCGCCGCCTCGAGGTCGGCCGGGTCGAGCTGGCGCCTGCCGTTGTTGCTGAGAATGGTTCGCCCCAGGGCCAGCTCGCTGAGCTGGCCTATCCGGGTCAGGCCGAAGTGCTCCTCGATCTCGCGCGGCGCCTTGAGGCGGGTGTCGAATGCATCCCGCGCGAAGGCGGCGATGATGCCGAGGAACAGCCCGGCCAGCAGCCCCAGGACGGTGTTCCGTTTCGGTCGCGGCGAGACAGGGGACGTCGGGGGCCCGGCCTTGGTCACGATCTCGACCGGCTCGCTGATCTTCTTCAGCGCCTGCAGCCGGTTGAAGCGCTCCTGGAGAATCGTCACCTCGTCGGAGGCGCCAGGGACGACAGCCTGCTCCTTTGCGTTCTTAAGCTGGCGCCGAACCAGGTTCAGGGCTCCGTCGATCTGGTGGCGCTCGGAGCGCACCGCCTCGTCCTTGACCTGCGTGCCGTACTCGTTGGCAAGCCTCGCGGCAAAGTCGGGGTCCTCGTCGCGGGCGTCGAGGACGACGAGATTGGTCTGCACGTCGATGCTCGACGAGACCCGCGCCGCGACCTGGCTGACGGACAGCGGCGTATCCAGGGCCCGCTTGACCCGGGCGGCGATCGAGTCGCGGTCGGCCATCGTCGCCAGCTGCGCGGTGAGCGCCTGCGGGGCCACCGCGGGGCCGCTCGTGCCCCCGAGGATCGAGAGATCCGCCGCCTGCTGGCGGGCGTTGAGGGTCGTCTTGGCCTCATAGGTCTTCGGCTGGGCGGCCGAATAGGCGAACGCGATTGCGGCGAAGACCGCCGCGAACGCGGCGATAAGCCGCCAGCGCTCGCGAAACACCCGCGTGTAATCGGGCAGCGTCGCGTAGCGCGGCGCGTCGGTGAGCTGGCGATCGTCCTCAGGCATTGGCCATTTCCATCGCAGGGCGCGCAAACAGTCGGTTCAAGCGGCCCCTGCCCGGCGGTGGCTAAGGTAGCAAGGGTCCAGCGGCGATCCGCCGGTTCCGTGCCTGGAGCGGGGCCAGGCCCAGCCAGCCGATCAGGAGCTGCACAGGGCCTCGTTGTAGACCGAGGCGATGCCGCTCACGTACTCGTCGAGGCCGAAGCGACGCGCCGCGGTCCTGCCGGCCTCGGCCATGCGCGTGCGAGTCTCGGAGCTGCCGAGCAGCTCCAGCACCGCGTCCGCCAGAGCCTGCGGGTCCCGGGGCGCGACGAGGCGACCGCTGACTCCGTCCTCGATGATCTCCGCCGGGCCGCCGGTCGCGGTCGCGATCACCGGCGTCCCGAGCGCCATCGCCTCGACGATCGTCCGCCCAAAGGGCTCCTCCCATGAGGGCGCGACGAGCAAGTCGAGCGCGGCCATCAGCCGCAGGGCATCCGAGCGCTCGCCGAGGAAGTCGACGCTTCCCGTCAGGCCACGATCGGTGACCAGGCGATGCAGGTCGGACAGGTAGGTGGAATTGTCATAGCGGGTTCCCTTGGAGAGAAACTTGGCTTCTCCGATCAACAGCAGCCGGGCGCCGGGATGATCGCGTCGCACCAGGTCCAGGGCCTCGATCGCGGTGTCCTGGCCCTTCCAGGGAGTGATCTGGGCGACGAGGCCGATCAAGGCGCCAGGGCCCAGCCCGAGCTCGTCCCGAAGCTGGGTCCGGTCCGACGGGAGGGCCCCGTTGCGCGACACAAGCTCGCCGTCGGCGCCGACCATCCCGTAGTAGATCGTCCGGACCTGGGCCGCGCTGGTCCCGGCGAAGTTGCGGGCCGTGTAATGCGAGTTGGCGACCACGGCGGCCGAGCCGGAGAGCAGCGAACGCCGAGTCAGGTTGGCGGGAGGCGAGGAGGGCAGGCAGTCGTGCACGTAGACAACCGCGGGGGGCGCGCCGAATCGCCGGGCGAGCGTCGCCACCAACCCGGCGCGAACCGAGTTGGCGTGCACGAGGTCGACCTGCTCGCGGCGCGCCAGTCGCCCGGCCGCCAGCGCCGAGCGAGCCAGTCCGGCGAGCGCCCGCGGCGTCTGAAGGGGCGCAAGCCTCAGGCTCGCCTCCGCCGCGGGCACCGTTGCCGTCCGAACGCCCGCCTCGCGGACGGCGGCTGCGAACGGTCCCTCCGGGCAGCCGACCACAGCGGAGATGTCGTCCGGCAGGACCGCGAGCAGCTCAAGCAGCGATCGCTCGCCGCCGCTCATCAGTCCGGTGTGGTTCAGGTAGAGGACCTTCATTGTCCCTGGCTCCGTTGGCGTTCCGCCGCCTCGATCGCCTCCCGGTACAGGGTCTCGAACCTGGGGCCCACATTGCGCCAGTCCCAGCGCTCCGCGTGGGCGCGGCAATGCGCCCGAACGCCGTCCTCCCGGCTGAGGTTCAGACCGCGCTCGATCGCCTCGGCCAATGCATCGGGATCAGCCTTATCGGCCAGGACGCCGACCCGGGGCTCGTCGAGGATCTCGGCGACCCCGCCGTCCCTGATCCCGACCGCCGGCGTCCCCGCCGCCAGCGACTCGACCAGGACCAATCCGAAGGCCTCGCGCTCGGATGGCAGCACGGTCACCCAGGAGCTGGCGTAGTGGGTCTCCAGGCCGTTGGCGCGGGCATCGATCAGCTCCACCCCGTCGGAGCGCAGGCTCTCGTGCTCGGCGGCCGACTGGCCGGCGTCGATCAGAAGGCGAGCGTCGGGCCGGTGCGCGCGCAGGCGCCGGAACGCCTCGACCAGCAGTGGCACGCGTTTGCGCTCGTCGCTTGGACTCGCCGCGCAAAAGACCGTCGGCGCCGAGGCGCGCGAAACGTCGACCGCGAAGTCGGAGGTTTCGGTACCCGGGTTGATGACCGTCGCCTCGATCCCGGCCTCCGTGCGCAGCGCCTCGGCCGCGGCCACACTCAAGCAGTGCACGGCCCCGGCTCGCCTGGCGGCCTGCGCGAGCATCCGGCGGCGGCCGCGAAACGCATCGAGGCTGCACCGGTCCGGATATCCCATCAGCGACAGGACCAGGGGCCTCCCGGTCGCCCGCGTCCACCAGGAAACGGCCCAGGCGTCGGGCGTGTGCAGCGCGTGGACGAGGTCGAAGCGGCGCCGGGCGGCGGCAAGCAGCGCCAAGGGAGCGTGCTCGGTATAGGCCTCGAATCCGGCCGGGCGCAGGCGGGTCGGAGGACGCCAGCCCCGGATCACCTCGAACCCGTCCTCCACCGCACGCGAACGACGGGCCCTGTGGCCGGTCAGGACCGACACCTCGTGGCCGCGCCGGGACAGGTCGGCTGCCAGGTCGTGGATGAAGCGCTCGCTCCCCCGCCTCACCTCCGGCCAGTAAGTCGGATGAACGAGAGCGACCCGTATCCGGTCCGATCTCGCATCCTTCGCATCGCCGTACATGGCGCCGGAATAATCACAGCCCAATGCCAGAAAGGCCGCAGATAGCCGTCGTCGTCCCCTCCCACCGCGCCGAGGAGACGATTGGAGCCTGCCTGGAGGGGTTGAAACGGCAAACGCTCTCTCCGCAGCTCTTCGAGATCCACGTGGTCGACACGGGCGAGGACGAAACCGAGGCCGTTGTGGTCGAGCATTCACGCAGCTGGCCAGGTCGAATCGCCTATCACCGCACCGACGGGCGCGGTCCCGGGAGGCAGCGAAACATCGGGGTCGACCAGGCCGCGACGCGCTTCGTCGCCTTTGTCGATGCCGACTGCGTCCCCGAGCCGCCGTGGCTGGAAGCGGGCCTGGCCCGGCTCAGCGGCGGTGCCGCGATCGTGCAGGGCCCGACCACGACACCCGACGGGTCCCCCCCGCCGCCCTTCGCGCACGCGATATCGACCAATGGGCCG
This sequence comes from uncultured Solirubrobacterales bacterium, assembly GCA_963772265.1. GTDB lineage: Bacteria > Actinomycetota > Thermoleophilia > Solirubrobacterales > 70-9 > Mayfieldus. The sequence goes on along the minus strand of CAVYWS010000005.1, from coordinate 17,731 downwards.
AGCCCGCTGTTCGAGTCCTGCAACATCTTCTTTGCGACCGACGCCTTCCGCGCAGCGGGAGGCTTTCCGGTCGACCTGTTCGACGCCACCGGCTCCCACATGGGTGAGGACACCGAGCTCGCCTGGCAGGTCCGCCGAGCCGGAGGAGGTGCCGTCTTCGAGCCGCGGGCCGTCGTGCGACACCTCGTCATCCCGGCCGACTACGGCCGGCACCTGCGCTACCAGTGGCAGAGCCGCTTCTTCCCCCGGCTGGTGGCCAGGGTGCCCGAGCTTCGCGGCGAGATCCTGATCGGGGGGCTCTTCCTGGGCCGGCGCTCGATCTGGTCCTGCGGCGCCCTGACGGCGCTGGCGCTGGGACGGCGCAACCGGCTCGCCTACCTGTTGGCGCTCCCATACATCGTTCACCTGGGCGGCATCGCGACGCGCGCGCGCTCGCCCCGGGCGGCTGCCGTCGGGGTCGCCAAACATGGGCTTGCGGATGGCATTCGCGAGGCGGCGCTGATCTGGGGATCGCTGCGCTACCGCAGCCCGGTTCTCTGAACCGGCGCGAGGGGGCGTCTCGCTCCCTACGATGCGGCGGTCCGAAGCCGGTCCCGATCGAAGGAGCCCAAACTGCAGGTCCCGCAGACAGTCGACGAACCCGGTCAACTGCAAGAGATCGCCAAGCAGCACGGCTGGTACCACACGATCGAGCTTGCGCCGGGGGTGGTCACCGACGGCATGTTCGACCACCGCCCCTACATCGACCGCTACGGCCTGCCGGAGAGCATGGCCGGCATGCGAGCCCTCGACGTCGGGACCTTCGAGGGCTTCTGGGCCTACGAGATGGAGCGGCGCGGCGCCGACGTCGTGGCGCTCGACGTCCCGCGCATACAGCAGCTCGACTGGCCACCGCGCATCCGCCCGGCCGAGGACGGCGAGCGCGGCGACCGGTTCCGGATCGCCTCCCAGGCGCGGGGGAGCAAGGTGCGCTGGGTCGGCGCCAGCATCTACGACGCCGACCCCGAGGCGCTCGACGGAACCTTCGACCTGGTCTTCTGCGGCTCGGTCCTGATCCACCTGCGCGACCCCGCACTCGCCCTCGAGCGCATGGCGGGTCTGTGCCACGGCCAGCTCATCCTGACCGAGGAGTACAGCCGCCGGCTGGAATGGATCCCCCGCGGCCTGCTGGCCGAGTTCAAGGCGGGCGTGCACTCGACCTGGTGGCGGCCGACGACCCGGACCTGGATGTCGCTGGTGCACGTGGCCGGGTTCGAGGACGTCCGGCACCTGGGCAGGTTCAACATGCGGTTCCGCGGCCAGAGGCGCGGGGTCCCGCACACCGTGATCCACGCGCGCGGACCGGCGCAGGTCGGGTAATCAGCCGGGCGTCGCGGCCGGGGTGCCGGTCACGCAGCGCTCGACCGCAGCGCGGAATCGCTCCTTGAAGCGACCCGGCGAGAACCGAGCGGCATGGGCAGTGATCGCATGCGGGTCGAAGCGGTCGAAGTCGACTTCTCTCAGCACCTCGGCGAACTCATCGGCGCCGCCTCGTTCGAGCAGGATGCCCGTTACCTCGCCGGCCACGGTCTCCAACGCCCCTCCGGCGCCAACCGCGACCACCGGCCGGCCCGAGGCCTGCGACTCCACGGCGGTGATCCCGAACTCCTCCACGCCGGGGATCAGCAGGGCACGCGCATGCGAGTACAGCTCGGCCAGCGCCTGATCGGAGACCCTGCCCACGAACTCCGCTTCGGGGAAGCCGGCGCTCAGCTCTGCCAGCTCTGGGCCGCCGCCGACCACCTTGACCCGCTGGCCCGCCCGGCGCGCCCCTTCGAGGGCGACACGGGTGCGCTTGTGCGGCACCAGCTCGCCGACCAGCAGGAAGTAGTCGTGGGGCTGCGCCACCGAGAACCGCTCCAGCTCGACCGGCGGATGCACAACCTCTGAATCGCGACCGTAGAAGAGCGCGATCCGCTCCTGGACCTGACGCGAATTGGCGATGTAGTGGGTCACCCTGTCTGACGCCTCGATGTCCCAGCGCTGGATCCGCTTCAGCGTTGCCGAGAGCAGTGGGCGCATCGGGCGCGCCACCTTGTCGAGGGCGAGGTCTCGCTCATGCCAGACATAGCGGAACGGGGTGTGGCAGTAGCAGACGTGCACCGTGCCGGGGGCCGGGCGGATCCCGTGGGCGAAGGCGCTGCTGGAGGAGACGATGAGCCTGTGCTCCCGCACCGGCAGGCTCTCGACGGCGCCCGGATAGAGGGGCAGCAGAAGACGGAATCGCTCCTGGTTGACGCGCAGCCGTTGCAGATGCGAGGTGCGGATCTCGTGGCCGGCGAACCGGCCCGAGGTCCCCTGATCCGAGTAGACGGTTGTGTAGATCGGTGCCCCCGGCCAACAATCAGCGATCGCGGTGAAGACTCGTTCCGCGCCCCTCATCACCAGCAGGTAGTCGTGGACCAGCGCCGGTGAGAGACCGTCGCGGACCAGGGTGGACGCACGCTCAGGGGATGTCCGGGTTGTCTCGGTTGCGCTCATCGGTCAGACCTCGCGAAGATCACCGGGTCCGGATCCGCGGGGAGGGCCGGTCGCAACCGGCGCGCCCGCCGGTAGGCGTGGCGGGCGGCGGCGGATTGGCCGTGTGCTGCGTCGAGACGGGCGGTCAGCAGCGGCCATCGCCAAGACCCGGGCTCGAGGTCTGATGCCTCGCGCAGCTCGCGGCGCCGGGAATCGCTCCTGCCCAGCCCGTCCCAGGCCAGCGCCAGCTGAGCGTGCGCGTCTGCCGACCACGGCTCTGCGGCCACCGCATCCTCCGCCAGGCGCTTGGCAGCTCTCGGGTCACCGGCCGCCAGTGCCCGCGCGCTCGCCCGCTGCCGATCGGTCGAGACGATCCCGGGGACCTGGACCGCCGCCGCGACCACCGCGAACGCCACAATCGCCGCGCGGGCCCAGCCCGGCAGTGCTCGCCCCCTCGCCGAGTCGGAGCCGCTGGCCACGAGGGCCGCAGCTCCAAGCAGTGCCAGCACGGAAACAGCCGTGAGCTCCCAAAGCCAATCCACTCCGGCGCCGAGAAGGAACACAGCGAAGAGGGCGAGCATCGCCGCCGCGGCAGCGCGCCCGGCGCCGGTCCGGAGCCGGCGCCGGGCGCGAATGGCGGCGGCTGCCAGGCCCCCGAGCAGTCCGACGACCGCCAGCAACCCGGGAAGACCCAGCTCGGCCAAGCTCTCCAGGTACAGGGAGTGGGCGTCCCGAGTAAAGGCGGGATCGTTCGATTCGCGGCTGTGCCAGAGGTCGAAGGTGCCGGCGCCAGTGCCGTGCAGCGGCTCGGACTCGAATTCGCGCAGCGCCGACGTCCAAAGCTCGCCTCGCTGGCCGCCCGCGGTGAGAAACCGCTTCGCTGGATCACCGCCGGGCTCGGGGACCGGGGCCCGGAACGACAGGCCGACCGGCGAACCAGCCTGCGGACCCCACGCGGCCGCGACGCCGACGAGGGCGATGAGAAAGCCGAGTCCGAGCGCCATCGCCGGACCACGGCGCAGCCTCGGAAACCGGGAGATGGACGCCGGCAGCGACTCGGACGCCCACCAACAACAGGCGCAGAGGGCTGCCATGGCCAGCGCGACCACACCACCGCCGCTGCCCCCGGTTCCATGCGCGATCTCGGGGTTTGCCCGCACCGCAAGGATTGCCGCGCCGGTCGCGACGACCCCGGCCGCGGCGAGGCAAGCGGCGTGCCGTCGGCTCGGCGCAACCGTGAGCACGACCAGCATCGCGAGCACGGCACCGATCGCACCGGCGCGCGAATAGCTGAGATAGACCGCGAGCCCGGCCACCGGCAGCATTGCCGCACCGACCACACGCGTCCGCGGGCTTGAGACACCCGACGCCCAGGCCAGGCAGATGCCGACCGACATCGCGCTCCAGACGCCGACCCCGTTCCAGGAGCCGAGCGGATAGAGGAGCCTGGCCGGGTCGGGCACGCCGACCGCCGGAAACGCAAGCGGCGCCAGCCGGCTGAGCACGGCCAGGGCGCAGACAACCAGCGCGCCCAGCGAGAGTCCCGCGGCTGCGAACCTCCACGTCCGGCGCTCCAGGACGGTCCATGCGAGGACGAGAAGGCCAAGGTACTGCAGCGTTCGGGCAAGCTCGGCCCAGGTTTGCTCGCTGCTCTCGGTCCAGGTCAGGGACAGTGCCGTCCAGGCCACGAGCAGCCCGAGCGCGGCGAGGGGCGGCACGACGTCTCGCGACGGCCGGGCCAGGGGCAGGAGGCCGAACAGGAAGGCGATCGCCAGCCCCGACCAGACGATCAATGCGGCGTATTGGCGAAAGACGATGTCGTATCCCCCACCGTCGCCCGACAGGGCGTAGACGACGGGCAGCGCGGCGCAGCCGGTGAAGATGAGTGGCGCAGCGGCGCTCTGGCGGCCGCGATCGCTGCGGCCCCCGCCCTCGCGACCCCGTCGCACACGGGCGACACGGGGGCGTCGGCCTGCTCGGTGAGCGGTGGGTATCGCCGGCGTACCCAGGGTGCCTTCGGACCCCTCGCGGGAATCCCCAGCCGCATGCGTCTGGGTTGGCGCACTCCCCATGCCGCGCCTGAGTATCTCCGGGTTCCCTCTTCGGTGCGCCGGTTCAATCGACGCCCGCGCCGCACCTCCCCCGGGCAAGGGATGCTCGCAGCGCGTTGAATGCCGGCTTCGGCCTCAGCACGCCGTCCGGAAGGGCCTGGACCAGGCCGAATCCGGGCTCGGGGTTCTGCAGCGAGCCGTGCCGAGCGATCAGGTTGTGGAAGTAGACGGCCTCGACAGCGGGGTTGCGGACCAGCACCTCGCAGATCTCGACCAGTTCCGCGGCCTGCTGGGACTCGCTGACCCTGTCCGGCCCCGTCGTCGTGACCCCCACCTCGCTGACCCAGAGCGGAGTAGCGGCCCCAGCCTCGTCGCGGGCCTGCTCGACCTGCTCCAACCCGGCGAGCGTCTGGCGCACCCCGCCGGTCCCCGGATAGGGATGGAGGCTGATCCCGTCCATGTAGGCGGCGGCGCCGTCGGCGAACATCGAGTCGGCGAACTCGCGGGCCGGGATGTTCCCCCGGGGCGACGCAAGCTGGTTGGCGGCAAGCGCACCGCCGATCACCGGCAGCCGCCTGCTGACCGACTTGACGGCGGCATAGCCGGCGCGCAGCAGCTCCGTGTACCGGTCGGGGTCGGGACGGGTCTCCGACCCACCGCCCCAGAAAGTGGCCAGATTCGGCTCGTTCCAGATCTCGATCCCCAGTGCCTCGGGGTAGCGATAGGCGACGGCGCGCAGGAAGGCCTGCCAATCGGCGATGTGGCCGGCAGCGGGCGGGTTGTTGACGAACGGGGCCGAGCTTGACCCCGGATCCGCCGCCCAGCGCGGCGCGTTGAGCGCAACCAGCAGCGGCCTGACTCCGCGCCGAAGGTCGGCCCGATACATCGGGTCGAAGCGCTCGAAGCGGTAGCGGTGCGCCCCCCGCGGAGGCCGGGGCTCGGCGAGACGCCAGTCGATCACGAACCGCTGGCTGCTGGCGCCAAGCGACGCCACCAGGCCCGCGATCGCGTCGGGGGTCGCCGGCGGCGGCACCCGCCGCCACGCGTTGGGCTCAGAGACGCCGAGAAGCGGCTTGGGCCCGGGAACCGTTCGGATGCCTCCCTGCGGCCGGGTTGGAGAGGCGCTCCCGCCCCCGCATCCCGCCACCCCGATCGCGATCAGGGCCCCGAGCGTGACCGCGGTGACGAACTGCGTCTTTTGAATCTTCCTTTGGGTAGGGTCGCCGCGCAGTATCTGGCTCAAGACCCGGCGAGCTGGGGTGCTCGGGCGGGTGTAGGCGGCACCTAGAAGAAGCGAGAGGCGTAGTTTGGCGACGGGGATGTTTGCACCGGAGATGGTTGACCTGATCGAGGTCGACCAGACCGAGTCGGAAGCGGAATTCAAGCATCCGCTATCAGCCCTTCGCGGGTTCCTCGACCTCGACCGCGCCGAGGGACGGCGCCGGCACTCGATCCGGCGGCGCCGCAAGATCCTGCGCCGCACGCTTGCGACCGGAGATGCTTTGGCCACGATCCTGGCGCTTGTCGGCGGCGCGGTCGTTTTCGGAGAACAAGGACTCACGGCCGGGGCGCTCGGTGCGGTGCTGATCCTCGTCCTGCTGCTGAAGGTGATGGGTCTGTACGACCGCGACGAGCACCTGATCCACAGGGCGACCCTCGACGAGGTGCCCGCCCTGTTCGAGGTGGCGACCCTCGGCACGCTGCTGATCTGGCTGCTCGACGGCTGGGTCGTCGTCGGACATATCGGGCGGGCCGAGCTTCTTTCGATCTGGGGACTGCTGTTCCTGGGGCTGGTCCTGACCCGCACGATCGCCCGGTTGGCGGCGACCAGGCTCACCCAGCCCGAGCGGTGTCTGGTGATCGGCGACGAGGAGGCAGCGCGATCGCTGCGCTGGAAGCTGCACCTCGACCGTTCGCACGCGGCTCAGATCGTGGGCCGCATCCCGAGCGCCGAGGCTCAGTCGGGGATGTCGAACGGCACCATCCCGATGCTGCCCCGAGGCCTCTACCGGCTCCTTGCCGAGAAGGCAGATCCACCGCGTCATCCTGGCGCCGGGAAAGGTGGACAGCGACGCGCTGCTGCACCTGGTCCGCGAGCTCTCGCTGATGGTAGTCGCGGTGAGCGTCCTGCCGGCGACAGCCCGCGTCCCCGGGCTCGTCGGTCGAGCTCGACCATCTGCACGGGCTCACCCTGCTCGGAGCCCGCGGCATCGAGATCGGGCGGTCGTCTCGACTGCTGAAGCGCAGCTTCGACGTCTTCGCCTCCTCGCTGATGCTCGCCCTCCTTTCGCCGTTGCTGGTCGCGATCGCGATCGCAATCAAGATCGATTCCAGGGGCCCGGTGCTCTTCCGCCAGCGCCGCATCGGGCGCGGCGGCGGCAGCTTCGAGATGTCAAGTTCCGCAGCATGTATCGAGGCTCCGAGCACCAGCGTGACGAGTTGGCCATCTGAACGAATCGGATGGCCTGTTCAAGATCGAGCACGATCCGCGCGTGACCCGCGTCGGCGCTTATCCGACGCCTTCCCTTGACGAGCTGCCGCAGCTCATCAACGTGCTTCAGGGGGAGATGAGTCTGGTCGGCCCCCGGCCCCTGGTTCCGGACGAGGACTCGCAGATCGAGGGCTTCTACCGCCGGCGGCTCGACCTCGCCCCGGGGATCACCGGCTACTGGCAGGCTCTGGGCGCCTCGCGCATACCCCTCTTCGAGATGGTCCGATTGGACTACCTGTATGTCGCCACCTGGTCGCTCTGGAACGACATCAGGATCCTGTCTACGCACTGTTCCCTACGTGTTGGGCCGCCGTGGCCGGTGAACCGGCGCCAGGCGCCAAAAAACGGTCTACGCTTCAGATGATGCGTGGAGGCTTCGCCCCCAGGGGCAGGATCATTGCCGTTACCGCAATGCTGGTCGTCGGCTTGGCGGCAGCCCCGGCTGCCCACGCTCAGCTCCCGGTGATGGCCGAGGAGCCACCGGGGACTACCCCCGGGAGCGGCCCTGCCGGCGGCGTTGCCGGCGTAGGAGGCTCGGGTGGCAGCGGCGGTAACTTCGGGCAAGGCGTCGCTGGCACGAACGCCGGCGAGACTGCGGGCGCAGGCGGACGGGGCAGCGCCGGCACGGTCGCCCAGAACGCCAGCGGCGGGGGAACACTGCCGTTCACCGGTTACCCGCTCACGACGCTGATCTGGATCGTGCTGGCGCTGATCACGCTCGGGTTCTGCGTGCGGATCGGCACCGCCGGCTTCCGAACGGTCCGACGAACCTAGTCGCGCGCGAACCTAGAGCCCGCGCAGGTCGCTGCCGCGCTTGGCGACCGCGTAGTGAAGCGTGGTCGAGGTCTTGACCCCGAGCGCCTGCGGCGGTGGCGCCGGTGAGATCGAACGAGTAGCCCTTCGCGTACGGCCCTCGGTCGATCACCGGGGCGACGACCGAATGGCCATGGTAGGCAAGCGTCACCTTGGTGCCGCAGGGAAGCGACTTGTTGGCGACGCCGATCGTGGTCCTGCGCAAGCACCTTGCCGCAGGCCGTCCGGTTGCCGTAGAAGCCCGGGCCGTACCAGGTGACACCGGCGCGGTCCATCGAGTGCACCAGCGCCCTGCTGGTCACCTTGTTGACGACGCCCGTCCGGCGCAGGCCCGCCTCGCCCTGGAACTCCTTGACCGCGCCCGCGGTTGGCGACTTGAAGACGGTGCTGAGCCGCACCCCGGTCGAGTAGTCCTTCGACTTGACGATGCCGTTGAGGACCTTGACGTCGTCGCCCTCCATGCCGACCCGCAGGACCCGTGAGCCGAACCCCGTGGTGGCGGTTGGCGCCGTCGGTGTCGTGCTCGGGGAGGCTCCCCCGCCGGGGGTGGCGACGCCGCCGCTTGAGGCGTGCGCTGACGCCGCCGCAACGACCAGGGTGAAGATCGCGAGCAGCAGCGCCCAGAGCGCATGCCGGTCGGGGCGCCGACCGCGTGCGCCACTTGTCTCCCGATTGAAGTTGTCACCCGCTCGCCAATCGCGGGAAATGCGTCGATCCATAGCCTCTTTCCAAGAGCGCTTACGGGGTTAGCTGACGGGCTCGCGCTGAAAGAGCTGCGCTACGCGGCAGATGCCGGCGATTCGCCCCAGGTAGGTGGGTCCCCCGCTCCCCGCGTTATTTAGGCGGGGACTCAGCGGAAAGTCGCGGCATCCTAGCAAAGGAAATTACGGCAACTACCTGCTTCTGGGTAGGCCGCCACGATTGCCACGAACTCGTTCCTCGGCCTTCGGCGCTTGCCGCGAATATCCTCCCCTGCGATGGCGACCGCGGTGGTGACAGGCGCCGGGAGGGGCTTGGGCCGCGCCGTGGCGCAGGCCCTGGCCGAGCGCGGGCTCACGGTGCACGTGACCGACCTCGACGGCGGCGCGGCCGAGCAGGCGGCGGCCGAGCTGGGCGGCGGCTCCTTCTCCTCGCCGCTCGACGTTCGCGACGAGGTGGCCTGCCATCGCATTGCCGCCGAGACCGAACAGCGAACCGGCTCGCTCGACGTCTGGGTCAACAACGCGGGCATCCTCGTCACCGGAAAGGCATGGGAGCACGAGGAGGAAGTTCGCCGCTTGATGTTGGAGGTAAATGCCGCGGGGACGATGAACGGGACAGTCGCCGCACTGGAGCAGATGCTCGCAGCCGGCCACGGTCACGTCATCAACGTGATCTCCCTCGCCGGACTGGTCGCGGCCCCGGGCGAGGTCGCCTACTCGGCCAGCAAGCACGCGGCGATCGCGTTCACGCTCGGCACCCTCTTCGACCTGCGACGCGCCGGGATCAAGGACGTCCATCTCTCCGCCGTCTGCCCGGACGGGATCTGGACCCCGATGCTGGCCGACAAGCTCGACGACCCCGACGCCGCGGGGTCGTTTTCGGGAACCCTGCTGACCCCCGAGCAGGTGGCGCCGCAGATCGCCGCGCTGCTGGACCGGCCGCGGCCGGTGCTGACGATCCCGCGCTGGCGCGGTGCCGTGCTGCGCGTCTTCGACGCCTTCCCGTCGCTGACGATCCGGCTCACCGGGGCGATCATGCGCGACGCCGAGCGGCGCCAGCGCCGCTACAAGAAGCGGATCGAAGCCGGACGCTGGCCGCAATAGAAAGAGCCCCGAAGGGCTCTTTCCTTAGCGGGCCTGTAAGCCGGATCCTGTCGTGGACGACCATCCATCTATGCGGCCCACCTGGACCTACCCGGGCCGGGTAATCGGTCCTGCTTGGCCTTGCACCGGGCGGGGTTTGCCTGGCCGCCGCGTCGCCGCGACGCCGGTGCGCTCTTACCGCACCATTTCAACTTTGCCTGTGCGCGACTCAGCTGTGGCCGCGCCATCGGCCGTGTATTTCTGTGGCACTTTCCCGCGGGTTTCCCCGGGTGGGCGTTACCCACCGCCTCGCCCTGTGGTGTCCGGACTTTCCTCGAGGGGTTGTCTCTCCCCCCGCGATCGTCCAGCCCGCAAGCCTTGATGGTAGAGCGAGCTAGCTGAGGTCGCTGCCACAGCTCTGGCAGCCGGATGCGGCACGCATCGAGCCGCCGCAGACGGGGCATTCGGCTGGGCCGCCGGCCACCAGGTCCTCCCAGGCGCCGAGAACGCGGTCCTCGAGCGTCAAACCATGGGGCTCGAACAGCCGCATCGCCGAACGCTCCGCTGCTGCGTCAATCGCGAACTCATGCGGATGGGTAGCAGCCGCCGAGCTCACGAAACTCTCCTGAAGACTCCGACCACCCGGCCGCAAAGGCTCGCCTCGGTGGTGATGATCGGCTCCATCGCCTCGTTCTCGGGCTGGAGCCGAATGTGGTCGCCCTCGAGGAAGTAGCGCTTCACGGTCGCGTCGTCGCCGATCAGCGCAACGACGATCTCGCCGTTCTCAGCGCTGTCGGCGGGCCGTACGACGACGTGGTCGCCCTCGAGAATGCCGGCGTTCTTCATGCTGTCGCCACGCACCCGCAGCACGTAGTCGCCGTCCTCGCCGCCGACCATGTCGGGGACGTCGAGGTACTCCTCGATGTTCTCCTCGGCGAGCACCGGCTCGCCTGCCGCCACCTGGCCGACCAGGGGCAGGCCCGCTGGCCGAATCGCCTTCTTCGCCTTGTCGACCAAGAGCTCGATCGCGCGCGGCTTCGATGGGTCGCGCCGCAGCAGGCCGGACTTCTCGAGGTTGGCCAGATGCGCGTGCACCGTCGAGGACGAATGCAGGCCGACCGCTTTGCCGATCTCGCGCACCGTCGGCGGGTAGCCGTACTTGCTGGCGTAGCGGCCGATGAAGTCGAAGATCTCCTTTTGCCGCTTTGTCAGGTCCATCGCTCAGTCCTCTTCGGGGGTCTCTTCAGCGAACACATGTTCGTACAGTAGCGCCGATCACGGACGCTTTCAAGGGCATCTAGAATCGCTGGGCGCTCGCGCCTGTGGCGGAACTGGTAGACGCGCAAGGTTGAGGGCCTTGTGGGCTTCACGGCCCGTGGAGGTTCGACTCCTCTCAGGCGCACTGCGGGCTGCTCGGCAGGCGGCGGGGTCCTCCCCGCCGTCTAGCCCAGCAGCGCGAGCCAGACGCCGGAGAGCGGAGCCGGGCGCCAGCTGCTGATCCCCCGCACCGAGCGGGCCAGGCCGATCGGGTGGGGACTGGCGATCGCCACGGAGGTCAGCAGCGGATCGCCTCGCAGCCGCAGCGCGGCTTGGTGGCCGACCTCACCTGCGACCTGGACGACGCCGTCGTGGAGCATCTCGAGGCGTACCGATCGCGGCGCGGGCCGGAACACGACCCCGTCCAGCGCCGGGCCGAGGCCCTCACGCGTACCCCACCAGCCGCCGTTTCTCTTCAGCACCAGCTTCTCCGGGCGCCGCTCGGTGAGCTCGAACGGGCCGCTGCCCGCCTGGGCCACCCGCTGCAGCGAAGCGCCGGCCCCGCCCGGGTCGAGCGCACCGGGAGAGACGAGCCCCAGTCGCGGGTCGGCGAGTCGCCGCGACAGGTCGGGGAGCGGCGAGGAGAAGACGAAGCGGACCAGGTCCGGCCGCGGCCCGTCGGCGACGATCAACCCCGGCAGCAGCGCCCTCCCGACCGGAGAGCCTCGCCAGCGCCGCGCGTTCACCAGCACCGCCGAGGCGTCGAGCAGCCTGCCGTCCTGAAAGCGGATCCCCGGGCGCAGGTCAAGCCGCCAGACTCGGGAGTCGCCCGAGGAATGAATCGAGAGCGCCGGCCCCGGAACCCTCCCCCGCTCACCGTACGGCGCGTCGAGGCTGGCGACCAGGGGCTCGAAGATCTGCCGGGCGACCAGCTGGGCCGGCAGCGTCGAGGCTGCAAGCGGATCCAAGCTGCCCCGCAACCGGGGGATCGCGTAGCCGAGCCTGCCGTTGCCGCCGGCCGTCGCCGGGTTGCCCGATGCCTCCGGCCTGGTCGAACCGCCACCGCCGCATCCGAGCGCTACCGACGCCGCCAGGGCGAGGGCCCCGAGCAGCGCGCCGCGAACCGGCAGGCTCACGGGGCTAGATCTTGAGGATGACCACGGTATTGATGACGAACAGGATCGCGAAGAAGACCGTCGCCCGATCGAGGTTCTTCTCCACCATCGAGCCGCCGCCAAACGAACTGCCGCCCCCGCCGATCCCGAAGGCGCCCGAGAGGCCCGCGTCCTTGCCCGAGTGCAGAAGGATGAGGAAGACAAGGACGACCGAGATGATCACCTGCACGACTCCAAGCAGCGTGTACATGGGCTGCAGTGTACGCAAGGGTCGCGGCGTCGTTAGAACCGGCGCCAGCCTCGACCTTCCCAGCTAATGTGGCCCGCCTTGGCATCGCAACCGAAAGTCCGCGACTCCCTTTCACGCCTGCGTACGGCGGGAATCAACTCCGCGTTCAAGCTCTGGAACGGGACGGGCAGCCGCCCCGTGGCGAAGCTGTATCACCACGACCTGATCTACAAGACGGGGAATTTTCGATCGCTGTCGTGGCTCGGGGTTCCAATCTGGCAGAACCCGCTCGACCTTTGGACGATCCAGGAGGCGATCTCCTCGATCCGGCCGGCGCTGCTGATCGAGACCGGGACCGACCGCGGCGGATCGGCGCTGTTCTATGCCAGCCTCATGGACCTGCGGGAAGAGGGCGAGGTGATCACGATCGACATCGTCCGCAAGCACGACATCCAGCATCCCCGCGTCAAGTTCCTGCACGGCAGCTCCACCGATCCGAAGATAGTCGAAGACGTCAGCGCCACAGCCGCCAAGGCCGGTGGGCCGGTGATGGTGATCCTCGACGGAAATCACGATCGGGATCACGTCGCCGAGGAGCTCGAGCTCTATGCGCCTCTCGTCACGCCTGGGAGCGCCCTGCTGAGCCAGGACGGCGTGATCGATCAGTTCCGCATCTTCCGCGACAGCCGGCCAGGCCCACTGGACGCCAACCGGGAGTTCCTGCAGCGTCATCCCGAGTTCGAATACGACCGGGAACGAAACGAGCAGTTTCGGCTTACCCAGCATCCGCTGGGATGGATGCGCCGCGTGCCCGACTGAGGGGCGGCGCAAAGGCCGCAAAGGAGCACTGACTGATGCCGGACGTCGAGCAGAACCTTGCGAACTGGGAGCGCTGGGATTGGTCACGGCAGGGAGACGAATGGTCAGCCTGGTGGGGCGGCACTCCGGCGCTCTGGTACGGGGCCCTGCTACCGCGGATCCATTCCTTCGTTCCCACCGGCACGATCCTCGAAATCGCCCCCGGGTACGGGCGCTGGACCCAGTACCTCAAGGACCTAGGCGAGCGACTGATCGTCGTCGACATGACCGAGCAGTGCATCGAGCGCTGCCGAACTCGGTTCTCGGAAGCCCCCAACATCGAGTACCACGTCAACGACGGCCGCTCGCTGGAGATGGTCGAGGACCATTCGATCGACTTCGTCTTCAGCTTCGATTCCCTCGTGCACGCCGAACCCGATGTCCTCGACGCGTACCTGCGACAGCTGGCCCGCAAGCTGAAGCCGGGCGGAGCCGGTTTCTTCCATCACTCCAATTTCGGCAGCTACCGGTTGATGAACTCATTGACCAAGCGGGTCCCGAACCGTCTTCGTGCGCCGCTGGTGCGGCGGGGAGCGCTGGTCGACGTCTACGCCTGGCGCGACGCGGAAATGACGGCGACCACGTTCGCCGCCCAGTGCAAGCGCGCCGGCATGTCGATCGTCTCCCAGGAGCTGATCAGCTGGGAGCACGGTCCCTACCTGATCGACGCCCTCTCGGTCTTCTCGGCCGACGAAGCGCGGCGTTCACCGGGCCCGGCCTTCAAGAACCGAGCCTTCAACCGAGAGGCGAGGCGGATGGCGTGGCTCTATGCGAATCGCAGCCAACGACCGGCGCAAGCGGAGCAGTCCATCCTCGCCACTCCGTCGGGAAGGCCGTAACCGGATGGCTGCGACCGACACCGAGGCCAGGCGGGGACCGCGATTCGCCGTCCGGCCGGGCGACAACCGGCAGGCGGGCCTCGGCCACCGGTATCGGCACCAGATCCGGGCCCTGCCGGCCGCGCTGGCGGAGCTTTCGAAGGACGTTCGGGTCGGCGCCGGCGCCAGCATCCTCGACTACGGTTGCGCCGACGTGCCGTACCGGCACTTCTTCCCGGACGATGTGGACTGGGTCGCCGCCGACCTTCCCGGCAATCCGAGCGCCTCGCTGGAGCTGAATCCCGACGGCACAGTGCCCCGCGAGGACGGCAGCTTCGACGCGGTCCTCTCGACTCAGGTTCTCGAGCATGTCGAGGATCCGGACCTCTACCTGTCGGAGTGCTTCCGGCTGCTGCGCCCGGGCGGGCAGATGCTGCTCTCGACCCACGGTGTGTTCGTCTACCACCCCGACCCCGACGACTACTGGCGCTGGACCAACGCCGGCCTGCGGCGCGTGATAGAGCGCTCCGGCTTCGAGATCGAGCGCTTCGAGGGCGTGGTGGGGCTCCTGGCAACGGGATTGCAGCTGGCGCAGGACGCGGTCTACTGGCACCTGCCGCGGTTCCTGCGGCCGCTCTTCGCCCTCGTGGGGCAATCGCTGATCACGCTGGCGGACCGGCTGCAGGGGCGGGAAAGTCGCCGCCTCGACGCCGCGATCTTCGCCGTCGTCGCCCGCAAGCCCTGATGGCGGCGGCGGGCGAGGAGAGGGGCTTGGAGGTCGCCTGCGCGACCGAGGGCGACTACGTCCCCCACAGCGCCGCGATGCTGCACTCGCTGCTGGTCAACACTGCGGGGCTCCCGGTGCGAATCCATTATCTCCACGGCCCCGATTTCCGGCCTGCCGACGAGCGTCCCCTGGCGGAGATGGTGGAGAGCCTCGGAGGCTCGATCTCCTTCCTTTCGGTCCCCGACGAGCTCTGCGCCGGGCTGCCGACCAAGGGCTTCACCGGCAAGGCGACCTGGTATCGGATCTTCGCGCCGCAGCTGTTCCCGGACCTCGACCGGGTGCTCTTCCTCGACGCCGACCTGATCGTCACCGATTCCCTGCAGCCGCTCTGGGAGACCGAGATGCCGGACCACTACGTCGCCGCCGTCACCAACGTGCTCCCGCGCCACTACGAGAAGCTCCTGGTTGCCGCCGGTTTCGAGATCCCGAGCTACTTCAACGCCGGCGTGCTGCTGATGAACCTGGAGATGATGCGGCGCGACGGATGCGAGCAGTCGATGCGCGATTACGGCGTCAAGCATGCTGCCGACTTGGTGCTGCGCGACCAAGACGCCCTCAACGCGGTGCTGGGTGAGCGGCGCCTGGCCCTCGCGCCGCGCTGGAACTGCATGAACAGCTTCTTCGTCTATCCCTGGACGGCTGAGCTATTCGCTGCCGAGGACCTGGCCAGCGCCAAGGCGGATCCCGCGATTCGCCACTTCGAGGGTCCGGGTCAAAACAAGCCTTGGCATTACCTGTGCGAGCACGATTCCCGCCATCTCTACGCACGGCATCGCCGCCAGACGCCCTGGCCCCGCTTCCGCAGCGAGGGGTTGACCGCCCGCAACGTTGCCAGGCGCATGCGGCGGCGGGTGCGACGCAGCGGCCTCGCCGCCCTCGGCAAACAGCCCGAGCTCAGCGCTTGACCGCGATACGGCAGGTGTAATCGACCGGGACGAGAAGCGGGGGTCGCTCCCCGAAGTACTCGTCCACAGCTTCCCTGCAGCCGTGCCAGTGACCGTAGTCGTCGATGATGAGCACGCCTCCTGCGCGCAGTCGCGGGTAGAGGTGGGTCAGCTCGTGACGCGTCGACTCGTACCAGTCTGTGTCGAGCCGAAGCAGCGCCAGAGTCTCGGGTGCTCGCGCGGGCAGCGTCTCCAGGACGTCCCCCTGCTCGACGTGCAGCAGGTCGGCGTCGTAGCCGGTCGCGGCAAGCAGCCTAGTGACCGCGTCGACGTTGAAAGCCTCCTCGCCGAACACGTTCGACCAGGCTCGACCCTCCTCGCGCTCCGCCTGCCGCCAGATCTCCAGTGCCCGCTCGTCGAATGCCGACACGTCGCGCTCGCTCGGCCTGGTCATTCCCTCGAAGGTGTCGTAGAGGTGGACATCGCGGTCCGGGGCCCCCGTCTCGATCAGGGTCTCGATCATCGCCAGGACAGAGCCGCCCCTCCAGACGCCGCATTCCGCGAAGGCCCCGGGGATGTCCGCGCGCACGCAGTAGCCGCACCGCGGAGACCAACCCGTGAAGCCGCGCGACGCTGGTCATCGTGTACGGCAGGGCACGTTCGATGATGCGCTGATCCTCGGCCTCGATGCCGTCGAACTCGCCGTTCGCCGCCGCGGGTGCGGATCGGACGCGCCGCTTCAACCTGTCGAACACCCGGTTAGCCAACGGCTCCGGCGCGGGTCACTCGGCCACGCTCGCGGTGGTCGACAACTTGGGCTCCAGGAGGCCGTCCGGCTCGACGCTCGGACGCGAAGGCTGTGGCTCGAATCCGCTGCGCGCCGACGCCGCCGCCCAACGACGCCGCAGTCGTAGGAACGGCCTCTCGATCAGCCCGTAGCTGACGAATGCGATGGCGATCGCGAGCGGCACGGTCACCGAGGCCAGCCCGAGTGTGGCGCCCGGAACCCACGAGACCGTCTTATAGGACGGGCTGGTCAGCGCGTTGAGCAGCGGCGAGTGCCATATGTAGAGGCTGTAGGAGGCGACGCCGAGCAGAGCCAGGGGACGCCACTCCAGCAATCGGGTCACGAGGCCGCGCCGAAACGGGAGGACGCAGGCGGCGACCATGATCGCTGCAGCCAATGCGATCACGAACGAGTAGTGGTAGCGCCAGATCACGATCAGCCAGAGCGGGGCCGTTGCGAGAAACCAGAAGTCGCTGGAATCGAATGGCCGGCCCACCCAGCTCGGAAGGCGCTCCTTCCAGGAGGTGCGGAGAACCGCAACCAGCATTCCGCCCGTGAAGAAGAAGAAGGTGGCCGGAAGGTTGTATCGCCAGATCGGATCATTTCCGTGGAACACCTTGGCGTACCAGAAGCCGAAGCTGACCGCCCCGATCGCGGCGATCGCGGCGGCTCCCGGGAGCGCGACCCGCGCGCCACTCGAGCGATGCCGAGGGCGATGAACGGCAGCAGAAGGTAGAAGGCGACTTCGACGACGACCGACCAGAGCACGCCATTGACGTTTCCGACGGTGCTCGCCGAGTAGTTCTCGGCCAAGAGCATGAATCGCCACCACTGCGTCGGGCTGCCACCGCCGTTGAGCAACAGCAGGACGACGATCACCGACATCCAGTACAGCGGCAGGATCCGCAGGGCGCGGTTGCGGGCGTAGCGGCCGTAGTCGACCTCCCCGAGCCGCCGAAGTCCCGGCTCGCGAACGGCCAGTAGATGAGATACCCGGAAAGGGCGAAGAAGACGAAGACGCCGAATCCGCCGCTGAACAGGAACCGCTCGGTGAAGGTGCCGAGGGTCTCGTTGACACGGTAGGCGTGCGCATAGCCGTAGACGTGCCCCCAGAGGACGCCAAGGGCTGCGAGCGCCCGCAGCGATTCGACCCGGGCCGAGCGAACCTCGCCCGCCTGGACGACAACGTCGCCCTGCCCACCACCGGGCCTCTCGCCATCGCGAGCCCCGCTCTCCCGCTCAGTCGAAGGAATTCCCACCCGCGTCTCCTGCCGACGGGGCAGTCTAGGCAGCGGCGATCCAGGACGCGCCGGTCACCCTTCCGAGCCGATTTCGTCGAGCCGGCGCAGAATCTCCAC